>NZ_CP102590.1 GCF_032818155.1 Niallia taxi
TATCTGCAGCAATATTAGTTATTATCATGAATGCTTCTATGTGGAGATGGATCAGGAAAAAGCCTTATAGCTGGAAAGGAAGACAGTATTCATGAAGAAAAAAGTGTTAATCATTGGCGGCGGGTTGGCAGGATTATCAGCAGCCATAACGCTTGCCAACAATGGATTTCAAGTTGAACTGTTTGAAAAGAATAAGCATTTTGGAGGCAAATTAATGCCTGTCGCATTAGGAGAATATACGTTTGATTTCGGGCCGAATACTATCACGATGCCAGAGGTATTCCGGAAAGTGATTGAACAGACAGGTGAAAAGGCTGAAGACTACTTCCAAATGACCAAACTTGAGCATCATACAAGAAATGTGTTTTCAGATGGAACCTCCTTTAATCTTTCGAGCAGCAGGGAATATATGCTGCAACAGTTAAATTACATTGATCCTAGCCATAAATATGATAATTTCTTAAAAGAGATTACAAGATTATATAAGTTATCAGCGAAACACTTTCTGCCAAAAACATTTCATTCATGGCAGGACTATTTATCGCCATCACTTGGAGTCGCACTTATGCAGGTAAGACCGCTGCAAAGCCTGGACAGCTTTTTTCGGCAGTATTTTTCCCATCCACATGTGCTGCAGGCTTTTAATCGCTATTCGACTTACATTGGCTCGTCTCCCTATAAGACTCCTGCCACATTTGCCATGATTGCCTATTTAGAAATGGTTGGCGGTGTTTATTATGTTGAAGGAGGCAACGTTAAAATTGCAGAGGCTTATGCAAAAGTCGCACAAAAGCTTGGTGCCAAGCTTCACGCTAATGCACCTGTCCAGAAAATCATCGTAAAAAACAAAAAAGCAATAGGCATTGAGCTTGAAGATGGGGAGAAAATACAGGGGGATTATTTTATAATGAACGCAGATTTGCTTAAAGCCTATCCAGAACTGGTGAGCGAAAGCGACCGTCCCTCCTTTCCAAATTCAAAGGCAGCAGGACTGACACCCTCCACTTCAGCTTTTGTCGTGCTTGCAGGTGTTAATAAACGATTTTCAGAGCTGAGGCACCATAATGTCTATTTTTCAAATAATTATCAGCAGGAATTTATTGATTTATTCCAACATCAGCAATACAGCAGTGAACCAACCATTTACATAAGTAACTCTTCCTATACAGAGCCTGGCCGTTCACCTGGGGGAAGCAATCTGTTTATACTGGCAAATGCTCCAGCTCTTCCTGCTGATGGGAATCTGCAGGTGAATCCGGAAATGTATAAAGAGCTTATTTATCAAAAGCTCTCAACCTTTGGACTATCCTTGAAGGAGAATATAGTGGAGGAAAAAGTTTATACACCCGCTGATATCGCATCTCAATTCGGCTCATTCCGCGGGGCGCTTTATGGCCTATCCTCCAATCGAAAAAAGGATGCCTTTTTGCGTCCTAAAAATGCGAGCAAGGATATCGCTAATCTTTTTTTCGCAGGTGGTAGCACACACCCTGGCGGCGGTTCTCCAATCGTAACCTTAAGCGGCATAAATACCGCCAATTTAATTATGAATTTAGAAAAGTAGTGATAAGGGGTTAGAGAAGCAAGCTCCATCTTGTTTCTTTAGCCTTTTTTGTTAGTAAATACAATGAAATACTTAAGATAGATTATTAATAATATTTTAATTATTTAGACAAATAGATGATTTTGCTAATAATTAATATCCTTTTTTTCCTTTAACTCAGAATAACCCAAATAGATAGGATGAATTTTGAAAATTTTTAATTGTCAAGTACCTAAAAAAACAATTTTTAGTTGTATAAATACCTAAACAGTATTTATAATTATATAGGTTATTAACAACATGAAGATTGGAGCAAAAGAGTTATGTCTTGGGACTTTTGGAATTATCTCGGCACTATCGCATTTGCGATTAGTGGAGCGCTTATTGCATCGGAAGAAGATTATGACCTGATTGGATACTACGCATTAGGTTTTATAACTGCTTTTGGAGGCGGAGCTATACGAAATTTGTTAATAGGGGTGCCGGTTTCGGCATTATGGGAACAAAACACATTATTTCTACTAACATTCCTATTGATTACGGTCCTGTATTTTATACCTATTCATAAAATTGTTAGTTGGAAGCATTGGTATTATTCATTTGGTCTAACAGATGCCGTGGGATTAGTGGCTTTTGCTATTCAAGGTGCACTTTACGCGAAGAATTTAGGCTTGCCGGCAAGTGCTAGTATTGCTGCTGCTTTATTAACAGGTGTAGGTGGCGGTATTATACGAGATGCTCTAGCGAAAAGACAGCCATTTGTTTTTAAATATGAATTATATGCTTTTTGGACCATTATTACAGGTGCACTAATAGGTCTTAACTTTATAAATGGTATAATCGATACTTACGTATTATTTATCATAATAGTTGTCTTAAGGATGTTATCCCTCCGGTTTAAATGGCATATTCCAAGGCCGAAAAGACAAGCATCTAATACTGAAAAAGCAATATAGTAGTACTATATCGTTCTAGTTGATCAGGGCTTGTCATTAGGAGGACCACTGAAATAGGTATTATGCAATTATTTAATTTCGCTTATCTACAATATAAAGTTAAATGAATAACAATATAAACCTTATCGTGGAGACAGCTGCTAGTGAGCGGCTGTTTTTATATTTATAAACATGTATAAAGGGTAAGTGTTCTTGCCATACATAATGAAAAAAACTTGCACATAAACTTAAAATCTATATATTACCAATTTTTATTGTATAATATAAAATAATTAAAATAAAGTGAAGTCAACTATTAAGGAGTCTTTATGGATTTATTTACAGGAAAAGTCATATTAATATCATTGTTTTTATTGCTAATAACTATGATTGAAACATTAGCTTATTCGACCAGAATTTCAGGAGCTAGAGTAAAGTTGATAGCAACAGCCTTATCGTTATTTAGTACATTGCTGATTATTTCTAGGTTTTCTACTATGTTTCAACAGCCTTTAACCGCAAAACTTATTGCTGAAGCACCAAGTATTAATCCAATGCACTTTATTGAAGAACAATACAGGGTGTTAATAGCAGTCACATCCTTTGGGGTATTATTAGGTATATTTCTATTTCCTACCTTCATTAATATTTTTTCAAGAGGCATCGTGCAGCTCTCTAAACAAAGTGGTTCAGTTGTTGGGTTATTTTTAAGTAATTTTAATAAGACTGGTATCAAAAAGGTGATATTATGTTTTCGTTTGCCAAGAGTTCAGTATTTAAAAGGGATAACGCTTAAGACAATTCCTAAACGGCTTTTTATCATAAACGTAATTATTTCAGCAGTATTTACTATTGGAGTTTTATCTTCCATATACGCATCTATGTTAGTTCCTAAGGAATATGCCCCAGCTGCATTAATGTCATCTGGTATAATAAATGGTATAGCAACAATATTACTTACTTTATTTATTGACCCAAAAGCTTCCGTTTTAGCAGATAAAGTAATGAAGAAACAGATAGATTACATTTATCTTAAAAGCTACTCTTTAACAATGATATCTTCTAAGTTTATTGGTACAATAGTTGCTCAAATAATATTTATTCCAGCTGCATATTATGTAGCATGGTTTGTTAAGTTGATATAAAAGAAGGCTGCTTATGGCAGCTTTTTTTTATGGGCAAGAAACTTCTAAGTAAGAATTTAGTTTGGATATAATTCCTATAAGTAAGCAGTTATTTTAACGGTTAACTAATGTCACAACCGGCGATGGTTAGTTTGCATTTTGTACTTCTCGTTTGAGTAACAGATGGGCAATATATAGGCAATTATTTGTATTTGCGCTCTGAAATGAATGGAATAGATATATTCCTAAAGGGGAAAATAGGAGAAATATTTTAGACGAGAGGACAAAATTTGTATGAAGTTTAGTCCCCCAGAAAACATAAAAAGATTAATTGATGAACAATACGTATTACTAGATGAAGCCCATTCACATTTACAAGACATTTGGGCAGATCATATTTTATTTTCCTTTGGATGGTGGACTTCGTTATTTATGACGATCATTCCTTGGATAATATGGCTTATCTTTAGAAACAAGGAGAGCAGCGCTAGGCTGTTATTAGCTGGACTTTGGGCGATGTTCATTTCCACTTGGTTAGACTATGTGGGGGTAACACTGGGTTTATGGAGATATTATAATAAATTAGTTCCTCTAATGCCAGATTATATTCCATGGGATTTTGCATTAATGCCAGTAACAATAATGTTTTTTCTCCAAATAAAAGCCAAGGCAAATGTGCTAATCAAAGCAGTAATTTATGCTAGTATGACAGCTTTTTTAGCAGAACCTCTCTTTTTAAAATTAGGGTATACAAAATACCCAGGGTGGAATCCGATATTTTCCTTTCCTGTATTTATAATAATATATATAGTAGCCCATTTTCTGGCTAATAGTAAGGCGACTAAGCCACTGAGATGAACTCTAAGAGTAGTGGGTCATATCAACCTTGTGATTTATTTTAAAATAAATGAGTATGTTTGTTCAATAAATAGATTTCTATATAGTCTTTACTCAATAGGTAATGTCCCTCATTTGGATCAATTACAAAAGGAATAAACAAATATTCTTATAGCTGACTGTCAGAATGAATAGGCTCAATTAATCAGTTTCAGTTATTAGCATGTTGTTGAGATAGAAAAGAAGGGAAATTCAAACTAATCTAGAATAAAGGGAGAGATTGGATAATTTAGGAATATAAATATCGAAAATTAGGAGGTAAAAATGAATATAAATAAAATACAGCAATATGTACCCTTGGATATTAGAAATTGGGAAAAAACGGACTTTGCACAATTATTGTATGAAATTTGTGATTCAGTTAAGCAATATACAAATGATGTGGTTGAAGTTCATCAAGTGGTTAAACTAGGCAAGTTCGGTAAGGATTATAAATTCCTTATAATTATCAATATTTTACAGGACCTTGATAACCTGGGACCTGCAGTTGAAGAATTATAAAGGGAAATTGTTTGGAAAAGGAAGTAAAGTAAAAGGATGAATTATTTGAGACCGCATTAATAATTTGTTCACTTAATAAGAAACAGTGGATTATTGAAGAAACAGAAGAATTTTAAAGATTGGTTTTACCTTTAGAATGAAAACCATTTAACAGATATACATAGTTGGAAATTTGGCTGAACAATTTAAGAGCCGTCAAACATGTAATACCAAATGAAATAAATTCACGAAGGTGCGAGAATATCGCACCTTTTACTTTCCCTAGGCTATAAAAAACAAGTCACTAAATGGAAGAGGCTAGGACAAAAGTGTTAAATCGTTATTTAAATTAGAAATATTACGTACTGAAAAATGTCTTATTACAAATGAGACATTTTTTTATTTTAACAATAATCACTTTAAGTAAAGATAAACGTCTAAATCAATAATATGTTAATCTAAAAAATCGAACGTGTTGAGAATGGATTACTCCTAATAATCCATTTTCATAAATTAAAGATTTTACTTTTGTATATAAATTTTCTTAAAGGATCTTCTGTCCTCCTTTCCTATATAGAGGGAAGGTAACTTTGGAAACTTACTAGTTACATAAGTGGATAAAAGTGGTAACTTTTTTAAAAAAATACAGTCTAACGATATAGAGGAAATTGAAAATTGAATTTTTCCTTTGCAATGCATATTTTTAATCATTGAAGTAGAAGGGAGGATCATTACGTGGGAAAAAAGAAATATGTAATTACGGTTATTGTTTCACTTATCCTTCTTCTTTCAGCGGTGTATGCCTATACTTCTAGTATTTCTATTTCTGGGAAGTCTGAAAATGGTATGTGGAAATACACATATAAAAAGAATCTTGATCCAAGTGAGCCAAGTGGATGGCAGGGAAGAATTAAGCAGTTAGATAAACAAGAAGTTGAAGTGGAGAAATTGGAATTCAAGGATAATGGCAAGACAATTGCAGATACAGATATATTTAATGAGGGAAGAGATATAGACGGTTCTGTTACAACATTTCACCCATTCTCTACTGAGTTTCTATTAGGAGATGCACCAATAAAGGGACATTTGTACAAAGTTGTTGTTACATGGAAGAAAGATGGAATATTTCATATGGATACGATTGACTTAAAGTAAAGGCATTGCTCCTTCCAAATTTACACAATAACAAATATTAATGTTGATATGATAAAAGAAAAAATCGGTGAAATTCAAAATTTTTCAACTGAAGAGATGATGAATACCCCTGATAAGTATTCGAATTTTTATAGGAAAGGAACAGCTCTATGGGCAATAAAGGGTGTTAATATCTCAGATGCAATCGCAATTAGAGGCGGAGACAACTATATAAAGGCAATAGCAGAGTAAGCGTTCTTCAGACTAATTAAATTCTTGTATTGATTACATGTTAATAATTGTTATCTCAAAGGATTGTTAAGTAATGTACTTTACAACAGAGATAACTGTAAAACTAAAAAGGATGATTTTTTGTATTGGTAATACGTGGTGGCATTTCCTCCCATTCAATGTGGCAGTAAAGAAAAAAAGAATTCATGGTAAAATAAGGATACTTGATGGAATTTAAGCGATTTGACTGAATTAAGATAGTTTTTACTTTTAAAATATGAGGTGGTTGTTTCATTGAAGATGTTAAAGCAAGATTCTCAGTACATTAGGTCTGTAAGTCTTAAAAGAGACCAAATTTTAACCTATGACATGTTTCCACTTAATTTGCCAGTTATTCAGAACTTAAAAGAATTAAAGCTTCATCCTAATGTTACTTATATTATTGGTGAAAATGGAATGGGAAAATCCACTTTACTTGAGGGAATTGCCATTACTTTAGGGTTTAATCCGCGATATTTTCAGTCCAGCTTCTTATAAAAACATTGTTCCGCCTTTTAGAATAATCATAGTAATGAAGGGCAGGAAGGAATTGCTAAGGACAACATTGAATAGAGGACACAAAGAAACGGTTTTAACTAAATAATTACACAGGAGTTAAGGGAAATGAAAATTAAAAGAATAGATCACATTGGTGTAATCGTTAATGATCTTACAGCAGCGAAAGGATTTTTTCGCGATTTTGGACTTGAGGTGAAAGGGGAGTGGGAGATGGAAGGAGATTTGATGGGATATGCAGTTGGCCTTGATGATGTGAAAGTAGCGTGTGTTGGAATGGGAGCGGCAGACGGTCAGACGTGGCTAGAGCTAATCAAATTTCATTCTCCTTCAGATGAAGATATTCAGCAACCATTAGCAAACACACTTGGTATCCGCCATATTGCTTTTGCTGTCGAAGATATTGAAGCACTTATTTTCAAATTGAAGACAAAAGGCACTTATATCTTTAGTGAGATACAGCAATATGAAGAAAGTTATAAGTTATGCTACGTTCGTGGCCCAGAGGGAATTATTTTGGAGTTGGCTGAGGAAATTAAATAGGTATTATAGAAAGCCTGAATTAGTTAAGCTAATTCTATATTGGTAATTACTATTAAAGCTTAATTGTGAAAGTTATTAACAACAATAAGGGAAATCCTTAATCAAAAAGTAGTTAATACAGAGAATTTATTTAGATACCTCTTTTAGGACTATTGAATCGGATTTGGTGATTATTGTGATACTTGAACGAGTGGGACTTAAGATCTTAATCTTCACATTTTCCTATAAGTATTGTAAGTAATTTATTGATTTCTTCATATTTATTGTTATTCAACTAGAAATTGCTTTACACATATATATTAGGGATTTGGGATGGTTCCCTGATAATATATTGGTTTCTAGAGGAGAACGAGCTTATTTTATATGCATAAGATGATAAGCCGAATGCTAATCTCCATGTTGGTAGTAGATTACAAGTAAACGAAGAAAGAATAACTAAGGTGTGGGAAAAGTGGAATAAATAATTAAAGTAAATGGAGCGTGAATCTAGTAAGGTGAAATACTACTTTATAGCTTGGTATAAACTTTGCAGGATAGGTCAATTAGTAACTATGCTTTAGGAGATCCATTGTCCAATAAATGAGTAGCCCAGTTCGTTCTATGTTGATTAGGATGAATCCCCTAATATTATCACTAATTGATAGCTTGTGTATGTATAAAGTCCTTAATAGTAGTTATCTCGATTCCTTTAGTTTGATATTTATTAATCATTGAATTCAACATTTCCTTTTTTATTGAAAAGATTGAATCCTCTATAATAATAACTCGATAACCCCGGTTTTTACCACCCAAAGCGGTTTTGTAAACACAGGCACTGGCATCTGCGCCAACGATGTAAAGGGTATTAATTTCATTTCTTATGAGGTGATTTTCAAAATTTCCGAGTGAAAAAGCATCAGTGCGAAGCTTACTAAAAATGTTGTCCGATAGAATGGATAATTCATTATATAAGTCAGCTCCCTTACTATCTGCCTGAAACATACCACCAGAAATCAATGTATTCAAAGGATTTACCGTAAACTCTTGCTTAGTATAAATAATCTCTATGTTATTGGCATTGGCGTATTCAATAGCTGTATTGATGTTAGCGATTAACGGTTGCGTGTTGCCGTATTCAGGTATTCCTAAGGTATCATTTTGAACATCTAATACAAGAAGTGCGCTTTTAGCGTTATTATATTTGGCAATTGGATTGCCATTTGTGGCACTCGATAAATATACCAATCGTAAGGCTATAATTCCTACACAAAATACCACTATTCCAACTAGACTAATGACTAACATACGCAGATTTCTCCTTTTAATCTTTATCTTCAAACCAATCACCTCACATTTGTTTATCGTTAGGGGGTGTAATAATTGTTGCAAGAATGCGCATATTTTGTTCCTTAATTGATGTATTTCGTGTTTGATAAGGTGCAATTATTTCTTTGAATTTATTTCCGATTTCTAACAATTCTTCACCAGTAGCATAGATGGGCACTGCACTGAAACCTGATTTATCTTTGTCAATATCTATAGAAGGTTTCTCAGCATAATTTTGAAACTCTTTCATCAATAAAATCACAAAGTTTGTAAACATTTTAAAGTATGCTTCACCATCATTTTGCTCAATGATAGCCTGGTTTACATGTAAAAAGCTCTCATTTAATGCGTAAACTTTCTCAGATACTGCGCGAATCTTATTTACAGAAACAATCTTTAGAATACCGCTATCTACCAACCGAGTTAATGTGCGATAGAGTGTAGCTTGTGGAATATCGTTTTGTAATGATAATAATTCTTTGGCTGTGCATTCCCCTTTTTCTTGGATTAAAAGAATGATTTGACTTTTAACAGGGTTAACTATGCAGTCCATTACTTCCTTAATACTAATATCCAATTGACATTAAACCTCCTAACGTTATCTGTGTGATTATATTCTCATATTGATAATGTAATTGTCAATAGGACTTTTACCTAGGCTATGCTTTCAATAGAGACAGTGTCACCTGAAATCAATTTAAATACGCAAAAAAAGGGCTACCAGTTTAAAAAGGCAGCCCTTGTAAATATTCAATCTTTAAACCATCGTTACTTCTGGACTTTGATGGAGACTGGTTCAGGTCTGTCACAGGTACTTTCCATCATATAATGTCTGCCGCTATCTGAGGAATCATGGAAACCATGCATTGCTTCTAACACATGATAGGCTAACCTGCCATTTGCTCGGAAGTGACTGCCTTCAATAATTGCTTTAGCCATATCTGCGACACCAAGTCCTCTACTGTTTTGAGCGTGACCGTATTCAAGTGGTACCTCTTTAAATTCATTTTCGTCACGTTTTCTAAGCTTAACAGGTCCGCCAAAGGTGTTTGGATCAGGAACTAGTAATGTTCCTTCACTTCCGTATATTTCAATAGGTGGAAGGGATGTACCGCCAAATGCATCAAAGCTCGTAGTAATGTTTCCAATTACTCCTGAAGAAAAATCAATCACTCCTGCGATATGAGTTGGAATTTTCACATCGATTTTAGTGCCTGCTTTTGGTGTGCTAAGCACCGTTCTTTCAGGATAGCTGATTCGAGTGAAACCTGAAATTCGCTTAATTGGGCCTAATAGAGCAACCAAGGCTGTTAAGTAGTATGGTCCCATATCAAACATTGGCCCACCGCCGATATCATAATAAAAGGCTGGGTCAGGATGCCAATGTTCATGACCACGGCAAATCATAAAAGCAGATGCTCCAATAGGTACACCAATTTCACCTTGCTCTATTAAATGAATCGCCGTTTGAATACCAGCACCTAAGAAGGTGTCAGGCGCACTGCCAACAAGGAGATTTCGTTTTTTTGCTGTTTCTAAAATTTGTCTGCCTTCTTCGCGCGTAACGGCCAGTGGTTTTTCCGTATATACATGCTTTCCTGCTTCAAGCGCTTGTATACAAACAGAGGCATGTGCTTTTGGTATGGTTAAATTAATTACCAGTTCAATTTCCTGATCATTCAGGAGCTCCTCTACTGAACAAGCTGTAGGAATATTATACTTTTCAGCTTGAGAATGAGCCCTCTGTATATCTAAATCAGCACAGGCCACAACTTCAAGATGGGGGAATTTTGCACAGTTTTCCATGTAAATAGAACTAATAACTCCACATCCAATGATGCCAACTTTAAGTTTTTTCATAAGACTCCTCCAAATTCAGTTTAAAGATTTTTTATTGGCTGTCTCCCATACCAGTATAGGTACGTACATTTTTGTAGCTCGTATTTACAGCTGAATTCTCGGCCTGTGCCTTCCCAGAAGCGGCCCATAAAAACCCTCGCCGCATAATAAGAGAGATTTCCGGCATTGCCACAATATTTGCCTGGTGACCTAATGAATTATAAAATACATTTCCGTGTCCCCAGCGTTTTGTCCAGACAACTGGCATATCGACTGCTTTGTTTGCAGAATGAGGACCATCAAACACTGGGAAACGCGTAGTTGCTAATACTTCTACTGCCGGATCATAATGAAGATAATATTGCTCACTTGCAATTTTAAAATCAGAAATACCTTTTAATAGCGGGCTGGAGGAGTGTTTAAAGTTAACAGTATATTCCACCCCGTCATTGCCAGGATGAGCGACCCAATTTCCTCCGGTCATAAACTGCCAGTCAACATTGTTACGGAAAGAGTCACACATTCCACCATGACAGCCAGCTAAACCGACACCTGCTGCCACTGCTTCAGAGATATTTAAGACGTACTTTCTTTCAATTTGCCCCATTGTCCAGTTAGGAACAATCAAGTCAAATGACATTAACCTTTCTTTATCTGCATAAGAGTCTAGTGAATTGGAAACCTCTACTTGGAAGTTTTCTTCTTCAAGAATTTTTTTAAAAATGTCTGCTACTTGTTCAGGCTGATGGCCATCCCATCCGCCCCAAACAATTAAAGCTGATTTCTTCATAACTCAACCCACACTTCCATAATGTATTTTAAACATCAGAAATCCGAATCCATTGACGTTTCTCAATCGATAAATCAACCGCTTCTAAAACTTCTTGACACTTTACGCCATCACGGAAGTTCGGAACAGGCTGACGATTCTCGCGAAAAGACTCCATAAGTTCTACTACTTCGTGAATAAACGTGTGTTCATAGCCAATCGTATGTCCCGGGGGCCACCAATTTTGAGCGAAAGCATGGCTTGAATCAGTCGCTAACACTCGGCGAAATCCCTGTACATCCTCTTTATCAGCAGTAAAATAAACCTGCAGTTCATTCATTCGCTCAAAGTCAAAAATAACACTGCCTTTACTTCCATTGATTTCAAATGAATTTGTACAGCGATGACCTGCAGCATAACGTGTAGCTTCAAAGCTTCCTAATGCCCCATTTGCAAAACGAGCTAGGAAGAGGGTAGCATCATCCACTGTTACAGGAGCTTTCTCATCACGACTGCTGCCTTTTGCAGTTAAACCGGACATTTGGGAAGGAATTGGCCGCTCTTTAATAAAGGTTTCACTCATACCAATTACTTCTTCCATATCACCAATAAGGTAATGGGCCAAATCAATCAAATGAGCTCCGAGGTCTCCGTGTGAACCTGAACCGGCAACTTCTTTCTGTAATCTCCAGGCAAGGGGAAAGTTAGGATCGACAAGCCAATCCTGTAAAAAACAGGCCCTGAAATGATAAATATCACCAAGTCTAGCTTCTTCCAGCAGCTTTTTTGCCAGCATAACAGCAGGAGCAAAGCGATAGTTAAAGCCAACCAAATGTTTTACCCCAGCAGCCTCAACCACTTCAAGCATTTCTCTAGAGTCTGATAATGTAAGCGCTAACGGTTTTTCGCAAAAAACATGCTTGCCTGCTTTTGCTGCAGCTATTGTTATTTCTTTATGTACATCACTTGGTGCATTGATATCGATTAAATCAATATCGTCTCTTTCTAATAAGGACTTCCAGTCAGTTGTATATTCTTGCCAGCCAAATTGTTTGGCGGCAAGAGAGACACCTTTTTCATCACGACCGCATATGACCTTCATTTCAGGATGAATAATATCCGGGAAGAACATGGGAAGATCCTGGTATGCATGACTGTGTGCCTTCCCCATAAATTTATAACCAACCATTCCAATTCTAATTTTCTCCATAGTTATCTCCTTTGATAATGTTAGACTAGGAAAGATATAGAATGATAAACAAATCATTCCCGCTCTTCCAATCTTAGAGCATTAAGAAAAAGCGGTGATACGAATTGTCACAGCAGTGAATAGGGGGGATACCCGCGAGAAATAGACAAATCTTATTAAATGTATGTCTATTATTGGTAAATGTATCACTTTTTCGTTTGACACAACAAGATAAAACTTATATAATCCTAGACAAAAATTATCCTATTAGGAAAGGGTGAATCTTTCATGTTATTATATGAATCCCACCATTTTGATTTCATTTCAAACTATGATTCTACCAATTTAAACTTTCCAAGCCATCTTCATCGTTGTTTTGAATTAATCTTTGTCGTTGGTGGAAAAATGGACGTCATGATTGAACAAAAAAACTTTCATTTACATACTGGACAATATTTACTAATTTTACCGAATGAAATTCATTCCATTGCGACAGTATCACAATCCAGAGCCAAAATATGTATCTTTTCACCCGATTATGTAACGACCTTCCAAAGCATGATAGAAAATCGTTCCCTTGAAAACCCCGTTTTCGACCTATCTGTACAGGCAAAAATGCTCGTTTCCAAAACACTCTTTAAAGATGACTTCAACCTTTTAGAACAAAAAGCGAGTCTTTACTTATTATTAGCCGAGCTAATGGCACAAACGACCCTCATTAAAACCGAAAAAAAAGACTCAGCGTTACTTCACACCCTGCTAACCTACATACAGGAACATTTTACAGAACCTATTACTTTACAAAGTATAGCCGTTAAACTTGGATATAGTTATAATTACCTTTCCAAATATTTTAATGCCCATGTTAAAACATCTTTCACCGAGTTTTTAAATGATACACGTATTAGCTATGGGTGCCATCTGCTCAGAACAACAGAAAAAAATATAACGGAGATTGCTTATCTTTGTGGATATGAAAACATACGCTCATTTAATCGGAACTTCATTAAAAAAACATTATGTACACCAAAAGAATACCGACATACACTTCCAGGGCTTTTAGTTGGTCAGCAACCTATTCATAATAAAAACCCTGAGAGAAACTAATGACAGCTGAATATAAGTTATAAATTACATAATTTTTTTAAACTGTTTGATTAAAGATTATTTATTACGATTACAGAGTGACTTACAAAAACTTTATAAAAAAATCTAGAGAAGGGGTTAGATTTTTTATTAACTGCATCCTTTCTCGTTTCTGCATGTTTGGAAAGAAAGAGAGATTACCACAGATTTTAATACACAAAAATGTCATAGAATTTAGTCAATTAAGACCATGAATCGCGTAGTAATATCGGACTTTTTCGGAATGTTCAAAAATTCAGATGAAGAAGTATGTTACATTTTTATTGAACAAGCAGGTTACTTATTAGGTAACTGTTCAAGTGAAGAATACCTATAGGATTAATAACCTGTTTCACATTTGGATAAATTCGACTGAGTGGAAAATGCTATATTAAAAAGGAATAAAAAAGAAAACCTTCCTAATCTCACACCCTGTTTCGTTTATTATCTTTTTTAACGGACAAAATATATGTACAAAACATAAAGAAGTTGGAGAAAAATGAATAGTAAAATAAAGATTTTCACAAAACGACTATCTGCAGCTCAGTTAATTGTATTTTATTATTTAGTAGCTGTGATGGTTTCAACCATTTTATTGCTGCTGCCCATCACCCAAAAAGGAAATACAGAGCTTGCATTTATTGATGCGGTATTCATTTCTATCAGTGCGGTAACTGTTACAGGATTATCTACGGTAGATGTGAGTCAGCTCCTTAGTGTTCCGGGTACGTTTATTTTTGCCATCATCCTCCAATTTGGTGGTATTGGAGTGATGGCTTTCGGTACAATTCTTTGGCTTTTATCTGGAAAAAGGATAGGACTTAGAGCAAGGATACTTATGACGACAGAACAAAACAGCCCGACTTTTTCTGGAATTGTTCGGCTCATACGAATGATTTTCTATGTTTTTGTCATTGTTGAGCTATGTGGGGCTGTTGTATTCGGCACCTATTTTTTAAAGTATTTTTCCACATGGCAAGAGGCTTATTTACAAGGTTTTTTCGCCTCTGTAGCTGCAACGACAAATGCTGGTTTTGATATTACGGGAAAATCACTAATTCCGTTCGCTGATGATTATTTTGTCATACTCATTAATATAGTACTCTTTATTATCGGATCACTTGGATTTCCAGTATTAATAGAGCTCATTCAGTGGTTCAGGCATAAGCGAAGGAGTACATTCCAGTTCTCCTTGTTCACTAAAGTTACAACTGCAACTTTTTTCATTCTGATTGTAATTGGAGTAGTTTTCATCTATTTGTTTGAGTACAGTCATTTCTTTGCAAACAAGAATTGGCATCAGTCCTTTTTTCATTCCTTGTTTTACTCCATATCTTCACGTACTGGCGGAATGGCGATTAGCGATGTAAACGAGCTATCCGTACCAACCATTTTATTACTTTGTATTTTTATGTTCATAGGGGCATCTCCAAGCAGTGCTGGTGGTGGGATAAGAACTACGACGTTTGCTGTGATGCTGTTAACCATTTATAATTATTCGAAGGGCAATAGAACCATAAAAATATTCAAAAGAGAGATTGAGGAAGAGGATATCATCAAGTCATTCATCGTATTCACAACAGGGATGATACTTTGTATTATGGCAGTATTCATACTGGCCTATTTCGAAACAGCCTTTTCCTTAATGGAGATATTATTTGAAGTTTCCTCTGCGTTTGGTACAGTTGGCCTGTCGCTTGGAATTACACCAGATTTGAGTATTATTGGCAAGAGTGTCATCATGATTTTAATGTTTATAGGAAAAATCGGAATGTTTACCTTCTTGTTCTTTATGGGAGGGAAACCAATGAAACAGCCTTTTCACTATCCAAAAGAGCGCATCATTATAGGATAAATAATGTCGGCTTGCTTCCCAGTGTTTAAATTTATTGTTTTTAATAAGAGTCTGGGAAATAAGTATGTGAATCTCCGTAAAAACCGATCTCATTAATCAGCTATTGATTAATAAGTTCGGTTTTTTTGTTTTTAGTTTTGATACAATAATTAGAAATGTTAGTGCAGCGCAATGAAACGAACTAACTTCAACTCTATATTCTATTTAGTCAGCCACAAGCATCATTTTTTAAATTTGTATGTAATATTATTATTGGTGTTTAGAAAGGTTATCTTTTGTTTTGTTCCAGCCTCTTTTTTATTTGCCACAGTTTTTTAGAAATAAGTTATTATTTGAGAGCATTAGGCAAGGATTTAAGATTATTATGATAACGCTTTTTTTGAATATGTTGGATAATGGGAGTAAGGAATTTTAAACAAAGTATGCTTAAGTGTTTTTCTTTTTTATTAATTGTTTTTAGACTTCGGAGAGGTGGATATACATGAAAAAGACATTATATTTAATGAGACATGGACAAACATTATTTAATAAAAGAAGAAAAATTCAAGGCTGGTGTGATTCTCCACTTACGGAATTGGGAATAAAACAAGCAGAGGCTGCCGCAAATTACTTTAATGATCAGCATATTATCTTTGATCAAGCTTATTGTTCTACGTCAGAAAGAACGAGTGACACTTTAGAAGTTGTAACAAAAATTCCATATACAAGACTGAAAGGATTAAAGGAATGGAATTTTGGGACATTTGAAGGAGAAAGTGAAGATTTAAACCCACCACTTCCTTATAATGATTTTTTTGTTAAGTATGGAGGCGAAGATCAAAAAGAAGTACAGCTAAGAATGAATGCAACTTGTCAAAAAATAATGGAAGAAGATAATGAAGTAGTATTAGCTGTATCACATGGAGCATCCTGCAGAAACTTTATGAGATATTGGGAGCATACTAGCACTATTACTCAAGAGGCGAAAATTGGGAATTGCTGCATTTTAAAATTCGAATATGAGAACAAAGAATTTAAATTAGTTGAAATTATTAATCATGATTTTAATGATAGAAGAGCTGGAATTTCCGTTGTTTCTTAAACTAAATTAAAGAAGCTGACACTCTAAGACACTCAAAAGAGTGTCTTTTTTTATATATACATATAAAAGTCAAATCACTTTAAGCGTTTTAATCTAAATGAAGTGTAAACCTACAAAAAAACCTTTTCTTAAGTAGCTGTTAGGAAAGCGGAGGTCCATTGAAAATTACATTTTTATCTACAACTTGGTTATATTAAAAAAGAATTTAAATAAGTAAGGAATGGTGAAATATGGCTACTACCAGGCATAAAGTATTTAATTTTATACTAATAATAATTCCTTGGATAGGAGCGCTATTCATAGGTAAAAAGAGTTTGAAACGTTATTCTTTAGCTAGTGTCTTAATAGCCATTTTTGAAATATTAAACCATCTATATGCTCATAAAAGAAGATGGTGGGAATTTTATGATAAAAAAACCGCTTTTATTAGAGATGAACTTCCATTTGATATAGGACCCTATATTCCTATGTCACTTTATTTTTTGAAATACTCGTATGGGAATTTCAAAAAATTTTTATTACTTAATCTTGTCGCAAATGTAATCTTTGCTTTTGGGTTAATGCCCTTGCTTAAACTTCTGAAAATTTTAAAATTAACCCGCATAAATTATTTTCAATTTTTTATTTACATACATTATAAAGCCTATCTATTGTACGGAGCACAGTATCTAATTGAAAGAATGAAAAAGAACAGGCATTAACAAGTCCTTAAAAATTTTCAACTGAATAGCTTGACTTTGTATCTTTAACCATGTGAATAATACCTGCGTTTTATAGACAGGGAAGGGTAGAATCTTTACGTCTGGCAAAAGGGATAACTTTACGAATTCATCAGAAAAGGACTATTTGGTTTATATTCTGAAGTCCTTTTTAGTGTTGAGTTTGTAGAAACCCTAACATATTTACATTAATGATTTCTTTTTCATAAAATGTTTGCCCTAAAGTACATGTACTTCTTGCCCTTTTGGACGATTTTTTTTGCTTAAATCTTCTTTATGATTAGCTAGTAGTTAATTGAAAGGAGAAATTTATGTCGAAACTATTATATAAAATAGGAAAATGGTCTGCAATAAATAAAATAAAGGTTCTGTTATTATGGGTTCTATTTTTAGTCGGTGCAATGGCTATTGCTATTGGAATGAAGCCTGTTTTTTCTGAGGATATGTCTATACCTGATACTCCTTCTGAAAAGGCCTTAACTGTAATAAAGGCCGAATTTCCGCAAGGTCCTGATAATGGAAAAATTCGTGTTATATTTGGAACCGAAGACGGTGATAAGGTAACTTCTGAATCAACTCAAAAAAACATATTAACAACATTAGAAATAATTAAAGAGGATAAGACTGTTAAGACAATCACCAATCCTTTCGATATGGGGACAATCTCTGAAAATGAGAAGATAGCATATGCAGATATCACTTATAATCAAGGTGCGGATGATATATCAAATGCTTCCTATAAGCATCTCGAGGAGAGTATTGCCTTTTCTAAAGACAATGGAATACAAACGGAATTAACTGGTGATGTAAAAGGGTCTGAAATGCAAATAGGTGGAGTTTCTGAGGTTGTCGGTATTGCCTTGGCTTTTGTAGTATTGGCAGTTACTTTTGCGTCTTTCTTACTAGCAGGCTTACCTATACTAACAGCGTTGTTAGGGTTAGGTGTTAGTGTTGGATTGACCATGATGGCAACAAAGATTTTCGATATAGCGTCTGTCAGTCTCTCCTTAGCTGGTATGATTGGAATTGCAGTTGGAATAGATTACGCTTTGTTTATTTTTACGAAGCATCGACAATTTTTGGGGGAAGGCATCTCAAAGATTGAATCAATCGCAAGGGCAACAGGAACAGCAGGAAGTGCAGTAGTATTTGCAGGGCTAACGGTTATCGTTGCTCTTTGTGGACTGACAGTAGTTGGCATTCCCTTTATGTCTGCAATGGGCTTAACAGCAGGACTAAGTGTTCTTATGGCAGTATTGGTATCTATTACGCTTGTTCCATCGGTATTATCTATGGTTGGAAAGCGAATGGCTCCGAAAAATCAAAAAGTGAAAAATCAGAGGAAACAAAGTGCAGATAGTAACTTCTGGGGAATATTGGTAACAAAGCACCCGATAAAATTAAGTTTAATTGGTATTCTAATGCTTTTATTTATCAGCATTCCTTCTCTTCATATGGAATTAGGACTGCCTAATGACGGAATGAAAGGACATGATACACCTGAACGTCGTTCCTATGATTTATTAGCTCAAGGATTTGGATCAGGATTTAATGGCCAACTAACAATTGTTGCAGATGCATCAAATGTCGATGATAAACAGAAGGAAAATACAATAGAGAAAGCTGTAAAAGATATCGAGCAGCTTGACAATGTATCAAGTGTTTCTCCAGCAATGCCTAACGAAAAAGGAGAATACGCAATTATTACGGTTACCCCAAAAACGGGTCCTAATGATGCAGCCACAAAAGATTTAGTTCAAGAGGTCCGTGACTTATCGGATAAGAATATTAAATTATTGGTTACTGGTTCTACAGCTGTAAATATCGATATTTCAGATCGTCTTAATGATGCAATACCTATATTTGCCGTATTAATAGTTGGATTCGCGTTTGTACTACTAACAATTGTTTTCCGTTCTTTGTTAGTTCCAATTGTTGCTGTATTAGGCTTCTTGTTAACGATGTTTTCTACATTAGGATTATCAGTGTTTATTTTACAAGATGGAAATATGATCGATTTATTTAGTATTCCTCAGGAAGGACCAATACTAGCCTTTTTGCCAATCTTATCAATAGGTATACTATTTGGTCTAGCCATGGATTATCAAGTATTCCTTGTCAGTCGGATGAGAGAAGAATATG
Source organism: Niallia taxi (assembly GCF_032818155.1). NCBI lineage: Bacteria > Bacillati > Bacillota > Bacilli > Caryophanales > Bacillaceae > Niallia > Niallia taxi. The sequence goes on from NZ_CP102590.1 coordinate 19,467, forward strand.
TACTGACAAAAAATCCGGTTCAAGCAATCCAAGCAGGGTTAAAGCATAGTGGTCCTGTTGTAACCGCAGCTGGGCTCATCATGATATTTGTTTTTGCGGGATTTATATTCTCTGGCGAGGAGACGATCAAATCCATGGGATTAGCAATGACCTTTGGCGTTATATTTGATGCTTTTATAGTTAGAATGACAATTGTTCCAAGTATTATGAAACTAATGGGGCATAAGGCGTGGTATTTGCCAAAGTGGCTAAATAAAGGAATTCCAAATGTGGATATAGAAGGACATGGACTTATAAAGCCTCAGAATACAGAGGTATTTTATGAACATCCTGTCAAATAATAAAGAGATAACAGCAGTCGCAAGTCTGCTGTTTCTTTTAGTACAAATGCAGTAGAATAGAGGAATATGTTGTAGATACTTCTATAATAAACGTATGAGATGTGTTGTTCATTCATAGAAAGAGGTAATTAGCTCATGGATAATACTACTTTTAATGACAGATTAGAGGGTATAGGACTGTCAAAGATTGCATATATGGTTTGGATAGTTCTAGTATATGTAGTAGCAATTGCGATTCAGATATATGAAAATGCTACAGTACACGATATAGTACTATTAACTTTATTTTCTGCCATTCACTTTTTTCTGTACTATTTGTCTGTTTCATTACAACTGTCGAAAAAACAAAGCTGGTTCTATATAATACTGCAAATTTCTTTATTATTTTTATCGTCTTTTTTCTTACATACTAGGATACCGATTTTATTAGTTGGAATTTTACCAATGTTAATCGCCCAAAGTATAACCATTTTTAATAGCTGGAAAAAAGTGCTTATTGCTTTTATAGCAATATATGCAGTTTACTGTAATGCCATATGGCTCAATTATGGTTCAAGTGAATTACCGATTTTCATACTGGTTTTCTTTTTTAATTTAACCTTAGTAGTATTTTATTCCGTCATGTACAATCGGCAAGTTAATGCCAGAATAAGAATGGCATACTATCTAAAAGACCTGGAACTAGTGCATAAGCGAGTCGAAGAGTTAACCTTAGCTAATGAGAGGCAAAGAATGGCAAGGGATTTACATGATACGTTAGCACAAGGGTTAGCAGGTATAATTATGCAATTAGAAGCTGTAGATTCGCATTTGCAAAATGGAAATACAGAGAGATCACATGAAATAATTCAGCATTCAATGGCACAAGCTAGAGAAACCTTACGGAAATCTAGAACAGTCATTGATGATTTGCGATCAGTACCAGTTGAAAAAAATAGTTTTAATAAGCAAGTCTTAGAACAGCTGGAAGTATTTAAACAAGAGACGAGGATTAATGTGGAGTTATTAGAACAACCAATTGTTAATATCCCATATTTAGTCAGGGAGAATTGTCTTTATATTATTAGTGAATGCTTAGCTAATATTAAGAAGCATGCCAATGCTGAAAAAGTAAAAATGGAAATAAAAATAATTAACAGTGAGATAGTAATCAAAATCAGTGATAATGGGATTGGATTTAAGAAGAAATCCATTGGTAAACATGCTGGAAGATATGGCCTTATCGGACTATTTGAAAGGGCACGCCTAATAGGTGGAGAAATACAAATTAATTCAGATATCGGAATAGGAACAGAAATAATATTGAAAGTACCAATAAAAGGGGAAGCTTATGGAAGCATATAATGTACTTATCGTAGACGATCATTTAGTTGTTAGAGAAGGCCTTAAGTTAATCTTGGAAACGAACGATAAATTTCAAGTAATTGGTGAGGCTGAAAATGGAATCCAAGCATTAGACATTCTGAAAGTTAAGAAACCAGATGTCATACTGATGGATTTAAATATGCCTGTCCTTAATGGATTGGACACGATAACCAAGTTAAATGAGCTAAGGGTGAATATTCCAATCATTATTTTAACTACTTATAATGAAGACGAATGGATGATAAAAGGGTTAGAATTAGGTGCTAAGGGATATTTATTAAAGGATACTAGTAGAGACAATTTATTCCGTTCCATTGAAACTGCAGTAAGAGGGGAAACCTTGCTACAGCCCGAAATATTAGAAAGAGTGCTAAAAGCAAAAACAGCAAATGAAGTTTCTTTATCCAACAATACAACGAATCTTACCGAAAAGGAACTGTTTATCCTGAAAGCAGCGGCAAAGGGTTATCGAAATAAAGATATTGCGTTTGATATTGGAATTTCAGAACGAACAGTAAAGGCACATCTTACAAACATATTTAATAAAATGGGGGTTAACTCCAGAACAGAGGCTGTAGCAGTCGCGATAGAAAGAGGATACTTTCAATAAAATTTGCCTAATCGTACATGTGGTTATGCCCTTATGTACGATTTTTTTTGTTTAAAACTAACTTATACTAAAATCATAAACCTATAAATTTTTCTTTTTTATTGAAAGAAAATTAAAACGATAAAGGAGGAAATCGTAAATGAAAAACAAACTAATCTATGGGATTCTTTATACTTTATCAATCGTGGCCGGCTTCATTTTATTTTTTGCAGAGAGAAGATATAAAAAAAACTCAAAAAAACAAGCGAAAGAATAGACGAACAAAGTTGTACTTAACCTAATGAGAAGTTTTTTTACAAGCATTAAATTTCTATAGTGATGTAAAATTAATGTATCAATTAGATTCAAAGGGTTATTACCAGCCTGTTTATGCATTCCAAAGCGAAGTTAATGGACTGGATAGCTTAATCTTAATACCAGCAATCTGAATTGGGGCGATATATAAAAGAAAACTCTCTTAAAAGGAAAAAACAGGGCACAGGATATGTGCTCTGTTTTTTTATAAGAGTTTCAGCTTGTTAATTTTTATACTTCATATCGACCACTAATATATCTCCCATATCATAACGATGCCGAGTACGGGAGTATTCAAATGGGACGCCGTTGTCCAAATACACGACTTGAATTACTTCTAAAACCGGATCACGTTCTGTGCATTGTAAATATTGTTTATCAAGTTCATCTGGCTGGTCTGCGCGGATGCGCCTATTTGCTCCGAGGATTTTAAACTTGAGATGATTTTTTATATAATGATAGATCGATTTTTGTAAAATTTCTTCTGTAATGTCTGGGATTACATGTACAGGCATAATCGTATGCTCCATTAAAAATGGTTCATCGTTTAACAGTCTGAAGCGAACGATATCATAAATAGGCTGGTTCTTCGAAATCATTAGTTTTTCTGCTTCATCCTCGTTTGGAAACCGGACATTGAAGGAGATAATGACACTCGAAATTTTGCCATTCCCTTTTATTTGCTCTGTTAATCCTATGTATTCATCAGCTTTTGCATCAAGCTGAGACATTTGCAAGGCATTTTTTCTTACAAATGTTCCAGAGCCTTGTTTGCTATAAATGAGGCCTTCTATAGATAATAAATTGAGTGCTTTAATAATGGTCACTCTGCTCGTTTCAAACTCTTTAGCCAATTTTTCCTGATCAGGAAGGGGCTTTGATGAATCATATTCTTTGTTGATGATTCTATTTCGAATTTGTTCTGCAATCCACTTATACTTCACCATTATTCGCACCTCAAAAAATTTAGTGTATAGTAAGGCTTTTTAAATGTTTTAAAAAAGGAAATCGCCTTTTCCGAAAATTTCAAGACGATTTCCTTCTATTAATATCATAACATGACTAAAAAGTATACCGTTAAGTTTTTTAAGCTGCTTTATCGTTATTCATCTGGCTGACCCGTTCGCTGATCTTCATGAAAGGCAAGTAAAGGAAGGCACCACCGATGATAATGAGAGCTTGTAAAATAACAGCCTTCCAATCGCCTGCTGTCGCCAAGTATGCGCTTAACAATGGTGGTGTCGTCCAAGGAATATAAACAACCGTTTTGCTGATAAATCCGATAGCTGTTGCAAAATAACCAACTATAATGCCAATAGCAGGGAGAAGGACAAACGGAATCATCATTGGAATATTAAAAACAATTGGATAGCCAAAAATAACTGGCTCGTTGATATTAAATAGCCCTGGTCCAGTCGCTAATTTGGCTATATCCTTTCCAGGTTTGCTTTTTCCAAACAGGAAAATAGCAAGTATGAGTGAAATCGTGCTGCCTGTGCCGCCAATCATACCAAAGGTCGGAACAAAAGAGCTGTTGATAATATGCGGGATTGCCTGACCGTTTGCATATGCCAGCATATTTTCATTCATATTGGCCAATAGCAGTGGGTCAAGTAAGGCGCCATTGACAACAGTTTGATGGATACCAATCGAGAAAAGAAAGTTTCCAATACTGTAAATGACGACTGTTCCTATCAAGCTCGTATTAATCTTCCGTAATGGTTCTTGAATCATCGTAGAAATAAGCGAGATTAAGTTAGTATCAAATGCCACTGCCAGAATTAATGAAATGATTCCAAAGAAAGATAAAACTAGGATAGCTGGAATCATAACATTAAACGATTTACTTACGGCAGGAGGGATATTGTCTCCAAGACTAATTTCTAACTTTCTAATACTTGATACCTTGATGAAAATTTCAGTCGCAAGCAACCCAATAATTATACCGGCGAACATTCCAGTCGTGCCAAGATTGCCGAATGTTAATACACCTGTAATATCGACTGCTGTTTCTGCACCGACAGGAACCATTGATACAGTATTAGGCATCATAATCACTAATGTTGCCAATGCAATAGCAGCAGATGCTAAAGGATCTTTAAAGCTGCGATTTCTTGATAAGCTATAAGCAATCATCGGAGCAAGCAAAAGCCCTGCTATATTTAGAGTTCCATTCGTAATGGTAGTTCCCCAATATTGGGCATTTACTAGAGTATCTCCGTCAAAAAACCAAGGGAAAATAACATTGTTAACAAGCACTGCAACTCCTGCTAAAATAAACAGCGGCATGATTACAGCAAATGCATCTCTTAACGAACGCAGATGGATCTGGCCGCCTAATTTAGCGGCAAACATGGTGAATTTATCAATAAATGACAGTTTCTCAGCATTGTCTGTTTGACCTTTACTCATACTGTATTCACCCTCTTGGTATTTTTATTGATTCACTTTATTCTCCATAGCCTCAAGATCTGCCCCATTACTCTTGATTACTTTCTGCAGCCACCAAAAGCTTTTCTTCGGTACTCGTTTCATATCCTTCAAATCATGGTTCTCACGGTTGACATACACTACGCCATAACGCTTGCGCATATCGCCTTGTGAACTCAAAATATCAATTAACCCCCAGCCTAAATAACCAATGACATCGACTCCATCAATGAAAATTGCGTCCTTCATGGCTTGGAAATGTGCTTTATGGTAAGCGATACGGTAGTCATCTTGGATTTCATTTTCTCCATCCCATGACTCAATCACACCAATGCCATTTTCAATTGGGAAAACAGGCAGTTTGTATCTGTCATACATTTTATTGATAACATCTCTAAATCCAAGCGGATCAATCTGCCAATTCCATTCCGTTGTATCTAAATACGGATTATCTTGTTTCCCGTAATGCATATAATAATTGACGGACGTTTCCTCTGGAACCAAGTCAGTATTAATAGTGGTGCTTGCGTAATAACTAAACGAAAGGAAGTCACTTCGAAGCTTGGCCAGCTCTTCCAAATCGCCTTCTTGAATGCCCATATCAATGTTCTCACGTTGGACATATGTCAAAACTTCTTTTGAATATTTTCCGAATGTAAATGCTTCTAGGAGGTTGTGGTTGAAAAATTCATCAACTTTTCTGGCATAGAGGATATCTTTTGGTTTGCAGGTGGCCGGATATACTTCCATATAAGCTAGCATGCCGCCAATTAAAGCATTCTTATAGTTATCATGAATATAATTGGCAATGTTGGCGTGTGCCATCATAACATGATGCTGTATCTTATACAGTTCATCCAATGTCTTTTCACCAGTAAGATAACCACTGATTTTAAAAGCTTCAGGAATGTGATAGAGGTTTTGTTCATTAAACGTAATCCAATATTTTACCTTGTGGGCAAATCGGTCAACCATTTCCTTACCATAACGGACAAAGGCATCCAATACTTCTCTGCTGACAAATCCATTGTACTTTTCCGCCAAATGAAGCGGCATATCAAAGTGATAAAGACAAATCATCGGTTCAATTCCGCGTTCAATCAATCCATCAATAAATTTGTCATAAAAAGCAATACCTTCTTCGTTGAAAGTACCGTCACCCAATGGATTAACTCGACTCCAAGAAATTTGAAAGCGATAACAATTCATGCCGAGCTGCTGCATAAAATCAAAATCCTCTTCATAGCGGTGATAGCTGTCAGTTGCTACCTTCCAGTCTGAAGCAAATTCGGAGGCTTCACGAATATCGTAAACGGATAATCCTTTCCCGCCTTGATCCCACGCACCCTCAGTCTGCATACTAGAAACAGAGTTGCCCCATAAAAAACCGTCACTTAACTTGTCTGTCATTTTTTACCCTCCATTTCAATATTGGTTTTACAAATCCATTGTAAGCGCTTTATATAAAGTTGTAAATACAAATTTTAAAATTTGTAAATATATATTAAATAAATTTGTCTAACCAATTTTTTATCAACGGAACCACCTTTAATTGTTAGGGAATTTCTGCACTAAAGACCTGTATAGAAGGAAAATCGGTTTTCGTTGAAGAAAATGATTAAGATGGATAGTATGAGGGAGGTTACATGATGTTAGACGAAAGAATGGAAGATTATTTCGAGATAACTGTTAAGAGTATCCTTAAGTCATTATCAGAAGCAAATAACACAAATAACACGGAAATCTATTATTATGGATCAAAGGTTAAATATGGATTTAATTTAAACAAGGGTGCAACAGATAAAGAATTAAGAAACTTCGAAACTAAAATTGGCTATAAAATTCCGAGTGATTACAAGGAATTTCTTGAGTATACCAATGGATTAGAATTCCAAAATGATGATGCTAAAATTTTGGATATTAAGGAGATACTTGAATGTTACGAAATCTTTGATTATCCAAAGCATATGATAATTATCGCAACATCTTTAAGTTCACAGCTTCATATAGCAATTAATCTACTTTCCAGTGAAAATGATAATAATATTTACGTTGTTGATCCGATTGCTGATGATTACTTTATAAGTATAAAAAGTGATTTTACCGAGTTTTTGAATAGATTTTTATCTTGCTACGGCTCTGATTATTGGAATTGGGGTTTAGATACATCTGATAAGGTTTTAAAAATAGAGGAATAAGAATTGAAATTAATTGGTATTCAAATCGCTGTTTTTGCCGGTAGTTTGTTATCTAGTTACAAGTGGTTCTGTACTTAGCGAGGCACTTTTACTTTATTACTCACAGCTTAAACTTGCAGTTTTTCATATAATTCTTATTGTTTTTCTAGGGTGGAATTCTTGTAATATATACATTTTATTTTCGATTAATTGCAATGTAATGTTTATCTATGTGAAACGCTTCTAATAGTTAATTAATAATATGTTACTTAAAACATTAATTTATAAGGCAAGATAACAATTGCAAACATAAACAAAGGAATCTTATAATGAACTAAAAAAAGGTGTTTATTATGCCAATTAATTCGTTTGAAAATTACCATATGAGCTGGAAGCCAGTGATTAATAGAATAGATAAGCCAATTTATAAAGTGCTGGCACGCCAATTGGAAGAGGATATTGTAGAGGGGATTTTATTACCTGGAACTAAGCTTCCGCCTCAGCGCGAACTGGCTGATTATCTGGATTTAAATGTGAGTACTATTTCCAAGGCTTTTAAAGTTTGTGAGATGAAGGGTTTGTTAAGTGCTTCTGTTGGAAGTGGAACTTTTGTTTCGTATGATGCGGTTTCAAATGCCTATTTACTTGAAGATACTAAGCCAACACACTTAATAGAAATGGGTGCGACAATACCAGATAATGATTCTTTTGAACCGCTCATACACCAGCTTAAAAATATGCTGCAGGAAGGGGATTATGAGAAGTTGTTTGGTTATGGCCGTGCAGGCGAAAGTATTTGGCAAAAGGATGCGGCGGTAAAGCTAATTCGTAGAGGTGGATTTGAAACAACAGTTGACCATATTTTATTTGCCAATGGGGGACAAAATGCCATTGCTGCCACCTTGGCGAGTCTGTGTAAGCCTGGTGATCGGATTGGTGTTGACGAACATACTTATCCTGGATTAAAGACGGTTGCAGCTATGTTAAGTGTGCAAATAGTGCCAATTAAATCAGAAAACGATCAATTGAGCCCAACAGCATTTGAGGATGCCTGCAAAAATGAAAATATAAAAGGCGTATACATCATGCCCGATTATCATAATCCGATGGCTTCTATAATGACTGTGGAGAATCGAAAGAGGATTGCGGCAGTTGCCAAGAGGTATAACCAGTTTGTTATGGAAGATGCATCATACCATCTGCTCAATCAAAGTCCACTGCCAGCTGTTGCATCATTTGCACCAGAGCAGGTTATCTATATTGCAAGTTTGTCTAAATCCTTAGCACCAGGCTTACGTCTAGCGTATGTGTCAGTACCGCTTCAGTATAAGGAGCTAATTTCTAAGGCACTTTATAATTTAAATATAACTGTTTCTCCTTTATTAGCAGAGCTGACAGCACGAATGATCGTGTCGAATCAATTCGAAGGGTTAATTCAAGGGCATCAGTTGCAAAACAAACGCAGGAACGAACTGCTAGAACAATATTTATCAAACTATACATGTGGCGGTGATGAGACAGGGATTTTTCGGTGGCTATTGCTACCCGGAAAGGTTACTGGTGCTGAATTTGAGGCATTAGCTGCCAAGCATGGGGTGCAGGTCTATGCGGCTGAACGTTTTGTTGTTGGTAATAGCTGTCCAAAAAGGGCAGTGCGAGTCGCAGTATGTGCACCTAAAACAATTGAGGAGCTTGAACAAGGATTAATTATCTTAAAGAGATTATTGGAGAAGCATAGGTGAATTGTTCGCCATACAATTATGTTATTGTATGGTTTTTTTATTGGTGTTATGATGACTTAAAATCTAGTTAAATAGCAGTACTTTAGCGAAAGGTAGGTTAGATAGGTGATGGAAGATTATTCAGATAGGATTCATAGTTATGGTAATGACTTAGAAAAAAGAAAATCTCTATACAAACGAACTTTATTTATTGTTAGTATCTCACAGGTCTTTGGTGGTGCAGGATTAGCAGCAGGTGTTACTGTTGGGGCACTGCTTGCACAGCAAATGCTTGGCACAGATGCTTATGCTGGTTTACCGTCTGCCTTGTTTACGTTAGGATCTGCAGGAGCTGCTTTATTTGTGGGGAGACTTTCTCAACGTTATGGCCGCCGTATTGGTCTTACGACTGGGTTTATCATTGGTGGACTTGGAGCAATTGGGGTAATAATTTCTGCCATTATCAATAGTATTATCTTATTATTTATCTCACTGCTTATTTATGGAGCGGGAACAGCAACAAATTTACAGGCACGCTATGCAGGCACTGACTTAGCAACAAGTAAACAGCGGGCAACGGCAGTCAGTATGACGATGGTTTTTACAACATTTGGAGCAGTAGCAGGTCCGAACCTAGTAAATGTTATGGGGAACCTTGCTAGTTCTATTGGTATCCCGTCCATTGCCGGTCCGTTCATTTTAGCGGCAGCGGCATATATTTTGGCAGGGCTTGTTCTTTTCTTGCTTCTACGGCCAGATCCGTTAATTATTGCTAGAAATTTAGCAGCAACTAACGAAGTTAACAAGAGTGTATTAACAACATCTGAAAATACAGAAGACAAAAGAGGAATACTTGTTGGTGCAGCCATAATGGTAATGACGCAAATCGTAATGGTAGCAATCATGACAATGACACCTGTGCATATGAGTCATCATGGCCATGGACTTGGTGCTGTAGGTCTTGTCATTGGTTTTCATATTGGTGCCATGTATTTGCCTTCACTTATTACAGGTTTCCTTGTTGATAAGCTAGGGAGAGTTTTTATGGCTATTGCCTCTGGAATAACATTACTCCTCGCAGGCTTAACCTCTGCTTTTGCACCAGCAGATTCCATGCTTCTTCTAATAATTGCTCTGTCTTTACTTGGATTAGGCTGGAACTTTGGCTTAATAAGTGGAACTGCCCTCATAGTCGATTCAACTGAAATGACGACTCGTGCAAAAAAACAAGGAACAGTTGATGTTCTAATTGCATTATCAGGAGCTGCTGGTGGTGCCTTATCCGGCATGATCGTTGCTGGCTCAAGTTATGCAACATTATCATTAATTGGCGGAGTTATATCCTTACTTCTAATTCCTGTAGTTATATGGGCTCGTGCAAAAAAATAACAGGATAACAAGTATGGTGAGTGCTCAATGAGAGCATTCGCCATTTTACTTTCTATTCAAAGTATGAAAACTCATGTGACAAAACAGTTTGGTTTTTTAGAAAATAACGAATTGCAAAATCCTACTTTTTAATAGAGTCTTTAATGGTTAATACAAAACTAACACAAGGAAGCAAAACGCTCATGGCAAACCTTCGTATGAAAGTGTTTTTAAAACGACGTTGCCAAAATAATGGCGGGCGAGCTTCTGCCACAGCCTTTGGTGCATATTTCAGCATGTCAGCTTGATATGCTTGCAATGCTAAAGCCGAATCATCATGCTTCACCAGCTTTTCTGCCAAGTTAACTGCGTCCAGTATGGAAGTGCTTGCACCAAGCCCGCTAGTTGGCGGCATAGGATGAATAGCATCTCCTATTAGTGTTATTTTACTGTGCTTCCACCAGGTAAGATTGCTAGGATACCAAAATGGAAAAGCAGCTGTCCTGCCTTTTTCAGAGTTATTGATAAGCTCTAGAAAGCTCTCGTCCCAGTGTCTAATTAGCTGGTATGCTTCTTTTTCAAGTTGATCAGAGGTTAATTTTCTGAAGCTTTTACGAAGCGTTTTATCTGTTGCTGCCACAGACCAAACAATATATGGGGCCTCCAAGATATCCAAGCCTGCTATTAATTCATTATTTGTTTTTGGTGCATGAACAGTTATAAACATGCCAATACCTTTTGGACCAACAGCGAAACCAGGTCCTTTAAAAAAATCCTTGTTAATAGTTAATCTTAACTGGGGAGTTAGCAATGACCTACCGGCAATCCCCATCACTCCTGCAAATTTTGCTGTTGAGCGACCAAGGAGTTGTTTGGCTACTGCTGAATGCACACCGTCTGCACCTACTAAAATATCAACCCTTTCACTTTGGGCGTTTGAAAAATGAAGGGTAATGCCAGACTCCTCTTCTTTGTAATGAGTGTATTGTGTATCCCAACGAATTACCTTTTCCAAGTCTATTGCTAATATTTTTCGTAAAGGAATTCTTCCGATCATAAGAAGATCTTCCTCATCTGTTTGACGAAAGCTAAGCTTTGTTTTTCCATGATGATTTAATATCGAAAATTGTTGGAATGATTCAGGACCAGTACCACTTAGTTTTAATAATTTTTCAATATTTTCAGGAAGATGTTTGCGAATTGATGCTAAAGCATCTTCACTTAAATGCAGACGGTAGCCACCGGTTTCTTCAGCAGATAGGTCGCGATCAAAGACGATAACTTCGATATTTTGTGCAAGAAGCGCTTGAGCCAACGTTAGTCCACCAATACCAGCACCAATTATACCAACTCTCATACACAATCCTCCATCATTAACTAGTTTTTTCGACTGTTTATCATATGCGAATTCACCGGAACATTATAACACCAACATAATTGTTAACTGAATGAAGGGATGATTAGCAGATATAATTGGTCGGTTAGAAGGAAGTTATTTTACTTTTTATGGATAATGTTTGAATAATGCTTATGTATTAAATTGAATATGAGTAAATAGTAGGGTAATATAGTGATATAAAAGTACTGGTTATAAGGTATATATTTACAGAAGACTGCGATTTCTAATATTTGTTATAATTATTCTGTTAATTTGAATTTTTGGATGGTGGAACATGGATGAGCACATGAACGATAAAGACCGGACAAACGAAGAAAGATTTCGGTTGTTAGTAGAGCATGTCAGTGATTGGATATGGGAAGTAGATGAAAATGGTATATATACGTATGCTAGTCCTCAAATTAAGGATATATTAGGGTATTCTCCAGCAGAGGTTATCGGAAAAACACCATTTCATTTGATGGAGCCTTTGGAAGGAAAACGTATTGCGCCAATTTTTGAGTACCATGTTGCCAATAAGCTGCCTATTAAAAGCTTAGAAAATATTAATCTTCATCGTGATGGCCATGAAGTAATATTAGAAACGAGTGGTTCTCCCATTATTAACGCGGATGGAAAATGTATTGGCTATAGAGGCATAGATAGAGACATTACTTTAAGAAAACAGCAAGAGCGCAGACAGCAGCAGCTCTTAGATATTATAGAAGCCTCTCCAGACTTTATTGCAACATTAGACACTGCCGGAAATAGTTTGTATTATAATCCAGCTGCACGTAAAATGCTTGGTATTAATCAAAAGGAAATCACTGGCGATAAAGTAACACAAAAATGGATTACAGACAAAATCAAAACAGTGGGTATTCCAACTGCAATAGAAAAAGGCCATTGGAAGGGGGAAACGACAATCTTTAAGGAAGATGGCGCAAAAATCCCAGTTTCTCAAATGATCGTGGCACATAAATCTGAAAATGGTGATGTTGAGTTTCTATCTACGATTGCTCACGATATATCAGAAAGAAAAGAGCTTGAAAAGGTAGTGTATTATCAAGCACATTATGACCCCTTAACAAATTTGCCAAACAGGAGATTTCTTCACAATAAATTGTCGAAATTGATTGAAAACCAAACACAGCACAAAGTTGCAGTGTTGTTTATGGACTTAGATAATTTTAAGGAAATCAATGATAATCTTGGTCATGAAATCGGAGATAAATTACTCAAAATGACAGCGGATCGTCTAAAAAGCGGTGTGAGAGAAGTAGACTTTGTTTGCCGATATGGCGGAGATGAGTTTATATTAATGCTGGAAAATATCCAATCTAATATAGAAGTGGAAGAAAGGGCAGAGCGGATTATAGAAGCATTCCAGGAGCCATTTCAATTTGACGGATTTTCATGGAAGATAAGCGGAAGTATAGGTATAAGTATCTTTCCAGATGATGGAGCCGATTTAGCGGCATTAATACAAAAAGCAGATAATGCGATGTATCAAATAAAACGAACCGGTAAAAATAATTTTTTAAGAGAATAGAAATGGGGGCTTCCTTTTAATAGGAGAGCTCCTTTTTATGTATTGAGTAGTTCAATTTGTCGTAACCAAGGTAAGTAGTATTAGCAATTTGGCATCTGAAAAGTATCCGTTTTAAAATAATAGAATATAACTTTTGTTAAATTGTGGAACCTTTTTGATGTTGATTCGTAATGTAAATAGGGTAAGTATTTATGCAGAGAAAAAAGGAATTATTTTGTACATAATTTATTGCTAATTATCTTCTGTATAGCTAGATTACTTACTTAAGATAGGAAGGATGATATGACTAAAAAAAGCTTGCTAATAAATATAATTGGGTGGATTTATATAACAGTTTTAACGGTCCTATACTATGCGGAAGAGTATCCATATTTAACGAGTGGTCTAAGTGGATTTATCATCTTCATGATTGGTTTATGCATGGTTATGTATAGTCCAAAGTTTGAAGCGGATTTTAGGAACTTGTTAAAAAAAAACCTGAAACACGTAAGCATAAGTAAAAAAAGACTTAGAGATAAAAAGTAATGTATTTAACTAATTACAACAATAGAATTAGACGTATAGGGGGGGCGTGGATATGTATGGTTTAAGTTTGTCTTTTGGACTGAAATTGCTATTATTAATTGTTCTTTTTTTATTAATAATATTTTTGTTTAATTATATTATGAGTAAAACATTAAAGGCAGATAGGAGAAAGTTATTTTCTGATAACCACATCAATGAAAAACATAAAATGATAGATTGGACACTAAGGATTATTACAATAGTTTGTCTACTTTTAATATTCCCTTTTAACATGGATGAAACGAAAAGCTATTGGTTTCTACAGCCGTGGATCATATTGAGCCTTTTTCTGTTTGTTTCTGAAATAGTAAGGGCTGTTGTGGAAAGGAAATATGCCGAAAACCCCAATGCTTATAAATTAACACTTAGTCAATTGATTTTTGTCATCATAATGGCTTTTACTTTATTCAAGACAGATTTTTGGGGATTATTATAGGCTATTAAGAAAAGCTGTTAAGTAATGGAGGATGGAAAGAAATTGATTACTGCTTTGACTTTCAAAAATTGAATGGATAACCAGCAACTGAATTGGTGTTAACTGGAATGCAATGCTAATTGGAACTGAAGTTGAACCTTATGATTTGTTTAAGGAAGTGCCGAAGCGTAAGAAGGATAGGTGTTTCCTATTTATTGTCTATTTCTGGGGATACATAAACTATATACTAAGACATTAATATGTAAGACTAATTTAAACCAAACTATTATCGACTATTGATTTATGGTTTGGTTTTTTGTATTAAAAAATAATTAAAAATCTTAGTGAAAAGGAGCGGGGGACATACAACTACAAAGGGAAAAAGAGGAAAGGCTGAGACCTCGCAGGATAAGACAAGGATGCTCAACTTCCTCCCCAGGGAAAGCTAGTGTATGTGAGCGCAATGAAACGAACAAATTCTAAAGCAATATTCTTTTTATAATCCTAACCCATTGTTATGAAATTTGATAATATTTTATATTATTATGTGTAGCTAGGTTATATATTGTTTTGCTCATCCCTTCCCACGCTTATTTATTTACCGATGCCTCATAAATACCCTTAATTGACTTAGCTAACATTGAGTCAAATTCCTCATTACTTTGGCTGAAAGTTAATCCTTCTGCTAAGGCACGAGAGAAACTAGCGATTAGGCCTTGATTTAATGCTAGCTTTTGATTTGCATCCATTTGTGAATATCCCCCTGATAATGCAACAATTCTTATTACATGGGGATCTTTAAGTATGTCACTATAAAAATTGGTAACAGATGGGATGGATACTTTTAGGATAACTTTTTCATTTTCTCCAAGAGTAGATAGCTTAGTAAGTAGCTCTTCCTTTAATATCTTCTCAATGGCTTCTTTATCTGCACTATTTATATCTACCTCAGGCTCAATAATTGGAACTAGTCCCATTTCGATGATTTGTTTACCAACCTCAAACTGTTGATCAACAACCTTTTTTATTCCGTTACTATTAGCTTCCTTAATAACGGAACGCATTTTTGTCCCAAAAATATTTCGATCAACGGCACGTTTAAGTAAATCATTTAGATTTGACATTGGCTTCATTAGTTGAACTCCATCACTTAAATCGGCTAATCCCTTATCAACTTTTAGGAAAGGGACAATCCCCTTTTGCATCCAAAGATAATCAGCAGTGTATTCTCCATCAATTTTCCGGTCCATCGTGTTTTCAAATAAGATGGCGCCTAAAATATATTCAGCGTTAAAGGCGGAACTTTTGATAATACGAGTTCGCATCTCATGTACTAATACATACATTTCTTCTTCATTTGCATAGCTGTTTTCCTTAACTCCATACTGTAATAAAGCTTTAGGGGTACTTCCACCACTTTGATCCAAAGCAGCTATAAACCCTTTACCTGTGCGCATTCTTTCTAATTGTTTTAAATTCATGATTATTCCTCCTTGTTTAAATAGAATGACTACAGAAACTGGCATTAATTAAAGTTTAACTAACTAGAGTTTTGAACCAGCATTATTCTTTATAATTTACCCATTATTTAGTGCATAAATCCTTTTAGGAGGATGTAAAAGGGTACCTGAACTTATTTTGAACAAATAACTCTGTTTACCTTATGTTGTTGCCTCAAATAATTGATATAATATAAAAAATTGATAGAATTTAACTTAATAGAGAAGAGGTCTTTGAAGTAATGGTTTCATTAAGAAATGTGCAAACTAACGACTTAAACCAGTTGTTAGCAATTGAAAATGAAGGTTTCTCAAAGGAAGAGGCTGCCACGAAGGAAGCTTTTGTGGAAAGAATTCAACTTATCTCAGATACCTTCATTGTTGCTGAAGATGGGGGAGTGATTATGGGATACATTAATGGTCCGATAATTAATGAACCATATATCACGGATGATCTTTTTGAACAAATTAAAGAAAATCCGAAAAGTGGAGGCTATCAGAGCGTTTTAGGACTGGCTGTATCAAAGCATGCTAGAAACCTGGGAATCGCAAAGATGCTTATAAGTACGCTGGAGGAGCTTGTTGAAGAAAATGAAAGAGAAGGAATCACACTAACATGCAAACTAGAGCTAGTTGGTTTTTATGAAAGGTTTGGATTTAGTAACCATGGCCTGTCTGCTTCCCAACACGGAGGTATTAGCTGGTATAACATGGTGAAAGAAAGAAGCAAGAGGTAAAAAGAGCTGAATCTTTCCGGTAGTAAGATAAGAAAGCTTTGAACAATAATATAATAAGCAATGGAAAGAAAACAGGCTTAAGATCTGTTTTTTTTTCTGGTTTTTGGGAAAGAGTGAAGGTCCTTACTATTCTACAGACTTTTGGAAAAAATGATAGAATAGAATTCGGAATATTAAATTTTTAATAAAGGGGCAACTATCTTGAAAAAATCTCTAAATCCAGAAACAATACATAAACCAGTAGCACCTTATGTGCATCAAATCGAAGTAACGGGACCTAATAAATGGTTAACGATGTCTGGTCAAATAGGCATGGATATAGCGGGAAATATACCAGATGATTCATTAGAGCAATTACAATTAGCACTCGACAATGTTAGAAAAAATCTCGTGGCTGCAAATATGACTGTTTCTGATTTAACTAAACTAGTCTTCTATTTAGTTGGTGACTTTGATGCAGAGAAAAGAAGAGAAATTATTGGAAATTTTGTGGGAGAGAACCTTCCTTGTACGACCATGATGTATGTGGTAGGACTTGCAGCACCAGCTCTAAAAGTAGAGGTGGATGCATGGGCATGTCAGGAATTGAAATAGCCATGCTCCGAAGTATTATAAGCTTCCAGTTGTAGTTTTAAAGGAAATAATTTGAAATGGAAATACTTTTGTAGATAATTTCTGTAAGGGCGTTTTTTATTTCAAAATTAACAGCTATAAGCGGTTATAATTTACTAAGCGATTTATCTAGATTGTGTCAAAAGTAGGCGTGTACAAAATATCCACCAGTGATAAAATAATCTTATTAATGAACGAGGTGAGGTTTAATGGTGAATGGTGCAGATGTGTTAATGGTCATAGATTTACAAAATGGTGTTTGTTACAGTGATGATGAGCATTTATACGAGTTACAAGCTCTACTTGAAAAGGTTAATAATAGAATTGCTGTATATAGAACTTTAAATAAACCGATTATTTTTGTTCAGCACGGTGATGAAGAGTTAGTTCCAGAAGAAGAAGCGTGGGCAATTCATGCCAATTTAGATGTACAAGACCAAGACCTTTTTGTAAGAAAAACTCATGCAAACTCTTTCTATAAAACAAATTTGAAGATAATTTTAGACCAACTGTCTGTACAAAAAATTGAATTTTGTGGTGCCCAAACAGAATACTGTATGGATGCAACTGTTAAATTTGCACACGGATTAGGATATGAAAATACCATGTATAAACAAGCAACCTCCACATTAAATAACTCATATATGTCAGCAAAAGACACGATACGTTTTTATGAAAATATCTGGCATAATCGCTACTTGCAACTAATAGATAATGAAGGCTAGCATCTTGATCATTATGCTATATTTTGAATAGATAATGCATAAGCTATATTATATATATTAAAATATTGTCTGAAAATTTATAAATATGAAGTTTATATTGGTGATATACTTAAGTTATTAAATAAATCTAGTGAGGTGTGTATTATGGGAACAGGAAATAATGCAATAATTACGGTAGAAACTACCGTTAATGCACCCGTGGAAAAAGTATGGGAGTTTTGGACAAAGCCAGAGCATATAACAAATTGGTCATTTGCTTCTGAGGATTGGCATGCTCCAAGGGCTGAAAATGATTTGAGAGCTGGCGGGAAATTCCTTACTCGAATGGAAGCAAAGGATGGTAGTTTCGGGTTTGATTTCGGCGGAGTGTATGATGAGGTTAAGCTAAACGAATTTATTTCCTATACACTTGGAGATGATCGAAGGGTTACTGTTTCTTTCCTTAGTCAAGATAATCACACTAAAGTAGTTCAAAGCTTCGAAGCAGAGGATACTAATTCCAATGAACAACAAAGTGCAGGCTGGCAGGCATTTCTTAATAATTTCAAAAGCTATACAGAGCGTTCTTAATATTGCTTACCTTCCCTTTGTGGAAGGTTTTTTATTTGTACAGAATATATTTATGAGTGCATCCACAAGAAAGGCAATATCCTTATTTCTTTAAGAGATAGTTAAATAAAAAATGCCTAAACCCGCTTGTTAGGGGATTAGACATTTTTTGTATATATTGTTAGTTTTCAAGTAACGGTATTACTTTAATAGATTAATACTACTATAACAATTTGTAATAATTAAGTCTAAGCTCCGCGACAATTACTCTTCTTCAGGCTTCGTAGATAGCACTTCCTTTTGCAAAAACCAACATAAGACAAACGCGATGATCGCTATGACAAATGAATACATGTATATATGCTGGAATGAGTCAATAAATAAGGTGTTTATTTGTGTTAACAACCCTTTTGGTAACCCTGCCGGCACACCACCAGCGGCTAAGCTATTCATATTTTCAGCCATGCTTGCGGGAAGTTTATCACCTAAGCTTTGCAATTTTGATGTAAGTGTTGATGATAATAAGTTACCAAATAAACTTACCCCGACTGTAGCCCCAATTGTTTGGAATAACGGAACAGTCGCAAGCGCAATGCCCTTATTCTCTTTGTCAACAGACTCTTGAACGATGAGGTTATCACCACCAAATAAAACACCTAAACCAAGACCTGTAATGAAAAAGAAGATGATTATTTGGACAATTGTTGTAGAAATACTCATATGTGAAAATAAGTAAAATCCAATTATCGGCATGATAAAGGCGATGCCAAAAAGTTCTCTGTAACGAACTTTTGTGATAAGAAATCCACTAACCATAGCTGATCCAACGGCTCCTACCATCATTGGCAATGTCAAATACCCAGCCTCAGTTGCAGTAAGTCCCAGTACGTTTTGCGCAAAATATGGGAAGGAAGAGAAAGATCCCATTAAGCCAATACCTACTGTGAAAACAATTAAAGATAGTACAAGAATATTGCGATTTTTAAATAAATGCAAAGGAACAATCGGTTCTTTTACCTTACTCTCCACATAGAGGAAAATCCCAAATAAAACGGCCCCGAGGCATAATAAACCTATAATTAGTGGAGAGCCCCATGTATAACCATTATTTTCAACAAGAACTGGCGTTATTAGCAAGGAAACGATTGTAGCTATTAATAATAATGCGCCACCCCAATCAATAACGACCTGTTTTTTGATAGCTTTTTCTCGTAAACCAATTGCAAGCAGAAGTGCAGCGACAATACCAACAGGAATATTAACAAAGAAAATCCAATGCCAGCTCACTTGATCAACAAAATATCCGCCCATTAATGGTCCTAATAACATTGGAATAAACATGATTGGACCCATAAAGCCTTGAACTTTTGCTCGCTGTTCAACTGGAAATAAATCACTTGAAATGGTCATGGCAAGCGGCATTAAGCCACCAGCTCCTAATCCTTGAATACCGCGTCCTATAAGGAGCAATGTCATAGAATCTGCTAATCCGCAAACGATCGACCCACCAATGAAAAAGGCCATACTCATTAAGTATATTTTTTTGCGACCCATTAAATCGGCTAACTTTCCTAGTAATGGCATGAATGCAGACATTGTTAACATGTATACACCGCCGACCCATCCATACATCGCCAAACCACCTAAATCACGAATGATTGTGGGCATTGCGGTATTGACAACTGTCTCATCTAGCTCAGAAAAAATCAGTCCAATTATTAAACCAAGCATTACCAGAATTTTATTGCTTTTATCAGCTAAAACTGATTCTTGATATTTTGTAATACTTTCCATTCATCTAACCCTTTCACCATTTGATAAACGGATTATATATATTATTTATGAACTATATGTGAACTTTGAATGAGAATTTCTAAAGAATTAGCAATCACTGTTTTTTTGAATAAATAAATTTCCAGCTATTATTTAAACAGCAATTGATTTTTGGAAGAAGGAATCAAAGTTATTTCATTGAATATTGGTATAAAGGATTGTTTGTAATCTTATTGGTGTATAGATTATTCTATTATAGAATTACATATTATTGTTGAACAAATACAGAATTACAACTTCAAATAATAAAATACAAAAAGCTGTTCCCACTACAATATAGGAAAGTTGGATTGCATGAAAATAGATTATTTTTTAGAATTCCCTTACGCAGAGTTGCGTTCACAAGATGGAATGAGTCTTTTTAAAATCTGTAGTTATAATTATGCCTATCCAGATGCTGATAACATCTATGACTTGGATTGGCATCGGAATTATATGATATTGCATGTTCCAGGCTTTAAAGCAGAACTAAATGAAGTTATTTTAGAGGGCCGCACTATTAACTTTTATATCCGAGAATTAAAGTCTTTCTCAGCACTAAAAAAGAAAAGGGTTATATTTGAAGCCTCAGAACCTTATTTTGAACTGACTTTCAGCTTAGACTTAAGGGGAAAAGTGGGGATTCAAGGAACCGTACAAATTCCTGTAGGGACAGGCAATAAGCTTCAGTTTGAATTTGAAACGGATTTAACCTATGTTGATTCATTTATTAATGGATTAGAGGATATTTTAGTGGAATTTCCAGCTAAGGAGATGAAGTATTGAAGCTAGAGATTGGATTCTTTCCAAATTATTTTTATAGTAAAGACCCAGATGCAGGTGGTTTATTCCCTTTTGGGATGGAAGAGATACCTTCGTATGTCTTCTCAATGGGTAATTTTTATCTTCCTAAATGTAATGAAAATTTTGTTCCAAACTTGATGGAGAATATTCAAGCATTTCCGATATATTTCTGAGCGGAGTTTTCAAACTTTTGGAAGAATGAATACGAAAAACAATGTCAGAAAAGTGATGTTAAATTTAAATACTTATACCAAGAGGAAAATCGGCTAATCTCTGTAGCAGCAGTAGAGAATATGAGCCAGTTTAAAGCAATATTTCCATTATACATATCTATGGGCAGTTCAAATGACATTGTCATGTGGTCGACTAATAAAGATATTTATTCTGTAGAGGAACGAGTCTGGAAGGGGAACTTGGAAGGGAAACGAGCTATCGTACCTGTTGTAAAACTCGATAAAAAGGTTAGTTTATTCTGGATCGGATATGATGGAGATAGCATTATTGGGCTTTCTAATAATGATGCATTTTCAACATATGAAAATATTTGTAAGAGCTTGCCACATTTTGTGAAGCCGACTTTATGTGAGATTTATAATAAATACGAAGATAGTGACGAGAATTAGGTGAAAAAGGCTGGATAATAAAAAAGCAAAACTTCTTATGTAAGGAGTTTTGTTTTTTTTATTAAATATGCCCCAGACCTAGTTAATCAAGCGTATTTTTCAAGGCATTGTACATATTTTCTACATGTGCATCCACTTTATCTCGTGACATTCGTAGGCGTTCTACTGAAGTGCCATAGCCAATTTCTAGTTTACCTTCTTCCAGTCCCTTAAATATACCATCTGCGAATTCATCTAATGGTTCTCCGTGTGTATGCAAGCCAGCGCCGCCTAAATCTGTATTAACTGCAGGTGGAGCAACTTCAATTACTTCTACAGATGTATCTGATAGTTGGTGGCGCAGACTCACTGTAAATGAATGAAGCGCAGCTTTAGTTGCTGAATAAATTGGAGCAATTGCAAATGGCGTAAATGCTAATCCAGATGTAACATTAATGATTGCTGCATTTTCTTTCTCAGCAAAAAATGGTGCAAACAGCATACAAAGGTGGAAGGGTGCTTCAATATTAGTAGTAAGTTCGTTATTAAAGTAACTCCAGTTAGTCTGAGCATCTGCTTTTAACACATTAAAACGCTGTTGAATTCCTGCATTGTTCACTAATACGTTCACTTCAGGATGGTTCTCTGAAACCCAATTAAAAAGGGACAAACGATCAGATTCATTATTTAAATCACTGACATATGTAATAAGCTCAGGATATTTTTTCTTTGCATTTTGAAGGACATTTTCACGTCTGCCTGTAATGATTACTTTGTTGCCAGCCTTTAAAAAACGTTCTGCAAAAGCTAATCCAATCCCAGCACTTCCACCTGTAATAAGTATTGTATTGCCTGAAAGTTTCATATAAGCCCCTCTTTTCTCATTATGGTTTTATGTATATTTGAAAAATTTATACCTATTCTGTTATATTGCCCTTTGTATAACGGCTATTTTAGCAATCCCCTGTCAACAATAAATTCTCATCTATCATTGCTTTTTTGTGTGTCCTCAGCATTTTCAGTCATAGCTCAGTAGTTCCTTCTCATTCTACTACCCAATTTATATATTACTTAATACTATGTAAATGTGTATTCTTTAAACAAATAACAGTTTCAAGGAGTGACATTTGACTTACAGAAAATAACCGTCAGCCAGCATTTGATGATACTCAATCAATAAATTAATCCCTTTTTTTCTAATGACGTAACGTTGAGTTGATTTAGTAATATGGAACTTTGCTGCAGCTTCGCTTATGGACAATCGTTCATCACAACTCTTCAGACCTTTAGCTTTCCTTATCGCAAGGATAATAATACGACTTAAACCGCAGTTTAAGTTAATAGAAAGACTAAAGATAAACTATTTTGTGCTCAAGGAACTTCCCTGATTTGTGTGAATTTTTATGGAATGGAGCATCCTAAGCAGGGAGGTGTTTACATGAAAAAATCGAGGTGTTTTTTAATAGCTCTCTTCATAATTAGTTGGTCAAGTTTGGTTTTTATCAACAAAAATGCCTTAAAACGATTCCTCCCGGCAGCTATTTTTATAAGTATAGTGACGAAATTCACGAATATTTATGCTAAGAAAAGAAGGTGGTGGGCTTTTTATCAAAGCATCCATCCAAAAGTAGCTGGGGAAGATACATGGGCTTGGGGACCTTTCTTTGCCCTTACCATTTGGGTGTTAAAATGGACATATGGTAAATTACCGCTGTATATTTTGGTGAATCTAATGATACATTTCCTGTTTATTTATTTTGTTTTGCCGCTATTAAAACGTATGGGTATCTTTTCACTTGTCAGAATTACGGGGAAACAGTATTTTTTGGTTTATTTATTTAGAGAGATTCTTTTGTATTCTTTTCAAAGTATAAAGGAATACATAGGATGTAATAAAACTAACTTAAGGAACTAAACATTCATGAAAAGATGGGAAGAGCTTTGCTTCGTTTCGATTCGTTTGAAAAAAAGGGAAGGCATATATGATTAACGTTAAAAAAGAAATGTCTAAAACCTTGTTATAACAGGATTTAGGCATTTTAAATTATATCTATAAGTTTTCTTTGCCTGCTTGCTTAAGCAAAACGAATAGTGTTAGTAGTAAGTTGAACATTAAGTGTAAAATATTCAAGGCTACCAGCTTATTAGTAAAGCAGACAAATTATAGTAGGCCCAATAACTCTGTGGAGATTGTTCTCTCCTCAAGTAGTAATAACCTTCAGATAAAAGTATCTGTTGAAATGATAGAAGAAGTTGGTTTGTATGGAAGGGATAGATAAATGTTCTTTCTAGTATTTGAATTTAACATGTAAAAATTCGGATTTAGCTTGAGTAATCATGGATAAGAAAATTGTGGTGAGTTATAAGACTATTCTTAGTTGTCTCATTAACTCTAACAGAATCATAAGCACAAACGGAAAGGAGTCTATTTTCTTTAACAATGATGTCAGCCTCTTTTTCTGAATTAGTTATATTTTCATGGACTTCCAATACATCGCCCCATTCAACATGTGCCCAGCTTCGTACAGAAAATGTCTGTTTTGAATATCCTTTTATTAACCTTGGAAGATAATCGTATATGGATGCACATTGGAAACTGCCCTTAGCGAAATAAAAGTCGTAGTTATTGACGAATTTTATTTTATTTAATTGTGTATCACTTAATAAATCTTTAAGGCCTTTTTGAATAAGTGGACTAATCCGATCATTTTCTATGATGATAGAATATTGATTTTGTTCTAAGCCGGCGATTACAAAGTCGATAACATTTTTAATGTATGCATCTATATATTCGAAAAAATAGATTATATGTCCTTCGTTCAGATTTTTAAGATTATCTATGACCATAAGCTGGTTTTTCTCCAAAAATGTCACCCTATTCTATTAAATTAGTTTTACTTCTTCTAGCATAACATTGTTTAGCTATATTTCGTTAATATTTGACCCTTTAATAACTTGCACCAAAAAAAGGGGGATAATAAAAATTGATAGTATTCATGAGTTTTGCTTAATGGAAACATATTTTTAGCTAGCTTACTTTTATATATTGCATCAAAAAGGTTTCTCTAGACCCACCCGATTGCCCATTGTTATGATGTAATCATCGTGTTGGAGGGAGAGAGAGGATGGAGGAACAGAAATTCAAGGATTTAAAACTTGGAGAGCGTGGAGCAATTATTAGCATTATTGCTTACATCTTTTTATCTATTATAAAAGTTACAGTTGGTTATCTGACAGATTCTGCGGCATTACGAGCAGATGGTTTGAATAATACAACAGATATAATTGCTTCACTTGCAGTATTAATTGGCTTAAAGCTTTCGCAAAGACCAGCAGATAAAGACCATAAATACGGTCATTGGAAAAGTGAAGCCATTTCCTCGATGGTTGCTTCTTTTATCATGATGGTTGTTGGGATTGAGGTTTTATTTGGTTCCATTACTTCTTTATCAAATGGGAATAGTGAATCGCCTGACGTTACTGCGGCTATTGTTGGTATATTTTCTGCTGTCATTATGTATGGTGTCTATCGGTATAATAAATCACTTGCGCTTAAAATTAAGAGCAGTGCAGTTATGTCGGCAGCGAAAGATAATATTTCTGATGCTTGGGTAAGTATCGGAACTGCGATAGGAATATTAGGGTCACAGCTTAATATGCCTTGGCTTGACAGTGTAACGGCCCTTATAGTCGGTTTGTTAATTTGCAAGACAGCATGGGATATTTTCAGAAATGCTTCACATGAGCTATCAGATGGATTTGATGAAAATAAATTGGACGAGTATAAGCAAGAAATTATCAGCATAGACGGAATTAAAGGGATTAAAGAAATGAAAGGGAGAAGCTATGGGAATAATGAAGTTATTGATGTTGAAATACTGGTAAACTCAACATTAGATGTAAAAAAAGCGCATGATATTGCAGACAAAGTAGAAGCTGTTTTAAACCAAAAATATGGCGTGTATCAAGTGCATGTTCATATTGAACCACATTAATATAGTCGCAATGACAAAGCTATAGCGATTTATATAAAAATAACTGTAGAGGTAAGCACTAAGCATCATTTACTACTATAATAATAGTAGATAGAAAAATGCTGCGGAAGGAAATTAGAAATGCTTATTAACAAGATGAAATTTATGTACAATTTAACTTCACAGGAGCAGTATATTGTCAATTATATACTTAAAAATCCTTCCATCGTTTTTGATTCAACTGCAAATGAGCTTGCTAAATTAACCTTTACAAGTTCATCAACAATCGTTAGGCTATGTAAAAAGTTAGGAACAAAGGGTTATCCTGACTTTCAGCTGAAGCTCGCTCTTGAATATAAAGAAGAGGATCAAACAAAACAAACAAGCATTAGTTATCCAAAAAACAGCATGGTGAGTGGATTGGAAATCATTCCTGAAATATATGAACAATCATTCGTTGAAACAAGAAAGCTAATTAATGAAAATAGCTTGGGTAATATTGTTGAAATTCTTGCGAAAGCAAAACGAATAGATATTTACGGAGTGGATTTAAATTATTTTGTAGCACAGCAAGCTAGCGCTAAATGGAATGAAGTTGGAGTTATGGCTGTAGCCTTTAATAGTGCGAACGAGCATTACTTAACAAACTTAACAAATAGCGATACGACTGTTTCCTTTGTTATTTCCCATACTGGCAGGAATAAAGCGATGATAGATATCGCAAAGAAGCTAAGAAAAAATGATATGACTGTAATAGCAGTCACTGGAAGTCGTGATAGTTTACTTGCTAAAATATGCAATGAAACCATATTAACGTATATGAAAGATGAACATTTTAAGCTTTCAAAAATATATAGAATGATGTCTTCGCTTTTTATCTTTGATGTGTTATATATGAGTTCCTTGAAAAGCAAGCCTGAGGAGTAAAAGTCTTTCATACATAGAAAAACAGTATCATCATGTAATGATACTGTTTTTAAATTATTATAATAAGTCAGCCGCAAATTTAATGCCAGCATCCTTCCTAGCTGCGACAACCTGCTCTAAAACAGAATGGCTGTAATCCAGCAATTGATAGCACTGTTCAAAATCCTTCCTTTTAAATATATCCTGGAAAGCAACAAGCTCGTAGTATAGGTTATTGGTAGTTGTTTGGCTATTTAATTCCACCTTTGACGTACCTGTGTGAAGATATACCCGGCGACATCCGTTTGCGCCACTTTCGACATGAATATAACCTTTTTCACCTTGGATAAGGGCAAAGTTCATACTGTTCGTGTCTTTGGCACCAGCACATTCTGCGATAAAGTCAGGATAGTTTAAGACTAATACTCCAGAGGTATCAATGCCATTGGCATGCTTATTGGCAGTATAGCTAATTTGTTCAGGTGCACCGAAAAGATTCATTACAAAATGAAGATTGTAAATATTAATATCTACTAAAGATCCACCTGAGAATTCCGGATTAAATACATTAGGTGTTTCACCTGCAAGTAATGCATTATATCTGCTTGATAACTGACTATAATTACATTGCACCAACTTAATTTGGCCTAATTTATTAAGATTTTCTTTCACTAATTGGAAGTTCGGCAAATGTATTGTTGTTATTGCCTCAAATAGCATAAGGTTTTTCTGCTTTGCCAAAGCTATTAAAGTATCTAGTTCCTTCACAGTGGAAGTGAATGGTTTTTCACATATTACATGCTTGCCATGCTCAAGTGCTTGTTTTGCATGGTAGTAGTGAAGGCTGTTCGGTGAAGCAACATAAACAACTTCCACTTCATTGTCTTCAAATAGTTCATCCAAGCTTGTATAAATAGTAGATATCTCATACTTGTCTGCTAGTGCTTTTGCTGTTTCTTGTTTACGGCTGTACATTGCTGTGCATACAGCCTCGTCAGTGGAGTCTACTGCAGCAAGAAATGCATCTACAATAAATCCTGTACCTATAGTCCCGATTTTCATTATAAATTCTCCGTTTCGTAATTAGCATTTTTTGCAGAGTTGACGCCATCATTCAGGATTTGTAATACCGCTAAAACTTCCTCGTCTTTTACCGGTTTTTTCGTTTTTTGTTTAATACTTTGATATAGCTTTTCGTATAAAATTCCATAGTCTGTAACCTCAGACTTCACCTTTTCTTGATGCTCAACACCATTTGTATCAACATAGGATAGCGTTCCCCAGTTACTTTCTTCCTCTGTTTCAAAGCTAACCTTTGTTGGGCCATTCTCATTTTTCTGTTGATGTCCGCTGCTATACTTGATAAAGCTGCCTTTATCACCATGGACTACAAATTTCGGATGATTGATTTTTACAGCCAAGCTACATTTAACAGTCGTTTTTAATTGACCATAATGGAAATCTATATCGATATAATCATCTGATTCTCCTGGGTGGTAAACGCTTCTGACATCATAGTGGATTTTTTTCGGCTTTCCAAAAAGGGAATAAAGCTGATCAATTGTATGAACTGCCAGCCCATGCATCATGCCAAATCCTTTATTTATATATTGTGGGCTAAAATAATCATAATGTGATTGAATTTCAATAATTTGTCCAAGCACACCGCTTTCTATTACCTTTTTTAATGTCAAAAAGTCACCGTCAAACCTTCTGTTTTGATTTGCCATCGCAATTAAGCCTTTTGATGCTGCAAAATCAAAAATTTCTTTAGCTTCTTCAACAGTTGCTGCAAACGGTTTTTCTACCAGGACGTGTTTATTATGTTCTAGTGCTTTTCTTGCATATTCAGTATGACTGTCAACATGTGTACAAATGACAACCAGTTCAATTTCTGAATCCTCAAGCACTTCTTGTAGATTTGTCGTGAATTGAATGGAAGGGTACCAGCCTTCTCTTTCTGTATCCCCGATGCGATCCTCTTCTCTGCGATAAATGCTTTTTATTCTGATATTTTCTTTCCTTTCAAGATACGGTAAGTGGTAATTGACTACTGCGTTCCCAAATCCAATAAAAGCAATTGTTAACATAAGAAAATCTCCTTTCCATCTTTAAAATAATCATAGCATCATGGATTTACTTGAGAAAAGAGGTGGAGGGGATTTAGGAGAGCGATTTCATTATTTGGGAATCCTTAACGAGATTCTGAAATTGAATTTCATTTCCCAAAAATCGATTTTGGCTATAATCGCTGTAATAATTCCTGTAATTGCTTCGTTTTTTTAACAGATATGTTGTTCAGCCATTTGGGAAATAGTATAAATTTATGGCTAAACAAAATAGAAAAAAGCGTCGCAGCAGCCGGTTTCTGAGATTTTGTGCTATAGACAAATATTTTTATAGCCCCTATAATCCGAATTAGTTTTAGATAACGCTTACAAAAAGTATTTGTCGACAGGTACTAATAATGGTTCAGAGAAAACTGGGAGGGAAACACATGAATAATCAAAAGAAGTCCTTTTTAGAGAAAGTATCTGATTTTGTAGTAGATCGTCTGGCTGGTCCGATGGCAAAATTCGGTAATATACCTGCAGTAGCGGCAGTTAAGGATGGTCTAGTGGCCATTGTTCCAATTGTGATTATTGGCAGTTTGTTCCTGTTAATTGCGATGCTGGGATTGCCAGGAACCTTTAGTGAGGATCCTCTCATTCCCGTTCTATCATCTGTTTCATCGAGGTTTTTGATATTTTATAATATGACAATGAATTTTTTATCCCTGTATGCAGCAATAGCCATTGGCATGAGCTATGCTAAACGATTTGAAATTGACTCAATCAATGCGGCATTACTAAGCATAGCTGCCTTCTTCCTAATTAATATAAATGACTTATCAAACGGAATGAGTGTAACTAACTTCGCGGCAGGTGGGTTATTTGCAGCAATCATAAGCAGTTTAATTAGTATACGGCTGTACCGCTTTTTCTTAGAAAGGAAAATCACGATAAGGATGCCAGATGGTGTTCCAGCAAATGTTACGAATGCCTTTGTTGCGTTAATTCCCTTTTTCGTTATATTTACATTGTTATGGGTTGTACGATCCATTCTCAACTTTGATATTACAAGCTTTTTAAACACACTTTTAGGGCCGGTTTTTAGTGGTACAGATAGCATTTTTATTTTTATTCCTAGAGTCCTAATCGGTCTATTGCTTTGGGCAGTTGGAATGCATGGTGATAATATGATTGGGCCAATTTTTGAACCCTTAAAGCTGCAATGGGTCGCAGAAAATGCTAAGGCATTATCTAATGGAGTGGATATAAAACAATTGCCTCATATATGGACAACGGTAGTAGAACGTATTACAATCTGGCCAGCTGCCGCTTGGGGAATTTTATTCTGGATGTGGAAATCTAAATTGAAGCAGGCAAGGACAATGGCAGGAATTGCAACCCCTGCAGCTATTTTTACCATTGTTGAGCCAGTAATCTTTGGCTTGCCGATCGTGTTAAATCCATTTTTTATCATTCCTTTTATTCTCTCTGGAACAATTGCAGCAATTGTCACCTACAGTGCTTTTTCCCTACATCTAATCAATAGAGTTTTTGTAGAATTACCATGGGCAACGCCGCCATTTATTTCCGGATATGTTGCTACAGGTGGTGACTGGAAAGGTGTCTTGATGGTGGTAATTAATTTTGCCATAGGGGTTGTAGTGTATTATCCATTCTGGAAAGCATATGAAAAATCAGAAAAGCAAAAAGAAAGCAATCAGGAAAATGAACAGACAGCTGATTCCTCTGTATCTGTTTGACATCTAGGCATAATAGGAGAGAGATAAGTAAGAATTTTGCTAATAATTGAAAAATAATCCAGCTGTAAATGCAGCTGGATTAAATAGTTTAGTGAAATAAGGATAAAGTGGGAAATTAACGAAGAAAAGGATTGGATTATGTAGTAAAATACTCTTATACTCTAAAAAATTTTTTAACGTAAAAGTAACGTGGCAAGGATGTATAAATGAGAAATAAAAAATTGAAGTTAATTTTTATTATATCTTTTTTTATAGTGGTTATCTTCATGATGGTTAATATATATTCCTCTTATTCTAGTATAAAAAAAACGGCAGAAAACTCTATCGTCAATCAAAATATCGAAACTGCCAAAAAGATAGCTGCTTCATTAGATACAGAAACATATAAAAAGTTTCTTGAAAATCCTGTGAAAAGCAAGGAATATGATGTTATTCAACGCTATTTAGAAGACGCCAAGGAAAAAAACGGCTCTTTACATGTGTATACACTGCTAGTTAATAACCCTAATGTAACGAGGGCGATGATTGTTGCCTTGCAAGAAAGTGAGCAAGAGTTTCCTATTGGCGGAATATGTACGATTCCAAAAGAGCAGGTAGTGAAAGCTTACAACGGAAAGACTTTTTCAACAGACATTATCCAAGATCCAATATATGGTGAATACTTAACTGTCGGAGTGCCTATTAAGGATCAAAAGGATGAAATCATCGGCTATCTTGGAATTGATATTAGTCCAGATACAATCAACAATGTGAGTAAAAAGGCATTAAAAAGCAGTATTTCTGCCTTTATCTTTAGTGGTTTGTTTGTCATTCTCATGCTTGCTGCTTTTTTTGTTCTCCAAAAATGGTATACAAGAGAGCTGAAAAAAGAAGTAGGCGATACGGAGGATACCTATCAGTTTGAATTGCAATCACTCATATCATCTGTTCAATCATTACGTCATGACTACTCTAATCATATTCAGGTGCTACATGGGTTGCTTAAGCTTGGACTTATGGACAAAGCTAATGATTATATAGCCATGCTAACAAAAGAAGTACACTTAATACAATCAATCAATTTAAATGTCAGCAATCCTGGTTTATCTGTGCTTTTGCAAACGAAAAAGCTTGCTGCTCAAAATCATAATATTGATATTCAATTTGATGTAATAGACAACGAGTATAAGAAAATAGCGTCAACAGATTTAATCAAAGTCTTATCTAATTTAATAGATAATGCAATGGATGCAACAATAGAATTGCCTGAGCAACAACGAAAAATGAGCATTACGTGCAAGGCTGATGCTAAAACATATATATTTGAAGTTTGTAATACTGGACATCCGATAAATGATAAAGTGAAGGAGCAAATCTTCAAAAGAGGATTTTCGACGAAAAAGGCACAAAAGGGCAAAATCAGGGGGCAAGGATTATTTATTGTTAAAGAAGTAGTGAATAGATATGGTGGGGAAATTTCTATTCAGTCTAATAAATATGAGACGATTGCCCGTGTGAAAATACCTATTAAACAAATAACTACAAAAAGGACTGATAAGCAATGAATACTTATCAGTCCTTTTTGTTTATTTAGCTGCTTCTGGTTCGTTTCTCATAGCTTTCTGTTCTTTCTTTTGTGTTGCTGATTGTGTTCCCGGAGATACTTTTTTGATAAAGAAGGATAGAATTAATCCAACGATAGCAATTCCGATAATGACAACATAAGCATCATTAATTCCTTGTATTGTTGCATCTAACATCATTTGAGCTTGGTTGCCAGCATTTCCGCCAGCAGATATTGCATCTGTTAAATGTGTTTCCGTACGAGTTGTCATAATCGTTACAAGCAGAGAAGTACCTACCGCACCAGCGACTTGTCTAATAGTATTCGAAATTGCCGTACCATGTGCAGTCAAGCTTGCAGGCAGCTGATTTAAACCGGCTGTTTGAATTGGCATTAACATAAGTGCCATGCCGATACGTCGGAATGTAGACATAAGAACTAGATAGGTATAGCTCGTAGAATCAGTTAGGTCAACAAAACCAATTGTAGTAATAATCATAATAATAATACCGCTAATGGACAGCCATTTTGCACCATAGCGGTCGAAGAGTCTGCCTGTAATAGGCATTAGGAAGCCCATAACTAGTGCTCCAGGCAGTAATAATAGTCCTGATTCTAAAGCTGAATAGCCACGGGCACTTTGTAAATATAATGGCAGCAGCATCATATCAGCATACATAACCATTGTTACAGCAATGTTGATAACCGTGGTTAAGGAGAACATATTATATTTAAAGGCTTTAAGATCCAGTAATGGACTTTTTGAAGTCAACTGTCTCCAGCTGAAAAGTGCAAGTGCTATAATACCGATTGCAATAGAAGCTAACACCTCAGCACTTGACCAGCCTTCACTGCCAGCTCGGCTAAAGCCATATAATAATGTACCAAAACCAATTGTAGACAGAAGGACACTGAAAATATCCATTTTAGTCGCAACTTGCTCCGACACATTTTTCAAGTAAATAAAGCCAAAAATAATCACTAAAATGGCGAAAGGAATCATGGCATAGAACATTACTTCCCATTTATAGTTTTCAAGAACATAACCAGCTAATGTTGGTCCAATGGCCGGAGCGAAAATGATCGCAAAGCCAACCATTCCCATTGCTCCACCCCTTTTATTTGCAGGGAAAATCGAAAATATTACGTTTGTTAGAAGCGGCATGATGATACCAGCCCCAGCCGCTTGAATCATACGGCCAGTTAAGAGAACTGGGAAGCTTGTTGCTAAAGCAGATACAATCGTACCTGCCAAGAAAATAAACATAGACGCTTGAAATAGTTGGCGTGTCGAGTATCTTTGCATAAAATAGGCTGTGATTGGAATAAGAATTCCATTAACTAGCATATAGCCAGTTGTGAGCCATTGTGCAGTTGCCGCTGTAATGTCAAAATCGACCATTAATTCTGGAGTAGCAACGCTCATTAATGTTTGGTTTAACGTTGCTAAGAAAGCTCCTAAAATCATAATAAATAAAATAGGCCCTTTTTTAATTGTACTTGTAGATGTATCTGTATTACTCAATTTATAACTTCCTTTCCTTTGCTATAGACTTAATTTACACAGTGTAAGATAATTAACATGGCATAAAGTAGATTATAAACGGTCAATGCTATTTTGCAATTTACAATTGTGAGCATTGTGTAAACTAATTTACATATTATTGTTCAATGTTAATTAGATAGAGAATTTAGTACATTTAAATCATATTTGTTTATTAGGGAGGAAAGGTAAAGCCGATGGATGCTTCCAAAAATCAAACAGATCCTAGAATTGTTCGTACTCGACTTTTAATAAAAGAGGCTTTTGTTGACCTATTAAAGGAAATGGATATAGAGAAAATGACTGTAAGTAAGATTGCAGCACGAGCGACTATAAGTAGGGTAACGTTCTATCTCCATTACCGTGACATACCTGATATGTTAGAAAAGATGGCTGACGACATGATAGAGGATATTCAGCAAATTCTTTATTCTCAAAGTGAAAAGGAATATTCTAGTAATGCTGATTGGCTGATGCTAACAAGCTTGCTTGAGCATTTTGCGGAGCATGCTAGCTTTTATAAAGTGACATTAGGCTCCAGAAAAACACCAATTTTTATGGAACGATTGTCAAATGAGTTGACGAAAATGATTACAGAGCGTATTAAGGAAAAAGGCACTGCTAAAATTGGAAATGGAAAGGAAGAAATTCAAACAGATATTGCAATGTGGTATGGTTCCTCAGCATTAATTGGGACAATTATAGCATGGTTGCGTAATGATTTGCCCTACACTCCCCATTTTCTTGCTAAGCAGTTTTATCTACTTGCACATAAACTAGAAATTGATAATCTTTTAAATTAGAAAAGAAGGTTATACTTCTTATTAGTAAATGTATAAAATAGGAAAATAAAACAGCACTTCCCTTAAGGTCTTATTCTTCGGAATAGGGCTTTTTTTCTATGGAAAGTATTAATTCAGTTCCTGCAAAATGTTAAGCTGCCATTAGGTGGCTTTTTCATTTTATAAATGAAGTAAGACAAGAGAAAAAGCAATAAATATTTCCTATTTATTGTTGCAGTATACCTTATTGCTTGACTTAGAGTTAACTATAGGGCTTATGCTAGTTTTGTAAGAGAATAGGAATCTTTCTCTTAAAATATTATTTTCTATTGGAGGTTCAAACAAATGACAACAGCTAAAGCGAGAGCAGTTGACGGTCCAGATAAGTCGTTCCGAGCTGCAGAAATTAAAAGACGTGACCTGGATTTAACAGATATTCTGATTGAAATCAAGTATGCAGGAATATGTCACTCTGACATCCATACAGCTCACGGTGAATGGGGTCCAGTAAACTATCCACTAGTACCAGGACATGAGATTGCCGGAATTGTCACAGAAGTTGGACCTGAGGTAACAAAGTATAAGGTTGGTGACAGAGTTGGAGTCGGCTGTATGGTTGATTCATGTGGAGAATGTGAGAACTGCGTTAGAGGTGAAGAGCAATACTGCCTTAAAGGGAATATTCCTACATACGCTGGTGTAGACAAGTATGGTGAGCCAACTCAAGGTGGCTATTCAACACATATTGTCGTGACAGAAGATTTTGTTGTGAAAATTCCTGATAACATCGAGCTTGATGCTGCAGCACCATTACTATGTGCAGGTATTACAACATATTCACCATTAAATCGTTGGGGAGCAGGTCCAGGTAAAAAGGTTGCAGTTGTTGGTCTTGGCGGATTAGGTCATATGGCTGTTAAAATTGCACATGCTATGGGTGCTGACGTAACAGTTCTATCACAAACATTAAGCAAAAAAGAAGACGGACTACAATTCGGTGCAAACAATTACTATGCTACAAGTGACCCAGCAACATTTGAGAAGCTGGCAGGGTCCTTCGATCTTATTATTAACACAGTAAGTGCAAGTATTAACCTTGATGCATATATTTCCTTGCTGTCACTTGACGGAACATTGGTAAATGTCGGTGCACCTGGTGAGCCGTTATCACTTAATGTAATGTCATTAATCGGACATCGCCGTTCCTTCGCAGGCTCTATGATCGGCGGCATTCGTGAAACACAAGAAATGCTAGATTTCTGTGCAAAGCATGATATAGCTCCAAATATTGAAATCATCTCAGCTGATGAAATTGACGAAGCATATAAGCGTGTACTTGCTTCTGATGTTAAATATCGTTTTGTTATTGATACAAGTACAATGTAAGCTTTGTTAATTAACTATGAAGCTATAAAGGATGCCTTTACTCTAAAGGCATCCTTTTCTTTGCGAAAAATCTTTTCTGGATACTGAGTCTTCAATATTTAATTCTTATAAGGAAAATAACCATCGTACTAGTACAAATGCTGTAACTCCTGAAATAACTGTCCATAATAAACTGCGAGTACTTATCGCAATAAATACGGTGACAATTGCTGCTAACAGCTCTTTGTTTAGTGATAGACTTATTTCATTATTTTGGATAAATAATTCTTGCCCAACGATGGCAGCTAAAATTGCAATCGGCACAAAATACAGCCATTTTTGAACACCTTCAGACAGCTTCATTCTGCTGAGTATCATAATTGGAATAACTCTTGGTATAAACGTGACTACAGCACCACCAATAATAATAAGAAGAACAGTCCAACTTACTTCCATTTAGACATCACCATCCCCATTGAAGCTGCTATAATAGTTGCAATAAGAATGCTCAAGCTACTAGAGAACCATAACGAAATAACTAATAAAAGCAGCACAGCTAGTATGCAGACAACCAAGTCACTTAACAATGTTTTTCGTTCTGCAATGGTTATAACTAATAAGCCGATAAATATTGCAGGTAATGCAAACTCTAAACCAAGTGCATCTGTGTTTGTAATCCATTGTGCAAGGTAAGCTCCAGATAAGTTGGCAATAAACCAATTAATATAGGCAGTTATATTCAGGCCATGCATCCATTTTTCACTTATATTATTCTTCTGAACACTCTTTTGAAGGGCAACACCAAATGTTTCATCTGTTAATATTGCACCGATTAACATGTTACGAAAGGGGGAGACATGCTGGAAAAAAGGTGATAATGCAGCGCTTAACAGCAAATGACGCAAATTAACGAAAAAAATGGTAGTTATGACAGCAATGGGCGGATTGATTAGGTACATACTAGCAACGATAAACTGTGCGGAGCCAGAATATACAAATAACGTTAACAGGGAAATTTCTGCTAGACTAAGCCCTGCCGTTTTTTGAACAATACCACATGCAAAGCCAATGCTTAAGTAGGCAAATAGTGTTGGTATACATGCTCGTACTCCTTGAAAAAAAGAATCATCTGTTTCACTTCTCTGTGTGATATGAGAATAACTAGTATTGAGGGACATAATAAGCTCCTTTTTAAAATAGATGTTATTATACTAACTACTACAAAATATTGAGAATAAAACGGTTCAAATGACTATTTGAACCGTTTTCCTGTAACAACCCTTAATAACTCTTTATTTTCACGCCAAAGAGCTTCTACTCTTTGCTCACCAATTTCATTCGTTAATGCCGCAAAAATAATATCATGGCCAATATATTCTAGTGCAACTAAAACAAGGGCCGGGTCTTGTGTTTTAATTGCCCATCCTTGGGTAGCCGGGAAGAAATTCGCAATAATAACCTCTTCATTATCACGGGCTACAATTGTCAGTCTGCCGTTTGTTCGCTCTTCTGCTACTTTAGGAGACATATAATCATGGTGTGTTGTATAACCAAGTGAAGTGTCGGGAGCTCCAAATAAGATGGAGGTAACAGAAAGGCCGTCCTTTTCTTTATGTAACACTGCCTCTTTTATAAAAGGAATTTGTGGAGCCCATACTGATAACCAAATCTCCTCCTGTGCATTCATGATTAAGCTATTCATTTCCGCTAGAACATTCTCATCACCGCTAATACGATGAATGGTGTCTACCTCTTGTTCACTTTCAAGTATCGATAAGTTTTTTTCTAAAAAGTCGAATGAGTGTTCAAAGTTTAATCGCAGTCGAGAAATTAAGTCTTTTGCCGGCAGTGGGGCATAATTTACAGGATCAGACGGAACTATGTAGACTGCACCTTTATCAAGGAGTTTTCCAAGTACTTCGTAAATCATAGAACGAGGAACACTGGATCGTTTACTTATTTCATAACCTGTCATCGGAGAATGCTTTAGTAAACTTACATATGCTTTACATTCATATTGGGAAAATCCGAGCTTTTGCAATTCTTTAAAAATATCCTCCATTTAAACACCCCTTTTTTGTAAAAAACGTTAGTAGTTAGTATCATACTTACGTCTGACTTTTATAGTAGTTAGTTTAATACTTGTTAATGGTAATTTCAAGAATTTTTTTACTTTTTAATAAAGGGAAAGGGGAGGATTGTTCAAATATAAAAGGGCTGTTCCAAAAATAAGTGAAATCTTATTGATATAACTTATGCTGGGGAGGAAGTTGAGTCACTTTTGCTCCTTTAAATGTTTATTTCAACCTAAATACCAAATAAAGAACCTAAATTATAAGCAAAATTTATAAGGAATTTGCTCATAATTTAGGTTTGTAGAGAGAAATAGTAATGGTTCAGTCTTTGCTTAAAAAAAATTTAAACCTATTTAGTAATAGCAATTATATCAGAACTGACTATAAAATTAGTGATGCTCGTTGTGCAATAAATATTTATTAAGTAGTTTCCTTAATCTTCACTTCAATCCTTGTCACATATTCATCCGCTATATGGGTTTCATGAAAATCAATGATATACGTTTCGAAAAGCTCGCCATCCATCTCTAATTTATTTTCCACTATGTATTCCTTAAGCTTCACGATATATTGCTCGGTTTTTTTGTAGCTGCCTTTATAACAAATCGCTGCATATTTTCCTTTTGGCAAAACCGTTGCATGGAAATCAGAAGCATTTTCAATAAAATAAAAAACACGGTGACTGATAGTCTTGCTTTCGGTATTGTACAAAAAACTTCCTATCATATGTTGTTCTAAATGGGGGAGATTGTTTTCGTATTTTTTATATAGCTCTTTCAACGAAAGGTCAACATGCTCACTGTCAATATCTTTATCAATGCTTGCAATCACATATCTGTCTGGACATTCGATTAGCTGACACACACCCTCTGCACATGGCACAGTTTGTGTAAAAACATCAATTCTTTCCTCGACGATATGCTGCATTTCCTGCAAAGCAGCTAACTCTTGCTCAATAAAGAGCTGCTGCTTTTTCAACAGGTTTAACGTCTTCTCTACGGTGCGTTTTTCCAAATAATCTTTTATTTCTTCTAAAGGAATATTAAATTTTCTTAAATCTCGAATGATATTTAATTGCTGTAAATTTTCATCTGTATAAATTCGATAATTATTTTCTCCTCTGCGGGGGACGACTAAATTTATATCCTCGTAATAACGTAAGGTATGTGCACTGATATCATAAAGATTAGCAATTTCGTTAATTTTCCAGTTCATATTTCTGCTCCATCTATTTGTATTAATCGGGATAACTCGTTTGAAATTAATTCGCCATACGGGTATCCATTAAGGTTTTATTAAGATGTTCATAACGGTGTCCGCTTAAAACTATTTCGCCCACTTTTTTATAGCCTATACTTGAATATAGCTTTTTTGCTTTAGGATTGCCAATATCTACGTTAAGGCCAATCGTTCTGTAGCCCGCATTAATCGCTAAATGGTCCATTTCTTTCAGTAAAATCGAACCAATCCCTAAACCTCTGTATTTTTTATGAACGACTATAGAGTCTAAATACCACTCTTTTGGAAATGCCTCCTTATCAACAAATAAGGTCTCATTTTCAGCATAGCCATTTTTTATTAGGACCTGTCGAAACGGTTCATCAATTACAGCCTCATCTATTGCAGGGTACCCAAAGCTGACTCCGGCTATTTCACCATTATGTTCATATACTATCCCTCTGCTCATTCCGTACCGATAAGTTGGATCTGCCATCGCTTCTCCCACCATTTCTAATACCTTGTTTTTCGAAATTTTGTTAAGCAGTGACAGCTCCATATCCTCGAATATTACCCATAATAAAGCTGTTATTTCCGCTGTATCCTTTTGTGAAATGCTTCTAATCATTAGTATCCAACTTTCTGTTCATTAATTGGTTTAAGTATAAACCCTCTAGTCATTCTAAGGTCAATCACTAATTACTATCCTTTGGTTTGTTGTGAATTCGGAAAATTTAGACATTTATATTGACAACTTATATCAATTTAATAGAAAATATAGAGATAGATAGTAAAAAGCTTCCAAATAAAATCAATTTTTTAGAACTTAGTATGGAGATTAAGTGAAGTTAGTTACATATTGGTATGTTCAATTAGTGTTTAGTTTTTAGGGGTAGACTTGGCAAGAAGATTTTTTTGTTCTTCTTTTGCGAAGTTTTTTTGCTGTACTAGAGATTTTTTTTCTTCAGGAAGGGGATGGCTCTGTGAAAAACTATTCGATGGGCAAACTAACGTCATTGTTAACACTTTTACATAACGGCAGCGGCGAACAGGAAATTAAAGACGAATTAACAAAAAGAGGCTATCGTTATACTGTAGGAAAAGTTGGCGCAATGGATTTATTTAAAGTAATTGCTGCAATTGAAACGACGGCTAAGTCCAATAATATTATTGATGGAGACGCATACAGAGAGGTTCATGCTCTTTATCACACCATATTAGAAGCACTGCAAGGTGTTGGGAGAGGCAATGTGCAATTCGGTGAAATATTGCGAACGGTAGGCCTGACATTCGGAATTGTCAGAGGTGAAATCGAAAAGTACGGCTATAATGGGGAATGGATTTGTGTTTGTATTTTTGGAACAATCGGAGCCCCGAAAAAAGGCTTTGAGCACGATGCATTAGGATTAGGATTTAACCATATATAGTCTTTTACTACATGGCTACTTAAAAAGTTACAAAAAAGCGGGGGGAATTGGTAAAATAACGTTTGCTAAATATTCTGAATAAATGTATAATCATTGTAGTGAGCAATTAGACATTTAGGAATTTTAGCGAATTACCATTTAAAATAATTGATTAATAATTTAATATTTAGAGCCCATAGTTCTTAGTATATAGGGGGCTGCATGAAGAAGTTTATTTCTTTATGCAGTCCCCTTTTTGTATTTGAAAAAAGAAGGGGAAGTAGGCGGTAGCATGTATGTATTTCTTGATGGGAGCACATTGACATTTGCAGAAATCAAGCTTGTATTAAACAAAAAAGCGACAGTTAAAATTCATGAGGATGCATGGGAGAATGTAAAAAAAAGCAGGGCTGTTGTGGAAAACCTTATTGAGGATAAGAATGTAATTTACGGAGTAAATACAGGCTTTGGCAAGTTTAGTGACACGATAATCTCCATAGATGATTTAGAGCATTTACAAATCAATTTAATTAGAAGCCATGCCTGTGCTGTCGGCAAGCCCTTTTCTGAGGATGTTAGCAGAGTGATGCTGCTGCTTCGAGCAAATGCACTGGCAAAGGGCTATTCTGGGATACGGCCAGAAACACTTCAATTGCTCGTTGATTGCCTAAATCATGAAATTCACCCAGTTATTCCAAGCCAAGGGTCTCTTGGCGCAAGTGGTGATTTGGCGCCATTAGCACATTTGGCACTAGTGTTAGTAGGAGAAGGGGAAGCCATTTATTTAGGTGAAAAGCTTGAAGCAAAGGAAGCGTTAAGACGTGCTGGCTTAAAACCGATTCGTTTAAAAGCGAAGGAGGGTCTTGCATTAATTAATGGTACACAAGCGTTAACTTCTGTAGGGGTTTTAGCTTATATAGAAGCACAAAAACTGTTTCATTTGGCAAATAGAGTAGCTGCTTTAACGTTAGAAGGGTTAAGAGGAATTATCGATGCATTCTCGCCAGAGTCCCATTTAGTTAGACCATATCCAGAACAGCAGGAAGTGGCAGAACGGATCCTATCTTATGTTGCAGGCAGCAAGCTGACAACAAAACAGGGGGAGCTCCGGGTGCAGGATGCCTATTCGCTTCGTTGTATTCCTCAAGTGCATGGGGCGATTTCTCAAACATTAAATTATGTGAAAGAAAAGCTAATCATAGAAATAAATTCGGCGACAGATAATCCATTGATTTTTGCTGATAGCGGTAAAGTTATATCGGGCGGGAATTTCCACGGACAGCCAATCGCCTTTGCAATGGATTTCTTAAGTATTGGTGTTGCAGAAATTGCCAGTATATCTGAAAGACGAATTGAGCGCCTTGTTAATCCACAGTTAAATGATTTACCAGCATTTCTAAGCACAAATCCTGGCCTTGAATCAGGACTTATGATTACCCAATATGTAGCTGCTTCCTTAGTTTCAGAAAACAAAACATTGGCACATCCATCAAGTGTTGATTCCATTCCGTCTTCAGCAAATCAAGAGGATCATGTAAGCATGGGGACAACAGCAGCACGCCATGCCTATGAAATTGTGCAAAATGCCAGAAAAGTAGTTGCGATTGAAGCAATATGCGCAGCACAGGCAGCAGATATAAGAGGGTGTGAGAAACTTGCACCACAGTCAAAATTGCTTCATGAAAAAATTCGTGCAATCGTTCCTGTCATCATAAGTGATCGTGTTTTTGCTACAGATATTGAAAATTTAGATCAAGCCCTAAAGCAGGAAAACTGGTCTTTTGATACAGGTGCAATAACGCAAGGTAATGATTAAATCTCATATTCTCTAAATTTACCAATAAATATAATGTTAAAGAATATAGGAGGTAGAAGCATGGAAGGGAAAAACAAAATAATTCGCGCCCCTCGAGGAACTACATTAAATACAAAAGGATGGGAGCAAGAAGCGGTATTAAGAATGTTAATGAACAACTTAGATCCGGCAGTTGCGGAGCATCCTGAAAATCTGGTTGTTTACGGTGGCATCGGGAAGGCTGCCCGAAACTGGACTGCATTCGAGAATATTGTTGCATCCTTAAAATCGCTAGAGGACAACGAAACCTTGTTAGTACAATCAGGCAAACCAGTCGCCATCTTCAAAACGCATGAAGCTGCACCACGTGTCTTGTTAGCCAATTCTAATATTGTGCCAGCGTGGGCGAATTGGGAAACCTTTCACGAGCTTGATAAAAAGGGCTTAATGATGTATGGACAAATGACAGCTGGAAGCTGGATTTATATTGGCACACAAGGCATCGTTCAAGGAACATATGAAACCTTTGCTGAATGTGCAAACCAGCATTTTAACGGAACATTAAAGGGGACAATTACTGTAACAGCAGGGCTTGGCGGAATGGGTGGAGCGCAGCCTTTAGCTGTCACAATGGCAGGCGGTGTATTAATTGGCATCGATGTTGACAGGAGCCGCATTGAAAAGCGGATAAAAACACGCTATTGTGATGTCCTTGTAGAAACATTGGATGAAGCAATCGCTAAAGCGGACGAAGCGAAAAAAGCAGGAAAACCGCTATCAATTGGGTTAGTCGGCAATGCTGCTGAGGTGCTTCCAGACATGATTAAACGAAGATTTATTCCAGATATCGTAACAGATCAAACGTCTGCACATGATCCCCTTCATGGCTATTTACCAATTGGGTTTTCTTTAGAGGATGGGGAAAAGTTACGCAAAGAAAACGGAGCTGAATATGTAAAAAAATCAAAGGCTAGCATGGCCGTTCATGTTCAAGCAATGCTGGAGATGCAGCAAAAAGGTGCCATCGTTTTTGATTATGGCAATAATATCAGGCAGGTTGCTTTTGATGAAGGTGTTGAAAATGCCTTTGCTTTCCCAGGATTTGTACCTGCCTATATTCGCCCGCAGTTTTGTGAAGGGAAGGGGCCGTTCCGCTGGGTAGCATTATCTGGTGATCCAGAGGATATTTATAAAACAGATGAAGTCATCTTAAGAGAGTTTTCCTATAATGAACATTTATGTAATTGGATAAGGATGGCAAGAGAAAAAATTGAATTCCAAGGACTCCCGGCACGTATTTGCTGGTTAGGTTACGGGGAGCGTGCCAAATTTGGAAAAATCATCAATGACATGGTTGCGAGCGGAG
This sequence comes from Niallia taxi, assembly GCF_032818155.1. NCBI lineage: Bacteria > Bacillati > Bacillota > Bacilli > Caryophanales > Bacillaceae > Niallia > Niallia taxi. Next base: position 62,806 of record NZ_CP102590.1, read on the forward strand.
AACTGTCTGCACCAATTGTGATTGGAAGAGACCATTTGGATGCAGGTTCTGTTGCTTCGCCAAATCGTGAAACGGAAGCAATGAAGGATGGCAGTGATGCAGTTGCAGACTGGCCAATCTTAAATGCATTACTTAATACAGCTGCTGGTGCAAGCTGGGTATCTGTTCACCATGGCGGCGGAGTTGGAATGGGCTATTCTGTCCATGCTGGAATGGTTGTCGTCGCAGATGGTACAGAATTAGCAGGGCAGAGGCTTGAAAGAGTACTCACAACAGATCCAGGAATGGGTGTTGTCCGTCATGTTGATGCAGGCTATGAATTAGCAATAGAAGCAGCGAAGGAAAAAGGAATCAATATCCCAAATCTAAAGTAAAAGGTTGAGATAACATGTCTGAATATCTATACATTAAAAATGCATCCCAAGTAATTACCGTAAGCGGAAGCAGTAATAAACCAAAGATAGGCCAAGAAATGTCTAATATAGGTGTAATAGAAAATGGCAGTGTGTTAATAAAAAAGGACAGAATTATCTATGTCGGCGCAAATCAAGTAGTAGAGCAATATGTTAGTAGATTAAGTGAACCAGTTGAGGTTATTAATGCAGCAGGCAAGGTAGTAACACCAGGTTTAATTGATCCACATACACATATTGTTTTTGCTGGAAGTCGTGAGAAGGAATTAGAAATGCGCTTAAAGGGTGCAAAATACATTGATATTTTAAAAGCAGGAGGCGGAATATTAAGTACTACTGCCGAAACACGGCAAGCATCTGAACAACAACTAATCAGCGAGACAGTTCCACGTCTGGACCGCTTCCTGCAATATGGAGTTACAACAATAGAGGCGAAAAGCGGCTATGGGCTGACGACAATGGATGAATTGAAACAGCTAAGGGTTGCCAAAAAACTGAATGACATTCACCCGATTGATCTAGTCTCTACATTTATGGGAGCACATGCTGTTCCACATGAGTACAAGGAAAATCCTGATGATTTTGTCCAATTAATAATTAAGGAAATGCTTCCGCTTGTTGCGAAGGAAAAGCTAGCAGAGTTTTGCGATGTGTTTTGTGAAGAGGGAGTTTTTACAGTTGAACAGTCCAAGATAATATTAGAGGAAGGAAAAAAGCATGGGTTATTGCCAAAGATTCATGCAGATGAAATTGTCCCATTTGGTGGTGCTGAGTTAGCAGCAGAGATAGGTGCCGTTTCTGCAGACCATTTGTTAAGAGCTTCAGAAGAAGGGATACAGGAAATGGCGGAAAAAGGCGTAATTGCCGTACTTTTACCTGGAACAGCATTCTTTTTAATGGCAGAGCCTGCTAATGCAAGGAAAATGATTGAAGCTGGTGTTGCTGTTGCCCTTTCAACAGATCGAAACCCGGGCTCATCACCGACAGAATCCTTGCCATTTATTATGAATCTAGCGTGCTTAACAATGAAAATGACTCCAGAGGAAGTGTTAGCAGCCTGTACCATTAATGCAGCACATGCCATCAATAGGGCCCATGAAATTGGCAGTATTGAAGTTGGGAAAAAAGCAGATCTCATTTTGTTTGATGCGCGAAATTATCAAACCCTTCAATACAACTATGCTGTTAATTTAGTTGATACTGTGATTAAGAATGGCAAAGTCGTTGTTAAAGGTGGTGTAAATGTTGCAAAAAGGGAAGCTTTCCATCAATTTAGCTCGACTGAAAACAGACATTGAAGAGCTTGGGGAATTCGGTAAAAACGACAAAGGTGGTCTTGATAGAACCACCTTTACTTCAAGTGAATTAGCAGCAAGAGAATGGCTGAAAAGTCGTCTTTGCCATTCGAATTTGGTTGTAAAGGTTGACGAAGCCGCAAATATTTGGGGGAAACGTAAGGGGGCTAAGGATCTTCCGAGTATTGTGTTTGGCTCACATATTGATACAGTCCCAAACGGCGGGAAATATGACGGAGCACTTGGTGTATTAATGGCTCTTGAAGTATTGAGAGTATTGGAAGAAAACAGCATAGTGACAAGGCATCCACTCGAGTTCGTTTCATTTAGTGCGGAAGAACCTAATCCTTTTGGATTGTCTACATTTGGTAGCAGGGCGGTTAGCGGCAAATTGACAAAAGCTAAAATTATAGATGTAGCAGATGCAGCCGGAACGAAGCTCACAGATGCATTACGAGCTGCAGGGGGCAGCCTTGAGCAATTTGCGAACTGTATAAGAAAACCGATAGAACTTAGTGCTTATTTAGAGGTGCATATTGAACAAGGCAAAAGGCTTGTCAACAGTTCCATACCTATCGGGATTGTAATGGCAATAACAGGTATCTATCGTGAACACATAACCGTTATCGGTGAGGCTAATCATGCTGGAACTACGTTAATGGAAGACAGGAAAGATGCCTTAACTGCAGCATCAGAGCTTATATTGTCGTTAGAGCGTGCCTGTTTAAAACACCCTTCAAATGAAGTGGTTGGCACGATTGGAAAGATTACTGTCAGCCCGAATGCACCAAATATTATCCCTGATAAAGTAACAATGTCATTAGAAATAAGAGGGAAAACATCGCTTGAAATACAGGAGATATTAACAGCTTTTACGCTCGATTGCTTGGATTGTGAGGAGAAACGAGCTGTGCAAATAGAAAGAAAAGTGTTGTTAGACCAAGCGCCAGCTGAAATGGATGAAGTAGTAATCGAAGCAATAAAAAACAGTGCAGAGCTTCTTAATTTCCCTTATTTAGTACTTGGCAGCATGGCAGGACATGATGCGGCACATATGGCAGCAATAACAAGAAGCGGCATGATATTTGTTCCAAGTGTTGGCGGGAAAAGTCACTGTCCAGAGGAAGAAAGCCGATTGGAGGACATGGAAAAAGCGGCAAATGTGCTGCTGCATTCGATTCTTTCATTAGACGAAAAATTAGATGTGTAAAGGAGCGTACAGGATGAGTATGATATATGCTGCTGATTTAGTTTATATAAATAGCCAATTTCAAAAGAATCATGCCATTTATGTCTTGGATGGAGTAATAAAGGAAATTGGTCCAAAGAAACAGCTTACCGAAAAATATAAAGGAATAGCTGTGGTAGAGTGGAAGGACAAAGCAATCTTGCCAGGAACTGTTAATGCTCATAATCATTCGTTTCAAAGCTTACTGAGAGGAATTGCTGTGGATCGTCCGTTTTTAGAATGGAGAGATCAAGCATTGTACCGTTACACACCATTATTGGATGAGGAAGCAATTTATTCGGGAGCACTCTTTGCTTTTGGAGAAATGCTGAAATACGGCGTAACAACTGTCAGTGACTTTTTTTATGTCCATAATGGTGGAATTTCCACAGATGAAGCGGTGATTCAAGCAGCAAAGGATATTGGAATCCGCCTTGTTTTCGCGAGGACAATGTATGATTGGGAAGGTGCTCCAATCAGTTATCAAGAAAGTGTAGCAGAGGCTGTTGACCGAACAAGACAGCTCGCAATTAAGTATCAAGGAGACGCAATGGTATCTATTCATCCTGCGCCACATAGTCCTCACGCGGCATCACCGGAAATGATTAAGGCAGGACACCGTCTTGCGAAGGAATTAAATACACCATTTCATATTCATGTGGCAGAAGAAATATTTGAAGTTGATGAGACACTTGAAAAGTTTGGCTTACGTCCAGTTCATTATCTCGATTCGCTTGGTGTTGTCGATGATAGTATGATTGCTATTCATCTAGTTTGGTTGGATGACAGTGAAATAAAATTATTAGGACAAAGAAAAACAGCGCTCGCTTATTGCCCATCAAGTAATATGTTTTTATCTGATGGAGTGACAAGAATACCAGATTTACTTGAGGCAGGTGTCCGTATTTCACTTGGTTCAGATGGAGCCTGCAGCAATAATCGAATCAGTATTTTCGAAGAAATGAGAATGTGCTCTCTTCTGCAAAAGGTAACTCGCCTTGATGGTACTTGTATTAATGCAAAACAAGTATACAACATGGGAACAAAAGCAGGAGCGGAAATGCTGCAGCTGTCAACAGGCGAGATTAAAGCAGGAATGAAGGCAGACTTCGTTACATTAGATATAAACGATTTATCCCTTTCCCCAAAAACAGAGTTATTTGCAAATGTAGTTTATTCCCTCCAACCAAATGCGATTACAGATGTAATAGTAGACGGCAAAATAATAGTAGAAGACCGCAGCATAAAGACCATTTCAGAGCAGCATATAGTCAATCGAGTGGATAGTTTAATGGAAAAGTGGAAAACAATCTAAATTAATACTACTGAAATAGACTTTATTATATAGAAGTTGTGACATAAGTATGTAAACCTAATCAAAATCGAACTATTTATACGTTTTCCAATTAATAGTTCGATTTTCATGTTTTGAATTTTCTTTGTTCGACATGGGACTAATTATATAGCTTAATAGATTCTTTTGTTATATCCAAACATCATTTTCTGCTGTTTGGGAGGTTCTTTCCTCGCCAGTATTAACTACACCTTTAGGTTCAACAAGCATAATTTTGTATTCCGAAGCAGCAAATGGCTTATGTTCAACATTCTTCGGAATTACAAACATTTCTCCTGCCTTTAATGGAACTTGACCATCCCTGAATTCGATGATTAAACTGCCTTCCATTACAATAAACACTTCATCTGTTTCTTCATGCTTATGCCAAACAAACTCACCAAGCACCTTAACTAATTTAAATTGATAGTCATTCATTTCGGCAATGACTTTTGGTGACCATTGATCCGTAAATTTTGCAAATTTATCTTGAAAGTTTATTGAAGAATAGCTCATTATAGTAACCTCCTTAGCTAACTGATTAATGTAAATATTAGCATATTTTTACTTATTATTGTTAAATACATAAAGTCTATTATGTTCAGTTCCGACACTTTCCAAATTATGCTAGAATTAACTTATCATTTATTAGGAGGAGGAAGCAAAATGACAGATAAACGAGAGCAATATGATAGTCGTCTTGAAAAAATTGATGAACAAATATGTGGATTAATTAACAAACGAAAAAGTATAGCGAGTAAATCTAGTTTTCCATCCCCTCAGCTTATAACTACATGGTCTACAAAATACGATTTATATGAGGACTTCTTAGACGGGTTATTTCATCACTTATTGCATGAAGACCTATTTAAGCCATATCCAGACCCAAAAGGATTTCGTAAAAATATCCCGATATTAAAATCATATGAAAGGGATAATCTATTTTTCACCGTAACATTTGTACGGCAATATGAAAATGCTAGCATCGTAAATTTAACTTTGGATAAAGAACCGCTAGAAGAAAATGCAAAAATTTTACATGAATTTACCTTTCTTGAGCTCTCGATAGAAAATAATGGGGTGGAGTATGACTGCAGAGACATAGGAGGAGGAGGTTCTGATGGCCATATGTCACATACTTACACAGTTTCACCGCCATTACCAGACGATATGTCTGCGGTTAAGTTCCTATTCAAGGAATATAAAGAACCATTTCAAAGGGAACCAACAGGCATTGAATTTGTTATTGCAGTAGCAGAATGAGTAATAAACAAAAGTGCTTGTTTTTAAGGGAGAAGAACGAATGAAAAAACTTTATTTAATTGACGGCTTTGGTGGATCACCTGAGATAAATCAGTTGCCAGGTTTGGTAGCTGATTTATTATTCAAAAATTAATATTAAAAGAGTAAAGTAAGCGTTTTAATATAAGGGGTACTGCTTGAGGGGGGAGAAGATAGTGGAATTAGGAAGTCTGATTGCTACTGGTAATACCGCTGATATATTTATGTGCAATAATAAAATAGTGAAGCTGTTTAAAGAATATTTACCACCAAATGAAGCCTTGTCTGAAGCTACAAAACAAAAGTTTGCTTATTCGTGCGGCCTTAATGTCCCGAAGGTGTTTGAAGTTACCAAAATAAATGGAACACAGGCTATTATTATGGAACACATAAACGGCGAAACGCTTGGTCAGCTTATTCAGGACAATATCGAGTCTGTCGAGCATTATATAAGCATCCTCGTTAATGTGCAGAACGAGATACATACAGTTGAAATAAATTCCGATGAAATAGAATCTATGGCAGAAAAATTGAACCGCCAAATTAATTCAGCCCGTACTTTAGGCGAAGAACAAAAGATTAAACTTTTAAGTAGATTAAGATTCCTACAATATAAATCTAAACTATGTCATGGTGATCTCCATCCATATAATTTACTTGTAAGTAATGAGACGATAAGTATAATTGACTGGGTAGATGCGAGTGCTGGTGATCCGAGAGCAGACGTTTGTCGCAGCTATTTATTATTTTCATCCTATTCCCATGAATTAGCAGAATTATATCTTCGCTCCTACTGTGATAAGACCAATTTATCTGAAAAGGCTATTTTAGAATGGCTGCCAATTATTGCAGGCGCCAGACTGAATGAAAAAATTTCCCCACAAGAAACTAAGCGTCTTGAAAAGATTGTTGGCCAGTTTTGTGCCAATAATTAACAAGTTGGTATTGACAACAATAAATGTTGATTTTATAATGAAAAACGGAATTAACATACTAAAATTTTTTTGTTCGTGGATTTTTCTAGAGTAAGCTCTATTTTCGCCACACAAGTGTCTTAGGACAGTTGTGTGGCTTTTTTTATGCAAAAGGAGGGGCTAGTATGAAAAACTGGCATTATGTATTAATTGTTTTCTTAGGTGGCTGCAGTTATGGCATCTTATCAACGTTTGTTAAACTTGCTTACGCTAATGGATTTTCGGTGCAGGAGATAACAGGTGGACAATATTTATTTGGGACAGTGATTATTTGGCTGCTTGTAGCATTAACAAAAAAACATCAAATCTCACGAAATCAAGCGATAAAGCTGCTGTTATCAGGTGTTCCGTTTGGTTTAACTGGAATATTCTATTATCATTCGCTGCAATCACTTCATGCTTCATTGGCTATTATTTTTCTTTTTCAATATATTTGGATCGGTTCGCTGCTAGAGCTAGTATTCTTTAAAAAGAAGCCTTCACTAGAAAAACTTGTTGCCATCGTTATTCTTCTTGCAGGTTCCCTTTTAGCTGCAGGAATCCTTTCAGATACAGGAGTTACTGTATCCTTACAAGGTGCTATGTGGGGAATGCTTTCTGCAGTGACGTTTGCTACTTTTATTTTCCTTAGTGGTTCTGTCGGAAAAGATACAGCACCTTTGTTAAAAAGTGCATTGCTGTCTAGTGGGGGATTAATCATTGTGTTTATTGTGTTTCCACCATTATATTTAGTTGATTTACCTGTATTAATAGGAGTAACAAAGTTCGGCTTAATCCTTGGCTTTTTTGGTGCTGTACTGCCGCCATTATTATTTTCAATTGGAATGCCAAAGATTGGCCCAGGACTTGGCACAATCCTTACAGCATCTGAGCTTCCTGTAGCTGTACTTATGTCTGCCTTTGTTCTAAAAGAAGATGTAAGTGGCTGGCAATGGATAGGAGTGGCGATAATTTTAGGAGGAATTGCTGCAAGTAATTTAAAGTATTCTAAATCTAGCTTGAAGACGAAACCAAATAATTCTTTAGCAAGTTAAATAGATAGGTTTGAAGGCTAGTATTTATGTAATTCAGAATAAGCTAAACCGGACTATCACGGAAATCTTTAAAAGATTCACGTGATAGTCCGGTTTTTTTATTTATCATTTTTTATTTAAAGCTAAGCTAAAGAACTTTATAACTAATATACATAAAAACCTACCACTTAGTTAAAATTAACAAATATATAAATGTTTGGAGGTATTAGGATGGGGGCAAGCCTAAAGGGTATAAGTGCTGACAATATTAAAGCTTCTTTAGGTAATCCAGACGACCTAAATGTTCGATCCATTACATTGAATCTATTGATGGAGAATAGATTAGAGTGTTCTATCGTTTTTATTGCAGGCATTGCTGATGAGAAAGAGATTGAAAATTTTATTATTAAGCCTTTACAGCAGCTATCTCCAGCAGTAGAGATTAAAGATATTTTGCTAACTGTTCAGAAGGAAATTATTCAGGCTAAATCAATTGCAACTCTTCATTTATATAAAGATGCTATTCACGATGTGCTCAATGGCAAAACCATTGTGATCATAGAGGGAATAAACGATGTCCTTTCTATTGATGTTGCCAAATGGAAGGAACGGTCTCTGACAGAAGCAGAAGGCCAACGTGTTACGAAAGGTCCTTTAATTGGGTTTAATGAAAATCTTGCGACGAATATCGCGATTATGAGACATGCCATTAAAAACGAACAACTTCGATTAGAAAATTATACGTTTGGAAGCCTTACGAATACAAATATTTGCATAATCTATTTAGAACAATCAGTAGATAAAACATTATTAGCAGAATTAAAAAAAAGGTTAACAAAAATAAAAAGCAGTAAAATATTGGATGCAAACTATGTGGAAGAATATATTCGCGATCAGTTTCTCACACCGTTTCCACTGATTTTGACAACAGATAGACCTGATGTGCTTACAGGAGAAATTACGGATGGGAAAATTGCGATTTTAGTTGAGGGTACACCGTATGCGTTAGTCATACCAGCACTTTTTTTACAGTTCTTGCAATCACCAGACGATTATTACTTCGTTAATGGTGGTGTAACAAGGCTTCTCAGAATCCTTGCATTGACCTTGGCTATTTATTTACCAGCGTTTTATCTTGCCTTTGTTACATACCATCCAGGGCTATTGCCCTTTGATTTAATTTTGAGCCTGGCTTCTCAAAGGGAAGGTAAACCTTTACCTTTAGTCGTTGAGTTACTTCTCTTTATGTTTCTTTTCCAAATTATCATTGAAGGTGCATTGCGATTGCCGAAGGGATTGGTTTCAGTGGTGTCCATTGTTGGGACGATAATCATTGGTCAGTCAGCCGTAGAAGCAGGTTTAGTACAGCCTGCTACACTACTTGTAGTAAGCATGTCGTATATATTCAGTTTCGTAGCACCAATTATGACACTTGCCACAGCTGTTCGGACACTTCGGTACGGCTTTATCTTGATAGCTGCTTTTTTAGGATTATATGGAATTATTTTAGCAACTTTAGCGTTAGTTTTTCATCTTAACCATTTAAGATCCTTTGGTGTGCCTTACTTTTCTCCACTTTTTCCCTTTAATCCAAAAGACCAAAAGGATACTATATATCGCTTTCCATTACGAAAATTAACGAATAAGCATCAATTTCAGCATGAGGAACCTGTATCCAAAAAAAGAGAATAACAAAGGACTAGCAAAATGAAAACATTAGGCATTATTGCGTTATTATCACTGTTTGCCATACTTTCGCTAGGTAATATTAATCGTAACGAATTAAATGAAGTCGCTCTTGTTTATGCAATTGGAATTGACAGGGAATCTGATAATTATGTTGTTTCCTTACAAGTAATTAATCCACAGCCACTTAATAATCCGACAGACAAGCTGCCAGTAGTTGTGTATGATACGAAGGCGAAGAGTATGGGCAAGGCGATTGAAATGGTATCCAGAAAAATATCAAGACAATTAAGTCCAGCTCAGGTTCAGCTCATTATAATTGGAGAGTCAGTTGCTGAAACAATAGGAATTAATGGAGTGCTCAATTATATATTGCGTGAGCCTGGATTAAGCTCCATGTTAGATATACTAATCACAAAAGACATTAGTGCCTGGGATGCATTAAAAGTTATCCCGTTCATGGAGGACATTCCAGGCAGCGAAATTGTAAAAACACTTGAAAACACCGAGGTGAACTGGGGCTCGCATCAAAGAATATTCCCAACACAGCTTAAGGCAGAAATTCTATCAAGAGGAAAGGAAGCAATTGTACCAACAATTATGTTAATTGGGGATAAGAAAACTGCTGGAGAAAAAGCTATCTTGGAGACCATATCGCCAAATGCATACTTAGAGCTTTCAGGATTGACTGTTATGAATGAAGACAAAAAAGCAGGCTGGTTAAATGATAACCAAAGCAGATCCTATTATTTAATTAAAGGATCCTTGAAAAATAGCTATTTCAGCTCCTATTGTTCTGCTCAGAAGGAGGAGTTTGGTTTAACGATTATTCATTCTAAAACGTCGATCGATGGCAAGATGAATAATGGAAAGCCGCAATTCAAGATTAATGTTGACTTAGTTGGAGATTTAGATGAACTTAATTGTGACATGGATTTAACAAAACCAGATGGGATAAAAAAGATTGAAAAATTAATGGAAAAGGACATAGAAGCAAGCATAAAAGACTTAATAGTTCAATCACAAACATTAAATTGTGATTTTATCGGTTTTGGCGATATATTGAGAATTGACGATAAATCAAACTGGAAAAAATATGAGAAGATATGGCAAAAAGAAATCTTTTCAACTTCTAAGTTCGAAATAACAGCAAATGTTACCGTACGAAATTACGGAGATATAAATATAAGTGACTAACCTAATGGGCGGCTGGTGTTAAAGATGGAAATAAAAAAAATTGATACATTAGAGCTAGCTTCTATGATCATATTGTTTCAACTTGGAAGCTCCATTGTATTAGGAATGGGAATGGAAGCAAAAAAAGATGCTTGGATGGCAATTGGTATTGCAACAGTTATCGGAATTGCCATTCATTTTTGTTATATAGCATTGTATAGAGCTGGCGGTTCAGGAAAAACGTTCACACGTATTTTACAAGATGCATTTAGTCGTCCCATAGGAGTTATTATCGCTACCCTTTACTATCTTTATTTTTTGTATTTAGCTGCTCGTGTGACAGGAGATTTTGCTTTTTTTATTAATGAAGTAATTTTATGGAGTGTCAGTGCTTGGGTCATTAAATTATCGATTCTTTTGTTAGTTGCCTATGTTTGTTATTTAGATATAGAGACATTAGGTCGATCATCTCAAGCACTAACCTTAATTATGTTGACATTTCTTATATTGGTTATCGTATTTATGTTTTTTCTTAAGGATTTTCATTGGAATAATTTAAGACCAATCCTAGAAGAGGGTTATTCTCCCATTATAAAGGCTGTTTTCCCAACATTAATTACCTTTCCATTTGGTGAAGTAATCGTTTTTATTTGTTATTATCAATATTTAACAAAGTTTTCTACCTTTCAGAAACATAGCTGGATGGCTGTACTTATTTCAGGATTAACATTAATAATAATAGCAGTACTTAATGTCGGACTATTGACAGCAGATTTAGCTGAATATTTTACTTTTCCATTTATGAAGACAATTGAACATATTAATTTTTTGAATTTTATTAGACATCTAGAATTATTAGCAGTTTTGGTGTTTACCATTGGTGGCCTAATAAAAATAACTATTTTCTCCTATGCAGGTATTCAAGGGCTGGCAGGGATTTTTAAACTAAAAAAGAAACAAAAGATGATCATCCCCTTTTTGCTTGTTGTTTATATTATAAGTGCAGCGTTCATGAACAACTTTATTGTCCATCTTTATATCGGTTTAAAGATTGTGCCGCTGTACGTTCATTTGGTCTTTCAGTTTCTTATTCCAATGTTATGTCTGGTAATATTACTAGCTAAAATAATGGTCAAGAAAAGGAAGAGGAGGGCAGTGAAAACATAAGCTCCCATTAGTTGCAGCCGACCAGCTGCTTTTTTTATGGAAGGAATAACAAGGGTATTAAATGAAACTTGTAGAATAAATAAAAACTAAAGTTAGCAATTACATATGGAGAGGATGAGGGATTTTGGCTAAAGAAGAATATAAAAAGGTTTATCCTGACTGCCCAACTATCATCAGAAACATAACTATAGGCGGCCAGACAAAATCACAACTAATTCAGGAACTGCTGGATTCATCTATTTTATTAAATAAGTACGGGGAGATGTTGTTAGCTGATGATAGATTAATCGTGTCTTCTACTGCGTATAGACTTAAGACTGTAGAGCTTGCTGTAAGTAATCTAGGGCTTCCAAATGGAGCGACAACACCTGAAATTTTGCATAAAGCAACAGAACTTGGATTACATAATTGTCCCCTTGAGCTAGGGCCATATTTAAGACTATTTTATCTAGATCAACCTGAAATTTCTGCTGATACTAGCAAGACTAATCAAGCTCCAACAGGTTCTGTCACCGTAGCATCTGAACCTTTAACAGAGGACGATGAATTTCCGAAAGGCTTTTATCTAAGAAAAATGGACGGAAAACTGTGGTTGCGCGGTTATATTGCTGATAATTTGCATATTTGGAATCCAGAAGACCGTTTTATCTTTTGTCAAAGGTAGTTGATTACCACAACTAATAAGAATGAAGCAAAACCTGTTATTCGAACAGGATGATTAAATTTGTACGTATTAAATGGAGTTATTCGGTTGACAATTTCCCAAAATAAAAAGGTTCCTAATAGGATGAAAAAGCCACCAATTAAAAGGGTGTTATGAAATGAATTGGCAATTGCAACTATATGATTGACAAATATAATCCACAGATAGCCTAAGAAGAGGTTTAACACAATGGAGATACCATGTTCTTTTGCTTTCATTGACCCACATCCTTTTATAAAATATAATTATATTTTAACATATTTTCCATAAATTTGTATATGTGGACCTTTTTGTTTGTGTTTGGAAAAAGAGAGGGATATTATGTTCGACTGGTTAGAAGAGGATATCTCCTATTATGAACAATTTGTGGCGTAAGCAGCCAAGTGGTTTTGTACATAGATGAAAAAACAAGAAGGTTAAATGAGTATCAATATCTATTTAATATAAGGAAGTGTATTTATGAAAATAGCTTCTATCTATATTGGTTTAGCGACAATGTTTCTAACAATGGTAGCCTGTTCAAATCCGACAGGAGAAACAGTTGAGAAGTCAAATCTGACTTCTACTACAAGTGAACAGAAAGATTCAAGTCAAGAAACAAAAAATAGCACAGTGACTAAACCTGATAAAAGCAACAATTCAAATGCAAATCAGTCTATTGGGAACAACAAACCAGACAAAGCTAACACAGTAATAGATATGGAGAATTATTTGAATACTCATTATGCCCTTGATAATACCCATTATCTAGCGGACTCTTGGAAAAGTGAGAATACAGGAAAGATAAATTATACAGTAAAAATACTTCCTAATAATAAAGAGTTTGGTCAAGAAATCAATGAAATATTTAAAACTGGCATCCCATATGACGATGCCAGAACGGCAGCTATGTTTGAGGTAGCTGAGCGAATCATGAATGAATTGCCTGAGGTAAATGATACAATCCATATCGATTCCGTTAATTGGGTATCAAATATCAATGAATTTCAAGTAATGTTGATACAAGACTATGAAAATAGCTGATTGACAAAAGTAAAAAGGGGAGTCAATGTGTCAGTATCATTACCTTCCCCTGCATTTAAATTGTTTGTTTAGCGTCGTCTTCTAAGTATATTTGCACATTGTTTCTGCCATTTTTTTTGGCAGTATAAAGAGCCTGATCCGCCTCTCTCATTAAGTTTTTAATAGTATCTATACTTGGTTGTGTTACTAATGTATGTGAAACACCTAAACTTAAAGTGGTCTGAATGATAGTATTATTCGTATAGCTAGGACTTTCTAACGCCTTTACACGGATGATATTCGCTAGGATATCCGCTTCCTCTCTAGTAGTATTTGGCAGCAATATCACAAACTCCTCTCCGCCATACCTTCCAATAATATCGGACTCTTGGATGCATTTTTTTGCTATTGTCGCAATATGAGATAGGACAATATCTCCAGTCTCATGCCCGTAATCATCGTTGACCCTTTTAAAATGATCGATATCAAACATAATTAAAGAGAGGCTTCCTCCCTTTGGTATTTTTGTGTGAAGCAGTTCATTAGATAGCTTCAAAAAATAGGTTCGGTTATAAACTTGAGTAAGTCCATCAATGGATGCAAGCTGTTTTAATTGCTCCTGCAACTTTATCTTCTCGGTAATATTAACAAAAGTCACGATTTGCCCAACTTTAAGTGAATTTTTATTAAGTACCTCAGAAAATTGAACTTGATGGTAAATTGTCTTATTATTATAAATCCATTTGTAATCACAGTTTTCCTCGGTGTCTATAATTGTCTGTAGACTGCTATTATCTGACAAAATTTCTATCATTGGTTTACCGATTACGGCTGTATGTAGGCTTGGAATGATTGGAAGCATTGCCTGATTATAATCCAGGATAATTCCATTTTGATTAAGAACAATAACGCCTTCTTTCATTCTATCAAACACTGTATCTCTAAAGATCGGAGTCACATTAAACATTTTAAAAGATAGCAGAGCGATACAGTGGAAAATATAGGATAAACTCATCGATACGGGACCTAAATCAATACCGTATGGGCTTAAACCGTTTAAATAAAAGTAATTAGCAAGGATTGGAAAAATCAAGCCAGCTATCATGGCTAAAATCTGAATTCTAAAAATAAAAGAGGCACTTTTCAATTGTCGAGCTAATGTTAGGACACTTACCGCTAAACAAAGAAACAGGTAAAGTGCGTGTATGTAAAAAAACGGACCATATTCCAGTCTTGCAATGGGGAAGGGAGCATCACTTCTTAACCCGACAGAAGAATAGTATAGGTGGTGAAGATTGTTTGTTGCATGCATAAATATCGTAAAACATGGGATGGAAAACAGAAAGTAATAAACCCATATCTTTAATTTTTGACCGACATATTCGGAACACATGATAAAGAGCAAAGCGGGAATGAATGGCATAACAAGATATTCCATCATGATCCATAATTTTATATCCCTAAGTGAGGTGCTGCTTAACTCAAATACATAAAAAAAGGCAAATAAAGATGATAATAGTGTTGCTGCTTTATATGGTCTAACACCAGGGGCACCCTTTAGCTTAAAATGGGCAAAAAAGCATAGAAATAAGCTTAAAATACCAGCTAAAGCCACTATTAATTTAAACATTAATAATTCATTGATCATCTATTGTACTCCAATATAACCAATCCTTTAAAAAAGTAAATTGATTAGGTGAATTTTCCTATATTATTTTTACTTCATTATACTTTAAGAATTCCAAGTTGGTAAAATTTTTTCATGTGTAAAGTTTTCCCAGTGGATCCAGTGCTGTTAGAAGAATTTACTTGAGGCACAAACACCATATAAGCTGCAGAAGGACAAGGTGAAACCTTTTAGAAAGCATATTCGTATGTACTAATGTAATTTATACCAAAAAAGGAGAAAACTCTTGGCAAAAATTCAGATGGTGTTAACAGCATTAGGATTCTTTTTCATGCTTTTGTATGGCATTTATTTAGGAGGTTACTCGACAGCCATATTTTTTGAGAAATATACACTTGTTATTTGTTTGGTATTTTTAAGTGCAGGTCTACTACTAGAAGCTTATTTATATATAAAACAAAAAGTGGAAAAAAGCTTAAATAAAGAATGACGACAATTCAATAATTTTATTTGAACTAACTATGTATAAAAAAGCTTACGGAAAAAGGATAATGTTTTTTGTTAAAAATATTAAGGATTATTTTTAGTTTAATTGCCGGGATTTTAGCAATTTATAGTTTGATAACAAATAATAATGAAACAATGCCGTTAATATGTGGATTTTTAGGGCTAGCATTTGTTGTAATGGGACTAACAGAATGGAAAAAAGATAAAAAAGCGATTACTATATTGCTATTTGCTACAGCCGGCTTCGGTTTTTATGTTGCCGTATCTTCCTTCTTTTAGTAAAAAATTTTCGCCGAGATATACGAAGGGAGGCTGTAAATGAAGAATTGGATGGAATTATCTTCAATGGAGCATAGAAAAGTATGGGAGAGACTCTATAAGGAATTTAGGTTTAACCCAAGTGTGACTTCTTTTCCTTCCTTTAATGTTCCTCCTCCGTTTAAGAAATATAATATCTCCTCCTATTTAAATTGGACAGGAGATATGCGAATTTTTATTGATATATATAGTGACTTAGAGCTTAAATCGCTGCATGCTTTTAAGGCACTTATACATAAGGATGAATTTATGTATGCAATAGATTGGCAGCATCCCTCTTATTGGATAAATCCCCATTTAGAATTTCCTAAATCACAGTTCGATGAGTGGATTGTGCCGATATTTCCAAATGGTGATTATTACTTTTTTATTCAGAAAAATTTTGAGTGGGGGTTGCTGGGACATCCATGGGAAAAAACGATAACGATTTTTGGAAAAGAATTATTAGAACAATTTAATATGCATCAACCAAGAATGCTGCATCATATAGTTGACCAAGAAGAGGAGTGAGTATTATAACACCTTCAGATAGAGAGTTTGCTGAGTGAGCTTTATAAATTATATTCATTGGCAGCAGCTTAGATGGAATAAAATTTGGTGTTGGGCCTCGTTCAACATTTTTACTCAGAGGGGTCAATTTAGTTTGAATAATTAATCACAATCCATATAAGAAGTGTAAATAATCTTGAATAGTTAGGGCAAAATACTTATAAATTTAGTGATACTGGAGGTATATGCTTTGACTAAGAAGGAAAGATTAACGTCTTCTGAAATTACAGGATTGTGGACACAATATATTCAAAACACCATGTCGATATGTATTAGTAAACATGTATTAGCGACAGCAAAAGATCCAGAGGTTCTTTCTCTTTTTAAATTTACTTTGAAACTATCTGAAAAGCATTTACAGATGGTGGCGGAATTTTTTAAAACGGAGAATATGGAAGCACCAATAGGATTTACAGAAGATGATGTTAATCTAAATGCACCTTCTTTATTTTCTGATAATTTTTGGCTGATTTATATTCATGATATGACCTTGCATGGGCTGTCTGGCTACTCCATTTCGTTTAGCACCTCTGCCAGAAAGGATGTTAGAGACCATTTTTATGAAAGTAATACTGATACAATGGATCTTTATAATAAATCAATTGAACTGCTTTTAGCTAAAGATATTTATCAGCGCTCGCCTTATTTTTCAATGAAGCAAGGCGGGGAATCACCGACTCAATTTTCTTATTTTATGGATTCCTTTGGCGATAAGAGACCATTAAACACAATGGAAGCAGGGAATATTTACTTTAACTTAAAGAAAAGCATCGTAACGAAGACGCTAATTAATGGATTTAAACAGGTCATGCAGGATAAAGAAATTCTTCATTTTATGGAGCAGTGCTCAGATACCATCCATAAAAATATCGGTGTTTTCTCTAAATTATTTGAAGAAGAAAATCTTCATACACCAAGTTTATTAGATGGAGAAACGACAAATTCTGTTGAAGCGCCGTTCTCAGAAAAATTAATGACATTTCATGTAGGATTTCTGTTCCATTTAGCAGCGACATATTACACAACTGCCATGATAACAAGCATGAGAATAGACGTACTTGGACATTGTGATGCAGCAATGCTTAGAGATCTAAAAATTATCGCATACTTTGGTAAATTAATGGTCAAACAAGGCTGGATCGAGAAGTTACCAGAGGCAGATGACCGAAAAGAACTGAATTGAGAAACGGTTTGCGGTCTTCAGACTATTTGCAGTGTTTCAAGAAAGTGGGGCACAAAAGTATTTAAGTCTATGTTTAAGCTGAACTATTTCATCGTTTAATAGTTCGGTTTTTTTATTTAGTGTTTACGGATTGTACTCAATAATAAAAAAAGTGGATTGGAGCGGAGGCCACAGCGCAAAGAAACGAACTCATATTACAGCAATACTTTACTTGAAAGTCCATTGGTTCCAAATTAGCTGAAATTATTCAGGTTTAGATAGGTTATATATTGTTTTGTTCTAGTTCTCTTATTTTGTGTTAACGATGCCTAGACTAAAAAGGATTGATTGTGAAAAAAATATATAATATGGAATAATTAGGTATAATACTTGTAGAATTAGTAAGTAAATGTAACTAACACTATATGTTTTTATAAGTTATATGATGTAATGAAGAAAAGGAGAAGAATATGACTACTAAGCTTAGTATATCGATAACACTAGCAATAATTATTATCTCATTATTCTTATTAGCTTCTAAAGTATATTTTAATACGAAGGAAATAACTGCAGCTAGTGAGTCTTGTTATGAAAATGGTGGTAATCCAAGTGTGGAAAGTACCTTTCTTACTTTAGGGTATTCATTTACATGCTCTAGCGAAAAATGATGGGAGAGATCCTATGAAAATAGTAGAAAAAGATTATTTAGTAATCATAGATGACTTTGAGGTTGAGGGCTTTATTGATACAGAACAAAGGTGCTTAAACTGTAGGTTTCACTTAGTGTATTATGAAGACTTTGATGCATATTTCTGTCCTAATTGTAATGTTTGGAAAGAAGCAAAATGTAGTGATCCTGAATGCTGCTATTGTCCTATTCGGCCAGATAGTCCATTGCCTGTTTAAGTGAGAATTATTATTCTGAAGGTAGGTGAATAATAATGAATGAGAGATTAGTGCAAGATTATTATTCTTTTAAAACTTGGGTAAAACATGTTGTTGGTGATTCAAAAAAGCAGTCTACATTTTTGATTGGCATTGACGGTTGTGGAGGCTCTGGTAAAAGTACATTTGCGCAGAAACTCAGAGATGATTTCTGTGATGTTACAATTGTTCATATGGATGATTTTTATCTTCCTTCCTCCCTGATTTCCATTTTAGAACCTGCGCAAAAATCTATAGGTGCTGACTTTGATTGGAGACGGCTGTTAAAGGAGGTTCTTAAACCCTTAAGCAAGGAGACAGCTGGATATTACCAAATATATGATTGGGAAACAGATAAATTAGCCGAATGGCACCATGTTCCTATAGGGGGTATTGTAGTAATAGAGGGTGTTTATACACTGCGAAAAGAATTGGAAGATTTATATGATGTTAAAGTATGGATAGATTGTCCAAGAGAAACACGCTTAACACGAGGGATAGAAAGAGATGGCGAAGATGCACAAACAACATGGGAAAATAACTGGATGATGCTTGAAGATATGTATGTCAAAGCACATCAACCTGTTAACAGAGCAAACTTTATTATTCGGGGATATTAAATAAATATAGAAGCCTTTGAAAGAAAATCTTCAAAGGCTTACTTTTACAATCTATCATCAAACATTAACTGAAATTGAATCCCGAATGGGTCTTCAATAACTCCATAAGCCCTACTGAAAATAATATTAGACAGGGGAAGAATAACTTTTACGCGATTATCAGTGGTTACGCTATTGTAAAAATGTTCTATTTCTGTTTGATCAGCACTTTGAATACACAGAGAAATATTATTACCAACAGTATAGGCTTCGCTCGTATTCATTGTTTCTTCTGCGATCATAAGCTTCGTTTTTCCAATACTCAGGACAGAGTGAGCAATAAAATCTTTATTATCTTCTGTAATTTTCATTGAATTGTCACGCTTTGCCATGTCCTGATACGTCACAAGCATTAACTCCTTTGCATGAAAATGTGTTTTATAAAATTCAATTGCTTCTTTAGCTTTTCCATTCATCGATAAGAAAATGGCTGCTTCAAGTGTTGTATTCATAACATCAATCTCCTTTAATATTCATTTGATATCCACTAACAAAACTTATTATAATGAATAAAGGTATCAACTTATGACACCTTTAAGGGAGCGGACAATGAAAAAATCAGAAAGATTAAACGACATGATAAGGTACCTAAACAAACGGGAATTCTTCAATTTACAGGATCTTATGGCTGAATATGATATCTCAAAAAGCACAGCTCTGCGTGACTTAAGTTCACTTGAACAATTAGGAATGCCCATTTATGCAGAGCATGGAAGATATGGTAGGTATGGAATCCTCAAAAATAGATTATTATCGCCTATTAATTTTACAGTAGATGAGATATACGCATTATATTTTGCGATGCTGACACTTGATTCCTATCAATCAACACCATTTCATATAAGTATCCAAAAGCTCAATGAGAAGTTTGAAAATTGTCTTCCACCAAAGCAAATAGAGCAAATCCATAAAATGAAAAAAGTTCTCCAACTTGAAGTAAATTTGCATCATTTTATTAGTCGTTTTTTAGACAGGATATTATTAAGTATTCTTGATGAATACAGTTGTAAAATACTATATAAAAAAAATGGTGTTGAAAGAAGTTATTTTATCCAATTCTTTAAGATTTCCGCTAAGTTCGGTCAATGGTATGCTACAGGTGTTGAGCTTGATACAAATACATTTAGAGTCTTCCGCTGTGATCGAATTACATTTATAGAAGAATTAATGACAAAATCGAATACTTCTGTAGATGATTTACTCCTGCGCTCTATGCAAATAAAACGTGCAGAGAATAGTATTAATTTTGAGGTGGAAATTGTTGAACATGCAATAGATATCTTTTATAAAGAAAATTACCCCTCCATGTCGATCGAAATTGGAGACAAAATAGTGATAAAAGGTTTTTATAATCGAGGGGAAGAGGACTTTATTACTGACTATTTTTTGCGATATGGCAGCAATATGAAAGCAATTAAACCTGCAGCATTAAAGCAACAAATACAGTGCAAATTAATGAAGCTTCAAACACATCTTGAAAAAATGTCTTAAGTAATTCACATGAGAATATATTGTATGGTAAGGAGGGGAGCTAATGAAAAAGCAATTTGTAATCGGTATAATATTAATATTATTAAGTACACCATTAGGCTATATGTCTCTCAATTTATTGTATGCTGATCAAAACTTGGGTGAAGGTGAATTTAAGCCGATGTTAAATGGATTTATATATTCTTATATGATTAGCGGGATATTAATATTTATCCTTGGGATTCTGAATAAAAGGAAGAACGAATGACCATTAAGGTTGCCGCTTGGCAGCTTTTTTTATTTGGAAATGAACTAAAATTGCTGGCAATCGCAGATTAGTGCTCATCTGTCCAATAAGCTAAAAAAAGCTTAACATGCACTTTTATACAAATAAATGAAAAATAACGTTATTTTCGTAAGAAAGCCTACAGGAAAACGATTACATTTATCCGTCCACCTACATATCATATATTAGATAATCAAGTTATGTTAGGAGGATACTATATGTTATTTGAAATACTTCCTACTTGGATTTGGATATTATTTTATCTCTTTATTGTTCTAACAATGGGCAATCATTAATAAGGACGAGCTCTTAGTGCTGAAACTAACCAGAAATTGAGGTCCGTATATTGGAAAACTTGTGTTTGTTATAAACCGAATGGGGGATTAGCTAGTATCTTCCATTCGGTCTGTTTAATCAGATTGTATAAATAGTATTAATTTTCCATTTGAGCAGGAATTCAAAAATTAAAATAGAATATTCTCCTCTAATGGATAAACGGGAGGGAGTAGCATGCAGTTTGTTGGCTTCCATACAAGCGATGAATGAAGAGTTTCATTCATTTGAAAGTGTTGCTATTTATCTAAAAAATGATAACCGTACCAATGAATATTATGACATGAATATAAATGAAGCTGATTATGTGTTTCCAAGTGATTTAAAACTAAACAAATGGATGGATGAATTATTTATAGGTGCTGAAGGCTTTGAAGCAGGGAACTTTTTCATTGTACATCGTGATTTTGTTGATTGGTACTATGTGTTTCCTGTGTGTTTGTTTAGTATTGGTGGAATTTTATTTTTACTTTGGCTCATTTTACAAGTTAAGCATGTTTACAAGGGAAGGATGTTGAAATTCAAGCACACGCTTGTTCGTTAAGATTGAAAAAAATTTATAAGCGAAAATAAAAAAACAGAGATAAAAATCCCTGTTACGTATAACTCTGCTTTTCGTTTGTTAACTTTAGTATTAGATACCGGACAATAAAACCAATACCTACACCAGGTATAACGAAGATCATTGGCATAAATACCGGTCCTAATGTATGGCCAAAAAGTTTTATTTTACTAGAATAAATAAGGCCAAGCGTTACAAAAGCGGCGGCGGATAGAAAGGGAAGAAAGGACAGCTCTTCACTAGCAGGCATTTCATATTGATATGCATCCCACATAGCAAAAAAATACAAACAAGCATAAAATAATAGCCATTGATAATTAATAACTTCTTCCGCTTTTGTAAATTCTCCTAGGTAACTGTACATAATAGCAGTATTAAAATGACTGTAGACGTTTATCAGTATTTCAGTTAAAACATATAAAGTTCCTTTATAATATTGACCAGTTAATAATTGACTAAATCCGGGCAGAGCAATACTCCACATTATTGCCTGGAATTTCCCTATTTTTTTCAATAACTCCACCGCCTTATAGGATTAGTTTGGTTAAATTCACCATTGTTATTCGATGAATTTAGTTTTGGCGGTTAAGAAAAATTTAATAATAATATTTATTTTTATTAGTCTCGAGATATTTCCCAGACAATATCTGTTTTTATTGCCTCATAAACAGACGACCAATCAGCAATTTCTTCTAAATGGAATACTCCTTTGCGCGTATTTTGCTCATATAAAAATCGGGCAGCCCATGTGGTTACATAGGCAGTTATTTTTGCTTCTTCTTGGCCGGAAAGATCTGTTTCCAATATAATTTCTTTGCCATCTTTTATGCCTTTCCCTCTTACTTTCACATGGAACATAGGTTCACCGATGCTAATTCGTTTGAAAATTGCCGTTGTCAACTTATCTGGCAAAAACCGAATAAGTCCAAGCTTTTTCATGATAGAGAAGGAACTAGTCGCTAATCGTGAATCAAAGCAAAGATAAGTGCTGACTTGATCTACATTAATTGTGTTAGGTAATACATGCTGATCAGCAAAATTAAAGGGGTAGGCATTTCTCCAACCAAGCTTTTTGCCAAAATATGCTGTCTGCTTGCCGACAAAGCTCCTTTTTAATACTTGCTGTCCATTTTCCCACTTGTGAAAGTCTGTTTTTGCCTGTTGGATTGTCCACTCTATTGCAGCATGTCCGTGTGTATCCCCTAATCCAAGCATCAAAAAGATATCGACACTTTCAGTTGTATCCATTTTTTCAGAAACCGATTTTGCGAGTAAATTTGTCACTCCTGGATTAAGACCTACACTCAATAATGCTGCAGCATTTGATTGAATAACTGATTGCTGTAGCTCCTCCACTTTCTGCAAAAACGAATAAGAAGCAGATATATCGATGTAATCAATGCCAGATTCTAGACAGGAGGCAGCGAAGGTTACGCTTTCCTGTTCGAGACACACGATTACGAGTTTTACGGTAGCTAATCTATTTGCTGGTACCTCTTGATTAATATCAAGTACAATTGGCTTGATTTTACTATTTGTTGAAGCTGAAAATCTCTCTGCTTTTTCTTGGCTTCTGCCAGCAGCGTATACATTGCCTGGATAATAATCTGCTAATTGTCTGCAGATAAGTTTACCTACATGTCCATATCCACCAATCACAATAATATCTTTTTTTCCCAAATAAACCACGCCTCTCTTGCCTTAACTTAATGTTGTGAATTTGTTTTTCTTTATCATTATTGCTTGTTATAAAACTAGACCAATTACATATTTAGTGTATAAAAACAATGATTAAAGGAGTATCCCAGATTTATGGGGTTTATTATGGTTACTTAAACGAGAGAGAAATAGGAAGTGGAGGAAAGGCTGTTTTTTTGGTTGTATTTTTACAGAGGTCTTTATTCCTTGCAATAATATACTATATGTCCTGTTATGGTGAGTGTAATATTTTATGAGAATATCAAGAATGGAGTGTATCTCATGAATATTATGTCTTTTATACTATACTGTTTTATCGTAACATTTACACCAGGACCTACTAATATTGTCATTTTATCAACAGTGCACAAAAACGGAACAAAAAAAGCGCTGGAATACACCTATGGTGCAACAATTGCATTTGGTTTTTTATTAAGTGTTTCTGCTGTACTGAACTCTATATTAGTAGCCTTTATCCCAAAAATTTTAATACTAATGCAGATTATTGGGAGTATATATATGCTTTTTCTCGCTTACCAAGTGTATAAAACAAACAAAGATAAACCAAAATCAATGGAAAAACAAACAGGTACGTTTCTGTCTGGTTTCCTCATGCAGTTTTTGAATCCTAAAGTTTTGTTATTTACATTAACAGTCATTCCAACCTTTATCATGCCATACCATGTTTCTTTGTCTAAGATTATTTTATATGTAATAACAATCACTGTAATTGGATTTTTAGCATTTATTACATGGGTGCTTTTTGGGGCATTATTTAAAAGCTTTTTACAGCAGCACGAAAAAATGGTGAATGTGCTGATGGCACTATTCTTAGTGTATTCGACTTTCATGATTTGGATGTAATGAGTAGAGGGGATATAATGGACAAATTTATTTATAAAAAGTCTGCCGGCATAACGGCGTTGGCGGCAAGCATGACAGAATTTACGTATAAAAAGCATTCTCATATGGAGTATGCCATTGGTGTTACATTAAGAGGAATTCAACATTATACCTTAGATGGCAGCTTACAGCTTTCGCATAGGAATGGTGTTATGCTGTTCAATCCAGAGCAGGCTCATGATGGCATGGCACATGATAAGGAAGGCTTAGATTACATGATGCTTTATATGGACCCCCAATTGCTTTTAGAGGTTATGGAAAAAAAGGACATCATCAGATTTTCAGATCCAATTGTTTATGATAATCTGCTTAAACAAAAAATAGTAAGCCTATCTGAGGCAATCTTGACAGAAAAGGATGATGATTTGTGCAGTGAGCTGCTCTTATCACTAACTGAAAGTCTTATAAAGACAGATCTCTCGAAAGATTTTAAGAAAGATAATGCTCTTATCAAGAAAGCAAAGGAAATGCTCTATGAAAATCTTATGACTATTCCGAAGCTGGACGAAATCAGTTGTGAACTGCATTTATCGAAATTCCAATTCATTCGTTTCTTTAAAGCTCATACTGGAATTTCACCATATCAATACTTTCTTAACTGTAAAATAGTGCGGGCAAAGCAGCTGATAGAAAAGAACAAAGACATTTATTCAGCAGTAGCAGAATGTGGATTTGTTGATTTGGCCCATCTAAATAAACATTTTAAAAGTGTGTTTGGGATAACAGCATTTGAATATTCATCGAATATCAATCAGTGAATAATTTTTATTTATATTAAAAGACAACGACCTCTGTGGCTCGTTGTCTATTTTTTTTCGCTTATTATTCTGTTAACCGTCAGCAAACACTAGGCTCGCTTGAGCTTTTATCGCTTCCATTACAACTTGTATAGAGCGGTTAGACGCCTGAGGCTTGCGGGCGACAAGATATATATGCCGTGTTGATTCAGGCTGTAAATCAAGAAGCTGAACACCTTCTTCTTGTTCTGTTACTGCAAGCTTCGGCAGAATTCCAATTGCAAGATTATTTGCAACCGCTGTTTGTATGGCTGCATAGCTTTGAAAAACATTTAACACATGAGGCTGGAATCCAGCGTTACTGCATAGATTTTGCGTGTATTCAGAAAGGTAAGTACCATCAGGCTCCATTACCCAAGTTTCCTCCGAGAGTTCAGTGATGCGTACAGCAGATTGCTGTACTAGTGGATTTTCTTCCCCAACTAAAACCATCAGACGATCACTTCCAAGCTCAACGAGACTGTGATCATATTGCTTTAGCATTCGAGGCTTTTCAAAGTAGGCGACAACTGCTAAGTCAAATTGATGGGAATCAAGTGCTGGAATACTCTTATCAGGCTCTAATTCTGTTAATCTAAGCTGAAGCTGAGGGAATTGCTTCACTAATTGGGATACTACAGGGATTAAGATAGAACGTAAGGCACTTGAGAAGGAGGCAATTCGGACAGTTCCTTGAATAATGTCAGAAGTGTCATTAAGTGCGATTTCAATTTGTTCAAGCTGATTAATCACAGGTCTGACTGGTTTAGCAAGATTACGGCCTGCATGTGTTAATTGAACTCTCCTTCCAACCTTTTCAAAAAGTATAGTATCGGTTTCCTTTTCCAAAATGCTAAGCTGCTGAGAAACTGTCGCAGTACTAATGTACATAACTTCTCCAACCCTGTGCATCGTTCCTAAGGTTTCAAATTGAAGTAGTAATTGTAATCGCCAAGTGTTGAGCATATGAATTCCCCTTTTAAGAATTACTAAACGAATTGTTAAGGAAAACTTGATTGTTTAATGTTTATTATTAATTAATAATAAACATTAAGCTAATAAAGAGCAAATTAATTAGAGGAGAGAGGTAGAAGCTGATGTATCCATACGAAAAGAGAAGCAATCCATGGGAAGACGTTGAAAGACATGTTGGAAGATATGGTGCACCATTCTTTATCCAAGAAATTATTGACCATGCTAAAGGAAGCTATGTTTATACGGAAGAGGGGAGACGGATTTTAGATTTTACTTCAGGGCAAATGTCATCGACGATTGGTCATTCTCATCCTGAAGTAGTGGCAACATTACAAGAAGCCGCTGGCCGCCTTGACCATCTGTTCAGCGGTATGCTATCAAGACCTAGCATTAACCTTTGTACACATATTGCCGAGACAGTAACAGATCCTTTAACGAAGGTAATTCCGTTGTCAACTGGTTCGGAAGTAAATGAAGCGGCATTAAGAATGGCAAAGCTGGTAACAGGGAAGTTTGAAATTGTCTCCTTTAACAGGTCTTGGCATGGTTTAACAGAAGCAAGTGCAGGGGCAACATATGCTTCAACTCGTAAAAGCGGATTGCCTGGTACACCTGGACAATTGGCAATTCCAACTCCATATGAGTATCGCCCAGATTTTGTAGACAGAGACGGGAAGCTTGATTGGCAGAAGCAGCTGGACTACGGTTTTGCGATGGTCGATGCTCAATCTGTCGGCAGCTTGGCAGCATGTATTGTAGAACCTATTGTATCTGGGGGCGGCATTCTTGTTCCTCCGCCTGGTTATTTAGCTGCGTTAAAGAAAAAATGTCATGAAAGAGATATGCTGCTAATCTTTGATGAAGCACAAACAAGCTTTGGACGTACAGGACAATGGTATGGATTTCAGCATGATGGTGTTACACCTGACATTTTGACATTATCCAAAACACTCGGAGCAGGACTGCCGCTTGCAGCCCTTGTTACGACAGCAGAGATTGAACAAAAGGCATATGAAAAAGGTTTTGTATTTTACACTTCACATGTTAATGATCCTCTTGTAGCTGCTGTTGGGTGTACGGTCATGGATGTGATTGCAAAGGAGAATCTTTTAGCTGCAGCACGCGAAAAAGGGGATTATTTAGCAGCCGCACTTAAACAACTTGTAGAAAAACACGAGGTTGTTGGTGATGCTAGAGGGCGTGGATTGCTGCAAGGTATTGAGATTGTTAAGGATAAAATTAATAAAGAGCGGTCAGAAGCGATAGGTGATCGTATTACTGCTAGATGCCTTGAATTAGGTCTTCATATGAATATTGTTTGTTTGCCTGGTATGGGAGGTGTTTTCCGAATAGCACCTCCGCTCACAGTCAGTTATGAGGAGCTTGACGAAGGAATTTCCCTGCTTGATCAAGCCATAACAGCTGTCGAGAATACATTATGAAACTAGTTAAAGCAAATACAAGGAAAATAACTAGAAAGAAACGGTTTGCCTTTTCAGAAGAAATTAAAATGGTGCGTGATTATGACCCATCTGTTACGTCAAATCTTCAAGTGATTCTCACCTATTCTGGATTACATGCGGTGTGGTTTTATCGGTTATCACATATATTGTGGAAAAAGCAGCTTCACTTAGCAGCCCAGTTAATTTCTCAGCTTGCTCGTGTACTGACAGGTGTAGAAATTCATCCAGCTGCTACAATTGGAGAAAGACTGTTAATAGACCATGGCACAGGAGTAATTATCGGAGAAACAACGGTAATTGGTGATGATGTTGTTATTTACCAAGGCGTTACACTTGGCGGTGTTAATAATCAACCGGGAAGACGTCATCCAAAGATAGGCAATCATGTCTTTATAGGCGCAGGGGCGGCAGTATTAGGGGCAATCAGCGTTGAAGAAGGGGCAAAAATCGGCGCATTGACACTAGTCCTTAAGGATGTACCTGCAAAACATACAGCAGTTGGCAACCCTACAAGACTAATAGCACCGAAATAGACTAAATTCATGAGATTGCTGTCATCCAAAAAGAACTATGGTTTGTTTACAAGGAAATAGCATACAAAAGAAAGTACTCATGTTTATGAGTGCTTTTTTTGTTGTCGCGAGTAGTAAAGCTGCTTGTACACATTTTTAAACAGGCGGATGGTTGCTTATAAATTCCTTCACCCATTTGCACCAATTTACATACATTTCTGCATAGCGGATGCCGTATTCTGACGTAATGATGGCACCTAAATTCTGCTTGGAGGTTTCCTTTGTGAAATGCTCTTTCCACTCTTTTGTCATACTTAAGATTCTTTCTTCTCGAGCAATTACCTCATCTAACAAAGTAATTATTTCGTCTATTGTTAATATATCAAAAGCAGCTGCTTTAATAAGGAACTCATCTTTTATTTTGGCAGGTTTGACAGAATGGTTAAGAATCCAATTAATTAATTCTTTTTTTCCTAGCTCTGTTATCGTGTAGATTTTCTTATTAGGCAACGAGCTTTGAATAATAAGTTCGTGTTCAAGTAATTCTTCCTTTTCTAATTTATGCAGCTCCGTATAAATTTGACTATGCGTAGAATTCCAAAAGTAAACTACTTGCTCCTTGAAAATACTAACTACCTCATAGCCACTAACCGGTTTTTTGGAAATGATTCCTAATAAAGCATACCGTAAGCTCACGTATACCACTCTTTTCAATTGTTTATATATTTTTGCATTATATCATACTAGCTTGACTAATTTGAATAAAGCTTAGTAATATAATATTAACATATGTCATTTTAGACATATGTTAATTCTGATAAAGGGAGTATGTTAGAGGTGGTTGGTCCATTGATTTGTTTTAAACTGTTTAGTTATTGGACTAAAGGAAATATTAATTATAAATAAAGAAAGGGAATTGCTCTGTGGCAAGGCTTAGTATGTGGCTTCAGTGCAAGAAGGTTTAAAAAACAATGAAAAAAATAATTAATAAAAAGAGTATTTTAGCAGTCGTTATCGTTTTAGTACTTGCGATTGGGATATTTTTTGGATGGACGCAAATGACGTATAAAGCAGCGGAAGATCCAGCTATTTCTATGGATAGTAACTATGTTAAAGAAGATGATTGGCTTATTTATGGAGATAAAAGCAGTACAACAGGAATTATTCTATACCCAGGAGCAAAAGTGGAGCCTGAAGCTTATGCTTATTTGGCACAGGAGTTAGCAAAGGATAATATGATAGTGGCAATTCCTAAGGTAGCATTGAATTTAGCTCTTTTTGATTATAAAAAAGCAAACGAGATGATAACGAAATATAAAGAAGTAGACTGGATAATCGGCGGACATTCAATGGGTGGTGCTGCAGCAGCAATGTATGTTGATAAAAACATGGATAAAGTGAAGGGGCTCATCTTTTTAGGTTCCTATGCCGCTGACAATGAGTCATTATTTAAATCAAGCCTGCCGGTTTTATCTATTAGCGGGTCAGAAGATGGTTTAAGTACACCAGAAAAAATAAACGAAAAGAAGAATCTCCTGCCAAGTACAACAGAGTATTTTCAAATTAAAGGCGGAAATCATGCTCAATTTGGCGTGTATGGAGAGCAACCAGGTGATAATAAAGCCAAAATTTCTGTAAAGGAACAACAAGATATTATAGTGGAAACAATTGAGGACTGGGTGGAAGCTAATAAATTCGGGAATAAATAATGAAATTAAAACTATAAATAATTAGAGAGGGGGAGCATATTTGGACAGTTTATTATTTTTGCTGTATACGATTATTTATTTTGTTAGTCTTATAATTATTGTTATTAACATAAAAAAATCCCCTGTACTTAGTCTGCTTTTCCTATTACCGGTTGTAATTGGCCTTTTATACGATAATGCGGTCATTACACTAGGGAGGTTTTTAGGTGAAAGTACTCTCAACGAGCAATTAAACCTATTACGCTTTCTGCTTCATGCCATTTTTACACCGTTTCTAACTTTTTACGCATGGGCTGTTGTTAAAAAGACAA
Source organism: Niallia taxi (assembly GCF_032818155.1). Lineage (NCBI taxonomy): Bacteria > Bacillati > Bacillota > Bacilli > Caryophanales > Bacillaceae > Niallia > Niallia taxi. Next base: position 92,821 of record NZ_CP102590.1, read on the forward strand.
ATATTTCTTTAACAAGGAGTATGGTCTTTCGTATAGCTCCATATGTAATAACTGCCATTTTAATAATAATAGAACTATATAAAGAAGTAATTGGCCTGCAAATAGCACCTAAATGGGAATACGGTGTTTTGACCTATAGCTCCGTAGGCAGTAGTGGACTTCCAATAATGGTGATTATTGTGGCGATACTTCTACTGATTGCATCTATCATTGTGCTTGTTAAGCAAAAATGGGTTTGGTTTTTTATTGGTTCGTTAGTTATGATAATTATGAATGCTGTAAAGATACCTGTTAACAGTGGTGCGCTTACAAATTTATCAGAAGTTATTTTAATTGCGTCGCTACTAGCTACGAGTTTGTTTCAGGAGAGAAAACACTAATAAATAATAATAAGACACCTCCAATGGAATGGAGGTGTCTTATTATTATTTAAATTTGTCAGGGAATTGTTTGACAACTCCAGCGGAAATAGCATCCGCCATTATAATTATATGTGTAACACCCTCGTCAATTGAAGCAATTCTTTTATTCCAGTCTTTTGCTAGGCTTGCCGTTAAATCATTTGTGACTAATTGGAGATGCATCGCTAATAATTTCTTTAGATCCTCCTTTTTTAGAAACGGATTGGCTTCACTGAGAAAAGCAGCAATTTCATCTGCATTTCTATACCATTCTTTGTTTAGCTGACTAACGGTGGTTTTATTGCCGCTTTTAGCAGCATCAACAATCTTACCTGCTATAACAATATGCTCCTTAAGCAGCTCTGTTAATTTACTTCCAGCTTTTTCGCCATACACTGGCTTTATGGCATTTCCGATATCCTCCTGATTTTTCAGAAGTCTAGTCAGTACCTGTTTTTGATCTTCTGCTCCAGCATTAGTGGCACTCGTAATATAATTACTTGTCCACAAAACATGGTCTAACCAAAGCTTCCGGAAATTATTTTCAAAATCCACCTGTGATTGACTCACGTATTTTTCTTGCGGTTTAGCGTAAGTGTTAGTGCCAGTCACCATGCTTAATGAAAATAGTAAAATACAGCTCAGTAACATTATTTTTTTCATCAAAAACTCCTTAATAGTTAGTATATTACTGTTATTATTTTCAATAATTTCGGATTTTTTATTCATAATAAAAGGATTAATTGGGCTGTTTACAAGGGGAAGGACAAATAAATTTTTTCGAGAATATATAATGGACATAGAGAATGTATATATGAAGGAAAGTGTTAAGGTGAAAAAAACAATGAAGCGTCTTCTGTTAATCATTACATCTTTAATAATTATAACAGCATTGAGTGTATTATTTTTTTTCAAGAGCACTCCAAGTTTTACTGGTGTAATTTTGGAAATCAATAAATCGAGTATTTGGGTTGTGGAAGCATCAGCACATAATATAAAAAATAAACCAGATGATGAGCTATACGAAAAATATAAGTACCAAGGAATTGTATTTCAATTGCCCTCGTATATTCCGGAGCGGATGTTGAATGAATTTTCACGAGGACAAGAAGTGAAAATCTATTACAGTGGAGAAGTTAGGGAATCTGCGCCGGCTGGCGGTGATGCCTATTGGGTGACTACTTTTAATAAGTAGTGAAATATATTGGGAGCCACTAGCAAAAACTTAGTTGTGTGCCTTTTGTTAGATATATTAATGCAAAAAAAAGAAGTTTAGCGGACGGCCAAACTTCTCCTTACATACTTACTTCTATTTACCCACTGCCTTCTCTTTTTCCAAAATATCATTCACAATATCAGCAAGTGTTACGTTACTTAGGGCCTTCTCCATAGCTGATTGAGCAATTGAAAATATTGGCAGTACGGTGTCTTGAATATTCCTGCCTACAGGACAATCAGGGTTTGGATGGTCATGGATACTAAATAATTCTTTTTCTTGAACAACATTAACAGCTTTGTACACATCGAACAAGGTAATCTCTGAAAGGTCTTTTGCCAGCTGTGCCCCGGCAATACCTGGACGAATGTTAACTAAACCTGCACTTTTAAGCATCCCCATTATTTTTCTGATAACAGCAGCATTTGTATTAACACTGCCTGCTAAATATTCTGAGGTGTTGACGCTTGTTTTATTTATTTCAATAAGAGTCAATATATGAATACCAACTGCAAAACGACTGCTTATAGACATGTTAAGCACCTTCTTTTAAAAAATTTATTGTCAATGTAATTGCTATGGTTACAAGTATAGTATACCTTAATTCCTAAAAAAGTCCGAGAGTTTTCACCTACCTGTTGACAAAACGGTTACATGTAATTTATATTATTACTTGTAACTAAGTTTATTACAAGTTGACTGCAATCAGAATTAAAATAAAGGAGACAATATAAAATGAATCATTTAGTTGTTTATGCACATCCAAATCCAGAGAGCTTCAATCATGCCATTTTGGAAACAGTAGTACAGTCTTTACAAGGTAAAGGACATGTGGTCACTGTAAGAGACTTATATGCAATAGGATTAGATCCAGTTTTGAAGTTTGACGGCAAAGGGGAAGTTTCACAAGAGGTTATCACCGAACAGGAATTCATTAGTAAAGCAGATGCTGTAACATTTATCTATCCAATTTGGTGGACAGGTATGCCTGCGATTTTAAAAGGATATATAGACAGAGTTTACTCTTATGGATTTGCTTATCAATACAATGCAGAAGGCGGCATTGATAAGCTTCTGTCAGGAAAAAAAGGACTTATTATTAACACACATGGAACGCCAAAGGAGATATACGACTCAATCGGTATGACCGAAGCATTAATAAAAACATCTACTACTGGAGTATTTGAATTTTGTGGGATTGAAAGTGTCGGCCATTTAACATTTGGTAGTGTGCCTTCAGTAGATGATACAGCTAGAAAAGAAATGTTAAAGGAAATTAAAAACGAAGTGAATTCTTTGTTTGAATAAATAATTATCCTTATTGTAATTATTGAAATTACAACTGGTATATTAAGCATAACTTAGGAGGATATGAACATGAAAATTGGAATAATTGGTGCTACTGGGAAAGCAGGAAGTTTAATAGTAAATGAAGCGATTGAGCGCGGACATGAGGTAACAGCAATCGTCAGAGATGCTGCAAAAGTTCAAAATGCACAAATTAATGTAGTGGAAAAAAATGTTTTTGATCTTACATCAGCAGATCTTGAAAAGGTGGATGTCATTGTAAATGCATTTAATTCTGCACCTGGGCAAGAGGAGCAGCATATTGAAGCTGGTAAAGTCCTTATTGAAGCACTAAAAGGTGCAGCTAACACAAGATTAGTTGTAGTTGGAGGAGCTGGAAGCCTATTCGTGGATGAAGCCAAAACAACACGAGTATTTGAAACACCTGATTTTCCGAAAGAATATTTCCCAACTGCTTCAAACATGGGTAAAAACCTAGAAGAACTGCAAAATACGAATGGAATTCAATGGACATATATTAGTCCTGGAGGCTTCTTTAATCCAGCAGGAAAACGTACTGGAGCATACCAAAAAGGCGGAGACATATTAACGCTTAACTCAAAAGGAGATAGCTACATTAGCTATGCTGATTACGCAATCGCTGTCCTAGATGAAATCGAAAACCCACAATCCATCAACAAACGTTTTTCTGTTGTTGGAGAAGCAGAATAAGAAAGAGGAATTAACACTTGTATGACCAGAAAACCGACCTTTGTCAGAAAAGGTCGGTTTTTAATGGAGGGAGGATATGATATGGACAGAGAATATCAAAGTCGAATTGCCTATACAAAGGACTTAATTAATAAGGCAAATTATATTGTCATTGGAGCTGGGGCTGGGCTGTCTGCGGCAGCTGGTATTCAGTATGGAGGGCATAGATTTACAGATAATTTCGCTCCTTTCATTGAAAAATATGGATTAACGGATATGTATTCCTCAGGCTTTTATCCCTTTCCAACAGAGGAAGAGAGATGGGCATATTGGGCAAAGCATATTAGCTTAAACCGTTATGAAGTTGGGCCGACTAAACTTTATGAAAAACTGTTTCAATTAGTGAAAAAAGCTAATTACTTTGTCATTACGACAAATGTTGATAGTCAGTTTGAGCTAGCAGGCTTTCCACTGGAAAATATCTTTGAGGTTCAAGGGAATTATGGTTATCTGCAATGCGTAAAAGGCTGTCATGATTCCTTATATGATAACAAGCTATTAGTGAATGAAATGATCGCTAATATGGAGAATTGCAGGATTCCTTCAAACCTTGTCCCAAAATGTCCAGAGTGTGGAGGGGAAATGGATCCACATTTAAGAATTAATCAATACTTTGTCCAAAATGAAGCGTGGAATAATTCCAATGACGCATATGAAGGTTTTATTAACGAGTCTAAAGGGAAAAACCTTCTTTTGCTGGAGTTTGGAGTTGGCTTTAATACACCAGGAATTATCCGCTATCCATTTGAACAAATGACCTATCAAAACGAGCATACTAAATTAATTCGCTTTAACATGGACCATCCGAATGGACCTAAGGAAAATAGGGAAAAGACGATTGCCTTTACGGAGGATATACTCCCGGTTTTATTAAAGCTTAATAAGTAAAAGGAGGGGTATGGTATGACTCAAATATCTTTACAGGATTATTCGGAGTTGATTTATCTGCAAGAGCCCTTCATTCCAAAAAGCTTGCTGCAAGCTAATAAGGAAGAACTGGTTGAAAGCATAATGAGCAAGCTATTACAGGAACCTGATGCACCTAAGGATATTATTATGCCAAAGGATTTTTCTGGTAAAAGAAATTTGGTGAGAGCTTTGTTAAATATAAGGGAACCGAAGCAGACAGATCCTAATTTATTAGCAGAGATAGACTGTCTTTTACAATCAGACTTAATCGAAAAAAAAATTGTCGACGTGGAAAAACTTGAAACTATTGCAAGCATCTTTCCTGAAAATCATTTTATACAGTCTGAAAAGCTTGTTTTATGGCAAGGGGATATTACACGAGTAAATGCAGATGCAATTGTGAACGCTGCGAACAGTCAAATGCTAGGATGTTTTCAGCCAATGCATGCGTGTATTGATAATGCTATCCATTCAGCTGCCGGTCCCCAATTAAGAGACGATTGTGAAAAGATAATGTCATTACAAGATGAACTTGAGGAAACAGGTACTGCCAAAATTACGAGGGCTTATAATCTACCCGCCCATTTTGTATTGCATACAGTTGGACCTATCGTGCCACAAGGAACAAAATTAACAAGTAAGCAACGGGACGAATTAGCAGCTTGTTATACTTCTTGTCTTGATTTAGCTAGTCAATTGGAGCATATAAACAGTATTGCATTTTGTGCAATATCAACAGGTGTGTTTGGTTTCCCAAAAACAGAAGCAGCATATATTGCTGTAAATACAGTTAATCAATGGTTAGCAGAGAAACCGAATTCTTTTGAAAAGATTATTTTTAATGTATTCAGCACAGAAGATTACGATGAGTATTCTAGGGTGTTTTCAAAATGAATATAAAAAAAATGGAGAACTCCTCTCTTAGTAGAAAGGTTCTCCATTTTAATTTATGCCTGGTTTCCTTCAGCAGACTTTTTATTGCCTTTATAAATGAAATACAGCGAAATAATCATAAAAACCAGTGCTAATACGCGTTTCACATCTAATTCAATGACCAAACTATTGAACCAGCCAAAATGGTCAATAATGACACCAATAACAAGCTGACCAGCAATACCAGCAATATTAGTTGCAATAACACCAATTTTAGGTACTGCGATAACAGTTAACAGCAAATACATTGTTCCAAGGAATGCAGCACTCAATTGCCATTTAGGAGCATCTAAAAGGGCAAGAATATTTCCTTTACCAAAAAATACAATGAAAACAGTAAGAAACATGGTGCCAGTTAAAAAGGTTAATAATGTTGTTTCAATTGTTCCTGCTTTGCGGCTAAATGTCCCATTTATAGAGGACTGTGCGCTTAATGTAATACCACCAATTAATGTGAATAAAATCATAAATAGACCCATAAAACGGTCCTCCTTAGTTTATTAGTATAAGTGCGATAATCATGGAAAGTACGGCGAAAATCTTCTCTTTATTAATTTTTGTTTTTTTACTGCCAAGCCAGCCAAAATGCTCAATTATCATGCTCATAATAAGTTGGCCGATAATAACAGCAACCATTGATATACCAACACCAACAAATGGAACACTAACAACAATTGCAGTTAAGTATACAACACCAAGAAGTCCCCCAAGTAATGTCCATTTTGGTGCTTCCACTGCATATGAAAGCTTTCCTTTTCCGAAAAACAGCCATAATAGTCCCATTATGATGGAGCCCATAAAAAAGTTATAAAAACTTGTTTCTAATTGTCCAATTGTTTTGCCAAGCTCTGCATAGATTGCCCCTTCAAAGCTAAGAGCTGCACCAGCTAATAAAGCAAGTACATAAAAAATATAGTGCATAGATAATAACTCCTTTTTTAAATAATTATATATCTAGAAAAACAGATATAAAACTCATAAAAAAAACAGAAATCAACAGAAAACTAGATTTCCGTTTTAAAATATTTAGCTATCTGTTGAATAAACGCTTCATTACGGCGATAGTAAGTCCATTGGCCATGACGAACCGATTCAAGCAGGCCAGCTTTTTGCATCATGTTCAAGTAGCTAGAAACGGTAGATTGAGAAACTTTGGCTTTTTCCTGAATATCCCCAACACAAACTCCACCTTTGTAGCTTACCTCCTTAGGAAGGTGAGCGCCTTGTTTAGGAAAATGCTTCTCTGGTTCCTTTAACCACTCCAATATCTTTAATCTTGTATCGTTTGAGAGCGCCTTGAATACATTTATAGGTTCCATGAGAACAATTGTATATCTAGAATTCTCGATTTGTCAAGCATAGAAGGTGGACTTTAGAAAATGTAGATTGTCTTAAAAGGGAAGGTTGTAGCAGGGATTTTACTGAATTTAACAGAATTAATTAAAGTTAAATGAGGTGGTGGTATGCTTTTGGAAAAGGCAATTTACGAAAATGAAATGATTAATACAAAAATTAACCATATTCAGCTTGCTGGATGGTGTTCGGACGTAAAATCAATTGTAACATCATTATCGGAAAAACCGTTGAAGTAAAAAAATATTGGGAAAGCTTTGATATAAGCTTTTCTTTTCAGTGGTTTATTTTCGATACCGAGGAACAAATGAATGCAGCTATAGAAGAGATGATAAGTGAGCCAACGCCGTATATCACCTGGATGATTTATGACGTGGAAGACTGCATTCCTAATACATTTCCTGACGAAAAAAGGGGCAAAAATCGCGGAAACACGAGAGATGAAATGTTTCTTTTTAAAACATTACACGACGAAGGTGAAGATTAATTTGAGCTTTTAATGCTTAAGAGTTGACAACATTTTACAGAAAAGAAGCGAGGTTGTTTACGTTGATTACAAAAATGAAGGAAGCCATTGAGAATGAGATATATGAAAGTGATATTTATGTAATGCTAACTAGTTATAAGTTGGCTGGGAATACTATTACTTTAACATTCTCTATCTTTATCGAATTAGCACAAGATGAAGAAGCAATCATTCAGAAATGGCAGGTTACTTGCGATGGTGTGCAAGAGTATAACTTGAGATATTTAGAATTCGATTCCATTGATCTTTTAGATAATCATTGCTTGTTATGGGATTATAACAAGCAGACTGCAAATCTTTTTTTTCAAGGCGAAACAACTAATATAAAAGGGGTAATAGCCGATTTGTTTTTAAGGCATCAGCATCTAACTGAAGGATTAATACCATTCGTTCAGTATATTAATACATATAAAGAAGGTCATGCTTTTGGTGATTTAGAATGGCTGTTAAGTGCAAAGCAAGGCCTGTTTGCCGACGGACCGGCTGAATTAATGCAGGTGTATGAAGAAGTATTAAACATATATGGATTAAAAACTTCTTTATTACCTAGTGATGTGAATCCACCTTGCAGCGAGTGTAAAATATTTCTGTTTGGAGGGTCTTATATTATTGCGAGAGATTTTAATGAAGTGAAGCTTGATTATATATAAAGAACTCAAGGCAGCAACCTTGAGCACTTATTCATAATAACGAATTATTTCAAACCAAAAGTTTTACATGATAATTGAATAAATGATTGCAGGGCAGGCGACATAAATTTATCTTTATGCCAAACCATTTGTGTATGAACAGGTGCGGTTATTTCCTTGCAAACTAATTCTTTTAATACTCCTTTTTCGATGTCCGCTTTAACTACCATTTCCGGCAGGACGGCAATACCTAAATCTAACATTATGCATTGCTTTATTGCTTCCACACTAACAAACTCAAATTTATTTGGTGCACAAATCCCCGATTGACGAAATAAATCCTCGAGTATTACCCGATAGGAGCATCCTGCTTCCGTTAATAAAAGCGTCTCATCTTCAAAATCCTTTAATTGAATTAACCCTTTATCTGCTAAATGGTGCTCGGGAGACGCCACAATTTTAAGCTTTTCCTCGATAAGTCCCTGTGCTTTTAAGTAGGAGTCTTGATGCTGTATCGGGTCCATTGTATATGCGATATCCAGTGATCCATCAAGCAGCTGTGCTCTTGTCTGTTCTTGAGAGTAAATTGGTTTAAAGATAACTTTAACCTTTGGGAATTGCTCCTTAAACTCTTTCAGAATGGAAGGCAGCCTGTAGGTACATTGGCTTTCAGATGCTCCAATTGTAAGTGTACCCGCCGGTTCATCCACCCCGCTTACAGCATTTTTAGCTTCCTTTGTCAGTTGGATCATTTTATCTGCATAGATTTTAAATTCTTTTCCTTGTTCTGTTAAAACTAACCGCTTGCCTAAGCGCTCAAACAGAGGAGTTTCAAGCTCATTTTCTAGTGCTTTTATTTGCGCAGTAACACTAGATTGAGCAAAATTTAAGATCTTCGCTGTATAAGTAAAATTTAAATGTTCAGCAGCGGTTTTAAATGTAATTAGCTGTTTGATTTCTATTTTATCTCACCTCCATTAATCGTTTAAATCGATTGATTACATCGGAATGTTCATCTGTAATGATTGATGTCTATATTATAGAATAGGAAAAAATAAACAACAACAATAAAATTTTAAATAATGATGTGAGGAGACGAGGAAATGAATAACAGCAAATCAAACACTCCAGGACAGAAAGAGGTAAGTGACAAAGATTTTAAGTACTATTGGGATGAAATTATTCGAGCATTAATCACTATGAAATAACTTTTATTACAAGAGAAATAACCGTTTAAAATGTCAAATTTTGTTGTGCTTTAATGCAAAACCTTATGATTCATTGTATCCTTTTAATAAAAGAAATAGAGTTCGCTAAAAAGTATAGTTTAATAATTGTTCAATGAACAAAGCATGAACGAAATGAGGATAAATTTACATGCATAGATGGAAATTTGATAGTGGTACAAAGAAAAAACTGCGCGGCTTAGGCAGACGCCTCCGTAATTTTACTGAAAATCTTAATGACGATACGGAAACAATTCCAAATCCTGAAAAAGATCCTTATAGGAACTACTGGCATTCGCATTTATCTCTTAGCAAAACATATATCGACTCTGCAAACACGCCTAATTCAGTGCGCAGGTTCTGTATGCAAGCAACGATAGACCGAGTTCAGTATTTGATTAGTTTGAAGACAGAAAAGGAAAAGGATTATCGGATCTTAACCTCCATTTGTTTGCCTGACTATTTTGATTCAACAATGATTGTGTTTTTTGACGACGACACCTTTAATAGATTTTTTATTAGAGAGTCTGAATATCTCCGCTGGATTCCCTTGCCATCAGATCGAGATATCGCTAAAGAATGGCATTTAAGTGTACCGGAAGGGTTGGAGTTAAGAGGATATAAACAAATAATAAAAGATGTGGAAGAAGATGACTTACGAGTGGGGGAAATATGGTTTGTTGGTGAAATAGGCTAAAGGCGAGTAAGCAATCAGCTGACCATAAGATAATGGAAATACTAACAGAAAAGAGGCTGGGACATAATAGTATGTAAGTCTATTTGAAAATGAACTATTTAATAATTAATGATTAATAGTTTGGTTTCTTTGTTAAAAACAATAATTCCAAATCTTAGTGGAATGGAGCGGAGGCCACTCGACTCCTGCGGGATATAGAGGAAAAGATGAGACCCCGCAGGTGAGTTCGAGGAGGCTCCATACCTTCCCGCGGAAAGCGAGTGGCCGCAGCACAATGAAACGAACCAATTTTTAAAGCTGTACTTTATTTTATAATTTCATGCTCCATTGTTTCAAAGTTAGATAAAAATTATTTGTGTTAGATAGGTTAATTTTTTCGTCCCACCCACTTTTTCTACTTATTCATCCTTCTGATTTCCAAAAAGCGCTTCTGGAATCATCGTAAACCCTTCAATAACTGTATCTTCCTCGACTTCAATCATAAGGTAGCGCTTGCCGCTGAACTCTACTTGTTTTACGTATCGTAAGTCTGGAGGACTTATGGCGATATTGGCAATTTTCGTACTGATTTTAATAGATTTAGAGGTGAATTTAGGTAAAATATTGCTTGCTTTAAGCTCATATTTGTCATCATCAATAATCTTTTTAAAGGCAAATTCGACCTTTTCTGTACTTATATCTTCAACCCCGCTCATTTTTAAGACCTGTTCCACGTCTTTTGAATCTAACTTAGGCGGTTCTTCTTCTTCATTTTCAGTTATCATGCGGTTAATTTCTTCATACACGTTTGAAAGGGTGCCGGTATTTAATTGATCCCCTGTAACATCCTTTATAATTTCTTCGAACACAATCTTGTCATCCTGTGCTGTCATGATTTCTTCGCCGTTTAACACATCCTCAATGAAGGCATAGTCTGGCTCGTGTACCTTGCCAGATGCATAAAGAATGTGATTAACATCTGCTGCATTGTCTGTGAAACAAGGGAATAGAAAGCCGCCCATTGGTGCTTGCAGATTAATGATTGGATCTAGCACAATATTGTATTTAAACTCTCTATCTACATAGTCAAACAATAGCTCTTTTTTTGGATCCTGGGTATTATTAATGCTGCTCAGAATAAAGGAGTGGGAGAAAACAGTATCACGTTCATGCTCGTCTGATTCACCGCTACTCCGCTTCATCGGTTTTATATATTCGCCACGAATAAAGGTGACGACAATATCTTTTTCGTATTGTCTAATAGCGAGCATTTTTTCTACAATCTTAAGCATTTGCTCTTTCCAGTCTTCCACCTCATTGCTGAGCAAGCCTTGATGGAGAATAAGCTGGCTGCTGTTTTCTGCATCTCTCTTAAACTTTAGTTCAAAGAGCTTCTCATCCATTTGACCTGCCAGCATTTTTTTAAAGCTGCTCAAAAACAGCTCTTGGTGATCTTGATCTAGCATTGCAAATGGTGTGCTTTGCGAATGATAGATTTCGCTTGATTCCTTCATAATATACACATTAAAAATATCAGATATTTTCAACTTATCATTGTTTATCTTAAATTGCTTGCGAATGTTACCTACGTCTTTCTTGTTCATGATTTTATACACTCCTAAGCTTTCACGATTGAGGTTACTGGCCACATATTATTTTAGTCATTCATTTATATTACCATATTTAATTAATAGAATATAAGGGAGGAAAAAGGTCGTATTATATAGAATATTTTAAGAGAAATTGTAGATTTACGTAGTTTTACATATTCTTAACAATAGGTTAATACATTAAATCTACAATGGAGAAGTATTGTTGACAAAATATGCGATTATTCGTTTCTTTTCGATTCATGTCAACAACAAACACAAAGGAGGAAATGATAGAATGAGGGGAAGGAAACAAGCGGCTTTTTTAGCAAGTATTTTTTCAACATTAGCATTATCGGTATCTATTATACTACCAACTAGTACAAAAGCAGAATCTGCGGAAAATTATTCCTTAACGATTATGCATATGAACGATACCCACGCACATGCTGACCTTTTGCCAAACATGGTAACAGCAATTAAAGAGGTTCGTGCTGAAGATCCGAATGCACTATTATTTAATGCAGGAGATGTTTTTTCAGGAACGCTTTATTTCAATCAATTTAAAGGACAAGCAGATTTAGCTCTATTAAATATGATGAATATTGATGCAATGGTATTTGGGAATCATGAGTTTGACTTAGGTTCAGGAGAAAATGGACAAAAGTCTTTATCCGAATTTGCAGCTAAGGCAAACTTTCCATTCTTAAGTGCTAACGTAGATTTCTCTGGTGACGCCTATATGGCTAGTAAACAAAATAATACATACACAGAAACTCCAGAAGATGGAATTGTCTATAATGGTATGGTTAAAGAAGTAAATGGCGAAAAGGTCGGGATCTTCGGATTAACGACAGAAGATACAGCTAATATTTCTAGTCCTGTTAATGTGAAGTTCCAAAACTATATCGAAAAAGCAAATGAAGCTGTTGCTGCATTTGAAGATATGGGAATTAATAAAATTATTGCTGTAACACATATCGGTTATGACAGTAATCCAGAAACGGGTAACGATTTGCTGTTAGCTAAATATGTTGATGGAATTGATGTTATTGTTGGCGGACATTCTCATACACAATTAACTGCGCCTGTCGTTGTGGACCAAGATGAAACTGGGGCTGCAAAAGATAAAACAGTCATTGTCCAAGCATATCAGTATTCTCAAAATTTGGGAGAATTGAAAGTTGACTTTGACGAAAATGGTGTTGTCGTTGGTCAAACTGGCCAATTAATCGATGTTGCTTCAAAAGTGGCAGATTCTGAAGCTGCTGCAGTATTAGCACCATACAAATCTGAGATTGATAGTTTAACAAATCAAGAAACAGGAGCAACTGCTAAAAAAGTATTAACAAACCCACGTTTAACTGATAGTGCTGTAAGTGTGCGTTCTAACGAAACAGAACTAGGAAATCTTGTAACAGATGCAATGCTAGCAAAAACAAAGGAAAGAAATGAAAATGTTGTGATTGCGATGCAAAACGGCGGTGGAATTCGTGCTGCAATCGACGAAGGTCCGATTACAACAGGCGAAGTTATCGCTGTCTTGCCATTTGGTAATGACCCAGCAGTGGTCCAATTGACTGGTGATGAAATTAAACAAATTCTAGAATATAGTGTCCGTTTAGCACCAGCTGAAAGCGGGGGATTCTTACATGTTGCTGGAATGAAATTTACTTACGACAGCACAAAAGAAGCTGGTTCTCGTGTATTGACAATGCAAGTAAAAGTAAATGATCAGTATGAGGATATTAAAGCAGATCAAACTTACTTAGTAACAACAAACAACTTCACCGCAAAAGGTGGAGACGGTTATGAAGTATTTGCGAAAGCATACCAAGAGGGCCGTGTTCAAGATATCGGTGCAATTGACTGGGAGCAGCTTCGCGACTATATGGTCCAAGACTTAAATGGTGATGTCAATCCCCAAATTGAAGGACGCATCATTGATACACTAGGTAAAGAACAAGAGCCAGAAACTCCTGGACAAGAACCGGAAACTCCTGATGAAGAGCCGGAAACACCTGGTGAAGAGCCGGAAACTCCTAGTGAAGAACCAGAAACACCAGTTACTGATGATGAAAATAACCAAGATAATGATAATGGAACAGAAACACCTGTAACTGATGACAACAACAATAATAGCGATGACAACACATCAGATGATAATGCAGGAGCTGTAGATGACAACAAAGATAATGTATCATCTGATACAGACAAAAATCCTCAAAATCAAGGATCTAACACAGACAAACCAGGTACATCAAATAATGCAGGAAATACATTACCGAATACAGCGACAAATATGTACACAATGATATTGGTTGGCGGACTATTACTTGTCTCTGGTATTGTTGTAATGATTTATCGAAAAGTAAAACACGCTTAATAAAGAAATAGACCTGAGTAGATAGATTCTGCTCAGGTCTATTTTTTTATAAAAAGAACTTGTTTGGTAACTTAGATATCTTTTATACATCTATTTGTATTGACGAAAAATGTTAGTGTCTTTATAGTAGTAATATATATTACTACTAATAGGAGAAAGATATGGAACATATAATTGATCAGTTTGAAAGGCTTGGTTTCTCTAAAAATGAAGCCAAGGTTTATATTGCTTTGTTGAGGGAACCAGCATTAAACGGATATGAAATTAGTAAAAGAAGCGGTGTACCTCGTTCAATGGTTTATACAGTTATCGCAAAGCTAATATCAAAAGAAGCAATAGTTGAATTACGAACAGAACCACCAACCTATACACCCATTTCAGTTAAGGAGCTTATATTAAATCAAAAACGACAAGCAGAGGAAACACTATCATTTTTAGAAAAGGAACTGCAAGTTATCGAAAAGCCAGTTGAAATTAATGTAATCAAGCATATGGAGGGCAGGGATAAAATCGTACAGGCAGTTCAGAAGCTTATGAATGAAGCCAATGACGAAATTTGGCTGTCTTTATGGGAAGAAGAAATGGAAGACTTACGAAGAACTGCGGAAGAACAAGGAAGAAAAGGAAAAAGACTATATTCCATGTTGTTTACAAATGAAGAGACGGAATCTTTCGGTAAGGCATTTTATCATCGTAACGATACAGCCTCTATTGAAAAAAACAGAATGGAGCAAAGATTAACTATCGTGATTCAAGACAATACCGAGGTACTTATAGCAGGCTTTATTTCAGGACAAATACCCCAAGCAATTCAAACGGCTGAACCGATGCTTGTCCTTTTGGCGAAGGAATATATTCGCCACGATATGATGATGAAAACTGTGAGTGAGAAAATCGGCGATGCTGCACTTGATTCCATCTGGCAAGGAGATGATCTCCTAACTTATATTGTGCGAAATATAAAACAGTAAGTATCTAAGTATCATCGCGAATCAACTAAATTGGAGATGAATGAAATGACAATCGAGTTATATAAAGACAATGCTTATATAAAGGAATGTGAGACAAATATTAGATCAGTTAAGGGCAATACTGTAGTATTCGAACACACAATATTCTACCCTGGTGGTGGTGGTC
This sequence comes from Niallia taxi, assembly GCF_032818155.1. Lineage (NCBI taxonomy): Bacteria > Bacillati > Bacillota > Bacilli > Caryophanales > Bacillaceae > Niallia > Niallia taxi. The sequence continues at coordinate 107,860 of NZ_CP102590.1, forward strand.
AGCCTTGTGATAAAGGAGTAGTTAAGCATGGCAATCAAACCTATGAAGTAATGAGTGTGAAAAATTCTGAAGGTCAAATAATTCATGAGCTAGATCGTCCATTACAGAACATACAGGAACCAGTTTTTATGAAAATCGATTGGGAATGGCGGATGAAAAACATGCGCTACCATACGTTACTACATGTTATAGCAGGATATTTATATGAAAATTACAAGGGCATGGCTACAAGCAGTCAAATTGAAACAGATTATGGGAGATTAGAAATAGCATTTCCTCCAGAAATAATAGAAGAAATCCAGTTTGACCAATTAGAGCAAGCAATCCAAAACGTATTGGCACAACCTCATAATGTTGAGACGAAGACAGTAAGCAGACAGGCGGCAGAACAAAAGGAAGGGGCAATAAAAACAATCATAAATTTACTCCCAGCTTCTCTTAATGAAGTCCGAATTGTGAAAATAGAGGATATTGACGAGCAAGCATGTGGTGGGACACATCTCAAAAACACAAGTGAAATTGGCAATTTTTCAATTACTAAAATTCAAAAAAAGGGTGCACTGAAAAGAAGGATAAGAGTTGAGCTAAATTAATTATAACGTTAGAGGCTGGGAGCTCTGATTCAAACCCGGACTATTATCAATTTCCGATTAATTGTTCGGGTTTTGTATATTCAGTTTTGGTGGATTCTAGATGCTTATTTATAGGAATTTTAAGTAATTAGTTTCTAAATCACTAAGCTGCATACCCGTAGTTTGAACAAGGCTTTTAATAAAATCTCCAGTTTCACCTGTAGACTTTATTAAATTAAGTAAAACAGTTGCCCCGTATTCATCAATAAGATATTTAATAACATAATACTTTGAAAAAAAACTTCAGCAGCTTCTTGGGTTCTAGCTTCTTGCCACTGAGGGTTAGAGAAATCATTAGGATAATATATTGTGATAAGATTCCTTCATACACTGATCATTTAGAGATTTTTCAGTTCCCCCTTCCCAATTTTGCGTTTTAATTTCAAGTGTCTTATGTAAAAATACACCAGCGTCAATTTTAAACAATGATAAAATAATTAAAATCACTAGAAATATGTATGTAATAATTTTTACTGCTAGTTTCATTTACATACACCTTTAGATAAGTTTTCTTAATTTCGTACGCCTTAGATTTAAAGGATGCTGATTTACTAACTACCAATAATAAATATGACCATAAATGAATTAACTTTGGAGGGATAAATGAAAAAAAGGCGAGATGAGATACATCATTTTCTAAATAAGCTGAATGAAAGAGAAATTTCTCTTGGGTATGCTGGTTATACTATTTCAAAAAATATGCATTTAGAGGATATGCAGTTAGGCTATAGTATGGACAGTGACGGAAGGTCACTAGTTGGAACAAATCATGGAGAATGGTAAGAAAATTGGTTTGTTATAGGATATCATGATGAATCAGGAGATCCAATCTTTATTAAATTGTTTTTGTTTTTAGATTTTAAACAATAATTATAAACTTTAGTGAAATGGAGCGGAGGCCACTCGACTCCTGCGGGAAATAGAGGAAAGGCTTAGACCCCGCAGGCGAAGACGAGGAGGCTCAGCTTCCTCCCCGCGGAAAGCGAGTGGGTGTAGCGTAATGAAACGAACTAATGGTTAAGTCATCCTCTATTTATAATTCCATGTTTTATGGAAAAATTGGTTTTTATATGACTGAAAATTCCTAATAATAAATGGATTGTAAGCGCATAAAGCATTATAATAATATTAGAGATGGAAGGAAAGGGGAATTGATATTCTACATGTGGCTAACTTTTTAATGAATAAATGAAACAAATAAATAGCTATATAACTTAAGTGTTCGCAGGAGATTTATGTCTATAATTTGAAATTTATATCATTAAAAGGATGCGTGGTGTGGAATTAAATATCTCCATTAACTAGGCAGATACCTCAGAGGTCTGTCTTTTTGTTTTTTGAAATAATACATCTCTCTTATTCCATATCTGTGTATCCTTCTGAGCGGGGAGAATATGATGCTAAATAATAAATACGCGATAATAACAGGAGCAAGCACTGAACGAGATATTGGTACAGCTATCTGCAGAAAATTAGCTTCACAAGGCATAAATATATTCTTTACACATTGGAATTCTGATGAGCTGTGGGCACAGAATTTCCGCCAAGAAATAAAGAACATGGGCTGCCAGTGTGAATGCTTAAAAATTGACTTATCACATCCAAATGCTGCTTTTACAATTTTGGATACAGTCGAATTAAAGCTAGGAACTCCAGCTATTTTAATAAATAATGCAGCACATTCTACAAATGATGGCTATCAAAATCTTAATGGGAAAATTCTTGATGATCATTATGCAGTCAATATGAGAACCGTTTTTCTGCTTTGTGTTGAATTTGCCCGCCGGTTTAAAGTGGCTGAATTGGAGGCAGGCAGTATTGTTAATATGACATCAGGACAGGAGCTTGGTCCAATGCCAAATGAGTTAGCGTATGCGGCAACTAAAGGTGCTATTTCTGCTTTCACTAGATCTTTATCACAGGAGCTTGCATCTGTAGGAATTACTGTTAATGCAGTCAATCCAGGTCCAACCGATTCAACTTGGATGACGAATGAAATACGAGAGGGTCTGCTTCCAAAATTCCCTATGGGACGAATCGGGCTACCTAAGGATGTTGCTCGTACTATTGCTTTCCTTGTAAGCGAGGAAGCAAGATGGATAACCGGTCAAACAATCCATTCAGAAGGTGGATTTGTAAGAGGTTAGAAAAAGTCGAATAAAAATTAGCTGTATTAGTGATTACATTGTGATCATTAATACAGTTTTTTTAATAGCCAATTTCACTCACAATGAATGATAAAAAAGATGACCGTATAGAACCTTAAATAAGAAACAAAATAAGAGATAGTGGCTTACTCTAACGGTATAAAAGTAGGGATTCAATTGAGAGGTACAATAATAACAATCATGATAGTAATAGTATGTCTATTAAGTGGTTGCTGGGATCGTAAAGAATTGAGAAATGTTTCTGTTGTAACAGGAATGGCAGTTGATAAAGGCGAACATCAGAAATATAAACTTACGGTGGAAACCACTGCTGCTTCAGAAGTGAATCCCCGAAATGCTGAAGGCTATGCACCAGCAAATGTACAATCTTTAGAGGGCAATACGATTGCTGAACTTACTCATAAATTTAATATTGTCAGTGAACAAAGTATGATTTTATCTCATATGAGAGTATTGGTAATAAGTGAAGAGGTTGCAGAAAAAGGAATGATGGAATTTATGGATTTCATGGACAGAAACAGGGAAATCCGTGATGATTTTGATATTGTTATTGCAAGAGACGGTAAAGCTGCAAGTGTTTTAAAAACAAATAATATGTACAAAAAAAGTGCTTCATTAAAAGTATATACACAGCTCGTGTCGATGTATAAAGATTGGGGCGGTGCACCGAAACTTAGACTCAATGACTTTATTCGAATATATAAATCTGATGGGCAAACTCCTGTATTAGTTGCATTGAAGGTTAAAGGTGACCCTAAAAAAGGGGGCAATATAGAAAATATGAAAACGATAACGCCTGAAAATAAAGTGGATGTTGATTCTTTAGGTATTATAAAAGGCGGTAAATTAGTTGGATATATTAGTATTTATGATGTCAGAAATATGCTTTGGTTGCAAGGTAATTTAAAAAGTACAGTGATAACTTCTCAATGTGGCAGTGGTGATAAAAAAATGAGCTACCGCGTAACAACATCGAAAACTGACGTAATAGCAACAGAAAAGGGCGGTGTACCGTCTTTTACAATAAACATTAAGACGGAAGGGAATTTACAAAATAATGAATGCTTAACAAATATGGCTAAAGCATATGCATTTGAGGGTTATGAAGAACAATTTAATAAAAAAATGGAACAAGAAATACTGGATACAGTCAAAACAATCAGAGAGCAATATAATGCAGATATTTTTGGCTTAGGGGAGAGGTTAAAAGATCAAGATTATAAACATTTTAAAAAATATCGGGAAAATTGGGATGAAGGCTTTGCTAAGGCAAAAGTTAGTATTCATTTTAACACAGAAATAAAACGGGCTGGATTAAGAAAGGAAGGTGCTATTATAAAGTAGAGTAGGATTTCTAAAGATGGTATTTTCGGCTGCTGCTTGCAGCTTTTTCTATGTGTTAAATGTTAGTTTGTAATTTTAATGGAGCAGCATAAATAAACTAATTAACATTTGCTATTTATAAACGCAATTGAATTGGATAATTTTATATGTTATATTGAATATGTCCCTTATTAAAGTAATTTAATAAGTTATTAAATACTTATTTAAAACATTAAATAAGTGTGGATACGGAAAATAGAAAAGGTTAGTAAGCACAATTTAATGATGGTGAGGTTAAAAAATGGCAACACTTCTTTTGGTCATTATTTATTTAGCTTTTATCAGTTTAGGTCTTCCGGATTCCTTGTTAGGAGCTGCTTGGCCTGTTATGCAATCTGATCTTGGAGTTCCCCTTGAAACTGCTGGATTTCTTTTTATGATGATTGCAGGCGGCACCATTATTTCAAGTTTAGTAAGCGGTAAGGTACTTAAACGATTTGGGACTAGTAAAGTAACATTTGTGAGCGTCTTCATGACGGCTGTTGCTTTATTAGGTTTTCAATTTGCTCCATCCATTGCTTGGTTAGTACTTTGCGCTATTCCCCTTGGATTAGGAGCTGGTGCCGTTGATACTGGGTTAAATGATTATGTTGCAACAAATTATAAAGCGCATCATATGAGTTGGCTGCACTGTTTCTGGGGAGTGGGAGCAACGCTTGGTCCAGTCATTATGGCACAGTTTATTTCGGAGGGGACTTCATGGAGAAATGGGTATCTCACCATTTCTGGTATTCAATTTGCGTTAGTGCTTATTCTCCTTATTACACTTCCTTTATGGAAGAGAGTAACACATAACAACAAAGCTGTTTCAGATGAAATAATGGAAACAAATGCTGTTCGGCATGAAAAAAATAATGAGCTAAAACCATTGCAAGTGAAAGGGGTAAAGCTTGCGCTTGCATCCTTTTTGTTTTATTGCGGCGTCGAAGCAACGATGGGGCTGTGGGGAAGCAGTTTTTTGGTTAATGTGAAGGGGCTGAGTGCGGCAGCTGCTGCCCAGTGGGTGTCATTATACTATGCCGGAATAACTGTTGGCAGGTTTATCACGGGCTTTATTACCTTCAAAATGACAAATCGTGCTCTCATTCGATCTGGACAATTAATAGCAGCAGTTGGTGCTATTATTCTGTTTTTGCCTTTGCCATCCATTTTCTCGCTTGTAGGATTTATCATTATTGGATTAGGATTGGCACCGATATTTCCGTGTATGCTCCACGAAACACCAGCACATTTCGGGAAAAAACATTCCCAGTCCATTATGGGCTATCAAATGGCGGTTGCTTACACAGGAACTACATTTTTACCGCCAATGCTAGGATTTATTTCATCTTATTTCACGATAGGAATTTTCCCTGTATGCATTTTGATTTTTGCTGTAGCAATGCTGTTAAGCACTGAAAATTTAAATCGCTTACTTTATAAAAAGATTATTGGGAAAGATACTAGTTTAAAAGCTTAATATTTATACAAAAGGCAGGTAGTAATATGAAAACGGAAAAAGAAAAAATGTTAGCTGGAGAAATGTATAATCCAGCTGACCCTTTGTTGTCAGAAGAACGTAATAAATCAAGACAAACGGTTAGGCTTTATAACCAAACATTAGAGACAGAAGGCGAAAAGCGTACAAAGATTCTGAAGGAATTACTCGGTTCTACTGGCGAAAACATTTATATGGAGCCGAATATACGATTTGATTATGGGGGTAATATATATGTCGGAGAAAACTTTTATGCAAACTTCGACTGCACTATTTTAGATGTTTGTGAAGTAAGAATTGGAGATAACTGTATGCTTGCACCTGGTGTGCAAATTTATTCAGCGACACATCCATTGAATACTACAGATAGAAATTCCGGCAGAGAATACGGAAAACCAGTCACAATCGGAAACAATGTTTGGATTGGGGGAAGTGCAATCATAAATCCAGGAGTTACAATTGGGAATAATGCTGTGATTGCTTCAGGTGCTGTTGTCGTGAAGAATGTACCAGATAATGTAGTTGTTGGCGGAAACCCAGCTAGAATTATTAAGCATATTGAAGGATAACAAACATTAGTCTTAAGATGAGGTGGAAAACTTGAAGATTGAGCATGTGGCTATTTGGGTCAAGGATTTAGAAATTATGAAAGAGTTTTACGAAACTTATTTTAACGGCAAGGCAAACAGTAAGTATCATAATCAGGCGAAAGGCTTTGAATCTTATTTTCTAGCATTTGAATCAGGTGCAAGATTAGAAATCATGCGAAAGTCAGGTATTAATCAAGCAGCTGCAAGTGAAATGATTGGCTGGGCACATATTGCTATCTCTTTAGGAAGCAAAGAAGCTGTTAACGAAATGACAGAGCGATTAATTAATGATGGTTACCGTCATAATAATGGGCCGCGTCTAACGGGTGATGGCTACTATGAAAGTGTGATGGAAGATCCAGAAGGCAATTTAATTGAGCTGACTGTATAAAAGGAACATTAAATTGGACAAAGCCACTGAATAATTCAGTGGCTTCCGTTATTCTGATAAACTTATTGTTCAGATTTAACAAGTATTTTCACTTGGTTCTTTTCTTTGATTAAGCTTTCAAAGCCTTCTTCAATAACATCGTCTAAGGCAATTTTTTTCGTTACTAGTTTTTCTGCTGAGAAATAGCCTTTTTGCATTAGTGACAACACTGCAGGGAAGACATTACGGTAGCCAATTATTCCTTTGACAGTTCGTTCTTTAATAACAATGTCATTTGGCAAAATTTCAGCGCCTTTTTCCCAGATGCTAACGATAATTGTTTCTCCGCCAATTCCAGTAGATTGAATTGCTTGACGCAAGACGACTGGCACTCCTGTAACTTCAAATGAAACATCCACTCCGCCGTCTGTTAATCTTGCAATTTCAGCAACTGTATCTTCAACCTCTGCAGGGTTAATGATGATTGCTCCTAATTCTGCTGCTTTCGCTTGGCGTTCAGGAGATAGCTCAACAGCATATATATCTGTAGCACCTGCAGCTTTAAGTGCTTCGATTACTAGCAAGCCGATTGGACCACAGCCAAATACAGCAACTTTGTCACCAGCTTTAACTCTGCTTGAACGTACAGCATATAAAGCAACTGCCGCTGGTTCAACTAATGCACCTTGCTCATAGGATAAATCATCTGGAAGCTTAAATAGGAGCTCCTCATCGACAGCAACATATTCACTAAGACCTCCGCCACCACCGGCAAGTCCTAAGAATCCCATGTTTTCATCTAAATTGTATGCACCTTGATGTCCGTGCGTAGCAAAAATCGGTTCTACAACGACACGATCGCCAACTTTATAATTGTTTACTCCTTCTCCAACCTCGACAACTTCACCGGAAAATTCATGACCAAGTGTTACAGGTGCAACCTCGTTCGTAAGTGGATGAGGCTGATCAACTGGTATGAAAATCGGTCCGCCTAAGTATTCATGTAAATCACTGCCGCATATACCGCACCATTTCACTTTCATTTTTACTTGACCTGGATTTAATTTCGGCTCGTCTATTTCCTCCAAGCGAATATCTTTTTGATTATGCCATCTTAACGCTTTCATCTAAAAACAACCCCTTATGTAGTTTATTTACATATATTAGTATACAGCTAACAACACTTATGATAAATTTAGTTAATATTAACTAAGGTTAAGTACTGCTTAACTAAAAAATGAGGTTTATATGAATATTGAACAATTAAAATATATGGTTGAAATTGCACGAACAGGCTCCTTGAAGGAAGCGGCAGAAAATTTACATATAACATTGCCAGCATTGAGTCAATCGATTAAAAATCTTGAAAAAGAATTAAATATTAGTATTTTTCACAGATCAAGACGAGGATCTGTTCCGACAGAAGAAGGTCACAAGCTAGTAGAAAAGGCAAATTCTGTTTTACAGAAGCTTCAGGAGTTTATGGAGGAAGCAGAAGCCTACACAAATACAATGAATGGTGAAATGAAGATAGCGACATATCCAGGGCCAATGGAAATTCTCGTTGATCTTATTTCAGACATTAAAAGGGAATATCCTAATATTAAAGCATCTATTTATGAAAACAGTACAGAGCATATAATTGAGAAAGTGCTAGAAGGGGAAGTGGATGTTGGCTTTATAACATATACAGAAAAAGAAGAAAAGAAATATCGGAATCTCGTTTTCAAAAAGCTGCTCGATGGCCATATGGTTGTGGCGGTAAACAAAAATTCGCCATTGGCACAGAATAAACTAATAACTGCAGAGATGTTAATTGATCAGCCAATCGTATTATATAATGATGTCTACATTAACGAATTCATGAAAGGCTTCAGCTCACTGCCTTTTGATATTTTATTTACTACAAATAATGTCGATACAATACGGCATACTTTGGAAAACAATACAGCGATAAATATAGGGTTTGACTATGCATTTAAAACAGATGCAGGTTTGTCTAGAAGTGATAAGTATGTAGTCATTAACTTTGCTTCTCCTCATTATAAAACGTATTCCTTCGGATATTTTTATAATGCAAATAATGGTCTATCGAGGATATTACGAGAGTTTTTGAAGCGGATACATATAACGATAATTGATAATGAAGAAGAGGCTGAGACTGCAAAAGGACAAAAATTAAGCTATCGAAATTCTAAACTTTGAAATGATGAATCTTGGGATTATATAGAGAGATAGGTTTTTAGATTAGTCCGTTTCATTGCGCATACGTCCCCTCGCTTTCCGCGGGGAGGAAGATGAGCCTCCTCATCTTCGCCTGCGGGGTCTCATCCTTTCCTCTATTTCCCGCTGGAGTCGAGTGGCCAACGCTCCATTCCACTATGCAGTTTAAATATTGTATTCCAACAGAAATACAAAGACACAAACTGAACTATTATTCAGAAATACTTAAATAGGTGGTTTGTGATTGGTCTTAGTTACTTATTGTAAGCTCTTTTAACTTTATGGAATTTCTCCTCTTTAAAATAAGTCTGTGCGCTCTAACACATGATGGACTAAATGAAACAGGGCTGGATTATGATTTTCTCTTTTGTAGGAAAGAATCCATTCTGCTGTTAATTGTTCTTGTGCGAATTTTTTGTATAGTACATCTAAATTAAACAGGCGTTTAGCTGAATCAGGTACAACGGCAATCCCGATGCCTGCGGTGACTAATCCAATGACCATTTGATATTCAGTTGATTCCTGCACGATATTCGGATGGAAGCCATTTTTATTACATAGTTGGATAAAGTCCTCATACAGAGAGGGCCATGCCTCTTTTGACAAGGAAATGATTGGCTCATTTTTAATATCAGACATGGAAATGGCAGGTTTATCTGCCAAGTGATGATTTTTGGGGATGGCAAAAACACATTCACTAGTTTTAAGACTTCTGCTGATGAGTTCACAGTTAGTAACAGGAGGATGTGAAAAACCTACATCAATATCGCCATTTAATAACGCGGTTAGCTGATTTGGGGCAGATAATTGGCGTAATTCAATCTCAATCGACGGAAAAATAGCTCTAAATTCCTTTATGGCTGGCGGCAAAATCTCATATGTTGCTGTACCGACAAACCCGACTACAATCTTTCCAAGTTCACCTCTTGCGGTATGGCGCGCTGTATCAACGGCTCTGTCTAATTGATTTAATACAGAAGTTATTTGTCCTAAAAAAACGTTTCCGGCAGTTGTTAATTCCACAGCCCGACTGGAACGATGAAAGAGGGGAAAACCCAGTTCTTCCTCCAATTGCTTTATTTGCTGGCTGAGAGGTGGCTGTGTCATATTAAGTTTTGAAGCTGCCCTTCCGAAATGAAGCTCCTCTGCCACTGTTTTAAAATACTGCAAGTGTCTAAGCTCCATGATTATAACCACCTTACTGATTCATTCGTAATACATATCAATCCCACGTTTAATGGATATTGGAAAAAATATCATGTGAAATGTATAGTAAATCATATCATGAAATTCCAAATTTTATAAGGAATTCAATTTAAGGAGTGAAGCTGAATGAATCTTCAGGACCAAACAAATATCACAAGACGAGGAGCAGAACTAATTGTTGACACACTGATTGCTCAAGGTGTCACACATGTTTTTGCTATACCAGGTGCAAAAATAGATGCTGTTTTTGATGTGCTTCAAGACAGAGGACCAGAGCTAATTCTTTGCAGACATGAACAAAATGCAGCATTTATGGCAGCAGCAGTTGGAAGACTGACAGGAAATCCTGGAGTATGCTTGGTAACCTCAGGACCTGGAGCTTCAAATCTAGCAACAGGCTTATTGACGGCTAATACAGAAGGAGATCCAGTTGTGGCGATTGCAGGTAATGTCATTCGAGCTGACAGATTGAAACGCACACATCAATCACTGGATAATGCTGCATTATTTAAACCAGTAACAAAATACAGTGTGGAAGTACAGGATGTCAAGAATATCCCTGAAGCATTAACAAATGCCTTTCGTGCAGCTAAATCAGGCCAGGCAGGCGCAGCATTTATCAGCTTTCCTCAAGATGTCGTCACAGAAGAAACATCTGTCCAAGCAATAGCAGCACTGCCAGCACCAACACTTGGTGCTGCAGCAGATAGCAGCATCCGTTCTGCCGTCGCAAAAATTCACAACGCCAATCTTCCTATTGCCATAGTAGGAATGAAAGGAAGTAGGCCAAAAGCAGTAAAATCAATCCGGAAATTTCTCCATACATTAGGAATCCCCTTTGTAGAGACATATCAAGGAGCAGGCACTCTTTCAAGAGAGCTCGAAGCTCAATATTATGGACGTATCGGGCTTTTTGCCAACCAGCCAGGTGATCTTCTCATTGAACAGGCAGATCTCATTATTACTATCGGCTTTGATCCAATTGAATATGATCCAAAGTTTTGGAATGTAAATAATAATCCGAATATTATTCATGTTGATGAAATTCAAGCAGATGCTGACCATTTTTATCAGCCCTGCCTTGAATTGATCGGTGACATTTCTGCAACAGTTGCCGAATTAGACTTTTTCTCTGTTCCGGCAAAAATAAGTGGAGAGAAAAATGAATTTCTTGCCAGACTTAGAGATCTTCATGAAGAAATGGAATCACCAAAGCCAATTCAAAAGCAAGGTCTGTCCCATCCATTACAGGTAATCAATGCGTTAAGAAGCCAAATTGCAGATGATGTGATTGTTACATGTGATATTGGCTCTCACGGGATTTGGATGTCACGTCACTTTCGCTCCTATGAACCAAATACACTGCTGATTTCAAATGGAATGCAGACACTTGGAGTTGCTCTTCCTTGGGCAATTGGTGCAGCTATATTGCACCAAGACAAAAAAATCGTTTCTGTATCTGGTGACGGGGGCTTTCTGTTCTCTGCGATGGAGCTTGAAACGGCTGTTAGGATGAAGGCTAACATCGTTCATTTAGTTTGGAATGACAGCAAATATGATATGGTATCCTTCCAGCAGATAATGAAATATAACCGAGATTCCTGTGTCGAATTCGGACCAATAGATATCGTTAAATACGCAGAAAGTTTTGGTGCAACAGGACTTAGGGTAAACTCTCCACAAGAGCTGTCAAAGGTTCTTGAAAAGGGTCTGCAGCAGGAAGGACCTGTCATCATTGACATCCCAATTGACTATAGCGAAAATATCGATTTGGCAAATCAAAAATGGCCGGATTATTTCAAACAGCAAGCAGTTGAAAGAGAGCTTTGGCATTCATAAAAGGCATCCAAGCAATATATTTTTTAAGATTGAGGTGATGATGCATGGAAATGGTTAAAACTTTACATGCTGACATAATAGAGAACAACGAAGACCAGAAGCAGGAGGTTTATCAGGTTTCGACAATGACGGCGCTTCTGGATGGTGTTTACGACGGAGACTTTTCATTAGGTGAAATTCATGAACATGGGGACTTTGGTATTGGTACCTTTAATAAACTCGATGGTGAATTAATCGGGTTTGATGGTGAGTTCTACCGACTCCGCTCAGATGGAACAGCAACACCAGTTAAGGAAGAGGATAAATCACCATTTTGCTCGATTACATTTTTTGAAACAGAGATTACACACCGTGTAAACCGCCAATTAACATTAGAAGAACTGGAGCAGGAATTAGACAAACTTCTCCCTAGTAAAAATGTTTTTTATGCGATTAGAATGGATGGTGTCTTTAAAAAGGTTCAAACGAGAACAGTTGAGGTACAGGAAAAGCCATATGTGCCGATGATTGAAGCGGTAAAAACACAGCCGATCTTTGACTTTGAAAACATCGAGGGAACGATTGCTGGCTTTCGCACTCCACAATATGCCCATGGAATCGCAGTTGCTGGATATCATTTGCATTTTATTGATAAAAATAGAAGTACCGGCGGTCATGTTTTTGACTATACGGTGGAGAATGCTACAATCCGCATTTCTAAAAAGCAGTACTTGAATTTAAGACTGCCTGAAACAGAAGAATTTTTCAAAGCTGATATAGATCGTGCTGATTTAGCCAGTGATATAGCTGAAGCAGAAGGAAGCCCTGAAAAAAGATAACTCAGTTAGTGGAGTAATGTATAAATATAATATTATAGTAGAAAACTGTCTTCCTTTGTGGGGAAATCTGCAATTGGAAGGCAGTTTTTTATTAAACTTTTAGTGTGTGAATGTTTAGAGAAAAGAAGTACCATTACACATCATTCTCTTATCTTTTGTTATGACTTGGAAATTAAAGCTTATTAGAAAGGAATAAATGAATGATATAATAGCTGAAATTTTGTCTCATAATATAAAATTTAATATAAATAAAATTTAATATAAAAAATTAATTTCTAAGTTATATTCTAGTCAAAAGAGAAATACCTTGTTATATATCTTATTTTAAGTTAGAATCAATTGTAGATATTGAGGGTCTTTAATATATTTATATAATCTATTGTTTTTTAGTTTAATAATAGATATAAGGAGTCTTTAATAGATTTAATAGGAGAGGATATAATATGGTATTAGATTGCGTAATTATTGGTGGAGGCCCAGCAGGACTTAATGCAGCACTTGTGCTTGGAAGAGCAAAAAAGAATATCATACTTTTTGATGATAATAAACCAAGAAACGCTGTTACTCACGAATCTCACGGGTTTATTACGAGAGATAAAATTAAACCGGCTGAATTTAAAAGATATGCTTTAAAGGATTTAAAGGAGTATCCTAATATAATCATCAAAAATCAAAGAGTGTTTGATATAAAGACAGAAAATGATCGTTTTCTGATTTTAACGAAGGATGGCAATACGTTTGAGGCAAGAAAGGTCATTTTAGCTACTGGCCTTACAGATATTCTTCCTGCTATTAAAGGAATCCATGAATTTTATGGAGCAAGTCTGTTTAGCTGTCCGTTTTGTGATGGATGGGAATTAAAGGACCGTCCATTAGTCGTCATTGCAGAAAATGAGCGAGCATTTCATATGACAAAAATGATTAGAAATTGGAGTAAAGATGTTGTTCTGTGTACAAATGGACAAAAGGTTTTGTCAAGTGAGCAAAGAGAGCTTTTTGCAGATAAGGACATCGAAGTGATTGAAGAAGAAATAGAATATCTGCAGGGAGTGGACGGCAAATTGCGGAAAATTATCTTTAAGAGTGGAAGAGAAGTAGCAAGAGAAGGCGGCTTTGTCACCTCAGGTTTGCAACAGGCATCTCCATTAGCACAACAATTAGGCTGCAGTCTGAATAGTATGGGAGGAATTGACACAGATAATTCTGGTCGAACGACCATTGCAGGAGTTTATGCATGTGGAGATAATTCCATTATTGCCCCTGCTCAATTGATTATTGCAGCTGCAGAAGGAAGTAGAGCTGCGATGGCTGTTGTAGGAGATTTAGTGAATGAGGACTTTTAATAGTAAGAAATGATAACACCCCCAAGGCCAAAATCATCATTTTGGTCTTTTTATTTTGGCAAAAAAATAAAACGATAAAGACAATTTACAGTGGGCTCGGAGAATTAAAGTAGAGAAAATCGTTCACTATATACAATATAATTATTTACAATCCATTTACTATATTTACTTACAGATGTTTTTATAGTTGTTTTACAAAATGCAAATTACATTACTAGTCTCATTCAGACCAGTTTTCTTCTAAAGTTAATAGTATTATTAGGTTAGATGATTTACACAATCTATTATTAGTTCCAGTTAAATTAGGAGGAATTCACTCATGACAAAACTTACTTTTCCTGAAAATTTCTTATGGGGTGGAGCTACTGCTGCCAACCAATTAGAAGGTGGATATAATGAAGGCGGTAAAGGATTAAACCTTGCTGACGTATTGCCAGGAGGCAAAATTCGTTTACAAGTTATTGCACAAACAGGGTTTGATTTCGAAATAGATAAATCTAAATATGTATACCCTAACCATGATGGTATTGATTTTTATCACCGCTACAAGGAAGATATCGCGCTATTTGCTGAAATGGGCTTTAAATCATACCGTATGAGTATTGCTTGGTCTCGCATTTTCCCTAATGGTGACGAGCTTGAGCCGAATGAAGAAGGCCTTGCGTTCTATGACAAAGTATTTGATGAACTTGCTAAATACGGCATTGAGCCAGTTGTAACAATTTCTCACTATGAAACACCACTTCACTTAATCAAAGAATATGGCGGCTGGAGAAGCCGTGAACTAGTTACATTCTTTGAGCGTTATGCTACTGTGTTGTTTAAACGCTATAAAGATAAAGTGAAGTATTGGTTAACATTCAACGAAATTAATGGTGCAACACATATGCCTATTTTAGGTCTAGGATTCTCGCCTGAAAACCAAGAAACAAAACTGCAAGACAGCTTCCAAGGCTTGCATCACCAGTTCGTTGCTAGCAGCTTAGCTGTTAAAGCAGGACATGAAATTATTCCTGATGCGCAAATCGGCTGTATGCTAATTTATGCACCAGTATATGCATTTGACAGCAATCCTGAAAATATCCTGCATGCACTTAAAGAAGAGCAAGTATTTAACTACTTGTGTGGTGACGTTCAAGTAAGAGGAGCATACCCTACTTTTGCTAAACGCTACTTTAAAGAAAACAATATTAACCTGAAAATCGAAGATGGCGACTTGGAATTGTTAAAGCAATATCCAGTTGATTTCATCAGCTTAAGCTACTATATGTCTCGTACAGAGAAAAAGGTAAAAACAGACGAAGAAAAAGCGCAAGGAAACCTTATAGGTGGCATTAAAAACCCATTCTTGAACGCAAGTGAGTGGGGCTGGGAAATTGACCCGACAGGACTTCGCATTTCCTTAAACAACCTGTATGACCGTTACCAAGTACCATTGTTCGTAGTAGAAAATGGTTTAGGTGCATACGATAAAGTGGAAGAAGATGGTTCTATCAATGACGACTATCGCATTGATTACCTGCGTGAGCATATTAAAGCAATGGGCGAAGCAATCGAAGACGGCGTTGAGTTAATGGGCTATACTTCATGGGGCTGCATTGACTTAGTTAGTGCATCATCAGGAGAAATGTCTAAGCGTTATGGCTATATCTACGTTGACAAGCATGATGATGGAAGCGGAACATTCGACCGCAGCAAGAAGAAATCCTTCTACTGGTACAAAGATGTTATCGCTACAAACGGAGCGAATCTATAAAACAACGGGGCTGCTTTTTATAAAGCAGCCTTTTATTTATTTACAAGCAAATGATCAGTTCCTTTTTGGTCTATTTGGTATAGACTTATGATAAATATGATAACTTAAGGAGCTTTCATGACGAAAAAAATTGTGTTTCATTATGATTATAATAGCCAGAGTAAATGGGCAACGGGGTATTTAAAAATAGGTGATAACAAATTTGAATTCGTATGTTCGTATTTGTTCTCCGATCCATTAGAAGACATTCTTGCTTCCATATGTCAGCTGCTTCCAGGTGCGGTTCCGTATCCAAGAAATTATTTAACTTTTACTTTATTGGAAGAGCCTGAAGAATATCACTGGGAACTGCATAGAGTTGGTAAAGATGAAGTAAGTATAAAAATTCATCTAAAAGAAAATGATGATGGCAAATTAGAATTGGTTTATGAGGAATTATGTGATATAAAAAGGTTGGTAGTAGCAATTGGGAAACATCTATATTCTAATAAGGAATTACTATCAAATCAGAAAGTGAACCGCCTTTATCAAGACTTACAAAAAGGCATAAGATACATGAAGAATATTTAGGATTATACGCAGAAGCGAGGTTAATATGGAGTCAGAACAACGGTATAAGAAATTAAAAGAGTTTCAAGAGCTATATGAAAGCATCTTTAGAAAAACAAAAACCAAAAACGACTTTTTTCCAAAAACAGATTTTAACTTAAGTGACGGTCATATTTTAATTTTGACATATCTCTATAAAGTGAAAACTTGTACAGCATCTGAAATCACCAAGTATTTAGGAATTACTTCAGGTGGAGGTACAGTTCTTACAGATACGTTATTAAAGCATGATTTAATAAATCGATATCGCTCAAGTGAAGACAGGAGAGTAGTGAAGCTGTCTTTAACAGCTGAAGGGGAGAAAATTGTTAATCAGATTATTGAAAATAGAGCAGCAGTATTTGTTGAGCTTCTGCAGGACTTGGAAGAAACAGAAATTGATCAAATGCTGAATGTTTTTCACAAGTTAAATAAGAAGCTGAAATAATTGAGAGAAGTTCTCATTGACTAATAATAAAAATCTATGTTAACCTTACTAATACTTAATATCTTAGTAAGTAAGATATTTATTTAATAATATATATGGAGGTATGTTTGATGTTTGTTAATCAAGCGAGCTTTGAAGGGGATAAAGCGAATGAAGCTAAAATTATCGCAAAGATGAAAAAGACGTTTGCAGAATTACAAGATGTGTCTGGTTTGCTAAGTTCTGAATGCTGGAAAAAAGAAAAAAATGACGTTGTAGAATATTCGATTGTGACAAAATGGACGGCAAAACAAGATTTCATTGCATGGCTTTCAAGAGAAGAACATGTAAATGAGCATAAAGAGATGAATAAACAAAGGAAGCAAGGG
The DNA here is from genome assembly GCF_032818155.1 of Niallia taxi. Classification (NCBI taxonomy): domain Bacteria; kingdom Bacillati; phylum Bacillota; class Bacilli; order Caryophanales; family Bacillaceae; genus Niallia; species Niallia taxi. The sequence continues at coordinate 125,069 of NZ_CP102590.1, forward strand.
ATCAGTGAAAACCCAAGTATGAAAAAGACGATTACTCAATATGAAGAAGTAGAGATCGCAAACTTATAAAAGTATTGTTAAGGGGTAGTTATGAAGATTCATATAAAATATAAACAGCTTGTTTTTGCTTTCTTTATGTCGTTAAGTATGAGTGTATTTATTTCATTTATACTTGTTTCGATTAATTTTGGGTATAACAGTCATTTTCTTCCACAATGGTTAAAAACATGGAGCCAAGCATTTATTTGTGCATTTTTTGGAGCTTATTTTTTCCCGAAATTTATTCATAAAATTATGGTAAAAATTCGATTTGTGGAAAATGAAATAAAAGATTCAGAGATTGGTTGAATGCTTGCATTTGCTGGTAGACATAAGTAATAAAGTAACAACACCCTGCGTAAAAGGGTGTTGTTTTTTAGCGAGGAAGAAAGTCTTTAAAGCTTTTTCGAAGCTTATCAAGCTGTTCCATATTTTCTAATGAAGGAATTGCCTTTCCAACTTCCACAATAAGATTTTCCATTAGGAAAAGAGGGGCAATCATCGAATGAAACTCATTTTTTTCGCCTCTGTCAGCATACAGAAAGATATCATATTTAATAGGGGCTTCGAGTCCAGGTTGGTCACTTATCACAATTGTTTTACAGTTTTTGTGATGTGCATGCATTAAAAGCACCTCTGCTTCCTTAAGTAGCCTTCCAAAGCTAAAAAGCATAACAGTGCAATACTCATTTATGTGTAAAAGCTCCTCCAATATTTCACTTCCAAGCCATCTTACAATCCGCACATCAAGACCATATCGCCGCAATCTATAGCTTAAAAGCTCACCAAGTCCAAGGGAAGGACCTGGTGCATAAATATATAGCTTATTTGATGTACAAATGGAGGAAACGGCTTGTTCAAATGCTTCCTTTTGAAATAAGTTTAATGTGGCCTGCAGGTGGTGAATACTTCGGTTTAAATGATGACTTTGCAAGCTAGAATACTCTAAATCTGTCATTGTATTCAACAGCTTTTTTGCTGGTGTAATTTCTCGTTTTTCCTTTAAAAATTGCTTAAAGGCTTTCAAATTATCAAAGCCTACTGCCTTCCAAAACCGTGATACAGAAGCAATGCTTACACCAGTTGCAGCCGCAATATCCTTTTCCGTAGAAATAAGGACCTCTGCTTCATTATGGACAATCCAGTTACCTATTCGCCATTGACTTGAAGACAGCTCATTTAAATTAAACACTGGTTTTCTCCTTTTTTCTAATATCGTAGCATTTCCTGCAAAAAAAATATCAAAATGAAAGAAAATGATAAAAAGTTTACAGTTTTCTTACAATTGCAATATTAGCTATTTATATTTGTTTTTTACAATGTAATAGAAATGACAAAGGAGGGAACCAAATCTATGAAACGAAATTACACGCTTACCCAGTCACAGAAAATGATGGTATTTATTTTATCGATGTCTCTTTACGGCCTTTCTAACATGATTACGGAACTTGTACCTTCTATTTATCTTGGTCCAGTTGAATTCTCCATTGAGTATTTTGCATTTATCCCACTCACACTATGTATTTTGTTTCACCCCCTTTATGCTGGGATTGGAGCTGCATTGGGCGAAGTAATTTTTGGAGAAATTATGCTCGGCCAATTTGGAGGCTTTGGAGAGTTAGAGAAATTTATCTCCTTTTCCCTTGCGATGTACATAGCTGGCAGTCTGGTTAAGGATCCAAGGAACAAGCGTCATGTTGGTATTGCCGCAATGACCGGCGTAGTTATTCATCAACTGATAAGTATGATGGTCGATATAGGAAAGGTTTGGGTAGGTGTTGATGATTTTGAAGCACTTCCTGGACTTGCTGAGAGTGTCGTAGTAGTTGAAGGATTCTCATTCTTGAATGATGTGCTTTTTTCCGGTATCTTATTTGCACTCTTGCCAACACTCTATCTTGTGCCAAGACTTTACGGAAAAATAGAACCATTGCTGGGAATGAAGCCTCGTACTCCTGATAACGCTTATGCTATTCGTGGGATTTTACACCCAAGGTTTTTGATTCCAGTTATTTTATTGGCGATATCAGCATTCGGGTTTGAATATTTATCAGAAACAGAATGGAACATCTTCGAATGGGAAGCAACATTTTCTTATATTTCAGAATCAACGTTAACCTTGATTTCCTTAGGCATTGCAGCGGTAGTTTCTGCCACTATTGTATATGTACTTATTAAGCGTTCTAAAAAGGAAAGGAATAAAGCAGCATGAACACAATAATAGACATTCAGAATGTAAGTTTTACTTATCCTAATGAGGAGGAAGCAATCTTAAAGAATGTCAGCATTACTGTTGAAAAGGGAGAGTTCTTAGCTATTATTGGGGGGAATGGGAGCGGCAAGTCAACACTATGTAAGCTTCTGAATGGTTTAATTCCCCATTATTATACTGGTGATTTTGAAGGAGAAGCTTGCATTAATGGACTGAATATAACCTCAAATACTGTAGCAGATCTTTCCGAGCATGTAGGCTATGTTTATCAAGATTTTGAGAATCAAATAGTTCAAGCAAGAGTAATGGAAGATGCAGCATTTGCTCCACTTCACTTTGGTTATGCTGATTATATGGAAAGAGCACGTGAAGCACTTAAAATTGTCGGATTAGAAGATTATGAGAATGAATTTGTGTGGCAGCTAAGTGGGGGGCAGAAGCACTTGCTTGCATTGGCAGGATGTTTGGCATTAAATCCAAAGATTATCGTGCTTGATGAACCGATAGCACAACTAGATCCATACCATGCAAAATCTATGTATGATGTATTAAAGAAACTGCATCAACAATACGAGAAAACAATCATTGTTATTGAGCATCACACAGAATTTATTGCCGAATATTGCTCGACCGTTTTGTTAGTCGATAAAGGAAGGGTCGTATGGAAAAGACCAGTTCGGGAGGCTTTAACTGCTGTTGAAGATTTAACAGCGCGAAATATATATCCGCCGCAAGTAACACAGGCTGCATTTGGGTTAAACGTGCATCAGGCAACTGTTCCGATTACATTGGAAGAAGCTGGGGAAAGTTTTGCGCATCTCGTGAAGAAGGAAATTCCCATAACTGATGTCCCGTCTATGAAAAGCAGCGAAGCAATAGCAGAATTTAAGGATGTCCGTTTTTCTTATCAAACTGTTGAACGATCGTATAAGCAAATTTTACAGGATATAAATATTACTTTTTCCAAAGGAGAAAAGGTGGCGCTTGTTGGAAATAATGGTGCTGGAAAATCGACGTTGCTTCGTTTGCTGACAGGGTTTCGAAAACCTAATGCTGGAACTGTTTCTATTAAAGGGAAGTCAACAGCAAAACAGTCACCAGAAAAACTGGCAGACATTGTTACATATATATACCAAAATCCAGAACAGATGTTTATTGAGGACTCTGTGCGCAAGGATGTAGAGTTTTTCTTGAAGGCACGTAAACAACAAGGATACGAAGAGATAGTAGATCATATTCTGGAGCTTTTCCATCTTTCCGAGCTACAGCATAAAGACAGCAGGCTAATGAGTGGTGGCCAGCAGCGGAGAGCATCTCTTGCCATTGGTGCTGCTATGAATCCAGCAATTATTCTCCTTGATGAACCAACTGCCAATTTAGATATTGCTACTCGGAAGCACCTCACACAATTCATTGATAAGCTGGCAGTTAGAACAGAGTTAGTGTTAATTGCCACACATGATATGCAACTTGTCAGTGAATGGGCTACACGAGTTGTCGTTATGAACAATGGCCAAATTATTTATGATGGTGACAAGGAAGGATTATTCTCTAATTCCTTACTGATGAGAAGGGCGGGAATTATTCCTCCGCAAATTGTGGAGTTATCACATAAGCTCAACATAACACCTGCTAAGTATACGATTGATTCATTTATAGATTTTTTTCAGGAGGAATCTGCATGGATTATGCAAAAAACATGATCGACAAGCTGAATGTGGAGCAAATGAAAATCGAGCTGATGAATACGGCATATGCCAATGACCAAACATTCATTGCGAAATTAGACCCGCGTATCTTGTTCATCTGGTATGGTTTTTTTGGAATTGCACCATGGTTTATTGATGAACAAGTTGTATTACTAGGGATGCTCCTTGCGACAATTATCACTACCGTTATGACGAAAGTAAGCAGGTTGATTTTGTTTATTCTTATTCTTGGCATACTTGGTCAAGGCGGCTATATGTTTATTGCTACCTTATTTTTTGGTGGAAATATCACTGTATTACTCCCATTAATTATGCTAACAGTGAAGCTGGCAGTTATTTCTTTAGCAAGTATCACGGTCTTTTGCTCCATGAGTCCTGAAAAGCTAAGTGTTGGGTTATTGAGTATTGGGGTGCCAGGACAAGTTTCATTTTCGATTTCGTATGGCTATAGAATGCTTCCACTGTTGCTTGAGGAGTATAATCATGTATTTATGTCCTATCGGTTAAGAGGAAGAGCGCCTGATAAGAAGGGGTTTCTTTATTGGAGAATTACCTATTACTTCATTAGGCTTGCAGTATTGTCCTTTTATCCGCTGCTTCTTAGTGTAGCAAAACGTGCACGGACAACGGTTGAGGCACTTGAAACAAAGGGAAGCAAAAATGCATTCAAAAATCCAGTTGTTAAAAAGCTGAAGCTCCAAACACTTAAAATTGGCAGAAGTGATTATGGATTTCTAACAATCAGCATAGTTTATATTGTTTCCCTGTATATCGTGGCTTTCCAATTATAAATGAAAAGGAGCTTCTAACATGAAAATTGATTTACACACACATGTAAAAATATCGAAAAAATCGGAATTTATGCCAGATTATTTTCAAACAATGGTGAAAGAAGCAAAAGCAGCGGGCCTTGATGCAATTGCCTTAACAGAGCATTTCAACACACTAAGATTTCTGGATGTTTATGATTATTTAGACCAGCAATACCTTTATAAAGATGATTATTATGAGGTAGAAGGACTGAAGATATTTCCAGGCATGGAGGTAGATGTGGAGGGCGTTGGTCACATTCTGCTGATTAGCAATCGTGATGCAATATTACATATGTTTAAAAGTTTACAGCCTCATTTAGAGGAAGATAAATTTATTGCACTTGCTGCACTACTCGACATTGCTGATTCCTATGAAACTATTACAATTGGGGGACATCCGTTTCGTCCGAGTACACCACTTACCCAGCATGAACCAAGTGTATTAAGAAGGTTAGATGCCCTTGATTTAAATGGAAAAGATCTTTATTCCATTGGGGTCGAAGAAAATAAAGAAAATGTGTATTGGCTAGCAGAAAAATTAGGACTTCCAGTCACAGCAGGAAGCGATACACATCAATTTCTTCAGTATGGTGCCGTTTTAAACGATTTAGAACAAGACTGTTCCACGATAACTGAATTAAAAGCAGCAATCAAAAGCAGGCAATACTCAGTTGAAATTTCTCCAGATTTACATTTGCGCGTGCGCTCTGCAACGCTAGCAAAAAAACTGATGAAGCAGCTCCTTGCTAAAAAGGAAGTTATCAGTTAAAAAGGACAAAAAGAAATAACTAATACTTCATTAAGAAAGATATTAAATGATATCCACCTTAATTACATTCATGTTTGAGATAAGCTAGAATTCCCGAGGAGATGAACGTATATATAAGCTGTAATATTAAAACAGAATAAAACCGAACAAACTAGACTTGTTCGGTTTTATGAGTTGATATTACTAGTATTTATTATACTTCTCTATGAAACTAGCTTTAACCCAACTGCTGCACCTAAAACCATTGCGATAAATATAAGTCTTCGCCAGTCTTTGGACTCCCCGTAAAGAATCATACCAAGTATTGCTCCACCTGAAGCACCAATTCCTGTCCAAATGGCGTAGGCAGTACCCATAGGAAGTGTTTCCATTGCGTATGCAAGGAAAACAAAGCTTAATCCAAATCCAAGAATCAGTAGTAGGACAGACTGCCAGTTGCGGTCTTTATGCAATTTATTTATCATTGTTACACCAAACATTTCACAAATTCCTGCTGCAATTAAAGCGATCCAGGCCATGTTAAGATACATCTCCTTTTTGCGTTTTATCCTTTGTTACTAATTTCAATCCGATTACTCCTGCCAACAAAAGCAGGATCAAAAGAACTTTTTCTATCTTAAATGGAACACCAAAGAATAGAATTTCAGTAAAAATTGTTCCAGCAGTCCCCAATCCTACAAAAACAGCATAAACTGTTCCGACGGGCAGTTTTTTTCCTGCCATAATCATGACGTAAAAGCTAATAACGATACATATAGCAGTTCCTGTCCATGTTAGAAAACTATCAGAATGCTTTAAGCCAATAACCCAAAATACTTCAAAAAATGCTGCAATAAAAACTTGAATCCAAGTGGAATTCATGTCATGCACCTCCAAATTTATTTTTGCCCGAAAAAAAAACAAAAGCCTGAGAGTAAACTGTAAACAGTTTCTCCCAGGCTTTTGTCCTTCCGTGACACAGCAATTGCTGTGAGTTTTCTCTCGGACCAGACCAGCAAAAATTGCTGCGGAACCCTAGAAAACATTTTCGAGCTATATAATTAATTTTTATTATACTGCTATCTTTTTATTATTCAAGGAAGATATAGTGGTGGAAAAAGGAGGTTTTTTCAAAAAAGAAGAGAAAAAGAGAGATAATGAGAAGAGAAGGGTTATTTTAACCCTTCTCGATTATTTATAAAACGGAATGCGCAGACGGCTTGCTAGCTGAATATTGATGCCAGCCACCGAAGCGAGTAATGTCCTTTCCTTCATCTACAGCCCATTGTTCACACAAAAATCCTTTAACAAATGTACCGTCTTTAAGTTCAATCGTACCAATGCTAAGTGGTGATGGGATGAGTGATACGAAAGCACCAAGTTGTTCAACAGGCATTTCCCATAATTCGAGATCAATTTCAGCTCCATTATGTGGTTCACGAATGAGGCCTGGCTTTGCTGGAGCAGTATTTAATGCGATCAGCTGATAGTTTGCAGAAGTTTTAGTCTTTCTTTTAAATTTGGCATCATGCTCCTTCATTTGCACTTCAAGGGGGTACCCTTGCATGTGCAGGCCACAAACTGCAATCGTGACCGTATTTGTTTGCGCCGGCACAGGAGGCTCATTTAAAAATTTTTCTGCAAGACCTGTAATAAGATGTTCATCATTAGCACCTGAAAATAAAGTAATTCCAAATGGCAATTTATCCTCTATAGGTTCAGAAGGAATGTTAATTGCAGATAAATCTAGTAAATTACAATGATTTGTATATAGTCCCATTTGACTGTTTGTTTGAAGGGGATTACTGCGAACCTCAGCTCGTGTCCATGTTCCTCCAGCAGTAGGCATTATTAATACTGCATCTTCGAGCTGGAGATGTGCTTTCCGTTTTGATGCTTGCAGCTTATGCATTGCTTGAAACAGAGAGGAGGCAGTATATGCTGATTTGGCACCGGTGCGTAACAAGGTTTCTGTTACAGTCAGGCTTGAGTTTGGATGCTCCTCAATAAACGCTCCTAAATCAGACCATCTTTCTGCAACCCAAGGCCCATCATATAAAACAGATGCTGCTTCTAACAAGTAGCTTACATCTATCTTTTCGATAAGGATTCCGAGTTTGTTCATTTTTGTTAAAGCTGTTTGCCAGGCTTGTTCATATTCCTTTGCAAAAGGTCCGTAAAATTCAGGCAAATCCTCTGGGATTAATAGGCGCTTAGGCAGGGAGGAAGGCTCTCTCTTTACAGTCTTTGACCAAGGATCTTCTTTATCAAAGCCTCGAACAACTTCATCCACAAAAACAGTGTCTTGAAGATTATTAGAAAAAACAGTGACACAATCTATGCTTGCACATGCAGGGACAACCCCTTTAACTGGCCATGCACCAACACTTGGCTTGAACCCGATAAGTCCGTTTAAGGCTGCTGGGACACGACCAGAGCCGGCAGTATCTGTTCCAAGGGAAAAGGCTGCTTGACCGCGCGCCACAGATACTGCAGAACCAGAGCTTGAACCACCACTGATTAGCTCTGGTCTTAATGCGTTTTGTGTTTCGCCGAAAGGACTTCTCGTGCCGACAAGTCCAGTGGCGAACTGGTCTAAATTTGTTTTTCCAATCGGAATGGCGCCTGCATTAATTAAGCGTTGAACAATAGTGGCACTTTTTTCTGGTGTATAGGCAAAATCAGGACAACCAGCAGTTGTTGGAACGCCTGCAAGATCAATATTATCCTTGATGGCAAAAGGAATACCCCATAAAGGTGACTTTTCTCTGTCGATTAAATCGAGATTATCAATATAGGAACGAATAAAGCTCCAGGAAGGGGGAGTAATCCAAATATTGAATTCTTTATCAGCCTCTGCCCGTTCGATAATAAGCTCTATAAGTGCTTCAGGCGTTAACGTGCCGTTTTCATATCCTGCCTGAATTTCATGAATGGATAATGTCTTTAGGGAATTTGTCTGCACTTAAATCACCTCTTTCTGCTCTTTTTATTGAAACAATTAACTGGCCTGCATATACCTCATCACCTGGGGCAACATGAATAGATTCAATGGTTCCATCAAAAGGAGCTGCTTGTGGAAATTCCATTTTCATGCTTTCTTCAATTATTAATGTATCGCCTTTTTGAACGCGGTCTCCAGATGAAACTAGTACCTTCCAAACACTTCCTGGCATGGAGCTGCGCACAGCTTCTGCACCATCTGGAAGTACTTCCTCTGCAGGCTCAGCTGTTTCTTGCTCTGACACATACTCTGCCAACCCAAGCTCCTGCCATCTTTCACGCTCTTCATGGAAGGCGGCTTGCTGTTTGCTCCGGAATGTATTTGTACTTTCCTCAATTGAGGATAGAAATGCTAAATAATCACCAAGCTTAAAGGTTGTTTCGGTTATATCAATTTCAAATCTTCCGCGCAGGAAGTCTTCGCGCATTACTAGTAATTCATCTGCACTTACTGGATAAAATGAAATTTGATCAAAGAAGCGAAGCAGCCATGGCTTTCCAGCCTGAAAGCTTTCTGTTTCCCGCAATTTGTTCCATACCTGAACAGTTCGGCCGACAAATTGATAGCCTCCTGGTCCTTCCATACCATAAACACACATATAAGCACCGCCGATACCAACTGCATTTTCTGGTGTCCAAGTTCGGGCAGGATTATATTTTGTTGTAACAAGACGGTGGCGCGGGTCTACTGGTGTTGCGACAGGTGCGCCAAGATACACATCGCCAAGGCCAAGAACAAGATAATTGGCATCAAAGACAATTCGCTTCACGTCTTCCATATCATTTAATCCGTTAACACGTCGTATGAACTCTAAATTACTAGGACACCAAGGAGCATCAGGTCTAACATTCTTTTGGTATCTGTCGATAGCCAATTGTGTTGATGGATCATCCCATGAAAGGGGAAGGCGGACAATACGTGATGGCACTTCAATTTCCTCTAATGGTGGGAGTGAGTCATTGATAGAAGCAATCATGTTGCTTAGTTCTTTAACTGTCATTTTGGATGCATCAATATGAATCTGCAGTGAACGTATGCCTGGTGTCATTTCAATGATAGGCAAATCAGTTTCTTTTTGCATGGCTTCCATTAAGGCATGAACTTGAAAACGCAGCAGTAAGTCAAGCTCCATCTCACCATATTCGACTAACACATGCTTATCACCAGCCGCTCTGATTTTCATCGGAATTCTTCCTGTTGACTGTTCCAGTAAAACAGGGTAATCGCAGGGAAGCTGGACAATATCCTCGGTAAGTGCTGGCAGAACCGCTACTTCCCTTTCTCCAATGCTTTGAAGATATTGCTCCTGCGAGTCGCGAAGCGCTTCTGCCTCTTCCAGTGTAATCAGCTTGAAGCGGATTTTGTCACCAGCATGAAGCTGGCCAATTTTCCAAAATTCTGCTGAAGCAGTTGTGACAGGGCAAACAAATCCACCGAGACTTGGCCCATCAGGACCGAGTAATATCGGCATGTCACCAGTTAAATCAAGTGTACCAACTGCATAAGCATTATCATGGATATTTGATGGATGCAGTCCAGCTTCACCACCGTCACTGCGTGACCACAAGGGAGCAGGACCAACTAAGCGAACTCCTGTACGTGAACTGTTAAAGTGAACCTCCCAGCTTGTATCTGTAAGCTGCTGCAAATATTCAGGCAACAAAAACTCTGTTGTGCAATGCGGACCAGGGATGACACCAATTGTCCATTCTTTAGTAATCACTGGTTTACGGTCATTTATGACTGCAGTATAAGCAGGCAGGGAAGCATCGTTAACAGATAATACGTCACCAGTTCGTAATGCTCTGCCGCCATGTCCACCAAAACCACCAAGAGTAAAGGTTGCAGCACTGCCTAAATAAAGGGGCATATCCAATCCGCCTGCAATAAGGAAATACGTCCTCATACCTGTATCAGCTTCTCCGAATGTTAACGTTTGACCTCTTTTTGCATTGATTACAGTGTACATTGGCACTTCCACATCCCCAAGCGTGGCATGCATATCGGCACCAGTTAAACAGAAGGCAGTGTCAAAGCGGAAGCGGTATGTGCCGCCGCGGAGAGTTAACTCCAATCCTGATGCATTTTCGGTATTGCCTAATAGTTTGTTTCCAATTCGGAAGGATAGTGGGTCCATTGGTCCGCATGGAGGAACACCAACGTCCCAATGACCAATTCTTCCTGGCCAATCCTGCACAGTAGTTTGAATACCACCATCAAGCACCTCTATTGCTTGTTCAGCAGGTGAAAAGCCTTCAAGCATCCGCGTATAAACAAGTCCGTTTCGGCAATTGTCTTCCATTAAAAGTGCGCGAATGTAGGACAGATTTGTAGTGATACCATAAAATCTTGCCTCTGCTAGGGCTGTGTCCAGCTTATGAAGCGCTTCTTCCCGAGTGTCTCCATGCACAATAATTTTTGCAAGCATCGGATCGTAAAAAGATGTAACCGTAAGTCCGTCACGTACCCACGATTCTACCCGAGCATTTTCAGGGAAAACTACTTGATCTATCTGACCACCGCTTGGACGGAAGTCATTTAAGCAATCTTCAGCATAAATTCTTGCTTGGATACTGTGACCAACTGGTTTTTTGTATAATTGCTCAAGGCCACGTAACTCGCCGGCTGATTCTCTGACCATCCACTCGACTAAATCAATTCGAAGAACTTCCTCTGTCACGCCATGCTCTACTTGCAGTCTTGTGTTTACTTCAAGAAAGTAAAATTGCTCTGTGTCTGGATCATACAAAAATTCAACTGTTCCTGCACTGCGATAACCAACCTCTGCTGCAAGGCGCTTTGAAGCCAGCAGCATTTGTTCACGAACTGCAGAAGACAGGCAGGGAGCTGGACTTTCCTCAACGACTTTTTGATTGCGGCGTTGAATCGAGCAATCTCGTTCACCAAGTGCTGCCACCTCGCCAAATTCATTCCCAAATATTTGGACTTCAACATGACGGGCCTTTTGAATATATTTTTCTAAAAAGACGCCACCGTTGTTAAAGTTCGTTTGAGCCAGCCTGCTTACAGACTCGAAAACATTGCTTAATGCTGCTTCATCCTCGCAAACGCGCATGCCGATACCACCGCCACCAGCTGTGCTTTTCAGCATGACTGGATAGCCGATTTTTGCTGCTTCTGACAGAGCTGCTGAAAGCTCCGTTATAAGCTGTGTACCAGAAAGCATCGGAACATTTGCTCTTTCGGCAATTTCCCTGGCGGAATGCTTTAAGCCAAACAGCTCGATTTGCTCTGGTGTTGGCCCGATAAAGGCAATGTTATTCTCAAAGCAGGCCCGTGCAAAATCAGCATTTTCACTTAAAAAGCCATAGCCAGGATGGATTGCTTGGGCACCTGTTTCCTGCGCTATATTAAGAAGAAGCTCTCCATTTAAATAAGAATCCTTTGCAGCACCTTCACCAATCAGAATGGCTTCATCTGCCAAATCAACATGAAGGCTGTCTTGGTCAGCCTTCGTATAAACAGCCACAGACTGAATTCCCATTTTTCGAAGAGTACGTTCAATGCGAACAGCAATCGCTCCGCGGTTGGCAATTAATACTTTTGTATACATAGTTGTCACTCCTTTATCATTTATCCCAAACAAGCACTTGTATTGGGGTTGGGTTATAAGCATTACAAGGATTATTTAATTGTGGGCAGTTGCTGATTAACACAAGTACACGAGCTGCTGCTTCCATTTCTACATAATAGCCAGGAGCAGAAACACCATCAGCAAACGTTAAGCCGCCATCTGGTGTGACGGGAACATTCATAAAAAAGTTAATATTTGGAGCCAAGTCCCGTTTTGTAAAGCGGGGGTCATTGTTTGATAGCTGCAGCATAAAGGTATCTCGGCAGTTATGCATTGGCAGTGTTTCATGTGCATAGCGGACAGTATTGCTTTGAGCCGAACATGCGCCGCCGAGTGTATCGTGGTTACCACATGTATCTGCGACAATTTTCACTAACTCCTTGCCAGACTCTGATAAAAGGACAGAACCAGTCGTTAAATATACATTGCCTTGATTGGTAATCGTATTGACTGCACTATAATGGTCAATAGGATTCTCCGCATCATAAAAGAGCGTATCAGCAGCTTGATTTCCTTCTAAATCGACGATTCGCAGAACCTGCCCTGGCTCTAAAGTGTATGTCCAGCCATCGCCAGCCGGAATTGTTTCTGATATGAAGGCATTTTCCTGTTTACGTTCGCTTTCAACTCGGTAAAGTACTGCCATTATTGCATTCCTCCTATCGTAAGTGCTGAATAATTCCATGTGTTTTCAAAGGCACGCCTGTTTTCTGGACAATAATTGAGGCAGCAATCATCCTCACTAATTGGAGTCGCAGCTGTGACCTCCAGTTTTACTGGAACAGCAGGATAATTGGTGCTTGGATTTAAAGGATTCGGTGTATTGGATGTAATAAGGAGGACATCCATTTCTGTTCTTAGGACAATAAAGTCGCCTTTTTTTGCATGCTTAAGGGCATAATGCATGTTTCCATCCTCTGTGCAATAGACCTTAGAGAATAAATTGACAACAGGCACAAGATCACGAACAGTCATCCCATTACGGAACAATTCAACTGCAAAGTTCTCCTCACCACTGCGGTGCCAGTCATTTCTAAATTCCTGATAAGTTGTTTTGCCATAGCGCTCATCGACAAGTCGACGTGAGATATAGCCCGATATAGTGTCATGCCAGCCCAATGAATCGTCAATAATACTTGCAAGGACGCGGCCGTTATCACTCATCAGCACATTTCCCTTCGTTAAGTGAGAGGTATGCTGTGCCTTTAATGTATCTGGCATATTATACCTTTCAGCAGTATCTGCAGCAGAATACAAAAGCAGGGAAAGATTTGCACCATCCTCAGTTGCTGTAAATTTAATCGTTTTTCCACGGCTGATCACACCAGACCATTTTCCACCACCAGGAATGTTAATAACTGTATCCATAAATAGAACCTCCTTAAAAAAATAAAAGGACAAAAGCGTAAGAGAGATTATCATCTCCCAGGCTTTTGTCCTTCCGTGTATACAGCAAATGCTGCACGCTCTCTCTCGGACCTGACTTTAAAGAAAACTCTTTAAACGGAACCCTAGACAGCTTTTTGTTTTCAACGATATTGTGATTGTGAAAACCTTTATTAGATTGTTAATAAACTAAAGTATAACTATTCTGAAAATAAAAACTACTAATCTGTCAGATTATCTGACATAGTTTTTTGTTGCAGCAATTTTTTCCTTGTTGTGGAGCTTTTATCTTTTGATGTTATCCATGCTTTTCTTATGGCCATGTAAATAAAGCCAATAATAAGCCAAGCCAATCCATACATGAGTGTTTGTTTATTAAGCAGTGTCAACAGCCAGCATATAAAACCAGCGCCAATTAAAGGGAAAACAAGATAGACAAAGGTTCCCTTCAAGGAACGTTCTTTTTGCTTAATATAGTAGTGTCCAATAACAGAAATATTCACAAAGGTAAAGGCAGTCAAAGCACCGAAGCTGACAAATGTTACAGCTGTATCAAGATCAAAAAAGACAGCAGCGAAGGAAATTACTCCGACAAAGATGATGTTAGCAACAGGAGTTTTGTATTTTGGATGAATGGCTGTAAACAGCTTCACAGGGAGAATCGATTCACGACCTAAAGCGAACAGGAATCTGCTCACACTTGTCATCGAGGAAACTCCTTGAGTGAAGGTAGCAATTATCAACACCATAATAAAGATAGAGCTTAATAGATTACCACCAACAAGCTGAACAAGTGCGTATGCAGCATTATCTGGATTCGAAAATGCAAAGTTAGGAAAAGCAACTTGTGTTAAATAAGAAATTGCAATATACATGACAGCCGCAATAAGGACGATCAGAAAAATTGCTTTCGAAACGGTTTTTTCCGCTTTTATTGTTTCTTCAGACATGGTAGTGACTGCATCAAAGCCAAGAAAACAGAAGCAAATTAGGGAAGCACCAGTGAATACTGCGCTTAATGAACTATGATCACTTAAAAACGGTGCAAGGGAAAAGAGCGAGCTAGCAGCAGTGTCACCAGAAAGAACATCCTTAACAATTAATGCACAAAATAACACGATAAAGGCAATTTGCACAAGGACAGATATACCGCTGATACGGGCTGCAGACTTAATGCCGATGATGTTAACAATAACTAGCACGATGTTCATGATAATAATCCAAACGAATACCGGAATAGAGGGGAATTCTGTATTCATAAAGATACCAAACGTTAAAATAGCAATAATAGGGGAGAATACATAATCTAATAAAAGTGCCCAACCGACTAAGAAACCGACCTTCGGATGAATGGATTTTTTTGTATACGTATAAGCGGAGCCAGAAATAGGGTAAGCCTTTACCATGCGGCTATAACTGAAGGCGGTGAAAAAGATCGCTATAAAAGCAATCAAATAAGCAGGAGTCATCATGCCATCTGCAGCTTCAAATGCCACTCCATAAACGGTAAAAAATATCATTGGTGTCATCCACGCAAGCCCCATGAATACAACTTGATGGAGCTTTAAGGTTTTTGCGAGTGTCGGTTTTTGATTAATCATATTATTCATCCTCTTTTCCAAAATAAATTTGAAAAAATAAAAGCCCGGGAGAATTTTTATACAAAATTCTCCCGGGCTTTTATCCCTCCGTGTATACAGTATTGCAATACCGTACGCTACCTCTCGGACCAGACGTTTTACAAACCGGAACCCTAGGCGGCATCTTTGTTCTATGACAAGAACCAATATTAATTGATAGTTATGAGTATAAAGACAAAAACCAAGACGTCAATTAAGTTGTCAGATTATTTAACATACTATTTTTGAAAATTTAGAATATACAAATAAAAAGATAACGCTCTCATTATGATGCGCAGAGCATTTTTAACTAAAATTACTTCTGTTAGGAAAGAAAGTAAACAACATGGCTTTTACCTTAAAGGGGATTTTGGGAACTTTTCTAATATTGATTCGTATTAAGTTGTAGCGAAGTTTAAAAATTGCAGTTCTAAACTACATAAATATGGAGGAATCTATATGGTCGAATGGGTTCAAAGCACAGATGGGTTGTGGCAATATTTTGCCTTATTTATTATTTCGTTGTTACCATTTTTAGATGTTTTTTATATAATTCCAGTTGGTATTCTTTTTGATATGTCACCAATTGCAGTTGGAATTATTGCCTTTTTAGGTAATTTTTTAATGGTGTTAGTTTTCGCGATATTTTTTAGACAAATAGCTGAATGGCGTAGGAAAAGAAAAGCGAAAAAAGGAATAACAGAGCCATCCAAACGAGAAACACGAGCCAAACAAATTTGGGAAAAGTACGGTTTGCCTGTGTTTGCTTTGTTATCACCTTCTATCCTTGGCACAGACCTTGCTGCATTAATGGCACTTTTATTTGGTTCTTCTAGAAAGAAGGTTGTTACTTGGCTTGGTGTTAGTTTAGTTATTTGGTCTGTTGTAATGACAGTGGGCTCTGTTTATGGCTTGCAGTATATAAAATGGTATGAATAAACGGAAGCATTTTAGCATGAAGGATGGAGAGTAATTGTGAGGAATAAATTAAAAAAATCAGCAACAGATAAGGCGTTAACAGGTGTTTGCGGTGGAATCGCAGAATACTTTGGGATATCTTCATTTGCAGTGAGACTAATATTTATTGTTCTGTTACCTTCCAATATCATTATATATCTCATTCTTGCTAATGCGATGGCAGATAGTCCCCGCTCATTATAAGCGTAAATATATGTTGAACTCTTAAGGGAATAGTGAAATAATTTTATTAGTATAAAACTGGTTTGTGAGAGAGATGGTTGAAGTAATTGCTGCTAAAAATGTGTCTTCATTTTCAAAGATACCTTTATGTACTTATTATTTAGGCCGTCTTAAAGTAGGATTATTTAAAAGGGAAGGTATTATATGAGAATAATTCATTTGCTACTAGCCATCGTAATAATAGTTATAGGCAGTGTTTTTAGCAGTATCACTTTTAATGACGAATTAACTAATACAATCATTATAAAAACAATTGGAATTATTGTACTTATTGGCGGTGCTTACTATCTTAAGAAAAAGGTAGTTATGCGAAAAAAGCCAGCAATAATATTAAAGGACAGGGACAATGAAGGTTAATATTAGATTCTATGAAATATCAGATGCTCACATGAAGCTGCAGCTGGAATTAAACAATAAAGAGCATTTCGAAAGATGGTCACCAATTAAACCAAGTGAAACGTTTTATACTTTAGAGGGCCAAACAGATTGGATTGAAAAAAGTAGAGAAAAAGCAAAAAATGATGAAAGATACGATTTTGGTATTTTCCTAGAAGCAGAATTAATTGGTGCAATCAACTTTTTCTTTGTCGAGAGAGGCCCAAAGCAAACGTGCATGGTAGGATACCAGTTAGACTCCAAGCATAATGGAAAAGGCTATATGCAGCAGGCTTTAACGGAAGGATTGAAAATCATCTTTACAGAATTGAATTTTCATCGGGTAATCGCAGGTGTTAGCCCGCAAAATCCTGGTTCGATTAGAGTGTTGGAAAAGGCCGGATTTGTGCAAGAAGGCTTAGAGCGGAAGAGTCTATTGATAGATGGAGAATGGCGTGATCATATCCTTATGGCAATACTGGAAGAGGACTTTACCCATCATCCACAAAGGAGTTTCTAAACTGTTCTTACAATAATAAAGAAAATGGCTGTCCGTTAGCGGATAAGCCGTTTTTTTGCTTTTGAGGAATTCATGTTTATAAACAAGACAAGCAACCCTTTAAGCAGACAATAATTTTTAATTTACTGTTTACTTAAAGGGGGAGATTATTTAACAAATAATTTATTTTCGTTTCTTGCCTGCTTTAGCTGCTTCTGTATTAGGAACAGATTGTGGAGAATGGTGCTCTGCACTTCCTCCGTTCGAAGGCCCATATGTATGAGCATCATCAGTGACTTTTGCTCCTTCTAAGAAATCATCTTTTGTTTTCATCTCTTTCACCTCCCATATTGTTAGTATGTGATTTCATATTCATATTATTAGTTGGATTTGGATGGAGCAGGTAAAAATAAATTGAAAGACCCCACTCAATAGAGTAGGGTCTTATCATAAATGTATTGATTGTTTATCATGACTTCAAAAGAAGTGGTGCTTTATCTCCATTCTGTAATCGTATCAACAGGCAGACGATAAGATTGGAAGCCTTCATTTGCAGCTTTACCAATTGTTAGCAGCATAATTGGAATATAACGATCCTTTTCTAAACCAAAGCTTTCGGCAATTTGGTCTTTTTCATAACCGCCGATTGGATTTGTATCATAACCATGTGCACGAGCAACTAGCATAAGCTGCATGGAAACAAGACCAGCATCAAGCATGATAGTATCCTTCATTACATCATCTGACATATTTGCGTAGTAAGGTGTGAATGCGTTTATTTGAGCATCCTTAACTTCTTGAGGCATGTAGCCAAGCTCAACAGCATTACTGTAGATTTCTTCAGCATAATCAAAGTTTTTCTTGTCTCCGAAAATAGCAATTACTGCAGACGAGCTTAATACTTTCTCTTTATTAAATCTAGATAGAGGAGCTAGCTTTTCTTTACCTTCTTCCGTATCAATCACTACAAAGCGCCAAGGCTGCATATTAATGGAAGAGGGAGCTTTGGAAGCTTTCTCTAAAATTTCGCTCATTTCCTCACGGCTGATTTTTACTGTTGGATCATATACTTTAATGGAACGACGACCATATACAATTTCATTGAAGTCATTTGTTTTTTGGAATTTACTCATAATATAATAATTCTCCTTTAATATTATTTGATGTATCAATAGTTGACTTATCAATAATTGATATATCAAATAATATTATATTTTTGCTTCGATTGCAATCAAAAAGTATTGGAAAGATGTAATTTGCATTTTTTAAAAGGAAAAACCGAAGTTAAAAGACAAAATTAGCAAAAAAGAAGAACAGTGTTCATGGTAAAGGTGGTATGAAGAGCAATAATTTTATAATATTTGGATAGTTTTAAATAATTGTAATAGAAATATAGTTTTTTCTATTATAAACTGTTATAGCAGTACTATTTATTACTAATAATTCATTTGGTAAACAGAAAAGGAAGAAATAATATGAAATTATTTAAACGAATGATTTTAAAACGTCCTGCCGAAAAACGGCTTATCTATTTTTATACAATAGTATCTATGGATGAGCAGGTTTGGTTGCTGCGCGATGAAAATGGTGATTTGTTAACGCTGGAAGAAGAGGGCGATTTTGAATTTTCATTGCCTGTTTGGCCAAGGAGAAGCTTTGCGGAGATGGAGGCTGAAGTGATAGGTGGGAAGTATGAGGCATTCAACATTCCATTGAATGAGTTTATGGATGATTTACTTGTTGAAATAGAAAAGGATAATGGCGTGGCTGCCATATTTCCAAGTGAAAAAGGGGCAATCCTGCAAACTCGTGATGAGATAAAAGAAATGCTTCGTAATATATAAAGGTTTTTTTACTTTTTCTCTTGAAATAAAAGTAGCATGATTGGTAAAAAGGGGCTAATTCAATCCATTAGTCCCTTTTTTGTTTTCTAAGATTATTAGCCCATTTATTAAAATGGTACTTGAATTAATGTAAAGTGTATTATACATTGTGTATAAGAAACTTTACCTTATGTCAAACTAAATATACAAAGGGTGATGATGGATGACTTATCAAGAAAAGAAAAGTATTGTATCAATAGTCAGTGCTGTAATCATTTTTGTATCATTTTCTTTTTGGATGTACCCACAATATCCAATAGGGGGTGTGCTAGAAGATCAGTTTCTTCACTTTTGGGGCAGATTCGTTCTGCTTTTGACACTAGTTTCCATTATTGCACATATCATTATCAGCATTATTTTTAACATCATATTTAGTGTAACAACTAAAGAAAAGCAGCCATCATTTGAAGATGAGCTCGACAAGTTAATTGCGCTTAAAGCAAATCGAAATTCCTTCTTTATTTTTATCCTCGGTTTTCTTTCATCAATGACAGCATTAGTAATTTCACAACCATTGCAAGTAATGTTTATCATCCTAATTATTTCAGGTTTCCTTGCTGATGTAACTGGATCAGTTACAAAATTTTATCATTACCGGAAAGGAGTTTAATATGGGAAAGCATCTTGTCGGCAATCATATTAGAAGATTGCGATTTAACCATAATGAAATGACACAGCAGCAATTGGCTGACAAGGCAGGCGTGACAAGACAAACTATTGTGGCACTCGAAAAAGGTAACTACTCCCCATCTTTAGAATTAGCCTTTCGTATTGCCCATGCTTTTGATTTGCCATTAGAAGAAGTTTTCTTTTACGAAAAAGACAATTAATAATTTTTTAGTTGTGCGGTTTCAACGTTTTTGAATTTATTAACGAGAAGGGGATTTTTATGAATTCAAACAAAAAAGCTGCTAGATTAGTCGGAATTCTGTTTATACTTGCTGCCGTTACAGCAGTCATAGGGCTATTACTATATGATCCGATTCTAAATGAATCAGATTATCTTACTGCAGGTGCTGAACATTCAAGACAGGTAGTATTAGGGGCAGTTTTGGAATTAATACTTGTTGTATCAGCAGTTGGTACTGCTACAACGATGTATCCGATATTGAAAAAGTATGATGGAACAATCGCACTTTGGCATGTTTGCTTCCGGTTTCTTGAGGCTGTTGTTATTATAATCGGAATAATCAGCGTGTTGGCATTACTAACATTAAGCCAGGAATATATAGCGGGTGGTGCGCAAAATTCTTCTGCCTTTGAAGCATCTGGAACCGTACTAAAAGCGATACATGAATGGACATTTTTACTTGGTCCGAATTTCATGCTTGGCATCAACACAATGATGTATAGTTTTATCTTTTATAAATCGAAGCTCGTACCGCGGTTTATCCCTATAATAGGAATGACAGGTGGAGCGCTCGTATTTATTTGTTCTATTTTAGTAATGTTTGATGTGATTGAACAAGTTTCAGTCTGGGGTGCTTTATTAGCTATGCCGGTAGCAGCTAATGAAATGATTCTAGCAGTTTGGCTTATTACTAAAGGCTTTAATGATGCCCCACTTCTAAAAATGATAAAAGAGAAACAAAATATGAGCAGTTAATATTATCGGTTTAATAAACGATTGTTCATTTATCTGCAAAAAGCCTGCTGGTTGAAATGAAAAACAGCAGGCTTTTTGATGTTTGGATGATACTCTTCATTTTGATGAAGAAAAAGCAATGCAGGAATTTCGTTGAATGATTTCTGTATTCACAAGGGTTTGTGTTCCGCCATAATTATTGCTAGAAATGGATTGAACAAGCTTTTCCACTGCTGTTTTTGCCAGTACATCTTTTCTGACTTGAACAGTTGTTAATTCAGGACTAATAATGTTTGCTTCATATATATTGTCAAAGCCTAAGACAGAAACTTGTTCAGGTACTTTAATGCCAAGCTCATGCAATGTTTTAATTGTACTTATCGCCATATAATCATTTTCGCAAAAAAACGCTGACGGAAGACTTTTAAGGCTTGCAATTGATTTTTTTAATGATTCTTGAGATAAAACCTGCATCGGTGCAACCTCAAAAACGTACGATCCATTCAAGCTAAGTCCATTTTTGTCCAACGAATGCAGGAATCCTGCCTCTCTTTTTGAAAAATTGTATATACGTTCATTTGATTTAATAAAGCCAATTTTTCGATGACCTAGCTTGTACAAAAACTCTCCAGCTTGAAATCCGCCTAGAAAATTATTTATGGACACAAAGCTCATTTTAGAAGCTTCGAATAAAGTATCCAACACAACAATGTTAGGGTGTATGGATTCAACTTCTTCAATCTTCTCTAGCGGCAGGTCTGTTCCCAACAGAAGAATACCTGCTGATTCTTGGTCTGCTTCCAATTGAGATAGGTTACTTTCTAGTTCATGTATGTTTATTGAAGATATGGCTAATGTATATCCATTTTCCCTCACAATATCAGTCAAATAATTAAGCAGTTCTCTAAAGAAAGGCTGGGAATCGTATTGGTCTGTAATTACATCTGTATTTTTACAAGCGACAAAGCGAATAATATGGTTCTTCTTTAAAGGGCTATCATTCCTTTTTTTAACGGTTCTAGGTGTATAGCCGTGAATAGCTGCTGTTTTTAAGATATGCTCCTTTGTTTGTTCACTGATGCCAGGTTTATTATTAAATGCCAAAGAAACAGCTGATTTAGAAACACCGGCTAATTTTGCGATATCATCGATTTTCAATCGTATTCCTCCTATATATACTATCGTTCCTTAATTATACCACCACTATTCTATTTAGTTTAGTATAGTTTAGTAAAACAATGGGAGGGAAAAAACATATTGCTTATAAATTATTTTATTATTTATAACTAATGATGCATGTAAGTGTATAACTATTTGCCGATTAAACTTTTGAAATTGAATGAGCTTTTAGAGGATGGATGTTTTAAGTTTATATTATTTTGGTAGCCTGCTTCTTTTTATTCTGTATTCCTTTTATTAGGATTTTTTTATACAAGTGCTTATTAGAGAGTTGTTTTAATAAAAGATTTGAAAAAACGCTTACAACGCGATATGGTGTTAACAGGTTAACTAGCAGTTTTAGGTTTAGTAATTTTAGGAGATGAATGTATGGAAAGTGTTGTATTAAAAGAATTTTGTGCAGAAAACCTGACCAACATTCCTGCTGCAATAAAAGCGGGAGCAAAAAGAATTGAACTTTGTGACAACTTAGCTGTAGGGGGAACGACTCCATCTTATGGGGTAATTAAAAAAGCGGTTGAGATAGCCCATAATGCCGGTGTCACGGTTATGACTATGATCAGACCAAGAGGTGGAAGCTTTGAATATAGTCATGCAGAGGCAGAGATAATGGCAAATGATATTGAAATATGTGTGCAGCTTGGTTCCGATGGGGTTGTATTTGGGTGCTTGGAGAATGGGTGGATTGATGAAGAGTTGACTTCTCAGTTGATAAGTAAATCAGAAGATATGGAAATCACTTTTCATATGGCATTCGATGAATTATCAGAAGAAGATCAGTTTAAAGCAATTGATTGGCTTGCTGAAAAGAAGGTTAGCAGAATTTTGACACATGGTGGCAGTGCAGACCAGAGCATTGAAGCTAACTTCCCACATCTAAAGAAGCTAATTAAATATGCAGGTGACCGGATTATTATCTTACCAGGTGCTGGTGTTAATTATCAAAACTTAGAAGGTCTATTAGATGCTTTGCAGGTGAAAGAAGCACATGGAACAAAAATAGTAAAGCTATGATGAGTATATTAAAGTATCCCCCTTCCACAAAATTGGAAGGGGATATTTCTACTTATCTTCTTTAATAACGAATAACACACCTATTAAAATCAGGATAGAACCTATCCAAAACATAAAGCCGATTTTTTCATCTAATAACAGCCAACCAAGCAATGTTCCCACTACTGGCTGAAAGAAGAAATAAATTCCGCCGCTTGAGGCATTAAGCATTTGTAATCCACGGTTCCAAAGAAGAAAGCCGCCTGCTGTTGAGATAATACCTAAATATAATAGTCCGCCCCAAATAGTCGGATGAGTCAGTTGTATCATATTCAACTCAGGTAAACGCGGTAAAACAAATGGTGTTAGCACAATAAGTGCGACCAAAATAGAATAGGTTGTTACTACAATTTGCGAGTAACTGCTTGGAATGCGTTTCACTAGAACAGACATAAGTGCCCATGTTAAGGCAGCAATCACAAGAGAAACCCCGCCAAGTGTGCTGGACAAATTGATATCCCCTATGCCAACAATAAGAATAACTCCTATTGTGGCAAGGCATACTGAGATTCCTTTTTTAATAGTTAAGCTTTCTTTAAGAATGAGGCGGGCAAAAATAACCATAAATGCAGGTGTTGAAGCTGTGATGATTGCCCCCATTTGCGCTGTTGACAGCATCGTCCCTGTTTCTTGTGCAACAATCGAAATCGCATTGCCTATAATCCCAATGGCAACGATTATCCAAATAAAACGCTTTTCGATTCGCCATTTTTGTTTTGTCACAAATCCTATGAGGAGAAGTGTCAAAATAGCAATTAAATAGCGCAACCACACAAGCTCAAGTGGGGGAATAACCGCCACCACAATCTTCACGACAACATACATGCCGCCCCAAATACTAGAAGCAAGAATTAAATATAAGGAACCTAATAAGGTGTTTTTCATTTTTTATACCCTCCGATATTTTGTTTAAGGTCAAAGTTGCCCCTATCGGAGAGATTCAGTCATTTCCCTCCATTAGAAGCTGAAGGGTACTGCTGGTACGTCATTTTCAAATAAAGGAGTCCAATACATGTTTTTCTCACCTCATATCACTTAGTGTATTACTTATATCCTATCGTATTTTACTAGATTTTCACAGAGGAAAACCTAGAAAGATATTGATATACTCCATCTTCATCACAAGTGAATTCTGTTACATCATTAACGATTTTTTTGATCGGCTCTGCAGCATTTTTCATTGCTACCGCATAATCAACAAACTCAAACATTGGCAGATCATTATAACTATCCCCAATTGCTAAAATGTCTTCTTCTAATATCCCGAAATGAGCCAGCATCTGCTTAATGCCAGTTGCTTTATTTACATTTGCGTACATCAATTCCACATTATGGCTTGAAGAAGTTGACGTAGTAAAGTCAGTTTCTTGCTTTAGTTCGTTAAGTATATCTTTCCATTCATTAATATGCTCTTTTGTTCTTGCAAAGAAATAAAACTTCGAAAACATATTTCCTTCAATAGAATCCTTCCAAGCAATCTCTTCTTTTATTGCTTGTTTACGTGAAAGCCATTCATTAATCTCAACACCTTCGGGCTGTGGATCTCTAATCTCGTTTTGAACATAATCTTTATCTTGATTTAATGTGATACGTGCTGAATCGTATGGAAAAAGCTCGTAATATATTTTATTTAGTCTTGCCTTTTCAATAACTGATTCAACTAATTCGCGAGAAAGGGAATGCTGAAACACAGGCTTATCCTCGATATATCCTGCCATTCCATTTGATGTAATAAAGCCATCTACCTGGAATCCTTCCGGAACTAGTTCGGCTATCTCATCGAATGCTCTTCCTGTCGCAATAAATACAAAGATTCCTTGTTCCCGTAAATTATCAATAATTTCTTTCGTTTTCAAGCTGACTTTATTAAATGAAGTTAAAATTGTACCATCCATATCTAAAAAAATTGCTTTAGGTTTAAAAGACAAGGTTATTCCTCCTATATTGCACTGTTTATTTGTGAGCATTTTTCGTAAGTCTCCATATTATAACGACTATTTACAGTTAATTGTAAACCATTTTGCCTATATACTTCGTTATTTTTTTGTAAAAAATGCTTTGCGCTCATTTGTAATCCATTTTTCTAAATCATCTGAACTGCGCCGCACTAGACGATTAACTAATACATCATGCCATACATAATCCTCTAAAAGATAAATATGAACAGGATCATCTGTATAAAAAGCAATACTTCGCTCCTCAAAGGATGGTCCGTACAGCATTTCTTTTGAATCAATAGATATGATGAACCAATGCTCAGTAGAGGAAGTCTCTGTAAAAGGAGTAATCCGGTGGCTCTCTAAATTATTTAGCGGATTCTCTACATGAATGGTTATCCCTTTTAAGGAAACTTTATTGGAAGCTTCTGCAAGATCATCCTGCAGCTCACTGTATAAATCATCCCATATGGAAATAATAATCTGCTTTTCAGCTTTTTTAATTAATGTTTTACAATAGCTAATTATTGTTTGATAGTCCTTTAATGTAATTACCCGATTATCTGGTTCATTAGCAGATGTTTCAAGCTCCCTCAATGAGTCGTTTAAAACATCATAGGTATTTTCCCATTCTGATTGTGCTTTTTGAAGAAAAATTTCAACAGGGAGGGGGGAATAACGAGCAGCATCATTTATTTCCTCTTTTAAGACAATCCCTTTTTCGACAAGCGTATTTAAAACATCATAAATTCTAGCTCTTGGAATGCCTGAAGCCTTGCTGACTTGATAAGCAGTAGCTGGTCCTAATTTTACAAGCGCAACATATGATTTAGCCTCGTATTCATTAAAGCCTAGTTTTTTGAGCTGTTGTACAATATCGCTCACAATTTTTATCCTCCAATTATTCCTGTACTATAGTTTAACGATACAATAACTATTTACATTTATCAAATGATTAGTTACTATTTTGATAGTGACTAGTGAAGGAAGTGTTCAATCTTGTTTGATATAGACCTATCATTATTAATAATTTTAATTATTTTTGGATTTTTAGCCGCATTTATTGATTCGGTAGTAGGTGGCGGTGGACTGATTGCTTTGCCTGCATTATTATTTACAGGATTGAATCCAGCTGCTGCAGTTGCTACAAATAAATTAGCTTCTACAATTGGCTCGTTAACTAGTACATATATGTTCTATCGTTCTGGGAAACTTGACATAAAATCAGTATATAAATTATTTCCGCTTACCTTTATTGGTTCCATGCTGGGAGCTTGGTGTGTTCACTTAATGGATCCCGAAATGCTGAAACCATTGATGCTTATCATGCTTGCAGCAGTAGCGATTTATACTATCTTTAAGAAAGATTGGGGCAGTATTTCATCACCAAAAAGCTTATCTCCTCGCCACTACATCATGTTTTTAGCTGCCATTTTCGCCATTGGCTTTTATGATGGATTTCTTGGTCCAGGTACAGGCTCGTTTTTAATGTTTGCCTTCTTATTAATTGGATTTGATTTTTTAAAGGCTGCAGGAAATGCTAAATTCTTAAACTTTGGCAGCAATATTGCTGGCTTATTGATGTTTATGTTCCTAGGACAAGTAAACTATACATATGGATTAATTATGGGAGTTGCCCAACTGGCTGGTGCGATTTGTGGTTCAAGATTTGCTATAAAGAAGGGAAGCAGTTTTGTACGAGTATTGTTTATTGCGGTAACCTGCTTATTATTAGTAAAAAATATTTATGATTATATTCAATAAACTTTTAATAACTAATGCTTTCATGCCATTTTACACTACATATTTTTGAGATTAAGGCTGCCATAGGGCTGCCTTTTTTTCATTTTGAATAGTTGATGAAAAGAAATCATACAAGGGTAAATTGATTTGTGTGGTTTCATCTGTATATTTGTAATTCAAAATAGTAGATCGATTTATTAATAGAAAAATTAGTTGAATCAATCAAAAACAAAATAGGTGGCTTAATAAAGGATAGTAGCTTATTCAGTATTTTCATTTTTCCATAGTATGTAAGGATATTAAATCTTTGTATAGGAAAGGAGAGAAAAATGAGTTTACTGAATTTAATTAGTAATGGCGGTTTTGAAACAGGAAACTTGAATGGCTGGATTTCTTCCTCCAATGCAACCACGACAAATCAATTCTCAAATTCAGGCACATACTCAGCATTGCTTCCACAAGGAACAGAAACCTCTTATATTGGTCAGTTTGTTCCTGCTAGTACAGGAGATGCACTTGAATTGAATTTATCATTAGCAAGACCAAGTTCACTTCCTGCACCTGCAGTGTTAATTCAGATTTTCTTCTTTAATGCAAGCTTTCAGCAGTTAGGGACAGGCTTATCAACATTTATTCCAGCAAACAGGCTTCCAAATGCTCAGAATAGCACATGGCAATCAATTAATTTAACAACGGTTGTAGCACCTTCGGGAACAACTCAAGCATATTTGCTTATCAACTTAATACCTTTACAGGGTGGTTCTGGTGTTTTAGTTGATGATGTATCGTTGTTGACTGCTATTGGGATTGTTGGTCCAACTGGGCCAGCAGGTCCGGTTGGTCCGACAGGAGCAACAGGTCCAGCAGGAGTAGCCGGCCCAACAGGAGCAACGGGTCCAGCGGGAGTAGCGGGTCCAACGGGAGCAACAGGTCCAGCGGGAGTAGCGGGTCCAACAGGAGCAACAGGTCCAGCAGGAGTGGCCGGTCCAACAGGAGCAACAGGTCCAGCGGGAGCAGCCGGTCCAACCGGAGCGACAGGCCCAGCGGGAGTAGCGGGCCCAACAGGAGCAACAGGTCCAGCAGGAGTAGCGGGACCAACGGGAGCAACAGGTCCAGCAGGAGTAGCGGGTCCAACAGGAGCAACAGGTCCAGCAGGAGTAGCAGGCCCGACAGGAGCAACAGGACCAGCGGGAGTGGCAGGCCCAACGGGAGCAACAGGTCCAGCAGGAGTAGCCGGCCCAACGGGAGCAACAGGTCCAGCGGGAGTAGCGGGTCCGACTGGAGCGACAGGCCCAGCCGGAGCAGTCGGAGCAACCGGAGCGACAGGTCCAGCCGGAGCAGTCGGAGCAACGGGAGCGACAGGTCCAGCAGGAGCAGCCGGTCCAACGGGAGCAACCGGTCCAGCAGGAGTGGCCGGCCCAACGGGAGCAACAGGCCCAGCAGGAGTGGCAGGCCCAACGGGAGCAACAGGTCCAGCGGGAGTGGCAGGTCCAACAGGAGCAACAGGTCCAGCGGGAGTAGCAGGCCCGACAGGAGCAACAGGGGCAACAGGCCCAGCCGGAGCAACGGGTCCAGCGGGAGCAACAGGTCCAGCAGGAGTAGCCGGTCCGACAGGAGCAACAGGTCCAGCAGGAGTGGCCGGTCCAACAGGAGCAACGGGTCCAGCGGGAGTAGCCGGCCCAACGGGAGCAACCGGCCCAGCGGGAGCAGCAGGTCCAACCGGAGCGACAGGTCCAACAGGAGCAACAGGGGCAACAGGCCCAGCCGGAGCAACGGGTCCAGCGGGAGTAGCCGGCCCAACAGGAGCAACAGGTCCAGCAGGAGTAGCCGGTCCGACAGGAGCAACAGGTCCAGCGGGAGAAGCGGGCCCAACCGGAGCAACGGGTCCAACAGGAGCAACAGGGGCAACAGGCCCAGCGGGAGAGGCCGGTCCAACGGGAGCAACAGGCCCAGCGGGAGTAGCGGGACCAACGGGAGCAACAGGTCCAGCAGGAGTAGCCGGTCCAACGGGAGCAACAGGTCCAGCGGGAGAAGCGGGTCCAACGGGAGCAACAGGTCCAGCGGGAGTAGCCGGTCCAACGGGAGCAACAGGCCCAGCGGGAGAAGCGGGTCCAACCGGAGCAACAGGTCCAGCGGGAGTAGCCGGTCCAACGGGAGCAACAGGTCCAGCAGGAGTAGCAGGCCCAACGGGAGCAACAGGTCCAGCGGGAGGGGCCGGTCCAACAGGAGCAACGGGAGCAACAGGCCCAGCGGGAGTAGCCGGTCCAACGGGAGCAACAGGTCCAGCGGGAGAAGCGGGACCAACCGGAGCAACAGGTCCAGCAGGAGTAGCAGGCCCGACAGGAGCAACAGGTCCAGCGGGAGAAGCGGGTCCAACAGGAGCAACAGGTCCAGCGGGAGTAGCGGGTCCAACAGGAGCAACAGGACCAGCGGGAGTAGCGGGTCCAACAGGAGCAACGGGTCCAACAGGAGCAACTGGGGAAACAGGCCCAGCGGGAGTGGCAGGTCCAACGGGAGCAACCGGTCCAGCAGGAGCAACAGGCCCAGCGGGAGTGGCAGGCCCAACGGGAGAAACGGGTCCGACGGGAGCAACCGGTCCAACGGGAGCAATCGGTCCAGCAGGAGTAGCGGGCCCAACGGGTCCGACAGGAGCAACAGGCCCAGCGGGAGTGGCAGGTCCAACGGGAGCAACAGGTCCAGCAGGAGTAGCAGGCCCGACAGGAGCAACAGGTCCAGCGGGAGAAGCGGGACCAACCGGAGCAACAGGTCCAGCAGGAGTAGCAGGCCCGACAGGAGCAACAGGTCCAGCGGGAGAAGCGGGTCCAACAGGAGCAACAGGTCCAGCGGGAGTAGCCGGTCCGACAGGAGCAACAGGTCCAGCAGGAGTAGCGGGTCCAACGGGGGCAACAGGTCCAGCGGGAGCAGCCGGTCCAACCGGAGCGACAGGTCCAGCGGGAGAAGCGGGACCAACCGGAGCGACAGGTCCAGCAGGAGTACCGGGTCCAACGGGAGCAACAGGTCCAGCAGGAGTAGCGGGCCCAACAGGAGCAACAGGTCCAGCAGGAGTAGCCGGTCCAACAGGAGCAACAGGCCCAGCGGGAGTAGCCGGTCCAACAGGAGCAACAGGCCCAGCGGGAGTAGCGGGCCCAACGGGAGCAACAGGTCCAGCAGGAGTAGCGGGACCAACGGGAGCAACAGGCCCAGCGGGTCCAACCGGTCCAAGTGGTTTGCCGTCTGTAGCAGCTTTATTTTATGATCAACCCACTACTACCTTGGCAGTACCGTTAGGAACAGAAACAACAGTCAATACGGTGAGTGTTCCTGTTACTGCAGGTAATGAAATTAAAATAGATACTTCTCAGCAGGTCGCGGTTGTAACTACTGCAAACTGGGCATTGTCTTTTAATATTAATATTAGGAGAAATGGAACTCTAATTACGCAACAGACAATTGCTAGAAGTGGAAACACCGCAGGGACTCAAAAGTTTATTGGATCAATTTCCTTTGTAGATGTTCCCCTTGCGACCGGAACTGACACTTATACAGTAAGTATTCAAACAACAATTGCTACATCCGTTACTTCTGCTACCTCTGAGCAGAGATTAATCAATATTACCCGATTTGTCTAATAATCTTAGGAGGAATAGGGAAATCCCTTTCCTCCTTTTTCTATAATTGATGGAGTTTATGAGGGTCTCAAGATTATAGAAAAATACGGCCTAAGCTCAGTGGTACGCATTAATTCGCTGTACATCGAATGCTTACATAATTACTACATAATGTACGAAGGTTCTGGAATAAACATGGGGAGAGGTGATGTAGATGCTCAATATTATTGAGGATACAGTGCGTTTCCCTGAGGCTTTAGAAAAAGGGAGAACTATTACTAGAACGTATAAAACCTATCCCTATCGTGTTTATCAAGCAACCAGTGTTATAAGCGGCATTGATTATGGATTTTCCGACGAGGAAGGTATGTTTTTTAGGAGTACCATTGACACAAAGACGCAAATTGTCAATCCATATGAAGTGAAGGTAAGTGTAACGTTTGGATTTCGTTCAAGGGAATTTGATAAAAGAACAGATGCAACTATTAAATATTCTGTTTTCATGCAGTTTATCAATTACTGACGATAGTAGCCATCAATGAATTTTATATAAAAATGAAAAAAAACAAGTAAAACACTGGGTATTTTACTTGTTTTTATAGTACTTAATTTGTTGATTCTTTACGATGTGCATTTGAATGCACTGTTGAATAATTTCTATTTACCGTTTTTCTTGTTATTGAAAAAAGTGCACATAATAAAGAGACAATAACAATAATACCCCCAAACCAAGCTGTTTGGGAAACAGTTCCGGTTTGTGTTAACACAAAACCGCCAAATCCAGAGCCAATAGAAATTCCTATTTGTAATGCAGAATTATTAAAGCTTTGCTGAATGTCAGATGTAGCAGGGTCTGTTTGTATTAAATAGCTTTGCTGAGGTGGTGCAAGGCTCCAGCTTAATGCTGCCCATATCATCATGACAGGTATGAAAACTATTAGGGAAAATGTAGTGAATGGTACTAAAAATAAAATAACAGCAAACGCACTGATCACGGCGATAATGCTTTTAGGTGCTCCGATTCTATCAGAAAGAATCCCTCCAAATGCTCCGCCGCTTACCGCTGCAATTCCAAACAATAAATAACAAAGGCTGATCCAATTGGCATTAAGATGAAGCTCTGTTTCTAAAAACGGAGTGAAATAGGCATAAAGTGTATAATGTCCTGCTAGCATAAACATCGTGGCAAGATGGGCACTGCCTATTTTGAAACTAGCAACAGCTTTAAGCTGCTGTGTAAGTGGTACAGTGTTTTCACCAGGAATTTTTTCTAAAAAGACAGATATTAGGATGAAGGAACCTATTGATAATATAGCAATACCAAGGAATATGATGCGCCATCCAAAATTAGTGGCAATCAAAATTCCGAGTGGTACACCCATGACAAGTGATGAGCTAATACCCATATAGATAAGTCCTAATGCTTTTGCTCTATGTTCTGGTGACACAACCTTTGCCGCAATGATTAATGATAATACAACAATAAGAGCTGTACTCATCGCAGTAATGATTCTTGCAATCATCATGAAGGTGAAATTGGGACTAATATAAGTCAAAATATTTCCAAGAAAGAATACTGCTAAAGAAGCAAGATATAATTTTTTTCGTTCCATTTTACTTGTTAATACAAGCAACACTGGCCCTGAAATTGCATAGATAAGTGCGAAAATCGAGATTAATTGGCCGGCAGAGCTTATGGAAATATGGAAATCATCAGCGATAGTTGGCAATATACCACCTAAGATTAGTTCAACTAAACCTACAGCAACAGTTGATATTGCTAGGATAATAACTTTTAAATTCATATTTACATCCTTTCTTAAATACATATAATGAATTTTTTTAACAACAAAAAAATCCTGATTACAAAAAATGAATTAAATTCATTTTCTGTAATCAGGATTTTAAGGTTCCTGGTAGAGACCCTCAAGCCATATTCTTGAGGTTATACAGGTAATATTTTTCGTTGTAAGAAGTACCTTAGTAAGTCTACTAGGTTTTCTGTGGATTTTCAAGTCTCATTTTTTGGCATTGTTTATTTTAATGCAGATACAAAGAACAAGTAGTTAAATCTCACTTCAACACAGTAAAGTAACATTCGCTTTTATATTTCTTTCGTTAATCGGAAGAAGAAGTTAATGAAATATAGCTAAAAACATACATATAAGAGAATATATAATCTCATTGTCTTCATACTAAAAATAAAAGTAATAATATGGTGATATCGATATGAATTTTGAAAGATGGTTTCTTATTGGCTTTACAATAATATGTATCATTTCGTTGTTTAAATTTGTGCCAAAGGATAAAAGGCGAGATGCATGGGTGTTATTTTTATTTCTTCAGCTTATCACTTGGCCGGCAGGACTGTTTACTGTTGAAAAGGGTTGGATTGAGTATCCTATACAGCTTCTTCCACAAACAAACACATATAATAAAACTAGCTTCTCCTTTGAATTTTTCTTTTTTCCTGTCGTAGCCATTTTTTTCAGCTTATATTTCCCGCGAAGGAAGAATTGGATGATTATATTATTATATTACGTAGGTATAGCTGGTTTTTTTACTATTCTGGAAGGGTTTTTAGAAAGATATACTGCATTGGTTAATTATAAGGAATGGACGTGGTATTGGTCCTTTATAACTGTCGTGATTTCACTTGTCATAAATGACAGTTGCTATAAATGGTTCAAAAAAGGATTTACAGCAGGTACAAGTGAATGATAAATATATTAATTCTTATCATCTCTTGGTTACTGTCCATTTGTTTATTATGGCTGTTTGTTCCTAGAAAACAACTGAGATATTATGTGATCACTTTCTTATTTTCCTCAACAGTTGCTTGGGCATATGAATATGTACAAGTTTCCTTTGGGCTAATAGAATTTCCTTTTAGAGAGTTTGAGAAGGCTTCAAAAATGAGCTTTTCGCTTCATTATGCAGTCTATCCTACTTTTTGTGTCTTCTATATTTTATATTTTCCAGTCAGCCAAGGGAAAATGAAGAAGTTTTTACATACCTGCCTTTTTAATTTACTATTAGCCTTATATACTTTCCTGTTAAATAAATATAGTTCATTAATTGAATTTAGGCATTGGAACTTTATCTATAGTATTGGCATAAACTTTATCCTTTTATATAGCATAAAAAGGTTTGCTTTTTGGTTTAAAAAAGGATTGAACGAATAAGCTTAGAGCTTTGTACACTAGGCTTATTCTTTATGAAAAACTATAAATTTCCTTTGCGTTCCTTTGAATACAGGAAATATAATAAAAGGATGTAATATCTTTGTTGAGTATATATGTGCTATAAAAGCACAATGTCGTTAAAGGTGGAAAGTTGAATGGTTTTGCAAAAAAGTATATTGGAACAACCTGGTGTATTTCAAAGCTTTTATAAAAATCATCCTGACGGAATAGTATTTTTGGATGAAAATGGACGAATTATGGAAGTTAATGATTCAGCTTTGAATATGCTCGGTTACACAAGGGAAGAGCTGTTTGCGGATTTGGATCAGCTGCTGAATTGGTCGAGCCTCATTTCTGCTGACATTGGTGTTTTTAGAAGAGAAATGGCGATACCTCATAAAAAAGGAAATCTTCTTTATGTTAAATTGACTTGTATGCCTCTGATAGACAATGAAAAAGAATGCGGAAAAATAATCACTTTTGAAAATATTACGCAGTACTTTAAACATCGCAAGGGTGCTTTAAATATCCACGAAATGTTTACACTCATTTCTGAGAAATCTCAGAATATTATATCAGCTTTTACAAATGATGGGGTATTTACGTATATATCTCCGACAGTAAAAGCACTTCTTGGCTATACACAAGAAGAAGTCATAGGACAGCCACAAGTGATTTTTAATCATCCTGATGATTTTAAGAGACTAAAGGATGTTCAAAACACCTATTTTATTGATCAAGATACCGTGCGATTTACAGGGCGCGTTCTTCATAAAGACGGCGAATATCGCTGGTATGAAACAACGGTAGAAATGATTCGTAATGAGTCTGGTGAAATTGTGGAGAAAATATGTGTTGGTCGGGACGTAACAGACCGAATTGAAGCTGAAAAGACCATTTCACACTTAGCTTATCATGATGCTGTTACAGACTTGCCGAACCGCCGTTTATTTAAAAAGGAAGTGGAGAAGCATCTGCAGGAAAGTAAATCTAAAGTCCACTGTTTGATGTTACTTGATTTAGATGGATTTAAGCATGTGAATGATAACTTTGGACATGAAATAGGTGATCTACTCCTAATTGAAGTTGGAAAAAGACTGACAAATGCTGTTGGAGAAGCAGGCTTAGTTGCTCGTTGGGGTGGAGATGAGTTTACAATCATATGTGGAAATATTAAAAACAAAATAAATGTTAACAGTTTAATAGAAAAGATAGAGGATAAGATTGCTAAGCCCATTTTAATTGCAGGAAATCAACTTTTTATTGGTGTCAGCATTGGCTTCGCCTTAACTAAAGAATTTGGCAGCACGATGGAGGAGCTTTTGAAAACAGCAGACGCTGACATGTATCGAACGAAAAATAAACGGAAATAGAAAAAGAACTAAAGGCTGTCGCAGAATGGATAACATGATGCAACAGCCTAATTCTAATTTAAAGACTAAAAAGGAGAAACTATGAATATCATCATAACAAATATACATAAAGAAGAAGCATGGGAAATAAGGCATAAAGTGATGTGGCCAGATAAAGAATTTGAATTTATTAAGCTGGATAATGATGAGTCAGGCATCCATTATGGATTATATAAGGATAACCAAATCGTTTCTGTTCTCTCCTTATTTGTTACCAATAATGAAGGGCAATTTCGGAAGTTTGCTACACTAAGCGAAGAGCAGGGGAATGGTTTTGGAAGTGTACTATTAAACTATGTAATTAAGGAAGGTGTAAACCTAGGTTTAAAAAGGATATGGTGTAATGCCAGAGAACAAAAGGTCGGCTTCTATCAGAAATTTGGCATGCAAGCAACAGGAGAAGGCTTCATGAAAGCAGGCAAAGCATACATAATAATGGAAATGACTTTAAATAACGTATAATCAATTCCTATATAAAGGATATAGCGACATTAGTTGGAATATATATAATAGGGTGATTTGTATGATTGGAGGCGTTGGAATGAAAAAAGAGGATAAGGAGAAGGAAAACAGTAAAATAGATACAGACGATGGCTGGAATAGAGCTGTTTATGGAAGTCCCACAATTGGCGGTTTTATTGTTGTAGCAATTATTATTGCGGTCATCATCTATAATGTCTATTTATAATGTCGTCAATTTATCCCTTTTGATTATATGAGGGGTCTTTTTTTAGAAATGCAACTATTCCTCTATATAAGATAGCACTTTTTGATAGTTTCTCACTCCATTTATAATTGCAGCTAATTATCCAAAGTGGTTATGGTTCCACTTGCGGAGTTCTCAAAAAACCAATTTTTTTACTTAATTACAATCCATGTTGTTAAAAACATTAATATGTTAAAAAAATCGCCAGCCTTGCCGAAATATATAAAAGGGAGTAACACTTGCTGACGATAAAATAGATAGATTCCAATTACAAGAATGAATTCGTCATTAATCGACAAAATATGATAAATTTAGAGTATAATTGTGGAATGATCTCCAGCTTATATAGCGAAAGTTAAAATACTAGTCGTGCGATAGCCAAAAATAAAGTTTAACTTAGGAAAGGTAGCGAAAATGAGTATAATAAAAGATTTTTTGTTGCAAATGACTCTTATGGTTTTACCCATTTTCATATACTTTACAATCATTACAGAAAGGGTTAAACATGATCGAAATAAAACCATTCTGATGACTGTTTTCTGGGGGATTTCCATCCTGTTATGCATGTCCTTTCCGCTGAATTTTGGGCACGATTCAAGATTAGATATTCGTATTATCCCATTATTGTTTGGAGCATTATACGGTGGGTTCGGGCCAGGTGTGTTTCTAGCAGCATTGATTATCCTTTATCGGCTTAATTTTGGGGGCATAAGTATTGGGTTTTACAATACGGTGCTTGTTTTGGCAGTTACTTTACCTGTTATCCTGTTTTATCAAAAATTATTTATGCGCTCACGGAAATATAAAAGGGTTTTGATTGCCGTTTGTCTTTCCTTCTACTATTGTTTTGTTGGAATATCCTTATTAGGTATAATAAAAGGATTTTCCTTCGATGCGATAAAAGTGCAAGTTATTCATATGGTTTTTGTAGTTGGAGTGACTTGGTTTTTTGTAATGCTATATGAAACAATCCGAGAAATTCAGCAGCTTCGTTTAGATATTCAAAATGCAGAAAAATTGCGTGTTATAAGCGAACTGACGAGTGTTTTCGCACATGAAATCAGGAACCCAATGCAAGTTACCAGAGGATTCCTGCAACTACTTGACGACCCTGACATGTCAGAAAGTAAGAAACAGTATATCAAAATATCTATTGAAGAGTTAGATCGAGCGAATGATATCATTAATGAATTTTTAGCCTTTGGAAAACCAACTGTAGATAACAGTACAAAAATTAATGTTGGCCAGCAACTGGAACAGGTAGTGAATATCCTTGAAAACTTTGCTTTGAATTTTGATGTAAAGATAAAAAAAGATATTCATGATAGCTGCTGTATATATGCAAATCCACAAAAACTGAATCAGTCACTAATTAATATATTAAAAAATGCAGTTGAATCTATGCCAAATGGTGGAAGTGTTTGGGTTGCTTGTATGTCTACAGAAGATGGCTATATTAAGGTTATGATAAAGGACGAAGGCATTGGCATGACAAGAAAGCAATTAGATAGTCTTGGTTCACCATTCTATTCCTTGAAGGAAAAAGGAACAGGATTAGGAATGATGGTAAGCTATCAAATAATCCATTCGTTTAAAGGAAAAATCAAAGTGAACAGCAATCAAAATATAGGAACAGAATTCACTATTTTGTTCCCGCAATATCCATGAATTATTAGAAGTTGAAAACAGCTGCTGTGAGCGGCTGTTTTTTTTGTGTAAAGAAGTAACAATCTTTTTATCAAGTCTGGCAGCAACTGACAAGTATAAACAGAGTTTAAAAATGTACAATTTCAAACATAATTTTAGTTAACGGCTCATAAGTATCTTGTAACCGTTTTCATTAATTATGAGGAGGTATTTTATGAGTAAAGTTAATACGTTTTTAGAAGAAAAAGTAATGCCGGTTGCAGCGAAAATTGCAGAGCAAAGACATTTACAAGCATTAAGAGACGGTATTATCCTTGCAATGCCTCTTATTATCATCGGTTCTGTTTTTTTAATTTTGGCTAATTTGCCTTTTCAAGGGTATCTAGATTATTTAACAGAGCATCCGAAGCTTAAAGCAAGCTTGCTTTATCCATACAGGGGAACATTTGAAATCATGGCTTTAGTAGCCACGTTTGGGATTGCCTACAGGTTAGCAGAATCCTATAAAGTCGACCCATTAGCTTCTGGAGCGATTTCTCTTGCTGCCTATTTTGTTGGTACACCGTTTGTTTCATATGTTATTGGTAAAACACCAGAGGGAGTTGATATCGTTGAAACAGCTTATCAAACAGCCCTCTTCACAAGTAAAGGCTTGTTTGTCGGGATGGTTATTGCTGTTTTATGTACAGAAATATACCGGAAAATTCTGCAGAAAAATATCGTAATCACATTACCTGATGGAGTTCCTCCTGCTGTTGGTAAATCCTTCACCGCATTGATACCTGGTTTTTTTGCAATTGTTGTTGTGTGGGTTTTACGTTTATTAGTAGAAAATCTAGGAGACTTTGGCAGCTTGCATAATATTGTAACAGTCCTATTACAAGAACCGCTAACACGAGTTGGAACGAGCTTTTTAGGGACAATTTTTATTTTCTTCCTCATAACGCTGTTATGGACAACAGGATTGCATGGGGCTAGTATAGTTGGTGCAGTGATGACCCCTGTTTGGCTCACTTTAACGAATGAAAATGCCATTTCCTTTGGAGCTGGGGAACCAGTGAAGCATATTGTCACAGATCAATTTAATGACATCATCTTTATTGGAGGATCTGGAACAACCTTAGGCTTAGTATTTGCCATGTTATTTTTTGCAAAAAGCCAACAAATGAAGCAGCTTGGGCGTTTAAGTATAGGACCGGGAATCTTCAATATCAATGAACCAATTACTTTTGGAATGCCGATTGTTCTTAATCCATTAATGATAGTTCCCTTTATATTAACGCCAATAGTGTCTGTAATTATTGCTTATGTATCAATGGATATAGGACTTGTCGCCAAACCGATAGGCATCGTACCACCTTGGACAATGCCACCTATCATACAAGGGTATTTGATTACCGGCAGTATTTCCGGGGCGGTCCTTCAGCTTGTAATCATCCTGCTTTCGTTTATTATTTACTTTCCGTTCTTTAGAATTTGGGATAAACAGAAGGCAGAGGAAGAGAACAGCTTGGTCAATACGGAGAAGGAGTAACATTATAGGAATACTTCGGGGTGCGTGCCAAAATGCCACGCATCTTTTTATTGGATTTTTTTATTATGAAAGTATCAGGCAAACATCTCTAAGCATTGAAACAACGAGACGAGGTTAATATTTTGATACGCCAGATGTATTACAACTTTTTTGTAATTGAGGGAGGAGGAGAGTTAGCACCTAAGCTTTTCCATTAACAGTTGTAAAAATGGGAGAATCATCAGTAGGATTAATTATCTATTCTTCTTAGGTAAAAGTGGAGGGGAATCTAAGTATCCAACTTTAAACGACCGTGATTATGTTCTACTAGTTATGTTATAGCCAAAAATAAAAAGTGAAGGTCAATTATACTTAGTTTATAAAAAATTTACGCACTCATAATACAATAAAAAAATTTCTTACCATTAGAGTAAGAAAAATTATGTTACCAAATCAATGAATACACCAAGATCGGAATTAGAAAAAACCTTACGGGGCAGTATTCCTGAACCTTCCTAATGGTGGGAAAGAGGCAGGTTAATGAAGAAAAGAATACCAAAATGAAGTCGAAATCTTAATTATAAGGATAATGAGAGGGATATATCGTTAAAAAAATGGGAACTATTTTGTTTGCAATTGGTAAAATAATGAATTTAATCGGTATGCCTTATTTATTGGGATATTCAATTACCAAAATTTAAAAATACTCTTTATATTCAGAGTTTATGATAAAAGTTATATTTGCCCCTACAATAAAAAAGCCAAAAAGTAAAATAAGATAATTCTATTGAATTAACGGGGTGGGAGTTCCTTAAATAAAAGGGAAGCCTATTTTTATGACACTATAGGGGCAGTTTTGTGAATAATTCCTTTTGAAAATTGATGCATCAGATTCCTAAGCTTTGATTAGATGATGATTTATTAGCGTTTGTTTTATGTTTTACAATTTTTGTCCTGTGAGATGAGCATCAAATAAGTCTATAATTTCAATGAATCTTTCTGCTTCTCTAAATGTATGGTCCGCTAAAAGTGGGTGGATATTACTTTTTATTCGGCAAGCTTCGATTAAATCCCTAGCTGTCTTCTTGAAGTCCCTTAAAGAAGCTACAGATATTCTATTCTGATTCAAAAATTGGTCTAAGATTGGCACTGTCTCTGACTGGGGTCTCATGGAATCTAAATCGATTGCCTGAAATACTAACTGGTCAAAATCGTGGCTAAACTCATTCGCTTGTTGTACTAACTTTCTCTCTGATGGGTCTAAAAGGTGTCCGATGAATTTAGCGTGGTCGGCCATAATTCTCAAAAAGAACACATTCTCTTGAATGATTTTATCCGGTTCAGGGGTGAGCTTTCCATCATTAAGTTCTTTAAGCCTATTCGCAAAAAAAGCCGCTTCTCTGCTAATATGGTCTACTAACAATGGGAAGTTATTTGTCCGAATTTCACATCTTAAAGTTAGCCCTAGAACTTTCCTTTTGTACCCCCAAATGTCAACTGCTGCTTGATAAACCTCACTGTTAAATGCTTGAATTTGACGAATATCAGAGTTGACAGAAAATCTTGCTAATTTTTCCTCTATTCGTTCAAAACGTGCAATAAATTGTTTCGCTTCTTCTATCAATTGTTGTTGTTCATATGTAAATCCAAGGCTTAAAAACAAAGCATGTTCCTTCATGATCCTTGACCAAAACTGTATTTCGTCCAATGATCTAGCGACAATAGGGTTAGCCATGGTATTCACCTCTTTTTAGACTTTATCAAATGATATGTGGAAGAATACCTGTCCTATTCTTAATTTTTTAATATTTAACCTGGGAAATGTACCTGTTCCCATACTGAAAACGGAAGTTAAGATTCTCAGCACCGATTGTTAGTTGGAAGTTGTTCTCCTTGTAAGAGTCTTGGTATATTAGCTTAGTTGGGAGAGCATCTAGCTTACAATCAGAGGGAATGGCGGTTCGATTCGAACGTCGATGTAGCTAAATTGGAAATGTAATGTCGTGCAATCAGGTTTGGGGTTCAAGTCCGTTCTAATTCTCTCCTGTCCAAAAAGCATGGTGTTAATCGTGTTCACGTTCACATTAAACTACATTAATTTGTACTATACTTAATGAAATATAGAACGGAAATGCGGTCTTTTTTATGCAGAATTTTTTAGAAAACCCTTTATTTATATATTGTAAAGGTGTGTAGAGTACAAATTTTTGAAACACTACACTTAAACAATCAAGGGTTACGATATATAAAAGGAAAGCTATTTTCTTATGTTTCAATAGTGGCAGCATTCCTGTTATAACTGAAAATGTGGTTTGATTAAAAACACTTTAAATGGACTTACTTCATAACGCAAATATATTCATTTTGACCGCTAAACTAATTGCGGTCTTTTTTACAAAACTTATTATTGACAATATACCTATAGGGGTATATTATAAAGCTTGTAAGTGAAAATATTTCATTTGCTGATACTTTATCAATGAAATCCTGATATAAAAATGCTAAAAATTTAAATACTAATAATAAAATGCATCAATGCATGATTATTTATTATGAAAAGGGAGGAAAAAAATGGATTATAATGAACAAATAAAAAATAGAGTTAAACGAATAGAAGGACAATTAAGAGGAATTTTAAAAATGATGGAAGATAATAAAGATTGCAAAGAGGTAATTACACAATTATCTGCATCAAGAACTGGAATTGACCGAACGATAGGACTAATTGTTAGCTCAAATTTGATTGAATGTGTTAGGGAAGCTGATAAAAATGGCGAGAATACAGAGGAATTAGTAAAAGAAGCTGTAAACTTACTTGTAAAAAGTAGATAAAAAAGAGTCGATACCTTCTCTTTTTTTAATTGGTATTATACCCATAGGGGTAAAGGTATAATGAAAGGTGGTATCTATTGAAAATTGACAAATTGTTAGATGGAAAGGATTAGCATATCCGTTGCCAATTGTAAAAACAAAGAAGGCAATGATGGAATTAGAAACTGGTAAAATACTAGAAATTCATACTACTGATATAGGGGAATAAATGATCTTT
Source organism: Niallia taxi (assembly GCF_032818155.1). Classification (NCBI taxonomy): domain Bacteria; kingdom Bacillati; phylum Bacillota; class Bacilli; order Caryophanales; family Bacillaceae; genus Niallia; species Niallia taxi. The sequence goes on from NZ_CP102590.1 coordinate 166,767, forward strand.
CTGTGTTGTGATGAAAATGGTATATGAAAGTTTTGGATTAAAGTATGTTAATTTTTTTTGCTATTTATAATACCCATACGGGTAATGGTTATATTTTATACTGGAGGTAACAACATGACTGAAAAGAAAAAAACAACCATAGTATTATTTAGTGGTGATTATGATAAAGCAATGGCGGCGTATATTATAGCTAATGGTGCTGCAGCTTATGATCATGAGGTAACTATTTTCCACACTTTTTGGGGGTTAAATGCCTTACGTAAGGAAGAAGATATTGCGGTGAAAAAAGGATTTATGGAAAGAATGTTTGGCAAGATGATGCCTAGAGGTGCTGATAAAATGGGGCTATCCAAAATGAACTTTGCTGGAATGGGCCCTAAGCTGATTAAGGATATTATGAAAAAGCATAACGCTATGCCTTTACCACAATTAATTGATTTGGCTAAAGAACAAGATGTAAAACTTGTAGCTTGCACCATGACAATGGATTTATTAGGACTAAAACAAGAAGAGTTATTAGGTAATATAGAATATGCAGGTGTAGCTGCTTATTTAGCGGATGCTGAGAATGGAAATGTTAATCTATTTATCTAACGAAGTAAAAATTCCCCAGTTTAAAGGAGGTTTTAATTTGGCATATTTAAATTATATTGTCCTTGCATTATTACTATTTTTCTTAATGAAAAGGGTTCTGACGATAAAGGGAGTTAACAATATTACCACTAAAGAATTAAAAAAAGAATTAAATAATAAGAACAAACAATTTGTTGACGTTCGAACAAATGGAGAGTTTAGAGGAAACCATATTAAAGGTTTTAAAAATATACCACTCCATCAACTTGCTCAAGTTGCTGGAAAAGACCTTTCGAAGGAAAGAGAAGTTATCGTAATTTGTCAAAGTGGAATGAGAAGTCAACGAGCAAGTAAAGTCTTAAAAAAGTTAGGTTTTAAAAACATAACTAACGTTAAAGGCGGCATGAGTGCTTGGTATTAGAATAAATAGAAGGAGAACTAACTAATGAAACAAATGACCGTAAAAGAAGTAGAGGCTCTAATAAACGAAGGAAAAAAATTTAATATTATTGATGTACGAGAGGTGGATGAAGTTGCCACTGGGAAAATACCAGGTGCGGTTAATATTCCATTAGGGTTAATTGAGTTTCGCATGCATGAATTAGAAAAGACTAATGAATATATCATGGTATGCCGTTCTGGTGCAAGAAGTGGCCGTGCCACACAATTTCTTAAGGAATATGGATTTAATGTAATGAATATGACTGGTGGAATGCTTGCTTGGGAAGGGAAAATAGAATAAATTTTTTTGAAATAAATAATACCCTTGTGGGTATAGATGGAGGATGGAAAAATGAAGAATTTAAAAGCTAACACAATTTTAGATGCTAAAGGTTTAGCATGTCCCATGCCAATTGTTAAAACAAAAAAAGAAATGAATAACTTAGAGGCAGGGCAAGTATTAGAAGTTCAAGCGACAGATAAAGGCTCTAAAGCAGATATGAAAGCTTGGGCTGAAAGCACTGGACATCACTATCTAGGAACAATGGAAGAAGGGGAAGTGCTGAAGCATTATTTGCGAAAATCTTCTAACGAAGAATCGAATGAAAAAAAACACCCAAATGTTATTAGCAATGAAGAACTAGAGAAGAAGATGGAAGCAGATAAGAACATTGTAGTTATTGACGTTAGAGAAAATGCAGAATTTGCTTTTAACCATATTCCTAACGCTATCTCTATCCCATTGGGTGAATTGGAAAACAAATTGAATAAGTTAAACAATAATGATGAAATTTATATAGTTTGTAGAACAGGAAATCGTAGCGATCTTGCTGCACAAAAGTTAACTGAAAATGGATTCAAGAATGTATTTAATGTTGAACCAGGTATGAGTCAATGGAGTGGAAAAACAAGTAGTATAAATGATTAAAAAATGGGGGAATTAACGATGAATAAAAAAGTAGCAATTATTGCAAGTAATGGTGGATTATTTGATGCTTATAAGGTTTTTAACATTGCAACTGCGGCAGCTGCAACCGATCAACAAGTATCTGTTTTCTTTACTTTTGAAGGGTTGAATTTGATTCATAAGGAAGCATATAAGCAATTAATCATGCCTGAAGGTAAGGAGCAGTTTGCAGAGGGATTTATTAAGGCAAATGTTCCTCCCATTCCAGAATTAGTGGCTATGGCAAAAGAAATGGGAGTTAAATTTATAGGTTGTCAAATGACAATGGATGTTATGGGATTGGAAAAAGAAAATTTTGTCGATGGAGTGGAAGTAGGCGGAGCAGTAACATTTCTGGAATTTGCAAATGATGCAGATGTAACTTTAACTTTTTAACATCATATATTTTTTAAATAAGATAATACCATAGGGGGTATTTGGATGACTGTTAATGTAATGACTTCAAAGGATGTAACGAAAAAAGTTTTGAATAAAGAAGAGTTGTTTATTCTGGATGTTCGTAATGAGAGTGATTTTATTGATTGGAAGATTGAAGGAGAAAACTTTGAATTTTTAAATACTCCTTATTTTGAATTACTTGATGGCGTGGATGAAATCATAGATGAAATCTCCACTAGTAAAGAAGTACTGGTTGTTTGTGCAAAGGAAGGTTCATCTGTAATGGTAGCAGAAATGCTTTCTGATGTCGGATTAAATGTTTCCTATTTACAGGGTGGAATGAAGGCATGGAGTGAACATTTAGAACCGGTTAAGATAGGTGACTTGAATGATGGTGGTGAAATTTATCAATTTGTTCGAATAGGTAAAGGTTGTCTATCCTACATGGTGTTATCGGAAGGAGAAGCAGTAGTAATTGATTCAACGCGTATGACGGATATCTATCTTGATTTTGCAGTAAGTAAGGGAGTGGAAATTAGACACGTATTTGATACTCACCTTCATGCTGACCATATTTCCGGAGGACGTACAATTGCTGAGAAAACTGGTGCTGTCTATTGGTTACCACCTAAGGATGCAACGGAAGTGACTTTTTCTTACCAGCCATTAGAAGATGGAAATGATGTAACAATTGGTAATACAACCATTAATATTGCAGCCTTGTATTCACCTGGACATACGATTGGATCTACTTCCTTTATTGTGGATGATAAATACTTGCTGTCAGGCGATATTTTGTTCATTGATTCTATCGGAAGACCTGATCTTGCAGGTATGGCAGAAGACTGGGTGAGTGATTTAAGAGAGACTTTATATAAACGATACAAAGTATTGTCAAAAGAGCTAATTGTCCTTCCAGCACACTTTATGATAATAGCTGAGTTGAATGAGGATGGAAGTGTTGCAGAAAAACTAGGGGAATTGTTTGCAAAAAACCATGGACTCCATATAGATGATGAAAACGAGTTTAGAAAAGTAGTAACTGAAAACTTGCCGCCACAACCAAATGCATATCAAGAAATTCGTGAAACAAATATGGGGAAAATGAACCCGGAATTAGATAAACAACGTGAGATGGAAATTGGACCTAACCGTTGTGCCGTTCGTTAATTAAAAAATAGGGGGAATAACAAATGGATTCAAATAAAGTATTAGATGCAAAAGGTTTAGCGTGCCCAATGCCGATAGTAAAGACAAAAAAAGCAATGGTAGATATCGAAACAGGTGAAGTATTAGAAGTCCATACAACAGATAAAGGAGCGCTTAACGATTTAACAGCTTGGGCTAAATCAGGAGGACATGAATTAATAAAACATGAAGACGATAATGGAGTATTAAAATTCTGGATTAAAAAGGGTTGAAAATAAAGGGGACCAAATAAGGTTCCCTTTTTATAAAGAGGTGTAACAACATGGATATTACTATTATATCTACAATTTTTGTTATTGGATTTGTCGGTTCTTTTATTTCTGGGATGTTAGGAATTGGTGGTGCTATCATCAACTATCCCATGTTGCTATATATACCAATAATGTTAGGAGTAGGACATTTTACAGCACATGAAGTTTCAGGGATTACTGCCATTCAAGTGTTTTTTGCAACACTTGGAGGTGTTTTAGCTTATCGTAAGGATGGATTTCTAAATAAAACGTTGATCATTTACATGGGAGTAAGCATATTAATTGGAAGCTTTATTGGAGGACTCAGTTCTACTCATATGCCGCAGAATGGAATAAATATTGTTTATGGAATCTTAGCTCTTATTGCCGTTATTATGATGTTTCTTCCTAAAAGACGGGTTGAGGATGTTCATTTTAATCAAATAAAGTTTAATAAATGGCTTGCATCCTTGTTTGCGTTCATAGTGGGTATTGGTGCAGGAATTGTAGGTGCAGGTGGAGCATTCTTGTTAGTACCTATAATGCTTGTAGTCCTTAAAATACCAACAAGAATGACGATTGCTTCTTCCTTGGCCATTACATTGATCTCATCCATTGGGGCTGTTTCTGGAAAAATCACAACAGGAAATATACCTATACTACCTGCATTAATTATGGTTGTAGCGAGCTTAATCGCTTCGCCTATAGGTGCCAACATGGGTAAAAAATTGAATACAAAAGTATTACAAGGGACAATGGGTCTATTAATTTTAGCAACTGCAGTGAAGACTTGGTTATCTATCTTATAAAAATGAGGCTGGGACATAAGTATGTGAATCTGCGCAAAAACCGAACTAATTAAACCCATATTCTATTTAGTCTCGGGATTCATTTATAAAATTTAGATGTAATCTTATTATTCGTGTTTAGAAAGTTTATCTTTTGTTTTGTCCCAGCCTCTTCTATTTAATCAATGGTACGAAGAGAATTTAGGTTTTTAAATACAGCTTATATCTGGTTTTTCTCAAAAATATCTTTTAAAAAAAGGATTACTGGATTATAAATTAGACAAATACCTATTCTTAAATAGACAACCTTCCTTGACCTGCATCATGCATAGTATAAATTAAAAAATGGAGGTAAGTTTATGTATCCTTCTGTAACAACTGGCCTAAATGGAGTAGTTTATCAGGGTTATTCTCATGCTCATCACGGTCCTTGGGGGCAACCTTTACATTGCTCTGGTCCTTCCTGTCACGTTCACTTTGGTCAAAAAATGTATAATATACCACATCCACCCCTTTCCCCATTTAATTACTATCAATATCTTGGACCAATGGTTCCAGCAGCCCATAGGCAAAATGACATAATCCCTTTAATTGAGAAATCTATAGATGGTGAGTTTTCTGCAATAGCGTGTTATCAGCAACTAATAAATATGGCACCAACAAGAGAACAAAAAGAAATAATCACTGAAATTAGGAAAGATGAAATGAGACATTTAAATACCTTTTCTAAAATTTATAGTCAACTAACAGGGCAAAAATACAACCCGAAAATAACTGAAGAGTGTCCTAGTAACTTTAAAGCTGGATTAGATTTTGCTTTTCATGATGAACAAAAGACTGTTGATCATTATTTAGAGATAAGTTCCAAAACAAATAATGAATATATTAGAGAGCAATATAAAAGAGCGGCCAGTGACGAACAAAATCATGCAGTTTGGTTTCTATATTTTCTAAAGTAATATTCATTGGTCTTAAATGTAAAGTTGAAATGGAATTGATTCTACTCTTTATCTATGGGTGAACTAATAAAGTCATTATAACAATCGATATAAAGGTTGTTTTGTGTAAGTAAAACAGCATAAAATACTTCTTTTATGTCTACTCGACTTCTCTTGAGTTCATCATCTAACCACTGTGTTTTAAGGTTATTTTGTTGCAAATTTGCATCTATAACCTTTCCATCCATAATTAACTCTATAGGCAGTTTTTCTTGAGAAGATATGTATAAGTGCAAGTCCTGCATGGTAACATTTCGATACTGTGGTTTTTTTAATACGGTTAAAGTACCTTTTGTCTCCACTAATGCATATAACACTTCCTGTATATTAAAAACATTTTTCTCTCTTAGCTGTTGATTTAAATAGTCAATTGTATAACGCATTTTTTTCATATTATCTTCTAATATCTTTCCATTTTGTATAACTACAGTAGGATCTCCTGATTTCAATATTTTTTTCTTGATAATGAGTTATTATTCTTCCAGCACATAATTCAGTAATTAGATAGGTTAAAGCTAAAAAGGAGGGGAGATACATATGTTGTCTTGTCTATAGGTTCTGTGAACCCAAAAAGTAATAAAATTTGCCTCCCATAATGGATATGTTGATGTGTTAATTGATAATTAACCTGTTTTCAGGGGAAATTAACACAGCAATTAATTGCATTGGAGGTTTAAAAATGAGAATAAGTAAATATCCAAAATCAATGGCACTGTTAATTTTGGTTATTCCTTGGTTATCAGCACCTTTGCTAGGAAAAGAATCTATAAAGCGTTTTCTGCCCGCTGGAATATTTATATCGTTCATAGTCCATATGTTCAATTTTATAGCCAAAAAGCGTAAATGGTGGCTATGGTACCAAGTACTTTCTCCAAAGTTAACTTGGGTATTACCTTTTACATGGGGTCCATTTATAATCGGTTCTTTGTGGATATTAAAGTATACATATGGGAAATTTTTTAGTTATTTAGTGTTAAATTTAATTGTAGATGGAGCATTCACTTATATTTTTGTTTATTATTTTAAAAAAACCAAGGTATTTTCGTTGTTGAGATTCAAAAAAATTCAATTACTAAGTATTTTTATGATTGATACCTTATTATTGTATTTATTTCAATTTTTTCTGGAGAAGCAAAAAGGAAAATGAATTTTTAAAAAAAGCGGGTTGTTATTTTGGTGACCTTTGATTCAGGAAGAAATAATGCTCTGTTTGACTTTGATCCTATCGTGGCAGCATTCCTGTAATAAAAGAAATAGCGAAAAGACAAATTTGTGAAGAAAGTACGTACATTGACGAGGGCATTATTTAAGTTAATTAATTCACAAAGCATTTAAAGTCGATGTTCCAACTTAGTACATCGACTTGTACCATTTTAATTATCAATAATACACCTAATGAGAGGGCGGCATTATATCTTTTAGCTATTTAACTGGATTGGTATCATCCGGAATGACTTGAATGATAATTTCATGGTAATGTTTTTCTTCTATCAATTGGGCTCACGCAGCTTCTTTCTGATTTAAGATAATTTCATAACGCTCTTGAATAGTAGAATAACCTTCTAAACATAAATCTGCATAGTATTTAATTTCATCCAAATATTCCACATTTTTTTAAATTAGGTGATTATTCGCTATATCCACTTTTGGCATGTGCATATGGAATATGTATAACGTTAACTGTTAAGATAATAAGAAAATGCGCTTTTACTGTCATTTTCCTCATTATGATAGCAATAGTTTATTTAAGGGTGCTTGCTCAATTTACAGGTGATGACACAGCAGGTCCAATATCACTTGGTCTAATGGGGATTTTAGCAACAAGCGTAGTCGCAACTTTTGTGAACGTTCTTCAAAAACAATCAAAAATGTCTTGGATGAGAGACCAAAAAACGATTAACATTTTTAAAAATAATGTGAGGCATTATTATGAAGATATCAACCAACCACATGTGTTTTTGAGATGGCAAGAGAAAATACAAGCGGAATCCTGCTACCGAATTAGGATGTATCTAACAGCAGAACTAATGATCATCTTTTGGTGATACTAAAACTAATAGAAAATATTAGAGTTTCTTTGCGGTAGTTTACCATTTAAAGAGGGAAGTTATGCTTAATAAGTGATTTTAAGGGAATAGGAAACTTATAAAATATTAAAAGAGGTGATTATATTGGGTGAAAGAATAAATTTAACAGCAGAACAAGAAGGACTTAAACAGCGTTTGCAAGAAAGCTTTAACCTAGTTAGAGAGGGTAACAGTGCAGGAGGTTATGGAGAAGCTTATAATGAAGAGTTTAACGAAATGACTGAACTTGCTTTTCAACTAGCTACATCATTAAATACGCTACCAGTATTTTCTCAGGATGTACTAAATGGAGCAGATGATTTAACACCTGCAGACAGAGCATTTTATAACCATCAGCATGTTGTTGAAGACTTACTAAACTATTTAGAGGATGATGAAGCAAACAATCAGCCTGCTGATGTCACTCTAAATAAAACTCTTGATTTTTGAGTCACACGAATAGATGGGGGTTTGATGATGTAATCCGGCTTACACGTAATGAAGAAGGATGGGAAGCATCGGCAAATTTACAGGGTGGATAAGCAGATATTGAAGATAAAAGTACTACAGCATGACAGTGTAAGCTATCCTTACGACCTAAGCAGAAATATGGAATGCATCTAATGGAACAAGTAGAGAGGAAATTCAGGACAGCTTATTGCTGTTGCTAGAAGGTTTTCTATAGACAGGAAGAAGTAAGCCAGATTTACGATAAATGATTAATCCAAGTAAAATAATACCCACATATAATAAAATGTACCCTATAGAGTAGACGCTTTGAAATAATGTCTATCTATAGGGTGTTTTTTTGATAATGGATTAAAAATAATTTAATATTGAGGGGGTTATTATGTCTTATTTACTAATAAGAAATTGCAGTAGTATCAAATAATCTGTATGTAAATTCGGTTAATCCAAAGGGGATTACTTATTCGGAGGAAATAAAACAAGAACATCATAAAGGAAAGTTAGCAAGAGAGATTTTTTGAGGAGGCAGGATTTGACGTGTTAATATACAAGAAACTGATGCTATTAAAGAAAAAAAATTTTAGATTAAATTCCAGAATTAACTCAAGAGACAGTAGAGTTTTTTAAAGAGACCTAATATAGACACTATAAACAGACACTATATTTTGCTGTTTGTGTTGTGTTGAGTAATATATCACCAAATGCTGAAGTAGCATTAATTAATCTATGGAGGGGAATTCTGAAATTTCAGTAGTTATGCAGAGCAGCTTGCCCCATTTGTATAGTGTTCCAGTTGGAAAGTAAAAGCAATCTAGACATAGTTTAAGTCACCATCCATTGTTGATGATTTATCATTGTTAACTTTTTATTTTTTACAGACTCCACCTTTGTACACTACCGTGTTCACTTTCTTTCATACTATAAGAAAAGTATGAATTTACAAAGGAGGCAAGAAATAGTTGAGTGACCGTGCTACTTTATTTAAGTCTGCAAAAGGACCAAAGGGGAAATTTCTTACAGGTAATTTGGATGCATTCCGTTCCGATCCACCAGCATTTCTTCAACAAATGGCGGAGGAATATGGCGATCTTGCAAAATTCCGTTTAGGTCCATTGAAAAAAGTTTATTTAGTTTCTAATCCAGATATGATTAAGCAAATTCTTGTAACAAAACAGCAAAATTTTGTGAAATCTGATGATTTTAAGGTATTAAAGCCTATTTTCGGTGAGGGGCTTCTGACTAGTGATAAAGAATTTCATATGAAGCAAAGAAGACTTATTCAACCAGCCTTCAAAAAAACACATATCATTGATTATGCTCAGGATATGATCAATATAACAAAGGAATATTTGTCAACCTGGAAGGATGATGAGGAACGGATAATTACCCAGGATATGATGAATATCACCCTCGGTATTATTTGTAAGACGATGTTCAGTATGGATTTTAAAGAAGGATATCAGGTTGTTGGAAAACCACTTGAAACTGCTTTAAAATTAACCGTTAAAAGGATGAGAAGCGTAATTAAGCTGCCATTATGGATTCCGACGCGTACTAATCGAGAGACTAAGAAGGCAATTAAGGAGCTTAATCGTGTGATTTTAGAAATAATCCAAAAAAGAAGAAATGATCCAGTAAAGTATGAGGATATGCTTGGCATCTTAATGGATGCAAGGGATGATGAAAATGACATTGGTATGTCAGACAAGCAGTTGCGTGATGAAGTGATGACTATTTTTATCGCTGGACATGAAACAACAGCTAACGCCTTGTCATGGACTTGGTATTTACTTTCCCAAAACCCCGGGGTGGAAGCAAAGCTGTACGAAGAAATCGATAACGTTATAGGAGATAACGAGCCAACTCCAGCAGATTTCATGAAATTAACTTTTACTCAAAATCTTATATGGGAATCCATGCGTATGTTTCCTCCATCCTTTGTCACTAGCAGGAAAGTGGATAAAAATGTAGAAGTAAATGGATATCACTTCAAAAAAGGTGACATGATTCTTGTCAGCCAATATGTGATGCATAGAAAAGCCGAATATTTTGAGAGTCCAGAATCCTTCATTCCGGAACGCTTTGAAAATAATTTTATAAAAACCATTCCACAATATGCGTATTTTCCGTTTGGAGGAGGACCAAGGGTATGCATCGGAAATCACTTCGCATTAATGGAGGCAGTTCTAGTATTAGTGTCAGTGGCACAGCGTTTCAAACTTAACTTAGCTCCAAACCATCATGAAATTAAAACATTCCCTTCTATTACACTGAGACCGAGGCGTGGTATACGGATGATACTGCAAAAGAGAAAGACGACAGGCCAATAACGACTGTTATAGAGTTCCTCCTCAAATAATTGTTCACAACTTTCAAAAAAAATAAAGACTAAAAAGCAGCAATTAAATGTAGTAACATTATTATAACAATATAAGATGGGGAGATGAGTGACTTGGCAGGTTTTGAATTACAAAACAGCATAATAAACAACATCATAAAGGAAGAAAGATTTGTAACCGTCTATACAACCAAAAAAGGTGTTCCCATCCGCTGCAAAATAACGGGAAATGATAAGTTCACATTATTGCTGGACGTGGAAGGCAAACAGCAATTAGTGTTTAAAAGCGGGATCAGCACGATTTTAGCAGGTAAACAGGTAATAAAATTTTAATGAAAAAAATAACTCCCTACTGCGTAGTAGGGGGTTATATCATTTAGTCAGCTTATTCCGATCCTCCATTTGTGGAGGCTCCTCCATCCACCCGTTCTTAATCATAATTTTCCCGCCATCTTGCGCAAATGTGTATATGTCTTTTGCAAGTAGTGACATTTTTGTAGGAAGATCATTGCGCAAGCTGAATGCACCGCCTAATGCATTTGTTCCAAGTCCAAATGAAGTTAATAAGCTAGTATTATACATCATTAATTTGTCTGAAAAAGGCGCGACTTTGGAGGCAGTTGCTTTTCCTGCATGGGTTGCTGGAGGTTCTATATAGCTGTGCCGCAGAAATTCTCCTAGATCAACCTCGATTTTTTTTGATAATTTCATGCCTTTAACAAGGTAGTCTTGAACAGCTTTGTTTTCCGCTACTTGAGCAAACCCAATCATTAATTGCATACCTACAAGATTTGTTTCAATTGCATGATGAATGAGTGAAACCTCTATCGTATTTAAAGACCTTTTTTCACCTAACAAACCAAAACCATTTCTGTATTGATTTTCTTGCACAAAATGCACTTCTTTTGGCATGGAAACAAATGGTGGCCGAACTAAAACGCCTTTCTTTAACAAATATTGTGTTACTTGGTTGTTAATTGCTTGTGATTCAGCCGTCAAACTAATAAAAAGATTATTAATATCCTCCCGATAGGAAATCCCACAAAAAAGGGAAAATAAGCTCATTTCCACTTTCGTCATCATATGTAAATACATGATGTCAAAAAGGAAATCAAACAGCTTAGGTACACCATTATTGACATCATTCGCAGTAAAACCGATTGGGATTGCAGCTCCTTCTTCCTTGAAAATTTCCGTAATCAAATCAACTGCTTTAATAGTGCTATCATAATGCATTTGTAAAAGCGGCTTCGCTTCCACATCAGCATGCTCTATAAAATGTTCCAGCATTCTTAGCAACATCGTTTTTTCTTGATACGTCATCCATAAATTCGCCAATTCAGATGATGTAATTGGAACTTCACGTGAAGTCATATTAATGCCTCCCTAGTTTTATTCATTTATTTTAACCACAATAAAATATTTTACTAAAATAAATTTCGGGAGGGAAAGGACAAGTGCTGATACAAGGATGGACAAGAGGCATAGGATAATATCAGGATAATTCATCACATATCTCTATGTATGAAAACCCCAAACTCCTTTAACATCCTTTGAGATGCGCTTATGCGCATCTCTTTTTTTTGAATATTTCTTAGTGTACCAACACTCCTTTGCTCGATAAAAGCTTGAAAGCATAACTGTAAAAACACATGAAAGCGTTAATTCGCTTTATTGCACTAAAGTGAATTTCTGTTTATAATGGCTTGAAAGAAAGGTGGGAATAGTTTGAAACAAATAAATTATTATACGTCACTAGTGGTAGGCACTCTTATTATTTCTTTATCATTTACCTTATTACAGGGCCCGAATCAAATTGCTTCTGGAGGGCTTACAGGTGCATCGCTAATTATAAGCAATATATTACACTTGCCTTCATCCTTGGTTTTATGGGGAGCTACAGTATTTTTATTATTAGTTTGCTCTTATTTTCTAGGAATACAATTGTTGGTGAAATCTATTGTCGGTTCACTGTTAATACCGCTTTTCGTCTATTTAACGAATGGGATGCCGGTTCTAACAAATGATCCATTATTGGCATCGATATTTGGTGGATTAGGTGTTGGGATTGGATTAGGTATTGTCTTCCGTGCAGGTGGTAATACAGGAGGATTCACATTAATCGCACAATTGCTTTTTCAGTTAAAATCGGTTAAGCACAGCACAACGGTACTATGCTTGGATGCACTTGTTATGATTGCTGGTGGAATAGTGTTTTCGCCTGAAAATGCATTGTACGCCTTAGTTGGAGCCTTCATAACACGTAAAACAATGGATGTCATCCAAGGTAATAAAAAGGGTTCAAAAGTTGCGTACATTATCTCTTCCAAGGAGTATGAAAATGAAATAAGCAATAAGGTATTACATAGGCTTGACAGAGGCTTAACAAAACTGACAGGGTCTGGCGGTTATACAAATACGGAAAGAATTATTATGATGATTGTCCTTCATCCATCAAAAGTAAATGACTTAAAAAACCTGGTTCAAAGTATAGATCATCAGGCTTTTATTATTATGAGTGATGCAACTGAAGTGTTTGGCGAGGGGTTTAACTCTTCTGGACTTTCATTAGGAAAAGGTTAAGGAAGTATAACAAAGACTTGTGCACAAGAATGTCATAAAGGAATGAAAAAAGCTGCTAAAGAATACTTATTAATAACTAATCAGGGGCAATATAATTAGTATCTCTATTGAAAATAGTTTATGAAGGGATGATGAATGATGAAAATATCAACAACATGGACAGGCGGGATGGCGTTTTTAGGGAAAACACCTTCTGGACATGAATTAAAAATGGATGCTGCAGAACAAGTAGGTGGCAATAATACTGGTGCAAGGCCAACAGAATTACTTCTCCAAGCAGTCGCTGGTTGTACGGGAATAGATATCGTCTCAATTTTAAGTAAAATGCGTTTAGAAATAGTTTCCTTCGAAATGGAATTGAACGGTACACGTGCAGAGGATTATCCGCAGCGATTTACAGAGGTCCATATTCATTACTCACTTGAGGGTGATTTGCCCGAAGAAAAGGTAGTGCGTGCTATTCAACTTTCAAAGGATAAATATTGCTCAGTATCTAATTCCATAAACGCGAATATTACTGTCAGCTATTCCATTAATGATAAGGAGCGCAAACAGCTATCGTAATTTAGTGATTAATTTCATGAAAATGGTATCCTCTCGTTGCAACAGCATAAAATCCTCCTATATAATATTTTTTTTGGAGGTGCAAAATGCAGGAAGGGCAAATTCGAGCAATTGTTATATGTGTATTTAACAAAAATGATACAATCCTAGTATGTGAAGGCTTTGATGAGGTTAAGCAGGAGTATTATTACCGGCCGATTGGCGGTGGAATTGAATTCGGAGAAACAAGTAAGGAAGCATTAATTCGGGAAGTACAGGAAGAAATTAATGCAAAGATAGAGCATGTAAAGTATTTAGGGACAATTGAAAATATCTTTTCATATAATGGGATGCATGGACATGAAATGGTTACAGTTTACGATGCCATGTTTGTAGATGAAACATTTTATGAAAAACCTGTCTTTTTTGGCCAGGAGGATAATGGAGAAACATTTAAACTGCTATGGAAACCTATTAGTGATTTCGGAACAGGAAGGTTAAGATTAGTTCCAGAGAATTTGCTACGGTTGCTGTAAGAAGCATTTTACTTTGTATAAAATTGTCCTTTTTTACAAAATATATATATAAATTATTTATTTCATTCATCGAATGAAGGTGGGTTGATTTATGTATGTATTATGGATAACTTTTGCTATCTTGATTATTGTCCTATTTGTTATGCCGAAAAGGTTAACGTGGCGGGAAAATATCCTTGCCATTTCAGTTGTAAGCTATTGTGCTTGGATTGCCCATTTTCTTATCGCCGTAAAACTAGATTACGTAGATTTCGGCCCAACAAAAGAGGTAGAGTATACGGATTTTTTTCTAGTGACACTTATACCTCCATTACTTGCGATTACATATTTAAACTATTTAAAAAATAACCATTATATTATGTATGCTGTTATTTGGTCGGTAGGATCTTTTTTAATTGAGTATTTACTATCTCTATCAGGATTTATGAAGCATTATGAGTGGAGGTTATGGTATTCCTTGCCTGTTTACCTTCTTTGCTATTTAGGATTAAGAGTAGTGTACAATAAATTGATAAAATGTCCTTCGCAGGTTTCGTCAGAAAATTGACATGTAAAAGGTTTACTTACTACTTGTTTTGAATTAAATTGAAATTATTCCTTTAAAAACCAATAAATACCATGTTATAATAATAGTGTAGCTGTCGCATAAAAAATGTGGCAAGAAAAGAACTTCCACCTGTCCTACGTGGAAGTTCTTTTTTATTATCAATTTTAGGAGAAAAAATAATGAAACTTGTTGGATTTGTTATTGCAATCATTTCAATTATTATTGTCTTTTTTCAATATAATCTTGCAGTATTACTCTTTGGTACGGCATTGGTCTTTTTTGGGATTGACGATCATAAATCAAAAAACAAGTCCCTTTCATACATCTTTATGACAGCTGGTTTTGTATTTATTATTGGAATCTTGATTAAAGGTCTTTGATGTTGGCAGGAACGAATATTTTGTTTCTATTGAAATTATGCCTATAAAATTAGGATTTAAGTCTAAGGTGAAAACGAACTATTTTATCGGTTAATAGTTCGTTTTTTGTATTTTCATTTTTTAAGTTCACCATTTATATATATTAGATTATGCATCTTTCTTTTTGTTACTGTAAATGCAGAAAATGAAACCCATTTCAATGTTAATCCGTATACTTACTATCAGCAAAAAAAATTAATAGAAAAAGTAGCACTCAAATGGAGGTATTCTAATGATTTCTGTTATTCCATGGAAGTTCCATTCACTTATGCAAAGGACTACTGACAGTGGTTTTCCTATTTTAGATGCACAAGCAAACCAAATAGGATTAATTGAATTGTCGTTTGGACTGTTTTCTAGAAAAAAGGAAGAAGGCAATTTATTTTCAAACAAAGAGGTTCTAGTAAGGCAAAATTGCATTACCCTGCAGGACAATCGCAAGGAGAATATTGTCACCATCACATGCAATACGCGTCCTAGAACAATAGGTAATCAAGTACTAGAAAGAAAAGTCAATTATACTCATGATGGAGAGACACATACATTTCATATTGATTATCTTAATGCATCAGCTAAGTATTACTATCAATTTCATTTCAATGATGACACATATCAAGTGTTTTTTGACGATGATGGCTTAATATTTGAAATCCAAAAAAATAGTGCGTTTGTTGCTAAATTTGAACAGGGCAATAACAATAAACAAAGTTATGAAGTAGAGGCTCATTACGAAAAGGATGTATGGCTGTGGCTCGCTTTGTTTGTTCATTTGCAGTATAACTTTCCAAGAAACAATGGCATTATATTTCGAGGATAATAATTATGCAAGAAGGAAAAACGACTACTTATGCAGTCGTTTTTTTTACTGTATATTCGCGGAAAACTGTAAATCTTATCTTAAAAAGAAGTGAGAATACTAAAACTGCGTGCGTTATTTCTGATCAACCGTACAGTATGATTGCTAGTATTAAACTCCATTCCTTTTATCAAAGCTTAGATTCTACTTTGCTGTATGCGTTAACTTCTTTTGTTTAGTTAGCTAGTTAGTTGGGAATAAGTAACTATCCTAAAAGATAATAATGCGTGCATGAGCGCAAATACATACTATTTTCGGACAGGCATCGAAAGGGAAGGAGCATACATGAAGAACAATGCAAAAGAAATAACAATCCCAAGAAGTATAGGCTATGGATTAACGGATATTATGGGAGGCGGAGCATTTACCATTATTTCAGCATGGCTGCTGTATTACTACACAACCTTTGTTGGATTAACTCCTGTTGAGGGAGCATCTATCATTGCGATTGCTCGAATAGTTGATGCGATTGTCAGTCTTGCTATTGGCAGCATAACAGATAATTTCTATAAATATAAAATCGGCAGGAAATTCGGCAGGAGAAGATTCTTTCTTTTAATTGGTGCTCCGTTAATGTTTACTTATATTTTGCTATGGGTAACAGGCATGAATTACTGGTATTATTTAGTTAGTTATTTATTATTTGAAATAGTGATGGCATTAGTGTTAATTCCATGGGAAACATTACCGTCAGAAATGACAAAAGACTTTAATGGGCGCACGAAATTATCGACAGCCAGAATGTTCTTGTCCAGTTTAGGCGTGTTTTTAGCGACATTTATTCCTGGAAGACTAATTGCGTTCTTTGGTGAAGACAATGGCTATGCTTATTTTATTAATGCAGTTATTTTTGCCATTATATTTGCCATTTGTATCTTCATTTCTTATAAGGTTACTTGGGAAAAACAGCTGAGTCCTGAAGAAGAACGAGAGTGGATAAATAGAAGTAAAACAGGCGAACGAAAAGGTGCTAAAGAATTACTTGCAGCCTTTTCCGAAACGGTAAAAGCGTATATTTCCACTTTAAAAATCAGAAGTTTCAGAAAACATTTAATGATCTATTTATTTTCTTATACGGCAAAGGATGTATTTAATGCTGTGTTTGTTTATTTCTGTGTATTTGCATTAAGTATTTCTTCGTCAGTAGCAGGAAATATGCTTTCTTTAAGCATCATTGGTATTCCTATTACAATTGTTGCTGGGTTCCTTATGATTAAAATTGGCCCAAACAGTTTATATAAGGTTTCTTATAGTTTGATGATTATGTGTTTAGCAGCCTTTTATGCAGTTTATGTTATAAAACCAGACTCGATGATAATGTACATATTTATTATTTCAGCTCTTTATCAAATAGGCAGAGCAATATTGGACTTTACTCCTTGGAATGTTTTCCCGTTTATTCCGGATATTGATGAAATTGTAACACAACAGCGACGTGAAGGTGTTTTTGCTGCAGTAATGACATTTACAAGAAAAAGTACTGTCGCGCTTGCAACCTTCTTTGTAGGGATTATATTACAATTTGGTGGTTACACTGCTGGGGCAACGACGCAAACACCTCAGGCAGTTCAAACCATTGTATATACGATGGTAATTGGTTCAACATTGCTTCTTATAGCAGCATTGGCAGTTGTATTTACCTTTAAGTTAAATAAAAATACACATCAAATTTTAGTGGCAGAGATTGATCGATTAAAAAATAACGGTTCTAAACGAGAGGTTGACCCAGAAACAAAAGCAGTAGTAGAAGACCTGACTGGATATAAATATGAAGATGTTTGGAAGGAAACGAAGGGAAATTCTATAAAATCTGCTTGCGGTTAATACCATCATATCATAAGCTGCTAAAGGACATTGTCGTGTAAAAATAGACAAACCTTTGGCTTTTTTCTTGTCTTTAAAAGCTTAAGGAAAACAACCTGACCACTGACATGAAGAGGTGCGTTTTTTCATACTATATTTTGGGGGTGGGAAAATGCCGCGAGTAAATTATAAAAGCTCGGATGATGAGAGCGGAAGCAGAAGGCGAAGGGCAACAAGGAATGTTATACGTTGGAAATGTTATTGTAAACCGCCTGAAAGCAAATTGCTCCGACTTTGAAGGATTGCGAACAATTCCACAGGTTATATATCAGGTTCAAGGAAATAATTATTCATTTGAAGCCGTACAAAAAGGCAATGTTTTTTATCAAAGAGCGAGAACAGCAGAAAAAAAATTAGCAAAAATGAACTTGGATTATTGGCGAGATCATCCAGGAAAATTTGCTCTTTGGTATTTTAATCCATATGCTCCATGTCCCCCGACTTGGTACGGTCAGCCTCAATCAGGTCAATATAAAAATCACTGTTATTATGAACCAAAGGCAGGCACGTGTGAAGGTGTTTATACAGGGGGATAAGCAAGGCTTCCATACTATTAAGGGGATATTCCTGAACATGCAGGCAATCCCTTTTTTTAAAGGACTCTTAGAGAGCACCTGTTAGACTCATAATCTCTCTATCTATTTTATAAGTATATGTATATAATAATGGTGTGTATGACATGAAATAAGTTTAGTTAAAATTTAGGAGATTATAATGCATTTTCAATACAACCAGCTCCTGCTTCAAATGTTAATCGTTCAAATTCCTATTATTCTCTATTTAGTGTTAGCAAATGGCCGAATAGACGATAAAAAGGAAAAAGTCATGTGGGGATTATTTTGTACTATTACACTGGCACTATCCATTACTTTTTCCATTATTCTTGATGGAGTTCGTCTTGATGCTCGTGTGGTGCCTTGGTATTTAGCGTTTATATACGGGGGAACAGGTGCAGGATTATTTGTTTCGATTTCGTTCTTTTGTGTTCGATCCTTATTTGGTGGAGTCGGTATGATTCCCTCCTTTGTCGCAATGCTGATTTCTATTATGTTTATTTTCATTGCACAGAAGAAGTTTCATTCTT
Organism: Niallia taxi; assembly: GCF_032818155.1. Classification (NCBI taxonomy): domain Bacteria; kingdom Bacillati; phylum Bacillota; class Bacilli; order Caryophanales; family Bacillaceae; genus Niallia; species Niallia taxi. The sequence goes on from NZ_CP102590.1 coordinate 185,654, forward strand.
TGCCTGTTAAGAAGAAAATTTATTTATCTGTTTTTTATGTTACCATTTGTTCTGCGATGCTGCCGTTTATTGCGGTATTATTCGGTAACGATATAATGACTATGACAATATTATTAAATTATCTTTTGTTTATCCTAGTCAACGGTATTCTAGCTTGGTTTTCGATCTACTTAATCGAGTCACACCGTGAAAAGGTGCTGTTAAGAAAAGAAGTTCAAAGAAATGAAAAGATGCAGGTTGTTGGCGAGCTTGCTGCTAGTGTAGCACATGAAATAAGAAACCCGATGACGAGTATTAAAGGCTTTTTGCAGCTTCTCCATACAGCTGATAATATATCAGAGCCGCAAAAAGAGTATTTAAAAATAAGCTTAGAGGAAATAAATAGAGCTAATGAAATAATTTCTGATTATCTCTCTTTAGGAAAAAATCAAACAAGAAAAAAACATAGTGTTATGGATTTAGAGCTAGAAGCAAAAAAATCAATTTCCTCCCTATCTTCTTATGCACTTATGAGCAATGTGGAGATTTCCTTAGAAGTAGATGGACGAGCGGTCATTTCGGGAAATTCATCCCAGATTCAACAAATGTTTATCAATATTATTAAAAACTCCATTGAAGCAGCTGCGAAAAATGTTAGTGTAAAAATCAGCCAGAATAAGAAGCAGGTTGATATTTTTATTGTAGATGACGGAGAAGGCTTAACAACAGACCAAATCGATAAGCTTGGTTTGCCTTTTTACTCAACAAAGGAAAAAGGGACAGGCCTGGGGTTAATGGTAACACTTCAAATAATTGGTGAGATGGGAGGAAAATGGCGCGTAACAAGCGATAAAAAGAATGGAACCATTTTCCAAATAACTTTCCATGAAATTTAACAAAATACTGAATAAAGCGGTTTTCCGATATAAAGGAAAACCGCTTTATTTTTTTATAATTTTCAAATTCATTAAAAGAAATGCTTGAATGTAAGTAAATGTTTAGTAAATATGAATTGGTATCTATATTAGAACCTGATATTTTTTACGTTTATTTAGTAATTAAATTCTAATTTTACTTATAAAATAAGTGTAAGAACAAATATTTAAGTGTTTTTTTAAGAATCTATTGAATGTAAGCGTATTCCATGTTATATTTTCGTTAGAATATTTAGTTAATATAACTAATGGTGGTAGGTGAACTAGTGGCAACTATAAAGGATATTGCAGAAAAAGCGAATGTTTCTACTGCAACTGTCTCAAGAATACTTAATAAAGATCAAAGCCTGTCTGTAACAGAGGAAACGAAAAAGCGTGTAATGAAGGTGGCAAGTGAGTTAGATTATAAACCAGTAAGAAAAAAGCAGACGAAAGAAATAAAAAAAGTAAACAATTATCAAATCGGGATTATCTTTTTGAATGATGAAGCAATTGATCCTTATTTTCAATCCATCCGCCTTGGTGTAGAAACCATTTGCAGTCAATTTTCTATTAATCTTGCAGTAATGATGACAGTCGGAAACACTCCCGTTTCATCAGAAGGTCTTGTTGGGTTAGATGGATTGATTGTGATTGGCGACATTGATATAGCGGATCTGCAAACACTATATATGGAAAACGAGCATATTATTGCCGTAGATCAAGTGCCAGCAGTTTCGAATATTGATGTTGTTGTTGCAGACTTGAAAGGAGCAACACGGAATGTGCTTAATCATCTCTTTGAATTAGGGCATACAGATATTGCCTATATCGGAGGAGAGGGAAAGGTATTTAGTGTGAGCAATCTTCATACAGCTGCAAAGGTAGATATAAGAAGAAAAACGTATGAACACGTTATGAAGGAGAACGGGTTAATCTGTCACGTGCTTGAAGGAGATTGGGGACCAAGTGGAGGCTATTCCTTAACAAAGCAACTCATTGACTCCAACCAAATTCCAACAGCTATTGTTGTTGCAAGTGACCCGATGGCTTTAGGTGTTCTTCGTGCATTGCATGAAAATGATATAAACGTACCGCAGGACATCTCTGTATTCAGCTTTGATGATATTGAAGCAGCTGCATTCATGAACCCGCGGCTTTCTACTGTAAAAGTATATGGGGAGGAAATGGGGAAAACAGCGGTAAAGCTGCTTTATGACAGATTGAATGGCAGAAGTGTTCCAATGAAAGTGACAATACCTACTGAACTAGTGTTTCGTGATAGTGTAAGTGATGCAAAAAAATCAGTATAGCGAATTATCTATTATATAAATGTTTTGGAAAAGAAAACAGTGTGACTATTAATAGAGGGAGTTGGCCGTTTATGGGGATTTTTTTTGATGCGAAGAGGAAAATTTTTCATTTAAAAGCAAAAGATACAAGTTATGTTATGGAAGTGGTCAGAGACGGTTATTTAGTTCATCTTTATTGGGGCAGAAAGGTTCAGGAATACCATCATCCTAACTATTTGCAGCAAATGGACAGAGGATTTTCGGGAAATCCTTATCAGCATAAGGAGGACAGAACTTTTTCACTTGATACATTGCCGCAAGAATATCCGCAATATGGAAACTCTGATTTTAGAAAGCCAGCCTATCAAATTCAGCTGGAGAATGGATCGACAGTGACCGATTTGCGTTACGATTCGCATACTATTCATAAAGGGAAAATGCCGTTAGATGGGCTTCCTGTTACATATGTTGAAAAGGAAGAAGAAGCGGAAACATTGGAAATCACAATGATTGATAAGCTAATCGGGTTAAAGGTCATTTTAAGCTACACGGTGTTCAACCATTTTAATGTGATTACCAGATCAGTGAAAATTGTTAATGATGGCAATACCTCACTCAAGCTCTTAAATGTTCAGAGTCTTTGTGTAGATTTTCGGGAGGCTGACTTTGATTTTCTGCATCTTCATGGAGCACATGTAAGAGAGCGTCATATAGAAAGACAGCCATTGCGACATGGCATCCAATCAATTGAAAGTGCACGTGGTTCGAGCAGTCACCAGCATAACCCGTTCATCGCCTTGCTTAGGAAGGACGCAACAGAACATGCAGGTGAGGTATATGGGTTTAACTTTGTCTACAGCGGCAATTTTCTGGCACAAGCGGAGGTAGATCAATTCAGAAACACAAGGGTCACAATGGGAATTAATCCGTTTGATTTCAGCTGGAAGCTTGATCCGGGAGCAGTTTTTCAAGCACCTGAGGCTGTTATGGTGTATTCATCAGCAGGGCTTGGGGATATGTCGAGGACCTTTCACGACCTGTATCGAACACGTTTAGTAAGAGGAGAGTTTAGGGACAAGGAACGTCCGATATTGGTTAACAACTGGGAGGCCACTTATTTTAATTTCACTGCAGACAAAATCCTTGAAATAGCTGATGCTGGAAAAGAATTAGGTATCGAATTATTCGTTCTTGATGATGGCTGGTTTGGAAAGCGAGATAATGATAAGTCATCCTTGGGTGATTGGTTCGTCGATCTTCGTAAGCTTCCAGACGGACTTGATAACTTGGCCCTTCAAGTAAAAGAGAAAGGTATGCAATTCGGCGTATGGTTCGAACCGGAAATGGTCTCTGTTGACAGTGATTTGTTCCGTGAACATCCAGATTGGTGTCTTCATGTACCAGGACGTGAATCCTCAGAAAGCCGCAATCAATTAGTGTTAGATCTTTCGAGGGAAGATGTTCGCAAAGAAATTATAAAACGAGTTAGCGACATTTTAACAAATATCCCGATTTCCTATGTAAAATGGGATATGAACCGTAATATGACAGAAATTGGATCAGCTCAGCTTCCCGCGGACAGACAGAGAGAAACGGCACATAGATATATGCTTGGTTTATATAAGATACTTGAGAAAATTACTGGAGATTTTCCACATGTCCTTTTTGAAAGCTGCTCAGGCGGTGGTGGAAGGTTTGATGCGGGGATGCTCTATTATATGCCGCAAACATGGACCAGCGATAATACTGATGCAGTCTCAAGACTGAAAATTCAATATGGAACAAGCTTGGTTTATCCGGTTTCTTCTATTGGAGCACATGTCTCTGCCGTTCCAAATCACCAGGTACAGCGAATAGCTTCTATTGAAATGCGCGGACATGTTGCTATGTCCGGCAACTTTGGCTATGAACTAGATTTGACGAAGCTGACAGCAGACGAGAAAACTGCAGTGAAAAACCAAGTGTCAAGCTATAAGGAAATTCGCAAGCTCATACAGTTTGGTGATTTTTACCGCTTGAAAAGTCCATTTGAAGGAAATGAAACAGCATGGCTGTTTACCAATAAAGACAAAACAGAAATGATTGTTTATTATTTTAGGGTGCTCGCAGAACCAGCAGCCCCAGCTTCTGTTCTGAAATTAACAGGGGTTGATGTTCAGAAAATATATCAAGTAAACGGTACAGATATTATCTATGGTGGAGACGAACTCACATATGCTGGAATGAGCATACCAATAGAATTGCAAGGAGACTTTCAAAGCTATTGCTGGCATTTAAAAGCAATTAAAGAATAGGTTCCTAAAGGCGATCGTCATGCACCACAGTTTAGCAAACGTTAATCATTGTTATATCAACGTTTCAAAGCACTTCTCTTTTTCGAGGGAAGTGCTTTTTAATTTTTGGTTACGAGTTTGGTTACGACTTTTTTTAGAGCCGTTAACAAATTATTCTTGCCTGCGATAGTTCTCTAATGCATGAATAGTATCGACTCTTGTTTTTTCGTTACACACTAAGGGTTACAAAGAATGAGGCAGCTGTTCATACAAGTGATAGCGGTAGTTCGGAAACCTATAAACACCTAAACTTGAATGACATAGTAGAAGTGGTAGAACAAAGAGGTACTTGGTTTAAAATTAAAGATGGCGCCACATATGGATGGATATGGGATCAATATGTATCCACCGATTTAACACCAGAAAAGATTCTTTACAAATTAAGGGTTACTAAAGACGAAGCTGCTGTCCACATAAGTGATAGTGGAAGTTCGGATACTTATAAACATTTAAAATTCAATGACATAGTTGAAGTGGTAGAGCAAAAAGGTACTTGGTATAAAATTAAAGACGGTACTACATATGGATGGATATGGGATCAACATTTTGTAGGGGAGAGGGAATATCGCTTATTGTATTTTCCTGCTTTTTTTCTTCCTGGAACAATTCATCGAATGATATTTGGCTCATTATATTACTCCGATCTTTTAAATTACTGTTTAAAAATATACTTAAAAAGAGGGAAGAGGTTATTTATTTCGATTTTCTTCCATCTTCTCAATAATCTTTTTACCTTCATCCCTTGAGAGGTTTGTATACTTTGAAGTTGTTTCAATGCTGCTGTGCCCTAACTGATCTCTAAGTGTGATTATATCTCCACCTTGAAGTATCCAGTCATTAGCAAACGAGTGCCTCATTTTATGAGGACTTAAACCTTTACCAGTACTAAATTCATTCTGGGCATAAAATTCTTTGGTATATTTACTAACTAAAGTCTGTATTGACCTAACGGAGAGAGGTTGGACCATGCCGCCTTTATATTTACTCACAAATACATAGATATCCGATTCCTTTGTGTTAAACGTTTCTTGTCGGACTCTCAGATAGGCTTTTAACTCCTCAAGTGCAGCTTGTAGAACTAGTACCGTATCTTCTTTATTACCTTGACATTTCGATAAAAATAACATTCTCCATCTTCATTTTCCGTCTTTGTGGTTAAGTAGCTAAAGAGGGATTTTAATGCATTTATATTGCTATCTACTGCATCTTTGCTCCGGCGACAAATAGGGGCAGGGGGAGACTTGGTTTTTTCCTTTTCTGTTCTAATGTCTTCGTTTTAGTTAAAAAACTTTAAGTATTCATGTACATATCCTAATAGAGAAGAGGGAGAATATTTAGCTCTTCGTTTAGACCAAATATACTCATGTACATAATCAGGCATGCATTTGAGGGAGCATGAAATTTCACGCAGACTTAATTAAATTAGAAATAAGGAGGCTGAACAGTCTTGCCCATTGAATCTAGGCAAAGAATTATACATGAAGAACATTAGTTGACATATTAATATTATTATAAACTATAATAGCTACTTTTATTAATTACTCTGATTTTGTGTATTATTAGAAGTCTTCTTTTCTAATGTAATTAGTACCAGAAAGGATAAAACGAAAACTAGTATATCAACAATAGATAAGAGTACTGTATTTGCAGCTAGATATGTAAATGAATACGCAGCTGAGAAGAAAAAATAAAAACAAACCAGTTGCATTACTTATTACTATCTAAATCGAGTTAATTATTGAATTAATGTACAAAACTAGAGCACTACGACAATACATTACTAAATGAACCATATTATAAACGTATATCTCTGCTTAACGATCTATCATACTACCCAAACCAAACAATTTATCTGTCGCCCCTGTATATTCAGATGGAGACACTTAGATTTAGAGAGAGCAGTAGCAAGAGATAACAATAAGCCTTATTACTTGGACCCTCGTCCTAACAATGTCATTTTTATAACCAAATATTATCAATATTCCACTGTCTCTATAAGTGGAATAAGAGAAGAAAAATTTGGCTGACTTATGGAGGGAGATTCCAAATATAGAGGAATATTAGAATTTGTTCCACCCGATGAAAGAAAGGCTGATACTTCAGAAGCTTATGAAATCTTGAATAGAATATTAATTACTAAATTTATTAAATCAAATAAAGAGAAAAGTGAAGTATTTACTTAAAATATTAGATTATTGTTCAATATATTCTAATAAGGAATATCTAGCTTTTATTAATATTTTAATCCATTTGTTGAAAGAGAAGAGCCTAATCACTATAAATATAATTGGACATACCCAGTTTGTTGGTGGACTGGTAAAAATAGATTGAATAGAAAAGCGTTTAAGGTGTTTTTTCCTAATTCTATAGAAATATTAAAATGAAAAAGTACTTTCACCACAGTATAGAAATGTACTTAAATAATCAGGGGCATTGATTCAATAAACATTATTGCTCTTTTCTTATATTTCTTAGGAGACTATATTGCATTACAAATTGTAGAATAAGTACAGTTAATTAATTTGAGGGCTGACCGTTATAGTTTTCTTTGCTATGACAAGATATGTCTAAGCAAGTATGGTAGAGGAACTTTCACAAAAAGTCTGTAAAAATAAAAAAGAGTAGCCTTTGCTACTCTTCAATAAAATAATTTCTGCAATTTCCAATCAAAGGATCAAAAGGATCAAAAGGATCAATCCTTATTATCATTTTCTTCAAAAATTATTTTTTTAACCACAAAAACACTTTTTTATAACCTAATATTAATAAAATGAATATAAAAGCAATAATCATTAAAAAAATAGGCACTATGATTTTCAAAAAGAACACTCCCATATATATATGTTATAAAACAACAATAAATTTCCCGATAATTTGCATCTCTTCTATATTTCCAATCATGCGGCTATCTACAGACACATCTCTATTATCTCCTAATAAGAAATAAGAATTATCTGGTATAATAACTTCAAAATCTTCAGTGAACCTATATGGCATTAACTCTATATTTTCGTCTAATTTTTGCCCATTTATATAAACTTCATTATTAATTATACTTAATTATTCACCAGACATTCCTATAATTCTCTTTACATAAATTGAATTCTCATACTCGAAAAAAATTATATCAAATCTATTTAAATCATGATACTTTATACCCAATTTTAATTAACGTTGACATTTTGTCAACTGATGATATCTCCAAATCTCCATGTCTACCCTGTAATAGTAAAATATTTTATGTAAGTTGACTCTTCTCCTTTAATAACAGGTTCCGTAGACGTTACCTGGCCTTCTATGTATGGAGCTAAATCTTACGAATTACAAATGTATAATGGAAAAAGTTTTGAGACTGTATATACAGGTTCAGGGACAAGTTGGTCTTCAAAAAATAAAAAAATGTTTCCTAAATCACCTTACTCTACAAGCAGTAGTTACAAACTTGATGGTACAGGTTTGAACTTCCAGTAGATCCAAGTGCTTTTTATTCGGCAAAGAATGGTACTTCAACAACAAGAAAAGAATATGGATTTAAAGTAAAGGCTATATATGAAAATGGGTCAAGTGCTCTATCTTCTGAAGTGAAAAAGGCAATTCCAGCTAATTTGGTAGATATACCTGATATTCCGACAGTAAAAGCCTATTCTTATGCTGAAAATGATTCTGTGAATAAAGGAAGAGGATGGCTTGATATCTCATGGGATTCGGTTCCTGGTGCTACAGGATATAAAGTTCTAATCCTCAATGGTGTTAAATACGAAGAGTATTCGGTTGGGAATGTAACAAAATGGTCAACCAAAGGACAAAAAATATGGCCAACTGACGCAGAAATTGCTGCAGGAAAATATGCTCTTCATAAAGATAAAATGGGTGCAGAACTTACTATTAATCCGTACTCTATTTATCTAAATTCAGGCGATTATTTCATGTTCAAACGCTATTCTATTAGAGTTAAAGCAGAATCGGCTTTAGGAGATACTATTCAATCTGATTCTCAGTACGGATATATACCTTTACCTACAGTAAAAGATATCTCCGTAACAAATGAAATTGTGGATGATGTAAATAATCGTGGAATTCTTAATATTAAATGGGATAAGGTAACCGATGCTGGGGGCTACATCGTAGAAATCAATGATGGAAGTGGCTATCAAAGTTTTGATGTTGGGAATGTCACGTCTTGGTCTACTTTGAAAGATAAAGATGGAGAAACTTTTAGTTTATTCCCTGATGTAGACTATCTTCCAATGGATCCTACCCCGTACTATAAGGATACTGACTCATCTTTACTTAAAAAGGGTTATGAAGTAAGAGTAAGAGCTTATACAATAAACGATAATACAGAACCACCAAGTGAAAGGGATAAAATTGATGGACCAAGAGGTTTAAGCGCAGCATCTTCAACAATCACTAGCTCTTTTGCTCCAAATGATGAATTAGCTGGGATAGAAGATTACTATACTGTTGGAACTCACACAATGGGTAACACTACAGCATCAGTTAACGTAACAACAGGGAACGTTAACCTAAGCTTTAACGACCATTCTTTATATGCACGAGGAGTATTAGATTTTGATTTTAGTAGATATTATAACTCCAAATCAAGCCAAACTTCTGCATTAGGTAAAGGGTGGACATTTGATGGAAACGAATATTTTGTAAAGAAATCAACTGGTTCTTCAGATTTTATTACTTTGATGAAGATGGTACTCGACATGAGTTTGTTTATAATTCTAGTACTGGTGTATATACTTCGCCTAAAGGTAAGTATCTACAATTAAAAGATGCTATAGTCAATAGCAAAGCTGGATTCATATTGACAGATACTGACGGTTTCTCAAAGTATTTTGAAGCAGATCCAACAGAAGCTAACAAATACAGACTATCTTACTACCAGGATAAAAATAATAATAGAATTGCTTTTAAATATACTTCTGATAATCTATTATCCGAAATTGCAGAAGTAGATACAGACTTGCAAGAAATAGTTTTTTAATAGAGAGCTGCCGAATGGCAGCTCTTTTCTATTTCCATTTATGGCTGTTTCCACCATTAGTTGTATATTCATGTGAAAATTATAGTAAATCAACCGATAAAAGAATGAAGAGTATTATTAAACGATTGTATTGTAAAGAAGGAAGAGGTCAATATGGATAATCCAGTAAGTGAAAATTCGTTATTTGATACTTATAAATCACTATTTAACTATAATAGTGAAGCTTGTTTTGCTTTAAACATGCGCGGTGAGTTCCTATTGGTTAATCCGGCTGCGGAAATCCTGACAGGTTACTCTGATAAAGAGTTTTTTCATTTGTCGTATGAGGATTTAATTGAGAAACAGGATAGGGAAGCAACAATAAAAAAACTGGAAGGCTTGCTAAATGGCGATAAGGATAGTGTTGAGGTATCTATTCGTAATAAACAAGGAGAAAAGATTGATTTATCAATAGTTGCTGTGCCAATTTTTAGAGCTAAAAGGCCAATGGGGATTGTAGGTGTTGCCAAAGATGTCACACAGCAAAATTATATGGAGTTTCTTGTAAAGGAACAAAATAAAATCCTCAAAATGATAGTGGATGGCACAAATTATACAACCATTTTAGATGAGATTGTTTCGATAGTGGAAAAAGTTGCGAAGGATAGTCGCTGTTCAGTCATGATTGCTGACAAAGAACAAAACAAATTATATACGGCTTCATCGCCAAAGCTGCCAAGTGAATTTGCTGCCTTCATCGATGGTATTTCCATTGGCCCAAACAGCGGGTCCTGCGGTACAGCAGCTTATTTTAAGCAGCGGATTATTGTTTCAGATATTGCTGTTGATCCATTATGGGAGGATTTCCGCGATGAAGCGTTATCACATGGACTGCAGGCTTGTTGGTCAACACCGGTATTTGATAGCTTTAATAATGTTATTGGCTGCTTTGCGATTTATCATTCAAAACCAAATACTCCAAACCCTAAATATATAAAGCTTATTGAAGAAGCTACATATCTGACGAGTTTAGTCATTCAAAGAAGTATGGCAGAAGATAAGATCCAGCATCTGGCTTACCATGATGAGCTGACAGGGCTGCCTAACAGACGCTTCTTTGAGGAAAAGCTGAAAGTCGCGATTGCTGATTTTCAGCCTGCTAATAATAATCAACATTTAGCACTGCTATTTATGGATCTGGATCGCTTTAAATTTATTAATGATACACTTGGTCATCATGTGGGAGATATTCTTTTAAAGCAGTTTTCAGAGCGGTTAAATAAATGCATTCAAAAAAAGGAGACAGTTTCAAGACAAGGCGGGGACGAATTTACGGTACTGCTTAGAAATGTTACGGAAGAGGAAGTAAGAAAAAAAGCAAAAAAAATCATCCAAATCCTCTCCTCTCCATTTCTTATTGATGGACATGAAATTTTTATTACACCAAGTATCGGGATTGCTATGTATCCAAAGGATAGTGAAAATAATGTGACATTGATTCGAAATGCAGATATCGCTATGTATGAAGCAAAAAAAGAAGGAAGAAATAATTATCAATTTTACAATGAGAAGTTCGACTTTCAGTCATCTGACCTGTTTCTTTTAGAAACGGAGTTAAGAAAGGCTGATATTTCTAAGCATTTTAAACTACATTTTCAACCAATAGTAGATTTAAAGACGAATACTGCTACAAGTGCTGAGGCTTTAATTAGGTGGCAGCATCCAGAGCTGGGTCTTATTTCACCTGAAAAGTTCATAAAAATTGCGGAAGATACTGGTTTAATCATTCCGATTGGTGAATGGGTGCTAAGGAAGGTTTGCCAGGAACTGAAAGCAAGAAAAGAAAGGGGCCTTTCCCCAATGAACTTTTCTGTCAATCTATCTTTACGGCAATTTTTTGACAGTAGCTTTGTTTCTACAGTGGCAAGCATTTTAACTGAGGAAGGTATAAATCCTTCCTACATTACGCTGGAAATTACGGAAAGCATGACAATGGATGTTGAAAAAGCCACTCAAATTCTTTATCAACTGAAGGATTTAGGAGTAGAAATTTCTATCGATGATTTTGGAACTGGTTACAGCTCTTTGCAGTATCTGCAAAAGTTTCCGATTGATTATCTGAAAATAGACAAATCCTTTATTCAAAACATCGGGGAAAATATGGACGATTGCAGTATTGCCTCCACAATTATCGTAATGGCTCATAATCTAGGTCTGAAGGTTATTGCCGAAGGAGTTGAGACAGAGGAGCAAGTGAATATATTAAAAGAAATGAATTGTGAAAAAGCACAAGGCTACTACTACAGCAAGCCCTTGCCACTTAATGAGCTTCATTTAATAGAATCTGACTTGGGCAGTTGGTTATAGAAAGAAAAGGATCAGTTTGACATGTAAAGCTGATCTTTTTTTATGATTGGAATAAGGAAGAGATATAAAAATCGTTTTTTTTTAGTTAAAAGACTTGCAAATACCATTTTACTCAACTAAAATATATATTTATATAACAACAAATCGTAATTATTACGATTTGTAAGCAACTGATAATCACTTATCGGTATTATGATTAGGAGGAATTATAATGAGAGTAAAAATTACTTTAGCATGTACAGAAACTGGGGACAGGAATTATATTACAACCAAAAACAAGCGGAATAATCCAGATCGTTTAGAGTTTATGAAATATTGCCCTCGGTTACAAAAAAGGACACTGCATAGAGAAACAAAGTAAAAATTAAATGGTTAATGGAAAAGTATAGATTTTAAATCGTAATAATTACGATTAAGAAAGGGATGAATGGAATGGCAAAAAAGTCTAAAGTAGTAAAAGAAAAAAAACGCCAAGTTATGGTAGAAAAATATGCGGCATTAAGAATGGAGTTGAAAGAAAAAGGGGATTATGAGGCACTTAGAAAACTCCCAAGAGATTCTTCGCCAACACGATTAAAAAACAGATGTGAAGTGACAGGAAGACCAAGAGGTTACTTGAGAAAATTCAAAATGTCGCGGATTGCTTTTAGAGAATATGCACATAAAGGACAAATTCCTGGTGTGAAAAAGGCTAGCTGGTAATAATAAAAACAGCCGTCATATCTAGTATTGACGGCTTGAATATCTTTACTGGAGGATGTTATGGATATGAATTTGATTAATCCTATTCTGGTTGAGTTCCTTTATAGGAGTACAATTGAAAGCCTGCCGCCAACAATGCGAGAAATTTACCAATTCATTGAATTCGAAGAGGATGAATTAGAAAGGATGGCAGTAAATGAAAGCCATTTTATTAAACTAATGAGTGAAAAACCTCCTATAAGAAAAGCGGCAGAGCATTTTTCACTGAAGGTAGCACATATTAAAGCAGTAATTGATCAAGCACAAGGAGAAATTGACCGGGCAATGATAGAGAGATACAAACAAATAAAATGGGTTGATATGACAGATTACAAGCCAGCAGCCAAAAATAAAACAAAAAGTAAATGGTCGTTTGTTTTTGTGAATTAATCCATATACATAAAATATGAAAAAGAGGGCGATGAGAAATGAAAAAAATACCTGTAACAGTGCTAAGTGGCTATTTAGGTTCAGGGAAAACTACCTTGCTTAATCATGTGTTAAATAATCGAGAAGGGCTGAAGGTAGCAGTTATTGTTAACGATATGAGTGAGGTTAACATTGACAGTGAAATCATCCAGACACAAGGTGGCTTTTCCAGAACAGAGGAAAAGCTAGTTGAAATGTCTAATGGTTGCATTTGCTGCACATTACGAGAAGACTTGCTAGAAGAGGTAGAAAGGCTTGCTAAGGAAGGAGATATTGATTATATCCTGATAGAATCTTCAGGAATCAGTGAACCAATTCCTGTTGCTCAAACCTTTTCCTATATTGACGAGGAGCTGGGGATTGATCTTACGAAATTTTGCGAATTAGATACAATGGTAACAGTTGTGGATGCTAATCGGTTTTGGCATGATTATGAATCTGGAGATTCCTTACTAGACCGAAAAGAAGCAGTTGGCGAGGATGATGAGCGTAATATTGCAGATCTTTTGATAGACCAAATTGAGTTTTGCGATATTCTGTTATTGAATAAATGTGATTTAGTATCAGAGGAAGCAATTGAAAGTTTAGAAAAGGTGTTAAGAAGCCTACAGCCTGAGGCAAAAATTATTCGCACTGTAAATAGTTCAATAGATATTAAAGAAATTTTACATACCAATTTATTTGATTTTGAGAAAGCGAGTCTTTCTGCTGGGTGGCTGAAGGAGTTAAACGCAGGACCTGCACAACATACGCCAGAAACAGAGGAATATGGAGTGAGCTCCTTCGTTTATTATAGCAGACGGCCATTTCATTCAGAACGATTTAATGCGTGGTGCGGACAAATGCCCATGCAAATAGTCCGTGCAAAGGGGATTGCATGGTGTGCATCTCGTAATAATATAGCTATCCTTCTTTCACAAGCTGGTCCTTCTGTGAAAGTCGAGCCTATTTCCTATTGGGTTGCTTCCCTCTCTAAAGACAGGCAAGAGGAGATAATGCAAACAAACCCCCAATTGATTGATAGCTGGGACAAAGACCATGGAGATCGTCACACAAAATTAGTGTTTATTGGAATGGATTTAGATGTCGATTTAATCAGAAAAGAATTAGATGAGTGCCTATTAACAGAGGACGAATATGCTGATGACTGGTCTGCACTAGGTGACCCATTCTACTGGGAAATTGCATAAGGCACAGAGGTTCGAATAATAAATAATTACATCTAACCCTGAAACAATGGAGCTTTGGATTGTAAATAGAATAAGACTTCAAATCGTTTCATTGCGCGCAAAGCTTGAGACTCCCTGGCTTCAATTGCGGGGTGTCTCATCCTTTCCTCTATTTCCCGCAAGAGTCGAGTGGCCTCCGCTCCATTCCACTGAGATTTTTAAAATTGAAAACACTAAAACCGAACTATTAACGATTAAATAGTCGGGTTTGTTTCAGATTTGCCACCTTATTTCTCAGCCCCTGTTTTCCACTTCGGTTAATAGCAGCATGCTATCAGATCTATTTCCATTCTTCAGTTTGAGTGCTACTCTCCATAGTCCTAAGTCTTCTAATAATTAATATTCGAAAACCATATCCCTTACAGATAAACTAAACATGAATATATACATGGAATCTCCCTAAATTGTTTCGGATTAATCTATGGTGGTTATGCTTTTGACCCAGCTGCTTCTACACTTTTATAGGTGGATAGTGGAACAATATGCTGCCATATCGTATAATACGTTATAATGCTATGGAATTCGCTTACAATAGATGGAAACTAATTATATGGAAGAAATTGTAGTGAAACTTTTTACTTCTTTTTTACGTATAATTAATAAAGGGATTAATAGTGAATAAAAAGCAGTGGTTATGGAGGTATGTACCAAAGCATAATTTTTCGGAATTATTAGGTGTATCCCATTTTCTCACACTCTCCATCCTATATAATTTACTAGACCAAAAATGGTACACTTGTAAATGATAAAAAAATTCATATGGAGACGGATATAAAAGATAGAGGTTGGTGTTAAAAATAAAAAATTTAAATATGTACAAAGACACAAATAAACAATATTTATACTTCTTTTTTGCTGCAGTGTTTCTGCTATGGATTAAAACATATGTGGTACAGCTGACGCAATTTGATTTAGGATTAGGTAATTCACTTCAGAAATTTTTGCTTTTCTTAAATCCGCTTGGTTCATCCCTTTTATTTCTGGGGTTAGCCCTTACATTCAAAGGCAGAAAAAAATATGTTATGCTAATTGTTATTGATTTTGTCCTTTCATTCCTGCTTTATGCGAATGCACTTTACTATCGCTTTTTTAATGATTTTATTACATTGCCGACACTTACTCAAACGCAAAACTTTGGAGATGTCAGCGGCAGTATATATTCATTATTAAAGCCATTAGACTTTTTGTTTTTTATTGACAGTGTGCTGCTAGTTTTATTGCTTGTTTTTAAAAGGGTGAAAGTCAATGTTAAGCCCATCGGCTTTAAACAAGGTCTAAGTATTTTCGGCATTGCCTTAGGAATTTCAGGCATGAATTTAGCATTAGCTGAAGTAGACCGTCCTGAGTTATTGACAAGGGGATTTGATCGAAATTATATTGTTAAATATTTAGGGATGTATAATTATACCATATATGATGCAGTGCAAAGCACAAAGGCTTCAGCTCAGCGTGTTCTTGCAGATACAGATGATATGGCGGAAGTTATTAATTATACTCAATCAAATTATGCAGAACCAAATGCTAAGTATTTTGGTGTCGGAGAGGGCATGAATGTTATTTATGTCCATATGGAATCAATTCAAAATTTCATTATTAATTATGAATTAAACGGGGAAGAAGCAACTCCATTTCTTAATTCTTTGACAAAGGAAGAAAACACATTGTACTTCGATAATTTCTTCCACCAAACAGCCCAAGGAAAGACAGCAGATGCTGAATTTATGATTGAGAATTCCTTATACGGTCTTCCACAAGGCTCTGCTTTTACTACAAAAGGCTTGAACACATACCAGGCAGCTCCTGGAGTATTAGGTCAGCTTGGTTATACGTCGGCTGTATTCCACGGAAATACTGGTAGCTTTTGGAATCGAGATGAAATTTATAAATCGTTTGGATATAACAGCTTTTATGATTCAAATTCATATGACATGAATCCTGAACAGTTGGCAGACTATGGTTTAATGGACAAACCGTTCTTCGAGCAATCCATGCCGTACTTGAGTTCGATGAGTCAGCCTTTCTATACGAAATTCATTACAGTGACAAATCATTATCCTTTTACAATGAAACAAGAGGAAGCAACAATCGCACCAAACAATACTGGCAATAAGGTTGTAGATAACTACTTTCAAACAGCACGTTATGCGGATGAAGCGATGGAGCAATTCTTCGCAGACCTGAAAGAAAAAGGCCTATACGACAATTCCATTATTATTATGTATGGTGACCATTATGGTATTTCTGAAAATCATAATGCAGCAATGGAAAAGGTTATCGGTAAAGAAGTAAATTCCTTTGAAAGTGCCGGACTGCAACGTACTCCACTTCTGATTCGGGTTCCAGGAATGGAAGGCGGAACAATGCATCAATATGCTGGTCAAATTGATCTTCTGCCAACATTGTTACATTTGTTAGGTGTTAATACGAAGGATTACATCCATTTTGGGACAGATATTCTCTCGGATGAGCATGATGAAGTAATCCCATTCCGGAACGGAGAATTTGTCAGTCCTGAATTTACATTAACAGATGGTATATACTATGATTCCAAATCAGGTGAGTTAATTGATGATGAGGAATTACTTGAAAAAGCGAAGGATTATCAAGCGAGCGTGGAGGAAACATTAAGACTTTCCGATAAGGTAGTTAATGGTGATTTACTACGCTTTTACACACCGAAGAGCTTTACTCCGGTAGATCGTTCTGACTACAATTACAGTAGTATCCAAAAATAATAAAGTACTGCACTCTGATTGGAGAGAAACCAATGTAAGGGTGCAGTTTTTTTAGGATTAACAGTAAAGGGGTATCTTTATGAAGGATTATTTTACAATTGGCGAAGTGTCCAAACTGTTTGATATTAAAGTGGCGACACTCCGTTATTATGATGAAATAGGGTTACTGCATCCAGCCTATATAGATGAAAAAACAAACTACCGTTATTATTCGACACAGCAATTTGAACGGTTAAATTCAATTAAATACTTAAGAGCATTGGATTTACCTATAAGCAAAATTATCGATTTTTTTACACTTCGAGATATTGATTCGCTTGTTAGCATGCTAAAAGAACAACAGGATGAAGTGGCAAAGAAAAAAAGAGATCTGGAGATAATTGAAAAAAAAATCTCTCATCGAATTATGCAGATAGAAGATGCTGTCCATACACCACTTGACGAGATTACGGAGATAAAGCTGCCTGAGATGCGATTAGCTTACTTAAGACATCAATATGTGCTTGGGGAAGATCTTGAGCACCCTATAACAGAACTAAGAAGTAATTTCGGCATAAACGGGGGTGTGTTTTTAGGGAAGATAGGAATATCTATTTCTATGCCTCAATTAGAAGCTGCCAACTTTTCTACATATTCAAGTGTGTTTATGGTTTTAGAGGAGGGAGATCAAATCGATTCTGACTCAATAACGATACCTGCGAGAGAGTATCTTAGAATTCGCTTTAAAGGTACCCATATGGAAGCTGCCCATCATTATAAAAGATTACTTACTTATATAAAGGATTGCGATTACAAACTTATTGGTGATTCAATTGAAATTACCATCATTGACTCTGGGTTAACAAATGACGTGGAAAAATATGTAACAGAAATATTGCTGCCATATAAAAGATAATTTTTTTCTTGACCCTCTAGTTACTTGAGGGTTTATTTTTAATTTTAGGTTCATTAAAGTTTGAAAGGGGAAAAGACATGTTTGGAACGTTTTTCAATGTCGGAATGATTATAGCAGGCAGTATTATCGGCAGCATTTTTAAAAAAGGGATAAAGGATGAATACCATTCCATTCTCATGCAGGCGATGGGGTTAGTTGCAATGGGATTAGGCATAAATGCTATCGTTCAGCATTTACCTTCAAGTGAATATCCAGTTCTCTTTATTGTCAGTCTTGCAATTGGAGGAATTATCGGTCAAAAGCTTGAATTAGAAACAAGATTCAATGCCTTAGTCAATAAATATTCAAAAGGAAATTTAGCAGAAGGATTATCGACAGCCATATTATTATTTTGTATAGGATCATTGTCTATTTTAGGACCTGTAGAAGCAGCACTTAAAGGGGATTATACTTACTTGCTTGCAAACGGTATGTTAGACGGCATCACATCCATTGTTTTAGCCTCAACATTTGGAATTGGCATAGCAGTTGCTGCTATTGTCCTTTTTTGCTGGCAAGGCTCCATTTACTTAATAGCACTCTTAATGGAAAACTCCTTAAGCAATGCCCTACTAAATGAAATTACCATTGTGGGGGGGATATTAATTCTCGCTTCAGGCCTAAGCATATTAGGAATAAAAAAATGCAATACCCTTAATCTTTTGCCATCATTGCTGATTCCTCCATTAGTGTTTCTTATCATGCATGTATTGCACTTATAGACAAGTAAAAGCTGCCATTTGTTTGGCAGCTTTTTTTGTTGTCGAAACTAAAAACAAACGGAAAAGAATATGAGAAATCACACTGTAGCATAATAAAAGTACTCTTAATTTTTAAATGTGAATATTGGCGAAAAAAGGGAGGGAGAATATGTCAGTAATATTAACAGAGCAAGCCAGGAAATATGAAGAAATAAAGGAGGCGCAAGAAGCAGTCTTCGATCTTTGGAATGAATATTGGCTAGAGTATTCTGCTTTTAATACATGGCAATTTTGGTTTAATGTATTAATGATTATCCTGCCATTAATCATACTTTGCTTATTTATTGATCGGAAAAGATTGTTTTTATTGCTTTTCTTTGGATTTAATATACATGTGTGGACAGCTTATATCGATAGTATGGCTACAAGAGCCAATTATATCGGATACCCGTATAAAGCAATTCCCACACTTCCGATTCATTTTGGGATGGACAGTTCGTTAGTTCCTGTTCTCTTTATCTTTATGTACCAATATACGCTCAAAAAGAAGGCTAACTTTTACCTGCATTCCTTATTACTAATTGCCCTTATTTCATTTTTGTTAAAGCCATTTTTTGTGGAAATTCATTTGTTCTATTTAAGTAAGGGAACTAATTACTTTTATATTTTCTTAGGCTATGTACTAATAACAATTGTGTCAAAAGGAATAGTGGAATTCTTCTTGAGATTGCAAAGTAAATCAGAGCTTCCAAACACAAAATCATGAGTAATTATTAAAGGTGGATACTATGAAATATCAAGAAGGTTTGCGGCTTATTGATGAAGCTAACGATAAAATTACAGAAGGAAATAGTATGATTGTGGATGCAATCCTTCACGCATTTTTATTTACATGGCAGTGGTGGATCGCCGTTGGCATGATTATTATCCCATGGTCAGTGTGGCTCATTATTCGTGATAAAAATAGTTCAGGTAGATTATTTGCTGCTGGCTTATTGGTAATGGTTATGTCAGAAATACTGGATACGGTTGGAGTAATGTTTGGAAGCTGGTCCTATCCAATAAAGGTTTTACCGGTTGCAACGATTAATTTTTCCTTTCGGCTTTCGGTGTTGCCTGTTGTTGTCATGTTATTATTGCAATATAAGCCAAGGATAAACCCATTTATTAAAGCTATAGGGTTTGGAGCTTTTGGTTCATTTATAGGCTTACCGTTGCTTAGTATGATTGATTTATATAAAAAGCTCCAATGGCAGTATACGTATTCCTTTATTATTCTGACGGTTTTTTATTTGTTGAGCCACTTCTTTGTTTATAAATGCAAATTTAATGAGATTAAACCAGAATAAAAAAGGGGAGCCCATTCGGAGTCCCCTTTACGCGTTGTTATGAGGTTTTTAAAACCTTTTTACTGCCAGCAACCTTCTCTTCCTTCGCTAATAGTATGCCTACAAGGCCGAATAATGAGAATATAACTGGAACGATAAAGCCGTAATGATAGCCTAGACTGATTGACTCCTTCGGAAAGAAGTCTAATACATGACCAAAAAAGATTGGCAATAACACAGCACTTAAAAAACCACCCATATTCGCGAAACCTGTTACAACACCTACTTCTTCAATTGGGAACGACTTGCGCACAATGGCAAATGTTAAGGCACTTGCGCCATTACCAAATCCTAAGATGAAGAGCATAAACAGTACCATTAAGAAAGGCGGGCTTGTGTTTAAGCTGAATAATCCAACCCAGCCAATAATGACAATTAGATGGACAATTGTATAAGTTTTTTTTATTTGACCGGTTCTGCTGGAAATCCAGCCAAGGAATGGTCCTCCAATCATTGTCCCGACTAATGCGTACATCACAATTTGACTCGCACTAGAGCGTGTTAAATCAAAGACATTCATGCCATAAGGTACAGCCCATGAACCGATAAAGCCAACATACGTTCCGACTACGCCAAAGTGACAAAGAAAGGTGGCCCAAGCTTGTCGGGTAGTTACAACACGCCGGAGAATATTCCAGACACTTTCCCTTCTAACAGGCTTATCCGGATTTGATGGAGTATTTTGTTTGAATATTCTTCTAGACTTGGAGATTAATACGAAATGAAGCACGAACGAGAACAAAATCAACATGATGCTGACGCTTAAAAAAGGAATTCTCCAGCCAGCATTCGTAATCCACAAGGAAAAAGGCAGTGTCGCAGATAACGATCCAATACCGCCGATAAGTGCAACGATCCCCATCAATTTAACAAATTCATTTCCTTTAAACCATTCATTAAGTATTAGTACTAAGTTTACAAAAATAGCAGCATCCCCAACTCCAACTATAAAACGGGATGTGATTAGTACATATTCATTAGGTGCGATACTATAAAAAAGACTTCCGAGTCCTGTTAGCAAAGTACCAACGATTAGAAATCGGTTTGGTCCAAAGCGATCTGATAATAGGCCAACAGGAATTTGCAATCCTGCATATGCTAAAAATTGAATACTGCTTATCATTCCAACTGTTGAGGCTGAAATATGAAAATCATTCATGATTTGCTCCGTAATAAGTCCTGGAGCAGTTCTTTGACTTACGATTAAGAAATAGGCAAACAAGACGGCGCTAAATACGATCCATCTATAGCCACTTTCCTTTTTGTCCAAGCCCAAGCTGATGCGCCTCCTCTTTCATATATCGATCTGTTTTAGGACTGAATTTAAGTCCACTTCTTTCATTTTAGTATTAAAGAAACGGAAGAACAACCACAAATAATGTAAACATCCTAAAAAAGGAAATTCATTGCTCAAAAAAGCTTTTTCAAAAATATAGTTTATTTTGAAAAAATAGGTCTTTCCTACGTGGAAATAGGGAAAGTTCATTCCGATATTAGTGTATAGGAAGGGGTTTTCACATGTATGTTGAGCAACTAATTGAAACGGTTAATGCTAAGGTAGAAGAACTGGATTTAGTAACTGCAAGAAAGCTAATGGAAGATAATATAGATTATTTGAGGAAAAACGAAAGAAAATTAAAGAAAAACGGCAGAGAACTGTTGAAGTTTATTACAGATTCCATTGAATCAGGTTATCAGCATCCAACCCGGCACGAGTTAGCTATCTATAATTCTATCAATTCATATGCTTCCAAGTTTGATGTTAGAGGCTTAAAGCTGCTCATTCAAGGTAATGAACAAACATTATTGAAAAAAGCAGCCAGAAGTTATTTAAATGGCGATGCAAAGGTATTACTAGAAGGCTTAGGTGCAATAAGCAAGGAATAGGAAATAGGGAGTGGCTATCTAAAGCATCTCCCTTTTGTTTTGTTTAAGGAGTAGCGTATAATTTATTCACAAAATAGGTTTAGGAGTGCATCTAATGAAATGTGGAGCGAAATGTTTTTTTGTGGAACTGGAGAAAAACGGAGAGAAGCTTGTATTGCCAATTACAGCAAGGACGCCTGTTGCTGCAAGAAAAACTGTCAGGCTCGAATACGGGCAAGCTGCTAATATTATTTCGGTTCGTACAGATAAGAGGAAATAGATTTTTTATGAAGAATAAATGTAGGGAGTTACCATTTATGTAGAATAGTTTCATACATATATATAGAGCTAGAAGGAAAATGAAATATTATATGAAGCACCAAAAAAGATGCAGCAGAATGACTATTAAATTTTCCGGATCAGAAAATTTGAAGGGAGACAATAATGGAAAAGGATCAGGCTTTTTATGACTTTATTAAGGATGGAAATCGTGCTTTCAAGGGCTGGGATCTCTCCTTTTTGAGCGAAACAGGGCGTACCTCCAGCAGTGTGCTTTCATGGTCGTATGGAAGTATGGCAATACCGCTCACTCGCAATACGGATTGTATGCTTGATATGGGTACAGGCGGCGGTGAATTTTTATCATTGCTTTACCCATTATCTGCAAGCGTTTTCGCAACAGAAGGCTATGAACCGAATGTAGCAATTGCTAAGAAGCGATTGCTACATTCGGTGTTCAAGTTACCTTTATTGAAGAAGATAATAATCTGCCATTTGCTGATAATCAATTTAGCCTTATACTTAACAGACATGAATCCTATTCTCCTTTTGAGCTGAGAAGAATATTAAATAAGCACGGAGTTTTTTTAACACAGCAGGTTGGTGGATCTGATTGTGCCGAAATAAATAAAGCCTTAGGTGTTCCTGTAAATGGTGAATTTTCTAAATGGAACCTTCAATTAGTGACGGAAGAGTTAGAAAACCATGATTTTCAAATATTGTTTGCGAAAGAGGAATTTCCAGTTACTCGTTTTTACGATATTGGTGCATTGATTTATTATCTTCATGCAATTTCCTGGCAGGTTCCTGGCTTTAGTGTTTCAAAATACGAACATAAATTATTTGACATACATCAAGATATCCAGAAAAATGGTTACTTCGAGGCTAGGCAGCATAGGTTTATCGTGAAGGCTAGGAAAATGTAACGTAAATTGTCGAGAAGATCAAGGCAGCAAAACTCCTTGTTCTTTTTTATTATGGTCGTGCTCCAAAGAATTTATCATTATGGTAAAATACAAAAAAGCCAATTAGGAGGGGAAAAGATGTTCCTACATAAAATCAATGCTGACCTATCATTAAAGCTGATCCAGCTTAACGATGCTGACCGTGTTTTTGAGTTAACGGAAGAATCGAGAAGCTATTTACGAGAATGGCTGCCATGGCTTGATACAACAACGAAAGTAAAGGATACAAAGGACTATATAAAGTTTTGTTTAAAGGGGTTTTCAGAGAATAATAGTTTGACTACTGTGATTCTTTTTAAAGGGGACATTGTAGGAGTAGCAAGCTTTAACAGTATTAACTGGTCAAATAAGACAGCGTATATCGGCTATTGGTTAGGACATGCCTATCAAGGAAATGGAATTATGATAAATGTTGTAAGAGCATTAACTGATTATGCTTTTCAAGAGTTACAATTAAATAAAGTCGAGGTAAGAGCCGCATCAGGAAATAAAAAAAGTAGAAGTATTCCTGAAAAGCTGCAATTCACGGAGGAAGGCTGCATTAGAAAGGCAGAATGGCTTTATGATCATTATGTGGACCATGTTGTGTATGGTGTTTTGGCAGAGGAGTGGGCCAGCTAATAGGAAGTGAGGTTGCTTGCCAATGATAGAAATTCAGGAATATAACGACAGTTGGGAAGTCTGCTACAAATTAATGGAACAGATTTTAAAGGACAGCTTAAAGGAAGATATTCTTCGCATCGAGCATGTTGGCAGCACTTCTGTTAAAGGCTTATGTGCTAAACCAATTTTAGATATAGATGTTGTTATTGAAAATATTGCCATTTTTCCAGAGGTGGTAGCTGTTCTTGGCGCAATTGGTTACTACCATCAACAGGATTGGAGCTTTGAAGGGAGAGAAGCCTTCGGACGAAGGGATGACCTTGTCCCGTGGACTGCTAACAAACACAACCAAATTTGGATGGAGCATCATCTTTACGTTTGTACAAAGGACAGTGAGGAATTGACAAGACATCTGGCCTTTCGCGATTATCTCCGTTCAAATGAGAAGGAAGCAGATGAATACGGCAAATTAAAGCATTACTTGGCAAGTACATCAAAAACCCGTCAAGCTTATACAGCAGGTAAAAATGAGTTTGTATCAAGTATTTTGAAAAAGGCATTAAGGAGCAAGTAATGAACGAAATAATAGCTCATATAATGACAAAAAAGCCTGGAATAGATGAAATTGACATAGGAGCTACTGAAGAAAAGCTCGGTGCAGCTTTTCCTGTACAATTTCATCAGTTATATAAGCTGGTTAATAATGCAGAAATTGGAGATTGGCTATTATTTCCCATTAAGGCTAGGAAAAATGTAAAAAAGACATGGGACGACATTGTCAGACAGAATATTGAAGCACGAAAAGAAGGGCTTGCAGAAGGATGGATTGCTGTTGGAGAAGATGGCACAGGAGATAAATTATGCCTAAAAACGAGCAATGGTCTTATGGAAGAACCAATTTATGTTTGGTATCATGAGGATGGTCAAACAGAACAGATTGCTCAAAGGTTAATGAGCTTTATTATGCTTCTGTCACAAGAGGAATAAAGAAAGGATGTGCCTATATGGGCACATCCTTTCTTGTACATACAAGTTATTCTTTATTATCGACAATCACTAATTCATCATGGTCCTTTCTGGTCATATTTTCTGCGAAAACTAGATTAGTGTGCAGTCTATAAGTAAAATCTGCGGCGGTTGGCTCAAGCTTATCTGTAATCAAGTAAGAAAAGGGAAGCTCGACTTTCTCCTCACTGTTTATGACTTTGGACATCAGAATGGTTGTGACCTCTTCTACAGTTTCTGTATGACCATTTTCATATTCCTTCACTAAAGTGCATTCCAATCTTTTAATTTTGCAGCTTTTACGTCCCCCTTGAATAAAGAAATGGCCTTTGACTATCTCTCCGTAAGCAGCTGATTCCTTTGATAAAGAAAGATCAACAGAAGGGGCACCAGTTTTTAGTAAATTAGTCAATAAAGTTAACAAACTATAATCCTCCAGTCCTATTTTTAATAGGATATTGTTTTGGGTTTGTAATGCGTTGGTTATGTTTTAAATGTTATGTTTGTATCAAAAGATAAGTCTGTTGTAATAAGAAATGTTAGCAAACAAATATCGTTGCCTTACACACTCCAATTATACGTCTTCTACTCTAATAATATAATAGATTTTTATAGATTTCGATAACTTGTTTATATTGCTGTTCTCCTCCTTAATGACTTAGGTTAATGTTTTGTTTAATGATTTTTTCTTCCACCCGTTTTTCAATTTTTTCTACTAGGCTTCTATCCTTTAGAAGCTCTTCCTTATTCTTTTTAATCAATTCATACAAGTTCAATTTTAGTTGTCTTTTCATAATAATCATCCTCACTATTATTCATTTTTCGTCCACCTTTGTATAAAAACAAAAAAACCTTCACCGATGACGGTAAAGGTTTTTGGATAATAAAAGACCTTTACACATTCACATGTAAAGGTCTTGCTAACAACTTTTCAGTTGCCAACAAAGCCGAGAGTTTGCACTCTGTAATGACGACTTTGCTGTAAAAGCTACTCCCCTTTAGGGATATTCGAAATATTATATATCTATCATAAAAGAGAAAGAGGATTTAGTCAAATGAATGAAGAATGTAAAAAAAATATTTTTATTTCCTATATATATATGGGAAATAAGTTTTTTTAATTGTTTATACTTTTTAAGGAAAGTTACCGGCAACTTAATACAATACTAGGGAGGGATGGGGGAGGAGTACATAAAAAATGGTGAAGCTGTATTTGGATAAATTTAATTCTATTTAACGTGCGATTGATAAGGACATATGTTTTATTGGTTAAGGAGATTTTAATTATAATGTTAATGAGATAAAGAAAATGAAAACTGCTAACAATGTGAATTTAAATTGCAAGTATGACTGCAAACATAAAAATATAGTTAGTGTGTACATATATTGAGTTTTGTTTCCTTGTAAAGTATTTAAATTGTCAGTAAGAACAGTAAAAAAATAATTGTCTGTGATTTTCATTTAATCACGGGTGAATAGTCTCAGTTCATTTTTCTTTGCGATGGTAGAGTTGCAGTATGTAGAATTTTGACACAAATCAAAAAATAGAGAATTTCGTCAGCCTATAATTTAAAAGTAAAAAAAGTATGAAGGTTTTATAAAGTTATTTGGTGGGAAGAAAAGATAAATAGAATATATTTTCGTATAAAAAAAGTCTAATGAGGACTACTCTCATCAGACTTTTTGCATTTTTTTAGAGTAAATTCAAATCGAAAATCGTTAAAATTTGAGTAATTTTGTTGACAAAAAAATTCAAAGAGACTCTATTGACTCTAGTTCCAAAAAAGGGTTGAATAGTGTTTAGACACAACATATTGAGATATATTTATAAAAAACATCTGTATTTAGTAGCCCTTGTATGTTTTAAGGGTATAGGATAGAATATTGCTTTTGCCCCTATTCTATCAAAAATCTTAAGGAGGGAATAATTTTGTTTATCGTGTTTGACAGTAAAACCGGGAATGTGCGCCGCTTTGTCCAGAAACTAGGGTTACCAGAACATAATTTAATAGAACTAAAGGCTGGACTTAAAGTCTATGAACCTTTTATACTATTAACTTATACAACTGGGATGGGGCAGGTTCCTCAAACAACATTAGACTTCCTTAAGGCAAATCATACCAATCTTTATGCAGTCGTATCGAGTGGTAATAAAAATTGGGGGCAAAACTTTGCTTTAAGTGCAAATAAGATATCAAATATGTACGGGGTACCGATTCTTCATAAGTTTGAGATGAGCGGCATGCCCGAAGATGTGGAGATAGTTAGGGAAAGGGTGCAAAATATTAGCTATGAGACACATAGAATTAAACAACGAAGTGACACAGCTTAACGAAAAAGGTTTCTTCCGTCTGGAGAAGGATAAGGAGGCAGTTGCTGAATTTCTAGTATCCGAGATTGAGCCGAAATTGATTCGTTTTGAATCCGTGGCACAAAAATTTACTTATATGGTGGAAAAAGATTTTTATTATCCGCAAGTGCTTGACCAATACAGCATAGCAGACATTGAAGACATCACAAATGCTGTTTATAACTATGAATTTAAATTCCAGTCTTATATGGCAATTTCGAAATTCTATAAAGATTATGCCTTGAAGACAGATGACAAAAAGAACTACTTAGAAACATACGAAGATCGCATTATCATCGTTGCACTATTTTTAGGACAAGGTGATGCTGCGAAGGCGAAGAAAACCGCAATCGCAATGATTGAGCAGCGCTATCAGCCTGCTACACCAACATTCTTGAATGCAGGCAGAAGCCGCCGCGGAGAAATGGTATCCTGTTTCCTATTGGAAATGGACGATTCCTTAAACTCCATCTTCCATAATATCAATACATCAGGTCAGCTTTCGAAAATAGGCGGCGGTGTTGCCCTTAACCTTTCGAAGCTGCGTGCACGTAATGAACAAATCAAAGGCATCGATAATGCAGCTTCAGGCGTTGTGCCCGTTATGAAGCTGTTAGAAGACACATTCTCCTACGCTAACCAGCTTGGTCAACGTAAGGGTGCAGGTGCTGCTTACTTGAACATCTTCCATTGGGATGTTGTAGAATTTTTGGATACAAAAAAAATAAATGCCGACGAAAAGTCACGTATTCAAACACTGTCCATCGGTTTAATCGTAGAAAATAAGTTCTTCCAATTAGCGAAGGAAAACAAAGACTTTTATGTTTTTGCACCGTTCAGTGTATTTAAAGAATACGGTGTACATTTAGATGATATGCGCATGGATGAAATGTATGACGAGTTAGTGGCAAATCCGAACGTGAAAAAACGTGTCGCTATGACAGCACGCGAAATGATCACAAAGATTGCCCAAATCCAGCTGGAATCAGGCTATCCATACTTTATGAACAAATCCAATGCAAACAAAGCGCATGCGCTTAAAGACATTGGCCAGATTAAAATGAGCAATTTGTGTTAACTTAACTAGCACCTTCAGTCAGTAATGGCTGTCGAATAACTCTGTTAAACGGGGGAAGTCCTATTTGTGTGAGAGCAATAGCGATAACCTGCCGTGCTAAATCTTATCGTATTACTTCTCTTAAGATGAAAGAGGAGGTTTTCAGAAAGCGTCCTATGGATAGTGATAAGACTTCTATCTATAAGAGACTTTCTGACAGAATAAGATAAGTAAATGCCTAACGACTATCGAAAGCATAGCTGAATGAAAGACTTCAGTGAAGAAGCGAGTAGAGTAGAGCCAAGTGGTAGGTTGCTTATGTGGAATGGCATAAGCTGTAAAATCCTTTAAATCGAAAAGCAGAGCACCCCATCAGGTCAAGCTGAGGGTGATGATATAGTCTCCTCTATAGGGTATGACCTATAGCAGTTAAAAAACGGACTGAGTGTAACGAGCTCAGTTGAAGATGAGGACAGAAATCTTCCAACTTCAGGAAACTTCTGAAATTACCGATTACGGTCAAGAGGATATTATTCGCCGTGATATAAACTGTAATTTAGGCTCGCTTAATATTCCTAATGTGATGCAGCCTGGTGATGTGTTCAGAGATTCTGTTCATGTTGGAATTGAAGCTTTAACAACCGTTTCAGATATTTCAGATGTGCAAAACGCACCATCTGTTAAAAAAGCGAATGAAGAACTGCATGCGATCGGGTTAGGCGCGATGAACCTGCACGGATACTTATCGAAAAACCGCATCAGCTATGAGTCTGATGAAGCAAGAGACTTCACTGCAACCTTCTTTATGATGATGAACTATTACTCCATTGAAAAAAGCATGATGATTGCTAAAGAACGAAACGAAACGTTCATGGACTTTGATAAATCTGAGTATGCAAAAGGCACTTACTTTGCAAAATATAAAGAAGTGAGCTATGCACCAAAAACGGAGAAAGCGAAGCAATTATTCGAAGGTATCTATATTCCTACTTGTGAAGATTGGGCAGAACTAGCTTCTTTAGTACAAGAATATGGTATGTACAACGCTTACCGTTTAGCCGTTGCACCGACACAATCTATTGGTTATATCCAAAATGCTACTGCATCTGTAATGCCTGTCGTTAACCAAATTGAGTCACGCACATACGCAAACTCAACGACATATTACCCAATGCCTTATATGGATGAAACGAATTTCTGGTTCTATAAATCAGCGTTCGATATGAACCAATTTAAGGTTATGGATTTGATAGCGGCAGCACAAGAGCATGTTGACCAAGGTATCTCAACAATTCTTTATGTAAACTCAGATGTTTCTACAAAGGAATTGGCACGCTATTATATTTATGCAAATGAAATCGGCTTAAAATCACTATACTATACACGCACACGTAACTTGGCGATCGACGAATGTATCGCATGTGCAGTTTAATGATAGAACACGGGGAGCTGCGTCTCCCCCTTTATTTTTGGGTACACTGGGGGAAAGAAAATGACTAAGTATGCTGTTAACTGGAATCAGCATGAAGATGATTACACACAAATGTTTTATACACAAAACACGAGACAGTTTTGGCTGCCTGAAGAAATCAGTCTTTCATCTGATAAAAATACTTGGGGCGAATTGTCGCCAACAGAGCAAGACACTTACATGAAAGTGCTTGGCGGTTTGACATTGCTTGATACAGAGCAGGGCGGAGAAGGAATGCCGCTGATCAGCATGCATGTAAGCGGATTGCAGCGTAAAGGCGTACTGTCTTTCATGGGGATGATGGAGCAAATCCATGCGAAATCTTATTCTACGATCTTTACAACGCTTGCTACAGAGGAAGAGATTGACCAAGTATTTGATTGGGTTCACAATCATCCTCAATTGCAGAAAAAAGGCAAGCTTATCTCTGAATATTATCAGAAGCTGTTCAAGCCAGAAGTAAGCAAGTATGACTTGTACATGGCTACAGTTGCTTCTGTTTACTTGGAATCATTCTTATTTTATTCTGGATTCTTCTATCCATTGTTCCTAGCAGGGCAAGGGAAGCTGACAGCATCTGGCGAAATAATAAACTTAATAATTCGCGACGAAAGTATTCACGGTGTTTATGTTGGTTTAATAGCGCAAGAGCTATACGGCCAACTGACAATCGAGGAACAAGAGCGTGCAGCTAAGGAAAGACTTGACCTAATCGAAACACTTTACCAAAATGAGTTAGGCTATACGCAGGATTTGTACGAAAAAATCGGCTTAGTAGACGAGGTTAATAAATTCATTCGTTATAATGCCAACAAAGCGTGCATGAATCTTGGCTATGAAGCTGTTTTTGCATCAGAAGCAATCAATCCAATTGTTGAAAATGGAATGAAAACAGATACAAAAAACCATGACTTCTTTTCCGTTAAAGGAAATGGTTATGTTAAAGCAACGAAGGTGGAACCATTATCAGATGATGATTTTGTGTTTGACTGGAAAACTAACGAGTAATGATAAAACCAGCTTCTTTTTTGAAGCTGGTTTTTTATTTTGGGGCAGGCCCGGTGGACTCCCTTACAAGCAGTGTGGCAGGCAGAAGTACTTCTTGATTGGCTGTTTCTTTATTATTGATTCTCCACAATAACTGTTCAACCGCTCTTTTCCCGAAAAGTTCAAGATCGATGTCCATTGTTGTGATTTTCGGTGTGGCAAGCTTTGATAGTTGCCCATTATCAAAATTACAGACAGAAATATGTTTAGGGATTTTATAGCCAGATTGCAATAGATACGAGCTGACAAGAAACCCTAAGCCATCATTAACACAAAACCAGGCAGTTGGTTGTTTAGACACTCGTTTCATCGCTGCTTTAACACTGTCCTCATCTTCCTCAATGTCTGTAAGTATGACACTGTCATCTTTATTTAGTCCATATTGGCTTAATGCAAGCTGAAATCCTTCCAATCTTTCATAATAACTTGGAGAAATGGAAATATTGCCAACAAAGCCGATTTCCTTGTGCCCCAAGTTTACTAAATGTTCTACAGCGATAAAGGCGCCGAAACGATTATTTGTTAATACTGCATCAGCGTTGATGTGAGGATGATGATGATCAACTAACACTGCAGGAATGCCTGTAGAGATAATTTTTTGAATATATTCTGTTCTCAAGTGTGACAGGATTAAAACTCCATCAACTGCACCATTAAGAATAAAGGAGGGTAACTCAAGGGACTCAATGGCTTCTTTGCTTATCGATTGGATCATCAAGCTATTGTTTTGACTAGTTATCTCTTTTTCCATACTTAAATAAATTTCCCCGAAGAAGCCTTTAAGTGAAAATGCATAATCAGAGGCAATAAGCGCAATTTTTATGGTTTTGCGGTCAGAGTTATAATGATAATTTTTGCGAAGAGGCAAATATTCATAGCCTAGCTCTCTTGCAGTTGCTTCTACTAAATGCCGTGTTTTTTCACTAACTCCCGCCTTCCCTGTTAATGCTTGCGAGACGGAATTTTTTGAAATATTTAATTGGTCTGCGATATCTTGCATCGTAATTTTTTTTGTCATAAACTCATTCCTTTAACTAATTGAAAACAATATTATTCATAATACTATCATACATGACAAAATAATGTCATGCTGCAAGGCATTTATCCTTATTATTAGTTTGAATTAACTATGTTTTTTATCAAATATGTAGTCCAAATATAGCGTTGAATTATCTAAAGGATAATGTAATAATTTTAGTTGTAACGTTACAATAATTATAATTAAAAGCTAGTAATTTGTTTTGTAATTAGGAGGTTGACCTTACTGAAAAGGACTTTCACATAAAAGTTTTCTGGAAAAGTAATGAAATATGAACGGGGTGATATCATGAAGAAAAAACTTAATAAAGCGGTGTCTTTAGTGGTGGCAGCAACAGTTTCGGTATCGGTTTTAGCAGGCTGCAGCAAGGGAGACAAAAAAGACTCTGATAAGAATGGAGTCACAACGATAGAATTTTGGGCTGCACCAAATCCTCCGCAGCAAGCATATTGGAAAGAAATGGCCAAGGAATTTGAAAAGGAAAATCCTAAGGTTAACATTAATGTTAGCGCTATCAAAGAAAGTCCCTCATCAGAAGCTAGCATACAATCAGCTATTGCTGGGAAAAGTGCTCCTACTATGTCTGAAAATATAAATCGTGGATTTGCTGCACAGCTTGCTGAAAGTAAAGCGCTTGTGCCTCTCAATGAAATAGAGGGATGGGAAGACATTTTAACAAATCGGAACATGACAGAAACAGTTGAACCGTGGGAGTTCTCTGATGGAAATCAATATGTACTGCCTATTTACTCTAATCCGATGCTATTTGGCTGGAGGCTGGATATTTTAAAAGAATTGGGAATAAATGAGGCTCCTAAAACATATAGCGAAATGCTTGAAGCTACAAAAAGGCTGAAGGCCAAGTATCCTGATAAATTTTTGTGGGCCAAGCCGGACTTAGCAGATCCCACAGCGTGGAAACGATGGTTTGATTTCTTTATGCTGTATGATGCTGCATCAGAAGGAAATAACTTCATTGAAGGAAACAAGCTAGTTGCAGATGATAAGGCCGGACTACAGGTATTGACCTTCATGGATGATCTGCGTAAAGAAAATGCCTACTTATTAAAAAC
This sequence comes from Niallia taxi, assembly GCF_032818155.1. Taxonomy (NCBI): domain Bacteria; kingdom Bacillati; phylum Bacillota; class Bacilli; order Caryophanales; family Bacillaceae; genus Niallia; species Niallia taxi. Next base: position 218,426 of record NZ_CP102590.1, read on the forward strand.
AGTAACAGATCCTTTTGAAACAGGTGTGGGTATTTTCACTGACATTGGTCCATGGACGCTGACATACTGGGAAGAAAAGTTTCCGAAAATGGTGTACGGAGAAACATTTACACTTGCACCGCCGCCTGTTCCAGATAATATGAATACAGAAAATGTAAGAACATTTGCGGATACTAAAGGATTAGTTATCTACGCTTCAGCAACAGATCAACAAAAACATGCAGCAATGAAATTTATCAGTTGGGTATATGCAAACCCTGAACACGATTTAAAGTGGCTTGAACAAACAAATCTACCTCCTGCACGGGACGACTTAGCTGAAAATGAAGCTTTTACAACATTTTTCAGTGAAAATCCTGCACTGCAGCCGTATGCAAATGCTGTGCCATTTGGAATTCCATCAATAGACAATCCAAAATATAATGAGCTGCAAACCTTTATTGGCCAACATGCTGTCAATCCAATTGTAAAAGGAAAAAATACTCCAAAAAACGGGTGGAATGACATGAAAAAGGCAATAGAGGGAGGGCTTTGATTTGAGAAAGCAAAATGGGGTGGGCTGGCTGTTTGCCAGTCCTTACCTCCTCTATGCCATCTTATTTTTTGCGATACCGTTAGTATGGTCCTTTTATTTATCAACAACTGATTGGAACTTAATATCACCAGAATACAATTTTAAAGGGATTACTAATTACATCGATGTGTTCCGGTCTCCTGGTGTACAAGCAGCATTACTTGTTACCTTTAAATTTATGGCTGTGTTTGTGCCATTGGTTATCGTCATGTCTATGATTGTTGCTGCAATCGTTCATGGACTCCCAAAATTTAAAGGTATCTTTCTAATCGGATTTTTCCTGCCGTATTTAGCATCTGGAGTTGTGTCATCCTTTATCGTTAAAGGATTGCTTTCATATAATAGTCCCCTTAACACAACTCTCAGAGGAAAGTTTGGAATGGATATTGATTGGCTTGGTTCTCCTTTTGCTGCATTATGTGTCGTCGCAGTTATCATCGCTTGGAAGTTCACTGGTTATTATGCGTTAATACTTACCTCTGGATTTGAAAGTATAAATGCTGAAATATATGAAGCAGCAGCAATCGATGGAGCGAATGCTTGGCAGCGTTTCTTTAAGATAACACTGCCACTGCTATATCCAGCAATTTATACTGTTATAATTTTGTCTATTGGTGTTACATTCGGAATCTTCACGGAAGTATATCAATTGACCGGAGGTGGACCGGATTATGCAACAAATACGTGGCAAATGGAAATCTTCACACAAGCCTTTAAAAATTTGCAGGCTGGTTATGCATCTGCGATAGCAATTGTTGCTTCTGTTGTTACGTTTTTATCCATCTTTGTTATAAGAAAACTATTAGAAATGTGGGGAAAGCGCAATGGTTGGGTCTAATAGAAAGGGAATGTTGCTCCGCTATATAGTCGCAAGCGTGCTTTTATGCATGATGGTTTTTCCATATCTATATATGGTGATGAGTTCATTTGCCGTGTGGGATCAAGTGGACCAAAGTTTGGTGCCAACTAAGCTCACATTACGCTCATATGAATGGCTGTTCGGTGGAGGTGATGTGTCTGTTCCAAGGCCATGGATACGTGCATTCTTCAATAGTGTCATTGTTTCTGCAGGATCAACTGCACTCATGATGGTCACTGGTGCTGTTGTTGCATATGCATTAGCTAAAATGAACTTTAAAGGACGTAAAACAGTCGATAACATCATCCTATTTCAAATGTTTTTCCCAGCGATAATTTTGTTAGTACCATCATTTTTGATTATTCAAAATGCAGGATTGTATGACACTTATTGGGCGATGATTATTCCGAAAGCAATGAGTTTATGGGCGGTGTTTATGTATACGAACTTTTTCCGGGCAATTCCAGATACTTTTTTAGAAGCAGCAAAGCTGGACGGCGCAGGCCATCTGCAAATCCTGTGGAAAGTAGTGCTGCCGATGTCAAAATCAATTACAACGGTTGTTTTTCTGTTCTTGTTTATGGAAAGATGGTCAGAATTATTATGGGATATGCTTGTCATTAAGAGTGATAATATGCTGACACTAAATGTACTGCTATCGCAAATGTTTGGGCCGTATGGCGGTTATCCAGGACCGATGTATGCTGCTTCTGTATTATTGACGTTACCTATTATAATTCTGTTCCTCTTCTTTACGAAAAAATTTCAAGAGGGTATGCAATTCACATTAAAATAATGGTTGCAAAATGATTATAGAGGAGTCGACCGATGACGAACCAACAAATACAAACATGCAAAGAATTGTTAACAGCATTTCAGAATAATCCTCAGACAACTAATCCTGAAAAGTTAAGATTTACAAATGATAATCATAAGGATATATACAATATAACAGCACCATTTAAGAACGACGGAAAAGGAACCATTGCTGGAAGAGTTGAGTCACGGGACAGCGAGGAATCAGAAGTACACTTCTTTACGGAAGAAAATGGGGTATGGAAACAGAATAGAGATACCCCAATATTTAAGCTTCAAGATCCTTTTGTTACTAAAATTGCCGGAGAGCTCCTATTCGGAGGAGTCGAAACTTTTCCTCACCCAACAAAGAAACATTCTTTAGGTTGGCGAACTATTTTAATGAAAGGTAGCACAATAGCTAACTTAGAACAATTTGCGATAGGACCTGATGGCATGAAGGATATACGATTAGTAGAACTACTAGACGGTTCTATCGGTATGTTTACAAGGCCTCAAGGGGAAAAGGGCGGCAGAGGCAAAATAGGATTTAAACGGTTATCTTCCATAGACAAAATAACAGTGGACGAAATAGAAAATACACCATTGCTAGAAAATCAGTTTGTGGATAATGAATGGGGTGGAGTTAATGAGGCTCAAGTGCTGTCGAACGGAAAAATTGGTGTATTAGGACATGTTGCCCGATTTGATAAACAAAAAAATCGCCATTATTATCCGATGGTGTTTATGATTGACCCTGAAACTGGCTATTATTCAGATATGAAAATAATAGCAACAAGGGCTAATTTTCAGAAAGGACCATGTAAACGAGCGGATTTACAAGATGTAGTTTTTAGTGGGGGATTAATCCGAAAACCTAATAAAACAGCAGATTTGTATGCAGGAACTAGTGACGTAGAAGCGCAAAAAATAACGATTCCAGACCCTTTTTTTCAATATGAAACCTAAGGAGGTTATGAGATGAAAATCTATCGATACGAACAAAATCCATTGCTAACACCCCATGATGTAATGCCGTATCATGAAGGCTTTGAAGTAATAGGTGCATTTAATGCGGGGATAACAGTGTATCAAGCAGAGATAATAATGCTCGTTCGGATTGCAGAAAGACCGTTATGTGATGATCCTAATATTGTAAAAGCACCTGTCTATAATTCTTGCACAAGTACACTGGAAATATATAAATTTTTTAAGAGTGATTCAAAATATGATTTTTCAGATCCTCGCGTAATAAGAAAAAAAAATCAAGAAAAGTGGTCCTACTTAACCTCTTTATCGTATTTAAGAATTGCCCGCAGCAAAGATGGGCGTCATTTTACTATAGATAATGAGCCATTTATTTATCCATCTAATAAATTAGAGTCATTAGGAATTGAAGATCCTCGGATAACAAAAATAGAGGATACCTATTACATTTACTATAGTGCTGCATCCCAAGTCGGTGTTGGCGAAGCAATGGTATCAACAAAGGATTTTAAAGAAATACAATATCATGGGATGATTTTCGCACCTGAAAATAAAGATGTCGCTATATTTCCTGAATTGATAAATGGAAAGTATTATGCACTCCACAGACCGGTTCCGTGTAGCAATGCATCACCCGAAATTTGGATTGCTGAATCTGAAAACTTACTTCATTGGGGAAATCACCAGCATTTACTCGGTACTAGAGCAGGGAAGTGGGATGCATGCAGAATTGGAGGAGGTGCAGTACCATTCAGGACAAATAAAGGCTGGTTAGAGTTGTATCACGGCGCAACAGAAGATCACCGTTACTGTATGGGTGCTGTTTTACTAGACATTAATGATCCTGCAAAGGTTATTGCTAGATCAAAATACCCATTAGTAGAACCGGAGGCGGACTACGAAACAGATGGATTTTTTGGCGGAGTGGTGTTTTCATGTGGTGTCCTGGTAGAACAAGACATAATCAAAATGTATTATGGAGCTGCAGATACTTCCATGGCATGTATTGAAATGGATTTGAAGGAAGTTCTAGACTCATTGACATATTACTAAGTTTAAAACCAAAACAGATAATCTACTGTTTTGGTTTTTTTGTAAACTTCTTTCATACAGTATTGTTTGATGAAAAATTTTGAGGAAATACTAAAATAATATATAATAAATAAATAAGAACATATATTCTTACCAAGGAGGTTAAGGGCACGATGGAAAACCGAAAGCTAGTTGTATACATTGCACAAAGCTTGGACGGATATATTGCCACAAAGGATGATTCCTTGGAATGGCTGTTCCAGGTCGAAGGAGAAGGAGACAACGGTTATTCAAAATTTTATAACACGGTTGACACTATTCTGATTGGAAAACGTACATATGACTGGATAATGGAGCAGGAGAAAGGTGAATTCCCGTATAAAGGGAAAGAATGTTATGTTTTTTCAAGAACACCTAAAGAAGCAACAGAGCATGTTCAATTTGTCCAAGGAGATATTGTTTCGTTTATGCAAGACTTGAAAAGCAAGCAAGGCAAAAATATTTGGATGGTTGGCGGTGGAAACATCCTTCATCCATTTTTGGAAAAAGGATTGGTAGATGAGCTGATTGTTACCATTGCTCCTGCCGTCATTGGCGATGGAATCCCTTTATTTAAAGCTGGAGACTACAAGCTTAATCTTCATTTAAAAAGCGCGAGAACATTTAACCAATTTGTCGAGCTCCAATATAAAGTACTGCATGAATAGCATATACAAAAAGACTGCAGCACTAATCTGCAGTCTTTTTGTTAACCAATGGTTTTTAGTAGCTGATTAAGCTCACCTGCAGCATAAAATGCCTTTTGATCAGCCATTATGTCTCCAGGTTTGTTGCCGATACCAAGAATGTAGCCTGCAAATTCCATACCAATAAAGCTAAAGATGAACTGAAATTGCTGAATCATCGGCAGGCCCTTTATATGTGGAGCATCGCCTCCAACTGCGATGACATATCCTTTTTTTGCAGACATTTGTTGTTTGAAGTTGGGATAATTAGCATCCCTTAGGCTTTGGGACCAGCGATCAATAAAGTTTTTCATTATTCCTGACATACTGTACCAATAGATGGGCGTTGCGAATATAATAGTATCATGAGGGAGAATACGGTCTAAAATGGAATTATAATCATCATTACGATCATGAAATCCCGCAGCGTCATGGCGTTTATCCAAAATCGATTCAATATGAAAATCCCCTATATAAATTCTTTCTGCTGTAATATTTGTAAGCGCTTTTTCTGTTAGTATTTCTGTATTGCCTTGTGGACGTGTTCCTCCAAAAATAACTACAACGGACATTGTTCATCACTCCTAAACAAATGATTATAGTTATATATTGTATATGGAATAAGTAAAGAGGAAAAGCAGATATTTTTGATTATGTGCATCAATTATTTCGATTGATAAGCTACTCTATTATTTTTCACTTTGTAAAAATTTCTCTGTTCAAGTTAAGGGAACGATAAGGAAAAGATGATAAAATAGCAAGTAGCGGAGGGGAATGATGAAGAAGAAATTTATTCATTTAATAGAAACAGAGCTTTTAAAGAAAGTAGTCATAAGGAGCGAAAAAGCTCATAACCCGGTAACGGCCGAGCATATTCCAATCGGCTGGAAATGTATCGGAGTTGGGAATTATGCGGCTGTGTTCATGCATTATACAGAACCAGAGCTAGTCGTTAAAATAAATATAGTCGATAAAGAGAATTTAGAAAAGGAAGCAGATATATACAGAAGATTAGGCAATCATCCGAGCTATTCTCATCTAATTTATGAGGGAAATAATTATCTTGTATTAAAAAGGCTAGAAGGCATCACCATGTATAATGCTTTCGCAAAAGGAATAAGGATACCTGAAACAGTTATTAAGGATATCAATGAAGCGCTGGAATATGCTAGAAGCAGAGGCTTAAATCCATTTGATATTCACGGGAAGAACGTGATGATGAAGGATGGCAGAGGGTATGTTGTGGATGTCTCAGATTTTTATAAACAAGGGAAAGATGAGAAATGGGAGGATTTAGTAAAAGCTTATAATAAAATATATAAAAAAACCTTATATAAATACCCTATGAAAATTCCTTTTAAAGCACTGGATATAATAAGACATACTTACAGGTTCTATAAAAAAATCAGAAGAAAACTTCAATGGCAAAACTAAAGAATATTTTTCTAAGATAGGAATAGCCTTTCTAGTAGAATAATATCAAAAAATAACTGGCTTGATGCCGGTTATTTTTTTTTGTCAATAATGGAAGAAAATTATCATAATGAATTCAATTAGTATTGACATAAAAGGAAAACGATATTATGATTATTTCATTCGCAAATGATTATCATTCTCAACAAAAACAAAAGAGTGGTAATGAGGAGGCTGACATAAAACAATCTTAGCACTATATGTTTATAAAAAAAGAACCACATCTGTGGCAATTACATTAAATAAAAGGGGACTCATACTTTGAAGAAATTACTTGTACCATTCATTCTTTTACTCGTATTAATCATCAGTGCATGCGGTAACAAAACAACAGGATCAACAGAAGAAGATGCTAAAGGTGCAGAGGAATCTGACACTATTACATATGAATCTGAAAATGGCCCAATTGAAGTTCCAGCAGATCCACAAAGAGTAGTTGCATTAACAAACGCAGGTAATGTTTTAGCACTTGGTGTTAACCTTGTAGGGGTTGACTCTTGGACAATGACTAACCCGCGCTATGAAGAAAAACTAAATAAGGATGTTGAAGTTGTTTCGGATGAGAATATCGAAAAAATCGCTGAGCTTAAACCAGATTTGATTATTGCTGCAAGCACAACGAAAAACCTTGATAAGCTTGGAAAAATCGCGCCAACTGTTTCGTATACATATAATAAAGTCGACTATTTGACACAGCATCTTGAAATCGGGAAGCTTTTGAACAAAGAAACAGAAGCACAAGAATGGCTTGATAACTTTAAAGCAGACGCGAAAGCTGCAGGAGAAGAAGTCAAAGCAAAAATCGGTGAGGACGCAACTGTTACAGTATTAGAAAGCTATGATAAGAGCATGTATGTTCTTGGCGACAACTGGGGCAGAGGAACAGAAGTACTATATCAACAAATGGGCTTGAAAATGCCTGATAAAGTAAAAGAAATGGCTCAAAAGGAAGGCTATTACACAATTTCTTCTGAAGTACTTCCAGAATATGTTGGCGATTACTTAGTAATCAGCAAATATAACGACCAAGATAACTCATACCAGGAAACAGATGTATATAAAGAAATTCCTGCTGTGAAAAATAATCATGTAATGGAAGCAAATGCATACGAATTTATCTACAATGACCCAATTTCTTTAGATTATCAATTAGAATTCTTTAAAGAGAATTTCTTGAAATAATTTTTAGTAGAAGCGCATCGACTAGGTGCGCTTTTTTACTTTTCGTAAAATTACTAAAGGCCTATGTATTGTTATTGAATAAAATTCGGTTAAGATTTGTTTGTTTGCAGATGGAAATTTAAACTAGTGAACAATGACATATCAATTGAATGTGACTTTCTAAAAAATTTAAGTGGAAGAAATGCTATAATCCATTTAAAGAGTATTTACTTTATTTGATTGGAAAGGAACTAACATGAATCTTAATGCAAAGGCGATTGAATTATATGAAAACAATGAGTTGGATCAAGCACTGTTGCTATTTAAGGAAGCTGTAAGGCAGGAAAGGAATGTGCAGTCTTTACATAATCTAGCCTGGATGCTTTGTTATGAGGAGGATGATTATCTTCAAGCTATTGTTTTGCTGGAGGAGGCAATTGTTAAGGAGCCAAATTCGCACTTTCCTTATCATTTACTCGGAGAAATATATATTAGAATAGAAAAACCTGATAAAGCGATCCCGATTCTTAAAAGAGGAATGGAGATGCTGTCTACAAAAGAGGCATATAATAATTTAGGTGTTGCGTTTTTCCAGGCCGGAGATAAAGCAAATGCTTCTGCTTTTTTTCTGAAAGCATCTGGAAGCTCTGACTATGCATTATACTCTCATGTCAAATGCTTAATTGAGCTTGGCAGTTATGATAGAGCTGAGTTACTTTTAGATACATTTACGAGAGAGGATGAGGAGTTTGTTGGTGAAGTAGATTTGGCAGATTTATATGCAGAAATTAACTCGTTTAAGAAGGCAAATCATTGGTACGATAAAGGTTGGGAAGGATATTTCAAGGAGCCTTATTGGGTAAGCAGGTATATTTATTGCCTTGTACAGGCAGGTGAAATAGAAAAGGCGAGAAACATTGTAGAAAGCTTAATCAAGGAAAAACAGTTAGAATTAGAAGAAGGTTTTGGAGATGAGTGTTTTGATGATTGGACCGAGAAAGAGAAGGAAGAAGAAATAAAAGAGCTTAAAACACATAAAATTGAGTACGAAAAAATGATAGATGCAGCAATTGAAGGTATTAAGGAGCCACTGCACTTTGAGCCACAAATACAAACAGCTTGCTATTTATTTGGCTGTAAACGACACGGTAATCCAGAAGTTAAGGAAGTGTAGAGGTTAAAAATAGAAGAAGTAACGCTCTAGAAAATAATATCTGCTTTTTACCAAAACTCCATTACAATTATAATCCCTTACATGATTGATTTCTGTATTGTAAGAGACTACCTGCAAGCAGATAGTCTCTAAGCCATATATTAAGTTAGAAAATTATTAGCGAGTTGTACCTTGTTGACCAGCTAATTGTGATTGAGCTGTTGCTACAAGACGTTTTGTGATCTCACCACCAACTGAACCGTTGGCACGAGCTACTGTTTCAGCACCAAGCTGAACACCGAATTCTTGTGCAATTTCATATTTCATTTGCTCAAGTGCAGATTCAGCACCTGGCACTAATAGTTCGTTGCTGCTATTGTTGTTTGCCATTGTGTTTCACCTCCTTGACGATTATCATTTCCTTTCATCGTTAAGTAATGTAGTGTAAATTTTGCCAGAATTCCTATTAAATGCGGATCATTTATGTTTATGCTATTGGTCTCTTTTCACAAGCATCCTCGAAAATCACGTTTTCCGAAAAGAGAGGGGTTGAACGAAAGGTATGAAATTTTTTTATGTACAAAAAAACGAGAATGGCAAGGCATTCCCGTTTTTATCCATTGATTATAGCTTAACTGTCTTGATCTTGGTCATTGTCTTGATCGTTATCTTGGTCTTGATCTGCATCAGCGTTAGCACGAGAACGAGATTGCACACGTGCTTTTGAATCGGAATGAACATCAATGTTTAAGTCGATTTTCGCATTTCCAGAATCTCTTACTTTCGCGACATTCGTGTTTTTATCAAGGTTTTTGACAGTGTTATCATTATCCACTTCTGTGTCTGTTCTTAAATCATTATCAACATCGAAATCTACATTAGAATTAGAACGGCTGTCACTATCCCCTGAGCGAGAATCGGAGTCGTTTCGTTTATTCGAATCTCCTCCGTTATTCCCTCCACCTAAGAACCATGGTCTTCTACTCACAAAAATCCCTCCTTCGTTATTATTCTTAAATAGTTTATTCAGAAATCAAAAGTTGAAATAGTTATATACATTAGGACAAGCATGGATTTTCAGCACCAAAATGAAAAAAACTTAATTGAAAACTTAATTGTATATTGAATATGGGATAATTTAGGTGATATAGAAAATTAAGATAAGCTGAGAGAACATACGAGATTGCCAAAAGGGTGTCAGTGCAAATGCTATCGTAGATCTAGCTGCGATATAATTCAATTTTGAATGAGAATGGGGAGGGCGATGCTATATTTTCACAGACGAGCTTGGCAAATTATATGTATACGAAGACCTCGAAAAAAAAAGTTAAATAATCTTGAGTTAAATATGGAGCCATTTGGGGAAATGGGAGGCCGCTATTTATTTTCAGCAGTACCGATTACGAATGCTGCAGACAATCATTTACAGCTTGATGGTGTGTTTACAGCAAAGGAAACTGTTTGGAAAATTTATTTGTATAGTGCTGTCGATTTACTACAGTAGGAATGTACACTAAAAGCCTTCACTCATAATGGTGAAGGCTTTTAGTGAAGGTAATAAAATATATTTTCGGTAAATCATGATTATTTTTATATTACCCTAGTGATAGTAAAGTAAACGTAAAATTTAAATTTTGTTTAGTTTTCGGGAAGTTGTGAATGGAAAACTATTAATAACATTTATTCAAATAATTCAACACTCATTGGAGCATACTCATTGAAGAGAATGTTAAAAGAGGGGCGAGTTATTTGAAGTGTCCACAATGTGTATATACAAATCCAGAGGGTGTGAAGTTTTGCATAAGCTGTGGAGAGAAATTTATTAAAGATAATGCTCCTGGCGACGACAACAGCTTCTTTTACGAATTTGCTCATTATGTTGATATGGTTCCAAACAAAGAACGCTCTGTTAACCCAAAATTCAATAATATATTTTCACGTGTATTCCATGATCACAGTGAATTAGAAGCAGAAAGGCTTTTTATCGTAGGCACTGCTTTAACAACACCAAAGCTGTCTGAGGTGACAGATACGTGGCCGAAGCCTTGGCTGTTTGCGAGGGTTTTTATTATTGCACTCCTTACGTTTGCAGGGTTTTACATAGGTGTCAGCTATTTTCATAATGCTAACTTTATTCCAGGTCTGATTTTAACAGGCTCATTCGCTGTCCCATTCACGACTTTAATTTTCTTCTGGGAAATGAATGCCCCACAAAATATTGCCTTTTACAGAGTAATGTATATCGTATTGCTAGGTGGAATCCTTTCGATGCTAGTTGCATTGCTGTTTTTCGATATACTGAGAAACACGTCTAATGCCATAACAACAGGTATTGTCGAGGAGCTTGCGAAAACAATTACAGTTATTTCATTTGTGCGCTTTCGGAAATACAGATTTATCCTAAATGGCCTGCTTATAGGAGCTGCTGTTGGTGTGGGCTTTGCAGCCTTTGAAACAGCGGGATACGCATTAAGGGCATTGCTATCAGGTGGTGGGGAGCATTTGTACTATACCATTTTGTGGAGAGGTATTCTTGCACCAGGTGGACATGTTGCTTGGTCGGCATTAGCGGGAGCAGCATTTTGCAGAGTTCAAGGCTCGGAAAATTTCAGACCAAGCATGCTGCTTCGCTTCCAATTTTTGCGTGTGTTTGCATTAGTGGTGCTGATGCATGCCTTTTGGGATTATGATGCACCATGGATGTTTCCGTACGGACAGCTTGGCCTCATGGCAGCCTCATGGGTTGCTGTATTTCTGCTAATTCGTGCAGGTTTAAAAGAGATCGGAAGAATGAAATTAAAAATTTGAGAAGCAGACCACTGCTTCCTTTTTTGTAGTTTATATATAATTCTACGCACTCAAAGATATAAACAAATAAAAAAACAAGCAACTAAGAATTTCAAAAATAAACCCACTAAAACATTTTCTCTAAAATAACTAAACATATTAGTGGAACTTTACTCCATATACTTCGTATAAGACTATAAAGATAACAAAAAGGTGGAGGAGTTCTTTGCAGATAAATAAGGAAAAAGTAAAAACATCAAAAGGAGTCGTAGAGTATTCAGTTTGTGGGAGTGGAGAACCAAATATTATCTTAATTAACGGTGGTTCAGGTCCTATTGAAGGTTGGATGAAGGTGTTAGAAGATGTTTCTAAATTGTCTTCCGTGTTTTGTTATAATCGGTTAGGTGTAGGAGGCAGTGACAAACCGCAAGAAAATCAAGATGGAATAACGATTATAGAGACCTTGCGTGAAACACTTTCATTAATTTCCATAGATCCGCCATATGTGATTGTTGGTCACTCGCTTGGTGGTTTATATGCTAATCTTTTTGCTCGGCTTTATCCTGATGAAGTAGCTGCGATTGTTTTTTTAGAGGCAAGCCATCCCGAGGATATGAAACTGGATGAGTATCAAGGCAAAATAATTAAAACAATTAATAAATTGCTGTCCATATTCGATTCATTATCACAACATAAAAAACTCGGCGAAGTACATTTTGTGAAAGAGACAATTAACCAAATCAATCTTCATGAAACTTTTCCAGACATTCCTTTATATGCAATTACAGGAACTAAGGAAAATTGGTTTATGCCTAAAGAAGCTTTAACGATTAGACGAAAAAATCAACTGGATCTACTTTCTTTAACAAGTTATAGTAAACAAACATTAGCAGATAACAGCGGGCATTTTCCTCAGTTAACAGACCCAAATATAGTCATTGAGATTATCAATAATGCAGTCCAAAAGATAAAAGAGAATTATTAAAACGAAAATATTGCGCTTACAAGCCTTTTTTGCTACTATAATTTCATAGCTAATGATTTTGAAAATTCATTTTTACTAAATAAACAGGCAGGTGCAGTATGCAAAAAATCATATTTTTGGATATAGACGGAACACTAGTTAATGATCATGGAATAATACCAGATTCAGCAAAATTAGCAGTACGTTTAGCAAGGGAAAAAGGTCATTTAGTTTATATATGTACAGGTCGTTCTAAAGCAGAGCTCTTTCCTGAAATATTGGAGGTCGGCTTTGACGGGATTATCGGGGCAGCTGGCGGTTATATTGAAATAGATCAAGAGGTTTTGCTGCATGAAAAGGTAGCTACAGAAGATGTGCGACATATTGTAGCATATTTTGATAACCATGGAGTAGATTTTTATTTAGAATCCAATGGCGGATTATTCGCAAGTAAGAATTGTAAAGCGCATATCCAAAACATTATTAATAGATTTCTTGATGAAAACCCTCATGCAAAGGAAGAAGTGGAGAAAGGTATACAGCCCTTTCATGATTGCTTGATTGAAGGTGAAGATTTGATCAGAGAAGATATAAATAAAATTTCCTTTTTAGGTTCAGACTTGCCAATTGCTGAAATCAGTAAAGAATTCTCTGCTAAATTTAATGTTATTTCAAGCACTGTTCCTATCTTCGGTGAAAACAGCGGAGAATTATCTGTTCCAGGCATTCATAAAGCAACAGCTATTGAAAAGCTTCTAAATCATTTGCAACTGGATAAGCAACATAGTTTTGGTTATGGTGATGGGTTAAATGATTTAGAAATGCTTGAATATGTCCAATATGGGATTGCAATGGGAAATGCAAAGGAACCCGTTAAGCTTGCTGCAGATGATATAACAGATACCCATGACGAGCACGGTATTTATAACAGCTTTAAGAAATACGGTTTACTTTAAAAAAACATGCGGAAAAGCAAGCTTTGCCTTTCCGCATGTTTTTTTATCCTTCTTTTTTAAAACGGTCACTCAAACTGCCATAAAGTAGCTGGGAGCCATACAATACAAACGTTTTTATTAGGAAAATGACAGACAGTTGAACTTTAGTTAGTCTGACTAAAGTTACATAACCGATTTTTTTAAGTAAATCCATCCCAACAAATGTAAACAGGGAGTCCACAACAAGATTAACTAAAAGGTATAGATTGAACTTACCAAAGGTATATTTTAAAATCCAGATGGAACCAATAAGAAATGGACCGATAATTAAAGGCAGTTCTGCTAATACATTCGGCCTTACATTATAAGGAAACCACCACCATTTTCTTTTTTCAGCCAATCTTCCTTCAAGAACAAGATATGTGCTCATCGTAAGTGCTGCAAAAAAATACTTCTTAAATGCCTTTTTTCCGATTAAAGGGATGGACAGCCACGGCAAAACAGTCATGAGAATTATTAACCAATTATTTTTTTTCATTCATATCAATTCCTTAAATAGATGTCTTTTTACTTTTTACTGTTTTCGTTTTCTTATACGGTTCATTCACATAAAAAAGCAATAAATGTCAAAAAAACATCTTTTTATTTTGCTATCTTATAGATAGGAGGTAGGAAGTATGACTTACAGTGACGTAATTCGCCAATCAATTGAATTTATCGAGAAAAACATTCACGATGAACTACAGCTCGATATGCTTGCCAGAAAAGCAGGCTTTTCAAAGTTTCATTACCATCGGATATTTCTAAAGGAGGTTGGGGTTTCCGCTTCTGAATATGTTCGATACCGCAGACTTGCATTTGCTGCAAACATGCTTCTGTATACAGATGAAAAAATAATCGATATTGCGTTTTACCTACGTTTCGAAGCACAGGAATCCTTCAGCCGCTCCTTTAAAAAATATTATCATCTGCCACCAGGACAATATCGAAAAATCATGACTAAGTTAACAAGACAAAGGGAGGAAACCGACATGAAAAATAATCAATTATTAAAAGGCTGGCATTTAAGTGGCACAAGTCCTGCTCAATATGAGATAGGGATTGATCGAGAAATTGTTCACAAAGGAAAGGCATCAGGATTTCTAAAAACTATTACTACGACACCCTCCCATGAATTTGGAACAATGATGCAGCAATTCAAGGCAGAAAAACATGCTGGTAAAAGGTTAAAGCTATCAGGTTTTATTAAAACAAAACAGGTAGATGTTTCTTGTGGTTTTTGGATGAGAGTCGATGACAATTTTGGTGATGTATTGCAATTTGATAATATGAGCAACCGTCCTATTACAGGTGACACAGAGTGGAATCATTATGCCATCGTTTTAGATATACCGAAAAATAGTGCAGTCATTGCCTTTGGCGTTTTGCTTTCAGGCAGCGGTCAAGTCTGGTTAGATGAATTGCGTTTTGAGGAGGTAGACGAACAAACACCAACAACAAATATTGATTTTCTTGAGGAGCTATTAGAAGAGCCAGTAAACCTATCATTTGAGGAATGAGCAAGTTTATACAAGTAAATGGTTAATTTCAAAAAATGACCATATGTAAAATTATTTATCACCTCTCAAAATTTTAGGAGCACTGGTTTATTCCTTTTCCGAGGCCGTTTATACATAAAAATGTATAAAATAACATTTAATTATTGGCCTTTTATTTTATGTAGAAGCCTTTGTTAACTTATAAGGAACCAGCCGTAAAGCCTATAATAAATCGCCTGCAGAATATGTCGTCATCTGACAATATTCTGCAGGTTTTTTATTGTCGAAAAAGCGCACCAGCTATATTCATCTGCTCTATCTTTCGAGAAAAAAATACATAAATATACAATGTTTTCAAAATCTATACGTTTATTATCATAAAATTCACACTGGATTTACAATTAATCATTAAACTTACGTTGAAAGTTAAATATGGAGAGAGAGGGAAAGAAATTTGTCGAATAAAAGAGTGCAGAAAAAGAATAAAAAAAATCAAAAGTCTACAATCCCAATTTTACTATTAACAACATTATTAACTACACAAGGTGCATATACAGCTTCAGCAGCAGATAATTCTGCCATTGAACCAAAACCAGGAGCTTACGGTTATTATGTTGATGTATATGGCAGTAATGAAAGTTCAAATATGACCCCCGAAACAAACTCCTCTATCGGTGTGCTCTCCAAATTTTTAGACATTTGGCAGCCAGGAGATTCTTGGGATAACGGTAAAGTTTTAAATGAGAGTGTACATAATCATAATATAAATACATCTATCGCTATCACGAAAAATCGCACAGAAGCAGAAGCGAAGGACGCATACCTTAGTGACCGCCGCAATCAGAACTACAGTGTAATAACAGGTCTTGGTCCTTATGCTGATAATTTTAAGACTGGTGCCAATGCTGGAACAACGATTCCAGATGAGATTCCTCAAGATGCGACAAGTGTTAAATATGAGGATGGCGGAAACAGTAACGGCAATTGGGCAGAAACTAATTCCAGTCTCGGAAATATGGTGAATCTAATTAATACTATCCGCTGGACAGGAGCTTCAACCTCGTCTGCAAAAGCTTATTACAGCTATAAACGTCCATTCCGTTGGAGTGAGGATGTAAGCATGCTGCCAACGCTTGTTCCAGCGAAAAAGGATGACCCTTCAAGCGACGGAGGCTTCCCAAGCGGACATACGAATGCTGCTTATTTAGCATCATACGGACTTGCTTACGCAGTGCCAGAACGCTTTGAAGAAATGATGACAAGAGCATCAGAGCTTGGAAACAGCCGTATTGTTGCGGGAATGCATTCACCACTTGATGTCATTGGCGGCAGAGTAATGGCGACAGCTGTTGCTGCAGCAGCATTGAATGATCCAGCAAATAAAGCGGTGAAGGATGCTGCCTTTAAGGAAGCGCATGAAGTACTGCTGACACAGGATGCCACTTCTTATGATGCATACAGTGATTACGAAACAAATAAACAAAACTATACAAAACGTCTTACATACGGGTTCCAACAAATTGGCGACACAACAAAACCGATGGTCGTGCCAAAAGGTGCAGAAGTATTGCTTGAAACACGTTTTCCTTATTTAGATGACATGCAACGCCGCTGGGTGCTGTATACAACAGGCTTGCCATCTGGATATCCTGTTTTAGATGACACAGAAGGCTGGGGCCGCTTAAATCTATTTGCAGCTGCAGGCGGATATGAGGATTTTGAAACAGATGTAAATGTAACAATGGATAGCTCACTTGGAGGCTTTAATGCCGCTGATAGCTGGAAAAACGATATCGCAGGTTCAGGTAAGCTGACGAAGGATGGAACTGGTGTGTTAACACTTACTGGTGATAACACATACACTGGTGGCACAGTTATTGAGGAAGGTTCCCTAATTGCAAGTTCAAGCACTGCGTTTGGTTCAGGTGATGTCATTAATAATGGCGGAACAGTTAATGAAAATGTATCGAGCGGTCTGATAATCGAACAAGACTTTATCCAAACGGATGCTGGAACACTTGAACTTCATATTGGCAGCAAGGAAGAAGTGTTAAATATTGATGGAGAAGCTACATTCGGCGGTACCTTAAAGCTTGATTTTACGGATGGTTATGTACCTGCAGAGGATGCAACTATCATCAGCTACAGCTCATTGACGAATGACAGCAAATTTACCGAAGTCGAAATAACAGGATTACCGGAAAACTATCAAGTAGCATATGCAGATAATGCAGTCCATATTGTATCAACGGATCAAGAAGAAACAGATAACAATAACCCTGAAAATCCATCGAATCCAGATGAACCAGTTGATAACGAAGAAGAGAACAATACAGACAATCCAACACCAGTAAACCCAGATGATAATACGAACGAAGAAACTACAAATAATGAAAACACAAACCAAGATAACAATAATGCTGGAAATGATAAGTATGAAGAAAATACTGCTGAAACAGGAAGCAAGAGTGAAAATGTAAGCACTGGTAGTAAAACAGCGGACACAGATTCAGTGAAAAATCCGCACACTGGTGATGATACAAACATCTTTTTATATGTAGGTACATTACTAGCATCAGCAGCAGCTGCTGCCATCGTATTCTGGAAAAGAAAGCTGAAAAAAGCAGACCAATAATTCATCAATCAAGCTCCCCTAAGGCCTTGGCTAAAGAGGAGCATCTTTTATTTCAAGATATAAGGCGGGGTGAACGTGACAACAACTATACAGCGAAAAAAATTCAACTGGATCCAAGCATTAATCCTGTTTATTTCACTTGGCATATTCGTTTTTAGTCTATTAAAAATTGGCGATATTGTGTACGGTTATGCGAAAAACGACCAAATTATGAAGGATATTCAAGCAGTTTATCATGAAGAGGCAAAAGCAAATGACCAAGCTTCAGTTACACCGCTCCAAAGTCTAACAGACATAAATCAAGATATTGTTGGCTGGCTGACAATTGCTGATACAAAAATTGATTATCCGATCCTTCAGACCACCAATAACGATTACTACTTAACACATAACTACAAAAACGAAGTGTCAAAGGAAGGCAGTATTTTTATGGACTATCGAAACAGTGCAGACATCACAGAAAAACAAACGATTCTTTATGGTCATGAAATGAAAAATGGCTCTATGTTTGGAGAACTCAAGAAGTTTTTAGACTTAGATTTCATATCCCAGCATAAGAGTTTTTCCTATCAAACAAATGCTGCCAGTTACGAGGTGGAAATATTTTCTGTGTATGCAACAACTACAAGCTTTGATTATTTAAAGACAGAGTTCTCAAGTGAAGCTGACTACAAAGAATATTTACAAACTATTTCAGATAAATCTATTTATGACTTAAATATGCCGATAAGTGAACAAGACCAAATCATTACATTATCAACATGCAGTAACCTTTCAAATCCAAAGGATGGCAGACTTGTAGTGCATGGAAAACTTAAAAAAATCCCGTCATAATGGATAGTGAAATAAAGGAAATTCGCCTTTTGCGCAGAAACATTAGATATAGCGAAATAACAAAAAGTCTTTAACAGGGTGATAAAAATAGAAAAACTAATGATGCAAAAATGGATGGATTTCTCCTCGAACATGAATTATGTTGATGGTCAAATAACAAATGACGGAACATTAGTGTTGATAGAAACGGAATTACAGGAACTCGAATATATACAGTGGCCTGTTCCTAAAAGAAATTGGACAATTAGAATGATAAAGGAGGATAGGGACGAAGCCATAGAATTAAAGAATGTTCCGCTCACACCGTCAATGGTTGATTTTTTTTCCGATGGTACTATTTTAATTGTACAATCTCGATGTAAAGGTGATGGAAAAAATCTTGGGCGAAATGCCAGACGGTATAATCCAAATGGACAATTAATCAGTGCATTTACACTTGGTGATGGTATCAATGACGTGCAAATTGATGAGACAGACACTATTTGGGTCGGTTATTTCGATGAAGGTGTATTTGGAGATTATACTTATGGTGAACCAATGGGCAGTGATGGTTTAGTTGCTTATTCAATCGAAGGACAAAGGCTTTGGGGCGCAGGTCAATATGAGATTGCTGATTGTTATGCACTAAATGTGGTACATTCAAAGGAAGTATATTTTTACTACTACGATGATTTTCATCTTGTTCAGCTTAATGATCAACAAGAAGTAGCACGGTTTCTGGTAGAAGGTGATGATACCTTTCAACAATTTATCTTCGATCAACAAAGCTTAATTGTTCAAGTGGATAGCTACACAATAATGCGCTATAAAATAAGAAATCGTACGATTACTCCAGTTGATAATCTGTACCTTATTGATGAACACGGAAAGCGAATAAGTGGGCAGGTTTTCATGCGGGGCAAGTATCTTTATGCTTTTGGCAAAAACGGATTATATAAAAAAATCTTTTCGTGAGAAATCACTTTCGGATATAAAAAGGCGGGGCTCAACCATTAGGCTGAGTCCTTTAATTAGTTAGGTGATAGTCATAATAATCTTGAGAGTGGTAGCTTCTAAAACCACAAGCTTCATAAAGCCTAAGGGCATGATGATTTTTGGTCTCTACCTCAAGATAAATAGATAGACCTTTCTGATTCATGTTGTTTACAATGCAGGATAAAGCTTTTCTACCAATACCGTTTCCTTGAAGTGCTGGAAAGATCGCAAACCCATAAATCCATGCTTCATTATTTGCTTCAGCCACTCTCATTTTCCCTGCCGTTTCCCCGTCTACTGTAATAATAAATCTTTGCTCTTGGCTGTTTTCTCTGAGTATTTCATTATAATGCCGTGCTTCCTCTTCCTTAAAACCGAATGCTTGGATATCAAGCTGAACTTCCGCTTCAAAATCCTCAGTTGAAAGGGATGGCCTAATAATGACTGTAGGATCTACATTCATTTCTATTGCTTGCCACTTCATTTGATACTCTGTCATATAATACGTACAAGGTATGCTTTTAAGGAAGCTTTTTGCAGATGCAGAGTCAGCAGGTGCATTCAATAAAAGACTCTCGATATTGCGATCGTTTAAATCTTTAACACAAGCTTCAAATAGCATCGAAAAAACCCCTTTGCGGCGAAAGTCCGGATGAACCATGCCACAAATCTCTACTTTATTGCCAAATCCATAGCTGCCGAGAAATCCGACTAGCTGACCGTCTTCATAATGAAAATAATCCTCCTGAAAATCTCCTTTTCTGGATTCCAGCATATCGAAATTAAGCTTCAGCTCGTATTTTTCTTTGCTTTCACATATAGCTTTAAGGTCTTTTATTGCTAGTAATTGTTCTTTTGTTAGCATGATCTCAGGCACCTCACTTCTTATTTCTTACTATATAACTATCATACATGATTTTTACCGTATATTAGTTAACAATAAAAAAGCTTTTTCCATAAAATATATCAAATCATTCTTAGGTTCATCATCAACATGCTTAAAAGGTTATATAGCATCAACATCAAAGCTTGAAATGATCACTTGATTGTCTATCCTATTTTTCGAGGCTTTTTTTAATAATTAAAGACAAAAAAATGGAAAGCAAGTGAATAAAGTCTATTTGTAGGATGCAAACCATGTTTTGGTGTAAAATATGGTTAAAAAGCTGAATTGGAGTTATCTTCATGGAAATAAAAACAGTTGCCAAATGGGACGAAGAGCTTTGGCAGGATGCTAATACCCTGTACAATGAAGCATTTGGAGAAAAAGGGGCCAAGCCAGTTAAAATTATCAAAAACATGCTGGCAAAAGGCATAGCCGAGCTTCATGTCGGCTACAGTGACAAAAAACCAGTTGTCATGGCACTCACAGGGAAGCTAATAAATGACAAGGTAATGCTCATTGACTATTTGGCCGTATCAGAAACAGAGCGGAATCACGGTATTGGCAAACAATTTGTTGCATTAATGAGACAAAAGGCAATTGCAGAAGGATATGAAATGTTAATTATCGAAGCAGAGTCAGAAATGACACCAGACAATAAAAGGCGTATGGCCTTTTGGCAAACATGCGGTTTTCGGCTCACTGCGTATATCCATACATATATTTGGGTTCCGGAAACCTATCAGGCGATGTATCTTCCGTTAACAGATAAAGTGACGGAGAAACAAGGGGAAGAGCTGTTCGTTTCTATTAATACATTTCACCGTTTATCTTTTAGTGAGGTTAAGAAATAAGACTGTTTGCGCAGGACAACTATGAAAAAATAGACAGACAGTTCTGAAATACGGATTTTCCAGCCTTAGAAAAAGACATGCACGTAAGGTGTCGCTATAATGGAATACGGAGGTGTTATCATGACAGAGAATTCTATTACCATACGATTTGCGATACTACTTGGATTACTAGAGGGACGCGAGCCGATGCCAAAGGATGTTGGTATGGCGGTTTCCCCAGAAGAGTTTAATGCAGAGGTGCAAAGAATGGAGCACGAAGGCATTATTGATAATGTTAAATATGCAAAAGGTGCTCGCGATGAAGTGCTGGTCGTATTTCTTAAGGAAGCGGTAGTAACTCCCCGCGGCAATGCATACATAGATGAATTAATGAAACGTTATTCTTAAAAGACAATCGAATTATTCGGTTGTCTTTTTTGTTGGAAGTATCAACGAGTAATGCAAACTGAAATTATGGTATTATATGGTAAAAGGTAATGTTAAGGGGGAAATTCAGTTGGGATTTTTTATTGCCATAATGGTGTTGGTTATCATGATTAGCTGCTTATCCATCGAAGGCAACATGAAAAAGCAAGCACACCAACAGAAAGAATTAATTGAATTATTACGAGAGATTAAAGAGAAATTATAAGCCGTATTTGCAAATTTAAAATCATATACATAGAAATGGTATAATAACAAGAAGCATTTATGCTTTAATTGGATAAGAACTATTTAATGGGGGATTTATTTTGAACTATGTTTTAGACCATGTCGGAATTGCCGTACGAAGCATTGATGATACATTACCATTTTATCTTACTGTTTTAAAAGGCACATTAGAGGACCGTTATACAAGTGATGCGCCAGGTGTTGAAGTGCATGTAGCTGTAGTGCGAACGGAAGATAAAGTAATCGAATTACTAGAACCAACAAACAAAAACTCGCCAATGGCCCGTTTTATTAAACAGCGCGGGAAAGGGGTACACCATCTTGCTTATCGTGTTGATAATTTAGATGATGCAATATATGAAGCACGCAAAGAAGGAGTCCGTTTTCTCGATGATACACGAAGAGTAAACGCACGAGGAAGACGGCTAATTTATTTAAACCCAGCTTCGACGAATGGTACATTGATTGAGTTTTGTGATTATGTAAAGAGCTATTAGCATAAGTACAATTAAAGTATGGAGAAAAAGGAGCATGTTTCATTGCTCCTTTCTCCATACTGTTTTAAGTTTCTGGTATGATGGTTATTGCAACGGTTCTAAAAGGCTCACTGTCCTTATTTGTTTGCGATCTGTTATGGTATTTAACTATTAGCTCATTCAGCTCTTGCTGGAAATGGTGGAAGCTCTTTTCATCGAGCTTCATTTCAGCTAAAGAGAAGGTAGAAAGATCCTCTGTCCTTTCTTGGTCGTTTAATTTTGCTAAATAGCTTTCGTATTGATTTAAAAGCGCTATTTGATAAAACGAAAAATAATTCAGCTTCTCCTCTGTTGTTGCGTTCTTCCAATCTGCCCCCTTTAATTTCGCTTCCTCTGCATTTAAAACATAATACTTTTCCACAACAGAACGAACTTTTCTTTCCTTAACAATCCGTATAATACCGGCATCCAGCATGACTTGAATATGTCGATACACAGTTGCTTGTGGTACATCCTTAATCATCTTTACCATTTCTAACGGTGTCAGTCCGTTTTCACCACTTCTTATTAGGGCTTGAGATATTTTTATTCGCACAGGATGGATTAATGCTTCCGCTTTATTTACCATAATTAGCTCCAGTCTAAAAGTGGTATTCCTCTAAAACACAGTTATAATAGTCGATTTGTGCCAATAGGAGCACCCGATTTTAACTGTCCTTCTTCACAACGATCCACTTCTGCCATTTAATTTTATATTTTGATAATGTTATCATTATATAGAATAATAATGAATTTAACAATAATAGGCAAAAAATGAGTGCTAAAAGGAAAAAAATATGTTATCGTTATCGATAATGATAATAAAAAGGAGGAAATAAACTGTATGAATTTACATTACGGGTTAGATGATTTAAAGGACTTTGATTTTGTCGCGATTTTGCCAATTATATTACCGTTTTTTTTAATAGGCTTTATTTTAGTTCTCCTTGCATTAATTGATTTATTTAGAAATCGAACATATCGGCAGCATGTTTTGATGTGGACGCTTATCATTTTGCTTATTAACCCAATTGGCCCAATTTTGTATTTTATTATAGGAAGAAAGGGGTAAGAGTAACGATGAAATTAGAAATAAAGAATGTAACGAAAGCATATAAGCAAAAGATTGCCGTTCATAACTTTTCAATGGAAGTCCAAACGGGTGAATGTCTTGGTTTAATTGGACCAAATGGAGCAGGTAAGTCAACTTTAATTAACATGGTCGCAAATATTATTGAATCCGATACAGGACAGATTTTATTGGATGGAAAGAGAATATCATCCATGAGGAAAGAAATAGGCTATTTGCCACAATTCCCAAATTTCTATAACTGGATGACAGCAACGGAAACGCTTATGTTCATGGGACAGCTTTCAGGGTTGAAGAAAGAAAAGCTAGAGAGGGAAATTCCGCAGCTACTAACGAAAGTCGGCTTAAGTAAAGAGGGGAACACACGAGTTAAAACCTTCTCAGGTGGTATGAAGCAAAGACTAGGAATTGCGCAAAGCTTATTGCATAAACCGGCATTTATTGTAATGGATGAACCAGTCTCAGCATTAGATCCTATCGGCAGAAGAGAGGTATTGAACATCATTCAAGAAATAAAAAAAGACACCACGATTCTTTTGTCTACCCATATTTTGCAGGACGCAGAAGAAATTTGTGAAAGATTTGTCATTATTAAAGAAGGACAAAAAATCGAGGATACTACAATCGTCGAATTATTAAATAGAGATAGCAATAATAAAATTAATTTTGAGATTACTGCAGCTAGTTTACATTGGCTTAATATTATTAAAGAGCTCTCCTATGTTAAGAACGTCGAGGTCTTTGGTAATAAAGTGAAAATAGAAGTGGAAGATATACAATCGAATAAAAATATGTTATTAGCTAGTGCTCTAGAGCATCATGTAGATATTATAAGATTTGCCATGGAAAACGATAGTTTAGAAGAAATATTTTTGAAGCTGGTGGTGTGAAAATGACTAACTTTGCCGTGTTAACTAAAAAAGAATTAGTGCAAATGCTGCGTGAATTAAAAATTGTTTGGTTCCCACTTGTGTTTGTCTTTTTAGGAATGAGCCAGCCAATTTTGAACTATTATTTACCTGCTATTATAAAATCTTTAGGAGGAAATCAAGGCATAATCATTGATCCTAATATGATAGCTCAAAAAGGTGGAGATGTGTTAGCAGGTACGCTCGGCTCTCAATTTGATCAATTAGGGGTTATTATAATCATCGTATCATTAATGGGTGCAGTACAATCCGACAAAGCAAACGGCATGTTAGCATTTATCATGACAAGGCCAGTAAGGATAGCAGAATACCTTTCAGCTAAAATATTTTCTAATTATCTCTTTGTTGCAGCGAGTGTTGCAATAGGCTATCTGGTTTCCTGTTTATATGTGAACTTTTTATTTTCCAATGTTAATCTTGTTGATATGCTGTTAGCACTGTTTTTCTATTTAGTATGGGTACTTTTTATAGTTTTGTTCACAACAATGATTAGTACATTATTTAATGGTCAGGGTATAATCGCGTTACTATCCATTGGATTTTTATTACTATGCAGAGTTATTGTTGGATTAAGTCCTGCTATTGATTTGATTAATCCTGCTGCTATGAGCAAGCATGCTATGGAAGTGCTAACGATGAGTACAATCAGTTCTACTTTAGTTTGGAATCTTCTCCTAACAATGCTTTTAAGTATATTAGTAATACTGGTGTCACATAAATGGATCTCAAAGAAAAAATATCACCACGTATAAACCTCTTTTAGATTTGTTTCACCATGAAAAGAGGGCACCAAATATATGATTGGTACCCTCTGTTAATTATTGATTTTTATCCATTTACACTTATATCATTTAACATCCCCACATACTTCTTCACTTCTCCAGATTTACTCTTAATTGCACTTATAGTAATCCATTGCTGGTAAAGCTCTCCGTTTTTTCGTTTGTTATAAATTTTTCCTTCCCAATATCCGCTCTTGTATATAGACTCCCACATATTTTGATAGAATTCGGGATTATGTTTGCCTGATTGAAGAATGCTTGGATTTTTGCCAATCACATCTTCCTTTGCATAGCCTGTTAATTTTGTAAATGAAGCGTTAATGTCTTCGATAATACCATTTTTGTTGGTAATTAATATGGCTTCTTTCGTTTCATGAATAATTTGTTTTTCAATAAAAAGATTGTCCTTATAGAACATCCATACAACAATCACAAAGCTGACTAATGCAAACTCTGAAATGGCCATAAAACCGATTGAGTATTGACCAGTTGCATTAAACACAAAGGAGAGTACTAGTGGTGGAAAGAACCCGCCTAAGCCGCCCATTGCCGACACGATTCCATTAACGATTCCAGCTTGCTTGGAGAAGTACATTGGAACAAGCTTGAAAATGGTCCCATTTCCTATCCCTGCCGCTAATGCAATCGTTAATACACCTGCTGAATAGAGCTCAATAGAAGGGGAGAATGACAGTAGAACCCCTGCTAACGCCAGTCCAATAAATACAAACATCAATATTTTATATGGATTAAATTTGTCTGCTAAAAAGCCGCCTGTCGGACGCATAAGTGTTGCTAATACGATAAAGCCCGCTGTTCTTAAACCAGCGTCCACTCTGTCTAATTCAAAATGAGTAGTAAGAAAGTTTGGTAGATAAACAGTAAAGGCAACAAAGGCACCAAAAGTAATGAAATAAAATAAACATATGAACCAAAGTGTAGAGTTTTTATATACTCCCTTGATCTGGTTTACTAGTGAAACTGTTACCTTTTGTTCTTTCCTGTCGCCTAAGAAAATATTTAAGGCAGCAAATACGAGCAGAAGAATTAAATACAGCTGCACAGTTTGAGCCCAGCCAATCGATTTCGCCACAACTGGTGCGGCAAATGTACTAATCGCAGTACCTGCATTACCTAATCCGTAAATACCATTAACAAAGCCATGGTTTTCCTTTGGATAATACTTCGGGATAGATGTTACCCCAACGGAAAATACGGAGCCGCCAATACCGATAAGCAACCCGCCGATAATTAAATCAGCCATTGAATCCGCTTTACTTATTAAAAAGACAGGCAGCAAAAGCAGGATAAAACTGATACTATGAATAATTCTTGCTCCAAACCGGTTTGTATAGTATCCAACAGGTATCCGCAATATGGACCCCAGAATAACCGGAACAGCTGTCACTAAGGCAGTCTGCCCGTCTGTAAGGGGAATATCCTCCTTAATAAACGAAATAAGTGAGGATATTAATACCCATACCATAAATCCAGTTATTAAGCTTGATGTTTGAAGAGATAATTGTACGCTTCTTAATTTACTCATTGTAATCATCCTTTCTCCAAAAGTGTGTTTTTAAAATACGTGAATTCATGAATAAAAAATATGCTTACTAGAAGTGCTATTTAAAAGCCTAGGAAGTCCCGTTACAAGACATAGGGTACATGATTGCCAAACAGCCCGCAATAGAGAAAATAAACCGTAAACTTTGTGAATTACATGAAGGGATATTAAAGCTCATATTATTATAAACGCTGATAAAACAGGCTTTTAACTATGCATTTACTAACTTATTTTTCTGTAACTTTGTGAAAGTTTTCAAAAAACTGTTCGGTTGCTTGAAAAAATAGGGGGATTCCCTTAAACGATTTTTAAGGAGCTAACCACTGTAAATTTGAACATTTTGCGACAATTGATTATTACGCCCCCCTAATAAGGCAATATAGGGAAAATCCCTAATATTCCTTCAGTTGTTGGCTCGATACAATGGAATGGTAGATAGAGTCGGTTTTAAACAGGAGGGCTCAAATAATGAGTAAAACAGCAAAAGGATTAAACTTTTTTAAGAAAACGGAAAAATTTAACGGGAACTGGTCCTTACTACAAGAAGCGGACCGTGATTGGGAAAATGTCTACCGCGGGCGTTGGGCACATGATAAAGAGGTGCGGACTACCCACGGTGTTAACTGTACAGGTTCATGCAGCTGGAAGGTTTTCGTGAAAAGCGGAATTATTACTTGGGAAAATCAAGCAACAGATTATCCAAGCTGCGGACCTGATATGCCAGAGTTTGAGCCAAGAGGCTGCCCTCGCGGAGCAAGCTTTTCATGGTACGAATACAGTCCGCTCCGCATTAAATACCCTTACATGCGTGGGCGTCTTTGGAAGCTGTGGCAGGAGGCTTTAAAAATACATAAAGATCCAGTCAAGGCTTGGGCAAGCATTGTGGAGGATAAAGAAAAAGCAGCGTCCTATAAAAAGCTTAGAGGAAAAGGCGGCATGATTCGGGTAACATTTGAGGAAGCGAACCAGATGATCTCTGCGATGCTTATCTATACGATAAAAAAATATGGACCTGACAGAATTGCTGGCTTTTCCCCAATTCCTGCTATGTCTATGATCAGTTATGCAGCAGGCAGCAGGTTTTTAAGCTTAATAGGTGGAGAGCTATTGAGCTTCTACGATTGGTATGCGGATCTTCCGCCTGCATCTCCGCAAATATGGGGAGAACAAACAGACGTACCAGAATCAAGTGATTG
The DNA here is from genome assembly GCF_032818155.1 of Niallia taxi. Classification (NCBI taxonomy): domain Bacteria; kingdom Bacillati; phylum Bacillota; class Bacilli; order Caryophanales; family Bacillaceae; genus Niallia; species Niallia taxi. Next base: position 246,317 of record NZ_CP102590.1, read on the forward strand.
GTATAACGCTGGCTACATCATGATGTGGGGCTCAAATGTACCATTAACACGTACACCTGATGCGCATTTTATGACAGAGGTTCGTTATAAAGGCACAAAGGTTGTTTCAGTAGCACCAGACTATGCAGAAAGTGTGAAGTTTGCAGACAACTGGCTCGCACCACATCCAGGAACAGATGCTGCTTTAGCACAAGCGATGACACATGTAATTTTAAAAGAGTTTTATATTAACAGAAAAGAAGAAGCCTTCATTCAATACGCGAAAAAATATACAGATTTGCCATTTCTATTGAAGCTGGACCCAATGAGTGACGGCAAGTTTAAAGCTGGAAGGTTTTTACGGGCAGAAGAGGTCCTGGAGGATGACAATATGGTAAATGGTGCGTGGAAGCCGGTTCTTTTAGATGGAATTTCCAACAGCATCGTTGTGCCAAATGGAACAATCGGACAGCGCTGGAATGATAAAGAAAAATGGAACTTGAAGCTTGAAACGGAAACGGGCGAAGCAATTGACCCGCTCCTATCGACTTTCAATCAAGCTAACCGTGAAAAAGCAACGATACAATTTCCGCTCTTTGATTCCAATGGAAATAAAGTCTTTGACAGACCAATATCCGTTATTCCGATTCCGCTTGCAGATGGTACGACTCAATATGCGGCAACCGTTTATGATGTAATGCTTGCTCAATACGGGGTATCAGAAGATGCAACAGTTACGATAGAGGATGATATTTATACACCAGCATGGCAAGAACCAATTACTGGAGTGAAAGCTAGTATTGTGGAACAGATTGCAAGAGAATTTGCGCAAAACTCAATTGATACAAAAGGGCGCTCGATGATTATTATGGGTGCAGGCATTAATCATTGGTACAACAGTGACACTATTTACCGTGCTATCTTAAACTTAGTTATTTTAACGGCTTCAGAAGGGGTTAATGGCGGAGGCTGGGCACATTATGTTGGTCAGGAGAAATGCCGTCCGTATGAAGGGTGGGGAACCATTGCCTTTGCGAAGGATTGGCAAGCACCGCCACGTCAGCAAAATGGAACATCTTTCTTCTATTTTACATCGGATCAGTGGAGATATGAGGAGGAGGAGCTCGGCAATAAGCTATATGCTTCACCGCTTGTAAAGGATATTACATACAAGCATCCTGCTGATTATAATGTGCTTGCCGCAAGACTTGGCTGGCTGCCTTCTTATCCGCAGTTTGATAAAAACTCCTTAAGCTTTGCAAAGGAAACGGCAAAGAAGGAGGATATCATCCCGAATTTAGTAGAGGAATTAAAGTCAGGCAAGACGTCCTTTGCTGTAGAGGATCCAGATAATCCGGTGAACTTCCCCCGTGGTTTGTTTGTGTGGCGTTCTAATTTAATGTCAAGCTCCAGTAAAGGGCAGGAATACTTCATGAAGCATTTACTTGGAACAACAGAAAATGTATTAGCTGAGCCAAGCAACAGCTTTAAGCCTGAGGAGATTAAATGGCATGAGGAAGAACAGACAGGCAAGGTTGATTTATTAGTCACATTAGATTTTCGCATGACGGCAACACCAATGTATTCAGATATTATCCTGCCTGCAGCAACTTGGTATGAAAAGGAAGATTTAAGCAGTACAGATATGCATCCATTCGTGCATCCATTTAATAAAGCGGTTGACCCTGTTTGGGAATCAAAATCAGACTGGAATATCTTTAAAGGTCTTGCGAAATCATTCACAGAAATGGCCCAAACGCAATTTGACGGACCTGAACTAGATGTTGTGACAGTACCGCTTAATCATGATGCACCGTCAGAAATAGTTCAGCCGTATGGATTGGTGAAGGATTGGAAAAAAGGCGAAATTGAGGCTGTTCCTGGTAAAACGATGCCTAACTTTGCACTTGTTGAACGGGATTATCGCCAAATCTATGACAAATTCATCTCATTAGGACCTAAAGCAGGCACGTATCCAACAGGCGCACATGGCGTTAACTACAAAACGACCGAACAGTATGAGGAATTAAAGCAATCATTAGGCGTATATGACGACGATACCATCAAAAATGGTTTACCGATCATTGCTAATGAAAAAAATGTTGCGAACAGTATTTTAGCTTTATCAAGTGCAACAAACGGAGAGTTAGCGGTAAAAGCTTGGGAAACGATGGAAGAAAAAACAGGCATGCCATTAAAGGACATTGCTGTAAAGCGTCAAGGTGAAAAAATGACGTTTGAAAGTGTAACAGTGCAGCCGCGGGAAGTCATTCCAACACCAATTTTTACTGGCTCTAATAATGATGGTAAACGATATTCCCCTTTCACAACAAATATTGAAAGATTAGTACCATTTAGAACGCTGACGGGGCGTCAGCACTTCTATCTCGATCATGAATTGTTCTTTGAGTACGGGGAGAACTTACCAGTTTATAAACCAACATTGCCGCAAATTGTCTTTGATGAAAAGGATAATATGGAGGTTGGTGAGAATAATCTCGTTCTGCGCTTTATGACACCGCATGGTAAATGGAATATTCACAGTATGTATCAGGATAATCAGCATATGCTGACACTGTTCCGCGGTGGGCCAACCGTTTGGATAAGCGATATGGATGCCAAAAATTCTGGTATTAAAGATAATGATTGGCTAGAGGTATTTAATCGAAATGGTGTAACAGTTGCTAGAGCAGTAGTCAGTCATCGTATGCCGCGGGGCTCCATGTTCATGTATCATGCCCAAGACCGCCATATCAATATGCCTGGCTCCAAACTGACTGGGAATCGTCCAGGAAGTCATAATGGCCCAACAAGAATACATGTAAAGCCTACGCAGATGGTAGGCGGTTATGCACAGCTAAGCTACGGCTTTAACTATTATGGTCCAATTGGCAATCAACGGGATTTATATGTAATTGTCCGTAAGCTTGAGGAGGTTGACTGGCTTGAAGATTAAAGCACAAATCGCAATGGTTTTAAATTTAGATAAATGCATCGGCTGCCATACATGCAGTGTCACATGTAAAAACACATGGACAAATCGGCCTGGTGCTGAATATATGTGGTTCAATAATGTCGAAACAAAACCTGGTATTGGCTACCCAAAACGCTGGGAGGACCAAGAGTATTATAAGGGCGGCTGGGAATTAACTAAAAAAGGAAAGCTTCAGCTTAAGTCTGGTTCAAAAATAAACAAAATTGCAACAGGAAAAATCTTTTACAATCCAGACATGCCTAAACTGGATGACTACTACGAGCCTTGGACCTATTCATACGATAATTTATTTTCACCAAAGGAACGTGCACAGCAGCCTGTTGCACGTCCCCAATCCTTAATAAGCGGCAAGGAAATGGAGATTGAGTGGGGACCGAACTGGGAGGATGACTTAGCTGGTGCTCCCGAAACAGCACCACTTGATCCAAATATCCAAAAAATCGAAGAAGAAATAAAAATGAATTTTGATACGGCGTTTATGACCTATTTGCCAAGACTTTGTGAGCATTGCTTAAATCCAGCCTGTGTTGCTTCCTGTCCAAGTGGTGCGATGTATAAACGGGATGAGGACGGCATTGTGCTTGTTAACCAAGAGGCTTGCCGAAGCTGGCGCTTTTGTATGTCAGGCTGTCCCTATAAAAAAGTATATTTCAACTGGAAAACAAATAAAGCGGAAAAATGCACATTTTGTTTCCCAAGAATTGAAAACGGCTTGCCGACAGTATGCTCTGAGACGTGTACAGGACGGATTCGCTATTTAGGTGTTTTGTTATATGATGCAGATCGTGTAGAAGCAGCAGCTTCAACGGAAAACGAACAAGATCTGTATAAAGCACAGCTTGATTTATTCCTTGATCCAAATGATCCGGAGATAATTAAGCAGGCAAAAAAAGACGGTGTGCCAGAATCATTTATAGAAGCAGCACAAAATTCGCCAATCTATAAAATGGCGATTGAATATAAAATAGCGTTCCCGCTGCATCCAGAATATCGAACATTGCCAATGGTTTGGTATGTGCCGCCGCTTTCCCCAATTATGAGCTATTTTGAAGGCAGGGATTCTATTAAAAATCCAGATATGATTTTTCCGGCCATTGAAGAGATGCGAATTCCTGTAAGCTATATCGCAAGTATGCTTACTGCAGGTGATACGGATGTGGTTATCCTTGCCTTACAGCGCATGGCAATGATGCGGCAATATATGCGTGCAGCATCCTCCAATAAAGAATTTGATCTAACTCGCTTAGAGCGTGTTGGTTTAACGGAAAAGACAACAAAGGAAATGTATCGTTTGCTTGCTATAGCGAAATACGAGGATCGATTTGTTATCCCTACCTCTCATAAAGAAGCCTATATGGATGCCTATAATGAACAGGGAACGTCTGGTTTTGACGCATGCAATGGCTGCTCTCTTGCTGGAAATGGAGTAGGCGCAAATAATAGTCCCGCAGTGAACACGGCAAACCAAAGCTCATATGAGAAGAATTTTTATGGAGGGATATGGCGTGATTAATCAGCACGAATTCGAACAAAAAAGACCAATAATGCAGGAACTAAGTGCTATGCTGCTTTATCCGCAAGGAAGTCCTATAAAGCAGCAGGACTTCCCAATCCTTGAGTCATATGGTGACAGCAATAAAGAAGTGGCAGCAAATATCAATCGGTTTTTTGACTATTTTAGTGAATTAACCTTATTGCAGCAACAGGAGTATTATGTTCAAACATTTGACTTTAATAAAAAAACACCGCTGCATATGACATTTGCAAAATATGAAGATGCAAAAGAAAGAGGCCAAATACTAGTTCAATTGAAAATGATGTATGCGATGAGTGGTCTGGAATTGAACTCGAAGGAGCTATCAGATCACTTGCCATTAATGCTCGAGTTTTTGGCAAATGGAGAGTGGATACATGCTAATCGTCTTCAAAAATGGCAGCTGCTATTTGCGATAATGGAAGATGGAACCTATTTTCTTTATCAGGAATTAAAGAAACAAGAAAACCCATATCAGTATGTCATCCAAACTGTGCGAATTCTATTAAAATCATGTATGGAATTAGAGATGGAGGCGGAAAAAGTTGAATAGTGTTACACAGCTTTTTTGGACAATTATTCCCTATATATTTATCATGATTTTTATTTTAGGTATGATTTTTCGCTATCGATATGATCAATTTTCGTGGACAGCTAAGTCAAGTGAATTACTAGAAAAGAAGAAATTAATGATTGGCAGCAGTTTATTTCATATCGGGATTATTTTCGTGTTTTTCGGTCATGTCGGTGGACTGCTTGTGCCAATCGAAATAACAGAAGCATTTGGTGTTAGCGATCATCTGTATCATACAATCGCAGTTTGGAGCGGTGGATTTTTCGGGTTCATAGCATATGTCGGAATCATCCTGTTAACATGGAGAAGACTTTCAGATGTTCGGGTGCGATCCATTAGCACCTTTTCCGATATAGCTATTAATATAATTTTAATTATTGTCATGTCTCTTGGTATTTTCAGTACCTTTTTCGGCACAAGCAATCAACCGGATTTTAACTATCGTGAAACAGTATCCGTTTGGTTTCGTCAGTTATTTATTCTACAGCCAGACGGCAACCTGATGAGTGGGGTTCCGCTGTTGTTTAAATTACATATCCTTTCAGCCTTTGCCTTGTTTGCTTTATTTCCCTTCAGCAGATTAGTACATGCATTTAGCCTGCCAATAGGATATATTAAAAGACGATATATAATTTACCAAAAAAATGTAGTGCGCAAGTAAATCAAGAAGATGCCAGAAAAGGGAATGAGGACAAGTGACTCTTAGTTTAGAACAAAAAATCACAGATATACTAATTGAAATACGACTACAGCTTGAAGTAGATTTTGTTGGGTTAGCGATGGCAGCGGAAAACGCAGACGGAGAAATAGTTATTAAGTGGAAATACGTTTCTAATAATCGCAATAATCGCTATCAAAAAATTGTTCTGCAAGTAGGAAAAGGAATAGCCGGCATTGTATGGAAAACAGCTCGACCATATGTAGTGGAAGACGCAAAAAAAGATATCCAGGAAACGAAGGATTTTCCGTTAACCATAACAGAGCAATTGGTCAGTATGGCAGCTATTCCTCTTTTAAACGGGAATGAGGTTCAAGCTGTTTTATTAGGTGGATTTAGAAAAAAGAAAAAACTGAATCAAGAATTTATAGATCAATTGATTTCTCTTTGTACAGAAATAAACCCATTATTACTTGAAGTAAGGGGATGAAAAAATGGGAGTTGCCATGTCTAAACAGAAATTAATCGAAGCTATGTTTCAAAAAATGAATGATGCGGTATTTTTTCTGAAGCGAAATGAAGTACTTTATATGAATCCAAAAGCAATGGAGCTTATCAGTAAATTCGAAGTGGATTTATTTAATATGCCGTCAATATGCCATGTTTGTAATGGGATGACGAATGAAAAAGGCTATCAAACCTGCTCAAGCTGCTTTATAGAAGGCGACAAGAATCTAGAATCCTTTCAATTATTTTTAGCGAAAAAAAACGATACAAATTCAGGTGATATTCCATTTAGCGGCAGCTACTTTCTATTGGATGAGCTTGAGGAAGTTAATGTGTTAGTATTAAGAAATTTAACGAATCAACAAGAAACAGAAAAGCTTCAGTATCAGAAGTCATTAACAGAATATGTGATTCATGCGTCAGAGGAAGAGCGAAAACGACTTTCAAGAGAACTGCATGATGGTTTAGCACAAGAAATATACAGTGCGCTCATTCAATTACAGTCAATGCGTTATACACCAGATTTCGATAAAGTAAAGGAAACAGCAAGTAAAGTGGAAACCATTATTGTTAAATCCCTTAACTCCATCAAATCAATGGCAATAGACTTACGTCCAGCCGCATTAGATGATATGGGACTTTATGCTGCACTTAAATCTTATTGTAAAAGATATGAAGAAACATTCGGGATGGAGGTAGAGTTATATAGTAATATTCAATCCGAACGTTTTGATGGCAATATCGAAACAATGGTCTACCGAGTATGCACAGAAGCACTTATAAATGCAGCGAAATATGCCGATGTTGAGCAGGTTGTTGTGTACCTATTGGCTGGTAAAAAGCAGCTTCGTGTAGAAGTTATGGACGAAGGGGTAGGCTTTGATTTGCATAATATCCATGTTAAGGGCTCAGGCCTTGGCCTTCGTAATATGGAGGAGAGAATTTCTCTACTTGGGGGAAAGGTTTCTATCGAGACATCCATTGGCATCGGAACAAAGGTTTTAGCTGTTATTCCATTAGAACAGGAGGATAACAATGATTAATGTGTTGATTGCAGATGATCATGCCATTGTAAGAAGCGGTCTGTCATTTTTAATTGAGGCACAAGAGGATATGCAAGTGGTAGGGACTGCTGCTGATGGTCTTGAAGCTTCTTATTTAGTAGAAAGACTGCAGCCAAATGTAGTTTTAATGGATTTAAGCATGCCTCCTGGAGAGAATGGCCTTTCGGCAACTAAAAAAATTAAAAAAGCTTTTCCACATATTAATATATTAATACTAACGATGCATGATGATGAGGAGTATCTGTATCATGCATTTAAATCAGGCGCAACAGGCTATATTTTAAAGAATGCCAAGGATGATGAGCTGCTGAATGCGATTCGCTCTGTCAAAAATGGAGGGAGATATATTCATTCAAAGGTATCAACAAAAATGGTGCGTGAGCATATTGAGAGTCCTTTGCAAGAGCCTGAATTCGTGGATTCTTATTTTTTATTATCCAATCGTGAGCAGGAGGTCCTTCCATTAGTTGCACTGGGATATGGCAATAAAGAAATTGCTGACAAATTATTCATTTCTGTTAAAACAGTGGAAGCACATAAAGCAAATATGATGAGTAAATTAGGGTTAACAACAAGACCGGAGCTTGTTCAATATGCCATTAAGAAAAATTTAATAGATTTATAAGGTAAGCCCAGTATATATCTTTGTATATGATTGGATGATGTTAAATGAAGCTAACTCGAAAACCGCTACAAGTTAACAGCGTAATAGAGAAATTATGGGAATACCGCCAACCTGGTAAAACAGAGCTTGTGTCCATTGAAAATACTACAGGACGCTTCCTTGGTGAAGCTATCATCGCAAAATCGGATGTACCAGCATTCGATAAATCACCGTATGATGGCTTTGCCATACGAGCCGAAGATACGATTCAAGCATCACAAGAGCATAGCATCGAGTTGGAAGTTATTGATCAAATAGGTGCAGGTACAATAACACAAAAAAAGGTTCAGCAATTTCAAGCGATACGTATCATGACAGGTACGCAAATTCCGTTTGGCTGTGATGCAGTGATTATGATAGAGCTAGTTAAAGAGATAAGCAGAGACGGAAAGAGCTTTATACAGATTAAAAGAAGCATGAAAACAGGAGAAAATATTTCTTTTCAAGGTGAGGATATAAAGGCTGAAACTTTGTTAGTTAAAAAAGGAACAAAGATGAATCCTGGTATCCAATCATTGTTAGCCACATTTGGATACCACCAGGTGGCAGTCATGCAAAAACCCAAAATCGGTGTACTTGCTACAGGTGACGAGCTATTGGATGTAAATGAACCACTAGCTCCAGGTAGGATTCGCGATAGTAATAGCTATATGGTAATGGAACAAATCAAACGAAGCGGCGCTGAAGCCATCTACTATGGCAGGATTGCTGACAGCTTTGCAGCTACATATGCTGCCATAAACAAAGCAATAAGTGAAGTGGATATGCTCATAACAATCGGTGGAGTTTCGGTTGGTGACTTTGATTATATGCCAGAGGTCTACGAAGCACTTGGAGCAGAAATTCTTTGCAATAAAATGGCGATGCGGCCAGGAAGTGTCACAACAATAGCAAATTATGCGGGCAAACTATTATATGGATTGTCTGGTAATCCATCCGCTTGTTATGTTGGCTTTGAGCTTTATACTCGGCCAATGATTCGTCATTTATTAGGAAGTGACAAACCATTTGCCAAAAAAGTAAAAGCCATTTTAGACACTGATTTTCCGAAAGTAAATCCTTTTACACGCTTTGTACGCAGCAAGCTTTATGCACACGAAACAAAAATTTATGTCTCACCAATTGGAATGGATAAGTCGAATATCATTTATTCATTAGCATTTGCCAACAGCTTACTGATCCTTCCAGGTGGTACAAGAGGCTATACAAAAGGGATGGAAGTGGAAGTTCTATTACTAGAGGATCAAGAAGGAAGTGAAGCATATTGATTCTTCAATTTGTCGGCTTTCAAAACAGTGGTAAAACAACAGCGATGGAGTGGACTATTAAAACTTTAAGTGAAAAAGGATTTAAAGTCATTGCGATCAAGCATCATGGTCATGGTGGTCCTCCAAATTCACTTGTGAAAGATTCCACAAAGTATCATGATGCAGGTGCGATTGCCAGTATAGTCGAAGGGGACGGTGTCCTTCATCTAGAGATGACACAACAACACTGGAATATAGAAAAGATGCAGTCACTGCTAGCCTTTTTGGATTATGATTTATTATTAATTGAAGGATATAAGCAGGAAGATTACCAAAAGGTTGTGTTTTCTTCATTAGGTGAAGACCGTGAGAAATGGAGATCTCTTGTCAATATTCAATTCACTATCCCATATTGTAAGAATCTAGAGGATAAACGGAAGCATGTGTGTAAGGTCATTGAATGGTTAGAAGGGGAATTGGTTAACAAGGAAAAATAACTTATCTTTTGGAGAGGAGGCTTTCGCATGGTTTTGCCAAGAGAGCATGGGACGTGGATGATGTTTTTTCTTCCCTATCTGTTGGGAATGGTTTTATCTGGAGCAAATTGGCTGCATCTCTTCTTTATGATAGGCTGGTTTTTCGTTTTTCTAACCTCCACACCATTATTAACGATTATTCGGAAACCACGCCATAAAAGGGAGATGCTGCCATGGGTATATAAGTATAGCGTTATCGCTATTATTTTTTTATTACCAATTCTATGGCTGAAGCCTATTCTCCTATGGGGCGGAGCAGTATTATCATTATTGCTTGTTGTTTCTATTTATTTTATAAAAAAAAGGCAAGAGCGAAGCTTATGGAATAATTTGAGCGGGATTCTTATCTTTTCATTTGGAGGAACTGCCGCCTATATAATTGGGCAAGGGTCACTAACGAAAGATGCCATTATGTTATTAATTATAACCACGCTATATTTTATGAGCAGTGCCTTTTACGTAAAATCATTAATCAGAGAGCGGAAAAACACAGCCTTTAAAAGAAAATCTCATATTTTTCATGGCCTATTATTACTTATGCCTTTTTTAATAAGCGTGCCATTGTTAGTGATAACATATGTACCGAGTGTGTGCAAAGACTTTTTAACTCCTCGAAAAAAAGCTATAAAGCCTATCATTATTGGAATTATTGAAATTATTAATGGGGTTGTATTTTTTATCATATGTTTATATGTACTAAAATAGGAAGAGAATCAGAAATGATTCTCTTTTTAGTTTGTAGACATACTTTTTGGAAATGCTTTTTTGATCACCTCGATAGGGTACTAAGAAGCCGTGAGAATCCTAAACGCAGCTATATGATTTTTTCTAAGAGAGACTTTTATGATTAAATAAACGTAGTATAATCCTCCTGAAAATTTATATTAATAAAATGCTGTTTGTCAAAGTCTTCTACAAACTTCACGTTTATTTGCTGCAAAAACCTTTGCATCGATAATTCCTTCTGGCTTAACGCCTGATAGATTTTCTTCTGGATTCTTTTGTTATAAACAGCAATGAGCGGCTGCTGTTTTTTGTTAATGACGGGTACTACTGCATCATACCCATCCTGGATGTGTGAGAGTAGCTTTTCGATTGTTTTAGTTGTAATGAATGGGCTATCTATAGGTAAAACAACGAACCATTCAGCGTTTTGTATAGCCATTACAGAATAAATGCCTGCTAGTGGACCGTATCCTTTAAACACATCAGCATCCTCGATTACAATTATATCTTTTAATGATTGAAAGCTGCTTTTAATTTCCGGGTGTGCAACAAGATAGTTAGAAGAGGTGAATGGATGCAATGCATCAATAGAGTATTGGTAAAAATACTTGCCTTCTCTACTAGCAAAGGCCTTTTGGCTGCCAAATCTTCTTGATTGCCCACCAGCTAAAATAATCCCTGTATATATATGATTTAATGGCACAGGATTCCCTCCTTTACTTTTGTATTTATATGGTTAATTACCTTCTATTATATAGATAACTAGACTTGAATAAAATGCTTATAAAGGTAAGTGGTGCTTGCTTTTTCCACAAAAAAAACACTTACCAAATTCAATGTGAACAAGGTAAGTGCTTTTGTATCATGATAATGTTTTAACGAGAATACTTGCAATAATAACAGATGCTACCGTAACTGTTGTGAAACCTCCGATTAACATTGGCGGAGATAATTCATTTAACAGGCGGTTTTCTTCTTCTTCTGTTCTACCGACACTGCGGCTTACTTCCTGACAAAGGATATAATCAGCTGGGAAGCCAAACATCGCAGTAAGGGCAAGTGACATTCCTTTGTATGGATGCCATTTCACTAATTTTGAAACGATATAGCCACCAACTAGAATGCCGATTTCACCAATAATGATAATCGTAACAACCTGTGGGATAAAGTGCAGGAATTGTGTAAGGCTTACTTTGCTCATGGAAGCTATTACGATAAAAATCGTTCCTAATACTGCGATACTTGAAGCCTTCGCTTTATCCATGATGTTTTCATTATAGAAGTTAACCTTAGTACCTAATACACCGATGAACAAACACCAGATTGTTCCGCTTATACCAGTTAGTTCACCAAGAACGGTACCAAGCGACGCACCAACAAATAATTTAAACAATAAAATATTCGCTGTATTGAACTCATATTTCTTTCTTTTCTTCGGTTCGCTGGCAACGGCCGCTCCATGGAGAGGCACCTCTGCAGCAGCAGCAATATAAGCACTTGAATCCGTTTGATCCCATTTATTACGAAGAATCAATGCATACTTACGAAGTAACATGGATGCTACTGGCAGACCAAATAATTTATGTACTGCTAAAACGAGTGCTGGTATTGCAACTAAATACTCAAAGCCAGACCCATTTAATGCCTCAGAAGTAACAATAAATGCAACGATTCCACCGACTAACGGGCCTGTACCAGCAACAGCTGTTTCATAGCCAAAGAGCATGGTGATGATAGGTAAGACGAATAATAAGGCAACGAGAGAACCACCTAAAGCGATAAGGACGGCACGATATTGTTTAGCCATTAAGGTAAGAGGTATCAGTGTACCTAAATGAACAACAAGTGGACCTGTCAGCAAAGTCCCCATAGCACTAAATGAAGATGTATCTACGATATCGGCAGGGAATATTCCTGTCCAAATAAAAATAAGAAATCCTAATATTGCAATAAGTAACATTGGTACACGTGCACGCGTTAAAATGGAAACAACTTCCCCAATAGCTATTAATGCAAGAACTAACATAGCTGCATAAACCGGTTCATTAATAGTCATGTAGATCCTCCTAATATACAATGAATAAAAATACAAGATTAAAAATTTTCAGACTAAAAAAAATATAAAAAAATTTCTCCTTTCTCTGCAGTAAATCTCGATGTTTTTAAAGTCAGATGTAAAAATGCAAAATTCTGACTTTTTTACAATGATGAATACTATGAATAATAATTAATATTTTTATTTATATCACATCTTGTTACGAAATGTAAGTGTTTGAGGATAATTTCTTTAATTATTTAACTAAATAAAAATAGTATTATTGCAAAATGAAATACATATTCTTTTTTATTTACTATTAAATATCAATATGGTTAAATACAGTCAACAATGCTTTTCTTATATTGATAGAAAGCATACGAAAGAGAGGTCATGATTAGGTTGTCGTCAAGTTATAGTGTCCCCAATTTAGTACTAGATGAAATTGATAAAACGATCCTTTCCATGCTGCATGAAAATAGTCGAGTTTCTTATACTGATATTGCAAAAGAAGTGGATTTGTCCAGAGTTGCAGTCCAAATGCGCATTAATAATTTAACAGAAAAAGGCGTCATTGAAAAATTCACAACTGTTATTAATCCGACAAAAATCGGTATTCATGTATCTGCGTTTTTTAATGTTGAGGTAGAACCTCAATATTTAGAGGAGGTAGCGGCAAAGCTTGCTGAAGAGCATTCTGTCACAAGCTTGTATCATATGACAGGGCCAAGTAAATTACATATGCACGGTATCTTTGAAGATAATCATGAAATGGAAAAGTTTATGACAGAAAAAATGTATCCACTTCGAGGCGTTGTAAGTGTAGATTGCCAAATCCTTATTAAAAGATATAAAAGCAGAATGGGTATGAAGCTGTAATGACAATGAAATAAAGGCGAAAGAATGTAGTTATTCTTTCAACAGAACTCAGTTGTCAAAGGACAGCTGTTTTTTGTATAGAAGGGGTCCTTATATAATAGGAAATAGGCTTAATTAAGCGACAAAATTGTCGATAAATAATAAGGATGATAAGACAATAACTCACATATTATAAGCCGTGATTTTGTTACAGGTAAAAAATTTCCTTTTTTTACGAAAAATCACGAGTTTATAATTGTAGGAGCCGAAGGAAAGCGTTACTATAAAAAGGTACAGAATATTATTAGAAAAGCCTTTAACAGACTATCCTCATCCACTGTTTTAAATGACTTGAAGGAACTGCTTAATTAGTTATTTGAATTGGTTTTAAAGAATTTGCTTAAAAAGGTACGGAGGGTACAATATGGAGAATGGAGCACGTAATCTTATTGCAGATGACGAGAATAAAAGAGGAAACAGGTTCAACAAGAAGGGTAATTCGAAGCTTATTATTGGAATTGCCGCTGCCATTGTAGTAATAGCAATTATTTTAGGAGGATTTTTCTATTATCAAAGCACTCATTTTAATTCTCAAATAAAAATCAACGGTATAAACATAGGCGGATTGACAGCTGACCAGGCATTAAAGAAATTAGGCTCAACTGAATACAAAAATGTCGTTTATATTGGAGAAGACAAAGTCTTTGATGGTGAGGATACGAAAATAGAATATACAGATGATGACTTACCAAATATCAAAAAATTGTTAAAAAGCCAGCGGACATGGCTGCCTTCTTCCAAAGCAAAGGAATTTGAGTTGGAGCCAAGCACAGATGCTTCATCATTCGCGGAAATAAAGCATCAGCTCCAAGATGAGCTGACAGACAGAAATAAAAGCTTAACACCACCAAAGGACGCACAAGCTGAGCTTAAAGATGGTAAAATTATCATTACAAAAAGTGAAGACGGCAAGCAATATGACATTGATGGACTTCTCAAGCAATATGAAAAACAGCAGTTTAAAAGTGAAATCCATTTGGAAGCTGCTTATATTACACCTATTAAAGAGGATAATCAAATTGTAAAACAAGAAGAGCAAAAACTACAAGAGCTTTTGGAACAAACAATTGATTACAAGGTACAGGATAAAACTTATGCTTTAAAAGGCAGTGATGTCATAAAAAATGCAACTATCACCAAGGATTTGAAAATTACTGTTGATCCAGGTGACATAGAAAATAAAGTAGCAGAAATAAATGACACTCAATCAACCTTAAATAAAAACTTTAGCTTTAAGACACATACAGGTTCAGTTATCCAAGTAAAAGGACAGGGATATGGATGGGCGCTAAATGAAGAACAAGAGGCTGCAAGTGTTCAAAAAGCCTTTGAAAATGGCGATAAATCCCTTTCTGCTTCTAATATTTACGGTAATGGCTGGACAAATGAAGGAATTGGTTATGAAACAACAGGCAACAACGGTATAGGCGATACGTATGCTGAAGTATCCCTTGCAGAACAAAAAGCATGGATTTACAAAAACGGGAAATTAGTAGTAACAACAGATGTTGTAACAGGAAGACATAACACAAATGAAGATACACATCCAGGTGTATGGTATATCCTTTATAAACGAACACCATACACACTTAAAGGAACATCTGTTGGTCATGGCGGTGCATATGAGGTAGAAGTTGACTATTGGGCACCATTTACAAACGATGGTCAAGGTTTCCACGATGCTAGCTGGAGAACAAACTGGGCAAGTGATGCCTATTTAACAGCAGGATCTGGTGGCTGTGTTAATACACCTGCAAACATAATGAAAAAAGTGTATGATAATCTTGACACATACGAACCCGTGATAGTTTATTAGTTTAAATGATGAGATTAGTAATTAGATAGAATGGTTGCTTTGTAAGCATATATTTAAGGCAGCCATTTAAAAAGACAATTAAGCAATCTTAATTGTCTTTTTTTATTACATCTGTTAAAAGCAATAAGTTCTTAATAACTATGAAAAGAGAGTAGAATAATCCTGCTCAATAGTATTATTCGTATAATACTCATTTTACGAATAGTTGTTTTAGATTAAATTATTTTTAGATTGAAGACAGCTTAGTTAACATAATAACGGGAATCACTAATATAAATGCACGTATCGCTGATTTTAAGCCAATTATATTCTGGAGCGATTTCCTAAAAATTAATGGCTAATATGCATAAAATTTTCATATGTCGTAATTTGCCTAGTATTAACATGCATGTATTTTGGTTAATAAGTTAAAGATTTTATCTTAAAATCTACAATAAATCATTTTTGTTAACAATAATCTTATGAAGGATTTATTATGGATCACCGTAATGAATGCTATTAAACAGGTTTGATCTATAAATAAAGTATAGAAATCAGAAATCAGTCACAATATCATTGAATAAATCTGTTTGAAAGCAGACTGCAATTGGTTCCCCTTCCCTTTTTTCCTGTTTGAATACGGATGCGTTTTAGCTGGAGTCATTGTCCGTAAAACCTTTAAATTAATCTGATTATCAAGATACCAAAGACCATTTTTCATTACACAAACCAACTTTACTATAATTAAATTATGTAAACTAGTATTCGTAAAAATTGTATTATACGAACAATTGTTCGGTTGTGTAAAAAAGGGCATTTTTTTGTTTGATAATAACATTTTCGTTTGCAAATCGAAATCAAATTTTGAATCTAACGTTGATTTTAAGCCTTTTTCCAGGTGTTTTGACATCATATCACAGCAGCTACCTCTCTGCCATAAATCAGGATACATTTAATAAGCGCTCCTACTCCAAGTAGAAACGCGAACAAAATGCGAACAGACGTAATTTAGTACAATTGCTGTAAAACCTCTGCCCTTTTTAATTGGTTCAATCGATTTTCTTGGTATTCCATTTGATACATTGCCGAAAAAAGGACATTTAATATGTAGTCAAATGCTATTTGCGAGGAATATGTAGCTATTTTTTCCACTTCCTTCGTTTCTAAGCGAGGCACTGTGATGATTACATCAGCTAGATTACCAAGCTCACTTTCTGGTATAGAAGTTAGTAGCAGGATTGGTACCTTATGTTTTTTTATTAATTGTGCTGCATGTAAATCATTTATAGACTTTGCATCATAACTAATGAATAAGGCACAGTCCTCTGGCATAAGGTTTGCTGCGTTTAATGCCCATTCTTCCCGCTCCTTTGCAAGGACAGCATACTTGTTAATCTTCCAAAGCCTATTTTGAAAGCCCTCCGCTCGAATATGCGAATCACCTGCAGCAAACAGAAAAATACGCTTGGCATGATATAAATGCTTTGTCATCTCCAGTAATGACTCTTCCTTTAACTGATGATATGTCTCTTTAATCGCTTGCTGCGACAAATACATAATATCCTCACTTATATTCATAAGAGACGAGTCACCTTCAAATGGAATATCTGGATTTATTTCTTTATTTAAATCAGCTCTTTGTTCAATCGACTTTAAAAGCAGGATCTTAAACTCCTTAAAGCCTTTGATTCCCAGCTTTTGCACAAACCGAATGATCGATGCATTAGAGGTGTATGTTTTCCGAGCTAACTCTTGAATTGATATTTTTTCCATTAATGCTGTATTTTCTAGTATAAAATCAGCAATTGTTTTCTCTGTTGTCGTAAAATTTGTTTTGCTTTCAATCTGTCTTAACAACAAGCTTAAACGCTCCTTTACACCTGAACTATTGTTCCGGAAATCTCTCGAAAAATAAAAGAAATCCAGAACCATTTTACCTAAATAAGCGTTTCCATGATAGATAATAGTATTCTTCCTCTCCTGCCCCTATAATATAACTATCAAGAGTATTAAGGAGTGAAGATAATGTTAACAATTGGCTATATTGGCAATGGAAAAAGTACAAACCGTTATCATTTACCATTCGTTTTACAGCGCGATAATATTAAAGTAAAAACAATTTACCGTAGAAATGCCTCACGTGATGCTTGGGAGAAACATCCTGGTGTTAATTATACTACGAATTTGGATGAAATAATGAAGGATGAAGAAATTCAGTTAGTTGTTGTCAATACTTCGGTTGAGTCTCATTATGAATATGCAAAAATGGCTTTAGATCATAATAAAAATGTTCTTGTAGAAAAGCCATTTATGCTGACAGCAAAAGAAGCGGAAGAAATTTATGCATATGCCAAAGAAAAAGGATTATTAGTGCAGTGTTATCAAAATCGCCGCTTCGATTCTGACTTTTTGACTGCTAAAAAGATTATGGAAAGTGGAAAATTAGGCGAGCTGCTTGAAGTAGAAATGCATTATGATTACTTCAGACCACAAACTCCAGAATCTACACACACATTTACGTACTATAATAGCTATTTATATGGACATGGCTGCCATACAATTGATCAAGTGATTTCGTATTTTGGCAAGCCAGATCATGTTCACTATGATGTTAGACAGCTGCTTGGCACTGGCCGTATGAATGATTATTTTGACTTAGATTTTTATTATGACAAGCTGAAGGTTTCCATTAAATCCAGCTTCTTCCGTTTAAAAGAGCGTCCAAGTTTCGTTCTTTACGGAAAAAAAGGTGTGTTTGTTAAACAAACGAAGGATCGCCAAGAGGAGCATTTAAAGCTGTTTTATATGCCTGACAATGAAGATTTCGGTATAGATTTACCAGAGCATTATGGCGTATTAACGTATTTAGACGAAGATGGCAACTATCATGAAGAAAAGGTTGTTTCCGAAGTCGGCGATTATGGCCGCGTCTATGATGGCATGTATCAGGCTATTATTAATGGAGCAGACAAAATTATTAAAGATGAGCAAACCCTTCTAGCAATGGAAATTCTTGAAAAAGGAATTAGCTATTGTAAATAAGCAGACAAAAAGACCTTCACAATGAATGTGTTGGTCTTTTTGTCTTATATAAGTCCGTATTTCTTAAAGCTATTATAAATCCCGTCTTCATCATGGCGATCTGTAATATCAGCTGCTGCTCTCTTCACTTCCTCATTAGCATTGCCCATGGCAATCCCATATTGAACAAATGAAAGCATTTCAATATCATTCAGCCCATCTCCAAATGCAAACGTATTTTCTTTGTTTATGTCTAAATGCTGAATGATCTTCTCAATTGCAGTTGCTTTATGTACCCCTAATAACGATATCTCCCCACTATTTTCACCGAAAAACGGTACTGTGCTTGGAATGACCGTAAACATTGTTGAAAATTGCTGGCTGATCTTCTCAATAGGATAATCAGATCCTAAAAAAGCTACCTTATTGATATCTTCTCTTACTATCTCATCTTCTTCTATTAAACTGTCATAAAAGGACTGCAGCCAATTCTGCAGCTCCTCTTTTGACTCTTGCTGTACTACTAGTAAAGAATCAATTATACCCCTTATTCGCTGCTTACAGCTTTTACTAGCAAATAATCCAGCATTGGATTCAAAAAAGAAGTCGATTTTCTGCTCATTAAAATAATCGATTAATGTATGCAGGTCCTCCTTCACGATTACATCATGTGAAAATACAGTTCCATCTAGCTCGATATAACCACCTGCTGCTCCAACAATTCCATCAAAACCAATATCTATTACTTCTGGAAACAAAATTGATTTAGATCTTCCTGTACATAAAAGAACTAAATGACCGTTTCTCCTAGCTGTTTGTATTGCTTGAATAGCTGAATAAGGAATTACCCCATTATCTGTTACAAGTGTTCCGTCTACATCCATAAAAATAATTTTTTGCATGTCCACACCCGCTTTAATTAAGTTTTTTAACAAAGCTTACTACTAAAAATTATATCATCTATTCACACAGAAAAATTATCCATTTGAAAAAGAAAAGATCTTACAAATAGTATGATATGTAGAGGATAAAGTGCTATAATAAAAATGTAAGTACATATGTTCCCTATTGAAATACACGAGAGGTCGGAAGCTCCCCCTCCCTATCTATAAATTCAAACGAAAAGATTTTGTTATCCTGATAAGAGGTGTGATAATGGCAATAACGAAACAACATGAAATGTATGAAAAGAGGCTCCAGGAATTGCTGAAGGAAATGCCTTATTATGTCGTTGAATATGTTGACGACAAATTGGATATTCGCTCCCCTCTCACTTTATTTAATTATGTTCGGGATTATAAGGAGTTTTTCTCATGGCTGCTCGCAGAGAATATCGTGGCATGTCCAAATATAAAGGAAATACCTGTTACTGCATTAGGAGAATTACCGCTTGCTGACGTACAAAATTATTTTAAGTTTGCGGCAAGGAAAAAATACAAAATAACAGAAAAAGACGATATTACGAAAAAAATCAGTCCGAAAACGATTAATAGGCAAAAGTCGGCATTACGTTCTTTGTTTAATTATCTCACTTTAGAAGCAGAGGTCGACGGCGGTGAACCGTATTTCCACCGTAATGTCATGAAAAAAATTCCGATAAAAAAAGTGTCCGAAACATTTAATGAACGAGCCAAGAAAATTACCGAAAAGATTTTTATTAATGACAATGATGTCGAGTTTTTGGACTATATTGAGAATCATTATGAAGAAACACTTACCACAACAGAGCTGCGCTACTATAAGCGTGATAAAGAACGGAATTACGCCATTCTTTCCTTATTTTTAGGAAGCGGAATACGTGTGAATGAATTGACCTCTCTGCGCTTGAAGGATGTTGATATTACAGCTGGTGAAATCAGTGTCATTCGTAAAGGTGGCAAAAAGGATACAGTCTCTGTCACTCCCTCTTCGCTAAAGGATGTCATTAAATATTTAGATGTAAGAGCAACGAAGTATAAGGCTGGCAGTGGTGAAAATGAGTATCTGTTTATTAAATTGTATAAAGGCAATCCAGAGCCGTTAACAAATAGAGCGGTTGAGGATATTGTCTATAAATATACAAAGTCGTTTGATAAGCGAATGTCGCCTCATAAATTGCGCCATACGTATGCTACGAACTTAGCAGAGCATACTGGCGGTGATATACCCCTTATCATGAATCAATTAGGCCATACTCAATCAGACATTTCCCTCCTTTATATTAATACATCAAGAGAAAAAGCGAAGATGGCTGCAGAATTACTGGATAAAAGGCGGCAAAATAAAGATGATTAACGAGAAGGCACTTCGCCTAAATATGGAGTGCCTTTTTCCTTTAGTTAAGAAGTAATCCCTTTTCTCAAATACACCATTAATGATAAATTACACTTTTATTAAAGGTAACACATCATTTAATAATCGTTATCTCTCTCCTTAAGTAAGCCCAATTTTGTGGTGCAGGTAAATTAATTTGCCAAAATGTTGTACCTGCTAATTGATTTCTATCTATCAATTTATACTTTTCCATAAAGCTTCTTATATCCTCAAACCAGACAATATGCTCCATCGTCCCAGTAAAGTATTGGTACCAGGGTGATTGTGCTACCGTATCATATTGGATTGTTACTCCTAATGAAATAGCATTATTTTGTGCTGCTAGAACAGACAAGCCTTTAGTAACATTTGTGGAAACTTCTTTGTCATAACCATATAAAGCCATCGCAATCAATAGCTTTTGTGGACTAACTAAACTTAGTGCATATGCCACGACCTGCTCGACAAATCCGATTGGCGAAACAGCATCCGGCGGACCGCCTGGATAACCGTAATCAAGTGTCATGACTGCCATTAGATCGGCTGTATTACCTATAAAGGCATAATCATACCCGCCAACAATTCTATTTGTCGGCAGGTCAGCTGTTTTAGCATGCACATTAACTTGTAAAATCAATGTGCCTAACTGCTGTTTTAATGCCAGTATAAACGAATTAAATTCCTGCCGTCGTGCTGGCGGGACAAACTCTAAATCGAGACTGACTCCACCAAAACCACGAGTTGCTGCTAAATTAACAATACTTGCTACTAAGTTTTGCCGGTATGTGGCATTTTCTAATACAGCACCAGCTAAGGCTGCATCAAAGCCTGCAGAGGTAAAATTTCTGATCATTAATAATGGAATGGTATTTAATTGCTTGCATCTTGTTATAAGTGCTGTATCATCTGCTTGGACATAGGCATATCCCTGTGCAGTGAAACTATAGTTTGCGATTGCGATATAGGTCAGCTCATTTGCAAGTGCATTAATAGTCGCAAGATCTGTAACCGTATTGGAAGGCAGGATAAATCCTATTGTGCTTATGGAAAGTTTCGTTGCGGAAGGGATATTAAGCACTTGATCTATTTTTAATGTAGATAAATTAACACCAGGATTTGCGACAGTTATCGAGGAAATGGATGTGTTAAAGCTTTGTGCTATATTCCAAAGCGAATCTCCGCTTTTTACTTTATAGGAACGAACTGGTAGCGTATCATCTGGAATGTAGAGAGCAAGCCCTGGGACAATAGAAGCAGGTGTTAGTAAGCCATTTGTGGTGATAATGGTATTAATATCTATACTATAGCTTGCAGAAATAGACCATAGATTCTCCCCGCTCTCCACAACGTGAACAGTCATTAAACATCACCCCCTAATTTATTTATATGGGGTAGTTTTAAGAATATACGGGTTTTATCATATGGTCTTCTTTCGGAATACACATAATAAATTACAGCAAATGACTGTTTCCTTGCAGAAAAAAATGAGATTGCTCGTAATTGTAGGTAACCTTAGAAAAATCAAATGGTTGGCCATTTGTTAAATGAAATATACTTTCTGTACACAGTTTAGGGTCCCCGCTTTGTAAACCAAGCAAGCTTGCCTCTTCTTCCTGCAGTTTGCCGACTTGAAGATACATATCAGAGAATCCTACCTTCAATCCTAAGCCTTCTGTAATGTAATGAAAAATTGATTCGGATATTATTTCTTTATTCAAATACGTGATAATGCCTTTATGATAATAAGATTCCTCCAAACATAATGTTTGGCCATTGATATATCGAACCCTCTTCACGTAATAAACCTCATCAGTCTCCTGCAGATTCAAGCTTTGTGCAGCCTCTTGTGTCGGTTTTCTGACATCAAAATCAATGATTTGTGATGTTATTTGATAATCCTCTAGATCTTTTTTAAAGCCTTGATTAGAAAGGAGACTTATATAGCCTTTTCTATGATGTCTTCTAACAAAAATTCCGCTTCCTCGCACTTGAAAGATAATGCCCTTTTTCTCAAGCAGCTCAAGCGATTTTGTAATTGTGCTCTTGCTGACCTCGTACTGGTTCATTAATGCTTCGATTACAGGTAGCTTATCTCCTTGCTGAAGCGAGTTTTCTTCAATGTATTTTTCGATTTCTGTTGCGATTTGCTGATACTTTAGCATAATAGATACCCTCTTATTTAGTCACTTAAACAGGATTATAGCATAAATAAGCGAAAAACTCATTTTCTATTATTCACGCATAAAATAATTTGTTGGTACTTGATAAATTATACCGATACAATTATAATTTAAGCGTATAAAGCATGAAGGAGGGGTACAATTTGGCAGGAAATGTTAGAGATTATCCGAAGCTGGCCAAGGATATTTTAGAAGCTGTTGGCGGTGAGGAGAACATTGTTGGAGCGACGCGCTGTGCCACAAGGCTGCGCTTAGTATTAAAGCGTTCTAATCCAAAAGCAAAAGAAGAAGTATCTGCTATGCCAGGTGTTGTGACAGTTGTCGAAAACAGCGGTCAATTCCAGGTTGTTATCGGTCAGCATGTTGGCGAGGTTTACGAGGAGTTTTCCAGTCTCATAAACTTAGATACAACAAACGACACAGCAGCTGAACATAAAGGGACGATCCTTAATCGGATTATCGCCACAATGTCCGCTGTGTTTGCACCATTTGTATACATATTAGCAGCAGCTGGTATACTGCAAGGTTTGTTAATTATCATAAGCTTATTGTTTGATAGCTTCGCAGAATCCGGTACTTATCAAGTTTTCAGCTTCATCTCTTGGGCACCATTCACATTTTTACCGATTTTCATTGCAATAACGGCTTCCAAGCATTTTAAGACAAACATGTACATCGCAGTAGCATGCTGTGCGGCATTGGTGAGTCCTACTTGGGCAGAAATGGCTGCGCAAATTTCTGAAGGTTCAAACATCAACTTTATCGGAATTGCGTTAACAGAAACAACTTATACATCTTCTGTATTGCCACCATTGTTTCTAGTGTGGATCTTATCTTACTTGGAGCGCTTCTTAAACAAGCGAATCAATGAAGTGATAAAGCCATTATTTGTTCCCTTTTTCAGTTTAGTAATTATGGTACCGTTAACAATCGTGCTTATTGGTCCTTTATCTACAATGGGTGCAAACGGGATTGCAAACGGCTATAACTTTTTAGCAGAAAATGCACCTATCGTGGCAGGAGCTATCATTGGCTCATTATGGCAGGTTATCGTTATATTCGGTGTCCATTGGGGCGTAACACCGATGGTTCTGGCTAACTTTGATTTGTATGGAAGAGATTCCTTCCAAGCGTATCAAACAATCGCTGTTATCGCACAGGTTGGTGCAGTACTTGGTGTTATTTTAAAGGCGAAAAGCCAGGAGACGAGAAAAGTCAGCATCTCTGCTGGTGTAACAGGGGTTTTCGGGATAACAGAGCCAGCTATTTATGGAGTCAACCTACGCTTTAAGAAGCCATTTATCTTTGGTTGTATTGGCGGCGGTATTGGAGCAATAACAGCGAGCTTCTTTAATCCATATTACTTTGCTTATGCAGGTTTACCAGGACCATTGACAATTGTGAATGGCATCAATTCAGAGTATCCATCATCTGTTTGGGGAATACTTATCGGTTCTGCGATAGCGATCATTCTACCTGTTGTATTAGTCCAAATCTTTGGATATGGTGAAAAGCAAGAAAGCACGAAGAAAACAGACAAGCAGCCTGAAGCTGCAGCAGGTGCGATGGAAATGGCAGCATCCTCTGAAAACGAAGTAACAATTGGTTCCCCGCTCAGTGGTAAAGTAGTGCCTCTGACTGCTGTGCCTGATGAAGTGTTCAGCTCAGGTGCAATGGGTCAAGGTATTGCGATTGAACCAACAGAAGCAAAAGTGTATGCTCCTTTTGAAGGAACAGTCGTAATGATTGCACCAACCAAGCATGCTATTGGATTAAAAGCAGAAAATGGTGTTGAACTATTGATTCATATTGGCTTGGATACGGTGACACTTGACGGCAGTCCATTCACTGTCAAAGTAAAGGATGGAGAAAAATTCAATAAAGGTGATTTATTAATTGAATTTGATAAAGACTATATCTTGGAAAAAGGCTTAAAAACGATTACACCTGTAATCATTACAAATTCCTTTGCTTATGAACAAATCATCAGTGAGGATTTGGAAAATTGTACATTTAATCAAAAATTGTTTACAGTAGTTAAATAAGGAGGAAGACAAACATGAGTAAATTACCGAAGGATTTTCTATGGGGCGGCGCACTTGCTGCACATCAATTTGAAGGCGGCTGGAATGCTGGTGGAAAAGGACCAAGTGTTGTCGATGTTATGACAGCAGGTGCACATGGCGTAGCACGAAAAATTACCGATACAATTGAGGAAAATGAGTTTTATCCAAACCATGAAGCAATTGATTTTTATCATCATTATAAAGAGGATATTGCCTTGTTCGCAGAAATGGGCTTAAAATGCTTACGAACATCTATTGGTTGGAGCAGAATCTTCCCGAACGGTGACGAGGAAACACCAAATGAAGCAGGCTTACAATTTTATGATGATGTGTTCGACGAGCTGTTAAAGCATGGAATCGAACCTGTTATTACCCTTTCTCACTTTGAAATGCCGCTTCATTTAGCAAGAGAACTTGGCGGATTCCGCAATCGTAAAGTAGTGGATTACTTTGTGACATTTGCAGAGGCTTGCTTTGACCGCTACAAAGACAAAGTGAAATACTGGATGACCTTCAATGAAATCAATAACCAAATGGATGTTGACAACCCGCTCTTCCTTTGGACAAACTCAGGTGTTACTGTTCAAGAAGGCGAAAATCCTAAAGAAGTAATGTACCAAACAGGACATCATGAGCTAATTGCAAGTGCCCTTGCTGTAGCTGCTGGTAAAAAAATTAATCCTGAATTCCAAATTGGCGCAATGGTATCACATGTACCTATTTATCCATTCTCTTGCAATCCAGAAGACATCATGCTTGCAGAAGAAGAAATGAGACAACGCTATTTCTTCCCTGATGTACATGTACGCGGCGCTTATCCGAAATACGCTTTAAAGGAATTTGAACGTGAAGGCTATAACATCAAATTTGAAGAAGGCGATGATGAAATCCTACGTAACGGAACTGTTGATTACCTAGGCTTCAGCTACTATATGTCAACAACCGTTAAAAGTGATGTAGTAAATGATAACAGTGGTGACATCGTAAACGGTGCATTGCGTAATGGCGTGGAAAATCCATATATTAAATCAAGTGACTGGGGCTGGTCTATTGATCCGACTGGCTTGCGCTACACATTAAATCGTTTTTACGATCGCTACCAAATCCCTCTTTTCATTGTAGAAAACGGTTTTGGTGCAATTGATACGATTAGTGAGGACGGCTCTATTCATGACCCGGAAAGAATTCAATATTTAAAATCACATATTGAAGCATTAGAAAAAGCAGTTGAGTATGATGGTGTAGATCTAATTGGTTATACTCCGTGGGGAATCATTGATATCGTTTCCTTCACAACAGGAGAAATGAAAAAACGCTATGGTATGATTTATGTGGACCGTGATAATGAAGGAAACGGCAGCATGAAGCGTTATAAAAAAGACTCTTTTGATTGGTATAAAAACGTTATTGAAACAAATGGTGAAGAGCTGTAAAAAGCAATTAGAAAAAGAACCTGAATTAATACTGTTCAGGTTCCTTTTCTGTTTACGCAGATTTAATAGAAATTACCCACTTCCGTCATACAATGGACATATTCTCATCCTACAATATACTTATATCACCGGGCATCCATCTCACACACCAAGCATGCATCGGAATAAAAAGAAAACAGGAGAGGCTATTATTCCCCTCCTGCTTTTATTATGCATTTAAATCATAGCGCTTCCCTGTCACTAAATAAATGACATGCTCTGCAATATTAGTGGAGTGATCTGCCACTCTTTCAATATAGCGGCACACAAAGGCTAGCTGTGTAATTTGGTTTGTGTTGTTAGGATTTTGCTGAAGATAGCCCATCAATTCCTTCACAAGCATGCCATACATTTCATCCACCTTATCGTCATCCTCAGCACATTTCCTTGCCAAAGCTACATCCTCCTGCAGAAAAGACTGCAAGGAATCGCTCAGCATTTTCAATGCCATATCCATCATTTTGGGAATATCCACTATTTCCTTAATAAGCTTTTCATTGCCAATATGTAAGGTTGACTTGGCGATGTTCACTGCATTGTCAGCAATCCGTTCCACCTCAGAGGAAATTTTTAATGCAACAATAATTTTGCGCAAGTCCCTTGCCACAGGGGCTTCCATTGCAATGAGTGAAATAGCTTTATCATTGATATCGTTCTCTAACTCATCTATAGCATTATCACGGTCTATAATACCTTTCGCCTGTTCAAGATCCTGGTTAATTAGCACTTGGATACTGTCTTGAATAGAGCTTTCCGTAAGACGAGCCATATCCATCAGCATATCCTTTAATTGGTTTAAGTTGCTGTCAAAATTTGATCTTATATTCATGAGTTAACTCACTCCTCTTATCCGAATCTTCCTGAAATATAGCCCTCTGTTCGGTCATCGGCAGGGTTGGAGAAGATCTTGGCTGTTTTGTCAAGCTCAATAAGCTCACCCATTAGAAAGAAGGCTGTTTTGTCTGAAACGCGTGATGCCTGCTGCATATTATGTGTGACAATAACAATCGTGTACTTTTGTTTAAGCTCAAGGATTAATTCCTCAATCTTTAAGGTGGAAATCGGGTCAAGGGCGGAAGTTGGTTCGTCCATCAACAGCACGTCTGGCTTTGTCGCTAACGCTCTTGCGATACATAGTCTTTGCTGCTGTCCGCCAGACAAGCCGAGTGCAGGCGCTGTAAGTCTATCCTTCACTTCCTCCCATAAAGCTACATCCTTTAGCGAGCTTTCCACAATCTTATTTAGTTCATCCTTTTTCTTCATGCCGTGGATTCTTGGACCATAAGCAATATTATCAAAAATCGATTGCGGAAAAGGATTTCCTTTTTGGAAGACCATTCCTACCTTCTTCCTTATTTCAACTAGGTCTAGTCTTTCCCTTAAAATATTTTGACCGTCAAAATTAATTTGTCCCGCCATTTTTACATTTGGCACATAGTTAATCATCAGGTTCAGCGTTTTAATAAAAGTCGATTTCCCACAACCAGAGGGACCAATAATGGCAGTAACCTCTTTTTCGTTAATTGGAAAGTTGATGTTCTTTAATGCATGGTGGTCCCCATACCATAAGTTAAGATCTACACAATCAAATATCGCCTTCATACCAGTATTTGTAGACAAATCTTTTCCTCCTCACCCAAACCGTCCAGAGATATACTCTTCCGTTTTCTGATTGGAAGGCGCTGTGAAAATCTTTTCTGTTACATCGTATTCAATGAGATCGCCAGAGAAAAAAAAGGCTGTTTTATCGGAAATACGAGAAGCCTGTGACATATTGTGAGTCACGATGATGATAGTATAATCATTCTTCAAATCCAGTATCAATTCCTCCACTTTTGCGTTAGAAATTGGATCTAATGCAGAAGAAGGCTCATCAAGCAGCATAACAGTCGGTTTCATCGCAATTGTTCTAGCAATACAAAGCCTTTGCTGCTGTCCGCCGGAAAGAGATAAAGCAGATTTGTGGAGACGGTCCTTCACTTCCTCCCAAAGTGCTGCTTTTGTTAAGCTTTCCTCGACAATTTGGTCAAGCTCTGCCTTCCTTCTTATTCTATTGTATTTTAAAGCGTGTGTAATATTATCATATATTGATTTTGGAAAGGGATTCGGCTTTTGAAAAACCATGCCAATTTCCTTGCGCAATGCTACCACATTAATATCGTCTGATAATAAATTAATGCCTTCATAGAGAATTTCTCCCTCCGCTCTTGCACCAGGTATAAGGTCATTCATACGATTAACAGTTCGCAAAAATGTTGATTTTCCGCAGCCAGACGGTCCAATAAGAGCTGTAATCGAGTTTTTTTCCATTTGCATGGAAATGCCATTAACTGCCCGCTTTTCCCCGTAAAAAAACTCCAAATTTTTTACATCTAAAATAGTTGTTGTCAACGTATTCACCAGCCTTCTATTTCGTTGCCGTGATTTTTTTATGAATAAGTGTGCCAATCCATCTTGCTAGCAGATTAAAAATTAGGACCGCTAAAATTAATACAGCAGAAGCACCATTGGAAACCTGCTCTATATCAGGAATTAATCCTTGTGTATTAACAGACCAGATATGAACAGCAAGCGTTTCGGCAGGTCGGAAAATATTTAATGGTGATCTGTCAGAAAACGGGTTCCAATCAAGATAATTCAATCGTGGAGTAGACAGTCCTGCTGTAAATAACAGTGCTGCTGCTTCTCCAAAAACACGACCTGATGCTAATATTGCCCCTGTTAATATGGATGGAAAAGCACTTGGCAGGATTACTGTTTTAATGGTATGCCAATGAGTAATTCCTAAAGCAAGACTTCCTTCCTTCAGTTCTCTTGGAACCGTTCTAATTGCATCCTCACTAACCCTAACTAGTACAGGTAGGTTAAATACAGTTAAGGCTAACGCTCCACCTAAAATCGTATAGCCCCAGCCAGTTAAATTAACAAACATTAATAGCCCGAACATCCCAATAACAATCGATGGTAAGGAGGATAATACTTCAATACAGGAGCGAATAATGTCTGTCACTTTTCCTGGTCGTGCATATTCGGCCATAAAAATCCCGCCTCCAATACCAAGCGGAAGGGAAATAATCATCGTAATAACAAGAATATATAAGGAATTAAATAACTGATCTCGTACCCCGCCGCCTGCACGAACATTGCTTGAAGGGGATGTTAAGAAATCAAATGAAACGTACCGTAACCCATTAATAAGAATATATGCAAAAAGACCAACGAGAATGGATACAATCACAGCGGCAATGACTACCAATACGACAGTAGCAATACGGTCTGCTGTTTTACTGTTCATTACATTTTCCTCCTTGACGATACATAGCGAATGAGGATGATAAAGATGAATGACATAATAAGGAGAATTAATCCCATAGACCAAAGCGTATTATTTTCCACACTGCCATATGTTGTATGGCCCATATTCAAGGTGATGATTGTTGTTAATGTTGCGGCAGCATCAAGCAGGCTTGACGGTATCACCTTCACATTTCCGATAACCATTTGCACGGCTAACGCTTCTCCAAAAGCTCTTGCCATACCAAGAATGACTGCTGTTAACAGTGTTGGCAATGCTGCAGGGATAAGGACCTTGCGAATGGTCTGCCATCTTGTTGCACCTAATGCATACGAGCCTTCACGGAGATTCTTTGGTAATGAGCTCATCGCATCTGTCGCAATACTCGTAATGGTTGGCAATATCATAATGGACAGGACGACTGTTCCAGCAAGCAAGCTAAACCCAAGTCCGCCAATATGATCGCGAATAAATGGTACAAGTACGGTTAAGCCAATAAATCCATACACGACAGATGGAATACCAACAAGCAGCTCGATTACAGGCTGAATGACCTTTTTTCCCCAGGAAGGAGCTATTTCTGTCATAAAGATCGCTGCACCAATTCCAAGTGGGGCTGATACAAGTGCAGACAAAAACGTTACGGCAAAGGAACCAAAAATAAATGGCAGTACACCAAACTTTGGATTTGCTTTATCGGTCGGATTCCAATCCGTGCTTGTCAAAAATTCAGTTAAACTAATTCCGTTTTTAATAAATGATTGTAGTCCTTTCACACCTAGAAATATCGTAATGGAAATAGTGACGGCAATCATGATAATGGCACATAATGTTACCAATATTTTTCCACGAAACTCATTCCCAAGACCGGTTTTCCCTGATTTTAATAATCTTTGTTTTGCAGGAATCGTTTTTTCTTCCATGCCGAAAATCACCCCTTTACGGAAACAGGGTAAATGCTTTTCATGCATTTACCCTGTTCAATTTTTAAAGATTTTTTAGATTACCTTCAGCATCTCTTTCTACCTTCATTTCCGTAACAGGCAAGTAGCCTTGTTCCTTGAGTAAAGTGCTTTGAATATCATCAGACATCACGTAATCAAGGAACGATTTTCCAAGTCCTGTTGCCTCACCCTTTGTGTAAGAATGCTGATATGCCCAAATAGGAAATTTACCTGCTTGCACATTTTCCTCTTTTGCCTCTACTCCATCAACAGACAATGCTTTTACGGAATCATCTGTAAAATATGAGAAAGCCAGATAACCGACAGCACCTTCTGTTTCTTTAAGGATTTTCTTGACCGTATTAGAGGAATCCTCTGTAATTCCCTCAGCAGGTGTAGCACCATCTAATCCAAATTTATTAAAAACAGCACGAGTTCCTGAAGAGTCTGGGCGGTTCACAAGGACAATCTTTTGATCCTTGCCGCCAACGTCCTTCCAGTTCGTGATTTTACCAGTAAAAACTTTAATTAAGTCTTCTTTTGAAATATCGGTAATACCAACATTCGGATTAACTGCAGCAGCAATACCAACAACCGCTACTTTATGATCCACTAGCTTCGCTGCATCAATGCCTTCCTTTTCTTCTGCATACACATCAGAGTTTCCAATATCAACAGACCCTTCCGAAACTTGAGACAAGCCTGTACCAGAACCGCCTGCGTTTACTTGAATGTCCGCATTTGGATTCTCTGCCATAAATTCCTCCGCTGCAGCAGCAATTAACGGCTGCATGGCAGACGAACCAGAAACAACAAGAGAACCAGAAGTTCCATCATCACTATCTGTATTATTATTACCTCCACCACATCCAGTGGCAATAACCATTAATGCCAACACCATTAAAACGTAGCCTAGTTGTTTTATACTTTTCATGGTAATCCTCCTATGTAGACAAGATTTGATTTTTTACTAATGAATGCACATGTAAAAAGAAAATTTCCACAAACTTAGTATGTGTTACAAAATAAGTAGTTATTATCTATATTCCTACTCATTTAATGCCAAATTTTAGGTATGCAGAGATTCGCCCTCAGACGAAATTAACTATTGCTTCACATACCTACGTTCATTTAATTTCCTTCTAGAGCGTTCTAGAAATGTCCTGGTTTATGCCATAATAAACCACTTATTTTCAGCTTCCTACGAAGTCCAATTTGAACAAATGCTGTTTTTTTTTATATAAATAGGGCTTAAATGCTTCTCTTTTAAACTGACTTCCGATAATATATAGTTATCGGAAGTTAAGAAATGCAGTTAGGAGAGGAACAAATGCTCGTTCCAGACAATAAAAGCACCCCCGCATTCAGCAAGCAGCAAATGGACAAAATAAACTATTATATCTCCCACTCGAAAAGCAGCAATACGAAAAAGAGCTATTATGCGGATTGGAAGCATTTCACCGATTGGTGCACATTACATAATGTTTCACCCATTCCAGCTGAGGTGGAAACGATTTGCTTCTACTTAACAGAGCTGGCAGAAACTCATCGGTTCTCGACATTAAGAAGACGTATTGCTTCTATAAGTGAAGCACATAAAATGAGCATGCATGTCAGTCCGACAAAAAGCTTAGAAGTGATTGCGCTGATGGATGGAATACGCAGAGAAAAAGGATCACGACAAAAGCCGAAGAAAGCATTGATGCTTCAAAATCTGCCTGATTTAATAAGTGAGATTGATACATCAACATTAGCAGGTGTTCGAGATAAAGCGATTATTCTGTTAGGCTTTGCCCTTGCAAGCAGACGGTCCGAGTTAGTGGCGATAAATGTTGATGATTTGGAGTTTCATGATTTTGGCATGGACGTTAGTGTACGGGATACGAAAACGAGAAATGATGATTTGATTAAAGGTGTTGTGTTTTCGAATAATGATTATTGCCCTGTGAAAGCAACAGAGGATTGGATCGAAACAGCCAAGCTTTTTAATGGAGCATTGTTCCGCTCGATTGATCGACACGGTAATATGAAGGGACGCCTTAGTGATAAGTCCATTTCTTTAATCATTAAGAAGTATGTTGCATTAGCCGGCATGGATCCAAGACAATTTGGCGGTCACAGCCTGCGGAGCGGATTATCAACGAGTGCGGCGATGATGGGCATGACCGATATTGCGATTATGAAACAGACTGGTCATAAAACAAGAGAAATGGTTGATCGGTATGTGCAGGCAGGGCAAAGGTATCGGAATAATGCGAGTAGCGTTTTGCGGAATTTGTGAGTGTAGATATTTGCTATATATAATGTAAGAAACTCGGTTTTTTTTTCGAGGTTTTTCATAAAAAAAGAGAAATGGATGGTGCTCCATTTCTCTTTTTTGTCTTACAGCTCTGCTCCGTTTGTTTCAATCACCTTCTTATACCAATAAAACGAGTCCTTTTTAATTCTGTCATACGAACCATTACCTAAATCATCTGCATCAACATAGATAAAGCCATAGCGTTTTGACATTTGAGAGGTGGACGCACTAACGATATCAATGCAGCCCCATGAAGTATAGCCGAGCATTTCGATTCCTTCCTTGCAGGCAAGATTCATTTGCTCAAAATGCTTGCGGAAGTAATCGATGCGATAATCATCATGCACCTTGCCATCAACTAATTCATCAATCGAGCCAATCCCATTTTCGACGACAAACAATGGTAAATGATAACGATCATACAAATCAATCAGTGATATACGTAAACCGACAGGATCTACTTGCCAGCCCCAGTCACTAATATCTAAGTACGGGTTTTTTACGCTCGTAATTAAATTGCCGCCAACCTTTTCCATTTTATCTTCATTCACGCTTTTAATCATCGACATATAGTAGCTGAAGGAAACAAAGTCAACGGTATGCTGTTTTAATATTTCATCGTCTCCAGTCAGTTTTTCAATGATAATATCATTCTCAGCCAAATAACGCTTCATGAACAGCGGATATTCACCAAATACCTGGACATCTGCATAGAAGGAGTTATCTCGATTATGTTTTTGCGCAAGCAGGACATCCTCTGGATTAGAGGTTAATGGGTACGCCAGCGTTTTTGTCAGCATACAGCCAACATGAGCGTTTTCAATCATTTCATGTGCGTATTTCGTTGCTAAGCTGCTTGCGATAAATTGATGGTGCAAGGCTTGATAGATTGCTGCTTCTGCCTCTTTTTTGCTTGCATACTTTTCTTCAACAACACCAACTGTTGTGAATGGATGTCTAAAGACACTGTCAATTTCATTAAAGGTTAGCCAGTATTTCACATACTCTCCAAAGTGTTCAAAGCAAACCTTCGAGTAGGTAACAAACATATCCACTACCTCACGAGAAACCCAGCCATCATAATGATTAACTAAATAAAGCGGCATCTCGTAATGAGACAGGGTAACAAGCGGTTCGATATTTCGTTTGCGCATTTCTTTAAAAAGACGTACATAGTAATCAATCCCCGCTTGAATGGGCTCTTCTTCTGTTCCTGTTTGAAAAAGCCTTGTCCAAGCAATCGAAACTCTTAAAACCTTCATGCCCATTTCTTCCATTAACGCTAAATCCTCTTCATAGCGATGATAAAAGTCAATGCCCCGTCTTTTCGGATAATAAACAGTATCATCTGTTTGCATAGCTTCTTCTATTTGCTCTGGACTAACATGCCACTGACTGACATAATCGCTTTTATCAATATTCGGCTTATACATTGCCACATCTGCGACAGACATTCCCTTGCTGTCTTTATCCCAAGCACCTTCTGCTTGGTTTGCTGCAATCGCTCCACCCCATAAAAACCCTTTTGGAAAATAACTTTTCTCTGCCATTTATATCTGCCCCTTTTCATCTGCTGCTTGAAGCTCAAGGCTAGCACCATTTGTTTTGATAATCCTTTTATAATAATGGAAGCTTTCTTTCTTTAAACGTTTCATACTGCCACTGCCGTCATTTTGCTTATCAACATAGATAAAGCCATAGCGTTTTTCCATTTCACCTGTTCCGGCTGAGACAATATCAATCGGTCCCCACCATGTATAGCCAATAATATTGCAGCCATCCTTGATTGCCTCTGCCATCATTTCTACATGGTCCTTTAAATAATGCATTCTGTCTCGATCGTCAATTTTTCCATCTACTACCTTATCATGCAGACCAATACCGTTTTCTACGATAAAGAGCGGCTTTTGATAGCGATCTGTCAATTCATTACATACATAGCGAAGTGCTAATGGATCAATCGGCCATCCCCAAGGAGTTTCCTGTAAATACGGATTCTTTTTGCCTATGATGCCACCTGTATTTCCAAGAATCTTCATGCCTGCTTCATGTAGAGAACTGCGATAGAAGCTGAAGCCAAGATAGTCACAAACACCCTCTTTGATCACAGCTAAGTCTTCACTTGGAATAGTTAAATTCAATTCATGTTCTTCTATTATTCTATTAAAGTAAGCCGGATAGTCTCCTCTTAATTGCACATCACTGTAAAATAACGATCTTCTTCTTAGCTCATTTGCTGCAAAGATATCCTCTGGATTACAAGTTGCTGGGTATACCGGACTTAATGAAAGCATACAGCCAATTTGATTTTCCTTATCGACTTGATGACCAATTAAAACAGCTTTTGCGCTTGCCACAAACATATGGTGACTAGCATGATACATATCCTCAAGCTTCTGTTTTTCATCGACATCACCAATATGAAGTCCTGCCCCTAAAAGCGGGAGTGTATGGGTATGATTTATTTCATTGAACGTCATCCAATACTTAACTAAGCCTTTGTAGCGATTAAAGACAACTTCACAATATCTTTCGAAGAAGCTAATCAGCTTGCGGTTCTTCCAGCCACCATATGCTTTCACTAAATGAAGCGGTGTTTCAAAATGGGATAAGGTAATGACTGGTTCGATGTTGTAAGACTTTAATGTTTGAAACATATCCTCATAGAAGGCAAGGCCTTTCTCATTTGGTTCTTGTTCATCTCCATTTGGAAAGATTCTGCTCCACGCAATCGAGGTACGGAAGCATTTCAAGCCAACTTCCGCTAATAACGCAATATCCTCTTTATATGTGTGGTAAAAATCAATCGCCTCATGGCTTGGATAAAACACGCCATCTCGCACCTCTAGCTTTAAATCATCGAATCTATTTTTTCCTACTGGCAGAATATCTGAAACACTTAACCCTTTGCCATCCTCAAGATATGCTCCCTCTGCTTGATTGGCAGCAATTGCACCGCCCCATAAAAACCCTTCTGGAAATTTACTCATATTGTTGCACCTCCACTGTTATTCCACTTCATTAAAGGCACAAAGTCCTTAGCATGGTTTTTGATAATGTCTGCTTGCGCTGCTTCTGGCACATTCGTAAAAATCATCATCGTTGTCGGATCAAATCCTGCTTCTTTTATTACTTCTAAATCAAACTCAGCCAGCACTTGACCTTTTTCGACTTTATCGCCGACTTTTACCTTAGGCTGAAATCCTTTTCCGTTTAACTCGACTGTATTAATACCAACATGAAGCAGGATTTCTACACCAGAAGAGGAAGTAATCCCAAATGCATGACCTGTTGGGAAAGCGACCTCAACTGTACCTGAAACTGGTGCATAAAGAATGCCTTTCTCTGGTACAATCGCAATCCCATCTCCCATAGCACGAGAGGAGAAAACCTCATCTTTCACTTCATCAAGTGAAATAGCATGACCAATAACAGGCAACTGAATTTTTGAAGGATCTCCATCTGCAGTCGGTTTAACCTCTACCTCATCTTCATTAATCCCAATAAAGTAGGTTAGTGCAGCACTTAAGATAAAGGCGCCTGATATACCGATAACATAATAGATAAATGTATCTCCAAGAAAGGCAGGTAATGTTGTTAATGCTGGGAAAACATAAACAATTGCTTTTGTTTGCATCGCACCCATAAAGGCACCCATAATTCCGCCGGCAATCGCTTGAGCTATAAGCGGTCGCTTAAATCGAACTGATAAGCCGTATACGATTGGCTCTGTGATGCCACCGAGTAATGCTGGCAGAATTGAAGACAATGCTAATGTTTTCGTTCCTTTATTTCTGCTTCGTAAGAATACGCCAAGGGCAACACCTGCACTTGCAAACGTAGCGGCTGCAATCATTGGACGAAGTGTATCAAAGCCATATGTGGAGAGGTTATTGATCATAATTGGCACAATGCCCCAATGGATCCCGAGCATAACTAAGAATGTCCAGCCTGCACCAATCACTAATCCTGCTAATAAACCACTCTTACTGCTAATAAAGTTCATTAAATCGCCAAGTCCATTCCCTAAACCAACACCAATTGGACCGATGACCATAACTGTTAACGGAACCATGATTAATAATGCAACCATCGATAATGCGAAAATTTGAATGCTTTTCGGAATAAAGCGCTTTAAAAGCTTCTCTAAATGAGAGTAAACATAGATGGCAACAATGGCAGGAATAACTGTTCCTGAATAACTCATAAGGACTGCAGGGATGCCAAGGAAGTCAACTGTCACACCATTCTCTGTCACAAGCCCTGTGAAATTCGGTTCTAATAATGCTGCAACGATTGCTAATGCTACGAATTGATTTACCTTAAATACTCTTGCAGCACTCACAGCAAGAAATAATGGTAAAAAGTAAAAGACACTATTGCCTGCAGCAGATAAAATTTTATACGTACTGCCTTCTGCATCTAAAATATGATATTGAGATAATAGCACTAATAGAGCTTTCGTCATTCCTGCACCGGCCAAAGCAATGATAATCGGATTAAATATCGATGAGATTACATTAAAGAAGCGAATTAAAATATTGCCTGATTTCTCTTCTTTTTCATCCTGTGACACATCATCACTATCTGAACCAAGTGCACTTTTTATTTTGTATTTATTCATGATATACTGATACACGTCAGCAACTTCATTACCAATCACCACCTGGAATTGACCATTTGCCTCAACAATGGACAGAACACCTGGCAGATTTTGAATTTTAGCCTTATTTGCTTTAGCAATTTCAGCATCCTTTAACTTAAAACGTAATCTTGTCACACAATGGTACAGGCTAACAATATTTTGTTCCCCACCAACGCTGTCAATGATTTCCTGCGAAAGCTTACCATAATCTTTTGACATATTGAACGCTCCCTTTACTTTATGAAGTTTTTCTTTGCACATTTACTATAACAATTTAGTTAACGCTTTCATTAAAATTTCGATTTTTGGAAACCGTTACATGATATAAGGAGATTAAAAAATGGGGCAATTAATTTTACGATTACTTGTTGTGCTTAATAATGAGAAATTAGATTCTACCAACTATCATATTGCGATGACTTTGTTGAATCATTATCATAATATAACCACTTTAAGCATTACAGAGGTTGCAAAGCTATGTAATGTCTCTAAGTCAACTGTATCTAAATTTGCGCGTTCAATTGGCTTTGATGACTATTTTGATTTAAAGGACGCGGCAGTCTTTATTGAAAATCGCTTTCAAAATGATTTGAATTATGTCTCAAACATTCTTTCCTCCATTGAAAGGCTTGGAACAGAAAGCTATTTTGATGCCATTATCAAGGATATTGAAGCATACAAAAAGCAAATAGATTTAGATGCTATCAATCGATTAGCCAGTGACCTATTAAACTACGAAAACGTAGCTGCATTTGGATTACTATTCTCTGAATCAGCAGCAATTGATTTACAATATAAATTGGCATATAACGGAAAATTCATTGTGACATTCCAAAGTGATATAAAGCAGGAGGAGTATATTGAGCAAGCAAACGAGGATACGCTTATCATTATTTTCTCCAATTCAGGGAATTTCCTAGCGAAACAACAGCTGCGGGCAGGAACACCAAAAAAGAATGTGTTCAAGCATACAAAAGCAAAAATCGTGGCCGTCACATCTAATACAGAAGTGAGGGATTATCCGTTCGTCTCTGATGGTATATACTTTCCACATCAAACAGATATTCAGACACATGCGGTGCTGTATCAGATTATTATGGATATGCTTGTTAGTCGGTTTCGGTATTATCGTAAGTTGGGGCAGGTAGAATAGGGCAATTAGAAAACAATTAGCTAGCCATGTCTAATTGTTTTTTTGTATTTGGATTTGAAGTTGTTCCATTTTCCAAATGGCGCTATTTTAATGGAAAGCATATATTATAGAAGGAATGCGGATTTGTTCTTGTAGATTATGGGAGTCAAAACGAAGGTAGTTAAAAGGAAACATGCTAACCAGTTTTCGTGGATTAATTGCGTTACAAGGCACAACGCAACCAGGAGCAATGCTTCATGCTCCTGTTCTTCATCATGCCTTAAATCGGATTTGTTGGTTCAGAATAAAACTCAACTAAATCACCTCTCGCCATTCCCTTTGTATATTCTATAATTTTACCTGAAAGATCATGGGTTGTACCCTCTGTTAATAAGCATGGACTTTCACTTTTGATATTCAGTAATTGGCTTTCCTTCTGGTCTGAAAAGGAAATTCGCATCCGCTGTTTTTGCTTTACTAATGTTATGTCGTATTGGTCTCTTAACACTTGATATAAGGAAACATTCTCTTCCATATGCTTTTCAATCCCAGAACAAAACTTATAGGGAAGTACACTGAGTTCAATGACAACTGGTGTTCCATCAACAATTCTTAGTCTTTGCAAGCAAAAGATTTCTTCCCCTTGTGAAATCTCTAATGTTTTTGCCATAAATTCATTGGCTTTCTCTCTTTTCATATAAATCGTTTTTGTAGAGGGTTTCAGCCCTTTATCCAGCATCCCTTTTGTGAAGCTGTTTACAGAAATAAAGTTATATTGAATCCTTTTGTTGGTAATAAATGTGCCGACTCTTTCTCTGCGCTCAACAAAGCCCTCCTTTTCCAAAACGGAAATAGCATGTCTTGCGGTCATTCTGCTGATTTTGTGAATTTCCGCCAATTCCCGCTCTGACGGAAGTTTGTCACCATGCTTTAATGTTCCGTTACTGATTTCTTCGATTATTTTTGTTTTTATTTGCTGATAATATGGAATGTCTTCCTCTATCTCTTTCATTAAGCAACTCCTCACATTTACCCATTTCTAGGAAACTCCTTATTATAATGATACTCTTATTCTATCAAAGAAAAAAAGAAGCTTTAAATAAAAAGCCCCAAAATGTCTATACATTCACAGATAAATCTTTTTTTAAGCCATATCCAAAAGCACCATAGCTTTCACAAACCTTTGCAGCAGCCGTGGCTGCAAGCTGCATTGCTTCTTGAGCATTACGAGATGGATGAAATTGTGTTAAAAACATGGCAATAAACGAATCCCCGGCTCCAAGCGTATCAATCACATTGGCATTGATAATTGGCTGTTCAAATATATGACCATCAGCAAGTAATAATGACCCTTCATCTCCTCTAGTTATGCCAACAAATGGAGTTCCCAATTCATTCACATGGTGCATGAACGCGATACACTCTGATTTGGTGAGATCACTACCAGAGAAAAAGGCATATTGAATATACGGGCAAATTGTTTGGATATATTCATCTTCGCGGCGTGATGAAAAATCAAACGAGATTGGCACCATATCGGCCAAAACAGGCAGCTCTGTTTCAATACGGCTATAGACGCTTGTATGCATTAAGTCGTGTGATGCAATGAAATCCAGGTCTGCTTCCGTGAAGTTCAATTTAACAAGAGATTGGACACCACCCTTATTAGAGCTAACGAAAACGCGGTCACCATCGTCATTTAACGCAACGACAGATTCCCAGTTTGGTCCATATGCTTTTCTAATTCTTGAGACATCGATATTTTCTGAAACAAGACTTTTTAATACATGGTCACCTGCCGTATCATCACCTAATATTCCAATGTAGGAACTTTTTGTGACACCATTTCTTTTCGCTAAAACAGCCACATTTAATGCATTGCCGCCAGGGTAAATCTCACCTCGATCTTTATAAAAATCAACCACGTTATCGCCAACACCAATTAACTTCATTCTATCCACCACCAATTTAGTCTTTAAAAGTAACACCCCTTCGATACGAAGGGGATTTTTTGCACCTATACGGCATTTCTAGTTAGAGTATTTAAAAATTTATGGATGCGTTCATTTTTATTACTGGAATGGAAGAAGTGCTGCGGTGGCGCATCTTGAACAATCACCCCTTGGTCGATAAACACAATTCTGTCGCCAACCTCACGAGCAAAGCCCATTTCGTGCGTAACCACCACCATTGTCATACCTTCTAATGCCAGGTTCTTCATGACAACAAGCACTTCCCCCACAAGCTCAGGATCTAATGCAGAAGTAGGCTCATCAAACAGGAGCATCTTCGGCTTCATCGCCAAAGCTCTGGCAATCGCAATCCGTTGCTGCTGTCCACCTGAAAGGGAGTGTGGATAGGCATCCTGTTTATCCGACAGTCCTACTTTTTCCAGCAGTACCTTTGCTTCTTCAATAGCTGCTTCCTTTTTCATTTTTCTGACATGGATTGGTCCTTCAATAATATTTTCAAGCACTGTTTTATGTGCGAATAAATGAAAGCCTTGAAAGACCATGCCAATTTCTGTGCGGAATCTACTAAGTTCCTTTTCAGAGTATGGATGCTTTTTTACTTTGCTCTCTTTAAATAAAATCGAGTTACCTTCTAAAAGAATATCTCCGCCAGAAGGATATTCAAGCGCATTAATCATCCGGAGAAGCGTGCTTTTGCCGCTGCCGCTTGGGCCAATTATTACGACAACCTCGCCTTTATTTACAGATAAATCGACCTCTTTGATTACCTCTTTTCCAGAGAAGGACTTTTTAATGCTGGCTAGCTGTAACATTCCGTTTTCCTCCCCGCTTTTCTAAATAATTAACGGCGATTGCAAGTGGATAATGCAGAATCCAGTAAATAATCGCTACAAGTGTAAAAATCAGCATATTCTGATAGGTCGAGGCAGCAAGCAAATTCCCTTGATGCATCACTTCAGTTACTGTAATAACAGCAGCTAAGGACGAATTTTTGATTAAGATAATCGCTGAGTTGCCGATAGCAGGAAGAACATTACTGAATGCCTGGGGAAGTATAATCCTCTGCATCGCCTTTGAATAGTCCATGCCAACTGCCTTCGCAGCTTCCATTTGACCCGTTGGTACAGCTTTGATTCCAGCGCGGAAGGTTTCCGCTAAATAACCGCCCTCATTAAAGGAAAGCGCAATAATTGCAGACTGAAACGCTGTCAGTGTTATGCCAAAGGAAGGAAAAACAAAGTAAACGTACATCATCTGAACTAGTAAGGGAGTGCCTCTAACGATGCTGATATAAATACTACATATCCTATTAATCACTTTATTTTTCGATAATCTGCCCAATGCAACGATCAAACCCAGTATTAAGGATAGGATGAGCGAAAGAATCGTTAATTCAATCGTAATAACAGTTCCTTGCAGCAAGCTTGGCATAAAATCAACAATATTTTCCCAAATCGCATTCATTTATGAACCCCCTCTCATTCATTAAAGTCCCAATCTACTCCCCATTTTTCATAAATTTCCTTAAACGTGCCATCCTCTTTTGCTGCTGTAATTGCTTCATTCAATTTATCTACTAAATCTGTGTTATCCTTGGCAATACCGATGCCAATCTCGCCAGCAAGGGAAGGAGCATAATCCTCTACTACACGGAATTTAGCATCAGGATTTTTGCTTTTTAAATAAGTGAATGTTGGTGAATCAGCAATTGCTGCATCTAGACGTTTGTTTTGAATATCCTTTAATAAATCAGCATTAGTTTCATATGTTTTAATATTTAAATCAAGTGAACCATTATTTTCTTCGAGCATGTCTTTATAGGATGTACCGATTTGCACTCCAACTGTTTTCCCTTTTAAATCTTCAAGAGATGTCGTTTTCGTGTCACCTTCTTGAACAATTAATCCTTCTCCGTAACCAAAGACAGGCTCTGTAAAGTTAATAACCTTTTTTCTCTCCTCTGTAATATACATACCATCTACAATCACATCTGCTTTGTCAGATTGAAGGGATGGAATAAGAGAATCCCATTCTGCCGTTTGCATTTCTACTTTAAGTTCAGCTCTTTTTGCCAAGTCATTAATGATGTCATACATAAAGCCTTCATATTTACTAGTTTTTGGGTCAATAATCCCGAATGGTGCCCCACCGGCTGTAGTAATTACGCGAATCGTATCATCACTGTCAGATCCTTGGCCAGATGTAGATGAGTTAGAATTACCACAAGCAGATAAAGCGATTAAAAGCATACAAAGCAAACCAATGAATAGACCTTTTTTCATTTTTATTCCCCCATGTTGGTTTATTGTAAGATACTCCGAATTCTCCCATTTAAGGTAAGCGCTATCATTATTTTTTAGAAGATTAATAAAGTTTCTCCTTCCTTCTTCTTGTCAACTCACCCTTTCTTTATTTATCTGAATTTTTAGTTTTTGTTGAATTTATCATATCATAGAATTTCTTCTTGGTATATACCAAAAGATGATTTTCTATGTCAGATATTCTACCAATTTACATGAAAATTTCCGTTAACCTTCTGTGTTGGCAAGGATATGACAAACGCATCTGAATCGATATTTTTCACCACTCGCAATAATTCCGTCCATTCACCATTAACAATTACACAAAGCAATACGGAACGATCGGTATGACTGTAAACCCCCATTGCCCTCCATGAAGTGACGCCCCTACTTAGCGTCTTATTTAATTGCGTGGAAACAGCTTCACCTTGATTTGTAATAATCATGATCGTGTTTCTTTGCGCAATATGTAAAATCGCATCATATGTTTTTGTACCCACAAAAAACGATAGAATTGTAAACATGGCTGCTTCTAAATCAAAGAGATATGCTGAGACGACAACGATACTAGCACTGAAAATGAGACCGAAATTACCAATGGAGATATTGTAATATTTCGCTACAACACGAGAAAGAATGTCAAGACCGCCCACTGAACCACCAAGCCTGAGAATTAAGGCCGCTCCTATTCCCGATATCATTGCTCCGAATATGCCATTTAGCAGCATATTATTCGTCCATACTGCCTGAATGGCAATCCA
The DNA here is from genome assembly GCF_032818155.1 of Niallia taxi. Classification (NCBI taxonomy): domain Bacteria; kingdom Bacillati; phylum Bacillota; class Bacilli; order Caryophanales; family Bacillaceae; genus Niallia; species Niallia taxi. The sequence goes on from NZ_CP102590.1 coordinate 289,929, forward strand.
TTCGAGAAAGACAGAGGAAATGATAACAGATAAAATGGTATAAAGGATAAATTTCTTGCCAATATGAATGTAGCCAAGAACGAGCAAAGGTATATTGAAAAGCAAATACTGAATTCCAATCGGCCAGCCGAATAGATGATAAAATATGACACAAACACCACCAAGTCCTCCAGCCAAAAGCTCAGCAGGTGCTAAAAATTGATTAGTACCTAAGGCGAATAAAAAGCAGCCTGCCGTTAATCCTGCCATATCAAAAGCGATGCGAGATTTTTTGCCAAGTCGTAAATTGTGCTGAAGCTTTAGTGAATATCCTTTTTCCATCTTACTAACCGAGTATATTTCTATTTATTTTTTGCAAATGCTTTAGGCTAATATATGATTTTGGATAATAACTAGTCATAGCCAATTTTAAAACAGGCTGGGACAGACATGTTTTCCTCATTCCTTCATCACTCCATTTAATAAGGGTTAAATACCTGTACAACCTTTGAAGCAATGTTTGCACCTGATTGTAAGCATTCCTGGATGTTTTTTCCTTTAACAAGACCATGTATATATCCTGCTATAAACGAATCACCGGCGCCAACTGTGTTTACAACAGGAACACGGACAATATCCGCTTCGTAGAAACGGTTGCCATCATAAGCAATGCTGCCCTTTTCCCCTAATGTAACAATAACCGTCCTTGGACCAAGCTGATGCACATCTTTCATGTATGCTTCAATATAAGCGTCTTTTTGTTGATAGGAGAAAAAGGCATAATCGACATTTGGCAAAATTGCCTTAACCTCTGCATTTTCAAGCTTCACGGTAAAATCATAAACAATTTGCACACCTGTTTGTTTTATTAGTGGAAGCTGATGATTTATTTTTCCCCAAAAGGATGTGTGTACGAGATCATGTTCAGCTATGAACTCCATATCATTCTGATTTAGCTGGAAGTTTTCAAGCACACCTTCAAAATACTTTGTATGAATTCTTTCTGTGCCTTTTAAAGCCATCTTCGTGATAGCTGTATTGCCTTGTTTTTGCTTAAAAAAGGAGAGGTTGATGTTATGTTTTTTCAAAAAGCTAAGCATTTGCTCCCCATAATCATCATTACCTGTCACACTGACAAGGGAAACTGGCACAGACAATCTGCTTAAATGAACAGCAACATTGACAGAATTACCAGTCGGACAGCTGATGCCAAGCTCTTCATAATCATCGATACAGTTATCACCAACAGTTACGACCCGCATGATCTCCCTCCTATTCTCCGAGAATATGGACAACAAATTCCCGAAGCAATGGTCCGTCCATTTCCACAAAATAGATGGTTTGCCTTGAGCCTATCACCATTTCCCCGTCATGGAGCGGAAAAAAAGTATCTTTCCCAATTAGAGCAGATCTTAAGTGGGAATAGCCATTAACCGCCATTTGTCCATCTGAGTGCAGGAATCGTGCATGATGATAATCATTTACTCGTGGTGCAAGGCGCTCCAGCATCTCAAGCAGGTCCTTTTCAATATCAGGCAACCCTTCATTAACGGTAATGCCACTAGTTGTATGCTTTGTCATAATATGAACAGTGCCAATAGTTAATCCTGCTGTGGCAACAGCTTCTTTCACGGTGTCTGTAATATTAATGATTTCCAGATCATGTTTTGTTTGCAAGGAAATTGTTTTTACAACTGATTTCATCCCTCGTTCCTCCGATCCAAATCCAGTAATACAGCAGCATTATCATGAAAAATATTCGCTTCAAGCTTAGGATTTAACTGCAAATCCTGTACAGCCCAAACAAGCCTTTTAGGATCAACTCTTGGTGCATTAGAGCCAAAAACAATCTGCTTGGCAAGGCTTCGCTTTATATTGTTTAGACCAATCTGCTGCTCAAGCACCTGTCTAACTGAATCAGATGGAGTACCACTGAAAAGGATAGATGTATCAAAATAAACATTTTTGTATTTAACTCCAAGCATAAAGGCTTCAGAAACCCATGGCCACGCAAATTGTGCAATGATAACCTTTAAGGCTGGAAAATCTTGAATGACTTTTTCGAGCATTAGCGGATGTGCCAATGCCGCTTGACCTATTGGTGATAAGCTCATGCCACAGTGAAAAAAGATCGGTATGTCTAGTTCACAGCAAAGCTGATAGATTGGATAAGCATAATCTTTATTGTTTATATCAAATTGCTGTAAGGAAGGATCTAATTTCAGTCCTTTTAGTCCATATTCCTTGATTGATTTTTCAAGCTCCACTACTGCATTAGGACTCTTGGGATCGACGGAAGCGAAACCAATAAAGCGGGAGTTTTTTTCCATCAACCAGGAAATTTGTTCATTTGTGACGAGCTTACAGCCATGTGCAGTGGTGCAATCAATTGGCATTATAACCGCCTTTTCAATGCCCGCCGCATCAAGCTGATACATATGGGACGCAAGTGAGTGCGGTGAACTGTAAACACCATAAACATCCTTAACGTATTTTTCGAGTGCTGGGTCTTGATCAACGATTTCCTTTATATGCAGCGGGTGCTGATGAATATCAATCAGAATAATCACTACCTTTCATTAGAATGGTGTGCTGAAGGAGTATGTTAAGAATACTCCTTCAGCATTTGCTATTAGTAAGCAAGTGTCCGGTAATATCTTCTCTTATCCAATGAATGACCGCGCTTATCCTCTAAATGAATACTCACACGTTGCAAAGCAGTTGCTAGGACGAGCGGTGCTAAATACTTTCTGAATTCTGTGCTGATACCCTCAAGAGCATAGTCTTTTGTATCAAAGATCGTTAGCTTTTTCGTAAAGTCATTCGCAAAATTCTCAACACGATCCATTAATGGACGAGTCTCATCCTCTGATTTTAAAAGAATCATACTCATATTCTCATCAACAATCTCGATTGTGCCATGGAAAAACTCTGCAGCATGAATCGCCTTTGTCGGAATCCATTGCATTTCCTCCAGCACACACATGGAATAAGCATATGTTCTGCCCCATGCAGTGCCAGAGCCGACAAGCATATGATACGTTTCATCCTTATATTTATTGGCAAAATCCTCTGCCTTTTTATCACTGTCTTGTTTCACTTGTACTAATTGATCGGGTATTGCCTCTAATTGAGAGATAAATCTTTCATAGTCTTGAAACTCACCGTTGTTATGAATCAAGCGGAAAATAACGATATACATTTGCAGATTAATAGAATCTGCCGCAAAATCATTTTCAGCATAGTTAGCAATTGGATAATCAACGATATTCGCTAAAGCAGTTCCCATTTCACCAACTAAGCCAAGCGTTGTTGCTCCTCTTTGCTTACAGAATTCCGCTGCAGCAACTGTTTCTGCAGTTGTCCCTGATAACGATGACAAAATAACAAGCGAATCCTCGCCAAATTGCTTATGGTTTTGCAGCATAAACTCTGAAGCAATCTCCGCGTATGTTGGAATTGTTGAAATCGAATTTAGCATATAATCAAATGGATACATAATCGCAATCGAACCGCCTGATCCAAGCAAAAAGATATTTTTAAATTTTTTCTTGGAGATTTCATCAACCTTTGCTTCAATTTCGCCTCTTAATCCAACTGCCCCTATTGTGACTTTTAAATAGTTTTCCTGATTAAATTTTAACAATGGTAATCACTCCTTATCTGATTGTATTTCTGGTATATACCAAAAATAAGAAAATAGTTTTGTGTTGTTGCAGATAATAATGGTACGGGATAAATCATAGGAACCTGCTTTGATGGCTGTAACGGAAGAAGTTAAAAACTCTTGTTGAAAAGTTTCGTAATGTGGTAAGGTGCTAGTTTGTTCCCTATGTATCAGTATTTCTTTAAATAACACATAGATGACGTGAATTCTTTATATACTGGTATATACCAAATCATTGTTGATATGGTATATACCAAGATTTACTTTGATATTAACACAGTCTGTTATTTTGTACAATATTCTAAATTATATTTATTTTTCGACAAATTTCCTCAACTATTAAAGATTCGATATAACCGCTCTACTGCTTCGACAATCTTGTCTTCCTCCACATTGGCAAAGCCTAATACCAGCTTAATCCCTTTCTCCTTCGTACAGATGTCCTTTAACAAGAAACGTTTCATACTATAAATCTCAAGCTTTTCTTTCACGGCTCTTTCCTCTATTTCCTGATAGCTTTTTTCTGAATGAACATGAGCAAGAAAATGCAAGCCTGCAGGGACAGCGTCTACTTCGATTTTATGAGAAAACCTTTTATCAAGCTCTGTGATTAACCGCTTTCTGCGCGACTCATAGTGGTGGTTCATCTTCTTGACATGTTTTGCATAATTCCCACTTTCTATAAAATAATGCAAGGTGTAAAGCATTAATGAATTACTGTACTGGATGAAATTAGTGTAATATTGCCGATATTTTCTTAACAATTCAGGAGGTAAAACCATATAGCTGATCCGCATTCCAGGCAGCACTGTTTTTGAAAAGGTACCCATGTAAATAACGCGTTGATTTCGATCTAAGCTCTGTAAGGAAGGAATATTATCTGTCTCATATTTAAATTCACTGTCATAGTCATCCTCCACAATATATCTATCATCCCCTTTTGCTGCCCAGTTCAACAGCTCGATTCTTCTTGAAATCGGCATGATTTTACCTGTAGGAAATTGATGGGACGGTGTCACAAATACAATATTGGCATTTGTAGCTTCTACATCTGCCAGTTTGATTCCTTGGTCATCTAAGGATATCGGCTCAACAGCAAAATTCATTTTTTTTAGCAGCTCGTAAAAGCGGGCATACCCTGGATTTTCTAATGCGATGACAGAATTATGGTTCATACATTCCATCAATTGATCAACCAATAATTGTGTACCTGCTCCAATCACGATTTGTTCTGGTTCACAATTAACACCACGTGAAATAGCAATCATGCGACTAATTGTTTCCCTCACTTCATATGGTCCCTGGCTGTAAGTCATTTCGGATAGCTCTCTTGTATAGGACTTAATCGCTTTTTCCTGACACTTCAGCCATTCCTTAAATGGAAAATAGGAAATATCAGAAGTCATATGTGAAAGGGACAGCCACCCATCTCGACGTACTGGTTTTTCTCTTAAGTCTTCAGGCAGTTTATCTGTACCCCCGCTTTCTTGTTGTACAAATTCTGTTATGTTTTCTACAAAATAGCCTTTTCGTTCCTGTGTGTAAATATAGCCTTCTGCCAACAGCTGTTCATAGCCAATCTTTACTGAATTAATACTAACATCCAAGCCTTCCGCTAATGCTCTTTTCGATGGCAATTTTTCATGGGCCTTCAGTTTACCATTGAGTATATTGTCTTTAATTCCTGCGTAAATTTGCTGGTAAATAAAATTGGTATCTCGTTGTTTATCAATTAATAGGAACATACTCTCCTCCCATCTGGTACCAGATTTTTTTCAGATTTGGTGCTTTTTATTATATCAGATTATTGCCATAATTCTCTCATAATCTATCGACAAGGGAGAGACTAAGATGCCAACCTCTTATTCACTAACAGCACAATTACAGGAAAAAAGAGCTAAATACGTGCCGAAGGGTGTCAGTAACGGCAATTTAAATTTTGTCAAAGATGCCAAAGGAGCAACGGTAACAGATATTGATAATAGAGAATGGATTGATTTTGCCGGTGCAATCGGAACATTAAACGTCGGCCACAGTCACCCGAAAGTAACGGCTGCTGTTAAAAACCAGGTAGAAAAGTTTTTGCATCCTGGCTTTAACGTCATGATGTACGAGGGCTATATTAATCTTGCAGAAAAACTATGCCAAATTACTCCTGGAGATTTTGAAAAACAAGCGATTTTCTTTAACTCTGGAGCAGAAGCGGTTGAAAATGCGATTAAAATTGCGCGCCGCTATACGAATAGACCTGCAGTCGTTTCGTTTGTCCGAGGGTATCACGGCCGCACTAATTTAACTATGGGCATGACAAGTAAGGTGAAGCCATATAAGTTCGGGTTTGGTCCCTTCGCTCCCGAAATCTATCAAGCTCCTTTTCCATATTTGTATCATAAACCAGCTGGAATGACAGACGAGGAATATGTAGACCAGGTTATTCAAGACTTTGAGGATTTCTTTATCGCAACAGTTGCACCAGAAATGGTCGCTTGTATTGTGATGGAACCAGTACAAGGTGAAGGCGGGTTTGTTATCCCTCCAAAGAAATTTGTCCAAGCAGTGAAGCAATTCTGTGAGTCACATGGAATTGTATTTGTGGCAGATGAAATTCAAACTGGCTTTGGCCGTACTGGCAAATTATTTGCAATCGAGCATTTTGATGTGACTCCTGACTTAATCACTGTATCCAAATCACTAGCCGCTGGTCTGCCGTTAAGCGGTGTTGTCGGTAAAACAGACATATTAAATGTTGCGGATCCTGGCGAGCTTGGTGGCACATATGCAGGCAGTCCTGTTGCATGTGCGGCAGCATTAGCAGTTATTGATATTGTAGCAGAAGAAAATTTGGTAGCAAAAGCAGAAATCATCGGGCAAACCATCGAAGCGAAATTGCAGACGCTTCGTACAAGACATGACTTTATCGGCGATATCCGCCGCTTAGGAGCAATGGTTGCTTGTGAGATTGTAGAGGGTCAGGGAAACAAAAAGCCAAACAAAATAAAAACAGCACAAATTACAAAATTTGCAAATGAAAATGGATTACTACTCCTTTCAGCAGGCCTTAAAAGTAATGTCATTCGCTTCTTAGCTCCACTTGTTATTACAGATGAAGAGCTGGAAACGGGATTAGCAATTCTTGAAAAAGCTTTTGAATAAGGGTGGGATATAGATGACCAATATATTAGAAGTAAAAAATCCGGCGACAGGTCAAGTTATTCAAGCGATTCCTATTAATACAAAGGAGGAAATTAAACAAGCCATTAAAAACGGCCATAAAAGCTTTAAAAAATGGGCAGGAATCCATGCTCATGAGCGCTCCCGTTTGCTGAAAAATTGGGCGCAAATCATACAAGCACATAAAGCAGACATCGCTGAAGTTATGACATTAGAAAACGGCAAGCCTTTGGCAGAATCACTCGGAGAAGTCGATTATGCGACAAGCTATATTGACTGGTATGCAGAGGAAGCAAAACGCATTTACGGAAGAACGGTGCCTGCAACCTCTGAAACAAAAAGGATTGTTGTAACAAAACAGCCAATCGGCTTAGTTGCTGCCATAACACCATGGAATTTTCCTGCGGCGATGATGACGAGAAAAGCAGCACCAGCATTGGCTGCAGGCTGTCCGTTTATTGTCAAACCAGCTCCTGAGACACCATTAACAACGATGAGGCTGATCGAGCTTGCACACGAAGCTGGTATTCCTGTTGATGTCATTCAATATGTAAATGGTGATGGACCTGATATTGGCGAATTGTTTACTAGCAGTGAGTATATTCGTAAAATTACGTTTACAGGGTCGACACCTGTTGGGAAGCAGCTAATGAAAAACAGTGCAGATACTGTCAAACATATGACGATGGAATTAGGCGGTCATGCCCCACTCATCGTTGCAGAGGATGCAGATCTCGAATTTGCTGTGCAGCAAACAATGCTGACAAAATTCCGCAATGCCGGCCAAACATGCGTTTGTGCGAACAGAATTATTGTTCATGAAAGTATTGCCGAGGTTTTCTCAACAAAGCTTGCAGAAGCAGTCAATAAATTAAAGGTTGGTAATGGCCTTGATGAAGCTACACAGATAGGACCAATCATTAACGAAAAAGGCTATAACAAAATAGTCAAGCAAATCAATGATGCCCTTGCTAAAGGCGCAGTCGCTCTTGCAGGAAATCATTATACCGCAAATACAGAATACGGTTATTACTTTGTTCACCCAACTGTTTTAACAAACGTAACCCTTGATATGACCATTATGCAGGAGGAAACATTTGGACCAGTTGCGCCAATTATTACGTTTAAGAATTTAAAGGAAGCGGTCGAAATCGCGAATGGCACACCATATGGTTTAGCTGCTTACTTCTTTACAAATAACTATAAAACAGGCATCTATTTGAGCGAAAATCTCGATTTTGGGATTGTTGGCTGGAATGATGGTGCACCATCTGGAGCTCATATTCCGTTTGGAGGCATGAAGGAAAGCGGGATTGGCCGTGAAGGCGGCTTGGAAGGAATGGAACCATATTTAGAGACAAAGTATTTATCCATTGGCAATCTGTAAGTAATTATGATAAAAGGCTTGAGCTATCGGATAGCTCAAGCCTTTTTATCATTTTTATACAGCTACACTCTCGTTAACTACCACTTTCTTCTCAACCGTAAATTGATCAAGTGCTTGATCATCTATATCATAGCCAATACCTGCTTGTTGTGGCACATCCACAAATGTGCCGTTTAGCTCGATTTCTGGTTTAATGATATCTTGGTTGTAATAGCGGGAGGATGCTGCAATATCATTTGGCAATGTGAAGCCTGATAGTGTAGCAACTGCGACGTTATGTGCACGCGCGATACCTGAATCTACCATGCCGCCACACCATACTGGAATTCCGTGGCTCTCACAAAGTGCTTGGATTTTTTTCGCTTCTGTTAAACCGCCGACACGGCCTACTTTAATGTTGATGATGCCACAGCTTCCTAGTTCAATTGCTTTGCGTGCATCCTCGACTGTATTGATGCTTTCATCAAGACAAATTATTGTGTTGATTTGGGCTTGCAGTGTTGCATGGTCTACAATGTCGTCATGATCAAGTGGCTGTTCGATCATGATTAAATCTAATTTATCCAGCTCCTTGAATACTTCGATATCATCTAATGTGTAAGCAGAGTTAGCATCTGCCATTAGCATTATGTCGCTGAATTGCTCGCGGACAGCTTTCATGATTTCAACATCTTTACCTGGTTTGATTTTGATTTTAACTCGTCTGTAGCCTTCATCTAAATAGCCTTGCACAATCTTAACCATTGTGGCTGCGTCCTTTTGAATACCAATGCTGACGCCTGTTTCTACTTGTGTTTTCGTTCCGCCAAGAAGCTGGTAAACAGGCTTGTTTTCGATTTTTGCATACAAATCCCAAAGTGCACAGTTAATTGATGATTTTGCTAGGTTGTTTTTACGGATATGCTCGAAGATTGTGCTTGTTTCGTCAGGATGAGCAATATCGCCTGCTTTAAGCAATAATGGAATTAAGCAATCCTGTAATGCTGCCCAACAGCCGTTTACGAACTCTTCATTGTATAATGGGTATTCAAATGCAGAACACTCCCCGTAACCAACTTTCCCTTCGCCATGAATCTCAACAATGATGCATTTTTTTGCCGTCATTGCCGCAAAGCTTGTTTCAAATGGTGCTTTCAATGGAATATCAACTTTTCTGAGAACAATTTTATCAATTTTCATGGTCAAACACTCCTTAAGATTGTTTTTTCAAATATTCTTTTAAATTTGTTAATACACGGTTGTTGTGAGTCAGCAGGATGTCCTGCAGCTCTTCAAACTTAGCTTGTTGTATCAAATCAAGCATCTTCTCATGCTCCGTTATAGAGAGATGGATGCGATTTTCAAATGTGAAGTTGAGGTTTTGGAACATTAATAAAGGATATTTTAATTTCAAGTAGAACTCCTTCAGCACATCACTATTCGTTAAACAAATCATGTGATAATGAAAGTTAAAATTCATCAGTGTATAGTCTACTTGATTTTTCACTGTTTTCATTTGCTTCAATTCATCTTGGAGTGAATTGAACGAATAATCAGATATATCATTTTGGTTTAAGCGGCGAATTGCCATTTGTTCGATATTGTTTCTTATTTCGAAAATATCGTACACATCCTGCGCCGAGAATTCCTTAACAAAGCTGCCTTTTCGCGGCACCTTCACAGCAATTCCCTCCTGCTCCAACCGGTACAGTGCTTCTCTTACAGGTGAACGGCTGACAGAGAATTTCTCCGCATAATCACTTTCTCGAATCCGACTGCCCTGTGGTAATTCACCATTTATGATTTGATTGACCATATAATGAAAGATCTCATTGGGCAATTGTTGGGTTTGCAGTAACATCCTCTTCTTCCTTTCTTTTTGGTACAGCACGTAAAGTTAATGAAACGATAAAGGAGAGAGCCACAGCAGCAATCAAGAATATAAACGCTGCATTGTATGAACCATTAAATAAATCAATCAAGAATCCAATCGCAAGTGGTGCAACAAAGCCGGCAATTTGTCCGCCGAAATTAACAATCCCAGAAGCGGAGCCGAACTTATCTGGTAAAATGAAGCTCGCTAATAACGCAAAGATTGATCCAAATGCAATTGATTTAAAGAAATAAACTAGTATTTGGAAAATGATTACGGAAGTTAATGTTTTTGATGAGTACATTCCGTAAATAAGTACTGCAGTTAAGATAGAGACAATACTTAGCAAGTATTTTTCTTTTTGCTGGAAGAACTTCATCATCAGCCATCCGCTCAAGGCTGCCCCAAGTCCTGCGGCAATGAATGGGAGCGGCACAAGAATCGAGATTGCTTTTAAGTCAACACCACGGACATTTAATAAATAAGTTGGCATCCATGAATCTAACCCCTTATTTACAATACTTACACCGAAACAAATGATGACTAATTGCCAAATGATTGTGCTTTTTAATAGCTCTTTATAGCTGATAGAGTTTTTCGTTTTTGCTTGGGCTGCAGCTGTAGTTTGCTTCATTGGACGAAGCCAGAAGTAGTAGAAAACAGCGAAAACGATACCGATAACACCAATAATATAAAACGTGCTTCTCCAGCCAACAGCTAAAATTAGCGGTGCAATGACCAATGGTGCAATGGCACTGCCGACATAGTTAGAAGACAGCATACCTGTAACAGCTTTTGGTCGCTGAGACTGTGGGAATACTTCAGAAACAGCCTTCAAGCTAGCTGTTGGATAAGCACCTTCACCAATACCGAAAAGTATACGGATAAACAATAAGGACACTAATGACCAAGCCATACCAGTCATCGCTGTGAAGACCGACCATAAGAGGATCGCAATAAGTGCGACAATATTGGAGCCGAACCTATCTGCTAGCCATCCACCTGGTATTTGCATTAGGGCATAACTGAAGAAGAAAACACTGACAACTAAACCAAGCTGTGTTGCATCAAGGCTGAATTCAGCCCCTATGTACGTTAAAGCAAGCGAAATGGCAGCCCTGTCGATATAACAGATACAATAGCCAATGTACACCAATGTAAATACAAAATATTTAGATCGAACTCCCTTTAACGTACTCATCTTCCTTCACTCCGCCCTCTATAATTTTAGAAATTTCCGAGATAATATGATAAGTAGATTTAATACCACTTTCAAAATTAACAAGCTTAAGATTTTCATTCGGCGCATGATTCGCTTGATCAAAGTTAGCATAAGGAACAATAAGAACTGGAACATTTAAAATATCTGTCCACACATAGTTTGGCAATGTTCCCGGCATAACCGGCTCTAAAATAGGGTCTGTGCCGAAGCCTTGTTTAAGTGCTGCCAATACTGGCTTAACAAAAATGGAATCAATGTTTGTACTAGACGGAGGAGTGGAAACCATTTTTATAACAGAAACGCCTTCAATTGGTTCAATCATTTTTTCGATATTTTGATAGATTTCATCAGGGTTTTGCTTGCCGACAAGACGCATGTCTAATTTCAGCAATGCTTTTGATGGAATAACCGTTTTTGCGCCTGCATCAACATAACCACTGTTAATACCTGAGATATTTAGGGTTGGTTCATACATTAATTTTGTGAAGTATTCTTCTTGGGAGAGTGTCAGGTTAGGTAGCCCGATCTTAGCTGCTAATGTTTCATTATCATATGGAATCTGATTTAATATCGCTTTTTCTTGCTCATTTGGTGCTTGTACGCCTTTATAGAAGTCTTTAATTGCCACCTTGCCATCATTACCCTGCATTTGTGACAATAATTCCACTATCTTCCAAGCAGGATTTTTAATAATATTGCCAGTGTTTCCAGAATGATTATCCTGGCTTGCAGAAACTGCCTCAAGCTCTATATATAACATTCCGCGAACACCAAGACGAAGCACAGGTGCGCCGCTTTCATGACACGAGCCGTCGATGGAAATCGCTAAATCTGATTTTAATAAATCATCCTTATGCTGTTCGACAAAGCTTCCAAGGTTTGCACTGCCTTGCTCTTCCTCTCCTTCAAACACAAATTTCACATGAAAAGGAAGCTGTTTATGTATTTCTAAATAAGCCTTTATCCCAAGCAATTGCGCCATTAGCTGCCCTTTATTATCACCAACACCACGGCCATACAAGCGGCCATCTCTTACGTTTGGCTCAAATGGCGGGCTAACCCATGCATCAACAGGATCTGGTGCCATCACATCGTAATGACCATACAATAAGACAGTAAAATCCTGCTGTCCTTTTATTTCCCCAAACACAATCGGGTGACCAGCAGTTTGAATGACCTGCGTTTTAGCTTGAATGCTTTCTAGTAGCGCAGATACCTTTTCTACCGTTTCCTGCATCCCTTCACCGCTGGAGCTTATACTCTTTTGTTTAACAAGTGCGATAAGTTCATCTATATTCTTCGTTCTGTTCGAATCAACAAATTCTTGAATATTAGTAGCTGCCACACTAAAACCTCCTTCACCATTGTCGATTGTCGACAATTTCTAATCAATAAGTTACTACCTTGAATACAAGAAGTCAATATATTTTCAGAAAATTATCTATATTAGATTTATTTGGATATGATGCTTTTTTGAGATAAGATGGTTGATTTATTATTGTGGGATAGAAACTATGAAACTTATGATTGGTATATAAGAAAAGGTGGAATATTGGTTTCCTCCCTTTATGTGTGGCAAAATTGGTTTTTCTTTATTGCTTATTTTTTAAATTAATTTTGCATTTATTTGGATACGTAAAATTTATTATTCGTTAGTTAATCCATGCTCTTCGTTTCTTATTTCGACTTGTTTATCTGTGCGAATTGGTATCCTATCTAATTGCTGTAATGTTTTCCAAATCATCAGAATAAACAGCTTAAGTCCCGTTTGGTCAATGTCTTAACATATAACTTTACCTCATTTCTTAAAAGCATTCCTTCCAGTTGAAAACCTACTTCTCCTCATCATCACATATTCTTACTATATATGACTGTGCAACTCATATAACCCTAATTTTATAACATACCTTAGTTTAATTTTCATAAAAAAACAGCTTTAAAATGTTACTAAAAAAGCACCTACTTCCGAATTAATGGGAGTAAAATCGTTGCCCTTTCCGTGAAAAGTAAATATAGCGTTTGAGTCATAATCTATAAAAATAAAATAGACTGCCCGCAAACCTAAATTACAATAAGTTTGTAGACAGCTTAAAGAGAAAAGTATTTCCCCACTTACTTATAATTAGTTTCTATTAGACCTCCTCTATTACCAAGGGTTATAAACTAATTCAGGTCCTTTTTGGGTGCGTAAAATCAATGAGTCTGTTCGTTTATTTATCCATTCTCGCAGTAAAAATGCGCCATTATTTGTTTCTATTTGGATATCTGCGCGGATTTGTAAGCTATCTAATTTCTCCAGTACCTCTATTGCCTCGTTTTTATTAATCGGATGTGGTGCATATACGACGATATCAAGGTCGCTTGTGGCTTTTAATGCTGGGTATCCAGTTGCTATTTCGAAGCCTGCACTGCCTGTTGGACCCCATTGCCAGTCACCCATGATTTCTGCCACTTTATCGATGCTTTTTAAAACAGGCAGTTCTCGTCTTTGTGCGTCAAGTAAATTCCAGCTTTTTTGTTGTGCCAGCATGTATGGAGTGATAATCTCTTCGATTCCGTTGCGATGTAATATTGCTGCTTGCCGCTGATTACGTTGCTCGCCTCGGATACCTACAGGAATGAAATCATTTGTTTGTTCTGCTCGGCGCACGACAACGAATGGGGCACTCCTTAATGAGGCAGTGACCCATTCGTTGTCTTCCTTCCATTCCAGCAGTGATAGATCAGAGACTTTTATTAAGTCATGTGGCTGAATTACCATTGCTGTCTCAGCATTTTACGGACCTTCAGTGTTGCAGCACGTCCACCGTTTATTGCTTCGTCTGTTTGCAGACGGAAGCTTAAATCAGTCGCTGCATCATTTGTACTCGCAATTGCCTCATGCAATGTTTGTTCTACTGTTTTTAAATCATGTTCTGTCGGTGAATCGGCGTTAATATTGGTAAGTAATTTATACAGCGGTCCTAATGAATGATAGCTGTGAACATCATACGCCATAGACGGCACTGACTTTGTTGCTTTTTCCAGCTGTTCGATCGTGCGCTTTGTTATTCTCGCTGCTGACGCTTTTGACATTGCTTGAATGTTAATTTTGTCATCGTCTAATGCGATAAGACGGTTCGACTGCAAGCCATGTGCTAAAAAGGCCCCGGAAATGGCATTGCCGCAAATTAGCCCGATAACTGGGTGACCCTTTTGTCTTGCTGTTGCATACGCATCTGCACTTGCGGCAAGTGCTAAGCTGATGCCAACCAGTTCCTCTTTATAGCCATATGCCTGGCTTGGCACATCAATTACGGCGATAATTGGGCGTTTGACTTCTTTATCAGCATCTTGACTTATAACATCGCGTACTATTTGTGCTGCAGTCCAGCCTTCAAGCAGTCCTACTTCCCCATTGCGAGCTCGAGGAAAATGATTATTCGCATCTGGAACAATCGCAATATAGCGAGCTGATTGACCATTTTTGATTACATCGGCCGCTAATACAGATGGTGTTGCACCTGTCGGATGAGTGATGCCAGTCAGTTCAGAGAACCATTTATAGCCTCTTGATTGTGAAATGTCTGCATTCCCGTCTTCCGCCATTGGTACGGCCTGCTTTTCCGCTTGATGCTGTTTAAAGTAATCTGCATACTTTTCAGGATTCCATTCTGCAGAAGAATCGATTCCTTTAAGTAATGAAAGATGGAAGTCAACCTGTTCTGTTTTGGCAGGTCTTTTGCCTTTAGATAGCGCCACCTTAATTGCCTCAGCTATCGACTCCATGTCATCTTCTACTACTTGATCAAGCAGCCCCGTTCTAACGCGTTGTTTTGCACCAATTGTATTCCAAATCAATGCCTTGTCACTTGAATCAAATTCCAAAACACCAGCCTCTTGCTCAATTACCTCTGGTCCATTCAGTCCTAAGCGGGCTTTGTTTGTGGCAAGCAATGTTGTGCAAAGTTCAGCGACAATCGACATGCCACCGAATGCACCGACTCGACCTGGAACCAAACCAACTACAGGGACATAATGACGTAATGCAACAATTTGATTCGCAATTTCGGAAATTGATAATAGCCCATAATTCGCTTCCTGAAGGCGCACACCGCCAGTATCAAATAAGATAATCGGATAAACAGCATTGCCTTGTTTATTATCTTCCAAAGCCAGTTCAAGTGCTCCAGCAATTTTCGCACCGCTGACCTCGCCAATACCGCCACCTTGAAACGAACCTTCTAATGAAATAATGACAACATTTTTCTGATTGATTTGTCCGCGCGCAATTATAACACCATCATCGCTTTGTGGAACGATTCCTTGTGGCTCTAGGTGCGGTGACTGCATTTTATCAAGAGGTCCCAGCAATTCACGGTAAGTGTCTTTATCCAATAACGCTTTTGCCCGCTCACGTCCATTCAATTCTACTAAACTATTCCTCAATTCTGAGCACCTCCAATGCTTGGGTAAGCCTTAATTGGACCACACCTGGTGTTGCACCAAAATCATGTATTGTAATATTTGCGGTGATAGGATAGCGATTGAAAAAACGTTCCAATACATTTCCCCATACCTCGCCAAAGCCATCACTGCCTGTAAGTACACTAACTTCCGTTGTCGTTCCCTCAACCGGCTCGATAATAATTTCCAAATCTCCTGACCCGACAACACCAATATGTGTGGCGGACTGAATCGGTTTAGAAGTTTCAAATTGAAACTGTAGTTTTTCCATTCATGAACACCTCCGTAATTAACTGACTAAAAATATTGTCGCTGCTAATAAATCAGCGCTTCCTCCTGGTGAAAGCCGTTTGGATTTGCAGTAGGCAGATAAGCATTGAAAAATGTCTCTGCCCAGTTCTGTCGCAAATCCCCCATTTTCTAAAAACTCGTGTGCCATGCTTTTTATTTCTACTAAATTCGCCCAGTCTCCACGGTGCAAAATACATGTATCGTCAACCGTTGCCATTAAGGATAAGAGGGCATCAATTCGGGCAGCATCCTCCGTCTTCCCTAGAGTACGGGCATTTATCAATGCAGGCAATGATGCATGACGAATATGAGGAAAACCAAGCTGTGCTTCTTCCTCCGCACCCATAACAGGATACTTCTTTTTTACGGCCTGTCCGTGGGTTTTGCTTATTGGTCTGTAGCGATCTTGATAGGATGCAATTCTTCCTGCTGTTTCTAATATCTTTATAGGGTTTTGCTCCTCTGGATTCGTTGCCTTTGCACTAACCAATAACCCTAATGCCCAAATAGCACCTTTATGTGTATTAACTCCATTTGTAGCGGAAAGCATCGTCTGCTCCCCTTGCCTTCCAATTGCAGCTATTTTCTCACGCAGCTCTTGATTGACAGGATGGAGATAGGAAACAGAAGCAATTTCTCTGAATGTCTCTTCTAATGCATATGCTGATGTCAGCATGAGTTCAAGAGACATATCAGCATGTGAGCCACTATTGTCTGCATCAACTAAACCTGGCTTAGGTGTCAGCATCGCTTCATCAATTAACGCTTTTACCGCTTTTGCAGCCAATGCCTCCTCAAGAGTTGCAGCAAATAGCATTAAGACCAGCTCCGGAATTTCGCAGGTGGCTCGTAAAGGCCCTCTGACCATTCTACTAGGTCACTAACAGACTGTGCGGCAAGCAGGGAGCGTTTAGCTTGCTGTCTGGCAATGCCAAGATCCTCTGGATAGGCGACAATGCCTTGGTCTCTAAGACTTTTAACGTCCTTTTCTATGCTTTCCATACCTAACGGTGTAACACCGGCGATTGCAGCAAGGGCTTTTTTCCGTTCTTCTAAGCTATCAGACTTATAAAGATAAGCGATGCCTTCTTCTGTAATTACATGTGTCACATCATCGCCGTAAATCATCGTTGGTGTAACCGCAAGTCCTGATTGTGTTTTTACTTGTATCGCATCTAAAGACTCAACAAACACCGGCTTTTTATTTGCACCAAATGTTTCAACCATTTGCACAACAAGCTTTCGGCCTTTCGCAAGCTCATGCGGTTTTTCAATCATATCAAGCCATGCTGGTGTTGCATGACGGCGTCCGCGTGGATCATGCCCCATATTTGGTGCACCGCCAAAACCTGCTAACCGTCCTGCAGTTACAGTTGAAGAGTTTGCTTGAGCGTCCATTTGCAGTGTGGAACCGATAAACATATCAACCGCAAATTGGCCCGCTACTTGACATAATGCACGATTGGAGCGCATCGAGCCGTCTTTACCGACGAAAAAGATATCTGGTCTTGCCGCAATATACTTCTCCATGCCGACTTCACTGCCGAAGCTGTGAATACTCTCGACCCAGCCGCTTTCAATTGCCGGTATTAAGGTTGGGTGAGGATTTAATGCCCAGTTTCTAGCAATCTTTCCTTTTAAGCCAAGCTGTTCCCCGTATGTTGGCAGCAATAGCTCGATAGCTGCTGTATTAAAGCCAATTCCATGATTTAAGGATTGCACCTGATGCTTTCCATACACCCCTTTAATGGCCATCATCCCCATCAACACTTGTAATTCGGTGATGTTTTGCGGATCACGTGTAAACAATGCTTCAATAGCATATGGCTTATCAGCTTTCACCACTACATCGACCCATGAACCTGGTATATCAACACGAGGCAATTCATCAACAATGTCATTTACCTGCACAATGACAATTCCGTCTTTAAAAGCAGCCGCTTCTACAATCGTCGGTGTCTCTTCGGTGTTATTGCCTGTATACAAATTTCCGTCTCGATCCGCTTTATCTGCCGCAACTAACACGACATCTGGAATTAAATCGATAAACAATCGTCCAAATAACTCTAAGTATGTATGTATATCGCCTAGCTTCAACGTGCCATCCTCAATCATTTGCGCAACACGCAGACTTTGCGAACCAGAATAGGAAAAATCAATTTTTGAGGCAATTCCATAGTCAAATATATCTAAATGTTCAGGCATTGAAATGCTCGACATAATCATATGCAGATCATTTACCTTCGAAGGATCCACTTCTAATAGTTTTTTAGAGAGGAAGGATGCTTGCTTTTGATTATCCCCTTCTAACACTACCTTCGAGCCTGGTTCAATCAGCAGCTCCATTAATTCCACAATCCGCGATGTGTCTACAAATTTTCCGTTCAGCAAGCGGCTTGCTTTTTCTAATTTCGCTCGTTTTTTATCACGCTTTTGCGTCCATTTATTCACTCTGCTTGCTCCTTCCATTTATTAAGTAAGTATCTTGCTGCTTCAAGACCGACCTCACCAACAGTGATTTGCTTTGTTGTTCCATGTGCTTGCTTAACAAGGTTTGTTAAAACATTACCAGGCGGCATTTCTACAAAAGTATCCGCACCTGACTCTACACATATCTCAGCCATATCATGCCAGCGCACAGGATACGCAACATTCAAAGCCAAGTCTTCAGCAATTTTGTCTTTTTGTCTTAAAATCCTTCCAGTGTGATTTGCTAAATAAGGAATTTTCGGATTATTTAAGGTAAACGTTCCTACTAACTTCAGCAGCTCTTGTGAAACATCAGCCATTAATGGGCAGTGTGATGGGATTGCTACTTTAAGCATTGTTGTTTTTCTGGCGCCGAGCTTTTGGGCATGTTGGAAAGCTGTATGAATACCTTCAACTGATCCAGACACAGCAATTTGCTGTTCTGCGTTAATATTGGACAGATACACCGGCAATGCTTCTGTATGGGAAAGCTCAACTGCCTTTTTCACCTCACGCTCTGTAAGACCGCTGATAACACCCATTCCATAACCGTCTGGATATGCTTCCTCAGTCAGCTTCGCCCGCTGATACACTAGTTTAATAGCATCGTCAAAAGTCAATACACCCGCAATAACAGCCGCCGCAAATGCACCAATCGAATGCCCTGCCACAAACTGGGGCTGAATTCCCTGCTTCATTAACTCTCTTGCTGCCGCTACTCCTTTCACAAACAAAGCTAACTGCACCCAGAAAGTCGATTGAAAAGCGTACTCATCATCTCTTAAAGTAATTCCAATATTCTCTTTGACTTGATTCACATAGTCTGGCACATCACTCAGCATTCCAGGAATTTGTGCACCTTGCCCTGGAAAGGTAAAGGCAATTTTCATGCTTTTCGCTCCTAAAGGTTTATACAATTCTTTACAAACTTTATTTTAATGTGTTTCAATAAAAAATAAAAATATATTTTCGGCACCGATTAATAACCAAATGGTTATAAGGAGAGTTTCGATATGGATTTACTGCAGTTAAGATACTTCCAAGTAACAGCAAAGCATGAAAATATCACACATGCTGCCAATGAACTATTAATATCACAGCCTGCCCTCAGTAAAATGATTCGCAAGCTTGAGACAGAATTGGATATAAAGCTGTTTGATCGGAAAGGCAAAAACATCTTTCTCAATACAGCTGGCGAAAAGTTTTTAAAGTGGGTAAATCTATCACTCTACGCCCTAGAACAGGGCGTTTCAGAAATGAAAGACATTAAAAACGGGCAAATGGATACGATTACCCTTTATGTAACAGTCGGTTCGATGCTGCTGCCAAAGCTTCTCCAGCAGTTTCGGACTAAGTTTCCAAAAACGCGCTTTAATTTGACACAGCACACGAATAAAAGTATTAGCTACAATTTTGCGATTACCTCAGAACCATTGGAAGGTAATGAGCACATCGTCTTACTGGAGGAAGAAATATTACTTGGTGTTCCTATCTCTCATCCGCTAAGCCATTTAGACTCCATATCTCTCAAGGACTTGGAGAAAGAGAAATTCATCAGCTTAACGAGTGGCAAACCATTGCGGCACACAACTAATAAACTATTCGAACAAGTACATTATGAGCCAGATATTATTTTCGAAAGTGATGATCCAGCTACAGTACGAGGACTGATTCAAGAAGGACTTGGAATATCCTTCATCCCATCTATTCTTTGGAAAAATGTCAGGCAGGATCCCCTTAAGCTGCTGCATATTAGCGAACCAGAATGCAAACGGACGATTTATTTATGCTATCCAAGCGGGCATTCGTTTACAAATGTAGAGAAATCATTGTTCGATTTTCTCGTTGGTTTTTTTGAAGAACAGATTAGTGAATCACAAGGTCATTGAAGCTTTTAATCTTCAATGGCTTTTATTATGTTGAAATATGTTGATATTTATCTGTTAACTTACAAGGAAATGCTTAATCTTGTCAAATATTATCAGAATTTTTATACAAGTAATTGTTGTTTCCTTATTTTCACAGTGTTAACATTATTTTTGTAAGCGATTACAAACAATGAGGAGGAGTTACATGACTCAATTATCTGGATTGCTAAAAGAAAAGGTAGAAAGATTCCTTAACGGCCAGAAAAAACTATTTATTAACGGTGAATTTGTTGAAAGCACCTCACAAAAAACCTTCGATACATACAACCCGGCAACAGGAGAGGTGTTAGCAACTGTTTTCGAAGCAGGCCCAGAAGACATTGACCGTGCTGTCAAAGCAGCCCGCAAAGCATTCGATGAAGGCCCATGGTCCAAAATAAGCGCATCTGAAAGAAGCCGCCTCATGTATAAACTCGCAGATTTAATGGAAGAAAACAGTGCCGAGCTAGCACAGCTCGAAACATTAGATAACGGCAAACCAATCCGCGAAACAACAAATGCCGATATCCCACTGGCAGTCGAGCATATGCGCTACTACGCAGGCTGGTCCACAAAAATCGTCGGCCAAACAATCCCAGTCAGCGGACCATTCCTAAACTACACACGCCATGAGGCAGTCGGAGTCGTCGGCCAAATCATTCCATGGAACTTCCCGCTTCTAATGGCAATGTGGAAGCTCGGCGCTGCACTAGCAACAGGCTGTACCGTCGTCCTAAAGCCAGCCGAACAAACACCACTGTCAGCCCTTTACCTCGCAGAATTATTCCAACAAGCAGGTTTCCCAGAAGGAGTCGTCAACATCGTCCCAGGCTTTGGCGAAACAGCTGGCCAGCCGCTAGTAGATCACCCATTAGTAGATAAAATCGCCTTCACCGGATCGACTGAAATCGGTAAATTAATTATGGCAAATGCCTCAAAAACATTGAAACGAGTTACATTGGAGCTTGGAGGAAAATCACCGAACATCATCCTGCCAGATGCAGATTTATCAAAGGCAATACCAGGTGCACTTAACGGCGTGATGTTTAACCAAGGACAGGTTTGCTGTGCCGGCTCCCGTGTGTTTATCCAGAAGAAGCATTTTGATAATGTCGTTGCTGATATGGCATCACATGCAAAAAATATTCAACAAGGTGCAGGTATTCATGCAGATACAGAAATTGGCCCGTTAGTTTCTGTTGAACAGCAGAATCGAGTACTTGGCTATATTGAAAAAGGCCTAAACGAAGGTGCACAGCTTGTAGTCGGCGGTACTAAGCCACAAGAACAGGGCTACTTCGTTTCCCCTACGATATTCGCTGATGTACGCGATGAAATGACAATTGCGAAGGAAGAAATCTTCGGCCCAGTTATTTCAGCAATGCCTTATGATGATTTAGATGAATTGATTAGCCGTGCTAACAGCAGTGAGTATGGCTTAGCAGCAGGAGTATGGACGCAGAATGTTGGCAAAGCCCATTATATTGCGAGCAAGCTCCGTGCCGGAACTGTTTGGGTGAATTGTTATAATACGTTTGATGCTGCTTCACCGTTTGGTGGATATAAGCAATCTGGAATTGGGCGTGAGATGGGCTCTTATGCGTTGGAGAATTATACGGAGGTTAAGAGTGTTTGGGTTGGTTTGGAGTAGGGTGTAATAATTTAAATGATTAGAAGGTGCTGGGTTCTAGTACCTTCTTCTTGTATTCTCAAATAATAATGAAAGTGTGATGGATATTTCTAACAGTATTAAGAAAAAGAAGTAGCTTTTGACTAGGAACTCTCCCTTTAATTAAGCTATTTCCAGAAATCTAAATACTATCTTGCTTTGGTTTCTTCCTCTTCCTCATTGTTAATTTTATTCAACATGAAACAAGCTGATGCAGTTATAGCAAGTGGAATGAAGGCTTGATAAACCTTTGATACATCATCTTTAATAGCGTAGACTACTAATGCTAGGATTGAGACTATGGTATATAGAACTATTATAATTGTATTCATGACAAATCTATGGTTATTTTTCATAGAAATTCACCTCATCATTTTCGTTAACCACTATAATATCTTCATCTTATTGAAGGGTTTTGTCCAAGCCTCTTTCAATTTAGTGTTAAATACTTTTATAAATCGCTAATAACTCTATTAAAATAAAGAATACCAACCCTAAAAAAACAAAACATTTAAATTAGGAGATATTATTTCAATCCTACAGTAAAGTCATAAACATGTATTTATATAAAAAACAACTCTATTATATGTATAATTATACCTACAGTTCTTTAAAATGTCAGATATATAACAAAAATATTCTAATTATTATTTATTTAGTTTTTTAAATATGATAATAGATATTATTGTAAATACAATCATTGTAATAACAATCATCCAAATACTATATGTTGTACTGGCCAGCTTACTGTTCATTTCATATACAATTCCATAGTGTTTTTTGTAATCTAAGATTTGTTCTGGTGTCGCATGTTCAAACACCGTTTAAAATACAATATACTGTATTTTCACTAAATTTAACTAGTTGTATTATAACATAGAAAGTCAATATTTGAGTGCTTCTATATATTTTTTTGAAAATTTTGTATAAGATTGTATTATTTTGTTTTACATAGATTATAGATATACATAAAAACTAGTACAATTTATGGGTAAATTCACTAAGAGTGTCAAAAATAAAGCGGTTAATTGTGATGATTATTGCTTACATTTATTTAAAAGATTGAGAATTATAATTCTTTATTTATTACCATTGCAAGCGTTAATGGAACAAAGGGAATTCCGGCAAGTTAGCCCTGTGATACATTCTCATGTCTTTGTGCATCAGTGAATTCGTTGCGAAACATGTCTTTGCTCGTAAGTTATTTAGATAAACTATTAGGAATAACACGTTAAGATATTTTCGATTTAATTTATAATGAGAATACGGTAAAGCAAACGTTTTTTAAACCTGGTATACCTATTAAGAAAGTTAAGCTGTTATATCAAATAGTACTTCAAAAATTTGCATCTAGGAATATAAGGAAGAGGTCTTGTTACTAATGTTAGCGAACTAAGTTCAAGTTAATAAGCTTTTGTATCTAGATATAAAAAAGCAGTGACAAAATATCACTGCTGAACTTTAAAAAAACAATCTTAAATTTTTGAACTCGACTCCAATATATTTTTATACTCCGATTCTTCATTAAATACTAATCCACTATTACAAAAATCTACAAAGTCTTTAAAAGAGGTTTTTATTACTTCAATCAATTCATTTGAAGGGATAGATACCTTTGAAGTACCATCATGCTCTCCTGAATGAATGGAATCCAAAATAAGAATATCATTTGTTCCATCTTTAATGATTTTGAATGTTGATGAATTATCTAATAAAATAATTTCAAACTCATCTACTTTTTCATGATTAATAACTAGCCAAGCAAGATCATCCCATGTAGAGAGTAAATCCCCAGTTTCCTCTATATCATTTAGGAACGTTAAATCGTTATATTTAATTTCTATATAACCATTAAGGTAAATTTGATTCTCATATTCAAGATACTTTTCAGCAGCTTTTTTTGCATCAGGATGATGAATTGGTATGAATTTTTTAGATTCTTTAGATAAGTAACCAAACTCTGGGATATAGTTGCTAATATATGTGTTTATTTTAAGTGTTGTCAATTTAGTAACCTCCGATTAACTACTATTCTTCTACTGGAAATGCAGTACTAATGCGTTTATCCTTGGTAACTATTACTCTATATTTTACACCATTAACTTTTGATTCAATTGTTGTTTTTTGCCCATTCTTTATTCCTTTCTCAACTTTAGAAGAATTTTTTCGTATAACTGTATTAATAATATTTTTAACATCATTAATAGATAAATCTGGGTTATACATATTTTTCTTTTGCTTGCCAGTCCAATACCTCGGATGATGAGTTTCAAGAACATGTGACATTTTACTCTTAGTTACAGTTATTTTGTATTTTCCTGCTGTAACAGTATAATCTTTAAAGTTTTTTAAAGCACTTTTTGCCGTTTTATTTGAAACTTGTTTGAAAGTTCTTTTTCCAATTGTGATTACTGCCTTTTTTCCAACATAATTAATAGCTATCTTTACGGCTGTAGCTCCTATAATATAAAAGACGTATGGTGCTATTGATGCACTTAATTCTGTATTATCATACTCAATTGTTTCTCCGGTAATAGAATCTGTAAAGGTTACTTTAAACTTTTCTCCATCTACTTCATTTACCTCAACATCATAATCATATGCTGTTGTTTGCCCCTCCGAATCAGTAACTTCTCCTGTCAATTTTATATTCTCAGATTCAGCATCCATGTCTACTTCAACTTTTGCAGACAAATCTTCATTTTCAATATTACTTTCAAGTGTGATATTATCTTCAGTTGCTTCAGTTATTTCTGCATTGAGTTCTTCTACATTCTCTATACCTACTTCATCAGCAATTTCACCTATTTGATTTTGAAAATCTTCATTTACTTCTTGGATATCCTCATCAATATTATCTACATCCATTTCATTCTCAGTATCCATTTTAGAATTTATGTAGCTAGTGTTATCTATTCCTTCAGCCGAGGCTATTCCTAAGACTTTTGGGTGAATCAATGAAACGATTAAAGTACAAGCTATTAATAATGATGTGACTTTTTTCATTTTATTCCTCCTCTTCTACTATTAAAATACCGTAACCATAATCTTTAATAGGCTCTTTTTGTATTACAGACTGTCTTATTATTTGCATAAATTCGATATATGAAGAGTGGGATTTAATAGGTCCAAACTTTACTAGTTTTCTAGCGATAATGCCAGTTGCAAAGGCGGTAGAGAATGAGGTTCCACTAAAATACTCATATTTTCCGTCATTCGAGGTTGAGAAGATTTTATCACCTGGTGCCGAAAAGTCAATTTTACCTTTGGCAGCAGAACTAGTCCTTTTTAATTTTGTATTTACTGAATTTATCGACAGAACATTCTCATATTTAGCTGGAAAATCCACACCAAAACCATAGGTATTGCCTGCTGCTGCAACAATTATTATTCCTTTATTTATTGCATCATCTATTGTTTTCTTGAGTTGTCTGTCGTCTATTTGTACACCAAAACTAATATTGATAATATCCACTCTTTCGGCAATACACCATTCTATACCTTTTATTAAATTTTCGATTTTACCTTTTCCATTTTTGTCTAGCACTTTAACATTATATAATTCAATATTTTGGGAAACGCCTGTTATACCATTATTATTATCATTGGCAGTAATTATGCCGGCAACGGCCGTTCCATGTCCATACTCATCTTCTAAGGGCTGATTATTAAATGTATTAAGTGCTTTAGTTATTTTTCCACTTAAATCATCATGAGGAAATATACCACTATCTAAAACTGCAACTTTTATTTTAGACTCGCTTGGTTTTTCTTTGTAATATTTAATAGCATCAAATCCCCAATTGTAACTTTCTTCTTGATTTACTTTTGTTTTTCTCTTGTCTAAAGGATTACTATCGCCTTTTGAGCCGTAGATAATGAGAAAAATAAAAGTAATTAATAAACAGGCTGTGAATACATAATATTTCTTCATAAATCTCCTTTCATTATATTATTATATTATTCATAAATTTCCTTGTAAACTATAATTTGGTAAAAAAACAGTAAATTGGTAATTAGAGACTGAGTATACTAGTAAAAAGGGTCTAGACATATTCAAGTTTAATATAAATGAAGTAAGCAGAAAAACATTCAGTATGGGTAAAAAAAGAGCAAGAATTATTAAATGGGAATTATAGCTTTACATAAGTAACGAGTTAAAGCGCATTGAATTCAACTCTCCTTGCATGCAGATATCTTAAATATGCAATTAAAAAATGCCGACATCCATTGATATCGGCATCCCTAAAACAAATAAATTAATAGAATTTAACTTATTTATCTAAGTTTGATAAAAGTTGCTCGTATTTCTTCTTTATTAGGAGAATAGAATCACCTTTAACTTGCTCAATAGAACTAATAAAATTCTCCACTATTGTATCATCCACTACTAGGGCAATTGGTTCTGGAAAGTATTCTACCCCCTCCTTTTCCATAGCTTTTCGACTTGTATAAGCAACTGTGTTAATAATGCAGTTCCATGCAGCGCTATCTTTCTCATTTTCGGACAGCTCTTGAATAATTGTGATTCCATTCTCTTCATCATCTAATAGATTATAAAGTTCATAACCAATTACTTCCTTGTTTTTTACCCATTTCAAGCATTTTGAAAGTGCGTTTTGTGCGAGCTGTCTATCTTCATCTTGTGAAAAGTCGCTTAAAATTTCTTTTGAGAGCAGAATAAAAAAGAGTACTTTTCCTTCATCTGATAAAATGCTGAATTTATTTTTGTTCATAATATCCCCCTAACAATCACTCAACTTCACTAAAACATAGTCTTCAGTAAATTCATATAAATAGAGTCTTAAAAGCCGTTCTTTCACTATTCAGTATTATCTTATCTCCAACGCCAATTTATAGCTCCATCTGGATAAACAGCAGGAATCTCAATTCCTCCTTTATTCCCCTTGTCATCTGTAATAAACCAGTTGCTTTCATCTAACCATCTTGCATCAAATTGATTTTCTTCAAACTCATGGTCTTCATTCGTAAGAGCCTCAAAGAATGCTTTATACTTATCGATGTTTCCTGTCAATTTCAATGTTCCATATACCCATGCACCTTCTCCAGTTGGATCCTGAATGTCACCTAGGTATTCGTCTTTAAAGTATAACTTCATTCTGTATCCACCTTATTGAATATTTCATCAAATTGATTCGGAACTTTTCCTGCATTTTTATACTCTGTATCAGAATTCCCTAGTAGCTCCTTCACTCTATCAATAATTTGTATTTCTGCTACTGAATTACTTTGTCTTGTAGAATATACTTTACACGTCTTTTTAACAACACCCTCACTACTATGCCCAGAACAAATGGAAGACTAAGGATGTTGCATTTATTTGCCATATGGCTTCTGAAGATTTATTAATTTTATAATTTCTTCCCCCTCTGCTGCTTTGATATTAACCTTTTTAGTGTTGTTGAGTATCTCTTCTGTATCTTCTTGAAGTGTTATTTCATCTACATCAGGAGGAGGTGCTTCCCAACGCATTGGAGTGTTATAAACATTTATTGTCCCATCTCCATTCCCTTTATAAGTTATGGAGCCATCAATCAGACGAGAGCCTGATAACTGTATAACCCCTTCCGGGAAGGTAGCACTGTTATTGATATTAGGGTTAATGGGTTCCCCAACTGGTATATGTCGAATATTTAATTCATCTATATCTTGATTTGCTCCAAGTTGCAACCAAACTCGTGCATATTCTATTTGTTCACTGGAATATGGTGCTAAAGGATCTTTACTGTTTTTATCATCTGTGGTTGAATCATTACTTTCACCCGATTTGTCATCAGAAGCAGTATTGGCTGATTCATTCAGGTTGGAGTCAGTTGATTGGTTCGTGTCTGTTTTTTCACCATGGTTGGTTAATGTCTTGTTGTCTGTCTCAGGGGATTCTTCTGTTTGCTTTGGCGCAGTGTTATTGGTTTCTTCGTTTGCTTTGCCGAAGCATCCTCCCAACAATATTAACGCAGCAAGTAAAACAACTAGCCTTGTAATCTTCTTCATTCGTTAAGTCAACCCTTTCGTTTGAAATACCAATCTGTGGGAATAATTTAAATTCTATATAAATTATTTTACCATAATAATCCATTTTGTGGGTTGGCACTTTCAATAAATAGCAAATATTTATCTAACAATGTCAGTTCAATCTCTTGTTTTAACCTAGGTCCTACTTTTGAGTGGCAGCCAGCTCTTTAGAAGCGAGAGATTATATTCCTCCCCTTTTCCAATAGGAGTAAATCCTTTATCCATTTATAAATAGTCACTTCAGAAACGCCATATTCGTTGCTTAATTCTTTAACAACATAGGTAACTGAATGATATAAATCCACTACTGTTTTTTGACATCTTCAATACATTTTTGTTTGTATTATTACGTCCCATATGACACATCCCTCCATGAATTACATTGTATGGACTTACTAAGTTGTGTCCAAAAAACTATACTAACTCCACTTTTTAATTTACCCTTTATAATGGACTATCTTCAAGATTTCAGGTTAGTCCTCTGGATTAACGCCATCAGGTAAAAAAAATGGCTTCACATTAATATTTGGTCGTATTTAATACAGAATTATTGTATTGTTCAGTAAGCCTATATTATGAAAGACTCTTCTTTTATCCATTTTTTCATTGTGCATATACAGCAGGATTACATGTTTTTCAATCATTAGCTTTCTCTCCTTTTTTAAACTAGTTCAAACAGCCTCTTAAAATAAAAATCACCCTAACATAGAGTTAGAGTGTTATCTTCAGTTATGAAAGAATCCAGGTACCCTATTTTCCTTAATTTGAGCACGGTTACGAATTATTTCATTTACATTATTTTGTTCTAAGAGTGTCATAAATCTTTCCGCTAGGATCTTATTGGCTTCTGTTATATGATAAAAACCATCTAAAAATTGTTCTACAAGGCTCAAATCAACGTTCTCAATAGGGGCAGGTAAATATCCTAGACCTTCATTCTGAAACACAATCCAATTTGTATAAGAGACAGCATCTACAATACAGCCAAATGCTAATTCGTTCACCTCTTCGGTTTCATCCTGCATTAGCATAAAAAGACTAGTTTCCTCTGTTCCATCATCTAACAAATTGTAAATATCATCAGCTGAATGTTCTTTAGTTTCAGCCCACTCCCAGCATGTTTCCAATGCATTCTTTGCAGCATTAAAATTTGGAGAGGTCGATAATCGTTTGATTATTGCCTCACTTAACCCTAATAAATAAACAACCTGTTTATTCGAATTTAATCTCTCAAATCTATTTAACATGTTATCCTCCACCTATTCAGCAAGCTTGCCATGTTGCAGCACGAATTCTTGTTTAACCGACACACGTACACCGTCTTTTACCTGAGTTGTTACTACTATTGACAAGTTCGGATACTTGTACGTAAATAAACATTATCATTCTCTCCCTTTCATGTTAGACCAATAGAATCATTGGCTCTGTCTTCAAAAGAACAATTTAGAAGAATAAGTGAATTAATTAATAATACAATTTTGATATGGAAATAAAGTTTAAACAATACTATCATAATAAAAAGTAACTCTAACTATTTATGTTGGAGTTACTTTTTTTTAATTAGTCATCATCACCATACATAAGGTCATCCAGTTCTTGATTTTGTTTTTGAATTTCTTTAAAACGATTTATTCTATTAACTAAATACTCAGAAGACACTTCTTTATTAGGATTTAAAACACCATCATAGAATTTTAATTCTGCTCCTAAGTCTGTAAGAGACTTAATTAATGATTCTGCTTTTTCATCTTGTTCTTCATCTTTAAATAGCACCCATTCTAATACCGGTTCTCTATTTTCTATTTTACTCTTTATATCGGATAAGCCTAAAAAAGTATTCTTTCTTACTGTTGGTATATACTTTGTAACATTATCATCTTTCTCTACAATCACAAATATTATTGATTTCATTTTGTTTCCCCCTTAAAAATCATTTTCAATAGACTCATTTAATGGCTTACCTGGTAAGCTCTTTTTATAACTACCGCCATGCCATTTTTTGGAGAGTCAAGGCCAGTTGAATCGTCCTAATGGGTATCAATAACTGTATAATCAGTATCATTAACTTGCATACCGATTCAAGTATTGGATAGTTATATGCCATGTAAGCCAGCAAGTTCAACTAAATCTTTATCATTATTTGCAGCTATACTGGTATTAATTTTTGGTGAACCTTTAAGTGTCTCTATATATTCACCTGCTTTATTCCTTAATAATGTAATCCGGGAAACCACGTTTTATTGAATTTTCTTTAGCCCCTTCAGCACTTTGTTTATCAATGAAGTTATCATTGAGCGAGAAGCTATAGGTACCAGTTGGTATTGAATCCATCTCCTCTAACTCTTTTGTAACTTGGTTGAATATTTCTTCACTTGGTTTTGCCTGCTTGTCAGCCATAAATAACTGAATATTAATTTTGAAATTTTCAGCCTTAAACAAGTTCTCATCATAGGCATTCCGCAAATTTTCTGCACTTTCATCAGGATTGCTTATATAAAGGTCATAAACAGGTTTAATCGCCTCTTCTTTACTTGTTAGCGCTAAAAAATAATACGGAGTCATATATCCATGTCCACCAACATTTTGGAGAGCTTCTTTTGTTTTACCAGTAACTTGCCCTTTTGCTGCAAGCGACTCAAGGTAACTATCAAGCTTTTTGAATTCTTCATTAAAAATCATGTGATATAATCCGCCTTTAATGGCATTTTCCACCTGGTATTCTTCTGCCCAAATTTTATCTGTCAACACTTGCTTTCCTTGTTCATCAATTGGTACAACGGCATAAGTATAGAAATGTACTTTCCCTTTGGATTCTACAAAAATCGTTGCCCCATCACTGCTACCGACTACATTATGTACATAAACATCCGTTTTATAGTTATCCTTAAAAAACTTTAAAGCTGCTTCTTCTATCTGGTTTTTGTTCTTTTCAGCAAGTTTATCGGTATCTTTTCCATATGACAGAGCATAACCTTCGCCTATATAATCCTGAACGCTCACCAAGCTGTCGTTAAAAGGTTCAGCTTGTGTTTCTTTAGTATTATTCATACCAGAACAGCCTCCAAGCATTATTGATAACCCAATACTGCAGAGCAAAATTTTTGTATTCTTGACCATAGTTAGTATCTCCTCCCTAAAGGACTGTTCCATATCTATAATTGATTGTAGCGAATAAAGTTATATATACAATTCAAAAGGTGAAAAGTCACCCTTTTTAAGCAGAAAAGAGGAAAGTCAGGAATAGGCTCCTCATTAGCTTACTTAAAAAGATAAGAAGGTAATCAAACGTAGTATAAAAATGGAAGATTACTTGATAGATATGGTTCACTTGTTAATGCTGACAGTATATTTTTGAACTTTAATTATAAAGCCCTGAACCAATTGAAAGGGTATAAACTCCCATGACAAAAAGGAAATAATTGTTTATACTCACTTTTGGAAACTTCTTCCTTGTTTTAAAGAATGGGAGAACAAATAATAGCTAATCATTATATGGCTAATAACATCGGGGGAAACAGATATGAAAGAATTAGTAATAAAAAAAAGAATAGTGCTTCGGTGCTTCGCTGTATTGGCTTTAATGCTGATTATTGGCGGATGTGGAGAGAAAAAAGAAGCTGGCGGGAACAAACAAGAAGATGAAAAAGCGACTGAATCATCACATGATGCGGACTCCGTTAAATCGAATACTAGTGATTCCGAAAAAGTATATGATGGAAGTACAAATGAGCCAAACGTCTTCGAGTTGGATTGGGATGAATTTAAAAGTCGCTGGGAACAAAATTTAAACAGCCTTGGTCGCCCGGAACTTGGTACCATAGAAAATGAGCAAGAAAAGGAAAGTGCTTATGGTTTATTAAAATCTGGAACATTGGATGAAACCGAGTTATTTGGTTTGTCTGCTAATACGGATCGAGATACAGGCAAAATAATAACTGTAGTAGCTTCTGGTTTTGAAAGCGAGGAAGGTATAGAGAGTGGTAATAGCGTAT
This sequence comes from Niallia taxi, assembly GCF_032818155.1. Taxonomy (NCBI): domain Bacteria; kingdom Bacillati; phylum Bacillota; class Bacilli; order Caryophanales; family Bacillaceae; genus Niallia; species Niallia taxi. Next base: position 322,014 of record NZ_CP102590.1, read on the forward strand.
TCTTTGCTGCATCCGCATTAATAGACGTTGCTGATCCTACACTCTCAACTAATAAGGTTCTGGAACTAACCGAAAAATTAGATCTATACGGTACGATTACAGATGAAGGGCAAATTGTCATAGAGGAAAATGGTTTGATATATACTTCTATGGCTCAAGAGACAGCTGATATGGGACCACTTGTTTCGTTAACTATTCAGAAGGCAGCAGAATGATTTTTTGCTAATAAAAAGATAATATTTAAAAAGAGTGGGTGATTAGTTAAAAGAGCTAGTCATCCTTGTGTTTCCTATGAACAAGACAAATGAGATGCACATACAACTATATATTGTTCGATTAATTGGATTTCTGTCCAACACACAATTGAACTGCAAAATCATTATTGTGTGAGACCTCTTTCCACTTGCATTCTAGTTTTTGCTGATAATCCTTAGTAATCAGCTATAAAAAAAGAGTGAAAAAAACTACAACAAAAGAGCAGGAAACAATACCCGCCCTTTTGTAAATCTACTATTCGAATGAATATTCTACTTCTTGTATTGAAGTTATGTCTTCATACGTCTCTCCATCCATAGAAGGAGCAAAAACAAACTTAATTTTTGAGATATCCTCCGCTTCCTCTAGTTTGAAAATGAATCCATCATCAAACTCCTTTGTTACTTTACCTGCGAATGGCGCCAAGCTATCAGCTTCCGTGTAGATAATGTCATTTCCTAATCTATCAACCTGCTGTCCTTTATCTGTTACCACATGCTTTAAACCGTCCCAAGCAATGTTCTTATCTTCCTTGTTTTCCACCTCATAGCGTACCTGCACATAGACATATTCATCTTTAATGTCATCTGCAGCCTGCGAAGCAATCTTTAGCACATCTATATGCTCTTGTGTAACATTCGTCATTTTAAATAGTCTCATATCTTTAATTGTTACTGCTAATGGTGAAACATCAATCGTTTTATTTATTTCCTTCATTTTCAACAACTCAAGCATGCCATCCTTCGTTTCTGCCTTTTGACCAGCTTTAGTAAGCTCCGATCGGGCAGCTTCTGTAGATGTCATATTTTGCTCATCAGCCTTTTTTTCTACTTCTGCTGAAGATATTTCTGCATCATTGCCACATGCAGCAAGAAATAAGCAAGTTGCTAATACTAGTGATGTTACTAACTTCTTTTTCACTTATAGTCCCCCAATATATGTAATTCGTCCATATTATACCAAATAAAATATAATAATTGGGGTTTATTTCCTTTTTCAGTTCTTTAATCCTAGTACTGTTATGTGTAAATAAGCCTATGACTAGATTGGGAGTATCGAGGTCAATGTTCTTAAAAAAACATCAAAATTAAATTATCCGAACTAAGCAATTAAAAAAACAGTAAAAAATTCTTATACCCTTTGTATTATCACTTTGTTCTACTTATTACGTAGAAACTGTTCGAAGGTAACTTCCCCCTTCTGAATATTTATATTTGTGTTCTTTCCTTCAACGAAAGCCTTAGATATCCTACCCGGCAAAGAAACATCAAATACTAAATTCTCTTCTTTCTTCGTGTTAATTTTTACTTCAGCCATCTCTCTAATTGTCATTATCTCAGGTCCACCATAGTCCTCCACCCTTTCTTGGGGACCTATATCCACCAAATCAATTAGATGCATAGCAAATTCATGCACGTCTACACTCTGCACCTTCCATCTCCCTGGAATGACATATCTGTTAAAGAAAGGTTTGGATAAAAGTAAATTTTCTACAAATCCATGAAATTGCGTGGCACGTGCAATTGTGTAAGGAACAGTACTTTTACTTAACAGTTCTTCGGCTTCTAACTTCAGTTGATAGTATTTCCAAGGTATTTCTTCGATGCCCACGATGGAAGGATAAATAAAGTGCTGTATATGTTGTAACTTACTCAACAGATTTCCTAAACCTTCTATTTCTACCTTTTTGATGTTTTTCATTGGGCTTGTTGCTGCATGAATGACGACATCTACATCCTTTACAGCATCTTCCAATCCCTCTCCTGATACCAAATCGCTATAAACCCAATCCAACTGTTGCCAATCTCGAGGTCTTTTTCTAGAGGTTATCTTAACCTTGTATTCAGTATCTTTTAGACGAAACAGCAAGGCGGAACCTAAATAACCTGTTGAACCTGTCACCAACACTCTCACGTCGAACACGACCCTTCTGAGACTATTTCTTTATATTGTATTATTCGTTTGTCTTCTGCTTTATACGTCTTATTATAAGAATAACGTGATATAAAATAAGCCACCGAGCAAAACAATGTTCCCAAACACAAAGCGGTTAATTGGTGGCAGAACATAAATATCATGCTGGAGCAATTGATTATCAGAGGTTTGCGCCAGTATCTCAGGTATCGGGTCATGGTAGCCTTCAAATATTTTAATCAAGTTCTGTACAGTAAAGTTTCTTAATGGAGAATTCTTAAATTTGGCATTAACGCAAGCGAACCAATAGATTCGATTGTCCTGTAAAGGAACCAAACCAAAGCTTCCCTTCCGGCCCCAAGTTTCTATAAATACTTTCGGATTGTATCCTCTCAAGATTGGTTCAGTCTGTACAACAGCCCTCCAACAGGTGTATCCCGCATACCTGGGTTTAACATTTGGCATTAGAGTATCACGAATGGTAGAATGAATACCATCAGTAAATCTCCTTCCTCTGTTGTACCGTCTTCAAACAATACTTTCACACCGGAGTCATTTTGTTCAAAGCGACTTCAAGTCTTTCCAGTATGAACAATTTGCTGCAGACCTAAGGAGTTTATTAGCAACTCTAAGAGTTTTCCTCGCTCAATGGCAACATTGTCAAGTCCATACTTGCGACTAATTAAAGCTGTGTCCGTCTGTTGTAGGATTTTCCCCTCAGATGTAAGGATGCGAAGTTCATCCAATACTTTCCCTTCCCGAGCAACTTGATCATCTACACCTAGCTGCTGCAATGCCCGAAAAGCATTCGAGCTAATTCTTAGTCCGGACCTGCGTAACGCACTTCAGGCTTACTCTCAAAAACTTCTACTTCCATCCCAATTTTACGAAGGGCAATGGCTGTGCTAAGTCCTCCAATTCCTGAGCCTATGATGATTACTTTCATCGTATCACCGCTTTCACGTAATTATAATCCAACCTTTTAGAATTAATTACTAGCCAAGTCTTTATAATGTTTAAAAATAGAGTAAAAGAAACAAAGTGTTTACGGCTTCAAATAAGCCAACTATCCAGTATAATGAACCGATAACACTTCATGAAATAAATTAACAAGGTAAACGAAAACTCACCAATTTACCTCTATATAACTCAAATGCAACATATCTTAAAACAACTAATGCTCGTAGTGAAATACTTCTTCTCTACTTAGATATGTTTTTTATTCATTTTCAATAATCCCTACTAACCATAAACAATATGTTATTTTATAAAAAAATGCTCCATTTACTCTTATTTTGGAAATGAAGTTACTGGAGCGGCTACACTTAGCGCCTATTTGTTCCTCCACAATATTAATTCTATATTTCTATTGGTTTTAATTGATGAATTTATCTTTTATCTCACATGCACCACTTATTTAGCCGATTACCCCCAGCTATTTGGTCTGGTTAACTTTGCTAAAAATCCGCTATTTGTTCAAAGTAAGATAACTAACTAAATCTCACTCACTCTAATTTTAAAAATTTTTCAAACCTATTTACCATATCGTCTTTCGTACTTGGGACTTCTTGAGGCAGATAATTAACAAAACTCACCATATCTTTTGGATAGTGATGATTTCCATAAAACTCTGCAATTTTATTTAATAATTCATTATCTTCTTTACATCTTTCTTTTATTTGAGATAAACAAACAAATCTGAGTTTTCTATTCTCCTCTACTAATATTGCGCTTTCTTCATCTAATTCAGGAAAGAAATTAGTTTTTATTTCTAGCATAACTTTATCTAAATCTTCACTAGATACTCCCCATGCAAGTTCACTAACAAACTCACTTTCATCACCAATCTCCATTAATTCAACCGCATAGTCAGAGATAACGTCTTTACTAAAATAATTTTCTTGGACACCTACAAAAATAGTTTTCCAGTCATACTTAATATTTTTATTTTTTAAGTCTTTTAAGTTCATATAATTCACCTACTATTTTTTTTGAACTGGATTTGGCTTACCTGTTATAACACCATTTTCAATAAATCTCCAGTGACTCAACAATCCATTTGGCTCAACAAATCCTTTCAAAAACACCCTTTTTACCATTATTACTCCCCATAACTTGATAAAATTCCCTTTCAATCTCATCACCACCTACCAGTGGAAACTTCTTCGAAAATCTTGAATAATTATCAATAACATCCGAAAAACCATGTTCCTATGGTACATGTGGGAACTCTTTTTCTATAAAAGGTCTCCCTTTTTCGTCTCTTCCCCAAACTGGTTTAACTTCATCAACCTTTTCCCTACTTCCAACTCGTTTTCCATCTATAATAGGACCTTCAAGTTCCTCAATCACTTTAGATTTAGAACCACTGACTTGCTGACCAGCTATTTCCGAGCCCTTTCTAACTTCAGTATTAACCTTATTTCCCTTTACCTTCTCTTTTATCCTCGCCAAATCACCTTTAGAAACCTTAATCGGCCTACCAGAAATCTTCCTACCTCTAAAACCATAAACACTCCCAATTAAACTGCTAAAGATAATGGAATTAGATTCTAGCTTCGATAACTCTTCTCCAGTCCAAAGATTATATCCTTCTTTGGCTGCTTGGATTTGTTCGAGGTAAATATCTGAATCAGGCTCGTTGTCTAACTTGATTTCTCCATTTTTTAAAGCCTCATTATATGCTAGGCTGGTTTTGGCTGCATCTTGATCTGTGCGGCCATTTTTACTGAGAACCCATGTATTGCCTACGAGCTTTTTCTCGTATTGGCTGAAGTCGTACTTCACTTCTGTTTTGCCAGCGATTTTCTTAATGGTGTTTTCTTTGCTGGTGCTTTTAACGGAGTGATTGGAAACTCCTTTGACGTTTTTGTTTACATCGTCTGATTTAAACATAGCCATACTTGGACCAAGTGGGGAGAGCTGATTGTTTGGTTGTAAAACACTTGTCAGGAAGCCTTTAAAGGTTAATTTGCTATTGCTTAATCCTGTTTTAATTAGCTGGTATGTTTTATTGACTGGTATTTCACTCATTCGAACGGCTTCTTTTATCATGCTAGGGGCATATGGGACAAATGGTATTGCTCCAATCATGCTTTGGGTGATGCTTGCTTGGCGCTGTTTTCGGAAAGGTCGTCGGCAGATAAGGGGCTGTAGGGAATTTGACTCCTTCATCTAGTTTGACACTGCAAACAAAAAAACACTTGATCCTTAATACAATCAAGTACTTTCTGCATATTAAATAGGGTCATCCATTTTACAGTATCCATAAGAAAGACCCGAATGATTTCTTAGTAAACGGCTTGATGGATTTATTAGACAATACCAACGGCTTGAAATTGCCCTGAAAAATCCATGTCATAACTACCGCTGACATGTAAAATGTCATCTCGCCTAATTATCGTACTTTTCTTACTATCCAAGTATTGAAACGATACTCAATGATGATACAACCATCATGAGCTTTCGATTCTCAAACAAATCACATTCTTATTGTCTCACTCAAAAATCTTCACTTTTTATTATTCACTATCTTTATGTATCCGTATCGATACCACCTTTAGCATTACGAGCTTTGTCATTGTCTTTAGTTTGTGGGTTTTGCAGTATCAAAAGTCCCCACACCATGAAAATGTCAAATCACCCAATTATCGTACTTTTCTTATTATTCCAATATAAAATAAAACTCCATGATGGCAGTACCTTCATGGAGTCTCTATTTTCAAACGTATCATTGCTCTTTTTGTCCAACTCAAATATTTTAATTGTATTTTAGTTCACTTGCTTTATGTGCCTATACGTAAAACCCTTTCATATAACTAGTTTAGGCACTAGAGTGCTCTAAACACGTTACCTTTCCTCTTTTCCATTAGCGATAATGCCACCATATTGATACTTACCTGAATAGAAATTCCTTCTATCCAATATTCGCTTTACTTGGACTTTCGTAAACAACTTTCCTTGTTTCGTTCGATGTCCTTCTTCATTCAATCGTTCTGCCAGTTGTGTTAATGTCCATAAAGGATACTGTTCCTTTAGGTCAAACACTCTTTGAACGGTTTTCGCTTGTCTATCATCTATGACAAGACTTTTCTTACCTTTTTCCACTTTGTAGCCTAATGCAACATTTCCTCCTGCATAGCCACCCTGTTGGGCTTTCTTGTTTCTCCCTCTCCCTAGCTTTAAAGAAATTTCTAATCGTTGATATTGGACTAATAACTCCATTAAGCCATTGATTAAAAAGTCGCTAGGGTCTTTCTTGTAAATGCTATATTGAGGTTGCTCAATACTCCGAATGTCCACTTAATTTTTCTGTCCAGATAAGTGTAGACGCTCCAGAATTGTTCGACACTGGGTAGCCCCACATAAAAAAAAGAAACCTTGAAGTGAATAGCCCTTCAAGGTTCTACAAAGAGTATTCTATATACAATTATTTTTCTTCTTTATATGCTAATGCAATCTCCACTACTTCCTCTGGTGATAAATCCTCATCGTTCCAAAAAATTAAGTCACTGGGAGCAGGGTGAGGAACATTTTCTTCTAAGATTTCTATATATTCACTTACCTCTTCATCAGATAGCATAGGATTATATATTTTATTTACTAGTTCAACTAGTTCTTTAACGGTTAGTTTCTGATACATAATTGTGTACTTATCCTTGTTGAGATATTCGACACTAAATAAAATGCTATCTTTTCAGTCTCAAATTCCCTATTAATTCTTGGATATTCTCAGCAATATGCTCAAATGTCCCTCTTTCAAAATCTTCTAATTGTATTATTCCATTATTGTTCTCAATAACCACCAACAAACCATTCCCTTCAATCCCAATAGGTATCTTCTTTAAACTATCCCCATGATTTTCTTTATATCCTTTCAGTGACTCTCGGAATGAACTTATCTCGCTATTCGGTAGCACAGGCTCTAATGCAATATAGTGTTCCTGATAAAATCCATCTAAATCTGCAAACCAATATGAGTTAAAATATTCCACTATTGATTTATGCAATTTTATATCAAATTCATCTTCTAAACTTGTAAAGTCCTGTAAAACAGTCCTTTCTACAGGTTTCCATGAGATATATTCTTCCTCATCAACTTCTCCATCATAAATTATTAGGTTATCTTCACTACTAATTGGTGTTTTAAATAAAAAATCTAAACCTTCATTAGCTATCTCTTTTCTCATTTGAAAGTATATCTGCATTGCTTCTTTTATTGACAAAGTTATCACCCTTTACTTATTTAAAAATTTTTCAAGTAATTCAGCATACTCACTGTCATTTCCCCAAACACCTGCAGCTTTTTCCGCATTATGTATACCACCTGTTCCTGGGTGTAGCTTGGAAGGCACTGCAACTGCTTGACCACCCCCACCTACATGATGATGGATTAATTTATCATTATATAATTCCTTTATATCATATTGAGGGAAGTGTTCTCTATATGTTTTATCATTTATCGGAGAGAAACCCAATTGAATTTTTTGTTTATTTGCTTTACTTAAACTTTCTGGATGTTTATTCATTATTTCTTTCCAATAAAAGTCTTTATCACGTAACCAGCCTTCTGAATTGGTTCCTGCTTTACTCTTACCCACATAAGGCATTTCTACTGTAATTCTTGGGTCTGCAGTATATTTTTCTTCTAATTTTTTTAAATCAGCATTCCTATAAGTTCTTATAGGATGATTAACCTTATCTATACCCTTAGTAACTTCAGTATTACCCCTATTTCCCTTAACCTTCTCTTTAACCTTCGCCAAATCACCCTTAGAAACCTTTATCGACCTACCAGAAATCTTCCCACCTCTAAAACCATAAACACTCCCAATTAAACTGCTAAAGATAATGGAATTAGATTCTAGCCTCGATAACTCTTCTCCAGTCCAAAGATTATATCCTTCTTTTGCTGCTTGGATTTGTTCAAGATAGATATCTGATTCTGGTTCGTTATCTAATTTGATTTCGCCCTTTTTTATAGCTTCATTATATGCCATACTGGCTTTGGTAGCATCCTGATCAGTACGGCCGTTTTTACTAAGGACCCATGTATTGCCAACGAGCTTTTTCTCATATTGGCTGAAGTCATACTTCATTTCTGTTTTACCAGCGTTTTTTATAGGTGTACTTTCTTTGCTGGTACTCTTAACAGAATGATTGGAAACTTTCTTTACGTTATTGTTTACATCGTCTGACTTAAACATAGCCATACTTGGACCAAGTGGAGAGAGTTGGCTGTTAGGTTGATAAATATTTGTCAGAAAGCCTTTATATTTTAATTGGCTTTTGCTTAATCCAGTTTGCACTAGCTGGTATGTTTTATTGACTGGTAGTTCGCTGATTCGAGCTGCTTCTTTTACCATGCCAGGGGCAAATGGGACAAATGGTATTGCTCCAATCATGCTTTGGGTAATACTTGCTTGGCGCTGTTCATTAGTGAGCTTGTTGCCGAACATATCTTTTCCTGTTATATATTCCGATAGTCCATTTGCTGAAATAAGGCCATATATGCCCATTTCTGTTTGTTCTAGTTTAGTAAAGGTGTGGACATTTTTATAAGCGTCAAGCGCATGATCAGCTGTATTAATCGCTTTCGTTGCTGAATAGATGCCTTTGCCGCCTTTAAGGGCTCTTCCTGCCCAGCCGACAATTGGGATGAAGCCTGCTGCTGCCATTGCGCCAGCCGCTACTCGTTGTCCTTCCGTTAACTTTGCACCTGTAACGGGATCAACTCCGTCTTTAGCTCGTATGTAGTCATAATAACCGGTTAACTCGCCGGCGAAGGTTTTCGTGCCCTCCCATAGGTCTTCATACCATGGGCGGTTTGCTATTTCCCTCGCTTCTTTCTCTTCCTTTTTAAAGGAGAGGTAGCTGTTAGTTTGTGTCTTTGCTTCTACCATGGACTGATATGCATCACTCGATTGATAGGCTTCTGCATCAAAATGGATGGGTGAAATACTGCTTCCTTGTCTTGTTGCTTCCATTAAAGATTGGAAAAGAGCTTGAACATAGTGCTCTTCTCCTTCTGAAGAAAGGTATTCATCTTTTAACTCTTAATCGACTTCCCCAACTGCATCGATCGTTTTGGTCCGTTTTTTGTTTGCAACCATCATCAAATCGTCAAAGCGGGAGCGGGAAAAAGGCGTTAAAGACACTAGATCATCAATGTCCCTAAAAATTTGCTCCATGGCCCTTCGTTGTTCACTAATCATTTCGTCTGCCTGACGTTCTTTATATGCAAGCTCCTCTTTTAAAAAAGCTGTTTCCACACGAGTATGGCCACCTAATTCTTTATCTTCTAGCCTTGCGCTTACTCCTTCAAAGAAGGCAATCTGTCTGTCAATCAGTCGCTGCCAGGCATTCACCACTTCCAATTGTCCTAGGTAGAAACCTTTAATAGCTTCCGCACCCTTGCCTTCAAAATCATCTAAATCAACAATTCCCTGTAATGCTTTATGAAGTAGTGTAAACTGTGTGCGCAGCTCTTTATAATGCTTTACCCTTGCCTTCATTGTATCACGTAAACTAGATGCATCTAAAACTTTCATTCTCTCGCCTCTCTTTATAGAGATATTAGCCTTTTAACAAGCTGCCAACATATCCCATATATTGCTATTTTAAAAAAGAGAGATAGTACTTTATATAGGAAAAAAGATACAAATTCAAAAAGCATATGGAGAAAAGCTAAATTATCAATTATGAATTGCTTACGAGAGAAATTGATGTAAGAGCATTTATATTAATACAAGTTCCCAGTGAGTAATTTAAATGATCAATTATTCGTAGATTAAATAGACAGAAAAGAGTATATACAAATGACTTAATACCTATCGGCTAATCTTGTTTAAAGTAGACATATTCAATCAGATTTTCAATACATGACCGGATTATCTTTTTCTAGGTTTTCAAATTGCAAATAAGTATCATCTTTTTAAGCATATGTTTTCTTATTTCCCTGATATCGAATTATATCTTGCTTATGCTTCGATTTGTTTTTTGTTACTAATTATTGAATTAGGTTAACCTGGAACGCCATGCAGTGTAAACTCTTGTGTGGGAGTTAACAGTCTGTAGAAAAAGCTAATAAAAGGTTCTTTTAATGTTGGTCTGTTTTTAATAAATCTTTTTGAAGAAACAAAAACAACCACAGAAACCAGCTAAACTGCCACTTCTAAGCAATAAAACTACATGAGCTATGAAAATGCGCGATTTGACTTTATTGTTCAGTAGCCTTGACCTTGATAAAAACCTTTTATGGCTTCACGCCTTTTCCTTAGATATTTTCATTTTTTAAATCCCAACTATATAGATAAATTAATATGTAAAGAAAGGAATATCTAATTAAAAATGTAACCTCCGTGTTATCATAGTTATTTATTACACACTCTCCACTGTTAGTTTCTCACCAATAACCCAAATACCCTTGTCAACCTTTCTCATTCCTCACCCGAAACTTCAACTAATCCATTGAAAAATGCTGTATATTGTTCGTAGTGAATCCAGGACATAGATTTTGTATGTTTTTTAAGATTTTCACCTTTGTTCCAATTGTAGGTACGCCAAACCTTAACGTGTAGAGTTGGGAATTCAGATGACTTCCATATATGAGTATAGAAGGCAGGTAATACAGTTGAGGTGCCTGTAATAGAGCTTATTTCACTTTTAAACTTATTAAAGGTCATTTTGTTATCCCGAAACTTTAATCCAGCATTTATATGCCCTTGTTCCGTTGCTTTTGCTTTAGCCTGTTTATTTTGTGGTGTTGCTTGTGCTACATAATACTTTTTTCCATCTATGTTAACCTTCGAACTACTTCTCGACCGATACTTTCCCTAACTTCCAATCATCAAATAATTAACCGCATCCACCAGCTCTTGGGTAACCTCTGTTTCACTCTTAACAACAACTAATAAATGATGATAGAAGGCATGAGAATATTTTAGTTAATTAAATTGAGTTACAGCCGTAGATAGTTCTTCCCCCGTAAAACGGTATTCCCATTTATAATTCTCGTTCATGCCATAATGGGATAGTACCTTCTATTGCATTTTCCCATTAATATAATGCCCTGATAACTCTGACAATCTACCATTTGCCCACTTTTGTTGGGATGTAGTTAACCAAGAATCATCCTCAATATTTTCATATTCAATTTCATGTACGAAAGCAAGATAGTATTGGGTTACATCTTGAGGAGATTTATCTATGTAACCCTTAATTTTCCTAACATCAGCTGTAAAAGGCTTTCCGCCAAACAAGCCTTGTATTTGATTTCAACAATAGCAAGAACTGACTCTACCTCATCCTTTAAATAATCATTGATCCTGGATAAACATAAAGCTTTACAATTGCAAGATCTGCTACAAAGCCTTTATAAAAAGTATTCAGTGTAAATCCTTACGGTGTTCTGTTCAAAAAAATGCTGAAGCCTTGTCCAGAGGTGGTAATAAAGAGCATTCTTGAGTGTATCCTCTTTAAGCAAATAGAATGATTTATAATCCTTTGATATATTTAATATCCACACTTCTTTTATAACTCTATCTATTACCTCTTGCAGCCCTCTTAAATCCATAAGTACACGTCTTCTATCCTCGCTACATTGATACAGTCATTATCATAACAAACTGCTAAAATATGGAAAAGCGTAGATACTAAAAGAGAGCATGTCACTTGTCTAATTAGATAAGTAACATGCTCCCTTTTAGCAGTACTATAAATTGGAATTCAATATATCTTTCTAGAGTTAGCACATAGTGTTTTTTTGAATTTGGAAATTCCTTTTCAATAGCTGCTTTCAAAGTAGGAGTCATCAGACTACCTCCATTATAGGTCCCTCTGTTGATAATCCCCTTGTAACGACCCACATAATCCTTAGCTGAGCTTTCACTTAAATGATATTCCTGTATTAAAAAGTCTTTATATCTCCGCATAAGAACTTCAAAATCTTGACCTTGATGCTCAATAGCTGGAACAGTTCTGTCCAATTTCGGTACTCTCTTTATCGATCTTTTATACGGAAGAAGTTCTACATCATTTGAAAGGTATAATGGATGTCTAGGATATCCGTCTCTAGTTAGTGGTCCCAAACTATCAATGTCATAACCATCTAAAAGTTGGTCAATCTCTATATCTCTTTGGTGAATTGTGCAGTTTTCTCCCCAGGCTGCAATTATCTTATCAGCACTATTTAATGCTCGAATTAAATACTTATAATTTTCTCTCCCAATTGCTTCACTTTTTTCTAAATCTTTAAGTTCTTTATATTTAGGGGTAATGTAAGCAAATAGATTCACTACATCCAACGAGCCATATCCAAACTTTTTTGCGAAATTTATTATTCTTTTAGTTGTCCTATCATCTTCTTTATCGTTTGCCAAGCTAGGATTAAGCATAATAAAAACAACTTTAGGACCTTTTTCATTCCAGTCACGCGTTAAAGAATATCTATATTTCCTATATTCATCAAAGATAGCTGACCTTTTCATTGAAACCTCTCCTTTTCAATTACCAATAAGGCTAACAATCTTACGATCTTAGGCACGATCTAACCGATCACTTTCTGAAATTAACTACCAGAACTCCCCCTAGTAATCGTTTCTCGAACGTTGATTATAATCTCGTTCAATTCTTTCTTTCCAACTTCGGTCGATTTTTTTTCCGTGTCGTAGCTTTATTACTGCCTCACTTACCATTTCATAGTTTAATTTTGTTCCTACATTGGCCGCATGATAGTCAACTGCAAAGTCCTCATTGATTCCAAATTGTGCAGCAGTTGAAACAGCATCAATATTGGCCCCTAGAAACATGAAATCCCATCCGTGTTTCTCTTTTTGGTGTTCTATCATTTTCTTTATTTTGCTAAGGGAGAATTCACGACTGGCATTTTCCATACCATCCGTTGTGATGATGAAAAGTACCTGACCCGCTCGTTCTTCTACACTGGTGCGCTTCTGTATATTTACAACTTTTTGGATGGTAAAGCCGATTGCATCCAATAATGCTGTCGTCCCACCTACTTCATAATCCTTATCAGTAATAGGTGAAATACCTCTTACATTGATGTGATCGTGCAATAACTCATAACCATGATCAAATAATACAGTAGTGACAAAAGCTTCTCCTTCGGCTTTTTTTTGTTTATTCAGCATTGAATTAAAGCCACCTATTGTATCCGTTTCCAGCCCCGACATTGAACCACTCTTGTCTAAAATAAACACTATCTCGGTAATACTCTTTTTCATCACTTTTCATCCTCCACTCTTCATTTCTTCATTTTACTTATAAATGAAGGATACCAAGAATTCAGTTCGAGTTGGTCGCATGAAAAGCGACATTTTTAAGCACCTAGTAAAGTTTGATCAAAAGCAAACAATGCTTCATTTATTTGGTGAATATTATAATTGCCCTGCTTGATAAAATATTTGATAATTACATCAAATATACTACTATGTGACAATGTATATCCTGCAGCAGACAGTAAGTCGTTTGTTTCATCTACATTTAGATGTAAAGCGATGGCAAAGGCAATAGCTGTTTTCTTTTTAGGCGAGTAACCCAATTCATTCCGAATTTTCGAAAATAAGCGACGATCAATATTTGCTCTTTTATAAGTCTCAACATCTGTCATTTCTCTTTCATCAATCATCCTAAGTAAACGTTCTGAAAAAGACTCATCAAGTTCCTCTACTAGATGCAGTAAGCTACTTTCGATTATGATTTCACTCTGTTTTACCTGGATTTCGTCCGATATTATCTCAGATTCTAGCAATGGTTCATTAGTAAAATGTTCGATACGACGACTGAAATTAGCCTCTACTTCCTCTACATAATTCTCATCTATATATTCATTAATTGATTGGAATAAATGTTGACTTAACCCAAATGACGTTTTATCAAAAACGACTAGGTAAACATGCATCTCATGATTCACTAAAAATTCACTAATCGTAGATACAGCAATTTGTAATGCCTCTTCTTTTGGATATCCTGAGAAGCCTGCTGAAATGAGTGGGAAGGCAACTGACTCACATTGATATTTTTCAGCTAGTTCCAGAGAATGAGCATATGAATTCTTCAAGAGTTCTGCTTCCCTATAAGAACCACCCTTCCACACTGGTCCTGCTGTGTGAATGATATATTTGGAAGGCAACCGAAATCCATTCGTTATAATGGCTTGGCCAACTGGACAACCACCTACATCATCAAATGCTTGTTTCAGCTCAACCACACCGGCAGCTTGAAAAATAGCTCCACTAACGCCTCCGCCTATTTTCAATTCTGTATTTGTGGGATTCACAATCGCGTCTACCTTCATCTTCGTAAGATCCTGACGAACAATTTCCAATGGCATTTATTTTGTTTCCTTTCTTTGAGTATTATATGGACATTTCAGTCGTTTTACATTACTTTAACAAAATACGCACTTACCTTTCCGTCATGTGTATTTTTACATACACTAGGGAAAATTTGTTTTGAGTTTCACACTTAACTAACTATATAATGAACTTCAAAAAAGTTTCTCAGATGATGTAAATAAGTACTAGGATAAATTTGTCTATGTTATTCAAAAAGTAAACGGTATAGACAATCTGCTTGATTGTTTGGCCGATCACTGCAACTTGCTATCAATTGAGATTCATTATAGATCTCCCTCTTACACCCAAAGCCCTGGAAGGTAGACCATACAAACATTTGAAAGCATTTTAGAATCATGTTTAAAGTCCAACGTTTCGAAAACATGTTGATAATGAGAAAGCCACTCTTCCTTAGACGTCTTGATGTAAGTTTCATCTCCTTTAAAGTTAACAAGCTTCGAATCCATGGAACACTAGGTTATGTAAGCCCGATTGACTACAAACAATCGTCCCTTAAAAAAGCTGTTTGATATAATATTGACAATCCAACCAACGAAAACTTCATCATAGGTGATTAAAATCTCTGCTATAGCAACATCTACAATAATAACCTCTATTTTTCCTAAGTTATTAAAATCATCTGCTAACCTTGCTATTGCATGTCTATGTCTTGAATTGTTTCAAACAACTCGTTATATGTCCAGTCTTCCATTAAAAATCTCTCCATTACTTACATACTAGTTTGGTTTTAGTCTATTTCCGTTATTATGGATTACCTCTAATTCAATGTTTATATATTTTTTGGCAAAATCAGCTATTACCTGGCTACAACTATCACATGTACCATGTATCTAGTTCTGTAAATAACTTAATTTTACCTGTCGCTTTTGTATTATTCCCAAGCTGAAAAGCGATATCATTTAATATTTTATACTCTGTATCAGAATTCCTTGTAACTGCAGTTAACTTTTTATTTAAAGTTATACTGATACACCAAACATACCCATTAGAAAGTTATATATATAAGCCATACTCACGAATAAATCATTCTAGCTTTCAAAGTAAATTCATTAAAATTTCTCGCAGTACTTAGTTCAGTCGCTTGTTTCTCGCGGATAATATCGACAAGAAAATCATAAATACCCATTGCTTCTTCGTAGTCTTCTTTACTGATGGCGAGGAGAAAGATCAGCTGTGCTTTCTGCCCGTTTCCCCAATCAATTGGTTCTTCTGTTAGAGCGATACCAATCTGTGTTCGCTTGGAAAGAAGATTTAAAGGATGCGGGACGGCTACTCCTTCTCCCATTACTGTTGAGCCCATTTCCTCCCTTTTTAAAATAGCAGCTAAAAATTCCTCTTCATTATCGATTACTTCTTCTAACGCCATAGCGTGAGTTAGTGCTTTGATTGCCTCGTCTTTATGTTTAAAAGAATTCTTTATAAATAACTTTGGCGAGAAATAATTCAGTAAAAGATCTGTTGTATGACTTAGCTCTTTCGTGATTTTTTTATCTAAATCAATAATCTGCCTCCTTGATGGCAAATTCTCTATTTTGAAAATTGGTTTATTCTTTTCCTCTATATCAATGGTCGTAATTACAACGTCTTCTTCCACATAAGGTAATGTGCTGTACCTCTGTGCTGAAATTGTTTTTGTTATAAATAAATCTGGAATAGTCTGTTTAATTGCTGTTTCAATAATTCTGGCAGTTCCTATTCCAGAGCCGCAAACTATTAAACAGGAATTATGCCGTTCATATTTAACCTGATAATTCCTCTCCAATGAAGCACCAATATGTAAGGATAAATAGGCAATTTCTCCATGGTTAACCTCATAATCCAACTCATTTTTAATTGATTTCACAGCATATAAAGTAATTTCATATGCAAGTGGAAAATACTTTTTTATATGTTCTTCCATTGGGTTTCTTACTCTAATGTTATTTTTCACTCGAAATAGCATGGAGTTAATATGGCTCTGTAAATCACTTCTTAACTGTTCATCATTGTTGAGGTCATAATAATAATTTTCATTAATTTTATCTAAAAATAACTGGATATAATCCGTAACAATATTATTTAAATGCTGACTTTGCTCCACAACAGAAATAATTTTACTTCTGACTTGAATAAATAGGTAATCTTGCTCCGACAGTGGAATGTCTATTAAGAAGACATCAGACAATAATTCGATTAAACCTTCCATTAATTCGGTGTATTGTCCCCACTTATCGCGCCCATACTCAAGCTCAAGTACAAATTGATTCTGTATTCGATCCGCCA
Organism: Niallia taxi; assembly: GCF_032818155.1. Taxonomy (NCBI): domain Bacteria; kingdom Bacillati; phylum Bacillota; class Bacilli; order Caryophanales; family Bacillaceae; genus Niallia; species Niallia taxi. The sequence goes on from NZ_CP102590.1 coordinate 338,822, forward strand.
TTATAACAAGGTGAAAGATAAGGTTCTTTAGGTTTTCATCACTAAAATACAGATGAAAAGTACTAAATAAGTGTGGCAACCGCTTTTGTAATGTTTCCAAAAAATGCTGTTGATTCTTCCAGCCAAAATACCGTTCTATTTGAGAATTGTCAAAGGATTCATCAATAAGTGATAGCAATGCACACCGTTTATTACGCTCTGAGCCCTCGATAAATATTCCTTTTCCAACCTTGGAGTGTAAGGAGAGATCGAAGCTAGTAAGAAGATTTCTTATTTCTTTTATCTCATGGCTTAAAGTAGTTCTTCCAACATACATTTTTTCAGCCAATTCCTCCAAGGTCATGAATTGCTGTGCGTTTAACAGAATGATAATACATTGTTTTATTCTCTCTTCTTTTGAATTGATATCGAAATAAATAGGGGAAGTTACATTACTTTTTTTAAATTGATGGAAATTTTGATGGTCCAATACATCTATGTATAAACCTTTCCCACGCATATTTTTGATACTAAACCCATGATTCTTACCAACTTCATTCATCACCTTAATTTCCTTACGGACAGTTCGGTCTGATATCGATAATAATTCGCCAATTTTTTCTCCATTAAATTCGCACATATTTTCTTCTAAAAGGGTAAAAATTTTATTTTTCCGGTTGTCTGCAAACATGTTGAACTTCTCCTTTCCATGAAGGATTGGTCATCTCAGCAAATGAACATAAAACAATGCCCCACTCAAATTTTTATGTAAATGAAAACTTCCACCCACTTATTGCAGTAGGTGGAATGCTTCTATAATGGGATAGAGATGGTACAGAATTTATATGGGGCTAATTCTTCTGTAAAATCTGCTTTCGTTAATTCATCTAACATCACAAAGCTCCCTTTTTCTATTAGTTCTTTTTCAATCGTTGATACCTTTTCTATATAAGGATTAAAGAGACGGACAATTAGATTATTACTTTCTTCTGCTTTCTTAATTGTGCTAATAACAGAAGTCATCTTTTCAACAGTAAACAGGCTGTAAGATAACGGATTGGTTTTTTCTTCATCGCGATAAGCATAAATCATTCTTCCATTTAGAAAATCAGAGAATTGGTAGGACGGAATTGGTGATAAATATTCCTTTGCCATTCTTGCAATATTCACTTCATCAAATGATTGGTTATTCTTCCTATAATAAGCAAAAGTTGCCTTTAATTTTCCAAGTAACTGGGCATCTGGGGTCTCAACAATGCTTTCTCCAGATGCACGCCCTGGTCTGTAGAGTAGGTCCGTTTTTCCCATATGACTAAAGGTTCTAAATAAAGTTAATTGAATGGTGTCATATGAGTTTCCAACAATCTCATATTCTCTTACCCCTTCTGTGAAAATAGCAGCAACAGAATTCTCATCATGTAAGGAAACAAAGCTTTGCATTGGTTCGATTGATATCGGAGCCTCCTCCCACTTCTCCTCTTTCCAAACCTCCATTTCTGGTAAATAAACTGGTCTAGTAATTGTTCCAAATAACTGATCTGCAGTAGAGAATTTGCTGATAATTTCTGTATTAAATTGAACACAAAGGCGATGACTCAGTACTTGATTGTCGATATCAATTTCAAAACGGATCAATTCTTCATTTTTCCGAAGGCCAACTTTTGCGGTAATGATAAAGTCCTTGTTGGCAATCCCGTTTGCCCTATCCTCGAGATTATATGGCACCTGCATTTTTAGTGCTATTTCAAGATGTTCCTCTACCTCAGAGGTAAAATAATTTACATCTATTAATTCAGAATCTGTTGAATAGCTTACTAGGTCCTCTCTAGGTGGAGAGTAATTATATGAGTCACCATCATCCCCATTTTCAACGAAAATCATCTGGTTTTTATATTCTTTTCCGGATGCTTTGTCTAAAATAGTTAGTGTATTATTTACAGCTGCTGAAATAGCATAATAGTCATTTTCTATTAGGGATTTAGACGATTCTTTAAAGGTATTACTTGAATTTTCAAGGCTCTTATTCGATTCACTATCCAGCTCCAAATAAAAGCTATCATAGCCAAGGCCATTTAGATTTGTCACATATATTAAAATCTCAGCTAAAAAGACCTTTTCTGGTATATAGATCTCTTTGCTTGGATTCAAACGAATTGTTTGTTTTAACACATAATCGGTTAATTCAACTTTGTTTAAAATGGCAAATGGCATGGCATTTCCATGATAATCTTTAATAACAAAGTTCTCTTCTGGAATATACAGCCCCACTTTAACGACTCCTGACCGTTGATATGGAAGCGGATTAAATAAAGTGAAATTCAAATGATGCTGATACGGTATTCTTTCCGTCACTAACCGCATATGTATATCCAAAAGGTTTTCCGCTTTTTCTTTCGCTAGCTTATAACGATACTTCACATCCTGATTCGTTGTATCACTATTACAGCCGCCAATACTATCATGAGCAGCATTTTCAAACATCAGCTTCCAGATCTCTTCAAGCTCTCTATGCGGGTACACATTCCCTAACGAAAAACTAATTGAAAGTACTGGCTCTAGGACATTTACCAAAAAGTTTTCAATCTCATTGTTTGCTTGTTTTAAATCTGCTCTTGTCGAGAAAATAGACTTGTGCAGCCTACTATGCTTACCCTCCGTTAATTCACCTTTAATCACAGGAAGGTTTTCTACCTCTTGCTCAAGAGCATCAAAGAATTTCTCCGGTGATTGGAGAATATATTCTCGACTAGGATCCATCTCATTAAATTTATTAATAATTTCAGGAAGATTCGTTCTAATAGGTGCCTGATCAAAGCCATTAGGAAAATACACGTTATTTGTTGAGGCTTTTTCTTCTAGCTTACCAACAAACTCCTCTAGATAAGGGATGATATCTGCCTCTTCTTCTGGGATATTGCCACCATGGTAATATCCAAAGGGGATTTGCTCAGCCAGCATCTGGCTTCCGTCATCACCCTCCCAAATAAACTCAGTTTGTTTTAAACGGTTGTCCGCCACACCACGCCAAAATAAAAACCGATTAATACCAAAGTTTTTGTAAATTTGCGGCATGTTTCCACCTTGACCGAATGCATCAGGCACATAACCAATTTCAAAGGAGTGTCCTAATTGCTTTGCATATTTAGTACCATAGAGTAGATTTCGTGCGACAGATTCCTGTGAAATGACTAATTGGTCTGTTTGAGTATACCAAGGCCCTGTTAAAAGCCGCTTCTCCGCAACTAATTTTTCAAGTCTGTTTCTGTCCTCTGGTTGATATTTTAAATAGTCTTCGATAAGAGATGTCTGAGCATCCATCAAGTAATATTCAAAATCCGTATTGTTTTCCAATGTATCGAGAACCTCTCGAAGATGCTTTACTAAATAAACAGTTGATCTAGACGATGTAAAGTACCATTCTCTATCCCAATGAGTATGTGGAACTACATGGACTTTTGTTTTTTTCATTAGTACAAAACTCCTTATCTTTAATTAGTGGATACATACACTTCATAATTTTAAATAGTAGATTCCTGACTTGATAGATTATAAGCAGGAATCTACCCAATGAAAATTAATATTTAGTCAAAACTAATATCAAGCTCATCCAATTCTTCCTTTTGTTTATCAGCCTGTTTGGTTTCCAGTTCCTTGTCATCCCGGAAATTAACTAACAAATTTGATCCAATGCCAATAATAAATGCACCAACTAAAATACCAGCTAAATATGCCCAGCTACTGCCGACAGTGAAGAAGCCATAAACTCCACCTACCGGAGGCATAATCTCATGCGCACCAAGCAGTACAGCAGTGGCAGCTCCTACAGCACCAGCGACAACGTTTAACGGTATCAGCTTTAACGGACTTTTTAAGGTAAATGGAATCGCTCCCTCTGTAATACCAATGATCCCCATAACTAAGGACCCTTTACCTGACTCTAAAAGCTCTGGAGAGAAGTTTTTCCTTTTAAGCAATGTAGCAATCCCATAACCTAATGGCGGTATACAAATTGCAATATTCACTAAAATCGCAGGCAGGTATATCCCACTCATCATCAGTGCATTACCAGCCATCCATGCCGCCTTGTTAACTGGTCCTCCCATGTCAAAGGCAATCATGGCACCAAGCACCAATGCTAAAACAACATTATTAACATTACTTTGCGTCATTTCCGTAATCCAGTTTAATAAGGATGTATTAATCCAGCCTAACGGTCCACCTAAGACCAATGCCATTAAAATTCCTATCGCGCCCACCGTAATTAATGGGAGAATAATTAATGGTACTGCACTTGCGAGTGAGCCACTAATAACAATCCGCTTTTTCACCCAATTTGTCAGCCAACCAGCAAAGAAACCAGCCACAACAGCCCCAATAAAACCAGCATTTGTTGAGCTTGCTAAGGCGCCACCGACAAGACCTGCTGCCAGCGCCGGCCTACCTCCAATGGAAAAGGCTATATAACCTCCTAGCACCAGGTTCAATAACCCGATTGCAGTCCAGCCAACTTGTTCAAATAAATATATATAATGAAGGAAACCACTTGTTTCAGCAAATTGACTTAAATCTGTATAACCAGCTGCAAAGCTTATGATTTTCGCAAGTGCCACAACTAAAGAACCAGCGATAATAACCGGAAGAACATACGAAATACCTGTCATTAAATGGGTTTTAAATGCATTGGCTTGTGATTTCATTTTCTTTCCTCCATAGCATTAGGATTGGTTTCTTTTTTCTAAAGCCTGAACAATTTTTTCAATAACAGCTTCACCATGGGAAACCGCCTGCCCCAGCTTCACCCGGACAACTGGCTTCCCCTTAAACCGTTCCTCCCCTTCAATAGCCTTATCTGCAGCTATAATTACTGCATCAGCCTCACGAATATCTGTCTCTGTTAAATCATTTATAAAGCCCATAGCCCCTTGCTGTTCCATTTTTACCGAATGCCCTAGCTTAGCCCCGGCCTTTTCTAAAGCTTTAGCCGCCATTGGCGTATGAGCTAACCCTGCAATACAAGCTGTTACTCCTACAAACTTCATCTTTACACAACCTCCATTTCAACACTCTTAAATAAATTCAAAATATCATCTTTCGTGTTCACTTTAAAAAGCCGTTCTTGAAATTGCTCCTCTATTAGATTCCCAGCAAGTGCTGACAAAATTTTTATATGCTTCGTACCTGCCTCCATTTCCGGAACAAGAATAGCAAAAATAAATTTCACCTTAAAGTGATCAGGAGAGTTCCAATCAATGTTTTCTGTCGTTTTAATAAAAAAGAGCGTAGCCTTCTTAACCGTCGCACTTTTAGCATGAGGAATAGCAATCCCCTCCTGAAAAGCTGTAGGATACTGCTCTTCCCTGCTAATAAAATCCTTTAACAGAATTTCCTGATTTTCAATTAATCCTAATTGCTGTGCTTGAACAGAAATAAACTCTAATACCTCATCTCGATTACTTAACTCTAAATCTAAAAATATTTGGCTATCATTTAAAAGCAACCCTAACCCTCCTTTTGTTATCGCTTACAAATTGATTATAAGGTAATTGTGTGGAATGTTTAATGCGGAATTTGGCCAGTGGAGTTGGAATTATTTGTACTAGGTTTTTTGGAGTTTGGGGTTTTATTTTATGGGGTAATTTGATAGTTTTGATTTTACATTTTTTTCGTATAACTTATATAATTACCTGCCAAGCACAGAAAAAGAGCCTTTCCTTATTGAAGGAAAGGACTCGTAATTATAAAGCCATATATTTAAGTTCTTCTTACATTTTTAATTTATAATGGAAATGTCTAATTAAAGGGGTCAGTGACGACTAAGTTGTAACTTACTGGAATAGGAGCAAATATTAAATTTTAAAGCACTTCCATTCCGCTTAAAAGGAATATGTTTAATTAGCATCCACTCTTTTAAAATGCTATTAATTCTATTTGTTAAAGCGATAATTAATGTGGACCTTACACCAAGGCTTGTATCAAGTTTCTTCGGTAATAGTACAATCTTGAAAGTTATTTAAGCTTGTAAGAATCCTTATCTATTGAAGGCTCTTCTAGGTCCTAAAATACACACTAGTATTTGTTGTATATTTCTGAAGTGCTTTTTAGCTTTAACACAATAGTTCTAAGTCATTTAGTAACTAGATACAATTTGACTTTCAAGTTTTTTATCTTCTGAAAATATTTGTTTTTCAACTCTTCTCAATTCATCATTCAACCAGACTACTTTTTCGTCCAACTCATTCTGCCAATCCCGTTTCATTGCTTGGGGATACTTAATTGGATTAGCTTCCGGATTTTTAAGTTTATATCTTTCAAATTTTTTGCTATTAATCACACTCCCAATATTAGGAGTTTCCTTAATGCCTACATCGTACTGTATAGCCGATAGTTTTAGTTCTTCTTCCGAAACAAACCACTTTTCAGAAAATTCTTTAATAACTTTATCCAGAGCATGTTTAAAAAACTCACGCTTAAGGTCTAGTATATCTTCTTTTGATTTTAATTTTGTATGTTTAATCTCTTTCACTATTTCATGATAAGTTTCAATTACAATTTTAGCTTTATTTTGTTGCTCCAAATACTCAAAAAGTTCTTGAGGCTCAGATATAGTTGCAGTTGAGTATTCAAATAACAAATTATCACTAGTTGAGTATATATTATCATTTTTATATGTAGTAGATTTTCTCTGCGAATCATATTCATCATTTTGTTCTAAACTATCTACATCATGTTCTATAATAAAACCTTTCTGCTTAAAATTTCGAATTTCCACTTCTATTTTAGTACTTATTTCTTCTAGAAATTCTTCAACAATTGATTGATTTGTTAAATTCGATAATTCTAGAAACAAATTTTGATACTTAAACAATATTTTTTTATCTATTAATCCTTCTAAATGACTATAGAATTGAATTTTTGGTTCCCTATTCTCTATATAATATTCTTTTATTGATTTAACATCTTTATCCACAATAAATTTTGTATCATTTGAAAAAACATCTAAAATAACATCAACAATAAGCTTACGGCATGAAGTCATTTGATCTGGAGTTTTCAAATGAAAGAGTCTAAGTCTAGGGAAACCAACTGCCACTTCATTACTTCTCATAATTGATGAGAGATTAAAAAACTCATCAGAATAACCTATTACAATTATTTCTTCGATTTTGTTTCCTACTGTAATTTTAGGAACAATACCAGATGAATGATCAACTTGTAACTTTTCCAAATCTTTTAAGTGAATCTCTTCTTGTTCAATATTTATATCTGTTATTAAGATATTGAGCTCTATTAAATTTGTTGATTTTTCAAAAACATTTTTCTCAATTACTAGATTAGTATTTCTTTTTACTGTTAATTTTTCAATATGATTCTTTGTATCTGATTTAATATTGAAAAATCCATTTCTTTCTTCTATGGTATTAGTTGTAAATGAGCAATCAATTATTTCAAGCCTATTCAATGACTCACATGAAGATATATCTACAGTTACATTATTCTCACTCACTAATGTGCAATTTTCCATACTAATATATGACAAACTGCTACCATTAGCCAAAAGTTGAATGAAAAATTCACTATCTATTTCTGTATTAGAAAAGATAACCTTTTCAACCCATTTTAGTAACATTAAAAAATCTTCAGAGTTAGTAAGTTTTTTAAATTCAGTTGAATCTATTGTTTTTTCAAAATAAATACGATTTATCCTAGAAGCACTTTTATTGAACATTATACTTTTTGATATATAGAGAACTTTTTCTATGTTGCTCTCGTTTATTCTCAATTCCTTAATATTTTTAAAAGTAAAGTGGTTTATAGTTAACGACAAGTCAGAAAATATATCTTCATCTGGAAATTTATTTGGTAAAAAAGAATTTATTGTCTCATATTCTTCATAACTAGATACGATTTGTTTATCCTGTAATAATATTTCTAAGAAAGGAACCAACACAATTTTCTCAGCAACTGAAGATCCAAATTTCTTCAAAATTTCTTCCATCTTAAAAATGTAATCATCTTCATAATAAAACAAAAATACTTTGTCTGCTCTTTGAATTAATTTTGACAAAAATAGAAAATCACTACCTTGAAGAGAATGTCCTATAATAAATAAATCTTTTCTTACATCTTCATTGTTCAAATCAATGGTAGACATTATCCTTGTTCTTGTTGCATTTAATAAATCATTTTCCTTAATTCTAAACAACTTATCATTTATTAAAGACTGAGAATAATGAATCCTATTAATATCCTCGCTATCAGTAAAACCACCGCCAAATAAAATGTTTTCTTCTTCTAAACTTCCGTGTATATGAAAAATTCTTCCTTCTTTCGCTTTCTTCACTTCTGTACTAGATTGCGCTAGTTCAGAATGATAAAGTACACTTTCACATAGATCCCCAATTGTGTTCGTATAATTAAAATTTATAAAAAATGTATTTTCATCTTTAATCATTTTTTTAAAAAAAGGGTTCACTTCTTCTGTAAATCTTTTGTAACCAGAATTCCCAATAGAAATCGTCTTCTGTTCTATCCACTTAGGATATTCATTTAAAAGATATTCCTGAAAATCTTCTTCTAAACTTTTAATAGAATTATTTATGGACGTTATATCAAATAAATCTTGCGGTTCTTCATTTTTCTCAGATCTGTTATTTATTTTTCTTACAGTTTCTTCATATAAACTTTCGAAATCAGACCAATTCAAATGGAATTTTTCATACTTTCTTAAGAAAAGCCTATTATAATTATATAATTCATAATCTTTAACAAACCTTTTACTACCCTTAATGTATTCAATGAAATTCTGGTATGAACTTTTTAGACCAAGACTCATATCAAATCCGTTTCCAACAATAACTATATTCTTGTATTTATACTTAAGATTCCCTTTGTCCATTAAACTGTTTCCGATAATTTCTATATTATTCAAACTATTTTTATCTATCTTTTCTTGACCTTCTTTGTTCATAATACAGCTCCCAATAACCATCTAATGTTCTTTCATCAATTTGTCTAAAATAGATCATCTAACGTAATTCTTTATCCAAAGGTACAATTACTTCATCTAAAGTTTTTCTCCACTGGCGCTTCATTTCCGGCCCGTATTTCAATGATTTTGCTTCAGGATGTACAGCCTTATACTTATCAAATTGCTTGCTATCGATGATTCCCCCCATATTCGGAATAGGGTCTGTTCCTATCACATATTGAATCGCGGATAAATGTAGCTCATTTTCTTGAACAAACCAAGTATTCGCAAACTCTTCAATCGCTTTATTATAGGATTCAGTAAAGAAGCGTCGTTTGACTACAAGAATATCTTCCTTAGTATCTATTTCTTTGCCATCAATAGCATTTAAAATTGCACGGTATACACTTTTAACAATTTCTGATTTCTTCAATTTTTGAAGTGCTTTTTCAATTTCGTCACGGATATTCTGATTATTGGCTGAGTACGTTCCTAATAGTTGATCAATATAGGTGGAGTCAATATCATAAATCTTTATTGTATTTTCTCCATAGAATTCAATGTCTGATAAATCTGGAGTAGGTCCATCTTGGCCCCTTTCCTCTACTAGTGAACCCTTGATCGTGTTATATACACCAATATATTCCTCTAAGGTTTTCACCTGTTCTTGAAGTGCCTTTGATTTTTCCATATCATCGTTGTAATCATCATACGTAACTAAAGCTTCGTAGGCATTGTTTAACTTTTGGAATGCCTTCACAAATTCAACCCGAGTTTCAAGAGTTGAATGCTCATTAATATCGGTTGGATATGGAACTAATGTTGTTAACGCTTTGTGAGCCTTTTTAAAGCGTTTCTTCGATTCGTCATATGTTGGATACACAAGATTAGTTTCCTCTTGTGCTTCAGAGTATAACTTCGTGGCATCCTTTACATTTTGTTCCATCGTTGAAGGTTTTCGGAATGTCACAATCAATCCTTTTGTTTTTCCTGGATAGGTACGATTGGTTCGTGAAAAGGCTTGAATCAAATTAGCATAACTCAAACTACGGTCCACAAATAATGTTTGAATGGTAGGTGCATCGAATCCAGTCAATAAGCGATCTACAACAATGACAAGGTCAACATGTTTCCCAAATTCTTTGAATTCTGCTTTCTTACGAGCTAAACGATTATTGATATCTCCATTGTATCGTTCAATATCTTCTATCGACCAAGCAGTGTGATAATAATCGTTATAGTCCTTGATAATTTCTTTCATTTCATCTTGAATTTGTTTGGAATTTTCTTCGTTTTCTTGAATCGAATAGGTGATGGAAACCCGTGGGAAATCTGGATCTTCAATCGTACGCCCCGTTCGAATCGGATGTCCTGCAAATTCTTTCGTTAACCAGTCAGGATCTTTAGTCATTTTCTTAATTGCATGATAGTAGCGTTTCGCCATATCAATAGAACTTGTTGTTAATATGGCAGACTTTTGTGGGCGACCGTTTTGGAAATCAAATTTGATATAGGCATTATCCGGTCGAAAAATCTTATGAATGACTTTTTGAATATGTTCATCACTTTCAAAAGAAGATGGTTCAAGATATGCTTCCTTTTCTCTTCCATCCATTTTATCAATAATGTCGTTAATTTCATGGTTAGTAAAGCTGGCATATTTCTCTATTTGACGAAGTTGATTAAAAATATAATTATTTAATGATGTTGGTTCAATCGTATCTTCGTGCTCTACTTGAAACCCTAAAACAGCATTATCATCCAAAGCATTCTTAATGGTATAGGTGTGCAAGACTTCTCCATATTGATCATGAGTGGTCCGAGCTAATTGGCCTTTAGCTTGTTTCTTGTTTTCCTCAAATATCGGTGTGCCTGTAAATCCAAACCATGTAGAATTTGGAAAAAACCCCTTGATCGCTGCCATTCCTTCTGCACTCAGCGCTCGATGGCATTCATCCACTACAAATACTATATGTTGTCCCACTAGTTTCTTAAAGCGCTGAGTACCTTGTTGTTCTTCTAGTCTTTGAGCATAGCGTAAGGCAGATTCTAATTTTTGACGAGTGGTAATAATCACTGTATTTGAATTAGCATCCGATAAAAGAGTTTCACTTAATTTTTTCGCACTTCCGGTTCCGACAACCAAGCTATTAGATTTGGCAGCCCCTGAAGAAATACCAGTATTAAACTCGGAAGCAAATTTTGTGAATTCTGATGTCGTTTGATTATCTAAGTCTTTACGGTCAATAAGCATAATGGTACGATCTACACCGGGTTTGCGAGCTAATAACTTTGTAGAAACAAAACTGGTCAACGTTTTACCTGAGCCAGTCGCATGCCATACAAACCCTGATTGATGTTTCATGGCAGATGTAAATAAAGCTTCAATGGCATGAATTTGATAAGGGTGTAAAACCATTAATGCTTTGTTATCTTGGTCCTCACTCACAATCGTATAGTGAGCAATCAATCGATGCGCATCTGGAATATTTAAAACTTGTTTCACAAATTCATAGAGATTTTCTACCTTTCGGTTGTCTGTAGTCCGCCAACTAAAAACAAATTTCTTATGCATATCTTTTGGAAGCGCATTAGCAAAATAGCGGGTAGTTTGTTCATTGGAAATAACAAATAACTGTAGAGTAGAAAAGATATTATTTCTAAACATCCCTTCTTCTGCATATTTCTTGATTTGATTAAAGGCTTGGAATACACCATCTTTGGCACTGACCTGTTTCAATTCAATTTGAACAATTGGCAACCCATTGATTAAAAGTGTCACGTCAAATCGACGATCACGACCATCTACGCTTGTCTTTTGTTTCGCAATCTGATGAACAACTTCGTACGTAGAAATTCCACCACCAATATCCTGGTTGGAGTACAACACCAACGACATGGAACCTAGAGATATATCTTCACGTTCAATCGTAATTCGAGAGATTCCATTTTCCCCTTTGAGCCATCTAGCAGCATCAAAAGGTGTTTGTGTTTTTAAAAGGATTTCTGTTTTAATAGTTTCAAATTCTTTATCAGAAATGGGATATTCTCCAATTTCTGATAAGTTATTTTGCGTAATCTTTTGACGCAAATTATTCCACAGGTCTTCTTCTGATTTTAAATCCGGACGGTAATTCCACTGATTATGCCCTTCCCCTAATACTTCAATCAGTTGACGTTCCACTTTAGCTTCATCATTATGTGGTATCTTTGTCATGTTTCTCCCTCGCTTTTACTTTCTTATACAAACATTTTTTGTTGAAATGCTTTTTTAGTTTCTTTTAAGGCATTTAATTCACGTTGATGAAGAGCGATCGTGTCGTCTATTTGTTTGAAAAAGTTGCCGATTTTGGTTTGTTCTTCAAAAGATGGGGATTTCATTCTAAGATTTTTTAGTTCACTCGCTTTTACAAGCGGTTGCCCAGTGCCAAATGATAGCTTTTTTAAATCAAAATTATTAAGTAGTGGATACAAGAAAGATAAGTTATTACCCTTGATAAATACAGTATTATCAGTGATTTTCACTTTTCCATAAGATCGATAAAGATTACCAGCATTTGCACCTACACGTGCAGTGAGAATAAAATCTCCCTCATAATCAAACTCACTATCATATCCAATGATAGAAGTAGATCCTAATATTGCATAAGGATTATCAGCAGATTTTTTATGTTTTATAAACGAGCTTTTCCCAGTACCAATACTATCAGTTATATCTGATAACTTACGTTGTTCCCAATCTCCGGTAAATTCAGGAAAGCGAATCTCTGGCACGGACTCCCCTTCTTTTGGGAACATTTTTTGCATGAATCCCTGTTTTATTTGTTTGAGGATGATTAGTTCTTGCTGATAAAGAGCGATCGTGTCGTCTAGTTGTTTTAAAAAGATACCGATTTTGATTTGTTCTTCTAATAACGGGACCATTCCTTCAAATTTTAGAAGGTTCGTTACGCTAATTCCAAATACCTTCATTCCTGTACCTATCTTGTAACCATACTTCCTGAAATTTGGTGAATTAATCAAATAGTAAAGAAACAAAGGATCTACTTGTTTTGGTCTCAAAGCTATTGTATGGAGGCCAGAAACTAACTTGTAGGGAATATCTATCGTAATCACAGCAGGTGTGGCTATTCCTTGATAATCTTCAGAAGCATCAGCTACTACTATATCCCCCTTTTCCAGCAGTTCGTAATTTCCAGCTTTTATATTCGGCAAATCGCTAGACTCATCTATTAGATCTGCAACTTTTGTATGGATATCACCATAATGAATGTACTTGTATCCTGTATATTCACTCGTCTCGACATCACGAGATAAAGAGAATGATTTCACCCTATCCACTATTGATTCCAATTTCCGCTGATCCCAATCTTTAGTAAACCCAGTAAATCGAATTTCTGGTGTAAGGTTATTTTTCACGCTTAAACACCTCTAACGCACCCTTAATCCATTCTGCGTTTTCTTCATCAAATTGTAGCGAAGAAATCATGTCATATAGGTTAGATTCTAGTTCTGCTTTTTCTTTTCGAATGTCTTGAATGGTTGAGCCGATTGTAGCCATATCAACAGGCGCTTCTTCTTCAAAGGTATCTACATACCTGGGAATATTCAAATTGAAATCATTCTCTTTAATTTCATCAAAGCTAGCAATGTGGGCATATTTATCCACATCTTCTCGCTTCTTATAGGTTTCGACAATCTTTTCAATGTTTTCTTTGGAGAGTTTATTTTGATTCTTTCCTTTCGTAAACGCCTTACTTGCATCAATAAATAAAACATCCCGAGTGGTACGATTTTTCTTCAAAATGATAACTGTTGTTGGAATCGATGTCCCAAAGAATAAGTTTGCTGGCATGCCAATAACGGAATCAATACTGCCATCTTCTAATAATTTCTTACGAATTACACCTTCTGCAGCTCCACGGAACAGTACTCCATGTGGTAAGACAATTGCCATTGTTCCCGAATCTTTCAAATGATAGAACCCATGTAAAAGAAAAGCAAAGTCTGCTTTTGATTTTGGCGCTAATTTCCCATATCGGTTGAAACGAGAATCATCTAAGAAAGTATAATCTGAAGACCAATTTGCAGAGTATGGCGGATTCATTAGGACGGAATCAAAGGTATAAGGCTGATCTGTCGGCCAATCTTTATTCAATGTATCCCCATTGCGTAAACGCATATCTTCTTTATCAACACCATGCAAAATCAAGTTCATCTTAGCTAGATTATAGGTCGTTGTATTTAATTCTTGTCCATGATACTTTACATTATCTGGATAGTTAATGTAGTTTCGAATATTTAACATCAAGGAACCTGATCCCATCGTTGGGTCAAATACACTAAACAATTTTTTGTCCTCTTGACCAATTGCAGCAATACGAGCCATCATGTCAGATACTTCATGCGGTGTATAGAATTCACCAGCTTTCTTACCGGCTTCTGAGGCAAATTGACCTATCAAAAACTCATAGGCGTCCCCAATGATATCGCCATTATGTCCTAGCACATCAACATCATTTAGTTTCTTCAGAACTTCCGTAAGGGTAATGTTTCGTTGTTGGTCATCTGATCCCAATTTTTTTGATTTCAAGTCTACATCATCAAATAATCCATTAAATTGTTCATATTTCGTAGACAAATCGATAAAGGCTTTATTCAAGTCATTCAACTGAAACGTGTTTTGCTTAGCTTCGTCGGTTAATACATTAAATAAATACTTTGGTTCTATATCATAGCCCAATGTATCCACTAACGTTTCAATCAAGTCATTTTTCAGCTCTCCATCTGCTAATAAATCTCGATACAACCCGGTTTGTTTTTCTGGTTTGTTATATTCTTCTAGCGATTCATCTGCTATTTCGACTACTTTTTCTAACAACCTATCAGATAAGTACTTATAAAAGATTAATCCTAATAAGTAGTTTTTATATTCTGATGCATCCATTTTGCTACGCAAGTTGTCTGCGGCACTAAATAATTTTAAGTTTAATTCAGCCATGTTGCTTTCCTCACTTTTCCAATCTTTTTCTGATCTTTAATAAAGTAATAAAAATTTTAATCTTACTTAAATTTCACAATTATGGAGTAATTTAGTAATATTTATACCTTCTATTATTGATATATACATTACTTATTTCCTATATTATATCATAATATTTCATCGCTCTTAGTGAATCAATTTATTCAAAATGTTTATTGTAGAATATCTATTTTAGTAAAAAGATAAAAAGGAGAAGAATAAATCATGTATGACTTATTTTCTCCACCTATATTTGTTGGTAACATCATAGAAAAAAGTGCTTAGTATTAGTCAGTTCTAATATACAATTACTTAATTATTTTAGTTTTTAAAAATTGTAAGGGTTACTAATAAGAAAATCTTTTAACATTTTACCATCTTAAAAACATTTATTTTAGATAAAAATATTAAACATTTCCCCCATCGCTTATAATACAATTTTTATCTGTATTATCGATGCACTTGTTTCAAAGTTGGATTTGAGTCAATATTTTAGACACAAAAAAGTTAAGTACTACGCTGATTGTTTCATTTAATTTTCCACTGTCTGTGGAGTATTGTAATCCAAACTACTATGTATTCTTTTTCTGTTGTACCAACCTTCAATAAATTGAAACATCGCTAGTTTGGCTGTGTGGTAGTCTTAATATTGTTCATGATTTACTTCTTCTTTTTTTTAAATAGCGTGAAAGGACTCGATACAGGCATTATCATAAGGACAACCTTTTTGGCTAAATGATTGAATAACACCACAAGATTGAACGTATTGCATAAATGCTGAGCTAGTGTATTGTGAACCTAAATCTGTGTGTAGAAGTAAACCTTAGCTGGCTTTTGAGTAGAGTAAGCGTTTCCTAAAGCGGTCATTACTAAGTCTGTTGTCATGGAACGTGAAAACGAAAAACCTACAATTTTCTTGAAATGTAAATCCATTACGGAAGCCAGTTAACACCATCCGTCTCTTATCGTGTGAATGTAGGTGATATCTGCGACCCATTTCTCATGGATAGTGGTGGTCGAAAAGTCTCTATTTAATAGGTTCTTACGTTCCATCACTTTTTCTCGGCTGGAGTACGGTCGGTATTTTTTCTTGGTGATCAAACGGATTTTCGCTCTTATCATGAGTCGCTGTACACGTTTTAAACTCACAGAGAGCCCACTTTTTAGAAGTGTTCGATTTATTTTATCGTTCTCTACTCTCTTAATGGATTTGTATTATTTTCTTGGTTATCGCATGATTTTCATGTTCACGGGTGGACTCTGTTTTCTGTAAAGAATGGTAGTATGTACTTCTCGGAACAGCTAGTACCTCACACATCATTTGAACCGAGTAATGTTTTTTGTGTACCTCCATAAAATTGGTAAGCTCTGTATCGGTTATTTTTCCGCGAATATGTCCATAGCCTTTTTTAGGATTTCAATCTCTTGTTTTAACCGAAGGTTCTCCTTTTGAATGGCAGCCAACTCTTTAGGAGTGAGGGATTCTTCCCCCGTTCCAATAGGAGTAAAATCCTTAATCCATTTATAAATAGTCACTTCAGAAACGCCATATTCGTTGCTTAATTCTTTCACAGAGGTACCGGAATGATATAAATCCACAACTGTTCTTTTCAAATCTTCATTATATTTGTTGCTTGTGTTATTACGTTCCATACGGACACATCCTTCCATGAATTACATTGTAAGGACTTAACTAAGTGGTGTCCATAAAACTATACTAACTCCATTACCTTCCCAAAAATAAATACAAGATGCACTCAAAATTATAGTACATCTTGTATAAACTTAATTAATATGCAATTTCACAAAATTATATATATCAATAAATTGTGGTGAGGAAATATGAGAAACTCTATCTTTTTTACCACCAAACAATCCAGACTTATTAAGATAAATCATATTATTAGTTATTCCAAGAGCTTTAGTCATATCATAATCAACTTCGTTGTAGTTTTTGTATTCATATACATGAATTTTCAACTTACCGAAGGGGGGTTTAACTTCAATAAGAACAACTTTATTTTCAGTAAAAAATAAGTATCCAAATGTTGTTCCTTTGAAAGCTCCTGTTGTAAGAAAGTAGAATTTTTCATCCTTCGCTTCTTTCTTTAATAGTCCCAATACCTTTTTGTAATGCTCTCTTTGAGTTTTAGGAAGTTTCTCTGCTTCACTTACTAAACCATCAAATGTAGAGTATTCTCCTAAAATTGTAATCTCAATATTAATCTTATTCATTTTTCTCCCACCCTAATCCTTAAATAACAAAAATTAGTATACTACTTTTTTCCCATATTGTAATCAATTTTTAATATGGAAAAGTTATCCACAATAACCGAATTACCTATTTTTTTAAAATCAATATAATTCCTAACTTCCGGCAATAATTTAGAGTGAAATAAGTTTTATTTTCTTATAAGTTCCGACAAATAATAACCCCATCTCTCCCCCTAGTAAGCAACACTCTATAAACATTAAGCTTAAGCTGTTCAGGATTTTCAGCACCCTTTCTTAAATATTCAGCCTTCCACTTTCCGTTTTCCCAGCTTAAATCATTTCCCCAACACACTATGGCCATATCCAGCTCAAGTCCTTGAACTTGAAACTCTGTTGCTGCATAATCTAACCTTTTGCAATAATATTCAGACTCTGGGTAATTAAAATATTCTACATGCGCTTTTGGTATCACATATCGAGCAGAAGTTGGTACTAGTTTTACACCTTTTGGATATTTAATGCTTGAAGAGGCTACAATGCCATATGTTTTATCTGTTCCTTTATATACTTTTTGCACATATTCTTTTGCCTCTTGTAAATTATCTACAATCTTTAACGTGAATCGTTCTTTTCTTAGTTTTTCTTCTAGTATTTTGCACTTTTCTCGATCATTATTAATAAATGCCTCTACCCATTCGAAATACATTAATGCATTGTGTGTTCTAAGGGAAGTATTCAAGTGTAATTGTTGATTTTCATGATATGAATAAGCGTTTGAAAAGACCTGTTGATGGTGCTTTGCGTGTACATGAAAGCTTTTATCTTTGATTGCTTCATTCCATAGGCCAATGCCACCTTCCTCTCCAATGTGGATCTCTTGACCTTCGCCTATTAAACCTACAACAACTGACCATGTCTTTTGTTTAGCAATTTCTATCATTACATCTGGTTCGCTTTTATTGATCTTCATCCGCTTTGCATCCCAGGCTCGTTGTGCCTCATCAAAGATGAGGACATGTTCTTCTGGTACACGGTTATACTTGAGATAATCTGTTTTATATCCATATAGAGCTTGTACAAATGTCTTATTTTTTAGACTGTCTTGTAGGACATCAACAAGTGGGCCGTTTCCAGATAAATATACTGCTTTGTCTATTTCATGAGCTAAGGTTAAGCCGACAAAGGTTTTACCTGCACCTGGGACACCTGAAACTAGCACTAGGTGATGCGTTTGATTTTGTTTAGCCATTTCTATAATTGATTTCACTTCTGCAACTACTGTATTAAAATTACTACTTTTCAATGTTTTTATTTGTGGGAGAGGCTCATCCCTCATAATTGCTCGGGCAGATTCAATAATCGTCGGTAAAGGCTGATACGTCCCCTCTAAAAATTGCTCTGCTGAGATCAGGGAGTTAGCTGTAATATGCTTTCCAACTCTATTAGTTAATTCACGTAGCCCTCTTTTTCCCAATTGATACATCTGGTAATCAGGGATTTGTTGAAATTCCTTCTCCTCAGTTGTTACAACAAGAGCTCCCCTGACCTTTAATGCAAATTCTTGTACGGCTGAATGGTACTGCTGTATGTCTCGAATATAGAATGATGTTTGTGCATATTCTGGGTCATTCACATTAGAATATCTTTTAAATTCAAGCACTAATACTTCTTCAGGTAAAAATAGCAATACATCAGGACGGCGTCGACCGCTTCTTAATATTTCATATTCAAAAATTAAAAACCCAGGCATATGCTTAAAATAAGGTATTTCTTCCTTCAAGTAAGCGATACAATCATACCAGGATTTTATTTGAGAAATGGTACTCTCCTCATTAGGATTTTGTTTTGCTTCTTTTGAGGTTTGGTTATATATATGCATACAAAGACTATTAACAATTTCATCTCTGTCAGCTTCAATAAAATCCACTAAGCTGCCTTTCCATCCGAAGTTATTCATGGTTTCTTCCTTTTCCACCTGTAATTAAGCTGCTAACAGTGTTTCTATCCAAAAGTTGATTAACGATTGGGCATTGTAATGGCAAAAAATCTTCTATAGTCAATCTACTTAGGTTTATAAATTGTAGCTCTTTGTAGTTGAAGTCTTCATTTATATTTTTAATATTATAGGCCATAACTCTGTAAATCTCGGAACCTTCCTTATAAATACCTTCACCAAAATATTTACCCAGCTTTAATCTCATACCGAAAGCTTCTTTTAATTCACGACGTAATGCTCTTTCAGGTGTATCATTTGTTTTTAATCTCCCGCCTGGAAGCTTCCACTTTTGATCAGCACAGCTTTCTAATAATATTTCTCCTTGATTTATTAGTATTCCAACTACTACTGTAGTAACCTTAGCAGCATGGTGAAATTCACGATGACAATTTGGACATAGCGCAACCGCATTTGCGACTGTATCCTCTCCACCTTCTGCAAGAGGTATATTGTGGTGCACCTCTAAATATGGTGACAGGTCACTTGCTCTGATGAAGGCTGCTGGCTTGCGGCATTTTTCACAAACACCATTTGCACGAGTTAAGACCTCTGCTATAACATCTGGATTTCGTTTAAACTGTGTTAAAGTAACTACTGATTTTTCAGGGATTTTCCCAGCATTGCTTAAGCGATTTCTTCTTTGTTCACGCGTCTCTCTCTTTGAATTATCTACTTTCTTTCCTAATTCATTGTTAAATTCTTCTATAGTCATTAATTTTTTCGTGTCTATAGTATTAACTTTATGAAGTAGAAACCATCTTGACTCATCCTCAGGATTACTGTGGTCACTTTCATATCTATAAATCCCTTTTAATGTTAATCTTGTATCATCTTTCTGGAAAACATAAATCGGAGTATTAGTTCTTACTGAATTTATAATCGCTGCATTATACTTATATTCCTTTTTGAAAACACTCTTCAGACTATACATATAGTATTTTAGGACGTTATTGCTTTCAATCCATTCATTGGGGTATTTACCTTCCGCAAAGGTAGCTTTAACAAAAATTGCTTGATAATTTGGTTCATCCCCAATAAGATAAATACCTGATTGTGTATCATAGGTTCGTGAAAATATTGAAATATCCCATGACGTATATTCACTCCCAATCACAAAGTCATCAAGCACTGTAACATCGTCAATGTAATTCGCAAACTTTTGTACAAACTCTGGGTAAAGGTCTTCATATGTTTTAAGGTTCAATCCCTTAAGTCGATCATATAGTTCTCTTTTTGGATCTCCAGCAGGTGGAACAATTTCGAACCTCTTCAAGTATCTATTTAAATCACCAATTTTTTTCATTCTATTCACTAAAATTTTAGTGCGTTTTACTTTGCTCTTAAAAGAATCCTCTAAATCTGGCTGTTCTAGTGCAGGATCCTCTACTTCCTCCACTACATATTTTATTGCATCTTCTATATTCACTGGTGGTGCCACCTCTGTTAAAAAAATTTTGTAATTGAAAACTAATTTATATAAGATTAAGCATAATTATTAGTTAAGAAAATCCTATCTATTTAAAGAGCCATTTGTAATAGGTAATAACGATCAGTATTATTATTCTAATACAAAAAACTCGACATATTTGTCGGAATATGTCGAGTCGAGCAGGGTGATTTTAATTGTAAAAATTAATTTAATTTAAAAATGTATTAAATAATGAATACTTAAATATTCTGTATAATAATTAACGAATACTCATTAAATTCCGTAAAATATTTATTAAGAAAAAAACTACGAATTTAAAATCGTAGTTTTTGATATTTTCGATATTTGAAACATTATTTTTGTTTAGTTAAAGTCACCTTTATTTATAAAAGAAATAAACAGAAATTATTTCTTAATACCCGTTTATTTGAAGTATATTTTTAAGTTCTTCTGTAGTTTTCCACTTATTCTCTAAAGACAACGAATACACTTTTAGCTTTTTCTGTTCATCTACATGTAAATACCAGGATTCATGTTGTATATCCTCATCAAAGCCAATACCTAATTGTTTTGGATATAATAATATTGCAGTTTGAGCTCGTTCGTACCTTGTTAGATAAGCGTACATTTGAAATAGGTCTTCCCGTTTAACTCCTGAACGATTTCCTTTTGTTAACGACTTCCATTTTGTATCAATTATAATTTGTGCTTCTCCATTATCAATAACTACGTCCGGCTTTAACTGAAATATATCTCGATTATTATTTTCCTTTACTAACAGTCGGTATTTGTTATGCTGTTCAAAAACAGTGTACTCCGTTAATTTCTTCACTAAAGATGCGATGTACTTTTCAAATAGATCGTTCATTTCAAAAAGAAACGAAAAAGAAGTTTCTTTATTTGCACTAAAACTAGATGTTATATTCATTAAAAATTGCTTTGCTAGCAATAAAGGCAATGCAAACCTTTTATTTGTTCGATCTAATTTTATCCTCGATAATTCTATTTTGGAAAATAACTTATATCTTACTCCATCCAAAACATGATCAATTTGTTTTAACAACTTTTGAGTCTCTAAATTATTGATATATTTTAGCAGCACTCTATTAGCTGCAATAAATATTTGATTCAGTTCATGGTCAATTATCTTTTCTTCATATTCACAGTAAGCCATATATTTTTTATTCCGGCTTAAATTCTCTTTAATATGATCCGAAATAACTAGAGCACCTTTTAAAGTGGTTAGATTTTTTTCTATTTGTAAGTATTTCGTCGTAACCCCTTTACTTAATTCTGAAGATAAACTAGATGCGTAAATACGACCAAATATCTCAAGTAAAGACCCATTCACTAATTGAAGTTGTGCTAAGCTCGTTGTAGTAACATTTATGTATCCACTCTCATTTAGCATTTCAATTAATACATTTCGCTGTTGAATAAAATCATTGTGGATTGCCACCTTTGGCAAAATTTCAATAGAAAAAGTCGAACACTGAATATAACCAACATAATTTATAAAAGTGATACTCTTATTATCCCAACTTATATATTCTCTTTTTATGTTTTCATTTCTAATAAAATTTGCTAACTCATCAGCTTCAGATTGTGATAAAGTATTCACCCCACCATTTTCAGTAATATTTAAAACATCGTGACATTCAGTTATAACGATTTTCTTCATTTTCCATTCTGGCCTTCGTATATATTTATTAATGCTTGTTTAGTTGGCTTTGAAACAAATGAATACTTTACTTGTTCCTCCAAGTAATTATTACTTTTTAAATTAATAAAAATTTTAGTTGGAGATAAAATTTCTTTTCTAATAAAGAAATTACTGTAATTATCATTGTTATTAGCTGCCCCACCCAAAACTAGCTCGATTTTATCCCATTCATCATAAAAATACTCTTGTAGTAAAGGGATTACTTTCTTTTGCATTATATCAATTAGTTTCTGATCTGATAGGTTATCTCCTAAGAAGAATGCATGCCCTATTGTATGATCACGATCATATAAATACTCGATACGGTGATTAATTGTTTCCACAAGTTTTTTTACATTAATACCATCTACATCCTCAGGTAATAATGAAATTTCGGGTAACATTTCAATAAAATCAAACCTTCTTCTTAGGGCTGTATCCATTAATGTGATAGATCTATCTGCTGTGTTCATGGTTCCGATAAGATATAAATTTGATGGAACACCGATTGTTTTACGTGAATAAGGTAATTTTACCACTACTTCATTTTCTTCTCCTATTCGCTTATCTTCCTCAATTAATGTAATAAGTTCGCCAAAGATCCTTGAGATGTTTCCGCGGTTTATTTCATCCATTATTAATACAAATTTTCTCGGATCTATATCAACATTGTCTTCATTCTTACTTAATAACTCTTTAATAAATTCTAAATTCAAGTCTGCTTTATCAAACTGGTAAATTGTTTGTTGGGATAAAACTTTTTCATTTAGGAATTGTCCTACACTTAAAGATATACCGCTATATAGCCATTCTATAGAACGGAAATGGTTATAGTTAATTTCAGCATTTGGATTGTATTCATACTGACCTGTTACGCGACCTACAGCTCTAATTTTATGATTTCCATCAGAAACCAACACAATGTCATCAACTTTCAACCGAAGTTTAAAGTAATCCATAAATCTCAAGACAACATCATGATTATCGTTTCCATCATATTCAGCAACAATTCTTTCTCTAATTCCTGTTCTATCTTTACAATCAGTATAGTCAACATTTCCACCGTAACCCAATGCTAATACATTTTTTTCAATACAATATTCATATATATCCGTTCCAACAGTACTATCGCCTAATGACATTTTATAAAATTTAATTTTTTCCGGATCAAATTCATACTTTGCTACCTGCTTCTTACTTAATGATGCAGATTCACAAATATCGAGGAAAATACCGTTTGTTGGAACGAATTTCCCGTTTTCGTCACTTCGCAACCCTTCAACAAAGTCTTCATAAGTATATGATTGATGAAATGTACAAAACTGAATTTGTTTATTTTCAGTATAATGCTTATAAGCATCCATCCATTGATCTCTATAAGAAATTCCTGGATTTTGTTCCTCATTGGAGGCAATTTCATCAAATAATTTTGGTGCAACTATTTCTAATGCTTTACGGACTACCGAATATGTTTTCCCTGTACCTGGAGGACCATACAAAATTTGATTTTTAGGCAACTGCATATTTAACACTTCCTCTTGATTACTAGCAAATCTTGTATCTATATCAATCTTGCGCATTATGTCAGTAAGTAACCCATCACTATCATCTTCTTTAAGAATTAATCTTGTAGATACACCTTCTTGCAACTTACCTTCTATCTCTGTAAATACCTCATCTTCAATAGCAACTTTAACAAATTCTCTCCCACGCCAAGTCCTCAATTTTTTTATAAGGGATTCCCCATCTAAGCCAATCTTGTTACACTCTTCCACTATTTTTAATAAAGACTGCTTACTAGGCATTTCTCGATATGTAAGCCTATCATTAACTTCTGCTTGTTGATATGTAAAATCTAATAGCTCATGATCGAGCTTAAACAAACTGTTTAAAGTATCGTTTTGAATAAAAATAGAATTATTTTTATAATAAGCGCGTTTAAACTCGATCTCGTCATTCTCTAATAATTTCTTAATGATTTTGCCAAGTTGTATAGCTATTTTTAATTCTTCTTTATTTTCCTGCAAGAATTGTTTACCTAAATAAACATCTAATTTAGTAAATTCCTCAAGAAAATCAAATGGAAGCATAAACGAACTATCCGGATTACGACCATGAGTATACCGATACCCCAAGACTGGGTAATTAAATATTTCTTTCACTACTCCTTTATGTGTTACCATAGGAAATCCAGTTATTTTATTTTTTAAATCCTGATCCTTGATATTATTCTTAACCCTTGCCCCCGCAATTATATATACCGTATCGCCTATGTTTTCCTGAATAGAATCAACGTTATTCTCTCTTTGATACTTTGTTTTAGTAGCAATTGATCTGGGCCAATAAAAAGTTTTCGCTTTAACAAATGGCTCAAATTCTTCTACTGTATTAGAAAAAAAGGAAAATGCTTTTTTCACTGAATAGTACCCCTTATGTTAATTTGATTGTTACTATTGTAACATTAGAAATAATATTTATTATAGAAAAAAAACCCAAAATAAGTTTGGGATTTGACCACAGTTTCACAACAAATTACTATTTGTTCGTGTAGTTAAAAAATCTATAAATATTTCAATATTTTCTACTGTTAACTCTGACTAGTTATGACTCCAGTTAAACTATAATAGGATTTCCTATAATTAAGTTACACTTTAGTTATTCTGTGTTAAATAATTATGCCTACTTAATAACAATTGATAAAAATAGTCAAATGCCTCATGTTCATCAGCTAGTTCTTTTATAATAAAGTGACCACCCCGCTCTTTCGTTTCGTATATTTTCCAAACCTCACTCTCTTGAGTACATCCCATCACAAGTGGTTCATCCGTTAGGTAATCAACGACAATTATATATTCTCCTGTATTTAATTTTTCCGCTTTAAGTTTCTTTAGGAACTCATTCTTAGACACATTTATCACCTTACTATCTTGGTATGCTATTACTTCTAATGTCTAGCCATCAATCAGTGCACAAATTGTTCAGTTCCTGCGTTCATAACTGTTCATCTGAAGAGTATTATTCCGAGGAACATTTTACCCTTTATAACTAAACAAATAGCTCATTACTTGACAATTTTCTATTCCTATATATTACTGATGAATTGAACGGAAGATATCATTTTTTTCACCTTATCTCTTGCGTTTTTTTCTTCTAAAGAACAGGATTGATTATCGTTCTTACATGTAAAGATAAAGGAATATTCCACTCCCTCAATTTCGCTTTGATTAGGTTTTACAAAGCCGAAATATCTATAGGAGTAATTATATTTTCTGTCCAAATTATCAAAATCACTTTTTTTATACCCTATATATATTTCTGTATCTTTAGTATTTTCTTTCTGATATTCTTCTAAGTATTTATTTTTGCCACTGATGATTTCTAGCATTGTATCGGTTTTCTGTAGAAAACTTTGTCCTTGGTAATAGGTAATTTGTCCATTCATCAAAATATTTGCTTCTTTATCAAATTCATCAAAACCAATGTTTTCTTCGTTTTTACTAAAACTTGATAATAAATCTGAATACTTTCCTTCTTCTGGGAACAACATTCTGATTTTCTTAGATTTAGATTCTAGTAAATAGTATCCAGGCTCCACTTCTTTGGTTGACACCATATATTCTCTTGTTGCTTCATCTTGGAAGGCTGTTACTTTTGGTAAGTCATTTGCATCCATTTCCTTCGGAGCTTTTTGTTCTTCTCCTGCTTGTGTTTGGTTAGCTTCCTCTTTATTCACTCCGCAACCCCCTAATAAAACTGCAATAGTTGATAAAATAACCAGTGCCTTATACATCAAATACCTCCAGGTATAAATAACCTCTTTAGAAATTGGTTTACTCCTATAAATCTGTAAACTTCAACCTAAAATATAAAATCCCTTCAAAGTTTCTAGAAAATCAGAATCTGTTTTCACATCAATAACATCAATAAGTTCATAAAATTGGCTTAATTTAATAGAGAAATTATATAGAACAACCGCTGCACTATTCAATTTTCTAGATTTATCTATATAAATCTTAGAGTCATTTTTTTCTAAGAATAAAACATTATATCTATCATTTGTACCTTTTTCTAATATTACTCTATCTGGCTTTAGTTCTAAAAAAGAATAATACTTTTCATCTAAATGGGTTTTAAGAATCCTTTGCACATCATTTAATGAGTCTGCTCCCTCAATCTCCGCTTGAACGTTTGCATCATATTTTCTTACTTCAAATTTACTTTTCGAAAAGATATATAATGCTAATACAGACTTGTATTCATCTGAAAATGCATCTACTTTGTATTCCTGCCCTCTAATTTTTTCATATAGATCGTACTGATTACTTACTTTATTAAAGGTTAGTTTAATAGTAGTTTCAGGATAGCTTTCTCCCCTTTTCGGTGCAACACAAATACTATCTTTTTCCCATTGAATCACTTTAAACTCTGTTTGTATTAGATTATATATATTACTAAACCCCATATACTATACTCCTTGTACCGTTTACCCATTTTTATGTGGATAACGTGTTCCTAATGTAAAACTGTTAAAACATACTGTACGATGACTTCAAAAAATATTACAACCACTATTTTTTATATCGTTTTATCTCTGGTAGTATCGTACACTGTATTCATAGGATTATTCCTTGCCGTTACTTAAAAATGAAATAGATTCGATGATTTTTTTGGCTGAATTTTTTGTTTCCCCTTCTTCTAAATTGCATGCTTTATCATCATCTTTACAGCTGTAGTTGAATGAAAACTCAATGCCTTCATCTTTTTCTTCCTCAAATCTAACAAAACCAAAATAGCCATAGGTAAAGTTGTTTTTTCTATCTATATTGTCAAAGGTATATTTCTTAGATGCTAGATAAATATTGTTGTTATTATTCTCTTCATTGTGGTATTCTCCCGTATAGTCATTTTTTCCACTAATGATTTCTAGCATGACCTCAGTATCTTGAACGAAGCTATGTCCTTTATAATAAGTAACTTTTCCATCAAATAAAATGTTATTGTCCTCATCATAACTGTTAAAACCAATACTTTCTTCATACTCACTAATGTAACTAGACCTACTCAAGATAACTTTTCCTTTATCAGGAAATAACATTCTAAATCTTTGGGTCTTGGATTCTAGTAAATAGTATCCAGGCTCTACTTCTTTGGTTGACACCATATATTCACTTGTTGCTTCATCTTGAAAGGCCGTTACCTTTGGTAAGTCCTTTGCATCCATTTCCTTCGGAGCTATTTGTTCTTCTCCTGCTTGTGTTTGGTTAGCTTCCTCTTTATTTCCTCCGCAACCCGATAATAAAACTGCAAAAGTTGATAAAATAACCAGCGCCTTTTTCATCCAGAACCTCCTGTTAAAACATATGTATATGTATTAATATTACTCCATTGAAAAACAACGCTTCAATGCATTATACCCAATATTTGTTTATCGCCACGAGTTTTGTCATTCTCGTTAGTTTCTTAGCTTTTCTCCATGTCATAATGGAAAAAAATCATCTCGCCAAATTATCGTACTTCTCACAATATCCAAGTATTACAACACTACTTCATGATGGTATAATATTCATGAGCTATGAATGAATTTCAGTTAAACATCACCCATGTCGTCCAAATTAAATTTCAAAAACAAAAACACCTGTTGCCTAAAAGGCAATCAAGTGCTTTATAATTAGCTATATAATAATTCTTCCTTCATTAAAGATACAAGCATATATATAGCCTTTTCATACTCTATCCTACTGTTTAATTAAATCGGATTATTTGGAAATTCATTATGATACTTATCAATTAATGCTTTGTAGTTTTCATCAGTTGATATCTCACCTAAATATTTATATTTCCAAATAATCATCTGATCACTAAAACTATACTCTGTCTCAAACCAATTTGTATAATCATAATGTAACTTAAATTTCCCACTACTCTCTAACGACATTGTAAAAGAATACCAAAGTTCTTGTTCATTTTCTTTAAAAACATTTCTTAATTCCTTACTCAATTTATATAAAAGATCTTCTTTTCTCTCAAATTCATCTTCATCAATTTGATATTTCAAGGGAATTTCTAAACTGTATTTATATTGTTTATTTTCGAGTGTATTATAAAAAAAGTAAGTTCCTCCCCCATTCTCTGATATTTGGGCATAAAAATAAAATTTATTCCAATCTTCTGGAATCATTTCATTAACTGTTTCAGCTATCTCTCTATATAATCTATTCATTTCCTTTTCCATACTCAACCTCCTGCTCTATTTTCAATGGTTTTCCTAAATATTCCTTTACCTTCAATTTCATAAGTTACCTTATAAGAATCTGGTCTTAATGAAGTCTCAACAAAAACTGGCTTAATTTTCACAGAAACTTTTTTGGGTGGAATCTCTTTCAAAGCGTTTGCCCACTCAGTCTCCATCTTGTACCACTCTCCACCAGAGCGATTAATGTGCTTATTCTGAGCAAGCAAATTATCAATATCTCCTGAACCACGAAACTGAGTTCCTATCAAGTGTCCACCATCATCATCAAACAACCTATCTTCTCGACCTACTGCCACTTGCATTGCTGTATTTCTTTTTCCTTTTCCCAGTATTAATTCTGCTGCGTTTACATCTACTATTCTACCAATTTCATCAGTTGTATATTTATAATTTTCCTCAGTTATATAGCGTACATTTGGAGCCAGTTCTTTCCTTCCATTCTTTCCTTTAATAATATGCTTTCCAAAGTTTTCCCCTGTTACTTCGGTTATCTGACTATATTTACTCGTACCCTTATCATCTGCAGACTTCATACCACTCAAATTGTCTTCCTTATCAGCACTAACCTTCCGAACATCAACCTTACCTTCAGACTTCAAATATGTATTCAGGTTACCTATCCCACCTGCGAAGGATACATTAGGACCAATATTAATCTTCTGTCCAAGATCATCTATAACTGATCTAGTAATATCCGCTCCTTGCTTACCAAACTGAACAGTTGAGTTGACTGCTTGATAACCTAGTTTGCTTGCTTCTCTTGCCATACTCGGCACAAATGGTAGACCAGCAAAAACGCTCTGAGCTAAACTTGCTTGGCGCTGTTGCTCTGTGAGTTCGTTTCCGATCATATCTTTGCCTGTCACGTATTCGGACAGACCGTTAGCGGAAAGCAGGCCATAAATCCCCATTTCGGTTTTCTCCAAAGCGGTGAAGGCATGGACATTTTTATAAGTGCTCATGGCCTGTTCGGCAGCGCTGATTCCTTTGGTAGCAGCATAGATGCCTTTTCCGCCTTTGACTGCTCTGCCCGCCCAGCCGACTATTGGCAGGAATCCGGCAATGGCCCATCCAGCTGATGCTGCTCGCTGGATTGCTGACATCTTTTCTCCTGTGACTGGATCGATGCCGTTGACTGCCCGTTTATAGTCATAATAGCCGGTAAATTCGCCGACGAAGCTTTTCACTCCATCCCAGACCTTTTCAACTGCAGGTCGGTTCTCTAGTTCTCTAGCTTCCTGCTCTTCTTTTTTGTATGTAAGATAGCTTAAAGTGGCAGCTTCTGCTTCACCTATTTGCTTATATATATCACTAGTGTTGTATGCATCTGCATCAAAATGAATGGGAGAAATGCTTTTGCCCTTGCTTGTTGCTGATAGTAAAGCGCCGAACAACTGGATGACGTAGCTTTCCTCTCCCTCTGAAGACATATACTCTTCCTTCAGCTCTTTATCTGTTTCCTCAACAGCAGTGATTGTTTTCGTCCGCATGCTGTTCGCATTCATCATTAAGTCGTCGAATTGACTGCGAGAGTATAACTCGAGTGGAACTAAATCATCAATATCCCGAAAGATATGCTCTAATGAATTCCTCTGCTCTGTAATCATCTCATCAGCCTGTCGTTCCTTCTGAGCCAAGTCTTCCTCAAGAAAGGCTGATTCAACCCTTGTATCGCCGCCCAAATCTTTATCATCGAGCTTACCGCTAACACCTTCAAAAAAGCTGATTTGCCTGTCAATAAGCCGCTGCCATGCCTCAACAACCTCAATTTGCCCCTGATAGAAGCCTTTAATTGCTTTAGCACCGTTTCCTTCAAAATCGTCTAAATCAACGATAGTCTGGAAATCTTGCTTAAGCTGCGAAAATTGTGTGCCTAGCTCTTTGTAGTGCTGCTTTCTTTCTTTCATTGTATCACGTAGACTAGCTGAATCTAATACTTTCATTGTTTCGCCTCTCTTTTACATGGATAATAAATAGTTTAGGCTTAAAACAGAACCACTATATGTCATATCCTTTTATTGTAAAATAGATATAAAGGCCTTGAAATAGGTAAAAGGTTGGGAATTATCAACTATGAAATTTATCTATATTTAAAGTCCATTATTACAGGAATTCAACCTACTGATCAGTTAAAGACCTAACCCTTCTCCATTTACTTTCGCAGACTCATTAAAGAAAAATACAAACTGAGGGAAATATAGAGCAATAAGAAGAATGGTTTTGAATCAGAAAATATATTTATAGGCACAAAAAGAATGAATACTTATTACTTATTGTTTTGTCTTTTTATAAGCTCATTCAAATGACCCACAAAAAAATACAAGGTCCTGCCTAAACAGACAGGACCTCCCATTCCTATTTCAGCATCGTAGCCTTCAAAAACTCCCGAGTCCTCTCCTCCTTTGGATGATTAAAGAATTCCTCAGCTGTTCCATGTTCAACAATTTTCCCATCGTGCATATACACGATCTTATCTGCTACTTCTTTGGCGAATCCCATTTCATGTGTTACTACAACCATTGTCATTCCTTCTTCTGCTAGGTCTTTCATGGTTGTGAGAACCTCTCCGACAAGCTCTGGGTCGAGGGCGGAGGTTGGTTCATCAAAGAGCATTATGTCTGGTTCCATTGCGAGTGCTCTGGCAATCGCCACCCGTTGCTTTTGTCCTCCTGATAGTTTGCTAGGGTAAACATCTGCCTTGTCCTCTAAATCTACTTTATTGAGTAATTGTTTTGCTTTGAGGATGGCCTGCTTTTTATCAACACCTTTTACCATGACAGGTGCTTCAATAATATTTTCAAGTACAGTTTTATGTGGGAATAGGTTGAAATTTTGAAACACCATGCCTACCTTTTCCCTTATCTTATTGAGGTTATCTGTATTTGGATTGACCTCTTTTCCTTCTATTATTATACTGCCGTTATCCTTCTTCTCTAAAAAGTTCAAACAGCGCAGGAGTGTACTTTTTCCTGAACCGCTCGAGCCTATTAAGCAAACCACATCGCTTTCTAGAACTGTCATATCGATATTTTTTAAGACATGTAAGTCTCCAAATGATTTATTCAATTGAGTTATTCTAATCATTTCCTTCTTGTCCAATGTCTTCCCTCCTATCTGTCACTTGCTGCTAGCTTTGATTCGATTCTGTTGACTATAAATGTCATCAGCGCTACTAGAATTAAATAATAGACTGCGACAATGAGTAAATAGGTCATTTCGTCAAAATTATTGGACCCAAGTGTTGTCGCGACATTGAACAGCTCATTCATGGAGATAAATGCAGCTAATGAAGAATCCTTTAAGCTTATAATAAATTGGTTGCCTAAAGGCGGCAGCGCTCGGCGGAATGCCTGTGGCAGAATAATCCTTCTTAATGTCAGTGTTTTTGTCATTCCTAAAGAGCGTCCTGCTTCCAGCTGACCCTTGTCAACACCTTGGATTGCTCCCCTTAGAATTTCGGAAATATAGGCTCCGTTATGTAATGCTAGGGCAATAGAAGCGGCCCAAAAATCTGGCAGCAGGAATATGCCGCTAATTCCGAAGTAAAGAATAAATATTTGAACAATCAGCGGTGTACCACGAACTAAATAGACATATGCATCTGAAATAACTTCTAATACTTTTATTTTAGAGATTTTTAATAAAGCAAAGACTAGTCCAATGACGATTCCCAGTAAAATAGAAACAGCCGTCAGCTCTAATGTTAAAAGCATTGCTTTAATAAATACACCCTTTGTTTCCGTTAGTATGCTAAAAAAATGCGAAAAACTTGGCAAGGTTATACTTCCTTTCTATCATGTTGTTTTATTCTGGTTTTTTGGTAATGTCCTCACCAAAATATTTAAGACTAATCTTCGTTAATGTTCCATCTTTGCGGAGTTCGTCCAAAGCTTCGTTTATTTTCTTCAATAGCTTTGGATTATCCTGTGGCAGCACAATCGCTTGTTCACTGCGACTAATTAACTCCTGTGCTTTAATCTTAAATCCTTCCTTTGCAGCACTTTTCCCTGTAACGAAATCGGTGATTACCGCATCATGACGGCCGCTGCTTAATGCTTGTAATGCCGTAATATCGCTGTCATATGTTTTTACTTTGTCCGTATACTTTGAAGCTGTATCGGCATATGTCGAGCCTTTTGCGACAGCCACTTCCTTGCCCTCTAAATCCTTGACAGTTTTAATTTTACTATCTGGTCTTGTGAAAATTTGCGGGCCAGAATAATAGTATGGGGTAGAGAAGGATACATATTTGCTGCGCTGCGGATTTATCGTATGACTAGCAACAGCTGCATCGGCACGGCCTGTTTTTACTCCTTCTACAATCCCTTTGAATTTGATACGCTTTTGGACCGGCTCAAGCCCCATTTCTTTTGCAAGCGCTTCGCCAACCTCAATATCAAAGCCAGACATGGTGAGATCATCATTTATATAACTAAATGGCTTAAACTCACCCGAAGCAGCAAAAACAAATTGATTTTTATGTATCAGTTCAGATCCGTCAGCAAGCTTCTCCTTCTCGGTACAAGCAGATAAAAAGCAAACCACGATTAAACTGTAAAACAATATTAATTTTTTATTCCATAACATGTTGGCTATCAACCCTTTTCCCTCTCATTTATTTCTTAACAACTAGCTAAATCACTTGCTTATGAAAATATATACCCCAATTATTTTCGATAAAACAAAAGTGTCAGGCACTTTTAATGGTGCCTGACACTTTTTGTATATTATATTGGAATCTCCACACTAAACTTGTATTACATTAAAAAGGTCTGTAACTCGCATTCTTCTAGCATTAAGTATCCTAGTGCTTCATTAAATTTGAGTTTTAAATAGTTCTAGAGAAGTAACATGCTCTCCCATTCAGAATTAATTTATGTAGATTGCTTTCCACCGTCAATAATTGCATAAATAAATTCTTAAAAGCGATTATATTACTTCGTCTTCAAAGTGATTAACCCTATGCTTGGTGTGTTAAATACGCGAAATTTCATAAATAATGGTCCACTTACACCTAATCCGTTATTTACATATTGAGTGTGGTTTTCAATAGTATGAACACCTGTAACGTTCACTTTACCTGGAAATAAGCCGAAATTAGGGGCATACAGCGGGCCAAGAATCGGCAGTCTAAATTGGCCTCCAAGTGTATGTCCATTAAGACTAACATCCCAATGTCTCCATTCCTCTCCTGTATCATTTAATGTTGTTGTCCGATAATCATGAAGATCTGGATTTTCGCTATCAATTTCAGTTGGGCGGTGGGATATTTCGATTGTAAATGGGTCTTGCTGCTCCTTGTATTGAGCTTCAAACTCTTCCTTTTCCTGAATTAATTGACTTGAAATTTCACTTCCCCCTACTTCATTCAAGCCTACATAAGGGTTTGTTTTTAACCAAATAGATTCATTGCCCTTTTTAATCTCCATCCCTGGATATAATGGCTTAACATTATATTTTGTAAATAAATCATAAAAACGATCGCCTTTTTTCAATGCTGCAGTACTGTTATCTGCATCCTTATCACCTAAAATATAATACATTTCTTTATTTTTCGGCATTCCCTTTAATAGATTTTCGAGAGGCTGTAAATCCTTTGGCTCTTCAGATATGTAGTCTCCTGTAAAAACTACTAAATCATATTGCTGTTTTTTGATTAAGTTTACTAATCTCTTTTGGTTGCTGCCGAATTCTTTTCCCTGTAAATCGGAAATCTGCAGGATCTTATAGTTATCAAATGCTGCTGGTAAACGATTATGTGTGAGTGTCACTTTATTAACTGTTACATGTGAATTGCTCCAAATTGTCCCGAGAATAAATATAATAAGTGCACCAATAATAATCCAAACAAGTTTTAACCTTTTCATTTACATTCTCCTTTAATACTTCACGATTTTTTTATAATTTTTTTCTGTAAATATATAAGTCACACCGTAAATAACAGTGAAAATGATGGCTGCAAAAATCCCACTGCCAACCACTACAAGCCAATTATCCATCGCAGCTATTCCAATGATTTTTGTTACGAGTGGCAAGCCTGCTCCTAAATGCACAATTGCGACTGTGAGTGGAGAAAAAAACATGATCAGCGTTTGTTTTTTTATTGTTTGGAGAATTTCTTTATCACTCATTCCAACTTTTTTCATAATGGCAAACCGATTCCGATCATCAAAGCCTTCCGAAATCTGCTTATAAAAAATCATAAGAGCTGTTTCCACAAATAAAACGACACTAATAAAAATCCCTAAAAACAGCAGCCCGCCAAAACGCACTAACAAAGATTCCTTGTAAATCGACTTTGCTTCAACATCCACATTGCCAATTGCTTGCGCTTTTGTTGCAACTGCATGGGAAAAATCATTGATTGCATCCGTATCACCCTGCACATTAAAATCTTGATACATGGTCAAGGAGTTCTCTAAATCTACTTTTCGAGCAAATTCACCAGTTAATGGAGCGATGACATACATCCAATTTGCATCAGTATTATCTGCAAGGGAGGTATCAATTGGCAGCTCATCTACCGTAGCTTTCACTTGGAATGATTTATTGTCTAAGCTGATGCTTTGTAATGTTGCACTTTCTTTATCTTTTAGAAGCATTACTTCATCTGAAGCTAACGATATATTTTCGTTTGTTAGTTTATTAAAGTCCACTAATGGCAGTATAAGGAAGAAGTCATCCTTTCCATCTCCAGTTAAATCTGCGGCAAATTGTCCGCCTTGGTAGGCTGCTGCTTTTGTAATTTCAACATCGTAACGGGCTTTAGTCTTGTCAATAAATGCTTGCAGCTGTTGCTGCTCAGAGACGTTTTCTGCTGGATTTGTAATAGACACATCAAACTGAAAGCTATTGTTAAGCATCGTATTAACACCTAAATATAAGGAAATCGTTGTGGTCAATACAATCAAGGTTGCTGTACTTAATACAGCAATATTGGATAAACCGACGGCATTTTGCTTCATCCTGTAAAGCATTGTTGAAATGAGCGTAAAATTACTTTTGTTATAATAAATGCCATCTTTTTTGCGCAGTATTTTAAGGAGAACAATACTTACTGCTATAAAAAGCAAGTATGTCGCAGCAACAACAAACACTATCGCTGTAATAATTTCAGCTAAATCTAATTTGGGATCTTTCACAGAAAAAGATAATAGATAGCCGGCTATTAACAGGATGCTGCCAAGCATCGCTAGAAAAAGCTTCGCCTTCGGTTCCCGCTCCCCAATTTGTGCACCCTTCATAAGTTCAATCACACGAACAGAGTGAATCTGTTTTAAGTTAAAAACATGGATAATCATAAAGACTATCATGAATGTAACCACCGTTTTAATAATTGCTGATAGAGAAATGATGTTAACGGTTAACGGTACCTTCATCATGGCAGACATCATTATGCCGACAACCTGATTGAATACTAGACCAATTGCAATACCGACAAGCATGGAGAAGAATGCCAACAGCGAGCTCTCTAGTATTAATAATTTTCTAATATGCTTTCTCTCCAAGCCTAACAAATTGTAAAGACCAATTTCCTTCTTGCGTTTTTTAAAAATAAAGCTGTTGGCATACAGTAAAAAGAACAGAGATAATACTGTAAACAATATGCTGCCAAACTTCATTACATCGATTGTAAAGTTCCCACCTGAAATGGTTTTAAGAGCATGATTATTCACCAAGCTGTTAATCGTATAGAACAGCGCTATAACAACAACACAAGTAAAAAGGTATGGGAGAAACAATAGGCTATTATTTTTGATATTTGTTACTGCTAGCTTTACATACAGTTTTTTATTCATACTGTACTCCTTTTCGCAACCGCTGCTGACTGCATCTCAAAAATCTGTTGAGTAATATCCTCATCCATATTGGTTTTATGAATCTCGCTGTTGATTTTTCCATCTTTTATAAACAGCACACGGCCTGCTTTACTCGCTGCATGCACACTATGTGTGACCATAATAATGGTCTGGCCGGATTTGTGAAGCTTTGCAAATAAATCTAACAGCTCCTGTGCTGAACGTGAATCGAGTGCGCCAGTCGGTTCATCTGCTAAAATTAGGCTTGGTGCGGTGATTAAAGCCCTTGCAACAGCGGCTCGCTGCTGCTGGCCACCTGATACTTCGTACGGATATTTCTCTAAAATATGCTCAATTCCCAATATGCCGGCTAACCCCTTAAGCTTTGCATTCATCTCTTTTAAGGACACATCAGCAAGTACTAGCGGCAAAAAGATATTATCCTTTAAACTGAATTGATCTAATAAATTAAAATCCTGAAACACAAAGCCTAAATGCTTGCGCCGAAATGCAGCCAATTGATCATTTTCGATATTTTGGTAGTTCACGCCCTCAAGCTTCACTTCCCCTTCTGTCACATCATCTAAAGAAGCTAAAATATTTAAAAGTGTTGATTTCCCAGAGCCTGATTCTCCCATAATCGCAATATATTCCCCTTTATTTACGGTGAAGCTTATATCAACCAATGCCTCGACACTTGCACCTCTGCGAGATTGGTATACCTTTTTTACATTTTGAACCTTTAATATTTCCATCATTATCCCTCCAAAATAAAAAAACCTTTGCTCTCAGTACATTAATCATACTGAAAACAAAGGTTTTCTTTATTTGGGTTATATAACAATTTCCTGCTTTTTTTCTGCGTAAAATCTTACGAAAATCTTACGATAATGGCAGACGCACTGTAAAACTAATATTTTGCCCAGCTGATTCTGCTGAAATTGTGCCGTGATGCTGTTCCATAATTTGCTTCGCAATAGCAAGCCCTATTCCAGCTCCGCCATTTCGAGTCGACCTTGATTCGTCTAACCGATAAAATTGCTCAAAAATACGGTCCAGCTTTTCACGCTCAATTGGATAGCCTTTATTACTGAATTGAATCACTGCATTATCTTCCTCCTGCTTAACGGAAATAACAATTTCACTGTTTTCAAAGCTATAATGCACGGCATTGCTAACTAGATTGTCAAGCACTCTCTGAATTTTCTCCGCATCACAAACAATCTCCATATTATTACTGCCTTCAAGCCGATAGGTTAAGTTCTTAGCTGTAAGTACAGGCTGAAATTCAAACAGCAGCTGCTCAAGCATTAAGGACACATTCACTTTGCTATAATTTAACGGTATCGTCGATAAATTAAAACGGGTTATTTCAAAAAATTCATTAATTAAATCATCTAAGCGTTCTGCATTAGTCATCGTAACATGGATAAACTTTTGATACATCTCATCTGAAATATTCTTTTCATCCCTCAGCAGTGTCAAATAACCAATTATAGAGGAAATTGGTGTTTTTAAATCATGTGCAAGATAAACAATTAAATCATTTTTGCGCTGCTCAGCTTCCTTTGCCACACGCTCATTTTCCTTCAACTCGAAACGCAATTTTTCCAAGCCTGCTTCCGCATCCTTTAAAATAGGTGGAAGCTGTACATCTTGTTTATCCTCGAGTGTGATTGTTTCTAAATTCGCTGACAAGACACCCAAATACTTTATCAGCTGTCTGCGCTGAATCAATAAAATGATAAAAACACAAGCAGCAAATAAACTTGGTGCAAGTACTAATAAGCGGTTACTTAACCAGTTAATCGTATCACCCAATAAACCAGCTACCCCTTGTGCATCGTTTAAACTAACTAGAATAAAAGACAAAAGAAAAATAATAACAAAACAAGAAAGGGTCATGATAATAAAGCGTACTGCTAGGTAATTGGAAATTTTCGCAACGTTTGCTTTCTTATTCAATTTTATATCCCACTCCCCAAACTGTTTTAACATATTTTGGCTTTTTTACAGGTTCCTTCAGCTTCTCACGCAGCCTGGCAATATGAGCCATAACCGTATTGTTATTTTCTATAAACTTCTCTCCCCAAACCTTCTCAAAAAGCTCCTCAGAAGAGATAACCTTCCCCTGATTTTCGGATAGGCACCATAAAATAGAAAACTCAATTGGAGTTAACTCGATAGGCTCACCAAATAAGGAACAGCTATGTGTAGCTTTATTAATTTTCAAGCCTCTAATATCATATTCATCCACTTCTTTAACACTAACTGCCTTTTCATTATATCGCTTATATCTCCGCAATTGAGTTTTGACTCTTGCCACGACCTCAAGTGGGTTAAAGGGCTTCGTCATATAATCATCTGCGCCGATTGTCAGTCCAGTTATTTTATCAATATCCTCGATTTTGGCTGTTAACATAATAATCGGATAAAAATAGTGCTCGCGGATTTTTTTACATAGCTCAAACCCGTTTATTCCTGGCACCATTACATCCAATATCGCTAAATCATATTCCGTTTTCTTGATACTCTCTAATGCATCCTGTCCATTATTATAAGTGTCAACAACATAGCCTTGATCACTCAAGTAGATTTCCAACAAGTTAGAAATATCCTCTTCATCTTCAACAAGTAATATTTTTTGATTCACTACAATTTCCCCTTTAATACAGTTTTTACAGTTTCTATTTTTTGTATAGTTAAAGTTTTATTTCCTTTTTATTAGTATACATTAACTTGCGTTATACCAAGAAGGAAAACTCGATAGACTTTTTCTTCATTTAGAATAAGGTTTTTAGTAGTGAGGTTGGGATTGTTGCGGGATTTATCTTCAGACAAGGCCTGAGATGGCGTAATTTGTCTTTGGAGACTTTTCATATTTTTCATGTCCTTCACCTTGGACATGTTCCAATATTAAATAGTAATTGCCACCCTTAAATTCTTTACCACACTAAAAACATAATTGAAATTATCAAATAATAGTGTTACAATACTGTAGTCTTCTAACATATTAGCAGACTAAAGCGAAATGCAATTACACTTAATTAAAGGTGGTCTATATAATATGAAACGTTTATTAACTATGATTCTATTAGTGGCTGCGGTTTTCTCGATCGTTGCTGGTTGTTCTAAGTCATCTTCAAAAGAGGACGATACATTGGTAATTGGGATTGATGATAAGTTTGCTCCGATGGGATTCCGTGATGAAAATAATGAGGTTGTTGGCTTTGACATTGATTATGCGAAGGCTGCTGCTGAGAAAATGGACATGAAGGTTGAGTTTCAACCAATTGACTGGGAAACAAAAGAGTCTGAGCTAAGCAGCGGACGTATTGACCTTATTTGGAATGGTTACACGATCACAGATGAGCGTAAGAAAAAGGTTCTTTTCACAAAGCCTTATTTGAAAAATGCACAGGTTGTAGTTACTCTTGCTGATTCAAAGGTTACTAAACTAGCTGATTTAGAAGGAAAAGTGGTTGGTCTTCAATCATTATCTTCTGCAGCAGATGCACTTGATGCTGATCCAATTAAATCTAAAATTAAAACAGTAACAGAGTTCTCCGATAATGTGTCTGCATTAAATGACTTAAAAAATGGCCGTTTAGATGCTGTAGTTATTGATGAAATTGTTATTGATTACTATATGACGAAAGAGGAAGGTTCATTTAAGATTCTTGATGAGTCACTTGCTCCAGAGGAATATGGTGTAGGTGTGAAAAAAGGAAATGAAGAGCTGCTTGAAAAGCTGCAAAAAGCGCTTGATGAGATGAATGAGGACGGCACTGCTGCTGAAATCTCTGATAAGTGGTTCGGCGACGATATCGTAATAAAATAATAACCAATTTTAAGATGATGCAGGATTTCCATTAGGGGAATCCTGTATTGTGTTCGGAGGTAACCTTTTATGTCTTTTGATTATATTAAATCCATTACAATGCCTCTCCTTGAAGGGGCACAGATGACCGTTCTATTGTTTATCATTGCCATCGTGGTTTCGATACCACTTGGTTTTCTATTAACACTTGCTGTAAGAAGCAGCTTCAAGCCACTTTCTTGGTTTGCTCAAGGCTATATTTACATCCTGCGCGGCACACCGCTGTTGCTGCAGCTTCTGTTTATCTGTTTTGGTTTGCCGATGCTTCCAGTAGTTGGTGAGTATTTGGTATTAGATAGATTTGTTGCCGCTTGTTTAGGATTTATCTTAAACTATGCCGCTTATTTCGCAGAAATTTTCCGAGGCGGACTTATTGCTATTGATAAGGGCCAATACGAAGCATCCCAGGTTCTGGGCTTGAACAAATTCCAAACGTTGCGCAAAATCATTCTTCCGCAAATGTTCCGCATCGCTCTTCCGGCTGTGGCGAATGAATCTGTTACACTTGTTAAGGATACTGCACTGCTTTATGCCGTTGCTGTACCAGAATTACTGCATTTTGCTCAAGCGGCTGTCAATCGCGACTTTTCTATTGCTCCGTTTGTAGTTGCAGGTGTTATCTATTTAATTATGACACTAGTACTTACGATTATCTTTAAATGGCTCGAACGCCGATTCAAATTTGAATAAGAAGGAGTTGGTGAACATGGCTATTATTGAAATCTCCAACCTAAAAAAATCATATGGTAATCTCGACGTATTAAAGCAGATTACATTTAATGTTAATAAAAATGAAGTAGTCGCAGTAATTGGTCCGTCTGGATCTGGAAAAAGCACGATGCTGCGCAGTCTTGTTAATCTCGAACAAATCGACAACGGCAATA
Organism: Niallia taxi; assembly: GCF_032818155.1. Classification (NCBI taxonomy): domain Bacteria; kingdom Bacillati; phylum Bacillota; class Bacilli; order Caryophanales; family Bacillaceae; genus Niallia; species Niallia taxi. The sequence goes on from NZ_CP102590.1 coordinate 379,948, forward strand.
TATGTGTTAGCGGTAATTATTTAGTGAAAGATGGGGCTTATGTAAAACCGCAAGAGATTAAACAAATCACTAGCAAAATGGGGATGGTTTTCCAGCATTTCAACCTCTTCCCTCATTTAACTGTGAGAGAGAATTTAGAGCTTGCTCCAAAAACGGTGAAAAAGGAAGATTCCAAAGAAATTCATCGCAGAAGCAGTGAGCTTCTGGAGAAAATCGGATTAACTGCTTGGGCTGATTCATTCCCGGCCAAACTTTCAGGCGGTCAAAAACAACGGGTTGCCATTGCAAGAGCTCTTATGATGAACCCGGAAATTATGTTATTCGATGAGCCAACCTCTGCCCTTGATCCAGAATTGACTGGCGAGGTATTACAGGTGATGAAGGACCTTGCTCAAGAAAACATGACAATGATTGTGGTAACACATGAAATGGGCTTTGCAAGAGAGGTTGCAGACAGAGTCGTGTTCATGGACAACGGAGAGATTGTGGAGTCTGGCACTCCAGCCGAGTTGTTTACAAACCCAAAGTTTGAACGAACTAAAGCGTTCTTAAACCGCAGTTTGAAATAATAGCAAAAGAAGAAACCTCCCAAAAAGGAGGTTTCTTCTTTTTTTATACCTATTTATTATTTTTAACCCATTCGATGATTTCATCTATATTATCTTCCAGATCAATTGCGACTGTACCATCTTCCGGTATTTGACTAAGGCCGTTTTCCAGTTCATTTATCTTTGTGCTTAATTCCGCTAAGCTTGAATCTGCACCCTTCTTTTTCGCCTTTTCCATCAGTTCGATGAATTGCGCGTCTTCCTCAAGCTCACCAACAAGACTCCATAATTCATGAAGCACTGTTTCTAATTGCACTGCTGATTGCTGTACCTTTTGTAGTGTTGCGATTGTTTTTTCCATATGTAATCCTTCCTTGTTTAAGACTAGTAAGTATATATAGAATATCTCTTTCTATCAGTTATTACAAATAATTCTCGATTTTTAGGCTGTTTCAATTTTCTTTAAAAAAGGTATATATAAAGTACACTTAAATAATTATTTTATAGGAGGTCTAAACATGTCCTTGTCCATATTACAAAAAATCACCCTAATTCTAAGTATTATCGGTGCCATCAACTGGGGCTTAATCGGCTTCTTCCAATTTGATCTTGTCGCAGCCATCTTTGGTGGCGAGGATGCCGGAATGGCGAGATTTATCTTTATTCTTGTAGGAATTTCTGGTCTTATTAGTATTAGTATTTTAAATAATAGTAGAACAAGCCTGGAAGCTGGGCGCAGCTACACTACAAATCACTAATGTTTTCGGAGTTGGTATGCTTGCCAGCTCCTTTTCATGCATTCATGCAAAAAGACATCCAGCTGGATGCCTGATTTTTTCCTTATTTATATGTATTAACGAACTTCTAAAGCCTCTTCATTCGTAACTGGTCCATCCATTTCATTGATGATTTCAAGCATTTCTGCTCTTAGCTCCTCCCATTCGTTTAAGGGCAGTGCTACAATTTTTTTCCCGTTAGCATTCTCATTTACTCTTTGTGCTTGATCAATCCAACGCCAAACTTGAAATAAAAATTGTCTATCCTTCATTATTGCATCTCCTTTATGAGTTATTGACCCCTTACTATATACAATAATTCTGTGCGCAATTCTTAAATACCTCTAGCTTAATAGAAGCTTTACAAAATATTAAAAAAAGAGAAAAAGCTAATGCTTCTCCTCTAATTTATATTCCTTATTAATGTCGCTTATGCAGCCAAAGTACACCGCTTTTTGCCAGTCTTGGCAATAGTCCTGTAAATGACTTTTCGAACATGTTGCCGAAGCCGTCGTTTTTACCAAGTGAACCTAAAGTACCGCGCAGTTTAATCTCACCTGGCGCTTTTGGCTCTCTGCCTGATAGAATATCATACAGGATATTGGCAATTTGTTCTCCTTGGTGCTGTGCTAATTGTCCGCTTGGCGAGAAGGTCGATGACGCGCAATCCCCAACAATATATACAGTCGGTTTGTCTGGAACTTGGTGGAATTGATTGACGACAATCTTTTCATATCTGTCCTTTTCAAACGGCAGCTCTCTTACTAAACGGTTCGGTCTTACGCCTGCCGTCCAAAGTGTTACATCTGTTAATGTACAAACGCCATTATTACAGATTGCGCCTTGCTCCAAATATTCAACATTTGCATGATGAATAATATTTACATCGTTTTCCTTGAACCATTTTTCCACATATTGCTGAACCTTTGGTGCAAATGGACTAAGCACTGCACTTCCTCTGTCAAAAAGACTAATGTTTAAATCCGGGCGGCTTTCTCTTATTTCAGAAGCAACCTCTACCCCACTCAAGCCTGCACCAATAACGGCAACATGCTGATAGGACTTCAATTCATTCACTGCCAGAGCCGCTCTTCTCGCTTTAGAGATAGTCTGAACACTGTCTGAAAATTGTTCTGCACCTTCAACATTGTGATAATTATCTTCACAGCCTAAGCCAATAATCAAATAATCATACGGAACTGTTTCGGTACTGTCTTTCATGACGATTTCATCTTTATCACTATCAATTTTAACTACTTCTCCCCAAACATAATCCACTTGGTCATGCTTAGGAAAATTCATTCTTACCTGTCTATCAGACACCGTTCCTGCAGCTAATGCATAAAACTCTGTCTTCAAACAATGGTACGGATTCCGGTCAATTACTGTAATTTGAACATCTCTTGGTAATTGTTTATTTAATAGGTCCTGCAGTATCTGGAATCCTCCATAACCTCCGCCTAATATTACTAGTTTCTTCATGTAAACACACCTTACCTTGTCAGCAAATTTAGATACATAATCAAAACATATAAAGTAAATCAAGCAATCTACTTAATTGTATCTGTTTCTGATATTTTCCGCAATTCCACTTTGGAAATAGTGTATTCCTTATATACTAGATTGTTAATTACCGTTTAATTTTCAGCACCGTAAATTACTTATCTGGCTTTTCACCCTCTTTTTCATCCATATAAGCCTGGAAACGTCCTTCCTCGCCAATTCCAGTATCAATAAAATAATTAACTTTATTTGTATCTTGATCAACAATCGGTTTTACTGTATGTATCGGTTCTAATATTCCACCACCATACGGACGATTAGGAAGGTGCAGAAGTACATTTATATCCGTATCTGGGTCACAGTCTTGTAAAATCTCTATAAGTTCTTTTACCTTCATTTGCTACTCCTTATTAATTGATGCGACAGCTTAAAGTACATATGGATTTAAGCACTTTTCCTCATTTGAATCATCCACTTTATAAGTTTATCACGGTCAACTAAATCAACATTATTTGATTTAGCCAATCCTATAGCGGGCTTAGTATTATAATTATTCGTTATAACCCAGCACTCATCTGCTTTATAATGACTTTTTGCCGCTGCAATTTCCTGTACAACTTTAATTCCTACTTTATTTTTATACCTTTTAGCTTGGACAATAATCTTTTTATTATTGCCATGCAAAACTAAATCAGCACCATAATCACCAGTTACCGGTGTTTTTTGAACGCTATATCCTTTAGACTTTAGTAACGTATATAAATAATCCTCAAACACGCTTTCTTTCATTTTATCAACATCTAAAATGCCTGATTTTTTCAGGTTATAATACCTTATTAAATTCACTATAAACACTAATAGTAATCCCGTTCCAAAAAATACTAGCAATCCAATAGTTAAACCAGGATCTGCAGTTAACATCCCCCACATCAGTTCAAAACTCATACCAAATGATTCTGAAAAACTTGGCAAACAAATCTCCTCATAATACAAATTACCTATACATAATATCACATTCCTCCCAATAAATTTCTAATAAATAGAAATTTATACCAATATTTAACCACATATGTTAACAATACAAATATATCCATTGGTTACTTCCTGTTTTATGCCTAAAAAATTAAACTTTGCTATTACAAATTTGGTACGGGACAGAATTATTTCGATTTAATATGAACCAAAGAGATGCTTAAAAGGAAAGTGATAATATAAGATTACTAAAAATGCGAATATTATTTGTTGCGCTGCTATGTCTTTAAAAATATCCAAACAAAAAAGAGCGCCGAGTTTCCTCAACGCTCTTCCACCATATTAAGCCTTCTTCTCCCCAGGCTTAGATCCTTTAATAAAGAAAGCTAACACGAAAGCAACTACTGTCAAGTAAGTGGCAACCATAAATGCATCATTGATTCCCATTACTGTTCCTTCCTTCGCTGCTTGTGCAATGCCTAGTTTATCTGTTTTCAGGATGTTATGCAGCTTCATCCAGTCTTCAGCATGGTTTGCACCTTGGTTTGTCATGATTGATACGAAGAAGGCCATGCCGATTGCTCCGGCTACCATTCTGAATGTATTAACCATAGCTGTTCCATATTTATTCAATTTCAAGCCTAAATCATTAAGTCCTGCCGTAAAGATCGGCATCATGATTAGTGACATTCCTAACATTCTGATTGTATATACCCATAAGATGTAAGAGTAGCTAGTATGAACTTCTAATCTTGTTAATGCATATGTTGTCACCATTGTGATTGCCAAACCGATAACAGCAAGCCATCTTGCACCATATTTATCAAACAGCTTACCTGTAATCGGAGACATGATACCCATAACGATTCCGCCGGGCAGCAGCATAAACCCTGCCTCTAATGCACTGAAACCGTGAATGTTTTGCATATAGATTGGCATTAGGATCATACCAGAGAACATCGACATTGTTACAGCAACATTAATGATTGTTGTTAATGTAAAGAGCTTGTACTTGAAGATTCTAAACTCCAATATTGGATGTTTAACAACAAACTGGCGCCATACGAACAGAATAAGGCTGATTCCACCAACGATAAACATTGTTACTACTTCTGTTGATGACCAGCCTTTTGAGCCAGCTGTTGAAAAGGCGTATAGTACTCCGCCAAATCCGATTGTTGATAAAATAACTCCTAATGTATCTAGCTTCGGTCTGCTTGTTTGTGTGACATTTTTCACGAAGAAAATTGCGAGAATAAAGTCAATGAGAGCAATTGGGGCAATAATATAGAATATAACACGCCAATTGTAGGATTCAATAATCCAGCCAGCCCATGTTGGACCGATTGCAGGAGCGAAGTTCATTGCCACACCGAAAATACCCATGGCGAATCCGCGTCTGTTTAGTGGGAAAATAGTGAAAATCACATTTGTAATCAATGGGAATAGAATTCCTGCACCGATTGCTTGTACGACCCGTCCAACGAGCATAATCGGGAATGTGCCAGCCATTGCACATATTAACGTACCAATCGCAAATACGCCGATTGAAAATAAAAATAATTGCCTTGTCGTAAATCTCTCCATTAGGAAAGCTGTCACCGGAATAACAATACCATTTGTTAACAGAAATATTGTACTTAACCAGTTCGCTTTCACTGCATCAATGTGGAAATGTGCCATGATATCAGGCAATGCGACATTTATAACAGTCTGATTTAAAAACGCAACAAAAGCCCCTGCCAGCAAAACAGCAAAAATTGGTGTTGTACTAATAGGTTTTGTTGCAGATTTTGCCATAGTATTCAATTGTATTTTCTCCTTTATTATTTCATTTATAAGTCAACTGAGAACGACTGATAGTCAAATTCTAATATGCTCATAAAGAGAAATACTATACTAGTAGAATTAAAATTGGATTAAAATTTATTAAAATCTTTGTGAATCAGCTTATAATTAGGAAATTTAGTTCTTACGCAGAATATTTCAGTTATGCTGCTAAAATCCCCCAGTCAACAAAAGATAGATTTTTGTTTGACATGGGAAGATCAATTTCTACAATTTACTCATCAATTTTTTTTGTCGAAACATCTTCCATAAAATCAGAAAACAACTAATATGTTTTTTTGGCTAAAATATTAAAATGTAAGTAGATTGAGTGGTAAAATAAAAAACTCCCTAATTTTAAGGGAGTTAAATTTTTTCTTATTCAATTGTATCAGCTAAAACTGCAGGTAAAGTTATATCCCAACCAGCTTGAGATTCATAATTGTAAGATCCATAGACTTCTCCATATATAGTTACTACATCCTCTTCTACAAAGTCTGTTAGACCATCATATTCAACAAAGATAAGGTCGTTGGAATTCCATCCGAAGGAATCTTGGGTAACAGCTAACCTTATTTGTGTAAGGTCGTCGCCTTCCATAATTTGAATTATTTGCCCCTCATACTTAACGTATTCACCGGTATGACGGTCAGGGTTTTTCTTAAATTGGGCATATTCTATAGGTTGGGCATTAGCTTTCTTTTCTTCAGCTTCTTTTTTCGCCTTTTCCTCAGCCTTAGCAGCTGCCATAGCTTCTTCTTCTGCTTTAGCCTTAGCTTCTGCCTCAGCTTTTACTTTCTCTTCTTCAGCCTTTTTTGCTTCTTCTTCTGCTTGTTGTTTCTCCTCAGCTTCACGAACAGCCTTTTCTTCAGCGGATTCCTCGGAAGCTTTACTACTTGCAGATTCTGATGTTGTACTGTCTGAAGTTGCCCCAACAACAACTGCTGCAATAATGATCACTGCAAGAGACATAAGTGAATACTTAAATTTCTTTTTAGCCGTTCCGTTTTTCTTAACTAAAGCGAGTAAGCCCATGATTAAAAAAGTTATAAATCCAAGCATTCCTAGAAATGCTAATATACTTCCCAAAACTTCCATTAAATATTTCCCCCTATTTTATATAATCAATTAAACCGCTTACATTTTTTACAATTGATAATATTGTCTTTTTAAAAATTGCTTAGTATATAGATTGTATCTATAAAAGTATCTACCAAAAAATATATGTTTATTTACGATATATCCATTTTTTTCTTACATTTTAAGAATCATTTACTTATATTTTTCTCCCCCTGTGATTATCTTGTTGTTGCCTTCTTTTTTATAATAATTCTAATTAAATACAAAAGCAATACTCTAGTACATAACAAAGTTTACCATTCTAATTTGCTATATTGCGCCAATTTTCTTACTATTTTATTCTAAGTGAGGTAGTTAAGCTTTAAGCTATTATAAAAATGGAATAAAAGAGGAGCAATTTATTAATAAAAGGAACAATAATACGCCAGGAGTTGGCCTTTAAGGGATAATAAAATACTATCAATTAACTAGAAATAGTAAAGTTTTGGGCATAATTATTAAATGGATTGATGAACAATTTTAACAGATACTCGTTAAAAAAATGTAAATAAAATGGTTCAAATGCTAACACCTTCGTATTTATACGAAGAAACTAAATATCCAACAAATTTACCTTATTTAGAACGCGCGATTTGGCGTATACAACAAAAATTTTGTGTTTGGATTTGAAAATCACCAAAAATTATAGGATAATGCGCTAATTATAAGTGTTTTACCGTTAGCAAAGATTGGTCTGTTACTAAAAAATCCCGAGGAATATTTACACAGTTAGATCTATCAGCTGTCAAGTCAATTAAAGTGATATTCAAAGCACTAAAAAGGCGTTACCAGATGGAATATTGCGTTGTTCGTTGCTTACCTCCCTAATTATTGTTGTTCTCTTTTCTGGGAAAATAAAAAAACGCTGAATATTCAACGTTTTTTTCCTATTTTATTTTTTAGCTGTTAGATAGATGGGCTAAGAACATTAGTGCAATTTATACGTGTTTCCTCACTCTAACCAAACCATGCCTGATATTATCCCTTAATTATTATGGAGGTAATAAAAGCTACAAGAAAAGTTAAAATTAACACTACAGTTAAGTCCAAGTTAAAGAAAGTAGTGATAACTAGAAAAAATAATACTATAATTACTAAACAGGTTAGACTTAGCAAAATACCTCTTTTTATAGGAACTACAAATAGATAGTTGGAGAAATAAACCATACCAAACATAAGAATTAGCAAAAACGGTATCGTAATAGGTGTTAACTCATCGGGCATAAAAAGAATTATTACTATTGGTAAGTATGTTAAAAATTTTTCTAATATTATATTACCTCGGATTATATTTATAATTCTCATTCGATTCTCTCCTAGTATGAATGTTTTGGAATCTGAAATCGCCTATCCTAATAACCTTATCTTTCTACTGTTAATCTTTTTATCGGCGAGAATTATTTTTTGTCCTCTATATTCGCTCCTAGTTTGTTCATTTCGCGTAAATGTGTTTTTTTTGGTCTCCATGTTCCTCTTAGTGGGACTTACTTTCAAGTTCTAGTAAAGCTTCTTCAGGAGATTCCATATCTTAATGAAAATACCCAGCTAGTAACTCAAAAACTGGGTTCTCCATTCTTATGGAAGATAACATAAAAACATTCTCTTATTATTACATGTATAAATTTTCAGCCTATTGGTTTCCTTTAATTTTAACTTTAAAAGAAGTTTACCTAAACCTTAGTATTTAATATTTAGAACCAATGCTATTGCCACTGTACTACAAAATCACATTTCTCAAATGTATTTTTGAAATTCACCATATTTATATTAAAAATTGTATAAATAAGCCCAGTTAAAGATTGAATTATTCATCACTAGGAGCCCTCTCCAATAAATGCTCTTCATTATCCTTGTCTATAACAATGATATATTGATCTGTACCTTGCACAGAGTATATCTTGGAACCAACCTCAAAGCTATTAGATTGATTATTCTCAGGCATTACATCTACTGGTGTCTCTTTTTCAATCTCTCCTATCATTTCACCCATTTTAATCCCTTCGTCTTTCACTGTTTCAGTTCCGTTATATTCCTTGTTATTAACTACAACGATCATGGCATAAGTAATATTGTCTGTTTGTCCGTTACACGCATTTAATAATATTGTGCTCATAATGAATAGAAAAATGGAGAATTTCCTCAACTAGTACACCTCTGCTATCTGTAATATTATGCATATATTTTAATGTATTGCCACTAATATGTAAAATATTAACAACGTATTCCCATATACAATAAAAAAGGACATATTAACATTAAGCTAAAATGTCCTTCCTCCTATTAATCTATTGTTACTGGCAGTAAAATTTCCACCTCTGTACCTTCATTAACCTCACTTGCATACCGAACCTGTCCTTTATGTGCCTGAACAATCCGGTAACTGACTGTTAATCCTAACCCTGTGCCTTTTTCTTTCGCTGAATAGAATGGCTCCCCTAAGCGTTTAATGCGATCTTTTTCGATTCCGCAGCCATTGTCTTTTACGATTATTTGCACAAATCCGTTGTCTGTGTTTTTAATTGTTATGTTTACTTTTGTGGATTCTGCTTCTATTGAGTTTTTGATGATGTTGATGAACAGCTGTTTTAATTGGTTTGGTTCGCAGTCAATCTCAGGAAGTGTGCCAATTATTTTTGAGTTCAATTCTACACCGTATAGGTTTGATTGTGATTCAAGCAGACCGAAAACTGAGCTCATAATGCTCTCTACTCTAGCCTTTACATAGTTCAGCTCCTGTGGTTTTGCCAATAATAACAGCTCACTGACGATATCATTAATTCTGTCGATTTCATCTAGTAGAATATTGTGAAAAGCTTTATTTGAAGCTGTTTCTTCCGATTTCATTAATTGGATAAAGCCGCGAATGGATGTCAGTGGATTGCGAATTTCGTGTGCAACACTTGCGGCTAGTTCTCCGGCGACAGACAGTTTTTCTGCTTTTCGAAGCATTGCTTCTGTTTCCTTAATAGCTGTTATATCCCTGCCATAGCCAATAACACCGACGATTTCACCATCAAGCATCATTGGAAATGTTGTACAGGAAATATCACTGATACTGCCGTCCTTTTTAATAATTTTTGTTTCTTTTGTAGTTGATTTACCTTGAAGTATCGAGTTTAACAAATTCTCACGAAGAAGCTCCTGAAACTCCTCCGTCACTAAGCTTACAATTCTTTTCCCATTAAATTCATCTGCACTATAACCAGTAATCTTCTCAAACTGACGGTTCACATTAACAACATTCCCGTCTAAATCGAGTACATACACCATGTCTGGGTTATTCTCGAAAAGTGATTGGTATTGCTGCTTCGTCATGCTGAGATCTTTTTCTGTATTTAGGTGCTCTGTAATATCACGGCCAATTACTACCAGTGAGTGGCGGCTGCCATCGTCGTTAAAATTGGGAACTTTTATCGTATCAATCGTTCTTATTTCCCCGTTAGGTAGGGGAATATATTCAAGACATCTGGTAACTTCTTTTGCCTTCCAAGCCTCTTTATCAGAAGTTTCGCAATACATTAGTGCATCATGATAAAAATCTGTATATTTAGCGAGCTCAGAGTCCTTTTTCCCTCTAAAATCAACCCCATCAAGCTGAAAAAGCTTCAAGCCAGCTTCATTTGCCTCAAGCCAGCGACCATTACCATCCTTAAAGTTAACAAAATCAACCATTGAATTAATCAGTGTCTTTAGCTGCTTTTTCTCTTCTGTTACTGTCTCAAACTCTTCTTTCCTGACAATAAGTACATAAATTAGTACACTAGTAAAACAAACATATAATATTCCTTTTAATTTTTGCAGAAAAAGCATTGTCGACTGACTATCAACAAATGTAAGCAAAAAGTCTGTTCCGAAAATCCAGAGTAAACTTACTACGATATATAAATAAAGAAAGTTCTTTTTAGACATTGTATTTCTCCTTACATCTCAATAGTGCTATTCTACTATATCTAGCATAGGAAAGAACATGGTTGAAATATCCAAATCCAAGAGAATAACTATAAAAAAGTGGCAAATTAAAAACCAGAGACAACTCTGGTTCAAAACACCCGCTCTACAAACTCCTTCTCTTCTTCCTCTGTAAATACCCCTGTCGCTTCCCCAACATTTCCGCCATGCAGCTTCCACAAATAATTATGATCGTCATCAACCAAATTAAAGTCTTTGTTCTGCCATTTTTGTAAAATATACAGAAGTCCCTCTTTATTTTCAAAGTCGCTATTTTCTACAATGATATACAGCTGATTGACTCTTGCACTAGTCATTTCCACCGCGCCCCATTTTTTGCTGGAAACGACTTTTTGATGTGTCATTTTGTGCATGGTTGTAATGACTTCGTCTTCATTAAAGTCTGCGTACTTTATGTCTTCGGTATTTGTTCCATTCGGGTCCTCCTCGACTAAATAATCGAGCTTTTTCCCTTCAGCTGATTCCATTGCACCATTTGTAAATTGTCCTGCCGTATATACCTTATACAGCTTAAATCCTCCGAAAATTAGTACCGTTAAAGCAACTACCCCTATTATCATTAATATTTGTTTAGGGAGCTTTTTCCTGGTTTTTTTCTTATTATCTGATTTCTCCAAGCTCTTTTTATTTTCTGCTTTTGCTTCTTGAGTCATTATATTCATCCTTTATGTATGAAAGTCAGGTATTTAGGATTACGCAATAATAATCTTTAATTCTATTATTAAAGATATTTATCATCTAAACAATTCCTTATCGTTCATCAAATTACGACAAACAAAACAAGCCTTCCGAGCACTCGGAAGGCCATGTGAGGTGTTTTAAGCACCTCCGCCTATTTTAGGCTGAATAATAGTGTGTGCTGCCCTGTATATACCATCGTATCTTAATCTTAACGGAATACTCACATTCTTGTTAAAATAGGAAACAAACGGACCTGTACATAATGCTAGAAAAAGAGTTATTATTCCTATTTCACTGTCTAGCAAAAACGCAATGGCGATACAGGTGGAATCTGTCATAATGCGGCACCAATGGTATTTTATACTCCACTTTTCAGACATAAAGACAGATAAACAGTCATATGGTGCAATTCCTAGGTCGCTGATTGTATACAAAGAAATAGCAAATGTTAAGAAAATTAAGCTTATCAGTAAAAGCAGGATGCGAATTTCAAGTAATTCATAATTGATAGGTACTGTCTTAAGAACATATAAAAAATAATCGGACATATACGCTAGCAAGATTAAGTTAATAAAGCTCCCTACGCCCATTGTTTTTTTCGCAAAGCGCAGCTGAAACAGGAGCAGAACCAGGTTTACGGCAAGCTGCATCGTTCCATATGATAAAGGAAAAATATTTGTGAATCCAAGGTTCATAGCGCTATAGGGATCTGTACCAAATGCAATTAGCCTGAATATCGCAACACTGAAGCCTATTAGCGTTATACCGAGAATCATCATGATTAAGGTAATTTTATTGGGCCTCATTTTCCAGCAGTTCTCCGTTTGATGCAATCACTTTTTTGTACCATTCAAACGATTTCTTTTTCTTTCTGCCAAAATCTCCTGATCCGTCGTCATGTTTGTCGACATAGATAAACCCGTATCTTTTTTTCATTTCGCCAGTTGATGCAGACACTAAGTCGATACAGCCCCATGGCATATATCCTATTAAATTGACTCCGTCTTTAACAGCCTCCTTCATTTGTTCAATATGCGCGCCAAGATAAGCGATGCGGTAGTCATCATTAATAGAGCCATCCTCCTCGACGACATCAACTGCGCCTAAGCCATTTTCGACAATCATTGTTGGCAGCTGATAACGGTCATGAATATTATTTAGTGCCCAGCGAATGCCTTCTGGATCAATAGGCCAGCCCCAATCACTGTTTTTTAAATATGGGTTCATCAAGCCGCCGCTGCCATTGCCAGATACCTTTGCTCCTTCAGGATTTTCAGCAACACAATTTGTTGTGTAATAGCTGAATGTATAGTAGTCGACAACCCCATCTTGTAAAATCTGCTCATCCTCTGGCAGCATGTTAATATCAATATTTTTTTCTGCAAAGAAGCGGTGCGCAAAGGCAGGATATTGCCCGCGCACATGAACATCTCCGGCAATGCAGTTATGAATTTGGTCTGTTCTTTGCTGTGCTCTTACATCCTCTGGCTTACATGTTAATGCATAGGCTCCAACATAGGCGATCATGCAGCCAAATTGAAAGCTTTCTGAGATAGACTTTCCCAGTTTTACCGTTTTTGCGCCGGCAACGAGCTGATTATGCATTGCTTGGTAGCGCCGTTCTTCTTCGTTTTCGACACCCTCTAAAATCATTCCGCCAGCAAAATAGCCGCCCATTGGCTGTGTGAGCAGGTTAATTTCATTAAATAAAATCCAGTATGTGACCCGATCCTGATATTCGCGTAAAATACACTCAGCATATGGCATAAAGATATCAATTAACTTGCGGTTATCCCAGCCGCCATATGTTTTTGTTAGGTGAAACGGATTTTCATAGTGAGACATTGTCACAATTGGTTCAATTCCGTACTTCTCCAGCTCATCCAGCACATTATGGTAAAATTCCAGTCCTTCTCTATTCGGCTCTGTTTCTTCACCTGTTGGAAAAATCCGTGACCAAGCGATTGAGAAGCGATAGGCTTTAAAGCCCATTTCTGCAAATAAGCGAATATCTTCTTTATAATGATGATAAAAATCGACTGCTTCATGGTTTGGATAAAATGTATCAGCCTCAAGCTCTGGAGTTATTCTTCTTGCTCTATCTTTATTGCCTCCAGTGAACATGTCTGCAATACTTGGACCTTTACCGCCAAGATTCCAGCCGCCCTCTAATTGATTGGCAGCTGTAGCGCCGCCCCATAAAAAGTTATTCGGAAATCCTTTAATAGTCATTATTATCTTCCTCTCATTCTATGTTTTTTTAACCAACTAAAGCGTTATCAACCTTGCTAACATACATGATTTCATCGAATTTCTTAATATGGTCCAATGAAGGAATCTTCACTTCATAGTCTCCAGAGTTTGTGACAATTACTGGTGTTACTAAATCAAAGCCCGCTTCTTTTATCGCTTCCTTATCAAATGAAATCAGCACATCGCCTTTTTTCACACGGTCGCCTTTTTTGACATGACCAGTAAAATATTGTCCGTTTAGATTAACTGTTTCCAAGCCAATATGAATAAGAATTTCGATACCATCATCACTTTTTAAACCAATCGCATGCTTGGAATCAAAGAAGGCTTCAATTTCTCCGTCAAATGGAGCTACTATTTTATTTTGGTCAGGGTAAATGGCAATCCCGTCACCGATTAATTTTTTCGAAAAGGTAGAGTCTTTTACTTCTGTCAGTGGTACAAAGGTGCCGCTGACTGGACTGTCTACTGCGATTTCTTTTTCTGTTGTCTTTGTTGCTTGTGCAGTACTTGATTTCTTTTTCTTCGTTGTATCAATATCTGCTTCTTTTTCATCAAAGCCAATAAACCATGTAAGTGTGAATGACAGGATAATCGCTAAGGCGCTTGCGATAACGGCAACAATAATGTTTGTATTTCCGACACCACCCAGGAATTCACCGATAGAAATTAAACCAGGTGTTGCCATTACGTATGTTTTTAATTGGAAGAAGCCTGTGAATGCACCAACGAGTCCACCGGAAATAATACATGCGATCATTGGCTTTTTCAGTTTTACGGTTACTCCATACATTGCTGGCTCTGTGATACCGCCAAGTAATGCGGAGAATGCAGCAGAATAAGCGATTTGCTTTTGCTTTTTGACCTTAGATTTCATCCCAACTGCAAGTGATGCTCCGCCCTGTGACAGGTTACTCGCTAGCTGAGCTACTAAAATTAGTGGATCAAAGCCTAATGTAGTGATGCTTGAGAGAATGATTGGCGTAAATGCTTGGTGCATCCCTGTTAGAACGATAAGCGGCATAAAGGCTGATAATAGTACAACAGCAACAATTCCTGTAGTGTCATACACGAACATAAGAGCATCTGTGAAATAATTACTCGCGATTGCACCAATTGGCCCTAACACGATAAAGGCAAGTGGAGCAGAAATGAGTAAAACTAGCAATGGCGATAGGAAGTTCTTCGCAACAGTCGGAACAATGCGATCTACAAATGGTTCAATATAACTCATTGCCCAGACAATTAACAATACAGGTATAACAGAATAGGAATACGATGCGGCAGTTACTGGAATGCCGAAGAAGTGAACGCTTTCTTCACCCATCATCGTAATAAAGTCTGGATAAACTAGCACACCTATAACTGCAACAGCTAATGTTTGTGATACTTTGAAATATCTAGCTGATGATGCAGCAAGCAGGATTGGCAGGAAGAAGAATGGTGCGTCACCGATTGCTGTGAATAAACGATAGCTTTGACTTTCTTCTGGCAAAATGTCAAGCATGACAATGATTAGTTGAACAACCTTCATCATCCCTCCGGCAATTAAGGCAGGGAGAACAGGAGCCATACAACCGGAAATCATATTAAAGAAGCGGTTAATGATGTTTTGTTTTTGTTTGTTTCCTTCTGGTCGCTTCGTTTCATTTTCATCTAAGTTAGTAATTTTCATTAGTTCCTTATAGCATTTGGCAACATCATTACCTATGATTACCTGGTACAAACCGCCAGACTTCATGATGCCAAGAACACCGTCAATGTCCTCCACTTTTTTATCCTCGATAAACGATTCATCCTTTAATGTAAATCTTAATCTCGTATAGCAATGCACAACAGATACTATGTTTTCTTCTCCGCCAATTTCTTTTAATATATCTTTGGCTGTTTTTGCGTAATCCATGGGTTTTCCTCCTTTTTTGTATGAAAAAAAACCTAAGCACAGCACTAAAAAATAATTTTTAGTGAATGCTTAGGTTTTGCCTTTAAGGTAACAATCCTAACAACTTTCTTTCACAATTCGTTCTATATGAATAATTAAATAAAATTTTTCATCGATGGTTAGCTTATGATCATAATGCTCTAACAACATTTTTTCAATTTTGTGGGCACATTTTTCAGCTTCAGGAAATCTGTCGGCAATAATGCTTAACAGCTCCTTATCCTCAACTAAGCTTGGCTTTTGGGTTAATATCCGATAGCTGAAGAATTTCAAATGGGTAATAAAACGGCCATAGCTAATACTGTCCTCATCATAGCTGATTTTAAAATGGTATTTGACGATATTTAAAATATCGTTAATAACAATCGTAATACTCGCTACGTCATTGACGTTATTATCGAGCTCAGCATTCACGAAATGCATTGCTATGAATGCAGCTTCATCGTCAAGTAAATCCAACTGAAACACTTGTCTGATTTTATCAACAGCTTTTTCTCCGACTTTAAATTCTTCTTTATATAATCGTTTAATATCCCAGTATAAGTCATTTTTAAGCTTAATTTGCTGGCGATAGCGCTCACATGTACTGTAAATATGATCTGTGAGAGTTACATAGATAGTATCGTTTATTTCTTTTCCAATTGTTCGTTTGGCATAATCAATGATCTTCTCGCTGATATCCATATACTCAATTGGAATCTGTGATACAACCTCCTGGAACTTCTTCTTCACCGTTGAGTTATTTAAGGTATAAACTTTAATGTCTGATGCTGTTTCAATTTCATCGCCTTTAATCTTTTGAAAGGCGATCCCTTTGCCTGTAACAATAATATCGTTCAGTTCAGCATCTTTACATATAACAACATTATTGTTGAGTACCTTATGTATCAACAAAACGGCGACCTCCCATATTTATTTTGCTTGAAACGTATGATGGGTTTTGCCTAATAAACTATAAATATAGTATTAGTAACAATGCCACTTATTGCTAAAATATATCGTAAACCGTTTTCATTGTCAAATGGAATATTCCGAAAAATCTATTTTACGAAAAAAAACAGCCCTTGTTTAAGGCTGTTCTATTACTTCTTCTTCTTGGCTTTCTGTTTCTTCATTTGTGCCGATTGCTTTGCTCCAGATGTTTCTTTTATGCCATTTGAAGTATACCTTATTGTCTTGGTTTAACTTAATTTTCTTTTTCGTCAATAACCCGTATTTTAAGTAATCTTCTTCATTAATCTCAGGTGAGATGTGGAGTCTGCCTTGACCGTCAAAGGCAATTTTACCGTTTTCGTATAAGGCGTCGTGATTACTGCATAGCAGGATACCGTTGTATGGATCGTTTCGTTCTTCGTTTGTGCTGTCTTTCCATGGTTTGGAGCGGCTTGCTTTCAGCAGCTCTGGCAATTCGATATCGCATAATGCACATTTGCAGCCCCATAAGGACATTAAGTCCTTCTTGAATCGTTGCTGTCCTAAACGGATTTTTGTTTTCACTTCTGATTCTGTTTCGGCAATAACTGGTATTAATGTGTTATGCTCTGTTACTTTGATGTAATCCATCGATAATTCGAGCTGCTCTGTATCTATTAAGTAAATATTTAATTCGCCAATCAGCTCTAACAACTTGATCGCTAGTTCTTCATTACATGGGTACAAATAGCCTGAATTTCCACTTGCATCGTCTTGGAAAGGTGAATATTTGATTGGAAGCAGTGGTGAAATAACGGCGAATTTCTCTTTTACATTTACCGATTTGTCCAGTTCATAATACTCGACCTCAACTAGGTACCCAGCTTCATCATCAAAAAGGTCTGATTGCAAAATTAGTGGCCTTGTTGCTTCCACACAATCCTCTTTCGCAATACTAATCGCCACAATATTTCCTTTCACATAATGAAAAATGCGGTCGCCCTTTTTCACTTCCTTCATTCTTTCCCACGAATGCTCGATACTGCCACCTTTAGCGATTTTCGGTGACCAGATTATTCCCATGTCCCTTACTTCATGGTATTTGCTTCCTTGCATGACTATATATGTGTTCAAGCTAACTTCCTCCTGTATATCTGCTTGCTTAAATCCTGTTATTTTCGTTTGTTAACATTACCTTTTATATATGCTTATTTTATTAATTTATTATTATATTGGATGCGTATAATTTTTTAGACTTTACTGAGTTAGTTTTTGTGCAGCTACATGTTGTGTGCAAACACGGATGCAGTAATTATATCTCGTACACTTGTTCCATAAGTAATTATAACATAAGCTGTACTGATTATTGTCTCCTTACGTGCTTATATTCGACTTTTTTTGACATGGTTAGCAGATGGATTTTAATTGCTTAATACTTCTGTAATTTATTTCTTTTCAAGCGAGTCTCGACAGTAAGTGTCTTTATCTTTTCACTCGTGTATTCATATACATAAAAACATTTTATTGTTTCAGTATTATCAATGGTTTTAATATAGTGACTATATATAGCCACTATTACTTCTACATTACAATTCCTATATCCTAAATGGCATAAATCAATGTGTTTTGCATACTATTTTTTAGGAAAGTGTCCGTCTAGTAAGTCACCTTACTAATTAATATGTAATGCCAGATTTTTTCGCAAAACCTATACAAAATTTTTGAAACACATTAAACTAGATGTAATTACGAGATAGTTCAGCTAAGGATAAGCTGCCAATCTTGTTCATTATTACATTTTAAATGGAATAGAAATTCAACTTTTACTGAGGGATATATATGACATCAAAATCAAATAATTCAAAAAAGCAAAAAACTTCCGTTCCTCTGATAGCAAACAAAAGGCAGCAAGATATGGAAAATGACTACTTAACAAAACTAGAATTGCTTATGTCTAAACAAGAAAACATCACCAATCAAGACAAAGCCAAAATAGTCTATGAATTAAGGAAGCAATATCCGGTAACAGCTCTTGTGAAGTACGTTAATATTCCACGAAGCACTTATTATAACCTGCTGAAACAAATGAGCCGACCTGATAAGGATGCTGATATAAAGGTTGAAATACAAACAATTTTTGATGAGCATGAAGGCCGGTATGGCTACCGCCGAATTCGCGAGGAGCTTGCAAAGCGTGGACAAAACGTTAATCATAAGAAGGTTTTGCGAATCATGAAAATTTTAGGAATAAAAAGTTCTTCTAGCAGAAAAAAATAATCGTTTTTTTAAAATACCTTTAATAAAAAAAGTGAGTCCGATAAAATATCGAACTCACTTTTTTTGTTAGTGTGCTTTCGCTTCCCTGCTCGATCTTTTATGTGGAACAACGTCACAGGTTTGCTGGTAAAAATCTAGCATTTTTTCTTTTAAATCGAACAGAACGGAAGTTAAATTTGGATCATTTATACGATTAGTAGTTTCTTCTGGATCTTGCTTAATGTCGTATAATTCATCTTCTTCGTACACTCTTTTTACATATTTATAGTCTTTTGTGCGAATCATCGTTGCTTTAGTGTGCTCTGGTCCTTCACTGCGCTGCATTTCACCTCTTGGCCAATAAAGCATTGATGTGTCTTCATTTGCAGGTGCAGACTCATTGCAATGATATTCCCCATGCATTCTACCGCCTTCACAAAATACTGCTTCACGATGTTCTTCTTTTATTCCTGCAATTAATGGTGAAAGAGACTGTCCGAAATGGGTGTAATCTGCCTCTATCCCTGCCATTTCATGTACTGTCGCAGCCAAGTCCACAAGCTCGATTAATGCATCGCTGATTCCTGGTTTGATTTGGTGGTGTGCTGGTGGTTTAACGATAAATGGTACTCTTGTCAAACAATCTTGAAAAGTATTTTGCGTTTTTTCTACTAATCCATAATCGCCTGTAAAGTCACCATGATCGGAAAAGAAAAAGACAGCTGTATCATCATAAATCCCCGCCTCTTTTAGTGCTTGCATTAATAGTCCAAATTGGTAATCAACGCGAGCACACATGCTGTAGTACACCGACCTTAGCTCAGTCCAGCGCTCCTCAGACCACCCTTCCATGTTATATCTTTCCCGCAGTCCTGCCAGCATTGACGGCATATCTTTTGAAAGGTCCTCTGCTTTGATACGGTTAGGCAGTTTTGATTTATCTATCATACTGTACCAAGGGTCCTCCACCGCATATGGGGGGTGGGGATAAAGTATAGGCAAGTAAATGCAAAGCGGCTTATCCTCTGGCGCGTTTTTAATCTGTTCAATTGCGCCAAAGATATTGGCCCAATCACTGTCATAATAGCATTCTTCTCCTTGCTCCTTTTCCAGCTTGCCAACTAAAAACGAGTAATACGTGTCACTGCCAGGCAACCCCCGCCAGTTATCCTCACCACCTGTGAACATACCGCCAAACATCGGCTTTGGCTGATTTTCCGGTTCATACTTCATATCGCAATACGCATCAAAGCCATTTTCTGAAGGGACAAGATCATTTTTCCCACCCCACCAGACATGATATCCATTATTCTTTAATGTCTTTAATAGTACAGGCTCCTCTTCGCTCATCATGTGATACATAGTGCGATGCCCTCTTACATGAGGATACCAGCCAAACATAAACGAACAGCGGCTTGGTGTACATACAGGATTTTGGCAAAATGCGTTACGAAAGGATACACCGTCCTCTCTTGTCATTTTATCTAAATTAGGAGTAACTGCAGCTGGGTTCCCCATATGGCCGAGCACGTCCCCACGCCATTGATCTGGATTAAACAAAATAATATGCGGCCTTTTCTTCATCGTAATCATTACCCTCCCTTAAATTTATAGAGCAGGTGGCTGGCTATTCATGTCTTTTTTATTTATTTTTGCTAGTATTTTAGAATGGTAGTCATTGTTTATCGGATAGAACTTCATAAATACTAAGCCAAGTGCATAACCAATAATCGGAACAAGGAAGTACACATAGTTAATCATGCTCAATACTTCTGGAGGCTGCTGTGGTCCTGCAACGTAACCGACAACACCAAGCAGTACACCAGACAAAAGTCCGCCGATTGCTGCTCCAACCTTATTAATAAAAATCATCATGGAATGGACTGTTGCAGAGCCGTTTATGCCTGTTTTAAGTTTTCCATAGTCCACACAGTCTGGTAGCATCATCCACGGCAATACAGTTGTGAATGGACCGAGGACTTTAACGAAAACTGATAATACAAAGATTGTCATTACATATTCTGACGGTGTAAATAAAAGAATCGCTGATGGTATAATCGTTATAAAACAGCTGAAATTATACAGTGCTTTTTTTCCGTATTTTTTGGCGAGATAGGGTGTCACAAAATAAGCAGGAATAGCAAGAATTGTTCCCCAAATAAATAGCTGTGAATATAAATCAGGTCTGCCAATATTATATTGCCAATAATAAATAGCAATCGATGAGGTGGACATTAAGGCTGCCATTTTAACTACAGTTGCAAGTAAAAGAATGGCAAGTGGTTTGTTTGTAGAGATTAATTTCAGCTGTTCTTTAATAGTAGGATGCTCTTTTTGTTCGACCATTGACCTTAGGTTGTTAATTTCTTTATTATCATGCTGCTTTGAACCGTAAGCACAAAGCCAATAGGAGAAAATAGACGCAATCGAGAACAAGAGTGTGGCAAAAAACCAGCCTTTCTGTCCACTTCCGAAAAAAGCTACTAATGGCAGCACAGAGCCTGAAACTGCTAAGCTTCCAAGGTTACCCATAAAATTCTTTGCTGTAACAATCCAGTTTCTCTGTGTTGTTTCTTGACTTAACACCGCACTAAGTGCGTGATAAGGTATATTAACGATTGATGAAACAAAGGAATATCCGACGTATACGGCAATCGCATAGGCGATTTTACCTGTTGGACTTAATTCAGGTGCTGTAAACAGCAGCAATGTTGACATTGCCAGCAGTGGCGAGCCAAAGATTAACCATGGTCTATATGTGCCCCATCTGCTCCTCGTTCTATCTGCAAGCATACCTAAAAAAGGATCTAAAAAGGCATCTATCAATCTAACAACCAAAAACACAGTACCAACAGCTGCAGGTGAAATCTTAAATACATCTGTGTAGAAAAACATTAAAAAGGAAGTAGTAAATACGAATAATAAATTTGAACCAAACCCGCCAAAAGAATAAAATACAACCTCACTCTTCTTTACACTTGCATTTGCGCTTTGCATACGTTTCCCCCTTATGATTTCATACCGATTTATCCTAACTTACTTGAATTAGTACTTTAATCACCTCCACGCTTATATAGAAGCGCTTCCACACTTGTGTTGTAAGCACTTTCATTATTGGTGTTAGCACAAATTTATCAGAATAAACGCTCTTCTGCAATATCATTAAATTTATAGGGTATAACGAATTTTTATATACAAATAGTTTAAAGGAAGCGCTTTCTTTCTTTCTCTCAAATAAGCCAGACTTAACAGAAAGTGTGGCTTATTTGAGAAAATATTAACTTACTACACTATTTGGATTCTCTTTTTCGTCTATTTCTTTTGCCATTTTAGCTTGTACCTCTGGCGTAATGCCATAAAATTTAAACGCAATTATAGCGATAATATAGCCAATAACAGGGGCAAGGAAGTAAAGGTAGGTAATCATATTTAATGCTTCTGTTGATTGCTCCTGACCTGCCACATAACCGGCAGCGCCAAGGAGAGCACCAGCAAGAATCCCGCCAAGTGCTGCAGCTAATTTATTTGTAAACAGCATCATCGAGTGAATAGTTGCTGATCCGTTAATGCCTGTTTTCCATTTTCCATAATCAACACAGTCTGCAATCATTATCCATGGCAGAACACCTGATAACGGACCGAGAACCTTCACTAAAACAGATAGTGTAAAAATTTCCGCTATATTTTCATAGGAAGAGAATAACAAAATGACAAGCGGTAATATAGTTATCAAGCACGAAACAATAAACACTCTTTTCTTACCAAATTTGTTGACAAACCATGGAATAGACAGAAACGCAGGAATTGATAACAATGTCCCCCAAATAAATAATTGGGAGTATAAATCCTCTCTGCCAATATTATATTGCCAGTAATAAATAGCAGTTTGCGAGTTGACAATTTGTGCTGTCATATTTGCAAATCCAGCAATTAATAATGCAAGTAACGGACCATTTTTTGAAATAATTTTCAGCTGTTCCTTAAGCGGAGGATGTCCGTCATGTGAATTCATTGCTTTTTGATTATTAACTTCTTCATTATCTGCATTTCTAGCACCGACTGCACAGAACCAATAGGATGCAATCGTTACGACAGAAAATGCTAATGTGGTGAAGAACCAGCCTTTTTCGCCACTGCCAAAGAAAGCGACGACAGGCAGTGCAGCACCAGAAATCAACAATGTTCCGAGGCTGCCCATAAGCTGTTTAGCTGTAACAATGACTGTCCGCTGACTTGGGTCCTGACTCAAAATTGGTGTTAAGGCATGATAAGGAATATTAACGATTGAAGAAACTAAAGAATAACCAACATATACAGCAATCGCATAAATGATTTTATTAGATGAACTTAAATCAGGTGCACTGAATAACAGCAATGTCATAGCTGCTAATAATGGCGAACCAAACATTAACCACGGACGATATGTACCCCACCTGCTTCTTGTTCTGTCTGCTAGCATACCAATAAATGGATCTAAAATTGCATCAATAACCCTAACAATCAAAAATACCGAACCTACTGCCAAAGGTGATATTTTAAATACATCTGTGTAGAAATACATTAAAAATGACGTTGTTAATGTGAATAAAAGATTGGAACCAAAACCGCCAAGTGAATAGAAAAATATATCGCTTTTTTGGGCTCTTGATTTTGTACTCATCTGTTTTCCCTCCGTAAAGTTACATTATAAAGTATAGAAGCGCTTCCACAAATATTTACATAATGTGGAGACAGCAAAATTCTGCCTCCATCCTTTTTCAGTTTACAAATGCTCCCTCTTTGCTAACAAAGAAATGGTACAATGCTCCATATAGGTTAGCGTCATTGCGGAAATGACAAGCAACAATACCCGGGTTTGCCATATGCATCGGGTTTGCCTGTTTAATTTCCCCCACTGCCCACTTAATTCGCTCTAATACAATCCTTTGAGCACTGACACCACCGCCAATGGCAAATATCTCTGGGTCTAAAATATATTGAAGATTAAGGATTTGACCTGCTACATGTATGCAGAATTCATCAAAAATTTTCATTGCTTCTACATCGCCATTGTTTATATAATTAAATACGGCCTCACCATCCGTTAAGTCATCAAGCTGCTTAACTTCCGCTATTCTTCGTACCATTAATGCCCCAGAGCCTAAAGCGCCCATAAAGCTTGTTTCTTTCGTGTTTGGATCTAAATTGCTCATAACATAGCTGATTTCCCCTGCTGAAAGATTCACTCCGCGATGCAGTTTTCCATCTAAAATAACTCCACCACCAACGCCGCTCCCAAGCACTAATACAACAGCATCTTTTTTTCCTTTTATACTGCCAAGCCAAAGTTCAGCCAATGCCGCACATTTCCCATCGTTTTCCACAGTTGTTTCTATGTTATATCTGCTTTTTATCATGCCAGCAAGATTTACCTCATGCAAAAATGGGAAGGAGCCACCATAATAGATAACTCCGCTATTAACATCCACTGTACCTGGACAGCTTATCGCAATCCCTTTGATGCTAGTTAAATCATGCTCTTCAATGATGGAAAATAAAGCTTCCTTAAAATCAGGCAGATTTGTTTTAACTGTCGGCTTTTTGTTTTTGGTGATAATCGTTCCTGCAGAATTAAGCAGGGCATATTTAATAAATGTTCCTCCCATATCCATAACAAGATACATTGTCATCATCCTTTCTTAGCAAAATTCCTGTTAGCTTGTTCTTCCTGCCAAGCCTGTAAAGTACTGGGCCATTGCTTTATGCTCCTTTTCATAAGTTGTCTCAATGAACTCATGGACAGTCTCTGTTGACACTCCATCTAACGCTGACATTAAGACAAATTCTTCAAACTGGTTCAATAATTCAACGCGCTTTTCTTCTGGAGTAATATTCAATAATGCACGCAGCTGATTTTGGGCAGCCCTTTCCCATGGATGATTTGGAAGCACTAATAATTTTTCTTTTTTCCGAACCTCTTCTTTCTGCCTTTGTAGCTCTTCTGCTGTCATGTGGCCATCCTCTGGTATGCCTAATCGTGCGAATTGTTCTACAGGAGCATTATTTTTCCGCATTTGTGCAGCCATCTTTTCAATAAGCTGTAATTCTACTTCTATATTTTCAAGTTCTTCGATTTGGTTTGGATCATTATGAACATCGAAAAGCTTAGAACCAAATTGAAATGCATTCACAAAGCCGTCGCCTGCCTTAATTTTCATTGTCTGGCAGCCCTTCGTAAAAGGAAACGGTTGTTGAATTTCAATGTTTTGCAGCTCTTCTGGTGCAAATGGCTGCCTCATATGTGTTGGCATCAATGTATATTCATAGAGTGGCTCATTTTTTGGTGCGACAGGTGCCCGCATGTATACATAATTACCATCTGTTATATTTACATGACCTCCATGGTATCCAAATAATGCTGTTTCCCTTATAGGTACATCTGCTTGAATGGTTTGGCGTAGGGGCTGTCCATCCATATTGTCAGGCAGTGAAACACCAAAGAATTCGAGCAATGTTGGCGCTATATCAACTGTTTGTACAATCGACTGTCGTCTTTCCCCTGTAACGCCTACTCGCGGGTCCCAAACGAATAATGGTGTATGCGCAATTTCTTCATAAACAGGCATCACACTTTTCGACCACCAGCCATGCTCTCCTAATAAATAGCCGTGATCTGTATTGACGATAAGCATCGTGTCTTTCCACATATCATTTTTGTCCATTAAATCAATTACTTGGCCTAAGTAATGGTCGCACATGCTCAATAATGCTGCATATTCGTACTTCCCATGTGAGACGACTTCTTCACCTTCCTGGACAAAATAATATGGCGGCCAATCAAAGTGCTTACCACTATATTCATGAGGATAAAGTTCTTTGTAGTACGAATAAGAGAAAAATGGTTCATGCGGGTCAAATGTTTCGAGCTGTAAAAACCAATTATCTTCCTCCTTATTCTTTTCAATAAATTGCATGCCCAAGTTGAATGTTGTAGTCTGCGGGTGATTTTGCTCTTCTTCAAAATAGGTCCGGTTAACTAAGTCCTGTCTGTACATATTACTACTCGCAAGGGACTTTGCTGTTTCTGTTTCCGGATAATCCGGGTCCTTAACATGCCCTTTCCATGGATCTCCCTCTTGTCCTCTAACTAATTCGAAGGAGTTGTATCTTGTATGGTAAGTTGCTCCCCCATCCTCCCAATAATGCTGATGATCTGTTACTAAATGGGTATAGACGCCATTTTTTTTCAAGATTTCAGGCATGGAATTGTCAAAAGGTTCAATTGGGCCCCAGCTGCGGTGCAGAAAATTGTATCTGCCTGTATGCAGCTCTCTTCTTGCCGGCATGCATGGCAAACTGCCTGCATAGGACTGATCAAACACTACTGTTTTTTCCCCTAGCTTTTTAAAATTAGGTGCATGGATCCAATCACATCCGTAGTTTGGAAGCATGTGTCTATTTAACGTATCAAACATCACCATTATGGCTCGCATATGTATCTCTCCTCTATTTTCAAATGTAGAAGCGCTTCCACATTTTAATGAATAAATTTGAAAGCGCTTATCGTTTTGTTATGTACAATTTATCAAAATTGTTAAACGCTTGCAATAACAATATATTTATAGGGTATAACGAACTTTTATACACGATTGACCTGTTCATGCTTTAATGATAAATTAACATTATTAATATAGAAGCGCTTCCACAGTTCCCTTTTAAGGCTTCTATCTATCAATAAATATAAAAAAGTGGTGAGTATATTGAAGGTATCTATCTATGATGTTGCAAATCTAGCAGGAGTTTCTATCTCCACTGTTTCTAGAGTACTAAATAAAAGTGGCTACACAAGCAGCAAAACAGAAAAAAAGGTAATGGATGCTGTGGAGAAGCTGAATTTTACACCAAGCTCCATCGCTCAAAATCTAGCGAATAATGAAACGAAACTAATTGGTCTTTATTTTCCGTTTCAAACCTCTTCTATTGAAGGCACATCCAATACATATTTACTTGAATTCATTAATGGAGTTAACAAACTATTGATAAAGTATGGGTATCACCTCTTATTAATCAATGAAACAGCTACTAAAGAGCAAATTCAAGGAAATGATTGCCCTCCCCAGTATTACAGCTTTATTAAACAAAAGAAAATTGACGGACTCATATTGGGTGGAACCCCGCTTATCTGCGACGCCTTCCTGGAGCTTCTCCAATTAAAAATGCCGATGGTCTATATTGGAGAGAAAACAGTCGACCATATTGGGTTAAATGTATATGCAAAGTACAAGCAATACAACAAAGACCTGCTAGATCATTTTACTAGCCATCATCATAAACATATTGCCATCATCAGCACAGAGGAAAAAATAATCAAAAGCGTCACGCACGAATATTCAGCAGCAAATAAAGACTTGCTGCAAATTGATGTTCATAATCATACAGGCAGTCTTGAAGCTTATATCCAGTTATTAAATCATATTTTTAGTAAAGATGATAAGCCTACTGCCCTTTTAGTACAAGATATTTCCATCGTCCAGCAGACAATCAATTATTTAAACAATCTTCAATTAATGGTTCCACATGATGTATCAATTGCTACAATTGAGCATCGATTCGGTGACGGAGAACAATGCTTTCCCGCTGTGACTAGTGTGTATGTTCCAGCCTTTCAAATGGGGATGGAAGCAGCAAGTCTTTTATTCCGTTATCTGCAGGGTACTGTAGAATTTAATGAAGAAGTTCTTATAGATTCGACTATTATAGACCGAAAGTCAGTCATTCACCGAAACAACCTAACACAAGGGGAAGTGATATGAAATGAAGGAAATACAGTCATGCTGTGCAGTTCGGAGAAAAGAAACAGAAAGGAAAAGTATGCAAACATATGTTGAACTACCTGCAGCTAATCTGGATGTGAAGTTTAGAAATAAAATGGTCCAGTTACAAGGAGGTGAGTTTTTTATGGGGACAACAGAAAAGGAAGGGTTTCCAGCAGACGGTGAAGGTCCCGTCCGCAAAATTGAGCTTGATTCCTTTCTAATAGATTCTTATTGTGTCACAAATGAAGAGTTTGCAGCATTTGTGGAGGATACGGGCTATGTAACAGAAGCCGAAAACTTCGGCTGGTCCTTTGTTTTTTATCTGTTCCTCTCACCGATACAGCTGAGGCAAACACCGCCTGTTCCCAATACGCCTTGGTGGCACGGTGTTAACGGAGCATATTGGAAAGCACCTGAAGGTCCTGGCTCTCATATTGAAGATCGTATGAACCACCCTGTTGTGCATATTTCTTGGAATGATGCCAATGCATTTTCCCGCTGGGCAGGCAAGCGACTCCCTACTGAAGCCGAGTGGGAATATGCTGCCAGAGGCGGACTTGAAAGAAAAAAATATCCTTGGGGAGACGAACTAACACCAAACGGCGAGCATTATTGCAATATATGGCAAGGTGTATTCCCAAGAATAAATACAAAGGAAGACGGCTATGCAGGAACTGCTCCGGCTCAGTCTTTCCCGCCGAACGGATACGGGCTGTATAATACTTCCGGCAATGTATGGGAATGGTGCTCCGACTGGTTTAGCAGAAGCATTCATGATCGAGGCGGACGGACAAATCCGCAAGGCCCTTTAAACGGGGAAACAAGAATTATGAGGGGTGGCTCCTACCTTTGTCATGAATCCTATTGCAATCGTTATCGTGTTGCTGCCCGGACCTCCAATACACCAGACAGTTCATCTGGGCATCTTGGCTTTCGATGTGTTGCAGATGTTAAGTAATAGCTTCATTCTGGATAAATTACTTTTTAAGGTGGAGATTATTACGTGAATATAGAAAGTTTGAAAATGTTTTGCCTTGTTGTTGAGGAAGGCACGATTAGTCAGGCGGCTCGCTTAAGCTTTGTCACACAGCCAGCAGTGACAAGGCAAATACGACAATTAGAGGAAGTCTATAAAGCACAGCTGTTTGAACGAAATGCCGGGAAATTAACGTTATCTAAAGCAGGTGAAATTCTCTATCCATTTGCAAAGGAAATCGTAGAGTATTCCAAGCTTTCCTTTGCGGCAATCCAGGAATTGACCGGAAATGAGGAGATTGTCTTAAATATCGGGGCAAGCTCGACGATCGGCGAATATTTATTGCCTGGTTTACTCGGAGAATTCAGCAGAAGCTATCCAGACTTAAAGTTTAGCCTTTCCATTGGCAACACCCCTACCATATTGGCAAAACTTGAAAATAATGAAATTGACATTGCCTTTGTTGAAGGAGCTGTAGAAAATAAAGAGCTTATCCGCGAAAAGTTTGCAGATGATGAACTAATTCTCATCACCTCCCCTGCTCATTTTTGGAGCAGCAGGGATCATATCAGTATCCAAGAGCTTTCTGAAGCAAAAATGATTTGGAGAGAAATAGATTCTGGTACAAGACTAATTGTGGAAACTGCTTTAAACGAGCATGGTGTGCTAGCTAATATTAAAAGCGCGATGGAGCTAGGAAGCTATCAATCAATAAAAAGTGCTGTTGAAGCCGATTTAGGTGTCAGCATCATGCCAAGATTAACTGTAACAAAGGAATTAAAGAGCGGTACACTGCATGAAGTAAAGATTACTAATTTCCTTATATCCCGTGATTTATGGATGGTACAGAAATCCCATCGCTTTAAAAAATCTGGTTTGAAATATTTCGTCCAATTTATTCGCCAGTAAATTTTTCAGCAGGCGTTTTATCTAAAAACAGCCTGCTTTTTCCTATTAACTTTAGGTTTATATAATGGGTATAACAGTTGCTTATAGGCTATAAAATTATTCAAATATACAATCGTCCCCTCCTTTGATAGCCTTAAGGTATAAGAAAAAGGAGGAACGATGATGGATATCCTAACAGGTTTATTATTGGTTATCATTGGCATTATTGCAGGTGGCTATGGAACAATTGTCGGTGCTGGTGGCGGCTTTATCTTTGTTCCTGCATTATTGCTGGTGTTTCAAATGAATCCTGCCCTTGCTGCTGGTTCTGGAATCGTGATTGTTTTAATTAACTCCCTATCAGGGGTAGTCGGCTATGCAAAACAAAAACGAATTCATTACCGCACAGGCATAACACTTAGTGCTGGTGCAATCCCTGGTTCTATCCTCGGTGTATGGCTTCTGCAAATCTACTCATCGAGTTACTTTTATGTTATTTTCGCAACAATATTAGTTGCTTTAGGAATATTTCTATTCGCCAAAAATTCTCCGTTTGCAAATCTAAGAAGAAAAAAAGCTCTTCAATTAGGGCAAGACGGCACGGCGAAGGATGAAATTGCTGCCGCAAGTGAAGAATACGCTGTTTTGGAAGATGCTGCACATTTACCAATAGCCTACATCCTCCCAATTGGATTTCTGATGGGGGTGCTTTCCAGCTATTTAGGAATTGGTGGCGGTTGGCTACTTGTACCAATATTGATATATGGCTTTAAGGTTCCAACACATATCGCTACCGCAACGTCCATATTTTCACTTACCATTTATTCATCAGTAGGAGCTATATCGCAAATCTTTTATAGCAGTATTGATTGGCAAATTGTATTATGGGGTGGCTTCGGCGTACTAATCGGCTCCCAGCTTGGCGTACTGCTATCGAAAAAAATACCAGGCAAAGTCATATTGCAGATGCTGTCTGTGCTGTTAATTATTATTGGCTTTCGTTTGTATTTAAGCTAAGCTTCTTCTTTCACTGCCTCCCTCTTCTGAGTTGTGGGTTAAGGCAATACTAGAACATAGCGACGCTTAGAGAATTTATTTAGTGGCTGTACCTATTTACGGGATTTTTTCAAAAGTATATTTTTATAAAAACTCTTTATTATCAAGCTTTATTTATGGTGTCTATATTTAGACACTATTTTGTTTGGTTGTGTAAAAAACGTTCCTTAGCAAGCGAAGATTTTGAGGATTAAACACTGCATTTTAATAATTAAGTGACTACGTTTGGTCACTAAATACTATTGCTTAACTAAAAAAAAGAGCTGTTAGGATTAACACTAATAGCTCCTTCAATTTTATTTATATCATGTAGCTCGGTCCTCTAAAAACCTCCTTCACATGCCAATTCAAAAACATTATTTAATTATTCGGACTGGAACCATATAGCCTCTTTCAAATCTACAAATAGGACTCGCCTATCTATTGTATTAACTATGGCTATAGCAGATTATTAATTTGTTCATATTTCCAA
Organism: Niallia taxi; assembly: GCF_032818155.1. Lineage (NCBI taxonomy): Bacteria > Bacillati > Bacillota > Bacilli > Caryophanales > Bacillaceae > Niallia > Niallia taxi. The sequence goes on from NZ_CP102590.1 coordinate 410,893, forward strand.
ATATACTGTATAATGTAAAAAATAAACAAATTGGAGGTTCTTCCTATGACTGGTAAACAAACATCTGCTGAAAAACGCGAGCAACTACGTCAGCAAGAGTTAAAAAACAATCCGACAGGAACATTAAAGGATTCAATAGATAAAGCAGACAATGGCAGCACAGTAGAGTTTACTGGTAACAGCAATTGGAAAGAAACTGGCTTTACGATTTTATTAATTGTAGTTGCTGTTTTAGGCTATTTTGGTTATCGATTACTTTTTAGCTGATATTGTTTTAGATATTCGTTTATAGAGCTTTAGGAAGTTGAATTTAGATTATTGCTTGTTTGCGTACAGCTTACTTTCATTTCCTTTCCTATCTTATCTATACCTAAATCCTCCAATAAATGGAGGTTTTTTTGATCATTATCACAACTAAGTTCTGTTCTACTATTTGCTGCAGGAATAATGCTTATCACCAACAAGCCAAGCTAATGATAAAACGGAAACTGTAATTAATATTGCTGGTAATATAACTTGTTCACCTTTTTTCAATTTATATGTACTGCTTCATTCACTTATTGTGTTTTAGTTGGCCTGGGCTTACTATATACTGCGGCAAGAAACAAAAAGTATAATGACAATAAGATTCCAGTAGCTCCTTTTTCAAATAAAGCAAAAAATGGCGGACTGACAGCTGCGAGCACAAAAAATAGTTTCATCATATTGTTAAGACGTCTTACTTTTTTTAGATTTTTCCTCTAACCATTTTGCTCTTGATAATTGTCCCCATAAACCAAATCCGCCTAAAATAATAACAATTCCAAGTGTAATCCAGATCATCTGTACTCCTCCTATGTGGAATTCACCGATACCATTTTACTTATTCTTCCACTGTCTACTAATTTACTACGTGCGACTGTTAAAAAAGATTCATACCCTTTTACATAATAAAGATAAATAACAATTTCTGATTATTTTTCGAAAAACAATCTAATTTTAATATTTGTTTAATCTCATATTGAGATATATAATAAAGATAAGAACAGAAGGAAAACGTTTTCAACTCAACCAATTCGTTACTTCTCATACTAAAGGGAGGATTTAAAATGAGCCGAGTAGAAAGAAATTCCAAAGTACAGAAATTAATGGAGCAAACAAAATTCAATGAAAATGACATTTCAAACATGACAGATTCCCAGATTGAATATTATCACTGGCTCTATTTTGTAGACTCAGAATATGACTATATGTAAATAAACTATATGCAAAATAAAAACCGGGACAATCTTGTTAAATAGATTGTCCCGGTTTTGCTTTGCCATGATCCCCTTGTAATCCACCAAAATGGAAACCCGCTTAAACATCCATCTTAGATTATTCAATGCTCCGTATTCTTTTTCAATTCTATAAACGTTGAAACCTTTTAACCTCTCCTACGTATTAACTTTAAACAATACCAAGGAGACAAAAAATGAGAAAAATAGCCGTTTTTCCATTATTAATTTTCATATTATTTTTAATTGGCTGTAACAACACGGAAAAGTCCATAATCATCGGCGCAGATTATGGTGGTACAATTCTTGAGGTTGACGATGATAGCATCGTTATAGGCACACATCCAGACGATATGTCTCTAGCGGCCTCCTATGAAGGACCAGTTGAAGTTGTTATTGATGATATCACAGAGTTTACAGGTGATATTTCAAGTTTGGAACAACTTAAGGAGCAATTTAACGAGGATAAAAAATTGTTTGCTAGTATTTTGGCTAAAGAAAAAGGTAAAAATAATGACTTCAATAATCAGGTTTTAACCAAGATACATATTGAGAAGTAATTGTCAGGCAAGAGAATTAAAGTAAGCCAGTGAAGCAACCTATCACTGGCATTGAGACGAAAATTATATTGTTAAAATAAATATAGTGTCACCTACTTTTTACTGCAAACAACAATATAGTTTAAGCTTTTTCCTGACTGGTTAAAAAACTTGAACATGCTTTTAAACGTTTGTCTATTTTCCTTTTTCAGACCATTTTTAATAATCGTTAGCATGCCAAGAAATCCTTCATCTCGGATCATTCCTTTAGGGTTCATCAACGACATGGCTCCAGAGTTCGTTTTTACTTCATTAAAGCCGATTACTTTAAATGTATGCATCCATTCGTCCTGCGGCAGTGGCGAGACATTAACATGAATGATGTCTCTTAATGTATTCACTAGTGTTTGCGGTGTACCTTTTGTCAGCATAATATCATGTGTTAATAGTACTCCTCCTGGTTTTAAGACACGATAATATTCGGAAATTGCTTTCTTTTTTGCTGATTCATTAAACATTGTTAGCATTGCTTCATTAAATACGACATCAAATGTATTGTCTGCATAGGGAAGATTCATAGCATTCCCTTGCTGCACAGTGATATAGTTTTGAAGCTGCGCTTTTTCGATATTCTTTTTTCCCTTTTCTATTGCTTTTGTATCCATATCAACAGCTGTTATGTGACACTTGTATGTTTTTGCAAGTTCAATCGAGGTTGTACACATATTGCAAGCAACCTCTAATACTTTTGATTTGTTCGTTAAGTTAGCTTCTTTTATTAACCTATTGGTTGCTGCAATTCCGCCTGGTCTTAAGCGCTTTTTACCTAATCTCGCTAAAAAGGTATGTCCAACTTCCTTTTTCCCCATTTCGCTGCACCTCTCTTATTGTTTGTCTGGTTTCACAACAATTAACAGCATTTGAAACGATTTGATCGCATGTAATGCATGTGGTATATTTGCTGGTAAAATTATTGTTTCGCCTCCATGAACAAGGTGTTTTTCCTCGCCAATCATAATCTCTGCAATGCCAGACAGTATTTGCACCATAGCATCTCCTGGTGATGTATGCATTTTTATACCTTCCCCTTCACCTAAGGAAAATAAGGTCATTCCAATAGAAGGTCTTTGTACTAATGTCATACTCGAAACTTGATTGGCATCAACTGCAACCATATCCTCCAATTTAATTACTTGTGAATGTGGTATTTTTTTCATTAAGCTGTCTGCTCCCATGTTAAATCTCCTTATTGTTATAATTGATTTGAACGAACTTACATCTTTCAAGTGCCTCAATTGCATGCTGCGTGTTTTTATCTATGATGAATGAATCTCCTATATTTAAAGCATAGGAAGTTTGGTTAATAGTTATATTTAAGCTCCCATCTAATACAAACACCATTTTCCTATTTGGTGAGGATTCACTGCTGATGCTTTCTTCTGAATCCATTGCATACAGCACAATATTGGTATTATTTTCACTTATTAATACAGTGCTCGTTATTTGGTTATGACGATAAGCTATGGCAGCACTTAACGAAAATACCTGTTCTATCGGAAAATTCATTTGTTCCCCCTTCTATTACAAAGAATGTATTGAATATTTCAGGCAATTAGCTATAATGATATCAACCAATAATGATAATCTTTATCAATTAATTGGAGTATAACAGACGGAATAGTAAATTTCGGTTGCCTAGGCAACAAGAGGTGAGACTTTTGCAAAATTCATTTGAAATCTTACAAAACATCGATTTATTTAACGGTTTTTCTGAGGAAGAAATCAGGGAATCTATCCATTGCTTAAAGGGATATACAAAAAAATATCAAAAAAGGGAGATTATTTTTAGTAAGGAAGCCCCTCTTCCGACCTTTGGAATCGTTCTGACAGGGACTATCTTCTTAAGCAGTGAGGATATTACAGGATCAACGTTTATTTTCACTGAATTAAGCGCAGGGGAAATTGTTGGCGAGACAGCTCTTCAATTCACTCAAACTGGAGTGGAGTATGATGTAACCGCGGCAACTGACTGCGAAATTCTCTTTTTTCATAAAGAAAATATCGTTCAGCCTAATAAAGTCATTTGTGCGTTACGAGCACGAATTATCGAAAACCTTTTTACACTGCTATTACAAAAAAACCAAGAGTTATATCATAAATTAGACATTGTTTCCCATAAAAATCTCCGCAACAAAATTCTGCATTATTTACATTTGCAATCACAAAAAAGTGATACCCAGCACTTTACGATTCCTTTTTCCCGAGAGGAGCTAGCCAATTATTTAATCGTGGACAGAAGTGCATTATCAAGAGAACTCAGTCGCATGCAGGATGATGGGTTGATTACATTTTCTCGTAATACATTTCAGCTTTTGTGAGTAAATGATACAGTGATACATAAAAACGGATGAAATGAGCTTCATCCGTTTTCATCAATATTATAGTAGTTTTTTTGTAATCCCTAATTTGACTTTAAATTACATCATTAAAATACCTTCCACACCAACATAAAAAACAAAAAGCGAACTGCCTAAATAAAGGATTCCCCACCCCAGCTTCTTCGTTCGTTTATATTCCTGCACCCCAATAATAATTAACCATGCACTTAAAAGGATAAATACAAACGGTTGTAAGCTGAAGTTTTTTGTAACAGAACTATAAATACTACCAAATAAAACCAGTGTTCCGATAATTAATTGAACTATTACTAAACCAGTAAGTTTTCTTCTTTTCACTTTTCTACCTCCTGTAAACAGGTAACCTCTTAACTTATTACGGATAAGTCCGAGAAATGTTTCAACTTACAAGCATGCTGATAAGAAGAGCGTAACAAAAAAGCGCATAGACTTTTCATCCCTGCCCCTAAAACATTAAGTAAAACTTACTCATTCTTCAGTAATATCCTCGTCTCGTTTTAATCGTAAATAATATAAATATATAATCGGAGCAATACCACAAATAAATATAATTCCACCGATCATTAACCCCATGTTTATTCCATCTGTAAGGGACACCACCAGGACAAAAATTGCCGTAATTAAGGAGAGCACAGCAATGGAAATCCATAAGCTCTTTTTTGGGTTTTTCTTAGTGCTCTCATGGTCTGCACTAATGCTCATTGATAAATAGGCTGAGACAATTGTTGAAATCATAAACACAAACCATAAGGGATTATCCATCATTTCGTCAAACCCTTTTGTTACTAAGTCATACCCTAAAATGGCAAGTATACCAGCTGTTTGAATGATGTAGGCAATGCGGATGTTTTTTAGATTTTGAATTTTTAAGCGTTCATCTTTAATCATTTTCATTCAACATTTTCCTCCTTTTCTGGCCAAAATACATCGTCAAGCGTTTTATTAACTGCACGACAAATATCTATACATAACTTTAAGGATGGATTATATTTTCCCTTCTCAATTAAACTAATTGTTTGACGGGTAACGTTGATCTTTTCTGCCAGCTGCTGCTGTGTTAAATTAACTTGAAGACGAGAAATTTTCACTTTATTTTCCAAATAAGTAAATCCCTCCTTACTTATATAGTAACATATATATAACATTATTCCATATATATATTACATTTCGCACAAAAAATGGATTGTCCAATAATCAGACAATCCATTTTATTATTAATTTTTCAATTCAACTGTTTCATTAACATCAGTCGAATCAGAGCTTTGTCCTGTCATGCGTTTATAGAAGAAAGCCATTTTCTTTGTTAAATTACCCGTTTCCCAATATTCGGCTGCTTCTGCTTTGATCTTAATCAAAACAACACTAGGATCATCATAGGAGGTTTGCATAATTTTCTCATATGCTTTGCTCCAAAGTTCCTTTTTCTTGTTTAAATCCTCCACGATTTCTGCTCTTCCTCGGACAGAAACATAGGATTTACCTGCGTAAGCGACATTCACATCTTGATCATGTAAAATTTCTTCATATTTATCTGTCTCTTTTTTAGTGAAAAACCATAGGTCTCCATCAAACTCGACTTCCTGCGTTTTCATTGGGCGAGACACAAGCCCTTCTTCTGTTACGGTCGTTAGCATGGCCGTGTCTATATCCTTGATTAACTCTCTTAATGTTTCAAGCTCTTCTTGTTTTATCATGTTAGACATTTCCATCACCTCATTATTTGTTATAGAGGTATATTACCCTTTGTACCAGCTTTTAATCATTTTTAAGATATATTGTTTACCTGAATCCCCTATTTGTATAAGGAAATACAACTGCAAATGGAACAATTGAGGACATCCTACATAACCCCAAAAGAGCATTATTCCAGATTGGAATCAATGCTTTTACCTGTGAATGAAACTTATCGAGTTAATTAATTAAAGGAATTTCTTATGTATCCACTTTTTGTACGACAAATAGATCAAAGATAAAGCGGCATACAAAGAGTAGCAAGACAAGAGCTTTTCGTTTTCTTCATAAAAGCAAGGCTTCCTTGATGAAAGAAAGCCCTCTGCAGCAAATATTTCATAGCCTAATTATTTCCTCGCACCCTTATATATAACGACATTATAACCCAAATAATCATTGGAGCGACAATACCACCTATTAGCATAGCAGCTAATATAGAAACAGAATAACTTATACTTTCAAACACTTGGAAAATTATCAACACAACGAAAAGAAGAAATACTATTGGTAAAGCCTTCACCACTGTTACTAAGCCTTTTCTTCCTTCTGCTGTCCATTTATTACTGTATGTGGCAATCAATGTCCAAGAGGCGGGAATGGCGACAATGAGGAATACGACAGCAAGTATATTAAATACCAATTGTAATGTGCCTGTGCTTATAAGTGCTCCTAGACAAGCGAATACTGTCAGGAAAACCATTGAAATTACGAGCCATCTCATTGATTTTATAGAGTTCACATGCTTTTCAGCCGTAGTCTCACGATCACTGTAAATAGGCTTCGTACCAGGTAATGCTCGGAAGAGATGTATGCTGCCTTCCGATGAAATATGTGTCCAGCCTGAGGAAGCAAAAAATTCAAAATACTCCTCGGCTTCCATATCCTTTAATGAACGATAATCTACACTATATATATAATCAGCACTTTCACCTTTTTTTAAGGTATACCCCATAAATTTAAACCCACTAACATGCCAGCCATCATTAGAAAGCTTTCGTAATTGCTTCATGTCCTTTTCCTCAGCAAAAGCTAAACCGCCTGACAAAACATATTTAGTCTGCTTCATTCTTCAGCCTCCTTTAACCCTATTTCTGCCAATTGAATCATTACTTTTCTTAGACTTACATCTGCCTTTAAGACATCTTTGCCTTTTTCAGTCAGCAGATATGTTTTCCGTCTTGGGTCAGAATCATCATAAAGGTAAATCCATTCATGCTTTAATAACTTCTTAATTATCGTATACATGGAAGCAGGTCCGATCGTTATTGCTCCGTCTGTTCGTTCTTCGATAAGGCTCATTATTGCATAGCCATGTCTTGGTTTAGTTAGTGCTGACATAATATAGAACATGGAATCTGTTAATTGTTCCGTTGTTTTCAATCAATCACCTCCTGTATCCTTTTTTGATATATCACAAAGTGATACATTATGTTATTTTTAATATATCACTTTGTGATATATATGTCTACATTTAAATATATCATAAAGTGATATATTTTTTTGGTGTCAATTGCCATTTGTCCAACAACTTTATTTGTGTTATTTCTGTGTTAACAATTGAAATGTGCCAACAAATGGGGAATACAAAAAACACCTCCTAATTAACAGGAGGTGTTTTTTTGTGTTTCATTATTTAATTAAAGCTATTCATTACATTAGATGAATTAAGTGGAACACGATACCAACCACGAATAATCCAAGGATCATAACGATTGGAGACACCTTTTTCTTAAGCAGCCACATGCACAGAAGTGTTAGCAGCAATCCAGCTAAACCAGGAATTAAGCTGTCTAAGTTTGCTTGTAATGTGGTGACCTTCATAGGGTCTAATGATAATCCGGCAGCTTGCTGTTCGAGCGCTGTTTTTATGCCTTGTGCACCATCAGGTAGTTTATCCCATTCGATAAATGCACCTTTGTCGAGTTCAACGGACGATACAACTGGGGTGAATTGGACGGATACCCACCTGTTAACAAGGGCTCCGAGTATGAACATACCGAGTATGGAGGCACCTTTTGTAATGCTTTGCAGGATGCCGCCAGATAAGTCGTCCGTAATTTTAGAGCCTGCTTTGTAACCAAATTCCTGTGTATACCATGTGAAAGCCATTCGAATTATATTCCAAGCAAAGAAGTAAATAATTGGACCAAGGATATTACCAGTTAATGCAAGTGAAGCTGCTAATGCACCAAGGATTGGTTTAACCGTGAACCAGAAAACTGGATCTCCGATACCTGCTAAAGGTCCCATCATTCCGACTTTAACACCTTGAACTGCTGTGTCTTCAACTGGTGCACCATTTGCACGTTCTTCTTCAAGAGCTAAAGTAACACCAATAATCGGTGAAGCAACATATGGGTGTGTATTGAAGAACTCTAAGTGACGTTTTAATGCGTCAGAACGATCTTCTTTTGTTTTATATAATTTTTTGATGGCAGGAATCATAGAAAATGCCCAACCACCGTTTTGCATACGTTCATAGTTCCAAGAACCTTGAAGGAAAGTGGAACGCCACCAAACAGAAACACGATCTCTTTTCGATAATCTTAATTCTTTTTCCATTGTTTATTCCCCTCCTTCTTAGTAATTATCAATAATATCGCCTAATGGATCTCCATTGTTGGAGTTTCCGCCGCCACCTGAGCCGCCTTGCTTAGATAGTGCTAAGTAAATAAGTGCAAGCGCCACACCGATAGCTCCAAGACCGATAAGTGTGATTTGTGAAACTGTCGCTAATACGAAACCGATTGCGAAGAATGGCCATACTTCTTTTGTAGCCATCATGTTGATTACCATTGCATAACCAACTGCTACAACCATTCCCCCACCTATTGCCAAGCCGCTTGTTAACCAAGTTGGCATTGCTTCAAGCATTTCTCTAACAGGACCTGCTCCAATAGCTAAAATTAATACAGCTGGGATTGCGATACGCAAACCTTGCATACAAATTGCGACGATATGCCATAATTCAACTTTCCGTATATTACCTTCTCTTGCTGCAGCATCCATTAAATGCACCAATGCTGTTGCAATTGTACGAACGATGATAGTTAATAGCAAACCAGCAACTGCAAGAGGAACTGCAATCGCGATGGCAGAAGATACTCCAGCTTCTCCCTGCCCACTTAAGACTAAAATAATAGCAGATGCAATTGATGCTAATGCAGCATCCGGAGCTACGGCTGCTCCAATGTTTGCCCAACCTAAGGCGATCATTTGCAGCGTACCACCTAAGATAAGACATGGTACTAAGTTTCCAGTAACTAAGCCGATTAACGTACATGCAATGATAGGTTGGTGGAAGTGGAACTCATCCAAAATCCCTTCGACACCAGCTAAAAATGCGACGATAATGACTAATATTATTTGAATCATATTTAAATCCATGTTATTAGTCCTCCCGTTTTCTCTGATTTATACGATTATTTTTGTTTATTTAATTCTTCCTGTGCCTTTTTGAGAATGTCATCCATATTGCCTTTTGAATCGTTCGGTACCTTCCGTACATCGAAGTTCAAACCAGCTTCCTTAAGCTTAGCGAATGTATGGATGTCTTCCTGACTAAAAGCCAATACCTTATTCGGCTGAACTTTACCAGGTGAGTGGGCCATTGAACCGACATTAATGGTTTTTAATGGAACGCCACCTTGGACTGCTTTCAGCGTATCCTGCGGGTTTTCAAACAGAAGCAACGCACGCTGACCGCCAAAGTGTTTATCATCCTTAGCAAGCTCAATCATTTTATTGATTGGTACAACATGTGCCTTAACGCCCGGAGGAGCTGCCTGTTGAATCAATTTCTTCCGTAAATCATCTTTAGCTACTGCATCTGACACAACGATAATTCGTGTTGGCTGTGTCGTTTTTGTCCAAGCAGTCGCTACTTGACCATGAAGTAAACGAGAGTCGATACGTGCTAACACGTATTCAAATTTACCAGGTGCACCTGCATTAACTGGTTTAGCTGCAGCTGCAGCAGTGGTTTCTGCTGGTTCTAATTCTTCTGGTTTTACTTTAACCCCTTCTTTTGCTGTCCCTAGAATATGTGCAGCAATTTCATGGGCTGTGTTCATGGAGAAGCGTGATGCATATGCTTCAATCAACATAGGTAAGTTCATACCTGCAACAATCGCCCATTTGTCTTTGTGATTTTCTAACAAGCTGTTGGCTTGGTTGAATGGAGTTCCACCCCAAAGATCGACTAAGAATAATACTTCGTCTTGATTGTCGAAAGAGGCGATTGCTTCTTGCATTTTTGCCTTGACATTTTCAGGTCCTTCGCTCGGCATCAATGTTACAGCTTTTACATTTTCTTGCTCTCCGAAAATCATCGCTCCAGATTGCATGATACCAGTGGCGAATTCACCATGACTAGCAATGATAATTCCTACCATCTTTTTACCTCCTATTATTATTTACAGCTAAATTACTAAAGTGATTATATCAAGTGTAGTTCAGCTGTATTTCTTCAGCTCATTTAAAGCGGTTACATCTTCGATGAAATAACAAAAAAGGCATGAGTAAAAAGTCGATTTAAATGAGAATATAGGTATAGAGTGCCCCTTATCCTTCATTTCAATCACTACTTTTAACTCATGCCTGATCGAATCAGTAACACGTAAAAAATATGACGATGATATTTAGTTTTATGTAAACGCTTTAAGTTTAGAATAAAAAATTTTTGCATCGCTTTAATGAGCTTGCAAAAATATTGTAGCATACTTAATTGTCATCTTACAAGGGGAATTTTATTCTTTTTTTTCGCAGCCTTATCACAAAGGTTGCGTTTACAATTGTAATAGCAAAAAAGCAATAAGCAGCTGCTATTTTTTAGTCTCTTTTTCAACTTCAATTACAAATTGCCAAACTATTATTTTTTAATTTTCCCTTTTACACCGCGTTTAACAACATCAAAGAAGCTTAAAGATTGCACCATTTTGCTTGCATCAATGTAATTACGAACTTCTCGCAATACTTTTTTTGGATCCTTTGAAGAAAAAATATATTTTCCATTACGCTTAGTTTGAACAGCATATCGAGGTATCCATTTCCCTTTGAACATAACAGAGGCTGTCACGATATCGACTTCTTCCCAAGGAATTTGAATAAATTTACGAGCATCACGAGTATTGAAGAATTCAAACCCCTTATCTCCAATCATGATTTTACCGTACTCAGAAATTCCCATATGTGAGGTTGCATCTGTAACAAAATCGACCTTAGTGTTAATTGACTGGACCATTTGATGTACTCCATTTCTTTATATTTACTAATCATTATACGTATTTTTTTATTTTTAGCAAAAAATACTTAGGATTACATGGAGAATTTTTATGAAAAAAGAGTGGCATGTCCGAAAATATTGTTAAATGATAGGCATGGTAGTTAACGTCCCACTTACTTGCTTGTATACTGCGTGAATTATCTTATTTACAAGGGTCGGTTTATAGTGTCTTTATATAGGCACTATTATTTGTGCACCATAACAATTCAGCTCGAAGGAATAAATAAAACTCTTCTATTTTTTCGAACTGCTTCTAATTTTATCCATAAATTGTGCCTTTTGCGCTAAAATTTTACTAGGTATAAAAATACAAGAGTATTTAAATACAGCTTACAAGGAATAAAGCTCCGTAATTTAGCACTAAAATCGAAGCTTCACTTAATTTACAGGCGAACCTCTGTTAATGGAACATCACCATTCAGCACCCTTATTATATTATCTACTGCAAGATATGCCATTTTCATTCTTGTTTTAAGACTTGCACTACCGATATGCGGCAATGTAACCACATTAGTTAAAGTTAATAAGTGATGATCAACTGGTACTGGTTCCTGTTCGAAAACATCTAAGCCAGCACCCCAAATTTCGCCGCTTTTTAAAGCATGATATAATGCCTCTTCATCGACTAGGCCGCCTCTGGCTGTGTTGATAAGAATGGCATTTCGTTTCATTAAAGACAATTCCTCTTTCCCAATTAGATGGTGGACTTCTGGACTATATGGAAGCATGAGACATACGTAATCAGATCTTTGCAAAAGTTCCGATTGCTCTGCATATGTGATACCAAGCTCACGTTCTTTATCATACTTTCGGGTGCGATTATAATAAAGCACATTCATGTTAAATCCTTGTGCCCTCTTCACAAGTGCTTCACCAATTCTACCTAAGCCAATAATCCCTAATGTTGCTTCAAATATATCTTGACCAGTAAATTCCATTAACGACCAAGCCCCCCATTGTCCACCACGCAAAGCATCAGAGGCAGCAGGTATGCCGCGAGCAGCTGCCATTAACAGCGTAAAAGTTAAATCTGCTGTCGTTTCTGTTAAAACTCCAGGGGTATTAGTCACGATTATTCCTTTTTTCGTTGCTGCTTGAACATCAATATTGTTGTAGCCTACCGCTACATTACTTATAATCTGTAAATGCTTCGCCCTGCTTATGACCTCTTCATCTATCGTGTCTGTTAATAAACAGATAAGCCCGTTTACATTTTCAACTTCTTTAAGCAGAATTTCCCTTGGTACTGGTTTCCCTTCTTCTTCCCACATTCGCACTTGAAATTGCGATAGCTTCTCAACGATTTCATTTGGCAGCTTTCTAGTAATGTAAACAGTCTGTTTCATTGAATCTCCACCTTTTCCACTGGAAAGTTTTTCAATCCTACTACAGATAGATTACAACAAATCAAGATATTGGGAAACTATCCTGTTCCTTTAAGCATCACCATTTATTATTGTGAGCTATTTATAAAAACGCAAAAAAAGAGAGGTATACAAAATCGGTACCTCTCTTCCTGAATTATTGTTCAGATTGATAGTCAATATCATACTTTTTCGCTAATTTACCCATATCTTCATGATAATCTTTAATCAACAGCAAGTACTCCTGCGCTTTTGCGTTTGATTGACCAAATAAATCTTCTTCTTTCGTTTCTAAGCCTTGTTTTTCAAGCTGCAGTGCATCGTAATATGTGCTTGTTGCTTCTTCCATTTGTTTTTTCAAGGGCTTTAATTCGGAAGAAGTGACTTCCATATTTTTTGCTTCATTAACTGCTTTTTCATATGTCGGGATGACTTGGTTAATCAGCACTTTATACAGCTCTTCATCTGATTTAAAGTTATCACCTGTCACAGTTTCCAGTGCTTCATTTGCTTCTGTTTCATAAGCAGAAATCTTCGCAACATCATTGTTAATGAAATCCACTACTTCTTTTTGCGTTTCATCAAAAGAAGCTTCTTCCTTTGTATCCTCTTCTTTTGTCGTTGAATTATTGCTGCAGCCTACAAGCAATATAAGTACAGCAATTAAACTGTAAAATAATTTTGCCAAAACACCTTACCTCACTATTCTATGATATCTAAATTGCTTCTTTCTTTACTATAACATACTGAAATATTGGATACAGGTAAAAAGCTCGAATCAATATAACTAATAGTATTCCCAAATAACTTTCGTGCTCGCTATTTTTTTATTGTTACGTGCATAAGTATAAGGTCTAAACAAAGTGACTATTAGTTGAAAAGATAACCAAATCACGTAAATGAACGAGACTATTTATGTATATTTACAAACTCTCACTCTTTATAGTCGCTATATATAGACACTATAAATTTTACCCTATTTTAGTAATATTTTAATAATAACTTAAACTACTGCACTACACTAAAAAATGCAGGGGATTTCCATAAGACACTAACTATAGTTACTAGAAAACCGTTCTCGTGAATCCTTTAAGTAAAAAAAGGCTCTAGTAACCCTAGAGCCCTACGATTGAAATCAATAATTATTATTTCACTAAAACAGTTGTGTGAGCAGGAATGGTTAGTGAAGATTTCGTGTTCTTAACTCCCTGTTCACTTGCGAAAATAACTTTCCCTATAAGTGGAGTCTTTACAACAACTGTTTCATTTGCGATATTATGAAAAATCTGAATCGAGCTTTTTTTATACGTGCGATTATAAGCAACAACTTTGGCATTATTCACTTCGATAGTTTCTAAATTGCCTTTGCCTAACTCCTCATACTGCTGCCGAATACGAATCATTTTACGGTAGTGACTTAACAGCGAATTTTCCCTATCGTCTTGTCCTTCGACTGAAATACCGTTATTGCCAATATTATAAACAGGTGACTGCCAGCTTGTTTGGCCTTCACCATCACCCTCGTACCACCGAAATGGTTCACGAATTAGCTCATCTGGTTTTTCGCCTGTCATGCCGATTTCTTCTCCATAATATAGGAATGGATTACCAGGCAATGTTAAGAGAATGGAGGCTGCAGATTTGCCCTTTTTTATATCTCCATTTAATTCGCTCATAACTCGAATTTGATCATGGTTTGTTAAGAAGGTTGCATCGATTTTGTTTGGGTTATAGGTTCTGTAAAGTTCATCTGTAGCTATTGCGGCGGCAGCTATTCCTTCATCTATACCGTTTTTAACAGAATGAACGATTTTGCTGGCTAAATCAAAGTTAAATGCAGAATCTAATGACTTGTAGTATGGTGCAACCACCTCTGCCACATCCCAAACCTCTCCAACCAAATATACATCTGGTTTTACCTCTAGCATCGCTGCTCTGAATTGCTCCCACCATTTTAGGTTGTTTAATGCACCATCTGTTGTTTGTCCTTTATAAATATGCATAGCCGCATCTAACCTGAAACCGTCCGCCCCCTGCTTTAACCAATACTGGCCAATCTTTATTAGCTCTTCTCTTACATGAGGATTAGTAAAGTTTAAGTCAGGCATCCCAGACCAAAAAGTGCCGTAATAATAGCCTGCTCCATTCAGATTTTTATACCACACCTGCTGGCCCCATGATCCAGTTTCACTTAAATCAGTATGTTCATCTGACCAAACATAATAATCATGATATTTACTAGTAACATCTCGGCTGGCTTCTATAAACCAAGGATGTTCACTGCTTGTATGATTGATTACTAAATCTATAATAACTTTAACGTCACGTTTATGTGCTTCTAATGTAAGTTCATGAAAATCTGCCAATGTTCCATATTCAGGATCGATACTATAGTAATCTGTCACATCATATTTATGGTAGCTTGGAGAGGTATTAATCGGCATTAACCACAAGCCATTAACTTGTAAATCCTTGTTCGTATTTCTATTTCCATCATTTAAATAATCCAGCTTCTTAATAACCCCTTTTAAATCGCCATGGCCATTTCCATCAGAATCATAAAAAGACTTCACATAGATTTCATAAAAAACACCGTCTTTATCATTTTGGTTTTTCTCTTCCTTAACACTTACCCTGGATGATAAACTAGCTGCTAACGGCAATGATAATGATACAGCGTACCATTTTTTCATTAGTTATCCTCCCTTTTATGAAATCGCTTACAATCTAAATATACAGCTTATTATAACTAGTTGCAAACATTTGTAAAAAACTGAAGCTTTTTACATTGCAAAAGCCGATTTAGGTGTTATCACCTCACCATTCCTTTTTTAGCATTCTAATTTTTACGAAAGTTGTCACAAGTTATTAGGACTTTTAATCTAAAAATATCAAAATAAGCCACATTTTGAAAACGTTAACAAATTTGTCGAATTTTCTTGGTACTTGTCGTGTTATATTGTAAACGTAATCTGACATGCAGGTCCCTGCCAGATTATTAATACAGTAACAGGAGGAAAACATGAAAAAGAAACTTATTCCAGGTTTATTAATTACCGCTTTTCTTTTTTCAATCGTAGCTCCAACTGGGTTTGCACAAAAGAAATCCTTTTCCTTTAATGTAACTCCGAATCAAAATAGTGGTGTAGCGTATTCTGCACCTAATCCGAAAGATGATTCTGAACAAAAAGCTTATATTTATACGACAAAACATAATGTTATCTCCGCAGATAGATTTTACTACAATGTAAGAAAAACACCGTCAATTAGCTCAACATCCTATACTGGTTATATTAGAGTAACTTCAGCGAATGTCAAAAAAATTGTGAAATCCTATAGTATAAAAGCGAACAAAGGTCAAAGCTTAATTCTGCAAGCAGATACAGATACTTACTCTGTACATTCAGAGGGTTATTGGTATTCCTAAAAGCTAAAACGGCTAAGTTAGCAAAGACCGACCACCTGCATCGGTCTATGTTTAATATTATTAATATTGAAAGGAGCATAAGTCTTGAAAAAAATACGGTTATTGTTGCTTTGCACATTACTAGTCGTGCTTTCAGGCTGCTTTCCAACAGGTGAACAAAACGCTGCTTCTGATTCAGAAAAGGTAAACATAGCAAATGAACCAATACCTGACAATCTTAATATGGAATTGGACAAAAACTTACTTATTAAAGCAGATATAACAGGGGGAGAAAATAACGAATATCCCTCCCTCTCCATCTCATTGAAGGACTTAAACAGCGATCCGTTAAAGCAGGATTTGGTAACAGACAAAAAATTATTAGAAACCTTCAAAAGCAACAGTGATATTAAACCAGACTATAAAGATACCTACTTTGAATTTACAGATGGATCGCATATGTCCATACAATTAGGTGCTGTTCGTTTTGAAGATACGTTCTACAGTGATCGTGAATATTTTGATGTTATATATGGAGCAAAACCTTATATTCGCGCTGATTTGCACGATATATACAAAAAAACAACACTTGAAAATATTAATAGCAATGAAGCCATTGAACAAGTGAAAAAGGCAGCAACTGAATTTGGTGTAATTAATCTTGGAAATCCAGATGTGGTTGCTTTAGATTTAGAGACATTAAAAAGTGAATGGGAAGACTATGAACAAAAGGACGGCAGCCATCCTCGCAAATGGGAAAAGGCTGATGAAGCATATGTAGTCACCTTTCCTGTTGTCCATAACAATCTAAACATAACAAATAAAGGTTATTTAAGTAATGCTGCCAACATAGCAGTTATTGGAAGCCGGGTTATAGGTGTTGTTAATAAAGATGGAATAATCGCCTTAACTTTAGACGGCATTTACGATACAGGCACAACAATAAAGGATAAAGTAAATCCAAGTTCCTTGGAAGATGCCTTAAAAATGGTGAAAACCAAGTATAAGGACGTCGTATTAACAGACCCCATAACAATTTCTAAAATAGCATTAGAATATGTTCCAATTGTGTCCAAGCAGGATTCCATTAGCTATGAACTAATCCCTGCATGGGTTTTTACTGCCAAACAAGATGTAACGTCCACTGATGGAAAAGATACGTACACTGCACCCGTTTATTTTACTATTATAATTGATGCTGATACTGGCCAAGAAATGCGTATTGGAAGTGACTATTAATATGAAAAGAAGAGCATTAACTATGTCGTTTATGCAAGTATTTTCGTCGCCTGTTTTTTACCTTTCCATCATCGGTGTTACTGTGCTTTGTTTTATAAGTGTTTGGCAAGAAATAAACAATGGCGGTGGGGATGTAGCTTATTTATTTGATATCTTCATAGGTTTAACAATGTTTAAAAAATTAGTTGTTTTATTTGCAGCATTTCCTTATGTAGCCAGCTTCTGCAGTGATTGGAAATGCCAATTTATAAAACCAGTTGTCATCCGCACAGGGATAAGCAAATATGTATGGTCAAAATTTATTACTTGTTTTGTCAGTGGGATATTAACTGTATTTATAGGTCAAATCCTATTTATCATCATATTGTCATTTAAGTTTCCCTTGTTTCCAAATGAAGATTTAAACGAAGTGTTGCTTCTACCATTTAAATCACTTAGTACTGGTTTTTTCCCGCCTTTATATTTATTAGCACAAAGTTTTGTTTTTAGTATGGCAGCAGCATTATGGACAGTTGTTGGTTTAACATTATCTGCATTCATCCCCGTTCACTTTGCCGCAATAGCTGCACCCGTAATTGCCAGTTATCTATTAGAAGAAGTTACCACCCTACTTCCAAATGCATTTAACCTTTATTTACTTACAAGAAGTTCAGATGTCATTCAGCAGGGTCCCCTCGTTAGTTTTATCTACTTTTGTTTTATTTTTATTATGTTATCAGTACTCGCTGGCTGGCTGTTTTCTTATCAAGTTAAAAGGAGGGTGCGTAATGAAGTTGTTTAATACAGCAAGATTTGTATGTTTTCAAAATTTCCGTAAATGGTCCTCCAATTACCGCGTTTGGATTATCGCTATTCTGCTGATCATATTGACACATAGCTTTACGAAGGAAATCATAGATTTTGGAAAAGACATTGATATTAATGTCTCGCCATGGATGTTTCCGTTTCTTTTTACACAGAAGTTTATTAAGCTACTTTTCTTTTTTCCATTAATATTACTGTTTAGTGATGCTCCGTTTATTGACGAGAACCAGCCCTATATAATCGCAAGAAGCGGCAGAATTCCGTGGAGCATCGGGCAAATAGGGTATATTTTCATCGCATCAGCAGTTTATTTTATCTTTCTCCTGCTTCTATCTATCGGGCTTAACTTATTTAATATTCAATTTACGATGGAATGGGGAAAGGTTCTTGGCACACTTGCAAATACAAATGCTGCCCATGTAGTTAACTTAAAAACATATATTCCTTCAGATGTTTTACACTATTTTTCGCCTGTTCAAGCATTGTGGTTTTCTCTCCTGCTTTCCTGGTTAACCGGAGTATTATTAGGGCTTATCATTTATGTTATTAATTCCTTTTCGAATACTAGAGTGTTTGGCATATTAACAGCATCTTTCCTGCTAGTTTTAGATGCGACTGTAACTAATAACGATAATTTGTACCGTTTTTCACCTGTGTCATGGAGCAATCTTGCCCGGATTGATATTAATGGCACAACACCAATGCCGTCGATAACCTATATTTATATTTGTTTTGCTCTACTGATTGGAGCATTGTTAGTATCAGCCATTGTAATAAACCGTAAACAAACGATTAATGTATTACCACCTATTTAAACAAGAAAGGAGTAATTAAGATGCAAGCAGGTATAGAGGTCCATGATTTAACAGTAAGCTTTGGAGAAACGACTGTATTAAATAATATTTCCTTATCATTTGAAGAAAATAAGATCCACGGTTTAGTTGGCAGGAATGGTTCTGGGAAAACAATGCTCTTAAAATGTATTTGCGGGTTCGTTCTCCCTGCGGCTGGAAGTATTAAGATAGCTCATCAGCAAATCGGGAAGGATTGTGACGTACCAGAGAATATTGGAATAATTATTGAAGCACCGGGTTTTCTTCCTAATTATGATGGGTACACCAATTTAAAATTTCTTGCTGCAATCAAAAAGCAAATCTCAAAAGAACAGATTCTGCAAGTAATTGAAAAGGTTGGATTAGATTCTAAAAGCAAAAAGCATGTCGGCAAATATTCACTTGGAATGAGGCAGCGACTTGGTCTCGCTCAGGCACTGATGGAGAATCCTGATATTCTTATTCTTGATGAACCGATGAATGGCTTGGATAATCAAGGTGTGAAAGATATTCGCAAGGTCCTTTTAGAGCTGAAAAATCAAGGAAAAACAATATTACTCGCAAGCCATAGTAGAGAGGATATCGAAATTCTGTGTGACACAGTAAATGAATTGGATCACGGCAAAATAATAAACTCGTATACTAAAAATGGTTGATTAGTGTTTATAAAAAAAATGACTCAAGACAGCTCTTGAGTCATTTTTCTTATATCTTATATTAGTTCGTATTCTGGCCCCCGCCATTTAATCCTGCCTTAATAAGCTCATTGACCTTGCTGTTAGCAACCAATCCTAAATGGCCAATCCCACTAAGCTGAACGTTTTTCGCTCCTTTTAGGTTAGATAGCCATGTTGGTACTAAATAATCACTTGAACTGTAAATAGATGTATACAAAATTTTATGATTAGAGTCTTTTCCAACAGGTGCTGTTGATGTAATGAAGCGGTTAGGTGAACCTAATGTCACAACATCATTGACTTTTGTTCCGCCTGTATTCAAGATATACGTCAGTGTATTAATTCCGCCGGCACTATGACCGATAATATCGACTTTGCTCTTGCCTGTTTTCTTTAACACTTGATCAACATATGTTGCAAGCTGTTTTGCATTTGTGTAGCTGTTACCTGTTTTATCGATTAGTTCAATCGCATAAAGCTCGTTATCTGCCCAGCCCTGTGACTTTAGATAGCTTTTAATCGCAAAGAAGTTGGTGCTGTTCCCGCCTGTACCATGGACATAAATGACTGGATCATGACTTGATGCTGCTTTAGATACAGAAGGCTTAATGCCAACAACAGAAACAAAAATAGCCATACACGCAACTAATGAAATTAGTAATTTAGTATTCTTCATTATTTCCTCCCTGTTTTCAAAAAGTTATCTTGCTATAACTAATTGTTATCTATTTCGGGAGGAGAAACAACCGGTAAGATTTGCTAGGTTGGTAATTTGCTAGGTAAAATAAAAGATTCAAACCACTAATATATAGAGGATCATAGATGCAGTTTAGTAAGAATTCTACTTGTAATATGTTCATTTTTTCTTAAAAAAACTCTTATTGACCTTTCATCAATAAGAGTTTCGGATGTCCTATGCAATAACTATTTATTCGTATTCAAACCGCCGCCATCTAATCCAGCCTTAATTAACTCGTTCACCTTTTTACTAGCAACTAGCCCCAAATGGTCAACGCCACTGATTTGGATATTTTTCGCTCCATCAAGGATGGAAAGACGGTATGGTGTTATATAATCGGTTGTGCTGTAAATGGAAGTATACAAAATCTTGCGGTTAGGATCTGTTCCTACAGGTGCTTTTGTTGTTATTACACGATTTGGAGACCCTAATGTCACAACATCACTAACCTTGCTTCCACCTGTATTAAGGATATATGTTAAGGCATTAATGCCGCCTGCACTGTGACCGATAATATCGACTTTCTTTTTCCCTGTTTTCTTTAGTACATCATCTACATAAGTGGCAAGCTGTTTTGCATTAGTAATACTGTTGCCTGTTTTATCAACTAATTCAATGGCATAAAGCTCATTGTCTGCCCAGCCTTGCTGCTTCAAGTAGGTTTTTATGAAATAAAAGTTCGTACTGTTTCCGCCTAAACCATGAACGAAAATAACGGGATCATGTGTAACTCGTTGTGCTTCGGAGACAGTAGGATTTAAACCGACTGAGCATAAAAGGATTGTCATGCATGCTATTAGTGAATGTACCACTCTCATTTTTTTATTTCCTCCTAGAAACTGTGCTGTTTTTGCCTGTTTATTATGTACACTTTTCAAGGAGAAGCCTCAGGTAATTTTTGTTAGCAAAACAGAAATTTTTTTACCTTACGGACTCTGAGATGGATAAAGTAAAATAAGTGGAGAATAATAATAATAATGATAAAAAATATCCATCTAACTTTTGACCTTTTGAGAATTAATATAGTATGTCTTTAAGATTAATACGTTTCATTTCGTTGCGCTGCACCCACTCGCTTTCCGATGGTCCTCGTCTTTGTCTGCGGGGTTTAGAGCATCTTCTAATTACGGCTAGAATCGAGTGACCTCCGCTCCATTCCACTAAGATTTTTATTTCTTGTATTTAAACCGTAAACAATAACATAAAAAAAACCGAACTATTAATAAATATAATAGTTCAGCTTTAACCTAGACTTAACTACACAAGTCCTGTTCTTTACTATTTCACCTTTCAATATCTCCTACTGATTCTGTGATCGCCCGCAATATTTCCGACTCTGTCGACATTGGTGTGTCTCCTGCGATTGTATGTGCGAGCATTCCCGCGGCGGCGGCAAATTCAACTGTTTTCTCAGGTGGAAATCCTTCCATTTCACCATGTATAATCCCGCTTGTATAGGCATCTCCTGCTCCAATTCTGTCATAGACAGAAAAAGATAATGTTTTTGAAAAGCTGAATGCTTGATTCTTAAAGATAAAACCTTGTAAGGAATGTGTATTGTCACCGTTGATTGTCCGGTGTGTGCCAGCAATGACAGAGATGTTATAGGTTTTTGCAACAATTGGAATTAATTCCTTCAGCTGCTCACTGCGATCATTCTTCTCTGTTTTCAAGTTTAGTACAAACTGTGCATCCATTTCATTCATCATGACAATGTCAGCTAACTGCAGCATTTCTTCGTAATGTGGCTTCGCTTTTATATATCCGGCCTCACCCCAGAGCGATGGACGGTAGTTACAATCAAAAACAATTGTCCCCCCATTTTCCTTTACCGCTTTGGCTAATGTTTTCATAAGATGACGGACAGTATCATTCATTGCTAGCGTGATGCCACAAAAATGTACAATATCGACTTGCTTTACGATGGCGTTAAAATCATACGTTCCCTCAGCTGCGGTATTAAAACTGCTTTCAAGCCGATTGGTATATGTAACCCTACTTGGCCTGGCACCAAAGCCATTTTCTAATACGTACATACCAACATACTTTCCATCTCGTCTAATGAATGATGTTGTGATTCCAAGTTTTTGAAGGTAGGAAAGAGCTGCATCACCAATTGGATTTTCTGGCAATGTGGACACAAGCAGCCCCGTATGGCCAAATCTTGCTAGTGCTGCGGTTACGTTCACTCCTGTACCAGAAAAGGAATAGTTTAAAGTGCTTCCTTGGGAGAGAAGTTTGTATCCAGGCACCTGCAGACGCATCATAACCTCTCCAAATGCTGCAACATTCTTAGGCATGTTGATCAACCAATTTCTTTATAGTTGCAAGTAATTCACGTACATCCTCGATATTTGTATTTCCTTTGTTTTTGTCGATAATCGAGGAATACACATGTGGAATAACCTGCGGGACATTGGCTTCTAAAGCAATACGCAAAATTTGTTCAAAATTCTCTTTGTCAATCCCGCCTGTAGGCTCTAATGCAAAGCCTTCTTCACCACATGCTTGTGCAACAGCGCGGAATTCGTCTTCACTGCTTAACCCATTCATTGGGAAGTATTTTAATGCATTTCCGCCCATGTCGCGTACAAGCGCAATAGCAGTTTTGATTGGTACAATTGCATGCTCTTCGTGTGCTGCACTAATTGGCCCTGTTGATATATTCACATAACCTACCCGTCCTGTTGGTGATACCAAGCTGTTAATCCAACTATCTTTTTCACCAAGATTGGCACGTGTAGCTCCAACAGAAGGAAACACTTGGTTTATATGACTGCCGGAATAGTATTTTGCAATCTCTGCAACAACAGCAGCTTGACGGTTGTCACCTGCACCCAATCCAATCGATACAGCTTCATCTATTTCTTTCCCATATTCCTTCATTGCTGTGACTGCTTCTTCTACAGTAGAATAATCCTTCGAAAGAACACCAACTAACACATAGCCTTCAGCAGCTTCAAAAACCTCTTTTGCATTCTCAACACTATTTGCTAAAACATTTAAGGCAACACGATTCCTGTAAAAACGGTTTGAGATATTGGACATTTTATTTTCCTCCCACTATTTCACGTAGCTTAGATTCAATTACCTGAATATCATCATGCTGCAGCGGACGGGGATCGATATCGAAATAGCCCTGTCTCACACCATAATCACGTGTATAAATGGCAATCTCACCCTCTCGCAGTCTTGTATTCACTTCTTTTGCTGTTAATTGAACTTGTTCAGCATCAATTTGAATTCTGGCACGGAAAATGGCACGGCCCGCTTCATCCTGAACAATCGTTACGGTGACGCCATCAAGCTTATTAAGTGACATTAATATTTGCAATGCTTCTTTCTCTTGTTCGCTTTTGTCTTCTTTATTGCCGTATTCATCAAGTGCCTGAAGTAAGCCGAATGTTGTTTCTTTCCCGACTTTCATACTTCGTCCAATCCCATGTAATTGTGTCTTTAGCCACTCCATATAGATTCGTTTGCCAGCAACAATTCCTGAAGTTGGTCCTTCGATCGCCTTTGAACCACTGTAGATCGCAAGGTCAGAGAATTTCACATATTTTTGCAGGTCCTCTTCTGCTGCTGCATCAACGATAAGTGGAATTTCATTCCGTTTGGCAACCTCCCATGCTTCCTCAACAGAAATCATATTTTTTTGAACGGCATGATGTGATTTGACATAGAGGATAGCTGCTGTGTTCTCAGAAATGGCATCTTCGATATGCTCCGCTTTCCCTTCATTGGCATAGCCAACCTCAACAGGCTTTCCACCGCCTAAATAAATCATCGTTTCCACTGGTGCTCCGTACTGTACATTGTGACCCTTTAGCATGATGATGTCACTTTTCGGAATATTCTCTTGATGAAGTCGCTCACTTTTACGGCGATTGCCCTGTGTTACAATTGCAGCAACAGAAAGAGCAATCCCGCTTGATGCCGAGTTTACGATTACTGCTGCCTCTGAACCTAGGATTTTTGCAACATAATCACCTGCTTTATCGACTAAATCTGCGATCTCCACATAGTTTTGTCCACCATGCTTCATGGCATCCATCACCGTATCAGTTGGTGCTGACACACCTAAGATACTCATTCGCCCACTTGCATTAATTACACGCTTAAGCCCATATTTAGCATTTAATGAATTCTCCATTTATAACCACTCCTTTTGTTTCTATTCTTTGCTTCGCTTCCCGCTTTTCACCTTCAGAATCAGTGAGGGTAATCTGTTCATTCCGAACAGTAAAAAGGGTCAAATTCGCAACAGCACCAACCTTTATGCAAGCAAGCTCAGGTTTTTTTAGCCAGTTAGCAGCATTTGTCGTAACTGCCATGATTACTTCCTCCAGCGAATATCCTAGGGAAAGGAATTTTGTTAGAACATTAGCCAAGCTATATACAGGACCGTTTATCCGATTGTTTCGATAAATATCTGTACTAATTGTATTTAATCCAATGTTATGACGTTTTGCCGATTGTGCAACCTTAAAGGAAAAGCTTGCTGTACCATGCCCAACATCCAAATGCACACCGCGTTCAATGGCATTTTTTAACACTTGGAGCGGTTTTCCTTGTGTATCGAAAAGATTATTTTGTTTCCCATTGAGATAATGTGTAATGATATCTCTTTTCTCTAGGAGAGGAATAATTTCATCGATGAATGGTGGACCAGAACCGATGTGGACCATTAACGGCAATGCTGTTTCATTTGAAAGTGACCGTGCAATCCTTAAGGGTTCAATCCCATTATCACAAACCACGCTTTTACTAATCCGTGCCTTTAAGCCAACGATTAATTCCTTATAATCGTTTACGGCTTGTAGAACTTTTGCCTTATCGATCCATTCTAATCTGGATAATTCATCTACTCTTTGTAAACCAATAGAGGAGATGTTCAAAAATGCAAATACATTTGTTTTTGCTTTTTGTCTGCTTGCCGCCATCTCGGAGATTCGATCTGCACCACAGCTACCTGCATCAACAATTGTCGTCACACCTTGATTTACTCCGATTTTATCAATTTCATCACCGTACGGATCAAATTCAGGAAATGCATGGACATGTAAATCGATCCAACCACTTGATACGTAAACACCTGAACAATCTATCATATGCTCGCCAAGTCCAGTTCCTGCAGGCATGAGTTTGGCAATTTTACCGTCATTTATGACAATATCGATTTCCTCTCCGGTTATTCTCTTTACATGATGTAAAACGAAATCTTTCATACCATTCACCTTTTCCGTACTCTATTTAAAGACGCTTTCAAAAAATATACAGTCACTAAAGTTAAGATAATAGATAAAATTTATAATGATTTTCCATAAAAACATAACGTTATAATGTTTTAATATGTAATAAATATATATCCTTCAAATTATTAATCATATAAAGCTAAGTACAAATGTAGTAACTTAGCTTTATATCTAGACTATATATTTAAGTTCACAACATATTTATGAATATCCGTATTATAGTAGCCAATCGAATATTCGATTATTTGTTCATTGATGTCATACGAAAAACGTGTTCTTTGAAATAATGGCTGCGGCTCAATATTTAGCAACCGAGCAATTTTTCCACTTGGAATTTCCACTCCAAATTCATCTTGAAACCGATTAAAGTATACTCCCTTTTCATACAGCACTTCATACAGGGAATTTTTAAATGTATCAGGGTCAAGCGAAAGTAAAAAACGACCAGGAATATAGTGAGTAAAATGAATGTACGGCTGGTCATTTAACGTAAAAATTCGCTCAATACAATAGCACTCTTTTTCATGAAAAACGTTAGATAAGATTGGATGGTCTGACACAACTATTTTAGAAATTGTTACGTTACCCTTTCTTAAGGTATATCCTGTCGATAATAAATATTCAGAAAATCCCTGCCCCTTTGATAGTTTTGAAATGGCTCGATTATCTAATACTTTCGTACCGATACCACTATGTTTTTCGACATAGCCTTCAAGGGCTAACTGTTCGACAGCTTTTCGTATCGTGATTTTACTAACACCGAATTCCTTTTCCAATTCGGGTTCAGGCGGGATTAACGAATTTTTAGGATAGACTCCTTTTATCATCCGTTCTTTTAATTCATTTTTCACTTGAATATAAAATGGTCCCTTTTTCCGTAACAATTTCATAAAGATCTACCTTTCCAGCGTTTCTCATCTTCGATTAACTTTTTTTCCTTTTATTGTACCAACAAACAATAGGAAAGTGTAGAAATCATTTTACATTTACCAACTTAAAGGCGCTCCAGGGCTTGATATACTCCATTAGAAAATGCTCATCAGCAACAACTTTTGCGATTTTGTTTTTCCGATTATCTTCAGGCATATCCTTTAACACAACTTGCAATTCGCCTTTATATTTTCCAAACTGATTATTGCCAATAAAAATATCTCCAGTCGTTTGCGGCACTGATTGTTTTTCCTCAACAGAATGATCAGCGTATTTTTTTCGTACGTCTACTGAACGAATCATATATTCTGTAATATCACCGCGGCGTATATGTGTTTCGTTTAAAGCTATATTAGCTTCTAATTCGCTTGCCTCAGGCTCTAATTCAATTTCTAGTTCTAAAATATCCCGATTAAGCTCCCCCAGTATACGAAGCTCATCCTCACTTGCATAAGCATTGCCAATGATGATGTCATCAATAAGCCCTGTTGCCCATAAATGCTTTGCTTGAATGTTTATTGGCAGATTTCGATGCTGCTCTAATGTACATAACCCGTCATTAATATCCCATGGCCCTATTTGTCCTACTGAGGATGTTATAAAGGCGGCAGTTCTAATGCCATATTTTTTAAAGCGTTTCGAACATTCTATAAAGAAGTCATATGGTAAACCGGTATATTTTTGCGGATAAAAATTGTGACATCCAATGATATAATCCTTATTCCCTTGATGTGTTAAAATATTGGACAGATAATCAACATCATTACTCATATTCAACTCTAATTTTAAACCGTAAGGATTATTTGTCATTTTTGCTTCCTTTAATCCGTCAAATCCTAAATCAAGTCTGATTCCATCAGCACCTAGCTCATGGAAAAAACCTAAATCATCATAACTAATAGTTAGTTTGTCAAAGACGGCAGGAGAGACATCTAAAATAACTTCCATATGTAATGCCTTTGCAAAAGTAATAATCTCGGTAAATTCTCGCATTAATTCCTCTTTCGGCTTTGAAGCTGATAGTAAGCAAGTAAATACACGATCAAACCCATAAGCTTTTGCCATTTTCAAATATTGTTTATCCTCTTCCATCATTGATTTTTCTGGATAAATGGATACACCTAAACGCTTCATTCCTTACACCTCACGATTTGCATACTTTTCTGCTATTATTTTTTGAACATTGTTTATATACCTTTGAAAACTGACGGTGACAAATACAGCACATATTATGGTTGGTACGATTACGACTAAATAAAATTTTCCGCCTGTAAAGACAAATAGAAGCATTGATAGCAGGATTACCAGAATGGATAAGCCGATTGATTTCCAAATTGTCCACTTTGCTCCAATATTCGTTTTCAAAAATACGATATAGGAAGCAACCAATACTCCCCCTGATAAAATCATCTCCAACATGAAATCATCCCCTTACGCAGTTTTAGATTGGGATTGTTCTTTTTCTTGCTCTAAGTGCTGCTTTTCGAACATTTTAAAGAATGGAAAATAGATAGCAAGTGAGATACAGAAGTTCAAAATAACTAATACCCCTGCCATAATCGTCCAATCTGTACTTATAATTGCAGCAATTGGTGCTGGAACCGTAAACGGAAGTTTCGCCATAATCATAGGTATTAAATGAAATTGGAAAAATAAGTATGAAACAATTCCATTTACAAGTGGTGCCAAGATAAATGGAATAATCAATATCGGATTCATAACAATCGGAGCACCGAAAATAATCGGTTCATTAATGTTAAACAACCCAGGCAAGAATGAGAGTTTTCCTAATTCCTTTAAAAATGTTGCTTTTGAGAACATAAACAACACTACGAGTGCTAATGTTGATCCTGCTCCGCCAATCCAAACAAACCATTGAATGAATTGCTCTGTAAATAAAGTTGGCAGATTATAAGCATCACCAGTTGAAGCAAATACTTCCATATTCTCAAGAATACTTGCATCCCACATTGGTCTTATAATTGGTCCCATAATGGCAGGACCATGTATTCCTAGTGCCCAGAAAAAGACAACCAAGAAAATCGTTAATAATCCGCCAAACAAACTATTTCCAACTAAAAAGTCTTTTAATGGTGAGATTAGCAGCGTAATGACTGAGTTTATATCAAAATGTAATACATGTCGTACAAGCCAAAAAAGCACAATAACACAGAGTGTTGGGATTAATGCAGTAAATGAATTTGCAACCATCGGTGGGACACTATCTGGTAATTTAATCCGAATATCCCTTTTGATAAAAAAGCGAAATATCTCGACAGTTAACAAAGAAGTTACGATTGCACCAAATAATGATTGAGCACTTAAGCTGCTTATATTAAGCCAACGTCCTGCTTCAATTACGCCTGCAACAGGTTCAGTTACTTGTACTGGTACAATGGACGTAATCAGAAAAGCCAAAACTGAAAGTAAAGCAGTACTTAATTGATCAAGCTTATAATGTCCTGCTAAAGCATATGCAACGCCAAATGAAGCATATAAAGCCATTGCTCCTACAGTGAATCGAAAAGGAATATCTAGTACCGGCCTAAAGTCCGCAATAAATTCATCATAACCTGCAATTGGAAAATTCAATAAAATGACAAAAAATGAACCGATGATCGTTAACGGAAGCGTAGATAGTATTCCATTTCGGATTGCTAAAAGATGATGCTGTGAACCAATTTTTTGTGCGGTTGGCATTACTTTTGTTTCTAAAAACTGCATAACCTTATTCATAAAAATACCCCCTCTTTTTATAAATGTTTAATTAATATCAATCTCAAACTTTATAACATTATAATGTTTGAAGATAAAAAATTATTCCTTACTTAGTAGACAATACAGAATAACTAATTTTGCATGTGCTAGCTTGTTGTAATTGAATTTACTACGATTAACTTGTGGTCCAAGACGTACGACAGCTGCATCACCAATATAACCTTACACTAAAACGAATATTATCTTAGATATTTGATCCTCCCTTTGTTTCTCCGCTTCCTTTTCCATTTATGTTACTAATAAACTAGCTGCCATACCTGCAGCACAACACAATAAAATGCGCATGAATAACTCTCTCCCTTTTCAAAATGAAATCCTTTTCATAAAGACATTCTATTACAGTCCCTTGGTATAGTCAATATAACATTATAATGTTTAATTATTATTTTTTATTACTGATGCCTTCTGCTTTTTTGAAGATGGAAAAACTGGTAAATGTGAAGAATGGTTTAATACTTACATATTAGGAATTCAAAAATAATGTTGCAAGCAACTTGTAAGATTACTTAACAAAGTTTTTTTGAATGAAAGCTGGAAAATAAAAACAGAGCTGCACCAATTTTAGTTTCAGCCCTGTCTATAAAACTCTTTAATTTTGTTTAAAATTCTCCTCAATCTGCTCCAATGACAATCCTCTTGTTTCAGGTAAATATTTTCCTATAAACACAATCCCTGCGATTGCAAATACGGCGAATAGGAAACACTGACTTATCTATTCAAGAGATCACCTATGAATGTGGATTTAACAGTGTGCCTCATTTCATAAAAATTTTTAAAGAGCATACAGAGTTAACTCCAAAGAAATTTAGGAATCTGCCGTTTTAATGAAATAAGGACCAAGTAATGTTCACTTGGTCCTCCACTTATTATCCCCAAATATCCTCCAGCTCCCAATAAGTAAAATCAATTACTTCTGTCTCCCCGCTTTCACTAAACAATTCAAATCCTAATCTTTCTTCTGTTGGATAAATACGGCTTGTCATCGTTACTTCTCCATCGTTTGCGAATACCTCTATTGAGGATCTGTCGATAAATACTCTTAAGGAAAGCTGCTGGTCTGCTTTTAGTGCTGTGTGTCTCACTCCATCTTCCCCTTTTCCAGACTTAGAGCAATCTAGCACTAGCTTTTGCTGTTCCACATTAAATTCGAGCTTGGTTTCGTCTTGATTGGTGCCGCGAATTTTTAATCCTATTGCTTGGGCGGATGTTTTCGTTAAGTCAAAATCGAGCTTTAGTTCGATTAAATCCTGTGTTGCCTCAACGAGATAGCTTCCAGACAGGCTTTTATCTGTACATACTTTTTGCTGCTGTGTACGCAGTAATGACAGCTCCTCGACAGGCTTCATCAGAATTTTGTTATTTTCAGAGAGTGTTAATTCTCTTGGCAATGTTAGTGCACCACACCAGCCATCTTCTTTTGTTGGCATGCTGGATTCCCACATATCCATCCAGCCGATTGCAATGCGGCGGCCCTTGTCGTCTAAAAGGGTTTGGACTGCATAAAAATCATGGCCATTATCTAATTCCGTGAAGCTGCCTGACTTAAATGCATTTGTTTTATAATCGTAATCTCCAACCAAATAGCCTGTTTGGAAAAGATTATTATATAAGTCACCTTCTGCTTCCATGCCTTGCGGAGAAAACAGCAAAATATGTTTGCCCCCAAGCTCAAAGAAGTCTGGACATTCCCACATATATCCTAATGTTCCGTCACTTTCAGCTAATACTCCTACATATTGCCATGCCCGTAAATCCTGTGATTTATACAGAACAACCTTACCCGTATCCTCCTGTCTTGTACCAATAATCATGTACCAGGAGTCCTCGTGCTTCCATACTTTAGGATCACGGAAGTGGCCGGAGCCTTCTGCTGGATGCTTAGAGATCACTGGATTTGCTGTTTCCTTTGTGAAAGTAATTCCATCTGTGCTTGTAGCGATACATTGAGATTGGTCGAGAATATCTTGCTCTTTGTCTAAAAAAATATTGCCCGTATATATTAATGTGAGAACACCATTATCATCGACAGCACTTCCTGAGAAACAGCCATCCTTTTCATAGGATTCTGTTGGCGCTAGAGCAATCGGCAGGTGCTCCCAATGCACTAAATCCTTACTTTTAACATGCCCCCAATGCATTGGTCCCCAATTTTCATCATATGGATGGTGCTGATAGAATGCATGATATTCACCTTTATACTGGACTAAACCATTCGGGTCATTAATCCAGTTGGCTGGTGCCATAATATGAAAGCCTAGTCTGTATCGTTTATTTAATTGTTGCTTTGCATTTTGGATTGCTTGTTCTGCCTGCTGAAGTTTATTTGTTGTTAACATAAATACGCCCTCCTAATTGACTACTTGCAGTTTTTTCGGTTTATTAACAGGTGATTTTTTATTATTTAATAAGGTGAAAATGGAGATAACGGAAAAAACAAGAACTAATACTCCCATGAAAATATACGACTGTCTGAAGCCGATGCTGTCATATAATCTGCCTGCCAATGGGGACAATATGGATGCACCAACCTGTGAGGCAAACTGAAAACCGACTAAATATAAAATCGATGAAAGTCTTGTATCAAAATTCGCCGCCAAATATTTAAAGATGGCGATTAACATAATTGGCAGCTCTACTGCATGAATTAACTTCATCGAAGAAATTCCGACAGGGCCTATTACCACACCTGAGCCGATTATTCTAAATGCCATTAAGAACCCTGCTAGCAGCAAGCTTTTCTTTGCTCCAAGCTTATTCACAATGAATGGAGCCAAGAACATCATGCCCGCTTCTAGAAATACTTGAAAAGAATTCAAATAGCCAAACACTTGATTTCCAAGTGCCTCTGTCGCAAAAAGGGATGAATAATAAATCGGAAATTGCTGGTCATAAACACTATAAACGCAAGTAACACCAACTACATACAGCATAAAGAACCAAAAATCTCTTAACAGAAATAACTGACCAACATCCTTGAATGTAACTGAATCGGCTCTTTCCATTTCATGATGAGTCATTTCTACCTTTACAGAGATGATGATTGTAACTAGGATTACCGCAGAAACGGAAGCAACCCAGAAGTTGATGTTTGGGTTAATGTTGAAAAGCTGTCCAGCAAAGAATGTTGCTGCCGCCCAGCCAAGGGAGCCCCACATTCTTGATTTTCCATACTCAAATTGATATTTGCGCCCGATTTTTTCAATATATGATTCGATTGCACCAATTCCAGCCAGAAAGGCAGTACCCAAATATAATCCTCCGACTATTGCCCCTAGCAAAACATTAAATTGTAATAGCGGTCCATACACGAAGATATAAAATGGACCAACTAGCACGAGCAGCAAGCTGATGAAAAATAAAATGTTTTTCTTTAGCCCGATTTTGTCGGAAATATATCCATATATCGGCTGCATACATAGTGCGAAGATAGCGTTTACAGAAAAGATAATGCCTGTCTCTGCTCCATTCAAGTTAATTTCTTGCCCTAACCAAATCGAAAACAATGAATAACTAGAAGACCAAGTGAAAAAGAAAAAGAAAAAATAAGCACTTAATTGCCAATACAGTCGTTTTGAACCCTTCATTTCTATTTCCCCTTTTTAATGTAATAGAGAACAAATTTTAGTAACTGAAAGCACTTTCAACATCATTTTATGTCAACCGGTTTCATATGTCAACGGGTTGACATAAAAATTAAAAAAAACATTGCGTGAAGGCAATGTTTAAGCTGTCGTTCCCTTTATTAATTGGATAGGAAGCTTTGTTTCTAAAGGTAAGTCTGGAAATTTCTCTTCTATTTCCTTTATTAATATATCGATTGCTGCTTCCGCTAAGCTCTTAATCGGCTGTTTAATGGTTGTTAATTCAGGCAACAGGGTACGAAGCGTCTCTGTTCCGTCATAACCGACTACTTTTATGGATTTGTTTCGCTTTTTCGCTTCATTCCATAATGCTGCGGCAAATAAATCATTTGTCGCAAACACCCCATCTACCTCAGGATGCTCTGTAAATAGGTCATTTAATATAGGTATATAGCTATTTTGCTCAAATACCTCTGCAATTTCATAAATAATTGGTGTTTGTCCGTGTTGTTCCATTAAATCCATATAAGCTTTTCTCCGCAGTCTTGCTGGTGTTTCTAATTCACCGATACCATCAATTAACACAATACATTGACACTGATTATGTATTAATAATTCTGTTGCTGTTTTACCGCCATCGTAATTATCAGAACTGACGACAGGAATGGTTTCTGACAAGTAGCGATCAATTGCCACAACTGCTAAGCCTTGCTTATGATAGTCAAGGATTCCACGATTATGTGTGCCGACAATAATACCATCGACTTGATTTCTTAACAGCATTTCTAAATATTTTTCTTCTTTATCCACTTGATTTAAGCTGTTACAAAGCAGCACCTTATAGCCGAGTGATGCACAAATATTTTCAATATGAAAGGTCAATTCCCCGAAAAAAGGATTTGCAGTTGTGGGCAATATTAAGCCAATTAAATTGGAACGCTTATTAAATAATGTCCGCGCCACATCATTGGGAAAATAGTTCAGCTCATTCATTGCCTCTTGGACCTTATCCCTTGTTTTATCACTTATGTATCCACGGTTGTTTAAAACCCTTGAAACCGTTGTTGGCGATACACCAGCCAGTTTCGCCACATCTTCTATTTTAGGCTTCATTTTTTAGATCCTCCTAAAAACCAATTACTTATATTATAGTACAAAAGATAATAGTCTGTTTCATGCGATTGGTGTTTTTCTTATCTCCTTGTCCAAGAAAGAGGATAACTGTGCTGTAACTACTATCTGCTCTGCTTTTTTAAAAGTTTTTTCAGCATTATGAGCCTAATACAGGAACAAAGCCCAGCAGAGCAACTATTAATAATTTCCATTTTTTTCTAAAATGACACTTTTTCCTTAACATGTAGAATAACCACAAACATTGTCATATCCTGCGATTTCTCAGGAAATACAACATAAAAACCGGAAAATATTTCTCGGCTTGTCGCTCATCCATGATATACCCCGAATAACCGCATAATTAAAGCCCAATATCTTTTGAGAATTGGGCTTGCAGCTATTTATTGTTCTGTAGTTAAAGCTGAGTCTGCTTCTTCTAATGCATCTGGATAAACGGTCGTATCAAACACTTCACCTGTCGCTTCGTCTTTTATATCAATATTTATTTTCATTTTATCCATATCTTCACCGTTAAAAAGATTATACATCATTCCTGTTATGCCAATGCCGATAACAGACCAAGCATCCATGCTGTTTTCGTATGCAGCTTTGTCTACTGTCATCGTAAACTTAGAAAAGGATTTATTATGATCAATATCCTTAACTGATGGGAAGGTACCATCTGTTTTTATTTCTTCAAGAGAATCTTCCGCGTTCTTTTTTAAGTCCTTCATCATTTGTTTATGCTCTGATTTAGACATTTTATACGTTAAAGACCCATCTTCATTTTTTGTTACCTCAATACCTTCTGCTTCCGCTTCTTTAATCGTACTTTCAATATCCTGACCTTCAACAAAGGATGCTGGCATCGTAATTTCTACATTTAGCAGGCCTTTATCCACTGCAAACTCCTCAGACTCCTCTGTTTCCTTCTCGTCATTAGACGTCTTGCTTGCCTCTTTTTCCGCACCACATGCAGCAAGAGCCAAAATAGCCATTGCTAAAAGTAGTGAATAACTCCATTTCTTCATAAGTAAGAATCTCCCCGCTGTACTATATTTTGTATTTTTACGTACGATAGTACAATACCACTTATTAGGATATTATTCTAGTAATGTACAAATTTAGGAAGCTTTCCTTTACTGAAGATATATAACTTTATCAAAAGATGAAAGAAATACTTCTGTACCATCTTTTTCGTAAGTAGTCGATGCTCCTTCTCTTTTCTTCTCCTGCCAACCCCATATACGAATTACAAGCCAATAATAGGGAGTAATACTATCAGTTTCAGAAGCAGCCCACCACTTATATTCTTCATACCTATTTTCTTGATCTGCTTTAACAAGGTTTGCTGCTAACGGAACTGGAAATCCTGCGAACATTTCTGACTCTTGATAGTAGAAGAAAAAGTAATAAACCGAAAAGATAAAAATGGTAGTACAGATAGTGCTTGCTATTTTTCTCTTTTTTGTTCGAAAAAATGCTGATAATCTCACGGTAATCTCTCCTATCCCCTTTTCGGTAATAGACGAAAAACCTTCCAAATAGTTACAATAATAACATTTATCCCTATTTACTTTTAAACTATATAGAATTCCTTTGTACACTATAAGAAAAAACCGGGACAACCATTAGTAGGCAACCCGGTTTTTCAGTATATTTAATTACTCTTTCCCTGCTTCAAATTCCTTACTCACCGCTTCTTCTCCCGGCTGATTTTGATAGCTCGGTTTTACTCGTTTGATGAAGAAGGCAAGTATTAATGCCAGAACTGCAATCCATGTTGAAACGATAAAGGTAAAGTTAATTCCATGCAGCATTGCTGTGTTCATAATTTGCTGCTTAAATTCTGCTGTATTTTGGGCTGTACTTGCATCCATATTTGCCATTGCTTTAGCAGCCAAATCCTCAGCTTCTGCTTTTGTTCTGTTTTGCATAACAGTAATCAACAATGCGGAGCCAATTGCACCTGACACCTGCTGTAATGTGTTGTTTATTGCTGTTCCGTGTGGGTTGTTTATCGCTGGCAGCTGATTTAAGCCGTTTGTCATTACTGGCATCATAACCATTGACATCCCAAACATACGGAAGGTATACAATAGGACAAGTGTAGAATAGGCTGTATCCAAACCAATTTTGCTAAAGAAATAGGATGTTACTACTGTAATACTTAAGCCAATTACCGCCAAAACTCTTGCACCATATTTGTCAAACAGCTTTCCTGTAATCGGAGACATAATCCCCATAACAATAGCTCCTGGAAGCATTAACAAACCAGAGTCCAATGGTGTGATTCCACGAATCGTTTGAACATAAATTGGCAGGAGGATCATTGACGAGAACATTGCTACAGAAATAACGATGGAGATAATGGATGACAGTGCAAACATTGGATATTTGTAAACCCGAAACTCAAGCATTGGCTCATCTGTACGGAATTGACGAAGAACAAAGGTAATTAAGGCAATTGCACCAATGATAATCGTCCCGTACACGTACGGACTGTCCCAGCCTTTTTCTCCGGCAGAGCTGAAGCCATAAAGCAAGCCGCCGAAGCCGATGCTTGATAAAACCAATGAGATAAAATCCAGCTTAATTTTACGCTGTGCTGTTACATCTTTTAATTTAATGACAGCAAAAATCAACGTGATAACTGCAATTGGTAGCACAATATCAAATAACATTCTCCAGCTGTAATGCTCAATCAGCCAGCCTGAAAGTGTTGGTCCAATTGCTGGAGCTGTAATCATAACAAGACCAAACATCCCCATTGCCGCTCCTCTTTTTTCCACGGGGAATGCAGTAAGCATAACGTTCATTAATAGCGGCATCATGATGGCAGAGCCTGCAGCCTGAACCATACGTGCTCCTAATAACACACTAAATGCAGGTGCTAAGCTAGCTAAAAGTGTTCCAAGAGTAAACAATAGCATCGCTGTAATGAATAGCCTTTTATCAGAAAAACGCTGAATAAAGTACGCGCTCGCTGGAATTAATATCCCGTTAATAAGCATATAGCCTGTAGAAAGCCACTGAACTGCAGTTGCATTTACATCAAATTCCTCCATGATTGCAGGGAGTGCAACATTCAGCAAGGTTTCATTCAAGATTGCGACAAAGGCTCCAATAAATAAAATTGCTATCATACCATATGGCGGTTTTTTCTGAACAGAATTAGTTTCTGTCGACATTAGATCATTCCTACTTTCCTTGTTAAATAGAATAAATGAATATGAAGTGCAAAATATTTTTATAAAAAAGCGATTCTCGTTTTGTGTAAATTATTTAAGCTTCTATAACCCCTGCCGATAATACATCCCTCAAAAATTTGCTTGGTGCACCTACGCTATATAGCTGTAAATAGTGCATAGCTCTTGTGCAGGCAGTATAAAAGAGCTTACGTAAGCTTTCATCAGCGTAAACTTGCCCTGATGCATTATAAATGATGACTGCGTCAAACTCAATGCCCTTTGACATATATGCTGGTACGACAACTACACCTTGTTCATACTCGATTGCATTGCTCTTTACCAGTATTATTTCATCAATGCTTGCAAGAGATTCATAAGCTTTAATACTTTCTTCTGCAGATTTGCAGATTATCGCAATACTATGAAAGCCACGAGCCTGCAACTCAGCAACTTTTGCTTTGATGGAGGTGTGCAACTCAAATGCATCTGTTACCTGCTCCAGCTTTGGACGATTACCGTCACGTTCAAACGGAATAATATTAGCTCCATTCGGAATAAGTCGGCGAGTAAATTCAATGATTGGTTTAGTAGAGCGATAGCTTTTCGCCAAATTGATGAGCTCTGTTTCATCTGGTCCATAAAGGCTTGAAAGTGTATGGAAATCGACCTTATCGCTTGCATGTGCGAAGATCGCCTGATTAAAGTCTCCTAGCACTGTCATTTTTGCCGACGGAAACAATCTTCGCAAAAACTCAAACTGAAATGGTGAATAATCCTGTGCCTCATCAACAACAATATGTTTAATGGCGCTGTTTGACTGAAAGCCTTGTATTAATTCCTGTAAAAGTAAAAAAGGTGTAGCATCCTCATAAAAAAGCTTATCTTCAGCAAGCATTTCTATCGTTGTTTGACAAATGGCCGCCAATTCCACTGGAGTTTCCCCTTTACTCCATTGTTTAAAAGCTTGAGAATCTATAAAAATCTGCTTATAAATACCTTTAAAATCAATGAAACGGAAGTCTTTTATTTGCTTTCGGAACGGCTTGAATTTCCGCTGAATAATAAGGCTGGCTAGAGCTGCAGGCTCCACTTCGTAGTCGGCAATTTCTTCTCTTTTATAGCCGCGTTTTTTTGCTAAGTATATACGTGCCTTATGGTAATCAGCATCGCTAAGCAGCTCTATTTCCTCCTGCACCCACGGCTGTTTCCGCTCACCCTTTTGTGTCGCGGTTATTTTTTCCAGCAGCCAGTCTTGCAGCTTTTCCAGTCGATTATGAAAGCGAAGTTCTGTATCGTGTTCATAAAACCTTTCTGAAATTGCTTGTGCCGTTACAATTGGTTTCCCTCTGAAGATAATGTCCTTAAATAGCATTCCCGATAATTCTAGCGACAGCCTATATGCTTGAATCGCTTCAAAAAAAGCGGTCGATGCTTTATACCGGATACTTGCAAGCCTTACGTTGTATGAAGGACTTTTTTCTGCAGTCAGTATATATTCCAATTGCTCATATGGGTTTTCAACATGGAACTTTTTACTCAGATGATGATTTAAATATTCCTGAAATGTAACCTGCTGCATATTTTCCTCACCAAGCTCTGGGAGCACATTGGAAACATAACTGCTGAACATCGAATTAGGTGAAAACAGAATGATTTGATCCGCATTCAGACTATCTCTATATTTGTAAAGCAGATACGCAATTCGCTGAAGAGCTGCAGATGTCTTGCCACTGCCTGCTGCACCGTGCACGATAAGCAGTTTCTTATGATCAAACCGAATAATCTGGTTTTGCTCCTGTTGAATTGTCGCTACGATATTATGCATCTGTTTGCCTGTACCTTCACCGAGCACCTGCTGTAATATTTCGTCCCCAATAGTCAGACTTGTATCGAACATAGATTGAAGTTCGCCGCCACGGCAAAGGTATTGCCACTTTTTCTCAAGGGAGCCGTAAACTGTTCCCCCAGGTGTTTGGTACTGAACAGCTCCAGGCTGATAATCGTAGTAGACACTAGAAATTGGAGCTCTCCAATCGTAAATCAGGAAATCTTCGCCACTAGAATCACTAAGTGAGGCGATCCCTATATAAATATGTTCCTCAGCTAATTCCCCTTCCTCCATGAAATCGATTCGGCCAAAATAAGGAACCTCCTGCATTCTCCGTAATGTGGATAAACGCTTTGCAGCATGATTATGAATGCTTTGACTTACTGACAAAACTTGAGCCTCTTGCCGCAGGTTAATTATCGTTTCAAGATAGTCATCAAAGGTTTCTGTATTCACCTTCACCTCATCCCAAAAATGCCTGCGGATATGAACAACTTCATTTTTGCTTTTTACAGACTCATCCTCCATTTTTTTCATTTCTTCCGTAATTACCTGTGTCACACTTGCTACCCGTTTTTGTTCCTGCTGAAATTCGGAATTCATAGCAACACTCCTCAGAAAAATAATTTTTAATAAAAGGTTGACTAATGTCTCGTTCACATCGTATAATTAAAGTAGAAAATAGGATAATTATACGTAAAACCGACTATAAAAAGTGAGCCTTTATAAGATTATCACAGGATTAGACCAATTACAATGGGTTTATCTTGGTTTTTGGCTGTCTTTTTTTATTTACACCTCATTTTTCT
The DNA here is from genome assembly GCF_032818155.1 of Niallia taxi. Taxonomy (NCBI): domain Bacteria; kingdom Bacillati; phylum Bacillota; class Bacilli; order Caryophanales; family Bacillaceae; genus Niallia; species Niallia taxi. The sequence continues at coordinate 450,667 of NZ_CP102590.1, forward strand.
TTCCGCTTATTACTACTTACCGTTCTAAACTCCATACTATTTTTTACTCCCAAACCTTTTTTTGAAATTCTTAAAAACATATTTACTTGTGCTAAACTTCAACTATTAGGAAGCAAAAAACGCATAGAATTTTTCTGTGCGTTTTTTTACGTAAACTCCTTTCCCCTTCCTTCCTATTTTGCACTTGTTTGCTACTTCTTTTTAATAAAATAACCGCTAAATCATTAAAAATAGTAGGAATCTGGCCATAATAATGCAAAAATACTAGTGACTTTTATCATTTTTACTGGTTTAATCACTATGACTAATTAATGACAAATATAATAAGAGAATTAGAAAATACATAGCAAGAATCATTAATAGGAGGAAAAATAGATGAAACGTATTTCTATATTAATTGCAGATGATGAAAATGAGATTGCCGATTTGGTAGCTATTCATTTAGAAAAGGAAGGTTATCATGTTCATAAAGTTTATGATGGACAAGAAGCTCTGCGTGTAATCCAAACACTGTCAATCGATTTGCTTATCTTGGATATAATGATGCCGAAAATGGATGGCCATGAGCTAACTACCCATATTCGCAAACATTATAATATGCCTATCATTTTTTTAAGTGCAAAAGCTTCTGATTTCGATAAAGTGCACGGACTAGCGATTGGAGCGGATGATTATATAACAAAGCCGTTTACCCCGATTGAATTGGTTGCTCGTGTAAATGCTCATTTGCGACGGTTTTTAAAGCTCAATCAACAGCAGCAAGAAACACAGACGACACTGGAATTTGGCGGCCTTATTATTACACCAGATCAGCGTTCCGTGACATTATACGGGGAAAATATTATTTTAACTCCGAAAGAGTTTGATATTCTGTATTTACTGGCAAGCCATCCAAAGAAGGTCTATAGTATCGAAAATATATTTCAGCAAGTTTGGGGTGAAGCGTATTTCGAAGGTGGGAATACCGTAATGGTACATATACGTACTTTACGGAAAAAAATCCAAGATGATTCACAAAAAAATAAGTGGATTAAAACTGTTTGGGGTGTTGGGTATGCATTCCATGTTTAAAGTGTTTCGTAGCTTCCGCTCAAGAATGGTGCTGTTATTTAGTTTAAGTATGCTTTTTTCAGGAATTATTACCTATTTAATCTATAAAGTTCTCCAACTTTTTTATCACAATTTTGCTGAATACGGTGACGGACTAAGTTTATTCCGGCAAATGATTAATAATATTGGTGATATCAAGGTTTTTTTCCTGATTTTCGCCCCCCTGTCTTTTTTGTTTTTTTATTTACTAACAAATCGTTATTCTTTTTATTTCCAAGAGATTTCCACTGGCATTAATCATCTTGCACAGGGGGATTTCACTTATAGAGTTCATATAAACTCAAACGATGAGTTTCAAGATATAGCCAAGGACATAAATCAGGCAAATGAACATTTAAAAGAGGCTGTTGAAAGAGGAGATTTCTCGGAAAGCAGCAAAAACCAGCTCGTTATCAATTTGGCACATGATTTACGGACACCACTCACCTCTGTTTTAGGATATATTGATTTATTACTAAAAGATGAAAACTTAACTCAAGACCAGATTAACCATTATTTAATGATTGCCTATAAAAAGTCTCAGCGTTTAGAACGGCTTATAGATGAATTATTTGAGATAACGAGAATGAATTATGGCAAACTGCCAGTCAATAAAAAGAAAATTGATTTATCAGACCTGCTATATCAATTAAAGGAAGAATTATTCCCAGTCTTTGAAAAGAATAATTTAATCATTCGAACAGAACTTCCTACCCACTTACCTATAATAGGAGACGGTGAATTAATAGCACGTGTATTTGAAAATCTTCTCACGAATGCAAATCGCTATGGATATGATGGTCAGTATGTAGATATAAATGGGTTCCTCGATAACGATGATGTCGTTATCCAAATCATTAATTATGGAGATTCCATCCCGCAGGAGGAATTACCCTATCTCTTTGATATGTTTTATAAGGGCGATAAAGCTAGAATTCACAAAGAAGGCAGTACTGGCTTGGGCTTATTCATTGCGAAAAACATTGTCGATCAGCATGATGGAATCATTACTGTGGACAGCAGTTTAATTCGGACAATATTTGAAGTTCGTTTACCGCAAAATATTTAATAGTGAAAGAAGTTTGTCTGTTAATCATTATGTAATCAAGTATATTTGAAAGAAATGGATACGTAGGTTCAATGGAGTTTCTCCCTGTATTGACAATTATATTTAATTTGGTTTCAGATTTTTGACATAAGAAACAGTTAAATCCAGCAAAGCTTTGTATTTTTATCAACCTTGTTACTAAAAGAGGCTGGGACATAAGTATGTGAATCAGCGTAAAAACCGAACTACTAATCAACTACTGATTAGATAGTTCGGTTTTTTGTTTTTGGTTTTAATACAATAATTAGAAATCATAGTGGAATGGAGCGAAGACGAGGAGGCTCAGCTTCATCCCCGCGGAAAGCGAGTTGGTGCAGCGCAGTGAAACGAACTAACATTAACTCAACATTCTATTTAGTCACAACCTTCATTTTTCAAATTTAGTTGTAATTCTATTATTCGTGTTTAGAAAGCTTATCTTTTGTTTTGTCCCAGCCTCTTCAAATCATTCTTCATTATTTTGATTTATACCTATAAAAGAATTAAACCAATTGTCAATAGAATTGATTTTTTCAGCACTTAGAAAAATTGGAGTAATTAAGTAAAAACTACTGATAAATAACATCGGCACTAAGATTAAGGAATCGGTAAAATCTATATTTCCATCAACACTAAAAAGTGACCAAAACATTGTTAGAAACATTACCAAAATCAAAAATCCATCTCTAAAGTATCCTTTTTTCATTATCTTGCCTCCATAAATTAAACACTTTCCTTTTAATGATATCATAAAATGGGTAAACATGTTAAAAAATCCCTTTTCTTCATTATCAATCTTAACTTTTAACATAGCGAAAGTTTTCAAAAAAATAATTTACTTTAACATTTAAGAAAAATTTAAGATTTACCCCACTCTTTTATTAATCACTTTCTCTTATTCTTTAAGCAAGTAAGATTAAGGAGGAAGCTTTAAGTGAAGAAGTGGGGATTTTTTATTATTATTGCGATATTATTAAGCGCTTTTACTAAACTACCAAATTTGTTGGAAAAGGATCAAATAAAGGAATACTCTATCGTAAAAAATGGAAATGTAGATCTGTTTCCTTCTGAAAAGCAAAAAAATTTCAAGCTGACTTCTAAACACATTTATAACGGAGACCTTCTATTGGTTAACAATATGCTTCCTATTCAAGAAAATAGTATAAAATCTGATATCGTAAATTTAGCTGAGCATCCTAAATTAACAAAGCAGTATGCATTACTTAATAATGACATAACATTATCAAAGGAAATCGGCCTTAAGTTTTCTAATATGATTGCCGCAGCAAAAAAAGATGGAGTTAATCACTTTATGATTAGCAGCGGATTCCGAGATTTTGCTGAGCAAGCTAGTCTTTACGAGACATTAGGATCAGACTATGCACTCCCAGCCGGATATAGTGAACATAATTTAGGCTTATCACTTGATATTGGTTCAACAAAAAAGACTATGTATGAAGCAGAAGAAGGAAAATGGATAGAAAACAATGCTTGGAAATACGGTTTTATTTTACGATATCCAAAGGATAAATCAGCTATTACTGGGATTGAGTATGAACCATGGCATATTCGTTATGTCGGATTACCACACAGTATTATCATGCACGAAAAAAATTTTGTTTTAGAAGAATATTTGGATTACTTAAAGAAAAAGAAAACTATTACCATTACAATTGACCAAAAGGTATATACGCTTTCTTATTATCATGTCACACAAAATTTAACGATCCAAGTACCTGTGAACGGTCAATTTGAAATTTCGGGTAATAATATCGATGGTGTAATTGTAACGAGTTATTTATATAAGTGAAACAAAAAGAACAAAAAGAGCGGAAACTATGCAAATTTAGCTTTTCGCCTTTTATATACAGAAGAATTAGCATGCAGTTCACCATCTACCCCAAGTACCTTTTGCGTAACATACAAAAAATTGCCGTCCTCCGATAATACCCTGCTGGCTTCATTTAAAAGGAGATTACCTTTGTAAGCGGTTGAAATAAAATTGCCAGCGGAGGTTATTTCATACTTTACAGTGTCCACATGGGGATTATCTTCATATGGATACTTTATTCCATCCGGTATTCCTGCAAATTCCACTTGGAACCTTTTACTGTCTTTATCCTCCCAGCTAACATGAAAATGGACATTGTCTCTATCGAAATTAATTTCATAGGTTCCTGACTTTGGTGGCTCACCATTAGAATAAGAGCATTTTTCACTTATCAGTTCCCAGACTCCACAAAAGCCACTTATTATTTTTTCTATCTTTTGATTCAATAGTTTCCTGCCTCCCTCTTAAATTAAGAATATTGCATTTTTCTTAACAGTAGCATACTCTTCAAGCAGAAGCAGCTGAACTTTTTGTGAAGAAATAGAAAGGCAATAGAGGGATGAGCCATCTATTGCCTTTTCGTTTTATTTACTCTGCTCAAGATAATGATATACTGCCATTAAATCTCGTTTATTCAGCTCTCGTATCCGGTTGAAAATTGGTATATCTGCTACTTCCTCCATATTTGCAGCTTCCACCACATCCCTTACCTTGCCTGTCAGCCATGTTTGTACTTGAATTCCTTCAACCAGCTCTTTACGACCTTCGTCGTTAATGCCGCTCGCATAGCAGCTGACACAAGGAACGGATAATTTATAAACACCATCATGCAAATTGTCCTCTGAAATGACTTTTTTTCCTTTGCAGAATGGACATTGATGGCTTGTTTTTATTTTGTTGATTTGCGTTACAAGCTTTTTGTAGCCAAACGCTTCATATACATAAGTTAGTTTTTTGAATTTACCATTGTTGAAATATTTATCAATAATGGCTTCCCTTGTTTCTTCAATTTTGGCAAAATCACAGATTGTCAGCTGATTTTTGCTGCTTATTGCTTCTATATTCCTGTTAATTCGGCCCCAGAATGGCAATGCATTTTGTAGGATTACCTCATAACCAGCAAAGCTTGCTTGCTCTAACTCAAACATTTTCAACGCTACCTGTGTTTCTCTCGGAAGTAAGGAAACATCTTCTGTAAGAACCATGTCGCCGCCAACGATTGATTGAAGCTTTTCAAGCTCAGGTACTTGTCCTACTATTTCAATCACTTGATTAATAGGCAGTTGGATTATCTCTCTAATATCAATGTTATCAAAGCTCAATTTTTTCTTATGGTTTAAAATAGTCCCATTACAAATTGGGCAAGGAATCATTTCCTTTGATTGCTTCATTTGCTCTTTTATTATTGATTTGGAAATAACCATATACCGTCCAAGGATAAAGTTAAAGCCTTCCCATTTTTTCGAGGACTTTGTTGCTTTATCATAAAATGACTTTTCCCAATATCCATATAAAAATGTATGTTTTTCTGCTTCTGTCAAATCATTGTAGCTTTTACTTAAATTCTGGCCAAGTTCATTTTTTATTTCTGCAAACAGGAACTCTATTTTGGCATGCTGATAGAATTTCAACACCTCCATCACGTCCGGATGTAAAAGCCCGTCCCAAAATGGAACTGTTTTATCTTGAATAACTAATTCAAAATCAAACTTCTCCACTTCCATCCGACCTGAACAGCTTGGACAATGATTATCCTGACTGAAAAAATCAAAGCTTCTCGTATCTTTATTTGTTGGATGTGCAGCAACTAGATGATTAATCAATCCGCCCATTTCATAAAGAAAACTGTATTGACTATATAAGTGTCTTTCTAAATCAATAGCGATAACAGGTGCAATTTTATCTGATTCATATTCACCGTAAATCAACCGAGCCATGGAAGATAAGCTTTTTAAAATACCACCTTTATATGTGTTTTCCGCACTTTTAAAGTATTCAATATGGTTTTCTTTTAAGTAAGTAATCCCGTTTTTATCTTCTAAAGTGGAAGAAATATGTACAGGAGCGCGATCATGTTCAGTAGTATGCTTTGTAAAATAGTTATCATGACCGACGACATCAAGATGTCTGACAGGCTCCTGCTGCCTTTTGCCAAAATCAATAATAAAATCAGAGCTTTCTAGCATATAGGCATTATGTTCAATCATGATGATTGAAACAGATTCGTCATTTAAAATAACCCTAACGCTATCAATAAACTGGTTTAATATATTTTGAGATAATCCTTTTGATGGTTCATCGAAAATAAATAATGTATGAGGATTTCTAGTATTTGCATACAGCTCAGAAACTAAATGAACACATTGAAACTCACCAGTTGATAATGTTTGTGTTTTTCTTTCTAATGTCAAGTAACCTAGTCCAAGTTTAATAAGCAAGCTCAACCGTTTATGGGCAATATCTTCATTAGGAAGCTCCGCAATAATATCTTCTATGGAACGCTGGAAGATGTCATCAATTTCTTCACTGTATTTCGTCAGCTTCTTTTTTATATCAAGGAATGTCGCAATTGTGGACCTGCTTGTAATTGACTGGTTGCGGTCTTGTCCAACCATGACCAGCTTATCCTTTGGATATCGCTTCATAAAATCCTTTGAGATACATTCGTTTACAAGCGTCGATTTGCCACATCCAGATTCACCTGTAAAGGTAACAAGTCTGTTTTTGGGGATTTGGATTTCATCCATTTGAATGTTTCGACAGTATAAGTCGTGAAATTGATAGTAATCAGTGGGATCATCTTGTTTACGACTCCAATAAACTGGTTCAGGCCTAGGTGATTCCTTGACAATTTTCCCGCCGTATTTTCCACTGCCTGGACCGAAAAACAATTGCTCATCTGTCGTATTCAAAACTGTATCAGAGTGGTCAATAAGCCAAATTTGATTTTTATAACCGAGTTGTTTGATTTGCTCCAAAATTTGCAGCAACGTATTGTGATCAAGCCCAACGGAAATTTCATCAATAATGATCACGCTGTTACTGCTGGCTGCCATAAACTCCGCTAAGTACATTCGCGTTAATTCTCCGCCTGATAATGTGCCCATTATGCGGTTTAACGATAAATAGCCAATATTCATATTGATGATATTTTGGAGGATTTTTTGTCTTTCGTCGCTTATATTTAATTCGTCTGATAATGAAAGAATTGTTTCCATGCTTAAATCATTAATATCAGAAATGCTATGTGGCTGATTAAATAAGGACAGCGTATATTGCTCCACCTCAGGATTGTACCGTCTGCCCTCGCATTTTTTGCATGCAACGTTTTTTGTAGTTCCGCGCCCCTTACATGCAGGACACCAGCCTAATGCATTATTAAAGGAGAATACTTCTGGTGAAACATGAAAGACTTCACCTAACCGTTCCCGAATTTCCTTAAAAACACCTGTATGTGTGCCAATCGTTGAGCGTGGATTCGATGAAATCGATGATTTTCCAAGAAAAAGAACTAAAGGCATTTCCTCCATCTTGATAGCACTAAAATTCGTTTCCATTATATTAGAAAACAGGTATTGATATTCAGCCTTAGGCAATAAAGAAACGAGCCGTTTTTTTGATTCTTCCCCTATCGTTTGGCAAAATGTTGTTTTTCCAGAACCGGATAATCCGGCAATTCCTAACGATAAATCCTCAGGCAAAACGGTATTTAAGCGATTAATATTGTTGGCAATTAATTGATTTATTTTCATCGGCTTTCTATCCTCTCCATTTTCTACATACATGCAACGAATTCGCTAGTATTTCAACAGCAAGTTGCTGTTAACATCTAACATACTTGCGTTTGAAGCCAAGCTTTCCTAAATCCACTTGTTTTTGGATATTTTCAGATGCATTAAGAAAACTGCTTTTTTTGTTATCCCGTTTCATTTCTACCACACCAATTTGCTTTGCAGTCTCAACTGCTTTTTCATGAAGCGGTTTATAAGAAACGCCAACCGTGTATACAAAATTATTCATCGCTGATTTTGTTCGTTCTGGTGCCTCATGAATCGAAGATTTCACCTTATCAAGCATATTGGAAATCTTGTCTTCAGAGAATTCACTGTCCTTACGATTGCCTAAAAGCCAGCAATAACAGCTCCATCCTGCCGACATTTTCAGCTCTTCTCCGCTTTCAATCCATTTATCTGAAACCTCTTGAGCAATATCTGACTCGGACAATGTTACCGCTACCACATAATCGGACAGCATATAAAAGTATGCTTTATCAATCCAACGATCAAAATCTGCTTCCGTCATCGCTTTTGGATCGGCAATAACACCTGCAAAATACATAGCATCATAATTTCCTGTTGCGTATAGCTCTTCTGCCAATGGCTGATTTATTTTTATTTTCCTTTTAATTGGTTTCATCGCACCTGTTGCTGCCCCAAATAATGGCTCCTGTGCACCATTTGTCATGTACATTTTTTTCATTCTTTCCTTACCAAGTGCTTCTAGCTCTTCCATAACCGTTTTAAATTCCAATGCTCATACTTCCTTTCCATATGTATTTTCATTTTATATGTATCCCATACTTGTCCATTTTACCATTAATGCTAGGAAGTATACCGACACAATTTGTTAAATAAATAAGAAGAAAAAAAAGAAAGAGCATTTTCGGAAACCGCTCTGTAAATATCTTTTTTTATTAAAATTCCGCTTTATATGGTTGATTTACTTATAAAAAACATCACATGGGATATAATTCCTCTTGGAAATATGTATAATGTTATATATCAACCAAAGGAAAGAAGGAACAACGAGAAATGAAAGAGTTATTTATTCTATTGAAACAGGGAAACAAAGCGGCCTTAACGGCAGGGATTGTCAATGCCATTATTGCCACAATTAGAGGAATTGCGTTTGCCTTTACAGGAAACGTTGCAATGTTTGCAGAAACCATGCATGGAATCGGGGATGCAGCCAATCAATTCTTTGTTTATATTGGTTCAGCACTTTCTAAAAAGGCTCCAACAGAACGATTTCCTAGTGGTTTTGGAAGATTAGTCAACTTAGTATTACTAGGTGCAGTATTAATTGTTGGAATTATGAGTTATGAAACGATTAAAGAAGGCGTTCACCATATCATTCATCCAACAGAATCTGCTGGATTTGCGATTGTTGTAAGTGTATTAGCTATTGGAGTCGTTTTAGAGTCTTCTGTGCTATACAAAGCAATGAAGGAAATCATGCATGAAACAAATTCTTCGGCAAAAGGAATGCAGATCATTTTCAAAAGCTTTCAGTTAGTTGGGAAAGCAAAACCAGCCACAAAATTGGTATTCATGGAGGATTTAGTTGCTGCTGGTGGCGGTCTACTAGCTTTAGCTGCTGTTATCATTTCTAAATATACTGGTTTCCATGCATTAGAGGGAATTGCTTCCGTTATTATCGGAATTATGATGTTTTTTGTTGTTGGAAAGGTATTTCTTGACAATGCCGCAGGTGTAATTGGCGAATCAGATGATGAAATGGAAATCCAAATTGGTCAGCTTGTCATGCAGGATCCTTTAGTGAAAGATATCCAAGAATTAGTCGTTATTAAAGAGGGCGAACACTTCCATGCGGAAGTAAAAGTGGAGCTAGCTCCAACTCTTACTATCGCTGAAGCAGATAATGTCAGACTTAGGATAGAGGCTAAAATTGGACAAGTAGAAGGCATTACAGATGTTATTATCGAGTTTGTTAAAGATGACGGCATTCTTAATTGGAAACCGGAAGAAAATCCGAACATTTAATTTTAGGAGAACGATCATGCAGTGGCACGATCGTTCTTTTCTTGTTTTTTTGGGGGTAAAAAAAAACCTTCCAAATATAACGGAAGGTTTAATCGCAATTTTATTTACTTATCATTTAAGCCTTTCCCCTCAAGAATATGCGGTAAATACTTTTCTATTCTTGCCTCTCTTGTTTTCGCCTGTTTTGCTTGCGAAAAATGCAACAGATAGGCTCTTTGTCTCCCAGGTGTTAATGCTTCAAAAGCTTCTTTAAACGCAGGATTTTCAGCGAATTTTTGCTGAAGCTCTTCTGGTACGCTGTATTCTTCATTCTTTTTAAGCTCTACCTCTAAGCCAGCTTCCTCGACTGCTATTGCTTCGTGAATATAGGCTTTTATAACTGCTTCCTTTTCCACTATTTCTTGTAAATTAGTAAAGCGAATTTGACGGGCTGCTTGGACATTTTCTGTTTGTTGAACTAAAATCCCCTCTGGATCCTTTAGCAACGCACCTTTATGAAACAGCAATGCAACATATTCTTTAAAGCCATGTATTAACACAATGTTTTTGTTATTTAGCGTATAACAGGGATGCATCCACTTAAATTCTTCAGTAAGCTCGCAGTCGCGAATAATGCTTCTCAGCTTAATATATTCCTCCTGCCAGCTCTTGGCTTTATTTATAAACTCATCAACCTTCGGATTTAATGTTGTCATGACCAGATACCCCTTTATATTTTTTCGATTCTGACAGTGATTCTAATTATATAAAATGGCTGCCATTTCAAAATAAGGAAGTACTTGAAATGACAGAATTGTTTTCCGAGTAATAATAGGGCATTAATGGTGCGGTGTCAAGGTGAATACCGGCTGGCTCGCCTGTTCTACCCTCTTGTTTCAATCCCTTTCAAACAAAATTCAATGGCACATACCTGTTGTTGTTCTAATGCATTTCCATATTTAAATAATAAGGTTTTTATAGATTCGATTTGCTGCTTTGTTGGTAATACAAAACTGCGATTATATTGTGCAATCCATCTTTCTAGCTTTCTTTTGCCTAATCTGGAAATTTTATCGTCCTCGGCATTAACACTGAACTTTATTATATAAATAATTGCCTCCCATTTTGGGAGTGAGCTTAACAACAAAGCTGTATTGTATTTTGTATGGTCGTATATAGAATCTTTATAAAGAGTATATAGAGGTTCTTTCAAATTCTCATAATTTAGGGAAGCAATTGCCTTCATTGCTGCTTTAGAAATACCTCTATGTTTACAATTCAGCAATTCAGCAATGCTCCTTTTATATGTTTCACCGTCTAACATGGTTACTGCACGAATTGCTGCCTTCATGAAGGAAACATTGTTATGTTTTAAGTAAGGGGTAATTAATTCTGCATGCTCCTGTCTGCCAACTTCACCTAATCCTAAAATTGCTGTTTGTACAGACAGGTTAGCGGTTAACATTTGACTGTAAAACATAATGAAATCATATGTTTCATCTTGTTTTTTTATTAAAAATCTAGCAAATGCGCGAATCGCCCTGCTTTTATCTAATAAGGCTGCTTCCAGCTGTTTAAAACTTTCACTCGGAAAGTAATAATTAACTTTTTCTAATACCTTTAAACGAATTGTCGGAGACTTGTCTCTATTTAATAGAGGGTAATAGCTCTCAAAGACATCGACCGTTAAATCTCTCATCCATTCATTAAAAAGAAACAGTCGTAATGACGGCTCTTTTTCTTTGCTATAGTACTTCATAAGGGATTCTTTATTAATTACATTCAAAAACATCATCATTTGATAACAAGCTAACCGAATTGTCCTGTCTTTTGATTCTGTGCCCTTATCCAAATAAGGGAATGACTGCTTTTCGGTTAAAAGCTGCACAGTCTTTTTAAAAGCGTTGCTGTTTTCGTTGTTTATAATATACGGAAGACACTTAATAATTCCCTTCAAATGCTGTTCAGTTAACCGAGACTCTACATATTGTTCAGCTGGCTTTCTTAACTCTTGAACCCAATCATTACATCTTAATAGCAAATAAGGTAATTCTTTCCCTGTATTTTGCTGTGCTAATTTATACAGTGCTTTTTCTCTAAAATATCCATTTGGATGAAAACTGCATAAGCCTAATATAACTGTTTTCTCGTCCTCCGACATAATAGGTATAAACAGACTTTCCGGGTTTTCCTTTTCCCATCCATAAGACCAATGCTGTGATGTACGTTCTCTAAATAAAGAATCAAGCTTCAATAAATCTAAAACATTTAAGGTTGATACACACTTATACAAAACTTGAGCTGCTCTCATTTTCAATTCCGGCGAGCTTGTTAGTAATAGCTCAAAAATCGCAGGGATTTTTGTTAATAAGCTGCCTCGCGTATAATTAAGCACCTCTTCTATATATTCCTTTGAATAGTTATCTGCAGGATAATAGGATTTCTTATTAAAAAATGGCCATTTCAAATTGAAGACATCCTCCGATTCAATAATAGTTTTATTTTACTAGAGTAGCATTAAATTCTCTTGCAGAATTAAAAAATACAAATTAATAAAAAGATAACTGCCCGCGGGCAGCTATCTTAAAGGGGAATATTAACTTTTTTATAGCATAACATGGAGATATTTTTCGATTAGCAATTCCAACAGAGAAATTTACATCTTTAAAAAACTAGTCTATACCAACTTTATTTCGACTCTCCAACTTTATAGATATGTAACACCCATTGTTACATAAACAAAAACAGAAATCGCAAGGAAGCCTACAAAGAAAAATATTTTACCTCTTTTAGTCCAGCTGTTCATCCAGCCCCATCTTTTCCGATTTTTATCAAGCCAACAAAAATCAACAATCACCACTAAAAAAACAATAAAGAATACTAGAAAACTACTCATAGTCTCTTTACCCCCTTTGTTATCTTTCTTTTAGTAATCGAATAACGGAGTTCCAGCTATCTGTTTTTATAAATATCTTCTGATGAGAGCCATTGTGTGAAGTGTTCATACGGATAATAGGTAGTTCCTTTTAACACTAGCTTAGGTGCTTCGGGATACTTTACTAACAGCTCTTTCACCTCTTCTGGTCTCAAGCCTAAATAAATATATAAGTCTTTTTCTTTAATTAGAGTTGGATGTCCTGACGGGCTTCCTTTTGGATTTTTGAAATTTTTCAATCCATCTCCGATAAAATAACCAAACACAGCTAAGCCTGCACCTATCCAGAAAAAATCAATATCCACTTTTTCAGTCCCTTCATCTAATTTATATATAATTATACGATAAAAAGGGGTGTAGGTTTCCAAAAATCTTCTATTTTTTAACATTTACTGTATTATAATCAACAAAGGGTTGTTCTTCCTGTAAATAGAAAAAACAACCCTTTCTTACTTAGTGTGAAATTCGAATAGCATAAAAGCCATATCGTTCTAACTTTTATTCATTTTTAGCTTTTCACCTTAAATGCATATTGTTTGTTTAATAGGTATGGTCGCATATAGCCATTAATAGTAGACAGTGGCAGTACTTCTGGCTTGAGATTGATTCCTAATGTATTAATCATATAATCCCGTCTTGCTTGAATTCGCTCCCAAACATCTGGATATAGTGCTGCAAGCTCATCTCTTAATTTTTCGTCAGCAATCGCAACACCATCCTCTGCACTAGCACCACCATAGCCAGGGATACTTGGAATGATATCCATTTGGAATAGCATTCCACTTTCTACAGGAATTTCAGATCCAGAGTATATTGGGGATGACATCCATTCTTCTCCTGCTGTTAAGTGGCCCGGATTCAGCTTCCAGCCATATTCAGCCTTCGGAATAACCTCTTCAATCAATTCATACATTTCATTGCCACGCAAACCAATCGCGATATTTTCATACCATGCTACACTTGCAGCATAATATGGCTTGGCTACTGCCTCTAAATAGTCTCTCACCTCTTCTGGAAGATCTTCCTGTGATGTGACAGCATAACCAGATCTGCTGCTTAGGCCGCCTCTAAATCCTAATGTTGCGGAAAACTTATCACCAATGCTTACTTTTTTTGCTCGAGGTGCTACGACTGCATTTGTAAATCTGTCGCCTGTTGCAACAATCGTCTGCACATTCGTCTGCTGGCCCCAGGCTGCCAGTTCACCAGCAAGCTCCATTTCCGTCATGCCAGTTTGCAGTTTATTAAGTAAGCGCAGCATGCGGTCTGATGCTAATGAAGCACCAAACTCATAATGGGCTATTTCGTTGGCGTTCATAATGACCCGTGCCCCGGAGCCTGGATGAATAAATATGGAAGTTGCATTTAGTAATAAGCCTTGCTCTCCAACTACCTCTTTAATTGCTGTAACGATAAAATATGGCACATCATAGATTTGCTCATTATCCTCTAATGAACTTGTGAACAGCTTCCATCCGGCAATTCCCACCTTCATCCCCTGTTTTATCCCGGCATCCTCCATCAATCCAGCCAATGTTTTGCTGGTTTCCATCGGCTGATTAGGCAAAGAGAAATAAGGTGTATGTACTGCTTCCACTTTAATACGACTGTATTGCTGCATCCTTAACGATTCATTTCCTAACATCATATAAGCCTTGCCGTCTTTATGAAGTACTAATGCCGCTTCCTCAAATCTCGGTTCAAACCCAGTTAAATAGCCAAAATTCACGCCATGCTCCCTGTCTGCATATACGACTATTACATCAAGCTGCTTTTCCTGCATGCGCTTCAATATTTTCTGTTTATGCTGTTCGAGTGTTTCATCATTTAAATCTACCGGCTCATTAGCAGCCGGTGTAGTTGGTTCAGGCACTTTTGTGTACTCGATTGTCTTCCTTGTAATCATCATAAGAATTCTCCCATCTATATTTTAAATCTGTTAAAAATTTATACTCGAAAGTCACTTCTACCGTGCCTCTCTATTAAAGGCAAAAAGCTTTCTCTCTGCTAGCCATAGAGATTCGCTTCACTCTCATCATGTCATACTTCTTGCCATTTAGTCTAGTTGTTTGTAACCGCTATACTTACCTGAATTCTGTCAAATGGTTTGTAATTGGTATAAAAATGGCTTTCTGTGTTTTTATTGTTCCGCAACGGCAATTTTAAGTGTAGAGTATCTAATCTGCACCAAATCTAAAGCATATCATCACTATTATATCCCATTCTTTTCTTTTGCTTTCGGATCATTATTTGCTGAAAATTAACAAAAGAAAACCAAGACTTTTCAAATGGTCTTGGTTTTCTAATTGGGTTTTATAATAAACGAAATTTGTAGATTAGCTTAATTTCCTTGTCAATACAAGCACATTAACAGAATTAGCTGCTAATTTAACAACCGCTCCATTTTCCTTCAGACTGATTTGTGTTTCGACTGGAACAATTTGCTCGGCATTCTTTTTATTTACGTTTGGAGTATGCACAAGCGATTCTTCTCCTGTAACAGTAATCATTTTGCCTGCTGTATCAACTTGAAGGTCTTTTATTTCAAGCTTCGTCTCTTTTACAAATGGATCAGCATTAACTAGCTTAACGTATACATGATTATCGTCTTTCGTAACAGAGTGGAAAATGTCTCGGTTATAGGCTTCCAATTTATAATCAAGTTCTTTACTTGTGAAGCTTCCATCTGTGTAGGAACAGATTAGACGTTCTCCTTTACTGCCGCCATAATTGACTGTGATCGTATAGAGCTTATTATCCTCAAGCTCCTCGTAGCAGCTTGCACGTAAATTGCCTGCTGCGGTGCTTGATGAATAGTCGCCAAGCATATAGCCTTCTATTCCTTGCTTATGAACCTTTACTCCTGTTGCGTTACCATTATAGCCGATAGCATATTCTATAACGTCCTTTGTTTCTGGTGAAATATCAGTCAAGCCGACACCAACATAGATACCGTCATTACCGGAAATCTTTGCGGCAACGACTTCTACTTTATAATTAGTCCAAGCTTCATTTTTTATATATAAGCCGTTTAGTCCGCCGTTTTGCGGCTGTAATACTAGGCCTCTTTCTTCATCAATTGAGTATCCTGCTGAGCCAGGAATGTTTTCCCAGTCAGGAAGCAAGTCTTTTCTGAAATCCTGTTCAAACAATATTTCACCACTTATATTACTTATAACCTTGACTGATTTCACTTCGACTTCTGCACTTCCTGCAGCTATTTCAATACCGCCCTTTGGTGCAAGCTCAGTTAAGCTCCCATTTTGATAAGAAGAAAAGGAAGTTCCTAAAAGCTTTGTTCCAAGATATTTGCCAAACAGCTGCTGCACATAGTAGTTTGGTGTGTACCAAACTGTTTCATCGTCAAACCAAATTAAATCAGGTGTCCATCGGTACGTTCCGTCTGTGAGTACTTTATTGAAAAGTGGTGCATATGCAACTAAACGAACGACATCTGAATTCCTTTCAAATCCGGTCATTACGGCAGCTTCTGCAATTGCACCGGCAAGTGTATTTTTATCTGTTGAGGCAAATTCGCCAACAAACACTTTAGAAATATCAGTTTCGTTGATACTTCCGTCTTGTTGATATGCTCTGTAGTAATAATTATATCTGTCTGCATTGTTTAACAAATACTCATTAGAACGATAATAATGCTCATCGGCAATTGTATCCATGTAATGTGGCTGCTTTTCATACCATGTAATATTTTCTTCTGTTTCGTTCTGTCCATCTGTGAAGGTAACTGTTGCTGCTTCTGTCAGGTTGCCGCTTAGGAATTTCCAGCCTTCCTGGTACGCATCATCGTCTGCTTGAGCACCAACTGTTGAAATGATTTGCAAGTGATGGTTTGGATAATTAGTTTTCATATATTCATCAATGGCAGCTTTAAAATATTCAAAGTTAGCAAAGAACTCTGTACCCCAGTTTTCATTTCCTACCCCTAAATATGGGAGCTCGAATGGTGCTTCATGGCCCATTTGCTTGCGTAATACAGCCCATTCGTTCTCTTGAAAATCTGTGCTGATCGCAAAATCAATTAAATCTGTAAAGCTCTTAACATAATAATCTCTCAGCTCTCCACCAGCAGGATGGACATAATCAGATCGGGCCTGACAAAGCACACCACACGCCATAACAGGCAATGGAATGGCATGTAAATCTTCTGCCAGCTGGAAGTATTCCATATAGCCTAACCCCATTGTCATCATATAGCCCCATACATTAAAGTTTTCCTTGCGCAGCTCCACAGCTCCAACAGAATCCTTCCATTCATACACATTGTCCCAAATGTAGGAGCCCTCTGAAATACAGCCTCCAGGAAAGCGCAAGAAGGTTGGATGCAAGTCGACAAGTGCATTCACCAAGTCCTTACGTAAGCGATAGTTTGGATTTCCTTGATAATTAGTGTGGGCCGTAGCTGATCTTACTTCCTCACCAGCTCCCCAAACATCCTTTGGTATCAAGGAGACCATATCGATGGAAATTTCACCATCAAAGGATAAGACAAGCTGACCTAATACCGTTTCAGAACCAGTAAGGACAATCTTTGTATTTCCGCCATATTTCTCCCACGTATTCATTCCATTAACCTCAATAGTTACACTGCTGCTAATTGGGTTCCCATGCTTATCCTGAAGCTGTGCTGTAATCCTTCCAGCTTCCGTCGCTTTCGCCCATATCGTGAAATGGTAATCGTCTCCTTCTTTAATAAACATCGCACACTGATTGTTTGAATCGGTGAAGCCTTTATTAATAAGAGTGCTGCCATGTGGGACTGTAATATAATGAGAATTCACCTCTTTATCTGTGATTCCAAAAAACTCATTCAAGCCTCCTGTATTGTTGACTGTTACAGAATTAGTATCGCCAAACCAAGCATGTAGCGGCTGTCGGTTTCTTCCTGTTGAGCACCCGCAAGCTCCAGAATGGTGTGAATATGTATCGAATTCGAAGGATTCAAAGGAGCGGTTTTGAACTAGCTCTGCATAAATCCCGCCATCTGCAGCGTTATTAATATCTTCATAGAAAAGTCCGTACATTGTTTTGCTTATATCTAAAACCTCGTCATTGCCATCAATCGTTAATAAATGAGATGGAACTCCCTCAGGCAGGACAGTCAGCGGAAACTCTTTTTCTGCAGTGTCATGTCCTTTTCTTAAGATAGCTGTCAAGGTAACTCCAATCGGCTTATCAATTTTTCCAACTACACCTTCACTTGTTAGTGCTGCTGAATCACTGGATTTCCATGTGACAGACACGTTTCCACCCATTAAAAATTTAGTAAGGGCAACATTTTTTGAAACAACCGTTATTGGAAAGGCTAAATACTTATCTTTAGCAAGCTGAACAATTTCTGCATCTGTAAGAGACTCACACATTACCTCAATTACTTCATCCTGTGTCAGTCCAGCCTTATAAATGCGGAAATCAGAGACAGAGCCGTTAAAGTCAGCATCTGCTTCAAATTGTGACTTACCGATAAAATTATTGCTGTAGTTGTCCGGATAAGAAAAGGTATCGAACCAACTGCGCAGCTTAGCATATGTGCCACTTGACGTTTGGCTGATTGATCCGTCTGCAACAACTTCACCGTTCACGTAAATAACAGGGCCTGCACTGCTTAGCCTTCCGCCTTCTGTGCCGCTGACACTCATCGCCACATGAAGCCATTCACCTGCAGAGTAAGTTCTGCCTGCATCTGCGATAAGGTCTGAGCCGGAAAAACAATTGCCTCTGAAATTCCGAGTCAAAAACAGGTACGGTCCTGTTTCTCCTTTTCCAAAATCAAAAATCCGCTCCCATACATTTGAGCCTTTTCCTAAATAAAGCCATGTGCTGACAGTTATCCCTGTGTTATCATCAATATCCGCAAAAACCCCTGCAGGTAACCTTAAATAAGATGTGCCAGATTTTCCACCTGACAATGTAACAGAAGACCTTCCGCCAATTGCTTCTATTACTGGTGGTACAGTTCCTTCAGCAGTAGCTTGATTGCCATTATCGGAAACATCTTTTCCTATATTATTCGGATCATTAAATGGATATTGAGCAATGATTAGTTCTTGCAGTGAATTGCTGTTTCGATTCATTTGTATTCTCCTTATTATATATTTATAAGCGCTTACTTTTTATTGAACCTAAACTTGTATGCACCAGATGAGGAATATCACTAACTTATACTTACAACTATTATAATATTGAACTATAATTTTTCCAATGATTTTTTATAGAAATTTTCTATAAACTTAAAAACCTTAATCTAAAAAAATAAGGTATCGGTTCTAATTTCACCGATACCTCAAAATACTTATACTCTACTTTTTTCAAAGTAACGAGAAAGCTCAATAATCATTGCCCCCATACGCTCAAGCTCTGGCACAACAATTCGCTCAATCCCTTCCTCTGATAAAGCCTCTGCCGTCACTTTCCCGACTGCAACAGCTAGTGTATTGCTTTGAAATGCAGCCAATATTTCTTTCGTTATACCCTTGTCTTTAGCAAACGTAAATAACGATCTTGCTTGAATGGCGCTAGTAAAGCAAACCGCATCCACTTTCTTTTCTATGATTTCGTCAAATAGTGTTTGAACAGCGTCCCATTCTGGAGCAATATGCTGATATGGCAGGATAGTTTGAACACTTGCTCCTTTGCCCTCTAAAAACTCAATCAGCTTAGGAGCAGTTTCTCCATGAAGCTGAACAAGCACTTTTTTCCCTGTAAAATCAACATCTTCAAGAGCGCGTATCAGTCCTCTAGTTGATCCATCCTCATCCAATACAGCAGGCTCAATGTTTATTTTTTTGAGGAAGTTTTTCGTTTTATATCCTCTTATTGCCACATTCGCCTTGGCGATTTGCTGCAGGTAGGTTTCCTTCACTCCAAGTTTATCAGCGATATTCACTAACGTTTCTGTTCCGATTCCTGTCGTAAAGATTACCCAGTCCGCACCTTCCTCTACAAACTTAATTAGTTCAGGCTCAACCTCCTTCTCTGCCAAAAACACCGTTCCTTGCAGGGAACGAACAAGAGGAATGCCTCCCTGATTCTCTATCAATTTGCTCATTTCCTCTGTTTTACGAGAAGCTCCAATTGCTACGCGTTTTCCTTCTAAGCCTTTACCCATCCTGTTACCTCATTTCATTACAATTTAAAGTTTGTTTGTTCTATTAGTTTTTCTACACATATACCTTCTATTATACTAGCAGGCCGCCTTAAATTGGTATTATATTATACAATATTCTATTTATTTTGAAGATAAATTATTACACTAAAAAAGCCATATAGTGTCACTATAATGGCTAATTTGTTTCCTTCTATTTATTAAGCTTTATTCATTTTGTCGAGATCAAGCTCAAATGGGTATGTGCTATATACGACAATTTTGTTCTTATATTGTTTTACTACATCAATTCTGTCCTTATAACTAGACAACAGCAGCTTCCACTCTTTTTTGCCTGCCTTCGTATGAATAGTTAGAGAGTAATCGGCATTTTCCGGATGTAGATAGCTATCTTCACTGCCTGGATACAGACTGTATTTTTCTCTGACAATCGCTTGATTAAAATGGTTTAAAATATCGGCTTTCGTATCACCTTCAATTTTTCTGCCATTGTATAGGATATCTGTATGATCATTAGAAAGCTTCATATGCAATTTATACTTTCCAAGCAGCCACTCAACGGCGCCTGTCGGCAAGCATGTCATTAAAACCTTCACGATACAAAATAGAACTAATGCTATGATGGAAATCCAAGTCATAAATGCTCACTCCAATATTAAAATCACATCATGATAATTATATCACATTCCTATCATACTGGATTCCCCACAAAAGTTAACCATCCAATTAGGGTATTTATTGACCATCCAATTTTTAAAAATAGCGTCTTATCCCATTAATCGCAAACTATTCCATTGTATTGATTACCCAATAATGGGTGCTGCTCGTGTCAATCACCTCATTAGAATACTTTGTTTCACTTTTATTATCTGTTAGGAAGTATGTATAAAGAATATAACCCTGCATCGCAATTTCTTTCAGATTCGTTGTTCTGCCTATCGTCACAAATGGACTGTTTTGTTCCTGAGCGTGTCTTGCTGCAAACTCTGTCACTAATTCATCTTTTTCATTAATATAGGCGAACACCTCCATAGGATTAGCTCCTTTTGGTAATCTCACCTTTTCTTTTGCAAAAAAATACAGTGTATCATTTAAAATCGTTGTTGCAAAGTTAGATTTTTTTAATGTTTGTTTTAAATCCTCTATCGTCTCTTCATCCATTTTTAATATCATCATATACCCCTCTTTCGTCTTAAGTGCCGGTTGATTTAGGTTAATTATATAATAGCTTATTCTATTACAAAAGCTTCTCTAATGTTAAGGAGAAGGTTTCATATCCAAATGCAGGAACCAACATACACGAAAAAGTCCATTCTTGAATTGAATAATACATTCACGACAAGGGGCAATTTCTCATTTCATCACTAACCCGCCATCCACATATATGCATTGTCCTGTAATAAATGCAGCGAGGTCGGATGCTAAAAATAGAGCACTGCCTGCGATATCCTCTGGTTTCGCCAAACGGCCCATTGGTGTCATGTGAATGATCGATTCTCTGACAGATTCCTGCGTTTCAGAACTAGAGTCTGTCGGGTATGTCAGGCCAGGCGCAATGGCATTGACTGTTATTCCGAAAACCCCTAGCTCCTTAGCCAAGTTTCTGGTGAAGCCTAACAGCGCCATTTTTGAGGTTGTATAGTCATGATATGGAATAACGGGAAGTTCTATTAAATTTGTAACAATATTAATGATTCTCCCGTTCGTTTGCTCTTTCATATAAGGCATTACTGCCTTGCAGACATTATAGGCTCCGTGTACATTACCCTCCCACTGGCTGTTGTAATCCTCCCAGCTGATATTCCACGCTGTTTTCCGTGTTTTTGGATTAAAGGTGTAGTGGCTTAGTGCATTATTGACGACAACATCAATTGTGCCAAACAAATCACCAATTTGAGTAATCATATTGGCAACTTGTTCCTCTACTTGAACATCTGCTTGTATGGCTGCTGCCTGTCCGCCGTTTGCCTCAATTTCCTTTACCACCGAATCAGCGAGAGTCTTGTTTTTTAAATAGTTAATAATAACAAAGGCACCTTCTGCAGCAAACTTCTTTGCAATTGCAGCGCCAATGCCTCTGCTTGCACCAGTAACCAGCACGACTTTTTCCTGAAGATTCATCTATACACATCCTTTTACTCGACATCCTCGTCGTATTTTTCCATCTCATATTCAAGGTTTCTTTCCATATCAACCATCCGAACAAGCTCGATAAGATTAAAACCACCGTCATGATGCCAGCCTGGTTTTGCTGAATTCATTTCACCAATCGGGCAAAACCGATTAACACCAACAGCACCTAACAGACTTGTAATAGAAAACAATCTGGCCGGTTCAACAGCCAAACCGCACGACTGAAGGTATGTCTCATAAGATTTAAGAAGATCCGCTGCCGCTTCCAGTTTGTCGATTGCATATACATGAACAGTACGATTTAAAGGGGTTCCGCTAAAGGCTGGTTCTTCCTGATAAATAACTGTCCAAGCTGTATCCTCTTTACTACTGTAGACCGCTACTTTATCCGAACTTAAGCTTTTCAGATGATATTGATTGCGAATGTTTTGAATGGCCATTGCCTCTTCGCCTGTTAATCTTGCTCTAGGTCTTTTTAGATGATACCGTTCAAGCTCTCCAGCCAATCCTTGGGCGAATTGCTTCGGGCTTAGCGCCCCATCCTTTTCTACATAGATTACTTGAGGCGAAAGGCAGCTTTGCTGGTCGTAAATGGACACATCCTCAGCCACCTTATGCAGAGTTTTAGCGAAATGATCGGCTGTTAATGCTTCCTTGCCGATTAACGCCATACTTATCTTATGTCCATATGACAGCAGCTTCTTATGTACAGGTGTTCTTTTTTTGATTGCCTCTACTGTTTGATTAGATCCATACACAATAACAGCCTCACCCCAATCAACGGCAGCCTGTTCCAGCTCCACTGTTCCACCCTTCCACGGTATAACTGCCATAGATTCAGCTAAGGCCTCGTCCACTTCTTTCAGTGCCTGCAGAAATAATACAGGTAAAAGCGGCTCTGATAATGAGGTTTTTCCAATTGCAGCTGATTTAAGCAAAAGACCCATCACTAAACTCCATAGCTGCACACCTGGCACATTTCCTGAAAAAATATGAAATATCGTGCTTGGACCAAAGGCTCTGCTCATTCCCCCTGACTTTCTTGGGCGAAATTCATCCAGTATTGCAGGCTGATCAAATTCCTCATCAAGAAAACGAAGGAGCTCTCTCTTGCGGAATGTCCGCATATATTTTTTTAGCTCGAGGCGTACCATATCGCTATCATAGCCAGTAATTGCAGGAACAAGGGATTCGGCTAATTGTCTTAATGCATAATCAGGATTGAGCCAAAGCTGTATTACTTTATCGATTTTAGCCACTATTTCACTTGTCGGAAGGGTTGCTAAATAAGTCCTTCTATTTTCCTTAACTGCTGCAGCTATTTCCTGAAGCTCCTGTTTCTGAATAACAGGATATCTTAATAGGTAATTTACTCCGTTTACAAAGATAGGTTTTTCCTGGAAATTTTTCAGTTTAATAGAATTGGGCAGATAAAAGGCATCAACGATTACATGATTGCTCACGAGAATGATGCACCACCCTCGGCTGCCTGCATTAACTGGTCAACAGCAATCGAGCAGCCTCTTGCTTCAGAGCCTTTTATCCTGCCAAGCAGCTGAAACCCTTCGTCTGTTTGTACACCCTCATCCTGTGTCAAAATTGCTATACATGAATTCCAGTTCGCTAAATCGACATGTGCAATCACACCTTTTGTTCCTTTCTCGACAGGCTTTAAGGTTTCTGGATCAAGTATGACCGTTCTCACCCAGGCAGGGCCTGCTTTATCATGTATTACTTCACCATTGCAGCTTGACAGTATTGTCTTGTCATAAAGTTGGGAGCTTAGTTCTGTCATGCCATACATATTGATGCATTTTGATCTGCTGACGTGGAAAAATGCTTGAAAATGCTGATACAGCTCCTCCATTTCTACTTCACGGGACTGTCCCTTAAACCCGCCTGTATCAAATATCCTGCTTCCTTCTGCGAGCTGAAAGTGCAGATTTTCTTCTTGTAAATAATCAAGAATATGTACATATGCAAATGTTGCGCCAATCAATAAAACCGGTTCTTGCTTTTGCTCACATTTCTGCAATTCCTTTATCAATTCTTCCATGTCTAACCCGTTTTCTTTAAATAATAACTTGCTGTCCTCTGTACCGAAGTTGGCTACAGCATTTGATAAATACCTAGAAAGTGAAGAGTTTTTATTCAAATCCTCTGCAGGTGAAAGTACTAACATTGTCAGCTTCTCTTTATCTGGCATAACAAATTGTTTAAATGGATATTTCATAGAAGCATCCCAAACGCGTAATGTCGGGTGATAATTTCGGCCCTTTTGTTCAGGATTTGTTGTTCCACTTGTCATAAATACTGCTTCTGTCTCATCTGCCGGTTCACAGGATAATGTCAGCTCCTTATAGCCTTGAATCGGCATTGGTGGAATATGTAACCAATGCTTAACAGTAAGCGGTGTCCTTTTCTTTGTCTGACAGTATTTTTTATATGGCAAGTTATGCTGAAATTGATAGTTAAATAGCTGCAGTGACAGCGTATTAAAATCTTGTTCATATTCTTCCAGTTCTTGAAAGCCCTCTTTATATTTATCTATAAATAAGAGAATATCATTTGTTATTGCCATGGCTCTCTCTTTCATTTTCCTGTCCCCTTTCTAAACCAATTTGGGATATTAACAAACAATAGCTGCAGAATAATCGAACTGAATGCTCCAATTAAAATTGTATTAGAAAGGAACGTTCCAGCAGCACCAGTTAGTCCTGTTGCAAAGCTCGGCAATGAAATTGCCAGCAGTATAGATAATCCTATAATCATATAGTTACAATCATTTTGTTCTACCTTTGCTAATAGCGAGATTCCGGTAAATATTAATGTTGCAGCAGCAGGCAGAAAAATCCCGCCAACTACTGGACTTGGTGTTAAAGCAAGCAACGCTCCTGCTTTTGGCACAAATCCGAGGATAAGAAAAATAACTCCTGCAATCATCACTGGATATCTTGAACCAACACCTGTTAAACGAAGGAGGCCAACGTTTTGAGCATATGCAGTCGTCGGAAAGCCGCCAATCAGTGAGGAAAGCATGGAACCAGCCGATTCACCAGCAAAGCCATTTCTTATCCGCTTTGCATCTATTTCTGTTTTTAATATTGTGGACGATGCTTGATAAACACCCATTGCTTCAATCACTGCCACAATATAAGCAACAAAAAATGTTATAAATGTCGTCCATTCAAACTCCAGTCCTCCATACGGCAAGAATGTCGGAAGACCGAACCACGGCTTTTCTGCTATCATCGAATAATCTGCTTTTCCGAGGAAAATTGCGATAATATCACCAACAACTAATGCAATAAGAAAAGAAAATGATTTCAAATACCCTTTTCCAAATATCGATAGAAGGAGAACGATACATGCCGTCGGAATCGACATCATTAATATCGCTGGACTGGCAAAACCTTCGTCACCTGGTGCTCCACCAAGGAATTCTGATAGTGTAAAGCCAGACAATGAAATCCCGACTAAGAAGATAACAGTTCCCGATATCACTGGAGTAAACAGCACCTTTAATCTGCCAAGCAACCCAGTGATTGAGAGGATAAATACGATTATCGCACTCACAAGAATTGCTCCGCTCGCTGCAGCAAGCCCATTTGCTTTTCCGGCAGCTATCATGATGGAGTCAAACGCCGCTGACGGACCTTGAACGATTGGCAGCTTCACAAATCTGGCTGCTTGCAGCAATGTGACAAGCCCTGCTGCAATAAAAATCGAGTTTACTAGATTTGCAGATAAGGCAAAAGGCAGACCAATCATCGCTGCTACAAAGATAGGATCAAGCCAAACATTGGAAACAAAGACATGCTGCAATCCGTATAGAAAGTTTTTTAATGGTGGGAGCTTTTCTTCAAGCCCCACTGTTATTTGTTGCTCATCTGTTTTTGGTGTTATTTCTGTCATCTTTTTCTCCTTTTATACAAGCAATAGCTTGCCTTTTATTTCTTAAGCCAACCTGCATTTGTTAGCACAATTGATTGTTTTTTTACAAATACACTTAAAATAATGAAGCCTAGCAATGCACCGGCAATCGAGCTGAAGATAAACAGCGGGATGAATCCAAAAAGTGTCGCTTTTTGCCCAAGCAGCAAGGCAGCTATCGGATATGCCAGCATTGCGCCAAGTACACCTGTACCAACAACCTCCCCAAGAAATGCCATATACAGCTTCCTTGTCTTTAAATACAGGAAGGATGCTAACAATGCACCAACCATGCTTCCTGGGAATGCAAACAGAGAACCTGTTCCCAACATATTTCTTAACAGGGAGACGCTAAATGCTTGGAGCACTGCATAATAAGGTCCTAGCATTACTGCTGAAAGTACATTAAGAAAATGCTGGATAGGAAAGACCTTTGTAAACCCTATCGGAATAAAAAACAGATTGCTTGTCATTGTTCCAATCGCAACCATCATCGCTGTTAATGTGAGCTTCCTTGTTTTGTCCATAAAAAAATCCCTCCAGTAAAATAGCACTGAGGGAAAGGGTAGCCAAAAAAACAGCTATCTCCAAGTGAACACTTTCCTACGCTGGCATTATCCAGTTCAGGTCCAAAAGGGTCAAGACAAAAATGTCTACTCTCAGCCGATAATTCCGGCTCCCCCAGTGCGATAAAATTATTTAATTGCCATGCTTACAAACATAAAAAAAGCCAGATCTTAAAAAGACCTGGCTTAAATAGCAGTAAACAAATTACTTCACTGACTACTTTCCTACGCTGGCATCACCCAGATCAGGTCCAAAGGGTTAAAAAAATCATTTTTTCTCTCAGCCCTCTTTCTGGGCACCCCTAGTAGTTAAATCATATGTAAAATTCAGATTAAGCATAAACCTAACTTGTGCTAATGTAAAGAGAATTTTGAAATGGACTTTAAAGACTCAAAGAGAAATCTTATCTACCGACTATCTTAATAGCCAAGTAGCATTCATGTCCGAAGTTGCTAAAAATGTGTAAATCATGACAGCCTTCTGCTACTAAGGTAGTCAGCAATACTTCTCGTTACATTTATATAAACCTTACTTCGTATTCCGCTTGGAACGTTTCTCCTGTTTCCAGCTTATTTACACCGAATTTTTCATTCAGTTTGCCTGTTGTATTAAAGGTATCAGCAATTCCGTACCATGGCTCAATGCATACAAATGGGGCCATTTTTCCTTCTGTTTTGGAATAATTCGACCATATTCCTACATATGGGAAATTAGCAAACCTCACTTCTACCCCATGATTCGAAAGATTTGACGCTAACTTGATTGAATCAATATGACTATATATTAAAGCATCTTTTTCAAATAGAGAGTCTTTAATCTGAATGGCATTAATTTCATTAGCGTTACCTTTCTCATGAATAAGGGCATCCTTTAACTCATACTCTGTTACACTTTGGTTCTCTGCAGGCGTAAAATACAGTGTATAATCTGCAGCGGTTTCATTTTCTGCCAGCGGCACGTTAAAGGCAGGATGTGCACCGATAGAAAAGTACATTTCCTCGTTGTTTTCATTCACTATTTCCCAGCCAACAGCCAAAGAATCTTCTTTTAACTTGTAATGAATCAACGCTTTAAACTCATATGGATATACATCAAGGAAACGCCCACCAGATTCTACAACAAACGTAACAGCTGTGCTTGTCTGCTCAGCAACCTCAAAAATTACATCACGTAAAAAGCCATGCTGAGACATTTCATATGTCTTTCCGTTCAGTTCGTATTTATCATCCTTTAAACGTCCGACAATTGGGAATAATACTGGTGACACGCGTCCCCAATAGGCTTTATCACCTGTCCACATATAATCAAGCTCCGTTTTTTTATGCTTCACCTTGCGTAATTCTGCACCGCTGCTAGCGATTTCCACCTTAAGCAACTCATTTTCAATAACAATTGTCATGATAACTCCCTCTTTTCTCAAGTGACTTTTTTTATATGAAATACCCATTTATTTACCTACTAACCCAATTTAACATAATATCTCCATTCTCAAACATACATTATTTACATTTATTAGATTTTTTGTTATATATTATAATAAAACAAAGCATGAGGACCATTCTAAAATGAACCAGCTTATAAAAAATGTAAAAACTTATAAAATAATTATTACTTTTGGGTTATTAGCTTCTATTACGTCCATTGGCTTTTGGTTATTTAATATTACTGTCAAGCTTGGTGAAGCTGTTGGTGAACTTATCTTTCATATTACTCATTAATACATATGTTAATAATTCATTGTATAACTGATGTAAGCTATGTTTTTTAGCTTTCTGTAACTGTAACCGTTTTTGTAACTAACTCTATTAATTCAGCTAAATCCCCAACACATTTTTTTACTTCTGAAAGATGGTAAAAGGTGCAGGTTGTCTTTAGATCCTCTATCTCCTTTCCTGGAGTATAAAGAAAAGTTATCTTCCCTTGGCCAAGTGCAATCCCTAATTCTATGTGACTCCCTTTTCCTGCAGGCTGTAACATGATTAGAAAATCCGCATCTTTTACCCCTGTTAGTTCTTTCTGACCAATTTCTGTTAAAGCATCAAGTGATGATGCCCTCTTATTTTTTGTCCATATCCTTTATTGACTAATATTTCACTGACATATTGTACTAAATCTATATTTTTAAAGCATGAAGCAATGTAAAACTTATTCATCCAAACCCATCTTTCTATTTGCTTGTTTCGAACGATGATTTATTAATGACTTGACTACCGTTTTATGAAAATACTATCATAAAGATAGGTTTGTAAAGGATTCGTTTTATCTACATAATCTGTTAGAGTACGTTTTAACATGTTAGTAACCACCTGTTCCTACTGAAATTATAGCATTTTGCCGCTTTTATCTCCTTAAAATCTATCTAGAATTAATTAAATTTATTTTTTTATGTTTATTTTAATTTATAAAGGGTATTTAAAAATGTTGTATATAGAAAAACAGAAAGTAAGTGAGGGGACGATAATTGGGAATTCTGATTGTTGATGATAATGAGGCTAATTTATTCGTTATCGAAAAGTTGCTTCAGCGTGCCGGGTATATTGATTATCTGTCGTTTACTTCCGCACAGGATATGTTTAACTACTTATATTCAGATACCCCATACGTTATTGAGAGCCAGGTGGATGCTATCTTAATGGATATCATGATGCCGGAAATTGATGGAATAGAAGCATGCAAACAACTCCAGCAAGTTGAGCATTTAAAGGATATACCTGTTATTTTTGTAACAGCTTTAGAGGATTCAAGCAAGGTGGTCGAGGCTTTAGATGCAGGTGGCACAGACTACTTAATGAAACCGATTAACAAAACGGAGCTGCTTGCCAGACTTCGAGTGGCCATCCGCTTAAAATATGAAAAAGATTGGCATAAAAAGCAGGAGGAAAAAATCCGCAATGAGCTTGAGCTGTCTACACAAGTGCAAACAAGTGTATTAAGCCGTCCAATTTATAAAGAGAACCTGCTAATAAAGGCATCCTATGTGCCTGCATTTCAATTGGCAGGAGATATGTATTTCTGGTATGAGATAAGTGACCACCGTTATGCCGCCATTCAGCTTGATATGATGGGACATGGAATTTCGGCCTCGCTTGTTTGTATGTTCATTTCCTCGGTATTGCGTGATACTATTCAAACAAATCCTGATCCTGAGTATGTTATACAAGATTTAAATCGCAGGATGAGTACGCTTAACTCAAATCAGAAAATACCTTATTACTTTACAGCAATTTATTTAGTGTTAGATACGAATGAACGAACGATAGAATACATAAACGCCGGGCATCTCGACGGCTATGCTTTAATTGATGATAATCATATAGCGGAACTAAAAAGCAACACTACAGCTGTCGGTTTCTTTGACGATATAAAAACAAAAAAGAATATTATTACATACTCTGAATCTATACAGCTTATCCTCTGCACAGATGGTGTACATGAGGCCATTGATAAATATGGTCAAACAGGGATTGATTGTATCAAGGAAGCGGCTTCATGCCGACTTGCTGAAGCAAAACTATCTGAACCAATCGACTTAATTACATCTAAGGATCATCAAGACGGTGCCACAGATGATATGTGTGTAGTTCTTATTCAAGCAAATTAAAAATTTAAAGCAGTGTCCTAATAAGGAACACTGCTTTTTTTGCGGAATAATTTTTCCTGGATGTTAAAATTTTCAAAGTAGGCAGAATCACTGCGTATTGTCTCTTTGCTGCCTAATCCAAGAAAACCTCCTGCACTCAGGCTTTCATTAAATAAGTTGTATACTTGCTGCTGTAATTCAAAATTAAAGTAAATCAGCACATTACGGCATATAATTACATGAAATTCATTAAACGACCTGTCCGTTACTAGGTTATGCTGTGCGAACACGATATTTTTTAGCAATGTAGAATGTAACACCGCTCCATTGCTGTCTGCTGTGTAATATTCAGAGAAGGATCTTTTCCCGCCTGCAGCAAGATAGTTTTTCGTATATGCCTGCATTTTCGGGAGTGGAATCACTCCCCCAGCAGCTTTTTCCAATACAATGTCATTCATGTCTGTTGCATATATCTTTGTTTTGTTAGCCAAGCCCTCTTCCTCTAGCAGGATTGCCATGGAATATGCTTCCTCCCCAGTAGAACAGCCTGCATGCCATACTCGGATTTCAGGCAGCTTTCTTAAAACAGGAACTACCTCTTCCCGAAATGCCTTAAAAAAGGATGGATCTCTGAACATTTCCGTAACATTTATGGAAAAGTCTCGCAGCAGCTTGTGCAGCACGTCTTCATCATAGATAATCCTTTCTGTTAGGCCAGTAATAGTAAGCAGCTTCTCTCTGCTTAAGCGATTCTGAACACGACGCATCAAGGAGGAACGCATATATTGCCTAAAGTCATAGCCAGTAAGTCTGTAAACAGCTGTTAAAAGTAAGTCTAATTCAATTTCTTCTTTTTCCATGCAATCATTTCCTTAATTTTTTACTTGAGACTATTCCAAGCTTAGGACAGCCATACACGCATTGCAGATAATAATTGATCTAGCTTCAGAGGCTTACTGATATAATCTGACGCCCCTGCTTCTATACATTTATCCCTGTCGCCCTTCATCGCTTTTGCTGTTAATGCAATGATAGGAATATCATTATGTGTTTCCATGGTCCTAATTCGTTTGATTGTCTCATAACCATCCATAACAGGCATCATAATATCCATTAAAACAATATCAAAATGCTCCAATTCTTTCATCTTCTCAAGACATTCAGCACCATTATCAGCGGTAATAACGTTCATACCTTCTTTCGCTAACGCGTTTTTTAATGCATAGATATTCCGATAATCATCGTCCGCCACAATCACTGTTTTCCCTTGTAAAACAGTTGATGGAGTCTGCGGTGTGCTTTCCTCTGCACTGACAGCAGATTCATTCAGCTCATATTCAGGCACTTCTGTTCCTGTTGTTGAAGCTTGCTCTTCTTCTGTGTTATCTATCCCTATTAAAGGAATACCTCCTGGCAAATTAGGAATGTAAATAGTGAAGGTACTGCCTTCGCCTTCCTGACTTTCTACTTTGCACATACCGCCAAGGAGCTGCGAAAATTCTCTAGATATGGATAACCCCAGACCTGTGCCACCATACTTCCTCATTGTAGCTCCATCAACCTGCTGGAATGCCTCAAATATCATCATATGTTTATCTGCAGGTATCCCAATTCCTGTATCTGAAACAGACATTTTCACCCATATATCTGCATAGTTAGAAAGCGGCAGCTGCGATACTTCCTCCGCATTTGCTTTATTAACATTAATAGATACTTTGCCTTCTTTTGTGAATTTGAATGCGTTCGACAATAGGTTTTTCATGATTTGCTGTAATCTTTGTTCATCTGTGTAAATAATTGGCGGAACATCATCTGCGTAATTAATGTCGAAGTCTAGCTCTTTGCTTTTTGCAATTTGCGTAAAGTTACGCTTCAGCCTATCGACGAATTCACTTAAGTACACTTCTTCAAAGCTAATTTCAAGTTTTCCTGCTTCCACCTTGGAAAGGTCAAGAATATCATTGATTAAATTTAATAAATCATTACCAGAAGAATTAATAACTTTCGCAAATTCTTTTTGTTCTGGAGATAATTCTACATCAAGGTCATCTGCAAGCATTTCAGAAAGCAGCAAAATGCTGTTAAGTGGTGTGCGAAGCTCATGAGACATATTAGCCAAGAATTCAGATTTATATTTCGAGCTAAGCTGAAGCTGTTTCGCCTGCTCCTCTAATTCTTCTTTAACAGTCACAAGTTCCTCTGTTTTAAACTCTGCATCATTTGTGCGTTCTTCCAGCTGTTCATTTATCATTCGCAGCTCTTCTGTCTGTGTTTGCAGTTCTTCTGATTGCGCTTGTAATTCTTCTGATTGTGTTTGCAGCTCTTCTGTTTGGGCTTGTGATTCAAGCAATAAGCGCTCGACTTCCATTCTCCCCAGAATATTCATAATACCGATTCCCAATGTTTCCAGGACATTTTCGATAAGCTTCTGATCAGCTTTAGTGAATTCCTTAATACTCGCTATCTCCAAAACAGCAACAACATCGTCCTTCACTAATATTGGTGCAATCAGTACAGATTTCGGCTTAACCTCTCCTAAGCCAGTAGAGATTAAACGATAGTCCTCAGGAACATTATTCAAAACAATCATTTTCTTGTCGTGCACAGTTTGACCAATAAGACCTTCGCCTGCAGTAAATGCTTGTCTTCCAGTCTCTGAATCTGCATATGCAGCGACTTTTTTAAACACAGCCTCTTTGCCTGTTTCATCCATAACGTAAAATGCACCAAAACTAGCTTTTGTAGCAGTTACTACCTTCTTAATAAATTGCTCTGAAAGTGTGGATATGGAAACGTGGCGGCCATATAATTTGATGATTTCAGCAGAATTAGATTGAACCCAGTTTTGTTCGGAAATTTCGTCGACAAATTGTTTTTCCTTTGATGTGTAATTTTCAAGGGACGCAGCCATTGAATTAAATGATCTTGCAATATCACCAATTTCATCATTACTGTCCAATTGAATGCGAGGAACTTCAGCCAAATTATTAAAGTCAACATCTTTAATGACATCAACGATGGAATTAATATTTCTTGTAGTACTTCTAATAACCCATAGCATGACAGAAACAATTAGTATAAGTGCAACGGAAACAACCGAAATAAGTGCAATAACAAGCTGTTTGTATGTAGCATTGGCACCACTTAAAGCGTCACCCATTAAGGATTCCTGATAATCCTTGAACTCATCAATTTTGCTTAATAGCACCGTTCGATTTGCTGCGCCATCATTATAAATGGCTTGCAGCTCTTGTGTAGAGCCATTATTGTTGTACACAGTTAAAATCTCTGTTTCCATTTTGGCAAACTCTGTGTAACCATTACTAATTTCTTTAATTAGCGATTTTGCCTTATTTGTATTCAATATTACTTCAAGATCAGCTATTTTAGTATTAAGAAGGGTAATATCCTCCGCAGATGATTCAGCAAAATCTTTATTGATATTCGCACTTCTTCCGTTCATCAGGTTAAGCATATTACGGTCTTCCAAATAAATCTGCTGCCTGATTTCAGTAGCCTCATTCACCTTATGATAGCGGTCCTGCACAATCTCCAGCATATTATCTTTAATGGATTGCATCATAATAAGAACGATTCCCATTAAGAGAACCATACATAAGACAGTCAATCCTAATCCAAAATATTGCTTCCTTTTGTATCCCACAACTGTTCCTTCTTTCTACTTGTCAATACTTCAACTATAACAAACATTTTGCTAGTTTACTATTTTACTTCCTTAGTGTTATGTAAGCAGGAGAAATATAGTTATTTTTAATAGATTGATAATAATAGTATTTTAAAAAAGTAAATTGTTATATATCTATAATCGCTTATTAATTAATTATATCATAATAACAGATGTTTTTAATTGAATTCCCTTTATATCTTTAAGGGAAAAAGAACCTAAGCTGAAATTGCTTTGGTTCGGT
This sequence comes from Niallia taxi, assembly GCF_032818155.1. Taxonomy (NCBI): domain Bacteria; kingdom Bacillati; phylum Bacillota; class Bacilli; order Caryophanales; family Bacillaceae; genus Niallia; species Niallia taxi. The sequence goes on from NZ_CP102590.1 coordinate 484,636, forward strand.
TGGCTTTACTAACATGAAACTTTAGTCTTTTCTCATTATTTTTAAATGTAAAGGAAAAAAGAAAAGGAAAACAAAAATATATACTGGAATGGAATACCATGTATGCCAGCCTTTACTTATCATGTATCCTGATGCTACCGCTCCCCATTCTAACACGAACGAAGCTACTGCAAAAATCCATCTGTATAAAATAGATTTAGTAACTGTTAAAAAGTTCAAATAGATTATGCCGATTGCTGGTGGAACAAATGCCACAAATATATAGTCGATTGGAGAAGTGACAGGCGAAGGTCCAATTTGAAATCCCTTAAAAACGTCCCCTACCAACACATCTCCAAGCCAAGTGCCAAAGCCAAAGACTCCAGCACTATAATACATCTCCTTGAATGTCAGCTTTTTTGGCATAGTAATTAGGATGAGTAGAAAAATCCCTATTATCGTGTATGGATACCACATTTTCAAGCCCACAATCCTTTCACAGAATCCTTTTAGCCTTTATCCATAAAATATCCTAATTTCTTTATCGCTATACTGCCGCAAGGAACCATGGCTTACTTTTTTGTAAAAAAACAGCTGACTCTCAGCCAGCTGTTTGAAAATTAAATAATATACGTATAATACAAAGATATTCATTTGTCTATTTTCTGGAAATATCGATAAATCTTTGCTAATTTCTTGCTGTGATTTCCTTTAGGACTTTCCATATTTCCGAATTCAAAAAACTTCACCTTTTTTATTCCGACAAAATTAAATAGCGCTTTTTTCATAAGAATTTTGTGGGCGTTATTAAGCCACAGCATCGGATAATTAGTCGGCCCCTTCATTGTCGATATGCAGACAACAGATTTCCCTTTCAAAAGACCCTCCGGAAAAAGTCCTTTTTTATCTTTATAGGCAAAATTCGAGGCAAACATTTGATCAATATATCCTAGTAGCATGGCAGGTGGTCTTCCCCACCAAATAGGATAAATAAACACTAGCTTGTCAGCCCACTTTATTTGTTCTCTATATTTTTCTAACTCCGGATTAATATGCATATCACGTCTTCGCTTTTGTTCATTGAATACTAACAAGGGATTAAAGCCCTCTTCGTATAAGTCAAGCATTTGAATTCCCTTTATATTGGCGTTTTCTTTGCTCCCCTTCATTACTTGTTGGGAAAAAGCATAATTTAAGCTTTTATGATTTGGATATGTATAAACGACTAACATTTTCATCTGCACACCTCCTTATCTATTAAAAAATGTTCAGTAATTCATTAAGAATTCTGATATAGATTAGTCATCCCATTAATATTCTCCCATGTGCTTAAAAACCCTCTATTCTTGTCAGTATTCGGATGCATATACATATGTGTTTTTCTTTTTTCCAAGGGCTTTCCGCCTCACAATCTAAGTTTATGCAAATAAAATATAAAGACCTAAAAGCGAATGTTGTAAAGGAGGGGACAAATGTCTGTTTATGCAGTTGAGTATATAAAGGATGTAGAAGAGGGCGAAATGGCTGCAAAGCTATTCCTGTGCAGTGATGGGAATATATATATTGTAAAATTGATGTCCAACCCAAATGGCAAGAGATCGTTATTTAATGAATTAGTGGCATATCGACTAGGAACGCTATTACATCTTCCTATAGCAACTGGTCAAATAATAATCTTTTCAAAACATAAACTTAAAGATCCAAAATTATTAAAGAGAATGGCTATAGAAGAAGGACCACATTTCGGAAGCTTACTTATTAATAATGCCAGTATGTATACACCCGGAAAGCTTAATCATTGTAAAAACATTTCCACACTCCCAGAAATTATTGTATTTGATCACTGGATATCGAATTATGACAGAAAAGATGAGCCGCAAAACATTTTGATATCTGGCCAAAAACCTTACCAGCTTGCCTATATCGATCACGCTGATGCTTTTCATGGCCCTGGATGGACTATTGAGAGTCTTAACTATTATACATGGAACAGTCAGGTCTTCTGGGGTTCCACTTATGATGAATTTGTACCTTTCATTGATAATGCAGACCCCTTCGGATTAGCTTTGATTAAGCTTGAATCAATAAAAGATGAGGAGCTTGCTGCTGCCTTCGGGAGGGATATTCCATCGGAATGGCAAGTATCAAAAGAAGAAGTAAAAACATTGTTGTTCCATTTGATTATAAGAAAACGGCAGATGAAAAAACTTATTGCTGAGTTAAGAAGGTACTTCCCTATTTGGAATTCTTCGAAAGTCTAAAAACACCATTTCATATACAAATATACAAATATACAAAAATCTAATGAAAAACATACGCTTTGTTATATTTGTCCTAGAACTATTTTCTTGTTAACGTAATATTTTATAGTAACTTACAAAATGGAGTTGATGAATATGCCACCAAAACCTCCTAAAGGTCCAAAAGGTCCTAAAGGTCCCCATAAAAAACACCTTCTTCCACACGAGTTAAAAAAGCTTAAGGGAGTTACCGGGTTAACTGGGGTTACTGGAATTACTGGGATTACTGGGATTACTGGGATTACTGGAATTACTGGAATTACTGGGATTACTGGGATTACTGGGATTACTGGGATTACTGGGATTACTGGCACGACTGGAGTTACGGTTTCACAGAATCAAAATCCGATGACAAATGATCAAGATTATCAAACTTGGATTGAAGATTTGTACAACCAGTATATTAATCCAGAAGGCTAAACAAGATGATTGTCTGCATCCTGCCACAGGATGCAGACATATTTATATGGAGGAATGTATGATTTCAATTAGCTTATGCATGATTGTCAAAAATGAAGAGAATACACTTGCCAGATGTTTAGATTCCGTAAAGGATATAGTGGATGAAATCATTATTGTTGATACAGGTTCAACTGACCGCACAATAGATATCGCCCGAAAATATACGAATAATATTTACCAGTTTAAATGGATTGATGATTTTTCAGCTGCCCGGAATTTTGCCTTTCAGCATGCCAGCAAGGACTATGTTTTGACGATGGATGCTGATGATACCTTTCAAGATAAAGAAAAATTATTACGTTTAAAAGAAACCCTTCCATCATACGTCAATGCAATTACAATGAAATACCATGCAGCGTTTGATGAAGGAGGCAATGTTTTAGCAAGCTTGAGGCAAGTTAGACTTGTCAAACGATCCAAACAATTTAAATGGCACGGAGCAGTCCATGAATTCCTTGATGTGAGCGGTGAGGTATTGCATAGTGATATTATTATTTGCCATAAAAGAATACACCAAAATAATAACAGAAACCTGCTTATATACAGAAAGAGATTAAATGAAGGAATTCCCTTTACCCCTCGCGACCTCTTCTATTATGGCAATGAACTTTATGATAATTCCTATTACGTGGAAGCCATTCCTGTTTATAAGGATTTTATTAAGACTGAAAATCATTGGCTGGAGGATGAAAGAACAGCTTATCGTAAATTATCTGATTGTCACTCAGAAATGGGAGATGTAGACAATGCAATCCATTACATCTTAAAAACATTCCAATGTGGCTCTCCCCGTTCTGAAGACTGTTGTCGACTCGGATTTCTTTTCATGCAAAAGAATGAACCGAGAACGGCACTTCATTGGTTTCAGTATGCGACAATTCTTCCTGAAATAGATGATGGCAGTATCATAAACCATGGCTGTTCTACATGGATTCCTCATTTGCAGTTGTGCGTCTGTCATTCGATGCTGGGTAATAGCCATAAAGCCTACCAGCATATTGTTATCGCTTATAAATTCAACCCTACCAACAAATTAATCCTAGAAAACAAATATTTGTTGGAAGCGCATATTTAAAAAACTCCCCGCTATTAATTGGAGGAGTTTTTTTCCAGTCACTTATGATTTTATATTATATACATGATAAAAGTACTCAGGCATTGTCAAAAACTGATAACCTTTTTGTCTTAACTTTTCAATTATCCTAGGCAATGCCTGCACAGTTCTTTCCCTAGGACCTCCCCCATCATGCATGAGGATGATTTTATATTCCTTTTCGCCTCTGATTCCATCCATTACACGATTTTCTATTTGGTCTTCCTGTGATAAATCCCAATCATTTGTATCGATATCCCATAACACCGGTATTATACCAAGTTCATGTAATATCTGGTATGTCTCCTCATTAATTGCTCCATAGGGAGGTCGGAAGAACTTTATATCATGAACAGCAGATTTCTTGAGCTCCAAATTAAGTGTATGAATTTCCTCCAGCAATACATCTCTTGATATTTGTGTAATATCTGGATGGTTCATGGTATGGTTTGCCACCGAATGCCCATCCTCCACTATTGCTTGAAGAATTCCGGGATATTTGTCTAGACTTTCACCTAGGATAAAAAAAGTTGCTTTTACTTGAAGGGTTTTAAGGATTTTAAGAATCTCCAGTGTATAGGGTGATGGTCCATCATCAAATGTTAAAGCGATAAAGCGTTTAGAGTCATTTCTCAAAATTATCCCCTTTCTTTTGCAATAAGAGTTTTATTTATTTATAAAATATGCCAATGTTTTTCTATTTGTACCATATTTAAAATTATTTCATTCAAGCCGTTTCATGTTTGTCCATCTTTTCATATATTATTAAAAATTGCTGGTGGTGACTCCTTTTGAGAATACTCTTTATTGATAGTAATGAACTTTTAATGTTTGGGTTAGCAGCCGGGTTTAAGGATGCGGGTCATGAGGTTTTGGTTTCAGGAAAAATAGACGAAAAGACAATTCCTAATCTAATTGCGAGCTTCCGGCCTCACCTTATTTTTACCGAGGGATGGTCTGAAGAAAATGATAGTCCGTGGAAACAGAAATTAATAAGTTCACAAATAAAGGCTTCGGGTATCCCCCATATATATTGGGCTGTAGAGGATCCCCATTTTACACTTAACTTTACCCTTCCTCTGATTGCCAGAATGAAGCCAGACTTTGTTTTCACATTAAGTACAAGTTTAGTGGATTTCTATAAAAAGTTAAAAATACCTGCAGCTCATCTTGATTTCGGCTTTGAGCCTAGCATTCATTATCCGGTTTCTAATGCTCAAAATAAATATGATATTGTAGTAGTAGCAAACGCTTACCCTCATATTCTTACAGAATCTCCTGAGCATTATCGGAATAAATCCCTTCAAATGCTGATAAAGCCATTGATAGAAGAAGGAATCCGTATTGACTTTTGGGGAGCAGATTGGGATAAGATGGGCAATGTACTCGGCGTAAATATCCCAAGTGATTGGATACACGGTTATTTGCCATACAGAGATGCTTATAAAGTATACAATAGCGCAAAAATAATTATCGGCCCGCAAAATTACAAATCACAGGTGACACAACGTACCTATGAGATATTAGGTTCGGGAGGTTTCTTACTCACTTCTGACACTCCAGGTGTTAGAGATTTATTCACTCCAGGAAAAGATTTAGTTGTATCTAATAATAAGCAACAAACCCTTAGCTTAGTCGATTATTATTTAAACCATCCACAAGAAAGAACCAAAATCAAAACACAAGGACATAATACTGTGTCTGATCACTCCTATGTAAAAAGAGCTAAACAGGCTATCCAAACACTTATTAACGAAGGCATTATTAAATAATTCAGGGTGCCTTAGAAATAACATGTTATTAATGAATATTTCAGAAGGTATTTTATAGTTTCCAACACATGTAACCTGCATGCTCTTTGAAATTCTGGATCAACAGCTCGAATGGTTCAGTCTCATTACTTTATAGCCAAATTCCAGTATCCTCAGTAAATATATGTATCACATACGTTAGGATATCCATTTTATTTTTTAGGAATGAAATCCTCAGATGTTAAATAGCATTAAAGCAGGAGGTGTTTCCATTGCTAAAAATCTTTAAAAAACGGTGGATACTCTTTGATCAAGCGGTCAGCCCTTATAAACCATATGTAACGGTTGATTATGGCGTCACTTCCGTTTCACCTAGAGATATCATTGGCTTAAGCCACACACCTAAAGAAATAAAAAATGACGAAAAAATGATTGAACTACGTAAATCAGTTGAAACACAAGGCTGGGATGATGACGAATTGATAGCTGATTTACATTTAGTTCGCCTGCCTAATGGTAAGTACACAGCAATTGGTGAAGGAAATCATCTGTCATACCTTTCTGATCAATTAGATATCCCGAGAGTAAATGCTTTTGTTTCAATCCTTATTCCTGAGGAGTATATACCAGAAAACATAAAAGCAGAGATGGCCGAATACTCCACTAAGGAATATTTATTTGAGAAAAGAGCTTCAACATTGCTTTCATTAGCAAAATTTCTTAATTTACTCCCTAAGACAGGGAAAGATTAATTTCTACTATTCATTGTATATTTCCCCTCTTAAGTTCACTAATTTTCCCTCTTACCATTCCCAATCAAACACGTTAAAAAACAGAGCACCAAGGTGCTCTGTTCCTAAAAGTAATGGCATTGTTGCAAGTTAATTTAATTTAAATTCGCTTTGCACTATAGTATGCTGATTTCCAGTAGCTATTATTTAAGCTCGTAATAGTAACACCTTTAGTGGAGTCTGCATGAATGAATTTATTGTCGCCTATGTATATACCTACATGGGATGCGCCTTTTTTATATGTTTCGAAAAACACCATGTCTCCCTTTTTCAATTTGCTTTTAGAGACTTTTTGGCCTTTTTTATAAAGCTCTGTAGTTGTTCTAGGCAAGCTTTTACCTGCCTTTTTATAGGCATAGTTGACAAAACCTGAGCAATCAAACCCTGCTTTTGTTGTTCCGCCCCATTTATATTTTGTCCCAACGACCTTTTTGCCTTCTTTAACCGCTTTATCTTTATATGAAGTAGAAGATGCAGCTTCTACCTTTCCTGAATCGATAGGTGAAGGAGCTAATACTCCTGCGAATAAACTTAAACTTGCCAATCCTGCGATAATGGCCTTTTTCATATGATGGTAACCTCCAAAATTTATGTGTTTTCCATTGGCTATGTATCTCGACGTTTTAACTATCTCAGTATATCAATATTTTCAGAAAAATATAGTTAATTCTCATTACACTTATATTAAAAAATATTACTAGTATTACAGAAAATGCTAGATTTTGAAAAAATAGAGGAATATTAAGGAAAGAATTATCTTTTAGGAGATTAAATAAAAAAAACCGCCAAAATTGGCGGCAAAAAAAACTATATTAGGGTAGCTTATTTACGATTATTTAATCCTTCAAACTCATCCATCTTTCCACAAATCTCCGTTTGTGTGGTTTTAACGACTTCCTGTGAATTTTTCGTTACATCACTTACTCTAGTTACTTCTTTTGAAATGTTTTCAATGTTATTATTTATTTTTTTAATAGCTTCTTCTACACTACCGGCTAATTTTCGTACTTCCTTCGCAACAACATTAAAGCCTCGTCCATGCTCACCAGCACGGGCAGCCTCGATTCCTGCATTAAGCGCCAGAATATTTGTTTGTAAGGAAATATTTTGAATGGATTTAGACAGATGTCTGATTAATTCAGTTTGTTCCTCTAATGAATGAATCGCAATCATATTTTCCTTTGCTGTTTCTGTGACGATTTCTCCTAAATCAAATGATAGATTCTTTAATAATGAAACAAGCTCTAATGTTTGATTTTCACGTTCTGTAATATCTGTTGCTATCTTAAGAACATTTGTCACTTCACCTTCGTCTGATAAGACAGGAATGTATGTTGCTTCAAGCCATAATAAGTTGCCTTGCTTACAAACACGTTGGATTTTCTCCTGAAACTTTAGGCCCTTTCTTAAATTAGTCCAAAGCTCTTCATATTCCTTGCTAGCTTGTAATTCCTCCGTACAGAATTGCTTATGCATCATATCCTTTAATACATGAACATTATAACCAAGTGTTTTCGCAAAATTTTCATTTGCCCAAATGACCCTACCGTTCAAATCAAATTCAACAATAGCCAAATTCGACTCTAATGCAGCTAAAACAGCATTTCCTTCTAATACTTGAGTACTTATGTTAATTCCAGCAGTTGTGTTCAAGTTTCTTCTTCCTTTTTTTCATATATTAGGATACTCTATATATCCTTAAATATCTCTATTACTAACAACGACGACCAATTCACAGTTAAGCTGATAATATATACATTTATATTAAATTTCTAACTCATAAATATCCCTTTGGTAACCAAGCCATCAAAGCAAAAGCCCAGACCTGCAGTTTTTTAGTCCCTACCCTTCGATAGGTTTGCCTTTTTCATGAATTACTTTTCTATTATCCTGTATATACTTTATAACGGCTGAAAAAGCAGGATTTTTAGTAGGAAAATATGACTAAATTTTAGTTTGTTAAAGGATGAAAATATAAGTAGATAGAAATCTTAGAATAAAGGGGAACATTCACAAACAATCCTAAACTTTTTTTAATAAAATTAGATTAATAGGAAGAATTTGAAGCTGAGGAGTATAATGAATAATCCTATAACGAATAAAATCGGGGCTGTTTTTATTCGTTATAGGATTATTGAGCGGGCAAGAAATTAGAAGCAGCATTTGATTTCATTAAACAAAAGCAAATCGAAATTGTTACCCCGATACAGCATGGACACTATTTTCATTTTAAAGATGGAAATGCACTTATGGATTGTAAGTGTTGATTTCTTCAATTCAAGTATTAACAGCTATTAATTAACAAATGAGTGTTAAATAAAAATGCCAAAGACTTCAAACCTTTGGCATTTTTATTTTATGTTTTTTATATGGGCAGTGCTTACTAAGAATTAGCACAGCAATACATTCAACTTTATCAACAGATATAATAAGTACCAACGTATATAAATTCCAATCCCATTCATTGATAACACAGCTTTTATTGTTTTTCTTTCATAATCATTCCATAATTTTATTAAGTAGTAGTCAACTTAGCATACACAATGAAAAAGAATGTCATCTCTCCGACGATAACAATTGAAGGTACTGGGACTAGTAAATTAAAGATAAAAAATACTCCGAGAATCCCTAAAAATATTCCCAAATGATATATTTTCAAGCGATGGTGCACATGTCTGTATTGATGGAATACAAACGTAGTTGCGAAAAAATAAAGTAGTACGGAACCGAAAATAAAGAACAAGCTGAAGAAATATTCTACTTCATGTAAAACCAAAAGTCTGATTGATGCTGCTACGGCACTTAATGACATTAAGATAAAGAGATGTCCATAGATGATTGTTTGCCCAGCGGTTTGGATTGATTTATCTACTTTCTTCTCCACGTTATCGAAGTATTGCCACCACATTGCGATAATCAGTACAAACGATATGACTGCAAAGCCTATCGAGTGCCAATCTCCTTGGGTAGGCTGAATAACTGCCAGTGTACTGACAAGAGATTCACCAAAAAGGATAATCGTAAATAAGCCAAATCGCTCCAGCAAATGGGCGGTATTAGTTGGGACTTTAACTAAGTATTTTCGACCAAGCATTGGCACGATAATATCAATCATAATACCTAAATATAGAATAAAATAGCGAATCCACGAATCGAAGAACAGTGAAAATAAGGAGATAATAATTCCTATCCAAAAATACTTTCCTAAGTACCGTGCTGCTTCCTTTCGCGCTCCCTCTTCAATGCGCTGGACAACAAGGTACTGAATAGCAGTTACTGTTCTTAAGCCAATATAACCTATTAAAAAGGTAAGATAATATGGATCAAAATCGACATTTAAACTGGAGGTCATTACTAATGCAAAAAACATTTGCAGAATTAAAAACAGACGTTGATGAAACAAATCCTGTCCAAAGCGGTTAACAAACATAGTTTGTCCTACCCATGCCCACCAGATTGGAACAAAAATCAATACAAATTTAAATAAATATTCGGTATGAATGTGTCCGTCTTCTACATGTATCAATACATGTGTGGCAACTGCGACGGACGCCACAAATAATAAATCATAAAAAAGCTCTAACCAAGTTACTTTCTTTTCAAACACTTTTGTATTCCTCCCATTTCCCCTCTAATTATTTATCTCTTTTGACTTAATATTCAGAACACTCTATTGACAGCAAATAGTGAAAAATCTCGAAATAAAGGTATTGATTTTAGGTTTGGATAAAAATATCTTTGATTACCCCCTCCCTTTATCTCTATGATTTCATTGTTGTAAAGAATGCCTAACATAACATATTTTAACAGAATAAATACGTTATAAATAGTAAAAAAAACAAAGCTGCCAATCGGCAGCTTTGTTTAAAGTCTGGAAACAGCTAATCAATCATTGCTTGAAACTTTTGGATCACTTCATCTGTAAGGATGCCTTTTTCATTAAAATCACTGATAAATACAGCAAGCAGCATTTCATTTTCTTCTGAAATCTCTGTCTGAAGTAATACATTGTTAATCAAGTCGACATGATTCATAGGATTGGCAAACAATGTATTCCATGCACGCACCTGCAATTCCAAATCAGAGCCTAAAATGGCGGATTCTATTTCTTCCTGAGGTAAAGGTTCATTATTTTGAGCATATGGATCTTCGTACGTTTCAGAAAAGATAAAGTTGATTGGATGATATTCCTCCATGTTGTATTCATAACGACTGTTCCCGACTGAAATAATTATTTTGTCCTCTTCTAAGGACATTTTGCCATTTTCTAAAATGACTTTATTGGAATCAAACTTTATCGGACAGCTAACATCAGGGGTTATTAGCCAATAATTATGGTCAGGATTTAACTGCTGCATATAATCTTCAAAGGATAATTCTTCCGCCATCTCTTCATTATAATATATAGTGTAAAAAGCCGGTCGGTAATAGCAAGAGGCTTCTATACCCTCCATGCTTATGGTCCATTCTGATTCCGGTGCATCGAATAACACACGAAGAGCATAGCCATCCTTTATTCTCACTAGCTCATCATATATCATATACTGCCCTGTTTGCAGCGGCATGTCTGCAATTTCGGTTAATACATTCTGAAAGACTAAGTGTACATATGACTTATTATAAAAGCCGCTTTCTGTATTAATAAAAAGATGAAGGTTTTCCCCCTCTCTTTCCACACGCTCTATAATCGCGTCATGAAATCCTTCTGTCAGAACAGCTTGAGCTGTTGGCGGTAAGTTCGCTGCAGCCTTCTCTGATTGATCATAGGCAGCCTCTAATAGCTTTTCAAAAATTTCTTCCTGCTTTCTAACCCACTGTAAATAATCGTTACGCACATCCTTAGGGAGGACCGGCTGATTCAACGTACCATTTTCTAAAAATGGGATAAAGCGGCTTGGCAAAACTTGCAGTAATTCCGCTTTTGCTTCCTCTAGCTCAGCTTTAAGAGTTGTATGTATATCTTCTCCTTCTTCTTTTGCTTCCCTTAACGTTATCTCCCAATCCTCATCTGTTTCATGTATCGGCAGGGCTGTACATGTCGAAAAAGCCTTTTTTGCATCAATTGAAATATTCCACATATTATGACCTCGTTTTTTATTAATGGGATTGCCGCAAAATACTATACATTCTACGGTCATATAAGGATAAAGTTTCTAGTATTCGGAAATTTTACATAAATTATTGTTTATCCACTTAAGTTAACTATAAAATAATTATGTAAACTTTCAATATCTATCACCCCAATAATCGTAACATTGGGGTGATAGATCACTTTGTCAGTCGTAATTCTCGTTTACTTTCATTCTTAAACTTAGGCTTTTTTAAGACACTTTTACTGTCCTGGCTGCTTTCTGCTGAAGCCCTTTATTTCATTCGTTTCCCATATCAAACGTGTTTCTTTCTCTCCGTCACTTAAGTAATAGACATTGTTGTTGATTATATTGCCGTTGCTTTGTTTAAAAGGGTTGCTGATAAGAAGCTTAGAGCTTCCTGCTACCATTGTATTTTTTTCCATTTTATTTTGCTTTATTTTGTATTGGATGAGCAGCTGTCCACCATCCAAAATTTAGTGACATTTTTATATGACACTCCTCCATGTTATACATTTCAGTTATTCTCCCGAATTTTTCATATTGCACCTAATTAAACTGAACTCACAAAAAAACGGCGCCATAAGCTGCTTAAGCTTATAACGCCTGTAAATTAGTTTAGTTCCCCATTATCAATTATTCCGTTATCATCTATATAAACTGTTGGCTTCGTGACAACTCCATCAATATGTACACCTGCAGCTATTGTTCCTCCGAATGTATTGTTACTGCCAAACGCTACATGGATGGTGCCATACACCTTTTCATCCTCAAGAACAACTCCTGTAATTCTGGCTTTATCATTTGTACCAATTCCAAATTCACATAGCAGTTTGCCATCTTCTTCCCCTAAAATGGCGAGGAGCTTTTCACTTTGTTCTCCCTCGGCCTTTATAATTCGACCATTTTCAATTGTCAGCAGGACAGGTGAGTCTAATCGGCCAATTCCTGCAATGGAGCCATCAATTAAAATTTGGCCAGCTGCACTTCCTTCTATTGGTGCAATATACGCTTCTCCTGATGGCAGATTACCTGATTCACCACTGTTTACATACATCCCAGTACTCGGAATCCCTTCGCGACCGTTTATGGAAAAGGAAAGGACATATCCGCCCTTTTCTATTTTGATACTATTCCCTTTTGACAATATGTCTGTATACTTTTCTGTTAGTGCTTTTACTTTTACATAATCTGCAGCGATTGCACCCTCCAAAAACATGTCTTCTGTTATACCTGGCATTGTTGCAAGTCGTGCTCCTGCAGCTGCTGCATTTTTTCTTGCCTGTGTATGTGTCAAGGAATGCTGGGTCACACACACTACAACATCCGACCTGCTCATAGCTAGAGCAATCGGGGCTGGCGGTTCCTGTCCAGACTTGTCCCTTTCTTTCATCACAACAAGCATAGCTTCTGCACCGAGTAATTTACCAGCTTCATATAAGGATTCAGCTAATTCCTTTTTTACATCATCAGCCACGACAAGGAAGCTTTCTCCCTTTCGTAAACCAAGACAGTTCACTAATACATTTTTACTGATTTCTACTAATCTTTCGCTCATTGTAATCCTCCTATTAAACAAGTTCTGCAACTAGCTTTGCCATAATCGCATTAGACAATATAACTGGTAATCCAGTTGTATTTGCGACAATATCCCGTGCTTGCTCTGTATATCCCATACAATCGAGCAGGATAACGTCTACATTGTCTTTTAATTCATTGGCAGCATGCACAAAGCTCTCTGTATCGCCTTCATATGGAGAAGCAACAGCAAAAGATGGATTCAATCCATATAGTGAGTATTTCGGCTTTAAGTTCGTCTTTTGTTCTGGCAATGGAACAATTACGCCAAAACGTCTATGACCTACTAATGCTTTTGCTGTCGGCGGGATTATGTGATCTGGTTCAATTAAATAAGCGCTTTGTGTAGTGAGACCAGGAAACACTCCTGTGCAAAGCAACAGAATACTTTTAATCCCCTTGTTCTCTAAATAGTTAATTTTCTGCTGCAATATCGGCTTGATTTTCTCTCTTGACATGACAACAGATTCACCTGTTGTTAGTCTTGAGGTCAAAACATAATCATTTTCTTCCGGAAACAAGTTTTGCTCAATATATTCCTTTGTCATGCCATCCAGTACGCCAGCTTGAAGGAGTTCTGCTCGTCCATATAAATATTTTTCAAGAATTGGAGCAACATCCACACGTGGAGCTTGTCCTATCGTTATCATCCCAAGTCGTTCCATCATAACCCTCCATCTAAAGAAAAAGAAGAGGAATTTCCTCTTCCTCCTCCATTATTGTTGTGACGCCTTTTCACCCATTGTTTGCAGCTTTTTCATAGAACCATAAAGCTCTGTTATTTGGCTGAATTCAGCATCACTATAAAACTGACACGTTCCATTTGTTGCTTCCTTAGCTGTTTCCACAGCGAAGCGAACAGCATCTGCAATATCTGTTTCATGACTTGCTCCTGTTCCACAACCAGGAACAACCGATTGTGCTGTAATAGCTACCCCAACTACTGGTGCATCTGTCGCAACAGCTGGCTGAAGGATAGAGTTAATATGATAGAGTCCATTGCCGTATGGAGTTATATCCTGAACTGTAATCGGGAAGGTAACTGCAAATTGTCCTGTCGTCATTTCCATGATGCGCAGTAAGTCTTCGCTTACTCGCAGTATATATCCCTCTTTTACTGTTGGAGATATGGCAATGCCTTTATGGTTAATAACTCGGTTTCCTTTTGTCGTATCAATGGATAGAATGGCATCCATCTCAGAAGTTACTTCATGCTTATTCATTGTTAAAATATCGACAGGTGAATCCATAAAATCAACTGGCTCATGCGGGCGAGTTGGCGCATCAGGACAAATATGTGTTGTAATAATAACATCTCCTTGAAGATGATCTCCCTTCACTTGCATGTCTGCCAGCTTTAAAGCAGAAGCGATTGCTGCAATTGCACCGTCTGCATCTGATACTAACCCAATTCGGCTTGGGCGTGCCCCAATGCCGCCAAGTCTTCCAATAATCCCAAACGTTGGAACAGTGCCACCGTTTGTTTTCCCATTTGTCCCAGGCACGAGGATTTTTATGAAGTCTGTGCTGCCTTTTTCGCCAGTAACAGTCGTAACCGTTACCTCGACATTTGAAAATTCAGAGAATAACCCCTTTACAATTTCTCCTGTTACATATGAACTATCCAATGTTTCCAGTGCAAGCAATGTTTGTTTAAGTACCATTTTTATTTTCCCCTTTCAAACTTTATTAATAGATATATGGAATAATAGATTTATTAATAATCCCCTCAATCGGCTTCATTAATTTTTCGTTGCTCATCGTTGTACTTAAAATTAATTTTTCCTTTGGAACGGAAATAACCGTTATGTTTTGGCCTTTTTCGATTGCTGCCGAAACAATTGGTTTTGCTGTTTTAGCATCCAAAGTCATAATTAAATCAGGGAATGTGCCAAAACGATCACCGTTTTTTTCAATTGTCATATATTCATTCCAAAAGGTTAATTCATATGAGTTATTTATTGTTATTGTTCCAATATCAAAACCGCCAGTCGTTTCCAGCACAAAGTCTGTGACAGTACCTTCAGCAACAACCTTGCCGCCAAGTTTGTTCACGACTGCTGCGATTGCTGCTTCCCCTTTGTTACTTAGCAGTGCTTCACCTACCGCTACCGCCTGCTGAATAGCTCCTGCAGCGCCATTTTGCTTGGCATATGCAACAGTTACCGGATTTCTCGCAACAGCCAAAAGTCCGCCAGCTTCAATGGAGGCTTTTCGAACGACTGTAGATACCTTGTCAAGCGAGCCTGCGAGGCTTAATTCCATATAATCTGGACCCTTGCCGCCAACTGCAGCTTGGTAGGAAATATAGTCTGTTTGTTCTGATAAATTCATTGAGCCCATTGATCCAGTTGGATGTGCGCGACCGTTGCAGGGAATATCAACTACCGGGATTCCTGTAACAGCTGATTGAAACCAGCCGTTAACAGTCGTGCCTGCTCCATTTTCATTTGTGATGATGCCTTTTATGTTTTTCCAACCCTTTGAGTCAGGATTTCTAATGCTTTGGCATAATGGATTGGTTTTACATACTTATCCTTTGCTGCAGGTGCTCCAACAAGTGAGACTGTTACAAGTAAATCCTCATCTTTAAGACTATCTATCGTTATCAGCTCTGGCTGGCCAACCTCAAAGGCAAGCTTTCCAATTTGCAGACCGTCTTCAATCCAGCCACCACCGCCGCCGCCAAGAATAGCTCCACCGTATACGGCATATTCGACCGTTTTTTCATCAATGATTATTTTTGACAATGTACTCACCTCATTTTCCTAACTTAAATACTGAACTGAAGAAGCTGTAAATCGCGTCACCTGCGATAAACCCTGCTGCAAGAATACTCATAGATGCATCCGCTTCTTGTCCTTTTGCTTTTCTCCAAATAACGCGGATAATAATCCCTGCTAATACAGCAAAGCCTGCATATGGTGTTGTGATAAGTAAGCCTGTCGCAAATAAAATTCCTAATTGTCTGCTGGGACCACCAATTAATTGCAGGATAGCTCCTGGAATTGCCCATATTAATAATTGTTTAGCTACTTCCAGTGATGTGCCTGCTTGGATTGTAGAAACATATACAGCATCAACTGGCGGCACTAGATTTTGTGCGAAATAACCTTTATAAGTGAAAACAACTGTTAGAAGAGCAATCCCAAAGGCTATCATTGCCGTAATATATTGCTGCTCTCTGCCTTTCTTTTCATACTCTCTGTCCTTGCCATGCCCTCTTAAAATATGGCCTGCTTTAAAGTCATAACCCATATCAGCAAATGCTGGACCTGTCGCTGCACTGAATCCTGCAAGTAATGCAAGTGCAACTGGCGGGAAGCCGATCATCATTCCAATTAGTAAGGTAATAAAGGCAACAGCAAACGCTGGGAACCAACCAGAATGCATTGCTGCAATTCCTACGATTAATTCATGAACAAATGCTGCAAAGGCTGCAAAAAATAAGAAGCCGATAAACATGCCTGGTGACATGTCTGTCACAATCCCTCCTGTGATTGCAATAATTAGAGCTACTACAACATACGCTAAAAACCCTAAGCCTAACGCCCTTTTCGCTTCCTTTATTGGACGAGTATATTGTGAATCATCTGATAATTCTATCGATGCTGCTACTTCTGGATTACTAGATTTCTTTGATGGCTTGTCTTTCGAAAAGATCAGGATAGATACCTGTACTAATGCTACTAAGCCTGCACCAATCATAAGGCCATGTGGAATATATAATGCATTGACATCAACACCAAAGAAGGGAACGGAATATTGGCGGAACAACAAACCGATACCGAACATTGTTAGTGCCCAAATATTACCGATAAATGCTACACCGAAAGCCGACATTGGAATATGAAGGAATGCACCTATTATTCCAATTCCTGTACCTACACCTAGAAGCCCAGCTCTTTTTCCACCTTTATCACCAGCAAGAATTGCTTCCGCAGTCGCTGCTCCAGGTGCCCATGTACCTTTTGCTGGGAAAAGCTTGGAATCGAATAGTTTATATAGCACAGCTGCATCAACAAACATTGCTAAGGCCGCACCAATAAGCATTGGAATAATTAACTCTGTATTACCCATCAAAAACGGTATACCAATTGGGATTAGCAAGCTGTTGGCTGCACCAAAGGTTGCTGACGAGATGGAAGTTTGCACTAAATTTTGACGATGAATTGACTTATATTTTTTAAAGATTGTAATCGGAATTCTAGCAATAAGCATGGCAATAAGTGCACCAATGATAGATGTGTTTGGAGTTACTCCAAGTGTTGTAATTATTTGCATACCAATGATGGCACCAAAAATAGCTGTAACAGATGTTAAAATAAGTGCAACTGGTTCAAAAATTCGTGGATGTTTTGGTTCATTATGATTGTTTTTCACTTAAATCCTCCTAAGTTACCGAAAATGTTCTTTCTATTACGTTGTTAAGGCACAATCTAAATTACAAGAAGCCTGCTTGAGATGAAACAGATGGAACTGACTTTTTCAATAAATAAGAAGCAAACAAGCCTTCTGCTTCAACTGCATCAATCACTGGAATATTTAAGCTTTCTCTCAATTCTGCTGCAAGTCCGATTGTCGAAAAGCCTGTACATGCAAATACAATAGCTTCAGCACCGAGACTTATAAGATGCTCTGCTGCTTCAATTCCACTTTGTTTTCCTTGAGGTGTTAATAAATCCGTAGTATTTGTCACGCCATCAGGTCTTTTATAACCAACAAGCAACGAACTCAGTAAATCTTCCACTACTGCAGGAGCATTATTAGTAATGCCCATTACCCCAACTGGTTTACCTATAGATAAAGCGGTAAGTGCAGCAGCACTTCCTGCTCCGATTACTGGAATTGATACTGCTTTTCGAAGCTCTTCAATAGCTGGGTCTGCTGCACAGCTAATTACCAGCACCTTTGAGCCTTCTCTTTCTAGCTCTTTGCCCAATTCCACAATTTTGGGGATTGCATGTGCTTCTGTTTCTTCATTAAATATTCCAAGGGGTTGATCTTGTATACATTTGCTTACTGTAGGTATATTACTAGTACTTGTGATTACCTTTCCGTGTTGATTTAATATCTCTTTATTATCAGTCGTAAATACACGAATAACTCCTATCATGACAATCACCTCTTCATCTTGTTCTATTAATTGATTGAATATAAAGAATTATTATAATTTTAAGTATTTAATCAACCTTTTACAATGTTCCCAAAAACCAAAAATAAATAAAGCTCGTTGTGCTCTGAGCACAACGAGCTTTTTCAATTTGGATTTTTAAACAAATAATAAAAAATGCATAAATAGTAAACAAATTTCTCTCGAAAGCTTGCTATTTTAATGTTTGCGACCTTTTCTATCTTATCCATCCGGTATTTAACAGAATTGCGATGGATATACAAAAGGTTTGCAGTTTCCACTAAACTTCCATCTGTTGTCAAATAATAGAATAAAGTTTTAACTAGATCTGTATTATTTTCCTTATCATATTGACAAAGCTTGCCAATCTTCATTTCTACTACTTCATCCATATTTACATAATCAGAGGCATCAAGCAATAAATTAAATACTTCCATTTCTTCATATGTGAAGAGATGCTGTGTTAAATCTAAGCTGGAACCAAGTAGTATAGCTTTACGAGCTTGAATGAAGCTGTGCTGTACCTCCCATAGGGCTGCTTCTGTTCCAACACCAATCCTTATCTCTTTAAATTCAGTAAGAATCGGAGTAAATAATTCCTTCCACTTTTCCACAGTCCCATCTTTCGCTTGAAAAGAAAACAACAGCACTATTCTGTTTGCTTGCAAATGAATATGCATGCACGACTTTTTAAAATACAAAGCAAAATGCCGCTTTATCTCAGTCTCCATTTTCTGAAATAAAGCATGATTATCTTCCATTTCTGTTTTATTTTCCAAAACCATAATTCTCCACGAGATATCAGGGTTCAAGCCTAGTTGCCTTCCTTTGTTCATTACTTCTTGCTTGGTAAGCGGCAGTCCGGTTAACAGCTCCTCAATAAAACTGCCTCTGAGCTTTCTTTCTGTGTCAATCGCTGTTTTTCTTCGCATTAGTTCTAATGCAAATACTAATCTAGCCTGTTCAACACATACCATATCTAAGTCGTCAAGATTGTCTCTTTCAATATAAAGCTTCCCGACAATTTGTTTATCCACGGTAATTTCCCAGCACCTTATGTCAGCGAAAGCAGGGTTACTCTCTTCTTGCGGGGCAGACACAATCGTATTCCCTTTTCTGTCTAGCAGCCATATCGGCGATTTTAATAGTCCGGACACATTATCTGCTACAGTTTGTATCCCGCTGTTTTCTAGTACTAACGTTGTTAGTTTCTTGTATAATTCTTCTGACCTTCTCAGCAAGTAGGTTTGTTTATCAATTAACAGCTCCATAACAGCATTCGTAATATCAATATATGGTATCTCTGTTGGAAGCTCAATGATTGGCAGGTTGGAATCATTGCTTATCTGCAGCATCTCCTCTGGCAAATCCTGCAAATATCTTTCTCGTTTTATCGCTAATGCAGCAGCATCCGCTTGAGCTAAATGCTGCACTAAGTTTGATAGCAGCTTAGTATCGTGACGTATAGCATAAGCAGTAGTCAGCAAGAGCTCTCCCTCTCTTAACCAACCCTTTATATCAGGCACTTCCATAATGTCGAGATAACGAACCATTCTGTTTAAGCCCTTTTCACCGCTTATTACCTTCGCATCCTTTAAGACCGGCAGACGAAGCAACTCATTGATTGTTATTCCTACTGAGTTCATATATGTCACCTATTCTATTTATTGAATTTTAGAAATATTATAGCAGAAAACTATGTTTTATGTATAACCGGGTAAGTAATATATTCACTTCATTAATAGAGAGTATGGCTTGTAATTTGAGTCCGTTTCATTGCGCTGCACCCACTCGCTTTCCGCGGGGAGGAAGATGAGCCTCCTCGGCTTCGCCTGCGGGGTCTCATCCTTTCCTCTATTTCCCGCAGGAGTCGAGTGGCCTCCGCTCCATTCCACTAATATTTCCTGAATATTGAATCAAAACAAAAAACAGCAAAATAAAAAAGAACTATCAATCAAAATGATTAGATAGTTCGGTTTCAACATTCTACTTCTTAAAATACTTTCTTATACCACTCCGACGCTGCTTCTACTTCTGTTGGGGTAAGGGAATGTCCGCGGTTTTCCCAGTGGATTTCAACATTCGCATTTGCATTTTGCAATAATGATTCAAGCTCTCCAGATTCTAGCGGCGAGCAGATTGGATCATTTGTTCCTGCAGTTATGAATACAGATTTTCCTGCTAAGTCGGGCAGGTCTATTCCTCTTCTTGGAACCATCGGATGGTGAAGGATAGCGCCTTTTAATGCATCTTTGTTATGAAATAATAAGCTTGCGGCGATATTGGCTCCATTTGAGTAGCCAATCGCTACTATATTATGGCGGTCGAATTCATATTTTGCTGCTGCTTCATCTAAAAAGCTGTTCAGTTCACTTGTTCTAGCAACCAAATCCTCCTCATCAAAAATACCCTCTGCTAATCTGCGGAAAAATCTTGGCATACCGTTTTCCAATACATTGCCACGGACACTTAACACAGAAGCCTGATCATCGATTATGCCTGCAAGCGGCAGCAAATCTAATTCAGTTCCACCAGTACCATGTAGCAGCAATAATGTGGGTCTTTGAGAATCTGTTCCTTTATTAAATATATGTTTCATTATTTTTCTCCTCCAATTGAACGCACTTCTACTTTTGGTAATGCTTCTTCTAATTCTTCTCTTTTTGACTCCAACCAGTCTGGCAGCATAAGCTTATTTCCAAGCTCTTCTAAAGGCTCATCAGCAGTAAAGCCTGGCGGGTTTGTTGCTATTTCAAACAGGATGCCGCCTTCCTCGTGAAAATACAAGGCCTTAAAGTAATTGCGGTCACGTATCTCTGTTGGATAATAGCCTTTCTCCTGCAGCAATGCGCGCCATTTATGCAATTCTTCCTCATCTTCAGCTCTCCATGCTATATGATGGACAGTGCCTGCACCCATCAAGCCGCGATTGGATGGGTTAAGCTGAATATCAATGATATTTCCTAGGTCCCCTCTAGATCTGAAGCGGATAATTTCATCTTGTTGACCGACAAATTCCAATCCTAATATTTCTTCGAGCACTTCCTTTGTTTTATGTGGCCGCGCAGAATACAATACAGCTCCACCAAAGCCTTTTATTGCATGTTCTGCTGTTATTCCTGCTGTGCTCCATGTGTTTATAGGACCTTCTTTTCTTTCCACAAGCTCTAATTGCAGTCCATCTGGATCACTGAACTTGATTGTCTTCTCACCGAAACGCACGAATGATGTTAACTCTATTCCGTATTTTTTTAAACGACTTTCCCAAAATGTGGCTGAACCGATTGGAATAACATATTTAGTTATTCCGACTTGCCCTGTACCGACTCTTCCCTTCAGCTGCTTTTCCCACGGAAAAAAGGTAATGACAGTGCCAGGGTCTCCTGTTTCATTGCCGAAATATAAATGGTAAACCTCGGGGCGATCAAAATTAACCGTCTTTTTTATCAGCCTTAACCCAAGTACGCCTGCATAAAAATCAATATTGCGCTGTGCATCATTAACCATTGCTGTTATGTGGTGAATACCTAATGTTTTCGTCATTTCCTTTACCTTCTTTCCGTGTTTTGACCAGACATAATTTTTATAATTATCTCGAATTCGAGATATTATCCCAAAAAAATTTATTACTATTAATTAAAATATCTTGAATACAAGATAATAATAATCGATAAACTTATGAATGTCAATAAGAAAAAAGAAAAAGGAAGATTTCTTATTGTTGTTACACCAATAAGATCACTCCCTTAACGTTAATGGAATAATTTCAGCAATACTCATGAAGTAACCGCTGCGAAATCCCCAAACATCATCATTGCCAATAAAATGATAATTCAGCTTCTTTAATAACTCTTCTGTCTCTGCTTTTGATTCTGATAGGCTGAGCTTATATTCTTCAATTAACCGCTCATTCTCTCCCCTTATTTCGTAATTAGTGAATAATATAGTATAAGACACGCAAATTTCCCCCTGTAATATAAACAATAAGTTATTTTCTTTTACTGTGATTCCAATATAGCCTTGCAAAGTAAACTCAATATAAACATTGTGTAGGAAATAATTGATTTTCAGTTTACATTTCAACGCTAAAATCTTTTATGTCATAATAGTTATATGGAGGAGCTCAATTATGTTTAAAATATTAGTGGTTGAAGATGATGTGAATACAAGAAAGCTGATGTGTGCTGTATTAAAGCAGTACGGCTTCGATGCTTATGCTGCGGAGGATGGCATCTCTGCACTTCACTTTATGGAAAGTCAGCATGTTGATTTAGTGGTGCTTGATTTAATGATGCCAAATATGGACGGCTATGAATTAACAAGACAGCTCCGGTCCTCATGGGAGCATCTGCCTATTTTAATGGTTACAGCAAAGCAGGAACCAAACGATAAAAAACAAGGGTTTCTTGCTGGTACAGATGATTATATGACAAAGCCAGTCGATGAAGAGGAAATGGTACTGCGTATTAAAGCATTGCTTCGCAGAGCCCAAATAGCAAGTGAGCATAAACTGACAGTTGGTAAATCTGTCTTAGATTATGATGCTTTGACTGTTTCAAACAGAGATACTGTGATTGCATTGCCTCCAAAGGAGTTTTATCTTTTGTTTAAGCTGCTTTCCTATCCGAACATGATTTTTACACGTATGCAGCTGATGGACGAAATTTGGGGACTCGAATCAGAAACAAATGACCGCACATTAAATGTTCATATTAATCGGTTGCGGGACAGGTTTAAAGATTGGTCTGACTTTGACATTGTGACTGTCAGAGGTCTTGGCTACAAGGCTGTGAAAAGAGCATGAGGGAGTTCTTTAAAAAAAGGTTAAGCCTTGCTATAACATTAGTTATTTTTGTATTTTTTGTGTTTTTGGCAACATTTATTATTGCACTAGCTATTACTATCTTTTTAAACTATATAGGTTATGTAAAACATAGTGATATGACAAAAGCCCTTCCCTTCTTTGGTTTTGTCGGCTTTTGCATATTGCTTGGTACTTCACTGACGGCTTTTCTCAGTAAAAAAGCATTAAATCCGATACGAACCGTTATTGATGCTACACATAAGGTGGCAGATGGCGATTTTTCAGTAAAGGTTAATATAAAGGGCATTGGCGAATTGGAGGAGCTTTCACAAAGCTTTAATAAGATGACTTATGAACTTTCTAGTATTGAGACATTAAGAAGTGATTTCGTCAATAATTTCTCTCATGAATTTAAAACACCAATCGTTTCAATCCGGGGATTTGCTAAGCTCTTAAAGGAAAATAATTTGACAGAGGAAGAACGGCAAGAGTATCTACATATTATCATGACAGAATCAGAGCGTCTTGCTGCTCTATCTACAAATGTACTTGCATTATCAAAATATGAGCACTCAGAAATTATTTCGGATAAGATGCCGTTTAGGTTAGATGAACAAATTAGAAAAACAATTGTTCTGATGGAGCCAAAGTGGTCAGCAAAAGATATCACTGTAAATGTGGAATTGGACAATGTAACCTTCAGCGGCAATGAAGATTTAACACAACAAATATGGGTTAATTTAATTGATAATGCCATTAAATTTTCCCATAACGGCAGCGCAATTCATATTAGTCTTAGTAATAAGACTGATAAAATTGAATTTGCCATTCAAGATGACGGCATCGGGATGGACAGCCAGACAAAAGCTCGTCTTTTTGATAAATTTTATCAAGGAGATATCTCTCATGCAAAACAAGGAAACGGGTTAGGACTTTCCCTTGTCAAACGAATTGTCCAGCTATGCAGTGGGACCATTTATGTAGAAAGCGCAAAGGATGAAGGCAGTAAATTCACCATCATCCTTCCAAAATAAGATGAACGAAAGCCGATAATTGAGAAATCAATTATCGGCTTTTATCATTTTTGCGGCTGCAAATGTTTATCGTCAATCTTCTTATATATTTGTTCAACAGACTTTTGGTCATCTAAAATAATTTTCTTGTTCTCATTAACTAATTCTTTAAAGGTCTTTTTCCTCACAGCCTTTTCCCCCTAATATGTAAGTAATACTCACTTTCTAATTCACTAAGACTTAGCTCATATAACTGGACATTTTCTTTTTTATATATACCGATGCTTAACAGCTGATCTATTATAAACGCTCTTCTTACTTCTACTGCATTACTCCATATAGACAAAGGAATCATCTCCTCTAATTGATAATAATTTTCATTCTCATTAATATCTTACTGGATAGAATGGAAAAATTCAACTTTTTCACGATGGATTTGGCAAATACCATTAATTTTACTTTTCACAAATACAGCTGTAGAGCAGCAGATAAAGAACTCTATTTATTTTCGAAACCAATAAAAGATTCAGGAATCGCATAAAACTACTTCATGTAAAGGTTGGAGTGCTTCTATTTATTATCATGTGGAACTAGCCTCCTGAGAAAAAAAGTCGTTTATCCCCCCTTTTCCCCGCTATTTTTACTTTTATTAATTACTATAATGCTAATTTGTTAAACTTCTCACAAATTTAATTTATAATATACCTATAATAACTAATAATAAAAGAACGAAGAGATTTATAATTTGTCTTGAAGGAGATTTATGAATGAACGATCAGCATCAATTAGGTCCTAAAGTTGAAAGAAGCTTTGAGCTTATAGGGAAAAGATGGACGGGCTTAATTATTTATGTTTTGTTAAGCGGACCAAAGCGCTTTAGTGAGATACACAAAATCATTCCTGATTTAAGCAAACGAATGCTTACTGAACGAATGAAAGAGTTAGAAGATCACGGGATCGTAATCCGGCATATAGTCAAAGAAAGACCCGTTCGCGCCGAATACTTATTGACGGAAAAAGGAATGGAATTAGGAAAAATACTTGGTCCGCTAAGCCAATGGGGTGAAAGCTGGATGAGTGACTAGTTTAATTTTCTACTACACGTTAAGTAACCGTACCTAAAAGACGACAAAGGAGCTAATAATGGCTAATATACTATATATCACAGCAAACCCCTATGATGAAACAACATCATATAGTATGGCAGTGGGACGAGAATTTATTGAGGCATATAAAAAACTAAATCCCGAGGATAATATTGTTCATCTTGACTTGTATGAGGCAGAAATACCTTATTTAGATAGAGATGTATTTAACGGCTGGGAAAAGCTTAAAGCAGGCACCCCTTTCGAGAAGCTGTCGCATTCTGAAAGATTAAAAACAGGACGGCTTGCAGAATTAGGAGGACAGTTCTTATTGGCAGACAAATATGTATTTGTAAATCCTATGTGGAACTTCTCGATTCCTGCTGTCATGAAGACATATATTGATGCCGTGACTGTCTCTGGAAAAACATTCAAATACACAAAGGAAGGTTCCGTTGGGCTATTAAAAGGGAAAAAAGCCTTCCATATTCAATCAAGCGGTGATATTTATTCATATGGTCCTGAAGCTAAAAATGAAATGAGCAATCGATATTTAGAGGTTATGATGAATTTCTTCGAGGTGTCTTCATTTGAAAGTATTATTATTGAAGGCCAACAAAGATTTCCAGAAAAAGCGGAGGATATTAAAGCAAAGGCACTTTTCCAAGCACATGAGGCCGCTGCTAAATTTTAATAAGCATAATAAAAGGCCAGACATCAAATATCTGGCCTTCCTTTATTTTTTATTTTTGACTTGCTGCGACTGCTGCGCGAATGCCAAGCAAGTAGCTTTCCTCACCGAATCCAGAAATTTGACCTGTTGCAATGTCTGCAAACACGGATGTATGACGGAATTCTTCTCGTGAATGAATGTTAGACATATGAATTTCCACTACAGGTACAGTCAAAATAGCTAATGCATCTCTAATCGCATAGCTGTAATGTGTCCATGCTCCTGCGTTTAAGACTACACCATCTATGCCATTTAGGAATGCTTCGTGAATCTTTTCGACCATTTCCCCTTCATGGTTTGTTTGATATGCTTCCACTTCGATCTGCAGTTCGTTTGCTAAAGCTTGAATATTGCTGTTAATTTCTTCTAAAGTAATTGTGCCATATTGCTTCGGATCACGTTTACCGAACATATTATGATTGACGCCATGTAACATAAGGAATTTTTTGCTCATTGCTTCTCTCTCCCATCTTAATATTTTATTGATTGTCGCCGAATAATATTTCCTTAACTTGCTCAACAGGCATATCAACACCTGTAAACAGCTTAAATCCTAAAGCTCCTTGCCATAACATCATTCCTAAACCGTTAATAGCTGTTGCACCAGCCTCTTCTGCCTGTGCCAACAATTTAGATTTTTGCGGGTTGTAAACAACATCTGTTACGACTAAGTCCTTACGAAGCACATCCAACGCATCGTCAATAATACTTAAATGATCGAGCGGCTTCATGCCAAGGCTTGTACCATTAGCAAGTATTGCACTTTCTGCTACTTCACGACGGAATGCTTCTTTATCTTCTAGTGGAAACAGATTAGCTTTTACACCGAATTGCTTCATTTCCTTATTAATATAATCTACGTTTTCCTCAGCTTGAACGAA
The DNA here is from genome assembly GCF_032818155.1 of Niallia taxi. Lineage (NCBI taxonomy): Bacteria > Bacillati > Bacillota > Bacilli > Caryophanales > Bacillaceae > Niallia > Niallia taxi. Next base: position 511,330 of record NZ_CP102590.1, read on the forward strand.
GAACGCATCATTACGAGCGAAAATGCTGATTTCTTTTATACCTGATTGCACTAACTGGATTGCGATTGGTGTCGCAGCACCGCCAGATCCAACGAGTGTTACTTTTTTGCCTTCAAGTGTTACTCCATGTTCCAATAAATTCTTCACATATCCTTGTCCATCTGTATTGTAGCCTATTAATTTGCCGTCACGGTTCACTACTGTATTGCTGGCACGAGCATATTTTGCAGAATCATCTAGTTCATCCAAGTACTCTAACACCTTCATTTTATTAGGCATAGAAACATTGAAGCCTGCCGCTCCTGCTGCTTTTAAGCCTTTAACTGTTGCTTCTAACTCATCATTGCCAACTTCGAATGCAAGATAAGCATAGTTTAGATCTGTTAAAGTGTATGCAAGATTATGCATGCGTGGTGACAAACTATGACCGATTGGTGTTGCAAGCAATCCTACTAATTTTGTTTTTCCATCGATATTTTTTTCATGTACGTTAGACATATAAGCAATCTCCCTTATTTCATAAATTTGTATTTTTATAATTAACTATTAAGCAAATATTTTTTTAAATCTGCTTAATACATATACAGCAAGAAGAACACTGATTACGGCGATAACCATATCAAATACTAAAGTCATTGATATGCCAGCAGAACCTACTAAACTACTTGTAATTATTGGAACAAGTATAAAGGATGCACTTGAAGCAATATTTACATATGAGGATGCAGTTGCTTTGTTTTTTGGGAACAGCTTCATCATAATACTTAATGCTAATTGCAGAATTCCTGATGTAAACAGACCCATTAAGAATGTACAAACCAGAACAATTCCATAAGAATTCACCATGAACAGAACAAGCATGGAGATAAATGCGCCGATTGGATAAACAATCGCCACCATAATTGGTGAGATGAATTTGTCTAATACAACAGCTAGTAACAATACAGATACAAGTGCACCAATACTGAAGTAAGAAAGCAATTGCACCGCTTGACTTGAATCAAGACCAATAAATTGTTTACCTAGCTGCGGCAGCCATGTTTGCCATACTACGAATAGTGCTGTTGATGTAAATCCTAGTAAAATAACGGCAATCCCTTCCCCTGCAAACTTTGGCTGAGCCTTAAACACAGTTTCAGCGACACCGTCTGCTTTTGTTACATTTTTATGGTTTGGGAAAGGCATAAATATTAAGTAAATGCCAGTTAGTAAATATAAAACGCCAAGTCCAAAGAATGTCCAGCCCCAGAAAATATGATTAGCTACTAGGATTGCCATAATAAATGGCAGCAATGTTGCACCGATTGATACCGATGCTTTCACTAATACAGAAGCAGAGCTTGCTTTTTTCGGGAATGACTCGGTTAAGGCTGGATATGTTCCAGAGTCAAGCAGCGAATTGGCAATACCAGCTGATATCGCAAAGATAAATGCTACGACATAATTAGTTGTCGTTGGGACACCAATTAAAAAGACAAGATAAAGGAAGTTAGCTGTTATAATAACTGGCTTTCTCCCTAATTTGTCGGAAAGACGCCCGACAAAAAACAAAGCAATCAATTTCCCAATTCCGATCGCTGATACGAGCAGACTTATTTGTCCAACAGTAACTGCGTATCGTTCTGAAAGATTATCCATATTGGAGGCGATGATAATATTGATCATGCCGAGCATGAAGTAATTCATATACATTCCAAATGATGACTTAATATAAGGATTTTTCATTTTTACACTCCTAAATACAAAAGCTTATTTTCTGATAAGTAATTATTTCTTTAAAATTAAATCGCTTCGCTTATTCCTTTGAGTTACTGATATAAACAAAGCAAGAATCGTGCTTATAAAGGCAATAACCAGGTCTAGCATAAATACGGAGGAAACGCCGATATACTTGATAAACAGTCCTGTAATGAAAGGGATTACAATAAAAGCGATACTGGCAGCCGCACTTACATACGAAACACTTACTCCCTTTTTATGAGGAAACAGTTCTATCATGACAGTAACGGTTAATTGAAATATCCCTGACATAAATAACCCAAGACAAAAGGAAATAATAGGAAGCAACGTCGGATTATCATTAATGATTAACAGCAATAATGCAAGGAACGCAAAAGCTGGCAGGATCACTATGGCCGTTATTGGTTTTATCGTTCTTTTTAATAAGACTGCCAGCAATAAAATCGAGATAAGCCCGCCTGTACTGTAAAAGCTAAGCAATCCAATTGATTTCAGCTTGTCTAAATGAAGAACCTCTTGTCCATATGTTGGCAGCCAAGTTTGTACGACCGTAAATAAGGAGACAGAGCTAAAGCCTAATAATATAAGGGCAGCACCTTCTCTCCAAAGCTTCGGTCCAGTCGAAGCTGCAGTCTCTGAAATGATGACGTCTTGTGATGCCTTTTCTTCCTTAAACTTTGGAAAGCTGACCTTCATTAAAAACAACCCATTGAATAGAAACAGCAATGCTGGAACAAAAAATACTAGTCCATAAAATAGTTTTTCTACAACAAAAAAATTAATCATCATTGGAAGCAAGGATGCACCAAAGGATATAAAGGCCTTTAAAAGTACTGTTGCTGTTCCAGAAGCTTCATCAAATGCTTCATTAAGTGCAGGGTATGTCCCTGAATCGAGTAAGGAATTACAGATACCTGCAATAAATGCCAATCCCATTGCAATTTGGTAATGTGATGTCAGCGGAATTCCGATTAAGAAAACCATATACAGTATGGTTGCTGCCACAACTAATGGTTTTCTGCCGTAACGATCAGAAAATCGTCCTGCAATATTAATTGATAGTAAGTGCCCTACCCCTACGACAGAAATCAATAAGCTAATATCGGTTTTTTCTACATTCAGTTGCTCAGATAAAAAACTCATATTTGAAGCTAAGATAATATTAATCATTCCTAGCAAGAAATAACTCATATATAAACCTAGCGCCATGTTTAAATATTTATGTTTCATGGAATGCTCCTAATTTTCAAGGCTTAAACGCTAACACCATTACTATTTGTTTTCAACTTGTTTTTATGCACAAACCAAGGTTTTACAAGCTGACTTATTTTTAGATTTTTATCCAATTTAGTACATCGTTCTACTAAAAAATCATAGGATATACAACCTTCTCTCATAATAATATAACTAATCAACACCTTTCCTTCAGTATATCGTTCTACTAAATTCTAAAAAAATATATCTCCCCATCTATTAAGTTAAACTTTTTAGTACATCGTTCTACTAAAAATATTTAATTATAGATAATGAAGAATCTATCCAAAATAAATTAGTTATTTTTAGTAACCTCGGTTACTTTACGTACCTATAATAATCCTAAATTTACTTAGAGTCAAGAATTAAATTTCATATTAACAAGATGATAAACTGACAAAATGGGGAAAACATGCATTAGACGGGGAGATAGAAGATAACAAAGCATAAAAAAAATCTTTATATGAAGATTTTCGCTTTATTATCTCCAGCTTTAAATTATGTTGAGGTTTCTCTTATTACTAGCTCTGGATTTAAGATGATTCTTTGTTGGATGGAGTCATCTTGGTCCAATTTATTATACAAAATCGTCGCTGCCTTAATACCTATCGTTCTTGGGAAAGACGAGACCGTTGTTAATGGCGGATGATATATTTCTGCTTCAGGAATATTGTCAAAGCCTACAATATCTATGTCTTGTCCAGGTATTATTCCCTGCATGCTTAAACCTTGCAGAACACCAAATGCCACAAGATCACTGAAACAAAAAATAGCTGTTGGAGGATTGGGGTTTTTAAGCACCTCCAAAACTGTTTGAACACCACCTTCACTTGTTGGCAAGCCATCAATAACAAGTGATTTATCCACCGATACTTCAGCATTATCATGGGCTTCTTGAAATCCCTTCATACGGTCCTTCCATGTAGAGGACATCTTTATGCCGCCAAGAAAGGCAATTCTTGTATGTCCTTTTTTTAACAAATGACTTACAGCAAGGTAAGTACCTTTTATGTAATCAATTCCTACATAATCACAATTCACATGCTCCACTTCTCTGTTTGCGAGCACGACAGGCAGTTCAAGGTGATTCAATTGACTTATTGTACTTTTATTGGTTTTTGAAGCAGCATTTATAATCAATCCGTCAACTCTATGCTCGACCATCGTTGAAATTAATCGCTCCTGTTTCGAGACAGAATCGAAAGTTGTTCCCAATAATACGGTATAATCCATTTTCTCAAGTGTTTGTTGAACACCTATTAAAAACTCCGAGATAAATTTATTGGAGATATCCGTCACAATGACTCCAATAATTTTTGAGCTTTGTGACCTTAATTTAGCCGCAACTCGGTCGTATACATATCCCAGCTCTTCAATGGAATTTAATACCTTTTTCTTCGTTGCATCTGAAATCCGGGGATGATTGCGAATAACTAAAGAAGCCGTCGAAGTCGAAACACCGGCATGCTTAGCAACATCTTGAAGCGTAATCCTCCGTTTTTTTTGTTTCAAAAAAATCACCATCTTATTCTTTTTAAGTTATCTACTATTATAATCGATTATCCAACATTTGCGTCATTTGTTGTATCAATTTGACTATTTTAAACTTCAATCAGCATTTTTACATCATTTTCCACCTCGACAAAAAAACAAGCCGAAATCTAATTCCGGCTTGTCTCCTTATATTTCCTCATTTTTCAATCTGTTGATTAGCTCTTCCATCCAACGTATTGTATGGTCAGTTCTTGTTGAATAATACCCGCTTATAAAATTAATCAGCTTTTCCTTATCTGGGTAAAACTCCACTTTATCAAATGTCTTCACTTGCTCCCACCGTGCAGTAAAGCTTTCCAGCTTTTTTTCAAGTATATCTATGATTTTGTTGCGGTCAACATAATCCAAGTTAGATAAACCTACGAGCATATCTGTGATAGCATCAGCATTCTCAAACAGCTTATATATTTTCTTCGGCAATTCTTGCCTTCCTTTTTCAGTAATGCCAAATACTTGTTTATCTGGTCTGTGTTCTTCTTTTATTATTTCAACAATTTCGATCAAACCTTGCTTTACTAGTGAATCAAAGTGATAGTAAAGCTTGCTTTCTGTTAAACCAACAAGCTGATCAAGTGGAATTGGCTCTGAAAGCTGTTTTTTAATTTTATAAGGATAATTATTTTCCTCCATCAGCCTGCTTAAGATGAAGATTTGAATTTGAGTGGACATAACGATTGTACTCCTTCACAGAGAATTATCCTTATTCTAGCAAAATTAAGCAGTAATTTCAGCACCATTCTTAACATTTACCTCTGCTTCTTGGTCTTCCACTGGCACATGCTTGTGAACAAATGTAACGATGACGATATTAATCAACATCGCAGCAGCACCAATTGCGACCATTGACCAAATATATGGACTTGGGCTGATGCCTCCATACATGTTTGCAAAGTAAGCTTGAACAGAGTAATACATTGGTGAAATATGACTCATCCATTCATATGGCAAGTACATCATATCTCTTGGAATTGTTGCACCATTCGCTAATGTTTGGAATAAAAGAATTGGCAGGTTCAATATCATGCCGCCTTCTCCCACTAAGAAAAGCAAAATTGCTGTAAAGTTAAAGCTAACTAGGTAGTTCAGAATTTGCTGGCCAAGAATTCCAAAGAATAATTCACCGCTTGGCTGGTTCACTAAATAAGTAATACCTAAAGCAATCAAAGATGATGTTACGGCAATCAATAATGCTGTTGATTGTACATAAAGAAATAGTTTTGTTTTGCTTGCTTTACCGCGGCTAGCTTTAAATGCAGCTACTAGTTGCATTGCACCAATCATCGCACCAACATAACCTGCCATTGTTAAAAACATCGGCAGCATATTATTATTCATGCCATCTGGAATTTCATTAATGGATACGACATTTCCTGTGTAGGCTGTCTCAATTTTTTTCGCTAATTCTGCAGCTTGATCTTCGGGCACATTAAAGTTCATTAACACACCTTGTGCTGTTTGCTGGGAGAACTGTGTACTCAGTTGATTGTTTATTTGTGTGACAACTGAATTCATTGTTGAGGAAACAGTAGTTGCACCTGCTTCATTAATGGTGAAATCAATACTTGATGAAACCTCTCCTTTTTGCATATCTGCAGAGAATGTTTCTGGAATATGAACAACTAACGCTAAATCGTTTTTATCTAAATCTTTTAACGCTTGGCTGTTGGACAGGTCTGTTTGGATATTTTTAAAAGGCAAGTTCTCCTCTAACTGACTCGCAATCTGTGCACCATATTCCCCTTTATCATCGTTGACAAAGGCAATTGGAAATTTATCTACATTTCCTGGAATTGCAGAGTAACCTGGCAAGAAGATGCCGAGCATAGCAATAGCATAAAAAATCCCCATAAAGATGGCAGCAATTGCACCTCTTGTTTTTAAGAACTGTTTAAACTTCATGTTTTTTACATCCCCTTAATAAAATTAAAGTACTCAAATTAAAGTACTTTTTATAAAGTATTTCACTATTTTATTTTATAATTTATGTCCTGTCAACTAATAAATTCTCTTCAGTCCATCAATAAAAAGAGGCTAAAAGTTTCTTTTAGCCTCTGGAATAGTTCAAATATGAAGTTTACGTTTAGGTATGTTTTTTTCTATTATATGATAGTTAATCCGCAGAAAAGGAAGGCCAAATAGCTTCATTTTATGTATAGCGGTAAGTTCTCCAGCTTGTTTTTCCTCAATCAAAAAGTCTTCAGATAATGGCAGCTTAAATAGCAGTTTCCCTGTTGCCAGGTATATACCCTGATCCCCATCTCCTCGACTAGACAGCACAAGAGATTTATTTCTCTTTTCAAGATGCAGGATTCCGATCATTGTAGAAAAAGGAAGCGGTAAGGCGATATTCATATATGTTGTGCCATTATTTTCATGACTAGAATAAATGGCCGTGAAAACGGTACTTCCATTCACATCTCGCACCCAAGCTCGAGGGCTTTTTCGGCCATCAAGCACTGGATTGACCCCAAGAATTTGCCCGTGCATTTCCACCCGTTTCTTTGAAGCTGGCAGATTCAATTGATTAAGCCAAATACCGACGGGTTTATATATAATAAGCAGTGGTTTAAACCAAGCTGCCCAATATGTTGTTGCAAATAAACGATATTTATTCGTTTGCTCATAGAAATTTATGATTGTTTTAGGTAATTCATTAATGTCAACAAATTCACTAAGATCATCAACTAGCCCTGATTTATAGCTATTATCTGTAGTTAATCTCCCTCTTATCCTACTGACGGGAAAGCTCCAGACAGCCTGCTTCGATTCAGGCAGATAAAGTGACCATCCAAGTACACCTATTAGCCCGAAGAATATACAGTTACCTAACCCATGAAATAACAGCATAAAGTCTAATGTTACATACCATTTTCCGTAGGCACGTCCAATTGAATAGACGAGAGAGAACAGGATTGTGATACCAAGGGCACTAAATGATAAACGAATAAACAGCCCTTGCAGGAAATAGGCAAATTTTGTCTTAAGTGCAAGATATATTAAGCTATAAATCGCAAAGATATAAAAAATAACTGCAATAAATTCGAGAAGTGGCCAAAATGTTATGCCTATCGCAACAAGCATTGGTGCAGCTAAAATGATTGGCACAATGATATTGTAAAGAGCTGACTTATGAATACGACCAAAGAAACCAATTGATATTGGCAATAAGAAGGCAGAATAATGAAAGTGTATCGCTGTCAGCCAATTAAGCATTGGACTGAAACCTGTATTTATCCCATTAATATGAATAAAAAACCAAATTCCTCCCATAAATAAATACATCATACCGATATCAATAGATATCTCCGCCCAGTTGACAAAGCCACGCCTAAAAAATCGGCCAAGGCCCCATAATGCCACATACAGTGTAAACAATAGATAAATTATAGATAATAATATTTGTCCTGTATGAATAGTGATAACATGCAATAAAAATACAGACACTTGACCTGCGCCAATAATAAACACCTGTTTCTTGTTTATTTCCATTACTAAATGGAGTGTCATTGGAACAAGAATCAGTTGTGCAGCCGTTAATAACATGAAATGAAGCTCTGTTGTATAAAACCAGCTTGCCAGAAATAATACCAGTCCACATATCATCGTAAAGTTATCTATTCTCTTGCTTGAACCTGCCTTCATAAGCCATCAACCTTCCTAACATCGGGTTTCTGATATCCACGTGAATAGTGTATAGTCCATTTACGTCATCATAGCCCTCCTTAACCGTTACTTTACCTTCTAATAAACGCGGGATAGGAACCTCCCATTTTCCAAGGAGGATGCGCTGTGCTCCAGATTGGATATGCAATTCTCCACTCGATGCAACCAGAAAGGTTAAATCAGAATAAAACAAATTCGGTTCTCCTAAATAATCTTTGACAATCCTGCGTTCTGGATCGATTGTCATAAAAGCATTAAAATGTCTTGTAACTTTGTGAAAATGGAAACTGCGTTCCCAATATATTTCTTGTTCACCATTCGCAAGCTGCTTAGATGTATTTCTTATTGTAAAAGGAATATTGCTGCCTTCTTCAGGAAACAGAAACTTCCAGTGAACAGCTAATTTCAAAAAGGGCTTTAACCATCTTTTTCCGTTGTTAATATGAAGCATTATTCCCTTTCCGTGAAATGGCCGATCCATTGTGATTGAATAGCGTTCCTGCAGCTTTGGATGAAGCTTATTGAAGTCATCACCAAGTATTTCTTTATATATCATCATCTCACCTGATCCTTTTCTTTCTTATAGAGTTAGTCGCAGTTGGGACATCTTTTGCAAGTACAAATCCTACTACAGAAAGAATCCACAGACTCATATTAAATGGGACAGGACTAAAAGGATGTGTCCAAATGGACGGCTCTGCAATCACTGCTGACAATGTTAATACAGGAAAAACAATTAACTGCAATATATATAGCTGCCTCTTGTTACGGTATAAAAGCCAAACGACGCCAAATACAATTTCAGCAATGCCAATAATGGCTACTGCTGCCTCAGCTTTAGTCCCAGTTAAAGATGTTAAGCTCGATAGCATGGATATTTCTAAAGGATGATGTGCCAGTATTTTAGGGACAAACCCTTGATATACCCAAACAAAGCAAAACAGCAAAGAAATAAGTATATTACAGCAATAGCGTAAATACTGCCATCCTGGCAATTCACCTTTCTCAAGCCATCTTTTTAATACATCAAAGCTTAATGCTGTTCCCCAGCCGATGAGCGGACGAAAGAAAATATCAATAAACTGACCAAACACCCCTTTATTATGTAAATCATAGTCATATTGCGTGAGAAATATTGTTCCTTCTTCAGCCGGGATATATTGCCAATAACCCCTTCCTTCCTTAATTGGTGAAATTACTTGCTCTGTCCCAAAATGAAGTGAAGAGGTTTTGGTCCCATCCTGCTTATTATGTGTACCAACACTTTTTCCCCAGCCTGTTACCTTTAAGCCAAAGCAAAGTTTTCTTTCATATCGAAAGGACTGTGGCTCTGCTTCTGTCTTTTTCGGTAAGTAGGAAATAGAAGAAAATCTTATATCCCATTGCTCATGCAGCTCTGGTGTTTGCGTCCTTTCCCACACCTCTTCTATATTTGCTTTAATGAGGGTTTCTACATAAATTGGCTTGTTTTTCATTAATCGACCTCTATATCTTGTGATAGTTTTCACAAGTAGTGAAATAACACTTCTTCAACAAACTTATTCATACTAGCATTATATCCGCTTTCCATCTGATATCTAGTAAATCTTGCTTTTTTTTCCTTTTTTCAGTTAAAAAAGCTGTCCTCCTGACAGCTGAAAACGGCATAAATTAGAGATAAGAGTAGCTCCTCTTCATATCTGTTACCAAATAAGGATTGTCTTGCTTCATTTTTCCCACAAGCTCATTCGCTTTTGTATGATCTTCTTTTATTAACTCCAATTCCCTTTCCGTAATTCCTACTAACTGAAGAAAATCGACCCTGCCGTGAACTGTGTCAACACCAGCCGCTTCCGTATCATTAACAACCAATAATGCCGTGATTTGCGATTCTGCCCCGATATGTATGGAAGTGCCATTTCCTGCAATATATTGGAGTGGTTCTAAAAATCGCTTTTGTGTAAAGGTATAGCTAGCCAAATTAGACAACATGTCAAGCGCCCACATACAGTCATCATAAGATTCTTCCTTTAATTTAATGGTCATCTCATAGCCCCATTTGCTCCACTCGCCACCAAAGGCTTCTTCTTCAGAGTAAAGCTCAGTCATTCCATATGTCAGAATATGCTTATACCCATTTGCTGACTGATAAATACTATAGCCATCTAAATATTGGTCGCCTCCGAATATCGCTCTTGCATGGAGGTCTGTTGCGAAATGAGCCGGCTCTTGCTCTGCATAAAGTCCCGCAAAAACATCATCAATGGCATCCCAGCCTGGTGCCCAATCCTCTTGTTCTGCTGCCTGCTTTTTATACTCCTGTTTATTCACATTCGTTTCCTCCAAACAATCTATTATTCTATGCTTTCCTAATTGCTACTTACTTTATCCACGTTATCTATGGATTCCCAACCTGTTAACATGAAAAATTCACACCATCGAAATATACATTAACTCAGCTTATTTACCGATACAGAATATCCAAGTATCTACCTATTCACATTTTGTCTATACTGTATGTATCATTTTATCATTACCAACCAAATTATGGATAAGAAAATAATTATAAAAAATTTATTTTTTCATATTTTCACAGATTTTATTATTTTTCAAGTTCGTTTTGTTGGTGAATATCCTGCAAATCCTTTGGGAAAGCTGACAATATCACTTGTCTACAGCACTTTCAATAAGTTATGCTTTACTTAAGACAAGCTTTATTCATGCTTGCACTTATTGACTTTAATCAGTCATTTTTTATAAAGTGCGTCATACTATATAAAAAGCAAAGCACATTCGTTGGCGCGAATGTGCGTTAAAGAAATAATCTACTATTTGCTTTTTTTATTTTGTTTATTTCGGTATTCGTCTAACCATCGAAATAAGCGTTCCTTATCTGCGGCTTCGGCTTTTTTCTTCCGTTCTGCATTGGCGTGCAGAAGATAAAGGATAAGCCCAACAACAGCCCAGATTGCAACCCACTTATAAGCCCAGTCGTCCATCAAGAATTGAACCATCTCCAAAATTGGCGTTTTGGAGAATGATACAGTCCCACTGGCAAAACCGTCGCGGATCCGTTTGAAATTTTCGAACAAGGCGGTTAATACAAAACCACCATAGAGAAAATTTGAAATGAACAGAAGTACTTTCTTCATTTTTACTCTCACCTCCGTGATAACGAAGAATGTCCTTATAATCTTCCGATAGACGACTCGGGCAAAGCTTATTTTTTTTCGGCAGCACATCCCCCCTTTCAATACCACAAAAAGGAAAAAATAAATAATAACCTTATCAGAATTAAATATATTAAGTAATTGGCGAAAATATTCCTATTCTATTTAAACATTATTAGGCTTTTTAGGAGTGCTGCAAATATTATTGGGATTTGTTATTTGGAGGGGTTATTAGCTTTGGTTATAGTATTGCCAGCACTATTCCCTGCCTATTCACTACTGCTTGTCCCTATTATAAATTGAGGCTTTCTTCGCGCCTCTTCCTACCTACATCTATTCTCCTGCATTATTGTGTTTACTGCTTTCCATACATAAACGAATAAATTCCTTAACTACTGGTGGAAGATTTTCGCCCTTCCTTGTACAAATGGCAATAATATTCTTCACTGGCGCTATATCAACAAAAACCCTTGCAAGCTGTCCTGTTTTCACATACTCCTTAACAACTAACGAGGACACGAAGTTGACGCCATAACCTGTCATAACAGAACGGACGGCCTCATTTAAACCGGTAAACTGCAAAGCAATCTTTGGTGGTTTCACCTGATGTGTGTGACATAAGGAGAGCAGCCTTTCTCTTGTGGAACTGCCTGCTTCTCTCATGATAAAAGGCTCTTTCATAACATCCTCAAGTGATACGGTACTGTTCGCAAGCCTATGCTGAGGGGAAACGACAAACCATATCTCATCCTGAAAAAGCTGTCTCCACTCTATTTCCTCCATCTGCTCTTCCAGTCCGCCTGCATACATGGCCATATCGGCTTTATAATGAATCAATTCACGAAAGGCATCCGTTGAATTTCTCGTTGTAATGCTTATCTCAACATCCTCATTGGCTGCTTTAAAGGCTGCTGCCCATTGCGGGATAAGAAAGTTCGCAGGAAGAAAGGTAGCAGTAATATGAAGCCGCCCCTTTTTCGCTGTTTTATAATCTTGTACAAACTGTTCTAGTTGTGCTTCATGAGCAAAAAACAACTCCGCTTTTTGCGCCAATGCTTCTCCAAACGGTGTTAAAGTAAACCTTTTGCCATTCTTTTTAAACAAGGCGATTCCCAGTTCTTTTTCAAATTGCTTTATTTGGCTCGATACAGCAGGCTGACTTATCAGCAGAATTTCCGCAGCTTTAGTAAAGCTCCCCAAACTTGCTACATGATGAAACAATCGAAGTCCATGAAGGTTCATTCAACTCCTCCTTATAACTTTAATTTATATAAATATAAAAAACATATATTTTATTTATATAAAATTATAACTTACAATGAATATATAATCCAAAAGGAGTTGGTTATCATGAAAAACGATAAAACTTGGAATTCAGTTGACCACTATTTTACGGCACAGCTTCAGCCAGAAAGCAAAGATTTGCAATATGTAAGAGACAATAATCAAAAGAATGGCTTACCCGATATTGATGTTACTCCAACACAAGGAAAATTCCTCGCAATGCTTGCACAGCTAAAAGGAGCAAAAAACATATTAGAGATAGGCACACTTGGCGGCTACAGCACCATATGGCTCGCTCGCACCCTCCCCGAGGACGGAAAAATAGTCACATTAGAGGTAGACCCCATTCATGCAAAAACAGCTCAAGCAAATATAAACTCAGCTAAACTAGGGGATAAAGTTACAATAATAGAAGGACCTGCATTAACCACCTTGCCTACATTACAGGAACAAGGATTCTCCAATTTTGACTTTATCTTCATTGATGCAGATAAGCCAAATAATCCCCATTATATTAAATGGGCACTTCAATTGGCCGCAAAAGGTGCGGTGATTGTTTCTGATAATGTTGTCCGGGATGGCGAAGTCATAAATAAGAACACCTGTGATGAAAAAGTGCTCGGAATCAGGAAATTCATTGACATCCTTACAAAAGATGAACGGGCCGATTCAGTCGGTATCCAAACAGTTGGCGAAAAGGGATATGACGGATTTGTGCTAACAATTGTTCAATAAAAAAAGAAAGGGAGGAGCAAAAACTTGCTCTTCCCTTTCTCTCATGATTGAATTGTTTCCTCTTTAGAGCGAGGCTTTCGTTCTTCCTTATATCCTCCCTTTGGATGGTCGCCATTGGAGAAAATAATAAATAGAACCGAAAGGAAAACAAACAGGTTTTTCAATGTAAAAACTTCTTTCTAGATTTATAGATTAATAACGTGTAAACATATTTAATTATATATTGTATGATTTAGAAAGACAATTGTCCTTTATTCCCCTTTTCCTTAGTACGGCTGGAAAAACAATTGATTATGTCTCCTGACAAGCTCTAAACTAAACAATAATAAATACTTTCAATAGTCCTATTTTTTCCTATACTTAAATCAGAGGTTTCTGTCTAGGAAAATATTATTCTAACACTAAACAATTATTCACTCCAAATAACCTCCATGTTAAGGGGCAATTGGCGTAAGAAGCGCTCAAAATCCATAAAGAAAAGCATGAGAAATATCCTCATGCATTCAAGCTTGCGATTAATTTTACTGATTTATACGTTTCTGCCGGGTCGTCTGTATTCTTATAGAAGTATAATTTGTAATTTCCTAAATCGTAATATAGAAGATAGCTTCCATCTTGTTCACTATATTCTTTAGCAATTGGTTCTCCTAATGATTGGATTACTTCCTTTTCTGATAGGTTAATTGGTAAGTAATAGGATGAAATTGGTGTTTTTGGATCTTGAACGTACTCATGGGGTGTTCCAAATCCGATGTGGTAGTTTTTATACATTAGCTGATATCCACCTTCTACCGCTACTACCCAATCAGGTTGGCCATGGCTTTCCATCATCGCGCCAACTGTTGACTTAAGAGGTACATCTATACCTTGAACAATTCCTTTTTTGGCATTCACTAAAAAGTCTGGAACCTTGACTTTCTGATTGTTTATTTGAGCTGAAGCTGCATCAAATTCTCCAGTGTTCTTCGTTGGAGATGGTTCTGTTTCTTTAACCTCTTCAGAATCAGATGATTCTGTTGGTTTTGGTGTGGTGATTGCTTCTTGAGACTCATTATTTTCCTGTGTTTCTTGATTGCCTTGCGATGTTTCTTCTTCCTCTGCCTCTTTATCTTCCTGGTTTGTTGCGCTATTGAACTCAGTTTCTGTTAAATACGTAACTTCAATCGTATAGTCCGTATTATTTCCAGCGCTTGAATCATTAGCTTCGTGAATCAGGATTTCTGCAAATCCGTCTGCCAAACGGTAATAATAGCTGTTTTGACTATCTGCTTGTTCTGCATTACCTTTAACGAGAGTAAACACAGGTGGAAGTAATTTTTCAGCTAAGCTATGAATTTTTTCTTTATCTCCGGCTACGTTGAATTTAAGGGAGGTAATTGCATTAGCTTGATCATAGTATAGAGCTATCTCATTTTTCACTTTTCCTGAGAGCTGGAAGGCCTTTTGTCCATCACCTTCAGACGTTGGCTCTCCATATAGAGATTGTGCTTCTTGGATGTTATCTCCAAGCTGAGGATATTTTAAATTTAAAAGTATCGAAAGTACATCCTCTTCTACAATTTCCTCTTTAACTGCTTCTGATGAATCATTGATCTTAAACACTTCTAGCTTCCATAATACCAATAGCGCCAGTATTACGATTAATACTGTTGTGATAATGATGACCAGCTTCTTTTTCAACGCTTCCTCCCTGCCTTCTGTGTATTATAACTTTCAATGTCACTTTAACACATTCACGGTGTTTTTTGTCATTTATATTACGAATGTTACAATCTTTACAAATTATTGTAACAAAATTTACATTAAAAATGGTGAACCCTATTCATATATTCAAAATCAGCCTTTGTATGAAAAAGATTACTTCCTATTTGCAAATAAAAAAAGCATGCGAAGAAGCCTTGATTACTCCTTAACTTCATATATTTTAGGTTTACTTTGACTCTAACAAGTTTTTGATAAATTCGATAAATCTTTGCGAAGCTGGAGCGATTTCTTTTAGTGATAATGCCGCAATACCAATAATTCGATGCTGCTCTGGCTCAAGACGAAGTGCTGTCACTTTGTATGGCATGCTTTGCAGGACTAGTTCAGGCATAATGCTGACACCTAATTCATTTTCCACCATCGCTAAAATCGCTTGGTCATCAGCCATTTCAAAACTGTTTTGGAGTGTAACACCAGTATCTTTTAATATGCGTTTTATGTCGTGGTTATAACCCGATTTTAGAGTAATAAAGGCTTCATTTTCTAATTGATCAATACGTACCTTATCAAGATTACTCAGAGGGTGTTTTTGTGGAAGGATACATAATATCCGATCTTTTTTTAATGGAATTGTTTCGAATTTTTCTGTTGTTGGTAAAGTTGTAAAACCAAAATCTATAACACCGTTCACAATCCACTCTTCCACATCCTGGTAGCCCCCTTGAAAAATTTTTATCTCAATGAAAGGATGTTCTTGTTTAAAGTTTTTCAGCAATCTTGGCAGCCATTGAATACAAACACTTGTAAAAGCCCCAATACGTACTGTTCCTACTTCGAGTCCCTTGATTGACGCTGCTTCTTGCTTCAGTTTTTCGTCCCAATGCAGGACAGTTCGAACAGACTTTAACATTCTTTGCCCATTACTTGTTAAAGTAATTCCAGACCGACTTCTTATTAATAGTGGAAATCCAAATTCCGCCTCAAGGTTTGCGATTGAATAACTAACCGCAGACTGCGTTATATTTAATGCTTCTGCCGCTTTTGTTAAGCTTCCCAATTCTACAACTGTGTTAAAAACTTCATATCTTGCCAGGCTCATCCCTATCATTCCTATCTATCGATTTCATTCATGCTTACTATCTAAAACTTTGATTTTATTTATATATAATTTACCCCTATAATACAAGAAAACACAACAATATGGAAAGAGTCGGTGAACTACAGTGATTTTAATGGGGGCTTTAGCAAATGCAATCGGTGTAAGCGTTGGTACATTATTAGGGAGTCTACTTCGTCGTATTCCAGAAAGCATGAAGGACACTGTTATGAAAATAATGGGCTTAGCCATTGTCGTTTTGGGAATGCAAATGGGACTTAAAACGGAAAATTTTCTTATCGTGATTTTAAGTCTTGCTATAGGAGCAGTTATTGGTGAGTTACTTTCCTTAGAAGATAAAATTACCAAGCTAGGGGATTGGTTAGAGAAACATGTCGGCTCAAATAAACAAGGAAGCATATCACAAGGATTTATAACTGGTACATTGATTTTCGTAGTTGGGGCAATGGGCATAATTGGTGCCTTAGATAGTGGTATTCGAGGAAATAATGATGTGCTATACACGAAAGCCGTTATTGACGGATTCATTGCAATTATCTTAACGACCACATTGGGTATCGGCGTGTTATTCTCTGCAATTCCCGTCATTTTATATGAAGGGTTAATAGCGATTTTCGCTACCCAAATTGTTCGATTGGTTCCAGATGCTTTAATGGATCAGTTTGTTATAGAGATGTCAGCAACTGGCGGTATTATGATTATTGCTATTGGGTTAAATTTAGTTGGAATTACAAAAATTAAAATAGCTAACCTTCTACCTGCGTTAGTAGTTGCTATTGTTGTCGTTTCGATAATGCATTTATTTTAAGTTTTATTTATTAGTACGATTATAACTTAATATCATAAAGAGGCTGGGACATAAGTAAGTGAATCTGTATAAAAACCGAACTGCTTAATCAATGATTAAATAGTTCGGCTTTTTTGTGTTTTTTTAGTTTTAATACACTGATTAGAAAACTTAGAGGAATGGAGTTAACGTCTCCATAGGAAAGTAGTTAAACTTCCCCCAAGTGGCTAGAATACTTTTAGTTGGCAGCATTTTATCACCTGCATTTAGTAGAATGTTTTAATAATAGCAACTATTTCTGCAATAAGGGACTGAAATCCTCCTTTAACTAGTTCTTTTACTCCATTTGTTTTTCATTTACATAGTCAATAAATGCCCTTGCTTCTTCAAATGGACCTTGCAAATCCGTTGGTATTTCCTTTGTTTCTATATAATGGTCCGGATTTATCTGACTCTTTGAAATGATTTCTTCATAAATCATAAGAGATTTAATATAATGCTTGTATTCCTCTTCAGTTAACAACTCCTTACTAGATTCCAGACCATTTAATTGATCATAGTATGGCTGTATTTCTAAATAAACTTTTGCAAGCTCTGTTTGTTTTTCTTGTGAGAGTGCAGCATAGTTAATCCCTCCATATTTGTCACCAAATTCAAGCTTAGCATCAGTCATTATTTTTACAAGTCCGATAAACTCTTTATATTCTGCTGGTTCAATCTGGCCTTGTGCTTGGGCAATTTTTGCATCCAACCTGAGGTAGCCTTCCATTGTTGCACTTGTAATATGCTTTTTCAAATTATCAAAAGAGCCGTATAGTCCATCAGCTATGAGAGATTTCGTGGCAAATGCCCCTGTCGGTATTAGCAATGAAGCAGCTAAAACACCTGTGATAATTCTTTTTTTCGTTTTTGACTTTCCGAGATGGATACTAGTCATAACATTCATTCTTAGTCCTGGCGGAGGAGTAATTTCTTTTCCAATCTCTTGTAAGGACTCCCTAAGTTTAGTCTCAATATTCATAAACCTTCCTCACTTCTTCAAGAATTTTTTTATTTTTTCCTTTTGTACGTAATTTTGTTAAAGCTGCATTTATTCTTGACTTAACTGTTCCAATAGGAACCTCCAAAATCGCTGAAATCTCATCTTGGGTATAATCGTTTAAATAACGAAGAATAACTACCTGTTTCAGTTTATATGGTAATTCATCCACTAATTTGACTAGCTGTTTATTGTTATTTTTTCAATAACTTCGGTTGAGAAATCTAATTCTTTTTCCTCTTTAAATTCCTCAACCTTCTTAACAGTTCTAATGATCATCCACTTTTTTCTTCGATAAGCTTTAATTTGTTTTAACACAATTCCCATTAACCAAGGCTTAAACTTCCGTTCAACATCGAATTTTTTTATAGACTTAAACACCTGTATGTAAATGTCTTGTACCAAATCATCTACATCTGTTTTTTCCTCCACTAAAAAGTGAACTGTTTTAAATACATCTTGGATTGTTTTTTCGTAAAGTTCCCCGCATGCCTCTTTGTCTCCAACTCCAATAAGGTTAATTAATTTAATAAATTCATTATCAACACTCAACCTTATTCACCTCCTTTATGTCTTACACTATATATTGGTAGCAATTTCAAATTTCGTTCGATTTTTTTATAATAAAAAAGAGCCTATTATGCATTGGCTCAAGAAAGTACTTATTAATAGGGCTTGTTTAAGCTATCCTTAAGTAGAGTGCTTGTTAATGGCTCTCGATAAAAAATTAATATCCAAAAAATCTTGGAACCTGAACACCAAGATCAAATAGTGTACTCATTACAAAAAAGAAAAGAATGATAACCACACAAATGTTTACAATAATATTTCCAAATGTACTACCCGCTTCTGCAACATCCTCTTGCTGCTGTCTTTTTATTTCTCTATATATCCCTTGTACCTTTTGTTGTTTTTTCGTTTTTGTATGATTTTTTTCGTTCATCTCGTCCTCCATTATATGAAAGGATAATATAATTACCAGTTTACTACAAATCTTCATATGGATAAATATGTATTTCCTAATCAGGAAATTGGAAGAATTATAAATTGTATATCAAACAAAAAAAAACTCCCCATAGGCAGTTTTATGTTTTACTATATTTAAATTATATTTGAAGATTAAAATATCTCCCTAAAAATCTACTAAAATACGAAGGTTTTCTGCAAAATGCAAACATTGCTTATGTATATAGCTATCATTTTTCTTTATAAAGCTTCCACAATTCATTCTGTTTTTTGCTTATATTTTCATTATCTAACTTTATTTTCTTCAGTCTTCTTTTGAGCATAAGGTTTGTTGGTTCTTGCTGCAGCCTTTTTATGATTTTTATACTACGTTTTCTATTATTAGATAATTCATTATTTAATGTTTGTATATCAAGGAGGATAAGCCTTTTATTCATACGAACTCCCTCTCTTTTAATAGATTGACCTTTTAATTTACCCCAAATAATAGTCTTCAAACAAGTAACCAGTTAGTTCTTTAATACTTTTCTAGAATATCTTTAAGGATTAAAAATAAAAACAGTATCGCCTTTGTAATGAAAGGCTAATTGATTTAAATATTACTTCATAATTCCGTAAATTTATATTGTGCTCCTTCTACTCTATTTATATATATCACATTTTCATCCAAACCATTACAAACAGCCAAATAGCCTTCTTCAAGGTGTAAACCGACTCCAGTCAATTGTTCGAAGCATTCAATAATTTCTACCTTATCTATGCGTTTGTTAATAAATTCAGCAAGTTGCATTAACTTATTTTGTTCCCATCTAAGCAAGAAATCGGTACCATAGTAATCAATTTCCTCCGCTAAATCTATTTGATCAAATGTTATAGCGTATTCGCCACTCTTATATGCACACAATTCCAACTGGCAATCTTCAAACCTAATTATTACGGGTAAATCATTAAACCACTCATCACTATATTCTTCCCATGCAACCAAGATATCCTTTATCATTTTACCTTTAAGACCATGTAGTCTAATTTTCTGGTCCTTTATTATTTGAGATAGTTCTGTGTAAAGTTTAGGATTGTAGCTTTTTATCCCTAGCATGAAATCACCTCTGAAGTAAGTTGCTGCATTACTATAATTTTAACATTAATTATTTAGCAGAAATGACTGGTTTGTTAAACTTTATATACTTTTAACCAAAATACACCCATTTTCATATCAAGCCCTTAACGAACAGACGCTTATTTTATCCTTTTAGAAATCAAAAGAGCTTTTCTTCTGTCGAGAAAAGCACCATTTAATAGGTTATTAGTTAGCTAGTTAAAACAAGCAACCTCCAAATTATTTCTGACTAATCATTAGAAAAAGGCGTCAATCCATAATGGATTAACACCTCTGTTACATCAATTACAAATTACATAATTAACACTAACATGCAATATTTTGAAATAAAGATATTAATTAGTGTATACCATTTTTTAAAATGTGGTTACAAGGTAACTTCCCCTTAATTAAATTAACTCTTTCATATAAGCAAAAACCTCTTTGCTTTGTTTTTCTAATTTTTGCATTTCCTCTAAGAAATCTACCATTACAGTGGATTGTTCTTCAGATGATGCACTTACTTCCTCGATACTGATTTTCAAACTTTCAATGCTATTTTTTATTTCAACTAAAGATCCGCCGATTGTTCCAACTGCTTGTTTAGTATTCTCTGAAAGTTTTCTTATTTCTGTTGCAACCACTCCGAAGCCTTTTCCAGCCTCTCCAGATCGTGCTGCTTCAATTGCCGCGTTTAATCCTAATAAATTAGTTTGCGTTGAGATTCCTTCAATGATTTTCACTAAATTTCCGATTTGCTGTGTATTATCATTTGCTTTAATGGCCTGGGAAGTAATTTCATTACTTGTCGCAGATAATTCTTCTGATTGTGCAGCGACAATTTGGATTTTTTCATGAAGTGTGCTGATTATTGCATTTAATGAACTTAATTCCCGATCCAGTTTTTCTTCCACTTCTAATGTCTTGCTTATAGAGAATAAACCTACAACTTCTTTTGTTTCTTTATCTTTAATTGGTGTTACAGTGGAGAAAAAGGGAATACCAAGACTTTCTTTCGGGACATATTCTTCTACTTTTTTCGCTTCCTTCAACGCACGAATTAAAAGTTCATTTCCTGGTACAAAAGCAGGATCGCCAACTTTTATATTTAGAGGAAGACTTGTTGATGGTGAGAAATAAATGATATTTTGTAAATCTGTAATCATAATCGCAGTAGTTTTGCCTGTTGTTTCTTTAATTATAGGTCCTAAATCAACTAAAGTTTGTAATGAATTATGCAATGATTTTTGCCCCTTTCTTTATATCTTTCATATATATCGGTTAAAACACTTAACTATTAAGGACAGGAATACTAGCTATAGCGCTTACTTTAAAAGTTTTTTTAAAAAGTCCCTAAAAGCTGTGGAATGAATTAATTATCGGAACACTTTATAGCAGTAAACAGCTATGCAGACAAAAAAGGATTGCCATAGCAATCCCTTCATCTGGTTACATCTTGTGTTTATTTATTAGCTCTTCAAAGTTTTTTATATTGGTTTTAAAATCAGGTACAGTTTGAGAATCTTCCGCAGACTTAACCAGTTTAACAACCATGTCATTAAATGGCGTTGAAATACTTGTACCTTCTGCCATTTCGGGAACAACTCCATTGATGAAATCAATTTCAGTTTTGCGTTTTTTTTCAAGATCCTGTAGCATACTTGCCTTTAAAAGTCTTGAAGGCTCCATTACTGTCCTAAAGGTTTGAACTCGTGCAGGAACTTCTTGTTCATTTGTTACTTCTAATGAAGCGATATCGAAACCATTCATTTTTGCGAATGTAACCCCAATAGCGTGACCAACCTTAATCGTTTCATCTGCAATATGAACGGCGCTAGTGATGCCATATTCATTATCGAGAATGTCACCATATTCGCCATTCAATGCTGCGGATAACCCACTGAACGCATTATTGATAAGTAGTTTGGACCATTTCGTTCCAACTAAGTTGTCAGATATATGTGTTCCGCCCACAAGGTCTAACACAGCTTTAATTTGCTTGATTCTATCTGTTGTTTCACCATTTAATTCACCGATTTGAAAGGCATACTTTTTAAATTGAGTATATTCGGTTGTTAAGCTGGATACTCCAGGCTCAATAAACGTTGCGCCAAACTCAACAGAACCTGCAATTACACGCTCTTTACCGACAATGGATGCAACATTATTCTCCGGAATACCGTTCTGTAAGGAACAAACTACACTATCCTCATCTAAAAACGGCAGTAGCTCACTAAGAACAGAGTTGTTAAATAATTGTTTCGTCAGCAGTAAAACTAAATCATATTTGCCAGATTTATTATCTGGGGTAATAGCTTTCACCTTTGCTTGAAACTCATGTGTACCAATCACTTTAGCACCTGTTTGATTTAATGCATCTACATGTGCCTCGAATGTATCAATTAATTCAACCTCCATTCCACCTGCACTAAGATATGCACCCACGATAGTTCCTAAAGAACCTGCTCCTAAAACAGCAATTCTCATAATAAAAATCCCCCTTATTTTTCCTCTAGATAGTTATATACAGGCTGTGCAGCATTTAAGGTTAAATCCGTAACAAAATGGGATGCTGAAACGACTTCTAACACAGGTAAATCTGCCAGAGGTGCCAATGCATGTTCGAATAATTGTAGGCGAGCTGGACCTGTCCATGCTTCTTTCACTTTTATATCTGTTATTTGTGTTCGTATTAAATCACAAATCCTCAATTCTCCCGTATAATCGGTTGCGATTTTCACCATAAAATTAGGACGGCAAATTTCACTTTTAGCCTTATCCTTGTCCATTTCGGCATGCTTATACCCCATTGTTGCGGTTGCTACTCGAAGGGATCCGTAATCCAATGTTCCAACTAGCGTATCAGAATCTGTATATAACTTAGGTGCCCCTAATTTCTTCGGATAAGCAGTTAGTTCACGTCCACTTGCAATTGCTGGAAAGTTGTCTACATACATAGAATGCACATAATCCCCTTCCTCTCCATTAAAGTTGACAGGAATCACTTGTCCAGCCTCCGTATAAGCACCAAGTCCAGAAACATCGGGCATCCACATAACTTCGAATTTGACTAATGGTTCCGTAATTTGAAGAGGTTCTGGCACTGCCGCACGTAAGGCTTTTTCATCTGTGCGATAAATAATATTTAGATATTCGCGATTCACAAACTTATACGGCGGCATAGGATAAGCTGGTGCAGTTAACGGTGTATTGAGATTTTGTGCTATGTTGTTTACATCTATTTTCATTAAAATGACACCTCTCCTAAGTTTTATCTATTACTTTTTCTAAACTATGTAATTATCTTACATCTGCATTTACATTTAATCTAATACATATTAAGATATATATATATTTATCGAAATAAATAAAGGAGTTTCAAATCAATGGAATTACTACAACTCAAATACTTTCAGACAGTTGCTTATACAGAGCATATTTCAAATGCGGCTAACCAGTTAAATATTGCCCAGCCCTCTTTAAGCTTGACTATTAAACGACTTGAGGATGAATTAGGAACTGCGCTTTTTAATAGGAATGGGAGAAATATTCAATTGAACTCCTCCGGAAGAATTTTTTTGAAGCACGTTGATAGAATTTTTATAGAGCTTGAAAATGCACAAAAGGAAATTCAAGCAGAAGAGGATAAAATGTCTCATACGATAAAAATCGCTATCTCCAACCCAAGATTTCTTGCAGGACTAATCAGCGACTATATTAATACCTCTCCTGAATCAACGATTCACCAAGGAATAAAAGCCAAAAGTGACATTATTTCAAGCATAAAAAAGGGGGACGTTGATTTAGGGATATCTGGTCATCTGATCGAAGACGACGAATTAGAGAGTTGTTTATTAGTAGAAGAAGATATTGTGCTTGTTTTGCCGCATACCGATAAGTATAGGGGTATAACGGAACTATCATTAAGTGAGGTTGCAAATGAGCCTTTTATCGCTTTGGCAGATAATGAGGAATACAGCGAATTCACTACAAATCTTTGTAAAAAACATGGATTTGTTCCGAATAACATTTTTGAGGTAGATTCCTACTTACTTTTAGAAATAATTAAAGTAAATCAAGGGGTTGCACTACTTCCCATTTCAGTCTGTAGGCAATTAAAGTTAAATTATGTGAAAATCGCAGACATTTCCCCCTCCTATTCAGTCAGTCTGTCATGGATGAGAAATAAATTGCTGTCCTCATCAGAAAAAAGCTTTAAAGACTTTATTATTGCTTATTATCAAGAGAATATTAAAATGTTTAAGGTGGATTAAATATAAATAGATGTACAAAAAGAGGCTGGGACAAAAGTATGTGAATCTACGTAAAAACGGAACTATTTAATCAAAAAAACGATTAAATAGTTCCGTTTTTTAGTTTTAATACAATGATTAGAAATCTTAGTGGAATGGAGCCGGAGGACACTCGACTACTAAGGGAAATAGAGGACGCTTTAGACCCCGACAGGCGAAGACGAGGAGGCTCAGCTTTCTCCCCGCAGAAAGCGAGAGGACGAGCGCGCAATGAAACGAACTAATATTAAACCCATATTCTATTTAGTCGTGCTTCATTTTTCAAATTTAGATGTAATTTTTATTATTCGTGTATAGAAAGTTTATCTTTTGTTTAGTCCCAGCCTCTTTTTGCTTACAATTGGTTAATGAAGAAATTATTTAAAGCTCACATTATCCTTTGATATTTGCACACTTATAAAGTCACCTAATGCATGGACTACAGCTATTGTGACAACAATTGAATCCTCAGTTACATAAACAAATACCTCAGGAAAGTTCATTTTATCTGCTTCTAAAAATTTCTTAAGTAGGTCTTGATTATCTAAGCCTGCGATATACTTTTGGATTTCCTGTTTATATTCAGAGGATTGATCTGTAACAATTTCCCCCTGTTTAAACGCTTTAACAAACGCATCATCAAGATTGACTAAATCATTTAACCTTATTTTTTCACCTGTTTCCATATTTACAAGTGTTGAATAAGATAAGTTTATCGGATAGCTGTTGATTGGACTCGTAAGTAACCCTTCATATGTTATACTAACAAACTCATCATTTACAAATGGAATGTGGTACTTGATTTCTCCTGTATAGCCTTCATAATAATCTTTTTCAAAATAATAACTCGCATCCTTTGTTATTACACTGTTCATTTTATTTGCCTTACCCGAATCTTCATGAGCTAATTGCGGATAACTTACATTAATATTGCCTTTTGTATATTGTTTTGAAGTGAAGCTGTTTTCCTTATAAAGTACTTTTGATTCATCATTTGGTGCTGTTTCCTGATTTTCTACTGCACCGTTATTATCGTTCGTTTCTTGTTCTTTATTTTCTACTGTATCATTTTCAGCTTTTGTTTCTTGATTCTCCACAGCATCATTATCAGTATTCGTTTCTTGGTTCTCTACTGCATCATTTTCGGAGTTCAAATCTGAAGCCACATTACGTTCCCCGTTACTGCACGCCAATAACCACAATAGAGATACAATACCAACAATTATTATTTTTAAATACATTACATCACCTATATTGGTAAATTCGTTCACTTTAACAAATACGAAGAACCTAAATTACGATTAAATTTCTGTCACAAACGCGAATTCTCTTTTTTTAAACTAAATGAAAAGATAAGGCTAACAATCACATAATAAATACCTAAAATAGAAAAGCAATCTGTAGCAATTATTAATAATTCTATATGCAAAAATACGTATCGCCAACTAAATGAACTAAGCATAAATGTTATCGGAAGTACAAGAAATAGAATAATAAAGATGAAGCTTCTTTTATTATTTATTGTATCTCATCTCCTTTTTATCCATATTATAACAAAAATAAATGGTTTATTCTTTCCTTATAAGCATAAATTCCACTGCGTAAAAAGCAGCGGAATTATTTTTAGATTTTTTCACTCTATATTCAAACATAAATATTTATGATTTACTTCTGTCAACATTAGAATTAAATTATTTAATTACCTCCCTTCTTAAAACCTTCCTTTTCCCTCTCTGAAAGAAAATCCCACTTTTTTAATTTAATCCAATTTAATAATTTTTGAACGTTATCATTATCATTTTTGTACTGATTTAGGAATTCAAAAGCTGGCACTAGCTCATCACTATCTATCTTTCGCTTTTTACTTAAAACTGTTTTTACTCGTTTATAAACAGCATCTATAGCCGTTTTATCACCATGATTTTTAATTGCTAACAGAGCATAGCTTTTTACATGAGGGGAACGGTCGCCTAAAGCCTCTATATATAGTGGAAGGTATGCTGCCCCTCCTAAACTATCGAGTGCAGAGACAGCAGAACGTCTTACTTCTCCTTTTGTATTCGTGAATAATGGGAGGATATATGGAATGGATTTTGCAGACCCAATTTTACTAAGAGAACCAAGTGCATAATAAAGATCATATTCATCTTGCGATTTTGTAATCACTTCTATAAGAGCGTCTTCTACGTCTGAACTTTTACATCTTCCAAGTGCTGAAATCGCCGAATGTCTTACCACCCATCTGTCATCTTCTAAACACTTAATAATGGAAGAAGCGTCTGGTATAACCGCTTGTTCTTCAATACTCATGAGTATGCTTTCTAACGTATGTTTATTTGTTTCCTTATCAATCTGTTTTAAAAGAATATCTACTACACGTTTATCACCTGTATTTGCTCCAATTTTTCCTAAAGCAAAATAAATATTACTTTTGAGCGATTCTTTTTTGCTTGTTTTCAACATGTCAATGAGATAAGAGATATAGGTTGTGTCTGTCAATTCCCTAACCTTTTCATAGGCATTCCAAGAAGGAGCTCCCTCATTTGTGTAGGTTCCATCCTCTTCATTATAAATAGTGTCCTCTCCATCCATTTCATTGATTAAATCCTGTAATTCTTTCTTATTCATGATAGAAACCTCTACTCATTATTATTTAAACTTATTATATAATAAGTGTGTATCAAGCTGACTGCAATTATATTTCTAAAAAAAGCTTAAGCCTCACACCTTAGGATTTATGCCACTTTACTTTTCGTATATTAAAGAGGAATATCTTCATTACATTTGTCATTTCATGTACTCCTTCTAATAAAAAAACTGTCAGTTCCAAATATAGATAATTTACTGCAGGTATTTTCCACTTTTATATCTCTTTCCTCCAGATGTAATTTTCATATTCCTTTTATAATGGTTTGTGTTTTCCTGCTAATTTAATGAAAACTCCCACTGATTAAAGACAATTTCAGGGAAGTTTATATATAATAAAGTAATAAACATGTTGAACTCACTACTTACGACCCAGATAACCTATTATTTGAAAAGGAACGGTATAAATATGGATAGATTAAAAGAAGATTCGTCAATATCGTTAAAAGATCAAGTGAAGAAAATTATTCGTGACGAAATTATTATTAATAAATTAAAACCAGGTGAACGGATCGTAGAAACAGAGGTTGCCAAAAGACTTGGGATTAGCCAAGTTCCTGTTCGGGAGGCCCTAAGAGGCTTAGAGGAAGAAGGACTTATTCGTACAGTTAAGTATAAAGGTGCCTTTGTAACAGAGATAAATAAGACTGAAATGTATCACATTTTTTCGTTGCGAGCATCCATTGAGACAGATGCAATTGAAATAGTCACGCCAAATCTGACAAATCAAAAGCTTGGAGTGCTGTATGATATTGTCGAGCAAATGAAGAATGAAAAGCCGGATTATTTGCTTCAGGCTAAATTGGATATGGAATTTCACCGCACCATTATTGCTTGGGCAGAAATAGCAACATTCGATAGAATATGGTCCATGCTGAATAGTCATATTCAGCGTTATATTACCATTCTCAATCCAGAAATCAGAATACTGCCTCAAGAAGTGCATACATACCATTTAGAGCTAGTAGAAGTATTAAAGCAAAAGGATATTCAAAAATCCAAGGAAGTATTTAGGCAGCATATTATGAAAATGGTTCTGTAAGTCTTTTGTGCTCAATAGTATAAAGGTAGAGTGTTGATCATTATATATATAACTTAAAATTATATATAATATGCATCGACACGCCCTTAAAGATTATATATAATGTTACTAGTTATATATAATCTTTACATAAAGAGGTGTTGATCTCCAATGAAAAATGTTGTTTAACAACAAAATGATAACGGTTTCTTTTTATCAATGATTAACAGATTTATGAAGGAGGAAATGCTACGATGTTTCGATTAGATGGAAAAGTCGCTGCAATAACAGGTGCGACAAGAGGCATAGGAAAACAAATGGCACTAGCTTTAGCGGAAGCTGGAGCAACACTTGCGTTGCTCCAAAGGAATACGGAGGATGACAGCGTTCAAAAGGAAATTGAAGCAATTGGCAAAAAGGCGGTTATCGTGCCCTGCGATTTAGAAAATCAAGCTCAAGTAAAGCGGGCCATACCAACAGTTGTAGAGCTGCTAGGCAGCATTGATATTCTTGTTAATAATGCAGGCATTCAACGTCGTTCCCCTTCAATATCGTTTACTGAAGATGACTGGGATGATGTCATCAATGTGAATCTGAAAACTGTTTGGCTGCTATGTCAGGAAGCAGGTAAATATATGGTTCCGCAAAGACAAGGAAAAATCATTAATATGGCATCCCTTCTATCCTTTCAAGGAGGATTAACTGTTCCTGCCTATGCTGCTGCTAAAGGCGGAGTGGCTCAGCTGACTAAAGCATTAGCTAATGAGTGGGCAAAGGAAAATGTTAATGTTAATGCGATTGTACCTGGCTATATTGCTACAGATATGAATGAAGCGTTAGTTGCAGATGAATCACGCAATAAACAAATTCTTGAACGCATACCTGCTGGCCGCTGGGGAACTGCAGAAGATTTCAGCGGAACAATTGTATTTTTGGCATCAGAGGCTTCCAATTATATACATGGGCATTTATTGGCAGTAGATGGAGGCTGGTTGGGCCGTTGAATTATGGGTAGCTTTCTACAATTAGGTCTTTCTCATTTATGAGAAATTAGCAACAAATTGCAGGAAAAGATAATGATTTATCTAAATATGCCCATTAAAAAAGGGTCCTATAGTAATAATCAAATGATGCCTTGCTTGTCTTCTAAGCAGGGTAAAATCACGCATTTATGTAAGCGTTTTATCATGATTGACTATACCATTTCCTGGAGGTAATACTATGCCTATTTTAATTGTTGCTTTTGGTGTCCTTATTTTATTATTCCTTATTATGAAAATGAAGCTAAACACTTTTGTATCCCTGGTGATTGTCTCGTTTTTAGTTGCTGTTGGGCTTGGAATGGAATTAACGGAAATTGTAAAGACAATAGAAGCTGGTATTGGCAGCCAATTGGGGCATTTAGCTTTGGTTTTTGGACTTGGCGCAATGCTTGGAAGATTAGTATCTGATGTAGGTGGTGGACATAGAATTGCCATTACCCTTATTAATAAATTCGGCAAGAAGCGAATACAGCTGGCTGTTGTTGTTGCTTCCTTTATTATCGGGATTGCTTTATTTTTTGAAGTTGGACTCGTACTATTAATTCCAATTATTTATGCAATAGCGAAGGAAGTAAAATTGCCTTTTCTATATTTAGGAATCCCAATGGCAGCGGCATTAAACGTAACACACGGCTTCTTGCCTCCACATCCAGCACCAACTGCGATTACAGCTGCTTATGGTGCAGACATTGGTCAAGTATTATTATTAGGTACACTTATTGCAATTCCGACAACGATTGTCGCAGGGCCGCT
Source organism: Niallia taxi (assembly GCF_032818155.1). Lineage (NCBI taxonomy): Bacteria > Bacillati > Bacillota > Bacilli > Caryophanales > Bacillaceae > Niallia > Niallia taxi. Next base: position 541,173 of record NZ_CP102590.1, read on the forward strand.
ATTTAATAAGTTCGCAATGAAGGTATTGCCAAATGCTTATAATAAGAGCGGCAACTTAGCTGCATTAGGTCCTCAAAAAGAATTTGCATTAGAGGACACACCTGGTTTTGGCATCAGTGTATTAACATCACTATTTCCTGTTATATTTATGGGGCTTGCAACGATATTCTCCTTGCTAATGCCTGGGGAATCTACAGTGAAGGAAGTTGTTGAATTAATTGGTGCACCTGGTACAGCCATGCTGTTATCGCTTTTAATCGCCATTTATACGATGGGATATGCAAGAAAGATTCCAATGAAAGAGATTGGCAGTACACTTTCTGAATCTATTGCACAGATTGCCATGATGCTGTTAATCATCGGAGGCGGCGGTGCCTTTAAACAAGTCCTTGTAGACGGCGGTGTCGGTGATTATGTGGCAACATTATTCAGCGAAACAAATATGTCCCCTATTTTAGTTGCCTGGATGATTGCTGCAATTTTACGTCTTTGCTTAGGATCTGCAACAGTGGCTGCACTGACAACAGCAGGGCTCGTCACCCCTTTACTGACGTTAAGCACGGTAAACCCAGCGCTTGTCGTTTTAGCAACAGGAGCAGGCAGTGTCATATTCTGTCATGTTAATGATGCAGGATTTTGGATGGTAAAAGAGTATTTTGGTTTAAGCATGAAGGAAACATTTCAGACATGGAGTGTGCTGACAACCGTGATTTCTGTCACAGGGCTTTTGTGTGTGTTGCTGTTGGGTGTGATTATTTAAAGTATGCAAGCGGTTTTTTGCGAGAAAGTTATGAAGCTATTAAATACATAAAATCTTTATGTAAACGTCCCATTATTCCATCTTAAGACAGGTAATCCTGTCTTTTTTTTCATTGAATTATATGCAAGCTCGTCCCCTGCATAAATGCTGCAGATGAATCAACTGCATCACCGGCATTCACAATCAATTGCACAACTATGTTGAAATTAATAGTTTCCATCTCTTCAATCATTGTCTGACCCTTGAGATTATAATCCCAAGTAAACCAGTCCTTTTTCGCTGTCTCGATCACTACAAAAATTGTTCTAACCTTTAAGCGAGCACCAGAAAACCTCCATTTTGTTAAACACAGATAAAAGGTATTTCCCTCTCACTTCCTCTTATCCAAAGAATTGCAAATGGACATGCGGACTCCTAAACAAGCACTATACTTTTGATATGGTTATGCAACTATTTTTCTGGAGACACTTCTTTGCAATGGGCCATTTTAATCTATTACCAGAAATGCTCTGCCTTCCTCTAAGAACGCTTCCAGCTCCTCAAACTCCAAATAGGTAAATCCATGTGTTCGTGACACACAGGTAATTACATCATTTTCTTCATCCACACTAAATATAGTGTATCTACATCCATCTAAGATGATGGCCAATCCTAGCGGAAGATTTGCATGATTATCATTACTATAAAACCCACTTGTTTTCTCGAAAACTTTCATACTATCACCTCTTTATAAAATAAGTTAATTATCATCTTGACGGTACTCTAAAATGTCGCCAGGCTGGCAATTTAATGCCTTGCAAATCGCATCCAATGTAGCTAACCGCACCGCTTTAGCTTTCCCGTTTTTTAGAATGGAGAGGTTTGCCATAGTGATACCGACCTGCTCCGAAAGCTCTGTCACACTCATTTTTCGTTTTGCTAGCATCACATCTATATTAATTACAATTGCCATATTTTCCACCTCATATCGTATGCTCATTTTCGTCTTTTAGTTCAATTGCGTCCTTCAGAAGCTTTTGAAGGACAGCAGCAAACACCGCAATAACGATGGAAGCAAAAACAGGAACCATGCCAATAAGAACTAATCCTGGAGCATCGTCTAGCTGTGCTACAAAAAAAACAAATGGAAGCATAAATACATATAAGCAGCTAATGACCATTGCACTTAGTTTTATCCACTTTAACGCATTCACTGAGTCTTCTGAGAATGCGTTGTTCTTATCAATATAGTTTAAAAGTCGGTAAGCCTGATACAACGCATAGAAATAAGGGGCAGCTGATGCATACATGATCGTAACAATGGGATATAAAACTTCCGCATAATCTGGATTTGCAGCATGTGTGGGTAACCAAGTTAAACCAAAAATCCCTAAAGCTAAAATCGGAATTCCTAACAGAAAAACAGCTAATTTTAAAAAGGACGTAGACCCTCGTTTCATTTAAAACACCTCACCAAATGAATTTAACACATAATTTATTGTTTTACAATAAATTATTATTGATTTTTACTAATTAGTTATTGAAAGACATTTTGTAATGAGCCTATTAATCTTTAAAAAATCTAGACTAAATTTCAATAAAAAAAGGCCTAAACCCCATATGTTCCAAGAGTTTAGACATTTTACTAAGACATTTATTAATAAGATAAAGTACAGTATCTTATTACCTGAATTCTTCACTTATTGTATAAGATATAAAACAGCAGTTTTTTGCTATATTTAGCAATACCGCTTTTTATCAATTCGTATTTTATTTTCCTATCAAAACAACGATCACATAGGAATATAACCTTTAGTCAGATATACAAAAAACACAACGGGAATGAAACTAAATATCATACATAAATTACATAAGGCTAACCATCTTGTGTTAGAGAGTATTCCTAAAATCATTCCAACAGGGTTAATAATTAAAGTAAGCATCCCATACGGTGCCTGTATTTTAAAAGCCAAATAAGGCATCCAGACGACTATGCCACAAGGAATAATGTCATAGATAGCCAAAAGTATCGTTCTCTTTTACAAGTGACATGATTAAGTAATTTCACTCTTTTCAGTCCCTTTTTACACTTATTATAACATGGTTTTAAAAATTTATTGGCTAACCCTTCTTAATAAGCATTCACTTATCTCTAAATAGACAGTTCACACAGTTATCTAATTATAAGCGCTATTTGTCTTAGAAAATGAAGATGTTAATGTTCTTAGCACCTTTTATACAGGGCAACATCTCAACATATTTACTACTGTTTATCTTTATCCGTTACTAAAAGTAAATTTTTTAATCAATAAGCTTTTTTGATAAATAACATATGTAAATTGTCTTTTTCAATAATCTACTTATTCGCATACAAAGAAAAGCACTCCCCTTTAAAAAGGAATGCACTCCCCCGCTTTATCTCTTACGTTTTTTATTAGCTTTCACAACATTTCTAGAGGCACTTTCTATAGTCTCTTGCATCTTAATTGTAAATCCTCATGTTACAACTTATAACACCAAATGAGCTATTTTTTTCTGCCTAAGCAGAAAAAATATTTAACAGAGACATGCTCCAACAATGATTAATAGAATAAATAACACGACAATTAAGACAAAATTATTATTTTGATATGTCGGACATGCATAACTGTAAGCTGGTGCTGTATAGGTAGGGAATGATTGAACAAAAGCAGGAGACGTAGTGGGCTGAGGCGGTACATTCGCACCGACTGTTGGAGGCGCGTTCACATTTGCATACATATTTAAACATCCTTTCTTTTTAAGTAAGCTTCTCACTACATAATACTCTCAGATATGAAAATGGAGCCCGTCTACTGAAAAATGGGTGTTTTACCTGGTAATTAAAAATGTCATTTATCGAATAAGGTACTTATGCTATTTTTGTCTTAGAAGAACTGAAATCCCAATGAAATTAAATAATTATTGTAATTTAGTAATGAAATGGAACTGAGGTTATGGTGTACGAAAGGCTGTTTTATTTTGAAGTCAATGCTAGTCGGTTGTCTGTTTGTCAATGCTGATAAACGAGAAAAAGAAGGTCTTGTCAACAAACTTGTTAGGGCTGCGGAACGATTACTCCCTTGCCTTCTCTGTTTATTGAGAACCTGAACTATTTTTTCATTAGTTTTAATAGAAAATCCGTGTCCGAAAAAGCTTGAGTCATCGAGAAGTATGGCATTTACCCCTCTAAACCAAGGTGTTTGTGGGTTAAAGTCGGGATTATCGAAGTAAACAATGTCACCAGGTAAAAAACCACTTGAATGAAATGTAACGAGACCGAGGTCAGTATCAGTATGCCAGCTGTAAAGATAAAGTCCTTGAAAATAAGCATTGAATATATGATGACCAAGGGTCTGTAACGTAGCATAGTAATAGATAATCACAGAAGCTGTAGCACATTCAAACGCATACAGCGAACTGTTCTTAAAAATGTCCATAATTGCATCAGAAGGCCTAACATCCGGTCTCAGTAGAAAACCACCAGCCTTCGTTAATTTCCAGTAATTTGGGTTACATCGAGCTTGCTCGAAAATAGTAAATTCAGGCCTGGCTTCATTCATTGCTCTTGCGCTGTTAATAATATTTTTCCGTACTTTTATTTCAAATAGTAATTCTCTTGAAGAATTATAAGAATATACAATATTATCTTCTTGCATAAATTGCATTATGTTTTTCTCAACTTGATCTAATTCCAAATTTTCTTGGAATTCAAAGGATTTACCCATTACTTGTATCACTCTTGTTCCTCCATTCTCTGCTTTTTCCAACTGTATTAAACATAACTTATTCCCATCTTCTTTTTAAAATAGAGCAAATCCTGTTAGCAGGAAGCTATCCTTGCATAATAAATAGTTTCTACCTAAGTAAAAGGGCGATGCTCTAATTAAAGCATCACCCTGTATATTTAGTAGCATGTAAATGAAATAATTCTTCTTGTGTCAATACCAAAAATCACCCAACCCCTACCAGTCCATCTGAAACCAGCCACAGATCTTGGGCCTACGAATACTGGATAAAACCAAAATCCTGTACCATTACTTAGCCAAATAAAAGTATTACGAAACAGGCATAATCTTATTGCTCCAGGATCCACAGCGAATGGTGAAGCAGCTGCTTGTTGAGGAATAAATGGTGGAGGAGGAGCTGTTGGAGCTTGTGAAGGTTGTAATGGTGGTAGACCTGATGGTCCTCCAAAACCAGGTCCTCCAAAACCAGGTTGACCTGATGGGCCTGGAGATTGTGGAAATAGAAAATTCAGAAATTGTCGATCATAATTTATATTTTGATACATTTGAAATATCGCCACCTTATTTTAAATAAATCCTAAAGGTATTGTATGTTTTACTTTTTTTTGTGAAGCTTATTCGCCTAAAACTTAGGCTGTTAAATTTCATTGTTGATATTACTTAAAAGATAAAAACACAAAAATACTTTGGTTTTTCGTGTTTCTTGTTCAACTCCCCCCTGTTAGTGTAAGTACATTCCTTCACAAATTTGTCTTTCGCTATTTCTTTTATTACAGGAATGCTTCCATGATTGTTACATAGGTAAAATCTCAATTTTTATTTTTTTATACTATATTTATTCTGTTAAATATTGTATAATCCCCTTTAATAAATGCAATGAAAAGAAGAGTAAGTGTGCAAAAGCATAACAGAGAACTCCAGTTGCTGGAAATGGAGGATGTAATTGTACCCTGAACCAAGTCTTAGAGCAGCATATAGGATATTTCTTTCTGATATTGATTATATGTCGGTTTTCTTCCGTTAAAGAGAAAGAGTATAAACATTCCACTAATTTGGCTTGTAGTACTCGAAAAGGTTTCTGTGGTAACACAGAAATAAACTGGGGTGGCACCACGATCTTCTTAAATATAAGAAGTCTCGTCCTCAAGGAGTATTCCTTGGAGGTGAGATTTTTTTGTTTTTAAAACTTATATTGAGGAGTTATTAGAATGAAATGGAAAAATCCCCTTTTACTTTTATGTGGAATTGGAATTTCAAATATAGGTGCATGGGTTTACTTAATTGCATTAAATTTAATTATATTAGATATGACGAGGTCACCGTTATCCATTTCCTTACTATATATGCTACTGCCTATCGCCACCTTGTTTACAAATCTCTGGTCGGGAAGTTTTATTGATCGATTTAATAAAAGAAACCTCATGATTTTTCTTGACTTATTTAGAGCAATATTTATCTTTACATTGCCTTTTTTTGAGTCTCTTTTTCTAATTTACATAGTAGTTTTTATCATTAATATAGCTAACACTATATTAATGATAAAAACTACTATGGTTTACATGACAAAGTTAATTCCAAAAACAAATAGGCAAAGATTTAATGCCTTAAGAAACTTCATTAATTCATGTGGATTTATACTCGGACCTTCCATAGCAGGATTTCTTTTTATTATTGGTACTCCAAATCTAGCTATTCTGCTGAATTCTTTTGCGTTAATCTTATCAGCGATAGTCATACTGCTACTTCCAAATGTAGAAATAAAGAAGGGAGATATACTTTTACAAAAGATCAATATTGCATTAATCTTAAACGATTGGAAAAGCGTATTTCAATTTAGTAAAACTAATGTCTATGTGACTCTCATTTATGTTCTATTTAGTTTAGTTACAGTGTTTATGACTGCCTTAGATTCTTTAGAAGCAGCTTTTGCTACAGAAGTACTATCATTATCTGATAGTACCTATGGATTTCTAGTCAGTATTGCAGGAGTTGGAATCATTGCTGGTTCACTTGTTAATACTTTATTCGCAAACAAATTAAAACTAAATGTTCTAATTGGACTTGGTGCATTCTTCACACCTATTGGCTACATAATCTTTGCCTTTTCAACTGATTTTATATGGGCATCTATCGGATTCTTCACTTTAACTTTTTTCTTGTCATTCGCAAACATAGGGTTCTTAACTTTCTATCAAAACAATGTCCCTGTAGAGATTATGGGAAGGTTCTCCAGTATTTTAGGAATTCTGGAAGCTGGTTTAATTATATTATTGACAATGACATTCGGTTTATCTGCTGAGCAGTTTGACATTCGTCCCATTTATATCCTTGGATCGGTAGCTTTCTTAGTATTAGGGTTAATAATCATTATTTTTGTAAGTACTAAGTCTAAAAGAAATTATCATGAACAGGTGCTGGAATAAAAACCAAGTAAGTCCCTTTCTAAAGTAGAAAGGGACTATTTTTAAGTTATCACTCAAATCTGTTCTTCCAATATCCTGTCACGTTTTTACTATTTAGTAATTAAATATTTATTGTTACCCGGCTGTTTCTTGGTTTCATTCCAGGCTTTAATCGCTTTTTCACGACTTACACCTTGGTTCTTGGGATCAGCAAAAAAATCACGAATGAATTGATTATATTCAAATTGAGGTGCTATGATTTTCTTATAGGAAGGATCTTTCAATCGTTCTTCTTCCTCATTCCAGGCTTTTACAACATCACGATATGTTTTTCCTACATTGTTTTTAATAAAGTTTTGTATAAAGGTGGAAAAGTGAAATTTTGGGACAACTGACTTAAAAAATTTTCTTACATTTTGACTACAACGATGGTTTTCGGTGATGACTGTATCCAAGCTTAAGTTTTCTTGAGGTGGAAGCTTCTTATTCGTATTTGATTTTCTTTGAGGTTTTTTTATTTCCCCTGTCCGAAGAAATATTTCAATCCTATTGGTAATCTCTATTTTAGAACCTAAAGCACTGATACCGTTTTCTCTACAAAAAGACTGTAATTCTTCCTTTAACCAATAGAAATCTTTAAAACTTTCTACACTTATATCTTTCGTTAAATCAGGTCGCATAAGATTACCCCCCTCACTTTCATTCTACATTATAGAACAATTGTTCTTTTTTAAATAATACCATATTTTAACTAATGATATGTAAAAAAGCCACATTAAAATGCGGCTTAATCTTAAGTATAAATTCATCAAGAGGGCTTTTTTCAATCAAATCGCATTTTCACTTATTACAGGAATGCTGCCCCGTTTCTTCCTTTCATAAGCTATTTTCCATTTGTCGTTTGTTTCAGCGAACTTTCTCTCGTTATATATAAATGCAGAGTTTACCTTGGACTTTCTTCCTGCTCGACTTCCGTTTTACACGAAATTTCCCTTGTTTACTTTTGCTGCAAAAATGGGTAAATCCAAGAAAATCAAAGCTTGCTGGTTTGCTATTTCCTATTCTTTTTGCGTTATGTTCCGCAAACCTCCCATGTTGCTTTCTGCACGCAGGTAAGGCATCAGCCCTCTCAGTTTACAAACGTTTATGGAGCTCAATCCCTTCAACCATATGGCTTGTGGCACGCTACCTAACTGTCTAAGCTTAAAGACTAAAGTTACCTTTAATCCTCCAAGACTCGCTACGAACGAATGGCTAGTTCTTACTCGGCGGGAATCCCACCCGCTATATGATACGACCTATGCTCGGCCGCACACCTGCCACGTTTATAACATAAGAAATTCTTCTCTTTATTTAATCCAAGAATGCTTTTTTTGATGAATAAATGTGAAATGATAGATTATTCTGTCCTTATAAATAAACCCTCTTAATTAGAGGGTTTGACCATTATCTATAGTAAATACTTGCCCCGTTATAGACTCTTGAGTTAGTTGAAAAATTATAGCTTCTGCTATATCATCTGGTGTGGAAATCCTTTGAAGTGGCAATTTACCTGCAAGTTGATACATTTTCTTTTCATTACCAGCCCACCACCTTGTTTCTACAGCTCCAGGAGAAATACTATTAACTCTTATTGAAGGTGCCAATGCGATAGCCAATGACCTTGTCATTGTGTGTATAGCAGATTTTGTTGCTGCATATGGGATGGATGAACCTATACCAGTAATTCCTGCTACACTTCCTATATTTACTATTACTCCAGATTGTTGTTTTTTCATATAAGGAACAACAGCCTTTATGCAATAGAACATTCCCTTCACATTTACACTGAAAAGAGAATCCCATATTTCATCTGTTACAGTATCTAAGTCATCCATAGCTATTTGAGCTGTAATACTAGCGTTGTTTATTAAGCCATCGACAGATCCAAAAGTTTGAACAGTTTGATATACTAATTCCTTTACTTCCTTTTCTTTTGCTACATTTGCTTTATAAGCAATAGCTATCCCTCCATTTTGTTTTATCTCATTGACAGCTTTAAGAGCTTCATTTTCAGATTGGTTGTAATTTATCACCACTTTTACACCTTCAGCTGCTAGTTTTACAGCTGTAGCTCTTCCTACTCCAGTGCCACCACCAGTAATGATTACTACTTTATTTATTAATTTCATTTCACGACCTTCCTTCCTTATTTTTAATTTATTTGTACTATTACATTATGCTTTATTTTAAAATGAAGAGTATAATACAGAATAATGAATTAGGTATCATTTAAAATGATACCTACGAGAAGGGTGAAACTATTGGAAAGTCATGAATTAAAGATTTTCAAACACGTTGCAGGACTGCAATCAATATCTAAAGCTGCTGAAAAGTTAGGATATGTACAACCAAATGTTAGTCAACGGATAAAGAATTTAGAAAATGAACTAGGTGTTCGGTTATTTATGCGAAATAATCGGGGAGTAACATTGACTGAAGAAGGGAAAAAATTATTAGATTATACAAATGAAATATTACAATTAATAGACGAAGCTAAGACAGCTGTTAATCCTAATAAATGGAGAGAACCATTAAAGATAGGGGCCTCTCAAACAATTTCTGCAGTTAAAATTCCTCACTTACTTTCTTCTTTTTTAAAAGAATATAATAATATAGATGTGAAGGTAAGAACAAATAATAATTTGACGTTAGAAGAAATGCTTTTCTATGGTGAAGTTGATGGTATATTTGTAAATAGTAGCAAAAATATAACTAATTGCGATATTATTTATAGTTACTTTGAGAAAATTGTACTAATAACTCCTAAACTTAATCCTTTTGACATTAATTCTAGTTATACGTTAATAGTTAATAGTGATGTAAATTGCATATATAGAAAACAATTATTGGAGTTGTCCAAAGAAAGCAACTTTCATAGTTCCAATATCATTGAGTTTGATTCACTAGAATCCATTATTCAAGCAGTTCATGATGGACTAGGTATTAGCATAATACCTGCAGACATTGCAGAAAATCGAAAAGGTACAAAGGAAATCATATTCACAGAATTACCTAAGAGAATACAAGTAGACTTTTTAATCAAGAATAAAAAACAGCAAACACCGGGTCTAAAAAAATTCATTCGCTTTTTGCAAATAAACAACAATAAAAGTTAACAGTGGTTATATTAGGCAGTCATACTATATACTGCCTATCTTTGTGAGTGAATTCACTTAATACAGATAGGTAAGGGTTTGAGGTTATCGCTCCCTTTTCCCCCTGTTCACACCGTACGTGCGACTTTCACCGCATACGGCGTTCCAACTAAACCAATTTATTGTTTTCTATGTATTTAAGCAGTTAGAGTGCTGGATTCCAATGTTAGATAATTTCATTTTGACATTTTAATCGTAGTTTATTTACTTTTTCTTTCTGCTTTCTATCTAGATTTAAAGATTGTAAAAGATTTTTTATTTTAACTTTGTCTCTTAGATGTATCAACTGATGTATTGCTTTATGAACAACAATCAAGTTTGAATAACTGTCATCTCTGGACAGTGAAAAAGGAGTTATATGATGGCAGTGCCATTCATTAATTCCTAACTTTTCATCTAATATGGCACATTTTCCATATTGTGCGATAAACTTACTGATTCTGTTGTCATTGTACTCAATTGTTCTGTTTGGAATGTAGTTTTTCATGATATAAGAGAGCGTTGTTTTATCAATAGCTTTCAGGCTATTGTGTATTTTATCTCTACCTTCGGTAGTAAAGTTACAAATCGTTTGCGAGAAACACAGTGGAGTTCTCCAACGCTGGGCATGTATGGGGACAAATACCATCTGTTGTATCTTAAATAGTCTCACATTATAACCCTTGTACCTCTTCTGTAAGGTTTTTGTCATATCATGAATACTTGCCTCTGTTCTAATGTTCTTTAATTGATTATATATCGATTTACGAAGATGAGCGTTTAACTGATTAAGATTAATAGTAATGTTTGTTGCGAAAGCGTAATAGTTTTGGATACCCATAACGACAGTATTGAAATTCCAAACAGTTTCAGCACAAGGTTTTCTTTTGACTACTTTTATAGCCTTTTTAATCTGTCGGGAGGTATTTTCTTTAGCCTTTTTGGACATATCAGACCTCGCTACATAACCAAACCTTGTTTTTCCTTTCCTTACAGCCTTTATTAAGAATCCAAGGAACTCGGAAGAGTTTTTCTTTAGATTTATTACTTTCGATTTCTCCTCGCTAGTTTCCAACTGCAGTCTTTTTCTCAAGAAATCTCTCAATGCGTAATTCATTCTTATTGCTTGTGACCTAGTTCTGCACAGTACCTTAAAATCGTCCGCATAACGGATGATAAAACATTCTTTTAACGACGTTTTCTTTAGCTGCTGATATTTATTACCAGAGGTGGAATAGGTATATCTGCTTTCAAACGTTTCCCATTGGTCACTAACCCACCAATCTAATTCATTTAACACAATGTTAGATAATAAAGGTGACAGTATACCTCCTTGCGGAGTACCTTTAATAGGTACTCCTTCCCCTTCAATCTCTGCTTTAAGTAGCCTAGATATAATGGAAAGAAGTGATTTATCCCTAATACCTATAGACCACATTTGCTTCAAAAGCTTGCTATGATTAACGTTATCAAAGAATCCTTTAATATCCACATCAACACAATGATATAGGCCCGATTGGTTAATGAGAAACTCAAGTCTGGCTTTGGCATGATGCGTGCTGCGATTCGGTCTAAATCCATAACTATGTTTATGGAATTTTGCTTCGCAAATTGGCTCTAAAATTTGAAGTATGCACTGTTGAAAAATTCTATCCCATATGGTTGGAATACCCAAAGGTCTAGTTTTCCCATTTCCTTTTGGAATAAATACGCGCCTTACTGTTTGTGGTTCATACCTTTTAAACATAGATTGAACCTTTGCTATTACATCTTCTACTGTTAAATGCAAAATATCATTAATTGTTAACTTGTCAGTTCCACCAGTTTTACTACCAGTGTTCCTTTTAATGTTCCGGTAGGCAAGTCGTATATTATCTTGAGAACTCATTAATTCTGTTAATTCATAGAAGCTATGACCACTGACACTTTGAGAATATAGTCTGTCAAAACAATCTTGCATACTATAATACTCGCTGTGCCTCAATTTCTTCCGTTTCAATAAGTTGGTGACTCCTTTCGGAGTTAAACCTCTTTTAGTCTTACGAGAACCTTATTAATCGATAAAGAACTGCCTTACTTGGTTCAATAAATCTTTATTAGTCTAGTGGCTATCCCTCCATGTGGATTAGACATTTCATAGGTACTGTGCCACCACTTTCACTGATATAAAGACAAGTTATGCAGTAACTAGTATCATTATTGCTTTCCTTGTCATCGTTTCATTAGAAGTAAGTCCTCCACGTTATCAGTTTACAACGTTGAGTTATATCTATTATAGAATGAACTTAGGTGCTTCCTTTAAGCCTGTTAACGTTCATACGCCTGTAACGTATCATGGGTTTTTATATTAGTTATTCTTACTCACCCACAGCTAACCTCACAATTTGGTGATATACACATTTCTATGTATCGCAGTTATAGACCCGTACATTCAGAAATTTGTCAGCTTAACCTTTACTTTTAGGTTTTTTCGCATTCTCACCATATTCATTCAACTCAAGCACCATGAATTACACCACTCCATCGAGTAGGCTTTCGTCAGCCGAACTGATACGGTAATTTCTCATGCCTTTTCATCGAGCTTATAACACTTTCATCCTTACTAAATCAGTGCTATTCGACTAAGAGAGAACCCTTCCGAGCGTTACCTCATCATTTGATTCTTTGATATAACCCTTCAGTTCCGAAAGGAACTGCCTAATCTTTACCGGAGTAATGTATCCATCCTCCATTTAAACTAGGAACATTTCGCACAACTATCCTGCCCTGTTTCTCCCATAAGAGTTTTTTCATTTTTTACATGCTACCCATTTCCTTGTTATGTCGGCATTAGGGTTAAAGGAAGAGGTTGGTTTATTGCAATGGTTAGGTGGATTCACCATCTTATTTGGCATTGCAATATGTAATTTCCGCTTTAAAAGAGCTAAAGTATCTAGCAATTTAAAAATTTATTAAACTGTTAATTTGTATGTTATGATAACTGCTACTAAAAGAAATAAAAAGGATGATTTTATGCTTAATTATACTGGATATGACAAGATTTATCGGGATATAGTAATGGACATTATTAACAATGGAACTGATCAAGACCCTACTTTGGTTCGTGCTAGATACTCTGATGGAAGTCCTGCACCAACAAAGTTTATCCAAGGAATCAATTTTAAAATCAGACCTGAAGATGGGATACCTATTTTGCGCTCCAAAAGAGTTTTCCAAAAAACTCCTTTGGTAGAATTAGAGTGGATTTGGCAAGAGTTGTCAAACGATGTGACATGGCTTCAAGATCACAAATGCAAGGTCTGGAACGAATGGGCAAACACAGAAAATACTATTGGGAAGGCTTATGGATTTCAACTTGCGAAGAAATGTCGTCAGGTGTCTTGGCAAACTGAAAAGTTAAATCAAGTAGAGTATGTTCTTTATCAACTCGAAAAAAATCCTAGTTCTCGTAGAATAATGACAAGTCTTTGGGACGTTGATGACTTAGATGAGATGACCCTAGAACCTTGTGTATGGGCTACTAATTGGAAAGTAAACAATAATGTACTCGATTTACATGTTAAGCAAAGATCTGCCGATATGGCTTTAGGTCACCCATTTAATGTCTACCAATATTCCGTCCTTCATAGATTAATAGCTGATCAATGTGGTTATGAATTAGGCACAATGCATTGGTGTATTGATGATGCCCATATATACGATAGACATATCGATATTTTAATAGAACAATTGTCTCAACCTATTCCTGAATGTTCACCTACGCTTATTCTTCCAGATAAATTCGATGAAAATGGTCGAAAATCCTCATTCTTTGATCGTAGATTATCTGATGTCCAATTGCTTGATTACCAACATAACGGTATATTTAAATATCAAATAGCTGAATAATATAGAAAAATTTATAATAAATGTACAAAAAGAGGCTATGACATAAGTATGTGGATTTGCGTAAAAACCGAACTTCTTAATCAATTAAAGATTAAATAGTTCGGTTTTTACGTTTTAATACAATAATTAGAATTCTTAGTGAAATGGAGCGGAGGACACTCGACTACTAGGGAAATAGAGGACGCTTTAGACCCCGGAGGAGGCTCAGCTTCCTCCCCGCGGAAAGCGAGAGGACGAACGCGCAATGAAACGAACTAATTTTATATCCATATTCTATTTAGTTACGTGCTTCATTTTTTTAATTTAGATGTAATTTTATTATTCGTGTTTAGAAAGGTTATCTTTTGTTTTGTTCCAGCCTCTTTTGGGTGCCAGGCTACGCCTTACTTTCAACAAGGAAAAGCCTAACTTCCTTGTCTGGTATGAGAACAGGTTTGACCTTCTCACTAGCGCTGCAAATTAATTAAGGACACACCTTTTTTACTTTAACAATTTTTTTACGTTCTTAATTTTTCAAGTAACATCCTATGCATAAAAAACACCCAATTTTATTGTATACTACAGAAATTGTGTTCTTAGCTGTTTATACTTTTTCTTTCATAAACATGGAAATAGTAGATATAAGGATTTTTATCGTTCATAACTCCTTTTTCAACAGATACTTCTCTCCACTCATTGAAATTAACTTCAGGAAAAAATGTATCTCCTTCAAAATGATGATGTATTTTTGTAATGTGCATTTTATTAACATAAGGCAAGAATATATTATAAATCTGTTCTCCTCCGAAAATGAATATTTCCTCCTCATTCACACACAAATCAAAAACTTCCTCGACTGAATGAGCAATTTCACAGCCATCAAAATTAAAATTCTTATCTCTTGTTAGAATAATATTCCTTCTATTAGGTAAAGCCCTTCCGATTGATTCGAGGTTCTTTCTTCCTAATACAATTGTATGTCCCTTAGTAGTATCTCTAACATACTCCCAATCCTTAGGAATTCTCCAGGGGATATCGTTATTTTTTCCTATTACTCTATCCTTAGCCATTGCAACAATTAGGGAAATTCTCATTTTTATCACCGCCTTTTTACTATTTTACCATATAAAATTTATCTTACTATTGAAGCTCTTTGTTAAGTTTAATTACCCAATAGTTTATAAAGCAGAGAGGATCTCCTTCTCCATTAAATAAAGAAAGCTCCCCCATTGTTAGCTGTAATTCATAATAGAATATTTAATTTTTCTCGTTTTTCCATTTCCATTTTTTCCTAACGCTAATTCACCCCCTCTTCACACGCATATAATTAGCTTCTGAATGATTTTGCACCAAATATGAGTAGCTATATTAATTGTTTTTTTTCATTCAATAAAACGGTGTTTATTGTTGTTAAAACAGCATATTGACAGATTGTTTTTAGGGTATTAAACTGTAAATCAACCTAAAAAAGGGGGTTAAGAATGGAATTCATTTTATATCTGTTATTAATATTAATTGCTACAAAAATTGCAGGTGATCTTTCCGTAAGATTAGGACAACCATCTGTACTGGGAAAACTAATAATCGGGATTATATTAGGTCCTGCAGTCCTTGGGTGGATAGAAAATAATGATTTTATTCATTATTTCTCTGAAATCGGAGTTTTATTACTCATGTTCTTAGCCGGTTTGGAGACAGATCTAGATCAACTTAAGAAAAATTGGAAAGCTGCTTTTGCAGTTGCTATAATCGGCATCATCCTTCCTTTTATCGGAGGATTTGGTATTGGAGAACTCTTTGGATTAAATACAACATATTCCCTATTTATAGGAATACTACTATGTGCAACATCTGTAAGTATTACTGTCCAAGTGTTAAAGGATATGAATAAACTCAATTCCCCTGAGGGGAGCACTATATTAGGTGCTGCAGTTGTAGACGACGTTCTGGTTGTCGTGCTCTTAGCTGTCATGACTAGTTTTCTTGGGAATGGAGATGAAGTATCCCTTGGACTTCTAATAGGTAAAAAAGTTATCTTCTTTATTGGTGTATTACTTGCAGGAGCTTTCCTAGTTCCCCAAATGTTAAAAATACTCTCTAAATTAAAAGTTACAGAACCTGTGGTATCCATTGCCCTTGTCGTTTGTTTCGCTTTTGTATATTTTGCAGATATTCTTGGAATGGCAGGAATTATTGGAGCATTCGCAGCTGGCATAGCCATTTCTCAAACAAACTTTAAGCACACCGTCGAGAGTAAGGTGGAGCCTATAGCATATGCTGTATTTGTCCCCGTCTTCTTTGTAAGTATCGGTTTAAATGTTTCATTTAGTGGTATAGGAAGCCAGATTGGGTTCATTGTAGCCCTAGTAATTGTTGCTATCCTTACAAAACTTGTAGGTGGGGCTATTGGAGCAAAGTTAACTGGATTTAAAAATCGTTCTTCTCTTATTATCGGAGCTGGGATGGTTTCTCGAGGAGAAGTAGCACTAATCATTGCGGCTACTGGTTTGCAAGAATCCCTTTTGTTACCTGAATACTTCACTGCTATAGTAGTCGTTATAATTGCAACAACCTTGTTTGCTCCTCCATTATTAAAATATTTAATACAAGGGGAAAGTAAATCTTTAAATAGAGAAGAAACTATTTAACTTTAAAATTTAAGGTGGTCATTTACTTGGCAAATAAAATTTATCTCTTTTCGTACGACACTGAAAATGCGGTTACTAAAGCAAGTGTTGAAGCCATTATGGATGATTTATATGACGTATTAAACATCTTTAACAAGAATGTATACCTTATTAAAACAGAAGATGATTTAAGTATATTAGATAAATATATCCAAACTTATCTAAAGAATGATGATAGATATATATTAGTCGATATAACGGAGCAACCACTAAATTTCAATAATTTAAATGCTACTGATCCTAACTATTGGTTCTATAATATTTAATCTAGATTAATTAGTTTAGTTAGGATTACACAAACTGTCTAATATAAAACAATCTCAACAATAATGGCAGGAAAGGCGCGTCGAAATGAATAGGTGAAATATCGGTACCTGTTCGTGTTGCGTTTATAAGGGCGCTGAACAATTGACCGATGTATAGTTCTTCTCCAATTCTTAGTCGACCTCTTCTAATTCGTCTAGCGTTTTCATTCTTTTTTTATGTACTTCATCATCTCGTCATCAAATTTTAGAGCGGGAAAACGGTTCTAGCGGTACTAAGTCATCTATTTCACGAAAGATATTTTCTAACGCTCTTCTCTGTTCTGTAACCATTTCATCTGCTTGTCGTTCTTTTTGAGCGAGATCTTCCTCCAAAAAGGACTGTATACTTTTGTGTTACCACCAAGTTCTTTATCTTCTAATTTTCCGGCACCCCCTTCGTGAAAGGCAATTTGACGATCAACGAATCGTTCCCAGGCACTCACTACATCAAGTTGTCCTTCGAAAAAACTTTTTATGGCGGAGGCTCCTTAGCCTTCGAAATCATCTAAGTCTGTTATATCTTGCATTGTCTGCGGATCTCAGTGAATTGTTGTCTTATTCCCTTGTAGTGTTCTGCTCTTTGTTCCATAGCCTCTCCTAAACTGGAAACATCTAAGTTTTTCACCTTATCTCCTCGCTTTGTTAAGGATTATGGGAGAAACCTTGTGATAATATTATGCATAATTACCCATAGTTCTATTGTAAAAAAGTAAGAAAATGGATTATATAGGTAAATGGATGTGAATTTTTAAAGGGACAAATACAATTATATTTGGCTTTGTTAAAAGTTAAGGTTGATAATGAAGAATAAAGAACTTATTATTAACATTTTTATCCATTTCGTGTTGAATAAAAATGTTAATCTATGGATGTGAAGAGAATGATAAAAGAATATTTTAGGGATGGATTTTTAATTTTAGTAATGTTTCTAACAATGTTTTGGTCACTTTATAGTATTGATGGGATTATAGATTTTACCGATCCATTAATCTTATTGCCAATGTTATTAATAAGTAGTTTTCACCTAATTTCTCCACTTTTTTTAAGTACGGAAAGAATCAATTCTATAGACAATTGGTTTGATTCTTTATTAGGTTTTAATTCAAAATAATGAATAAACTATAAGAGTGATGTGAAAATAGCTACCATTAGTAGCTATTTTTATGTTAATTAGCTATATAAAAAGTTGGCATCAGGATACCACAAATGATTGACTTTTAATAGAAATCAACCATTAACTTTAACATAGCCTTCATTTATTACAGGAATGCTGACCTGATTTGCGACATAAGAGAAAAGCTTCCCTCTAATTAAGGAAAGCCCTGGTTAGTACAATAGAATTATTTAAAATTATTAAAGTTAGCTAAACTTTCTCCAATCGGTGTAACTATCCCATCCATACTTATAGAATTTTTCTTTTTACGATATTCCTCTAAGTCTTGTTCACTTTTATTGTTAGTCCATTTTTGAAGAGTATCTCGTTCACCGTCGTATGAGTAGAACGGTACACTAAATCCACATGATGTTTTTACTGTTTCAATCCTTGCATGAATAATCTGTCGAGCACCAGGAAGTATGTCAAAATGTTTCGCCATATCAGTCCATTCAGGTGTGCCAGGTAATATCACATTACCGCTACCATATAGCCTTAAAATCATAGGAGGTCCTTCAAAAGCTAAGAACATAAAAGTAATTCTTCCGTTATCCTTTAAATGTGCACTTGTTTCATTTCCACTACCAGTTAAATCTAAATAAGCTACCTCATTCGAGGAAAAGATTCTTAATACATCATGACCTTTTGGTGAGATGTTAACATGACCATCTGCTGTTAGAGGTGCTGAGCCAACAAAAAAAACCCGTTGTTTTCTTATAAATTCTTCGTGTTTTGGAAGTATTGATGAATAAACAGTTCCCATAATAAATTCCTCCTCATCTAACAAATGTAAAAATTAAAAAGCCTACCATCTCATATATAATGGTTATATTTATATTTATTATAGGAGTGCTGTACTTTATGAATCTGTAGAAGTTTTACGAAGATTTTTAGCTTCCTTAATATTGTCAATTAACCCAATAGGAGCATTTGAATGGTTAAATATCTCCTCTGTTGTCATCCAATAAACCTTTACTACCTTCATCTGGGCTTTTTATATACGGCTCATCATTATCAAACTCACAAAGGAAAACGATATCATTTACTTTATAAACATTTTCTTTTTCAAAGGGAGTATTTCTTACATAAATTAAATTATCTTTTACTTTAACACCAACCTCTCCAAATAACTTCCTTTTTAATGTTTTATAGTAAGTTAATTGAATTAACCTACTTTTCGACTGTTCCACCAACCAAGAAGAGAGGTCCTCCCGGATAGTCTTCCTTCATGCTTCTTTGGTTAATTTTAAATACTAATCCTTGCTATACTGCTCCTTTTACATTTATATAAAACAATATTACTGCCCCTTTTAGTTTATTATGGTAACTATTTTCTATGAATAACTATATAATCCCTTCCTCAACAAATGCCCTGTTTCTTCCACAAGCATCACGAATTTAGCCATGATAGTACCATAAACAAATGAAACTAAGTGATAGAACCTTACCAATAAATTAGCCCCACCACATTGCGCAAACAATGAATGACCACATAGATACAACTATTCCTACTGTTCCAAATGAAAATATGTATAAAAGAGTGTATTTTTTATCAAGTATTTTTGTTTTTATCATCAAAAATGCGATTAACGGGGTAACTAAGCACATGCTGATGCTAATAATAGTCATTATTGTTAAGTAATATAGACTATCAGTTGTATTACTTATTCCCTCAAGAAAGTAGGCTAATGATTGTCCATATACACCTAATACTGTTCCCATTACAATAAGCACCCATAAAACTATATGACTTAATTTCATCGTAATTCACTCCTTATGTAATATATTTTTTGCGTTAGTATAATATTACACTAATAATAACAAAAGTTACCCACTTTTAGTATCTTATTTTCAAATTAAATTTAAACCCCTCACTTGTAAAAAGAAAAAACCACCTTACAAGTGGTCATTAAAACAGTTTATTTAACTAAGAAACGAAAATACAATGCTGACCGTTTTTTACTTCTTCGTTATATTTTTATTTGCCAATATAGCCACGCTTATCACAAGATATTGTGTTGTGACAGATAGTACTGATGCTGTCAACCTGTATGTTTTATAGTTAATATATAAAAAAAACCAAATCTTTAATGGATTTGGTTTTTTCGGTACTAGTTCCTTTTGAGCTATTAGTAAGATGTTTGTCCTTCTGTATCAGATTCTGAATCTGAACCGTCATCTTCCATATCATCAGGGTAAACAATTGTATCAATTTCTTTATTAGTAGATTCATCTATTACTTTAATAGTTGTTTTAATGTTATCTGCAGCTGCACCATCATAAAGTTGATAATACATTCCAGCAAATCCAACTGTAATAAGGCCGAAAGCATCCATACTATCTTCGTATGCAGCTTGATCAACCGTTATAGTCACTTCTGAAAAGGAGTCGTTATGAGTAACTTTCTTAAATGATGGATAATCACCACTTGTTGGTAATTCGTTTAATGTGTCTTCCATACTTTTACTCATTTCTTCCATCATTTCTTTGTGTTTGGATTTTGACATTTTATATGTTAGGGAACCGTCATCGTTTTTTGTAACTTTTATTCCCTCTGCTTCTGCGTCTTTTGCCATACTATCGATATCTTCATCCTCTAAGAAAGAAGCTGGTAATGTTACTTCTACATTCAGAAAGCCTTTATCTACTTTTACAGCCTCATCTGAACTTTCCTCTTCGGAATTTTCACTTGCTTCTTTATCCGAACCACAAGCAGCAAGTGCAAGCATTACCATTGCTAGTAGCAATGCATAACTAACCTTTTTCATTACTAAGAATCCCCCTGTGTACGTATAGTATATTTTTTGTACTATAGTAACATACCATATTTACTAGGATTCATCTACCTGTCTTTTATGGCTTGAGGACGGGGAGTTAATAACTTTATAATTTCAACGTTGGGAGAATGCTCCCACTTTAAAACACAGCTATGTGATAAATAATTTGAAGCTTAAGTGGGGGATGAATCGCTTAGATAGGATTTTTATTTATTTCAGTTATAATGCCATTATTGTTTCATTGTATATTACTAGTACTAATGCTTATCATAGATAAATACTACCTGATTTACTTATTAGAATACAATGTAAATCATATACTAATATACTTTATATAGTGTACCTTTAGATTTTTCTTAGTCAACTTCCCTCTATATAATGAGGGAAGTTCAAATAGATACCACATCAACGTAGAAGCTTTACTGCCGGTTTGGCAGAACTAGTGTAATTCTGCAAGGTCCTCAATGACTGGATTGCCTAGCACATGGTTCTTTTCATTGATTGAGGTTACAATTAGTTCACTTCGTGATTAAGAGCAATATACTCAATTTCTTTTAGCAATTCAACTACCACAGGTTAATCGGATTTATTCTCCGCAGAATAACCGACAACCTAGCATTGTTCCATTTTATTAACTAATACACTTCCTAAGACTTCTAATACTTCAACTCTTGTTATTTTCATCATATATCTCCTTTAAGCACTTGTTATTCTTAGTAATTATAGTGGGGGGTTCTTCCTTGAATGGGGAATTAAAAGAAAAAACAACGGGAGTAATTTCCGCTGTCTTTTGTGTAGGAATGAGTTCTCTTTTTTAATTTACTACTTAAGATTATCGATTTCCCAAAATGCCGGCATAGGATCAGCAGTACTATCAACTAGGAAAGAAAAATCATCTTCTATTTTATCAACATTGAAACTAACAGTAATATCTTTTACCTCTTCTGACTGTATTTCAACAGGTTCTATTGTATCTTTATAGACAGTTGATTTGTCTATAAGAATAAACTTAGCTTCTGAAGGGTTTATAGCTAGTTTATCGTCTCGTACGTTCTTAATAGATAGATGAACATCCACTTTATTATCAGCGGTGCTTTTTGCTCCTAGAACAGTTATTAAATAATGGCCACCCTTAATAGCTTCACCATAGTTTAAAGATGATTGTAGAAGTATATTTTGGTATTCATTTACTTCTTCCGATGCTTCCGTATTAATCTCGCTGGTTGTTTTTTCTGCAGTAACACCTATTGTTTTTTCCTTTGCATCATCCGAAGTGGATGACTGGTTACAAGCACCTAATACAAACAAGGCAAACAACGAACATAATATTGTGTATAACAACTTCCTCAAAATTAAATCCACCTTTCTCCTTTAATTGAATAATATTCAAGTAGAAAAAATGACGAATATTAATACTCGCCATTTTAATTTTGTTATACATATAACTTCTTATAGTTGCTAATTAAAAAGTATATTCAACTTGTTGCTCCGGAGTAATATCTTCGTAGCTGTCAGCATCCATTGAAGAACCGAAAATAAGCTTCAGTTTAGAAATATCTTCATCTTTCACGATAAATGCATCTACGAATTCCTTTTTTACTTTTCCAAGAAAGACTGAATCTCCGTCTGCTTCTGTATAGATAAAGTCATTAGAAATAGCATCGATTTGTTGGCCCTTATCTGTTACAAGATCTGTTAGAGCATACCATTCAATATTCTTTTCTTCTGTATTTTCTACATCATATTGAATTTGAACGTATGTGAATTCATCACCAATCGATTGAGCTGCATCTGACTCATAAGACAGGTCATTCTTGAATTCTTCATCCAGGTTCGTCATTTTGAATAGTTTAATATCTTTCATCGTTACCTTTAGCGGAGCGATGTCTACTGTTTCATTGATATCTTTGATTTTTAGTAATTCTAGTGTTCCACCCTCGATATCTGATTTTTGTCCTGCTTCTGTGAAAACAATGTTTCCATTATCGTCCTTAGGCGGAGCGTTGCTTACATCTTTTTGTTCAGCAGCCGTTGGTGCCTTTTCTTTTTCTGTTGAAGAAGTCTTTTCAGAATCACTTCCACAAGCAGCAAGTACTAGTCCTGATGCCAATACAAGTGTTGTTAAGATAGTCTTTTTCACGTTTGTTTCCCCCAGTTTATATATGTTTAAGACTTACACATTATAGCAAATTCAAACAATTTGCGTAATAGGGTTTTACTTGTAATATAAACTGTCCTACTTTTGTCTAATGGTGGCTTCATAATAAATTATTTACTGACATTTTGATTTAAAGAAAAAAATTTTGAATTTAAAGCGTGTATTTACTTAGTTCACAACTAATATACAAACTATCCTCAAGTTGATTGTTCTAAATGATTGACTATACGATTATACATTTCGTAAAATCTTACATAAAAACTTCCGCAACTTTGTGAAAAATCAGTTAAATCTGTAAAAACTTAATATTAAAATTAAGACTTTTTATTGTTAAAAAAATGACTCCTCAGATTCCTCGAAAGCTATGCCTATGGTTTATATATCTATAGACAATCGTTTTTCATAAAACTATTTTGAATAGCTTGATTAAAAATTTTAAAAAAGGAAAAATAAATAAGAAAAGTTCCCCTTTTTGTCAGGAGAACTTTTAAAAAATCACATTTTTATCAATAATAATACGTATTAGGCTATCATATTAAAGGAGTGTTATAAAAATGAAAGCAGTTGTGATTAATCAATATGGAAGTAAAGAAGAATTAGTGGAGCAGGAAGTTAATAAACCAAATGCAGAAGCCAATCAAGTGGTTCTAAAATTAGAAGCTACATCCATCAATCCAATCGATTGGAAATTAAGAGAGGGTTATTTAAAAGAAATGTTTGATTGGGAATTTCCTATCATCTTAGGCTGGGATGCGGCTGGAGTCATAACAGACATAGGTTCAAACGTTACTAAGTGGAATGTTGGAGATCGAGTATTTAGTCGTCCTGAGACAACTCGTCGCGGTACGTATGCTGAATACATAGCAATTGAGGAGCACCTACTGGCAAAACTACCTGATTCTATCTCATATGAGGAAGCTGCAGCTGTACCTTTAGCTGGTTTAACGGCATGGCAGGCATTGTTTACTCATGGCCATTTAAAAGAAGGTGAAACTGTACTTATTCACGCTGGTGCTGGTGGTGTAGGGATTTTTGCTATTCAATTAGCAAAGTATGCCGGTGCTCATGTTATAACAACAGCAAGTGAAAAAAACCACGAACTTCTCTATTCCTTAGGTGCTGATCAAGTCATTGATTACAAAAAAGAAAACTTTGAAGAGGTTCTAAAAGATGTAGATTTAGTGTTTGACACGATGGGTGGAGAAGTAGCTGAGAATAGCTATAAGGTACTTAAACAAAATACCGGAAGATTAATTACCATTGTTGGTGAACCAAATCATGATACTGCTAAGTCTCACAATGTATCGGCAAAGGGTATTTGGCTGCAGCCTGATGGTGAACAATTGCAGAAAATGGCGGATCTAATGGAAGAGAAAAAGATAAAGTCTATTGTAGGGGCAACATTCCCGTTTAGTAGACAGGGTATTTATGATGCACATGCTTTGAGTGAAACTCACCACGCTGTAGGTAAAATTGTCATTACATTTTAAAAAGGAGATTGGCAACGCACAAATTTAGGTAGACATTATAATAGGTATGCTCTTTTGAAACGGATGAGCCTGCCTATTTTTTATTAATAATATTTCATTTTCATAAGAGAAAAAGGGGATCATTATATTTAAACAATAAACCAAGAACGAAGTGGTTTCCCCACTTTCTCAACCCTTATTGAACCTCCACAGATTTTACGAATATCTTTTGAATACTGCCCTGTTAGCATTAGAGCAAGTTAGAAGTATTAATCCTTACTAGATTACTACCAAGTTTGTGACACAATAAGAATTCTCTCCATTTATTATTGGAAGCCTGCCCTATAGTAACATAAGAAAAGCTCCCATTACTTCAGAAAATGGTGAGATTTTAATAAACCTCATATCTATCAATAATTGTTGAAATACACAGTGTCATTAAATGTCATTCCAAAATGGCTATATTCTATATAAACATTATTTATTTCTTCATTATAAATGACACTAACCCCATAAATTTCATCATCTTTTGAAACAGTTTCATCATCTTTTGAAGTACCTGCTTTTATAACTACGTCTTCTATGTTAGTAAAACCATATGCTTTCGCTTCCTCACTCTGAAAATCATCTGTTAAGACAAAACCTTGTAATGAATTACTAACTTGTAATTTCGTTTCTATAGGCTTTTCATTGTTATTTACTGAAACATCTAATATTTTCACATCACGAAAACCATTGTTATCAATCCCAACAACAACTGATTTATTATCTTCATTTGAAGCAATAGTGTCAATCTCCAAAGGCGGATTAAATTTCAATAAAAAGTATACACCAAAAATAATTATTACGAGAATAACCATTCCGGTAAACTTCCAATTCAAACCACCCACTAATTCAGCAAGCTTGCTTCCTTGAATACTACTAGAAGGACTTTTTAATTCTTCTTGTCTCATTTTTTCTCTTTTTACTTTAAGATTATCTTTAGCATTTCTCATTTTAATTCCCCTTAATCTTTTATCAGCTCTATATACTTAAATATATTTTAAGCTGAATTCTTCTACGAATAATCCACTCGTTATTACTTTTGTGCTTGCTTTAGGACAATCATTAGCAGCTCCAATATACATATAATAGTCGTATCCAAAATGAACAGAGAACTGTTTTTTATAGCTTAAACTACACCAAATGGATTCCCGTAAAGTTAGCTTTATTAACTCTTTAATTTCTCGCTTAGATACTCCTTTGCCTAACCACATTGTTAACATAAAGCTGGAGGCATTTTGTTCCACTACTCCATCAGAATGAAGCTCCAAATCCTTCAAATACAATTTATCTATATTCATTTCATTCATAAAAGATAAAACTGCATTTATATATTTGTCTTCCGTTTCTAAATACTCTTCCTCACTAACTTTACTACCTATATCAGAATAAGAAGTCCATTCATCTTTAATTTTATAAGAACCATTATCATTCCTGTGTAAAGGGTTATATTTCGTTACTCGCCACGAATACAATAGGGTCTCTCCTCAATTCATTTTAAAATTATGAGACTAACACTAAGATAAGTTTCTCCAACAAGGTAAGTTCTCTTTATATAATTCAGAAATACTACCATGTTTGTTCACTAAAAATAGCAGCTTACCTTCCATAAGCAAAAAAATCCTACTTAAAAAAGTAGAATTTATAATAATTGCATTTCAAAAAAATCTTTCTCATGACCATTTCTCATCATCATCTATCCATTCCCAAGCAGTTAAATCGAATGATTTCATTGCGTCATGAAAAACAAAATAAGAAGGTAGATTTAATGATTCTGCAACAGTATTCTTCCAGCAATTTTGAAACCACTCTCCAATTGCTTTTTCTTCCTTAGATGCTAACTCTTCTTCATTTTCCTCATAAAAGCTGTAAAATTCATCAAGCTGTTCATCTGATATTTGACTTATTTCCACATCTGAGACTATTCCTTCGCTACCAGCAAATAACACGGAATCTTCGGTTTCTTTAAATACTTCATTATTATCTCTATCCATTGTAAACATCCTAATACTAAATGATGATTGATCCATAAAAACAACAAAGTCTAATAACTCAATTTCAGGAGAAAAATCATATGTTCTTATCTCCAGTAATTTTTTTGTTAGAGTTTCTGTATTATTATTTAAGCTTTCTACAAATGTATCCATATACTTATTAACTAAAAACATAACAACCCCCTTGGTATATTTACCCATTATATACCAATAATTACCGAGAAGTATAATGTAAATATTTATTATTCTAGTTAACTAAAAGAGAGGTTGCCCAAATCGCAACCTCTTAACAGTATAAAACTGATATATGCTTATTTTATTTACTTGAAATAAAATTCAAAAGCAAATAAACCATGGTTGACAATACAATAACAGGTACAATTCCTACAACAGCACGTGCTACATATACCTTTACACTACTTGATTGATATTTAGTGAATTTTAACTTTTTCACAAAATTAGAAACCACAATAATTGAGAATACTGTAACTAAAATAGTGACTGTGCTCCTCATCGCTGTGACCAACTTGTTAAAATCCCTGCACCAAATAATTTAAATTTCATTTGTTTTTTCCCCTCTTAAATGGATAGCGTTCTAATGATAAAACTAAAGCTTTAAATTCATCAATATCTTCTGTTACCCACTGATTTCTATCAAGTTCGCGTATTACTTTCTTTGAAACTGAAAGTACAGAATCCTTGAGTTCTTTCAATAGGAATCTTCCTTTAAAACTGTCATCTAAATTATCTTCAAATCTAAAATTCATTTCTACTTGATTTTCACTTATTTTTTTCAAAAAAATTTCTGGTGTGCCAGCCATAAAACCCAATTTATAGTTTGTTCCAATTCTAGAAATATCAACACCTCTAATAGATTTAATCCACCAAGATAAGATGATTACCAAAAAATCATCCCACCCTTCACTAGGAAAGTATCGATGATAATCAATAATAAAATATATCGTGCCTGTTATACTTCGATTCATTTCTAATGAAGCTAAATCAACATTAAGGGAAATATGCTGTTCCAAATAATTCATCCTTTTTACACTTTGTTTCCTTTACTATTCTCTAAACCTTAATAAATTCCTTTTGCCGGAACTGCATGATTGTAACATAAATAAGCCTTTTTTCTTTTATTACAGGAATGCTGACATTATAAGTCTATTCTACTAGACCTAATTCATAATGATAAAAAGTAATGTCTTTCTCGTATCCATTTTTTTCATATAAGCGTTGGGCTGTATAATTATCTGGTGCTGTACTTAGACTAAGACTTTTTGCACCTGTTTCAATAGCAAATTCTTTTGCTTTATGTAATAGCAGTTCACCAACGCCTTGTTTTCTTGCTTGTGCATCAACATATAAGTCGTTTAATATCCACGCTCGTTTCATTGAAATGGATGAAAATGTAGGATAAAGCTGAGTAAATCCAAGATAGTTTTGTTCGTCTTTAACAACAAATATTATGGATTCCCCCTTATTAATCCGCTCTTTTATGTAATTCTTAGCTCCTTCTAAATCAGATTCTTGTTGATAAAATGTACGATACAAATTAAATAAATTTGCAACTCCATCTAGATCTTCCATTGTAGCTTGAAATATAATCATTCTTGTTCCTCTCCTACTACTTTTAATTTTTTTATATTTATTAGGTATAATTTTATATGGTATTTTATTAATTGCTTCTTAGTAGGCATCACGCCTTTTTAAGCTTCATTTAAAGACGGATCGAGCCATAATGATCGCGACCCTCAAAAAGAAAACCAATGATACTTTGATAATAAGGTATAAATTTTTTTTGTTCGATTAGCTTTAAGATTTCCTCTTTAGAGGCCCATTTAGCTGCTTGTACCTCTTCAGCCTGTAACGTCAATTCATTTAAATCAAAGTCATATTCGATTAAATAATAATCATCAAACCCACGTTCAAAGTTAATAGTAAAGTGTGGACGAATTTTGTCAAAGTTATAATGAATTCCCAACTCCTCGAATAGCTCTCTTGAAGCGGCCTGCTGACTTGTATCGCCTGCAATGGCACTGCCGCCACATGTGATATCCCAAAGGTTCGACCATCCTTCCTTAAAGGGCTGACGCTGTTGAATGAGCATTTCTCCTTTTGAATTAAATATACATACATGTACTACTAAATGAAGCTCGTCTGGTGCCATTTCATCTCCACGTGTTATTTGTTTTTCTATTTTATTACGATGCTTATCAAATACATCCCACTTTTCCATAGCAAAACTCCTTTGTATATTTTAATTACAAAATTTACCTAGTATACTATAATAATCATTTAAAATAATCATTTTTACAATGATTTTTTAATGTCAGAAGCGTTTATGTTATTTAAGACAGATTTCCCTACCCTGCTTTTAATTCCAATATCAACTAAAATCCAGTAAGGGAAACGTAATTCTACATCCCTTATTATTAAGCAGCCTCATAGTAGTTTACTTGCAATTTTGTTAGCGTTTTAGTGGCCATCTCACAAGGAAATGCTCCCTATATGACAAATGTCATATAGCGACCATGACATGTATGTCTGCAAATATGTTAGGGCTATATTTATAATGGAGATATCGAATAATAGAAGGGAAGCTAATTATGAATATAAAAAACTTAAAACAATTGAGAACTGCTGTAGCGCCCTTTGAGAAGTCCACTTTGAAAACGAGTGTCTGGCAGCTTGTCAATACTATCCTGCCCTTTGTGTTGCTCTGGATTGCGGCCTACAAAAGCTTAACAATTTCTTATATTTTAACACTTGTGTTCGTTGTAGCTGCAGCAGGATTTTTGGTCAGAATTTTTATTATTTTTCATGATTGCTGTCACTTTTCTTTCTTTAAGAACCGGAAGGCGAATAAGGTTTTAGGTACCATTACAGGAATCCTGACATTATTCCCATACAGCAAATGGCAGCATAGCCATTCTATTCACCATGCAACAAGCAGTAACCTGGATAAACGTGGCGTCGGCGATTTATGGATGATGACGATTGACGAGTATGAGAATGCCTCTTTGTTTGTAAAGCTGCAATACCGCTTGTACCGCAATCCATTCATCATGTTTATTTTAGGGCCTATTTATGAATTCCTTTTGGCGAATCGCTTTAATCGTAAAGAAGCTAGATGGAATGAAAGGCTAAATACGTACGCAACTAACATTGCCCTTGTATTATTGGTTATTCTGCTTGGAAGTACACTTGGCTGGTCCTCTTTCTTGCTTGTACAGCTGCCGATTTTTCTTATTTCTGGCTCTGTTGGAGTTTGGTTATTTTATGTACAGCATACTTTTGAAGATACGTATTTCGAGGAAGATGAAAATTGGGATTATGTTAAGGCGGCTGTTGAAGGAAGCTCCTATTATCACCTGCCGAAATGGATGCAATGGCTGACTGGTAATATCGGCTACCATCATGTGCATCATTTAAGTCCAAGGGTTCCTAATTATAAATTGGAGCAGGTTCATAATGAGACAGAACCACTGCGGAATGTACCAACGATAACACTGGCAAGCAGTCTCCGTTCTTTGAAGTTCCGTTTGTGGGACGAAAAAGACAAGAAGTTTATTAGCTTCTATGAATGGAAAAAACAAAAGAAATCACTTAAATTGTCTGCAGAATCAGAGATGCAATAACATAAACCAATCTTATGAGCAGCAATTATAACGGCGTTTATGCCATTAATTGCTGCTTAATTATGTTAAAATGTACAAATGACAGCCAATAAATAACGAGGTTTTAAACTGATGATAAAAAAATTAGAGGTTTTAAAGAAGAGCACCGGCATTTCTCCTTATATATGGACATTACTTACTATTTTGCCCTTTTATTTTATATTTCACGCCTCTTCAGCGGTTGATGTGATTGCTGGTATCATCCTAACGATTTTATTTTTTCTATTTTATAGATTAGCCTATCTTTCAAAAGGCTGGACGATATATTTATGGCCTTCCCTTTTGATTGGGATATCCACCTTTGCCATTTATGCATACAGCTATGTGTATTTTTCTTTTTTCCTGTCGTACTTTATTGGTAATATAAAAAAACAAATTCCCTATTTTGTCCTTTACTTTATACACTTGGCGGTTACCACCTTCGCCATTTACTACAAAGTAATAATAGGTGATTCCTTGCTGTTAAAGCAGCTTCCGTTTGTGCTGATTATATGGTTCGGTGTTATTTTATTGCCATTGACCATCCATAACCGCAAAGAGAGAGGCCAGCTGCAGGAAAAGCTGGAGGATGCGAATAAACGCATATCAAATTTAGTCAAACTAGAGGAAAGACAGCGGATTGCCAGAGACCTTCATGATACACTTGGCCAAAAACTTTCCCTTATTGGCTTAAAAAGTGATTTAGCAAGAAAATTAGTTTATAAGGACCCTGAACAAGCCCGCTTGGAGCTTAAGGATATTCAGCATACTTCAAGAACAGCATTAAACGAAGTCCGAAAAATGGTCTCTGAAATGCGTGGCATTAAATTGAGAGACGAGCTCCTCCTCGTAAAAAAAGTATTAGAGGCGGCTGAAATAACCTTAATTAGCGATATTGCTTCCAATCTAAAAATGTCATCGATTGCTGAAAACATTATTAGCATGTGCTTAAAAGAGGCTGTTACAAATGTGGTTCGCCATAGTAATGCCACCTCTTGCTATATAAGCATCAGCCAAAATAAAAAAGAAACAATCATGGAAATTAAGGATAATGGAACAAGTCCTTTTAAGGAAGAAGATACTCACAATGGAAATGGATTAGCAGGCATGCGAGAACGATTGGATTTTATCAATGGTACTTTAGAGATTTCCATCAATGAGGGAACAATATTAACAATCGTGATTCCACATGATGGGAAATTAATCGAAAGGGAGGAGTTATTATGATCCGGATTGTCATTGCCGAAGACCAGCGCCTGCTTTTAGGTGCTTTAGGTTCATTGCTTGATTTAGAAGATGATATTACGGTTGTCGGTAAAGCAAACAATGGTGAAGAAGCAGTCCAGCTTGTTAAGGACCAAAATCCTGATATTTGTATCATGGATATTGAAATGCCTGCCAAGACTGGCTTAGAAGCAGCGGAAGAGCTCATGAACCATCCATGCAAAGTCATTATTCTAACTACCTTTGCCAGATCAGGCTATTTCCAGCGGGCCTTGAAGTCTGGCGTATCGGCGTATTTACTCAAGGATAGTCCAAGTGATGATTTGGCAAAAAGCATCCGCAGTGTGATGGAAGGAAAAAGAATATACGCACCTGAGTTGGTTGATGATGTATATAGAGAAGAAAATCCCCTTACAGAGCGGGAAAAAGAAGTCCTTATGCTAGTTGCAGATGGTAAGAATACAAAAGAGATTGCTCAAGAGCTATCGATTAAAACCGGAACAGTACGCAACTATATCAGCATGATTCTCGATAAATTAGAAGTGAAAAATCGCATAGAAGCCATCACGAGATTTAAGGAAAAAGGATGGTTCAAATAAAAAAGGACTGAAACCAGTCCTTTTTTGTCTTTAGGCTACTCAAACCATTCGCAAATTTAATCCTTTGTAACTAATTTAAGCGGTGCTGCAATGTTTTCCTCGACCTTTTTACCTTGTAAAACGTCTCTTGCAGCATTTACCGCAAGCTTACCAATTAGCTCTGGTTGCTGAGCAACTGTTGCTTCCATGTCTCCAGCTTTAATGGCATTTAGGGCGTCGTCATTTCCATCAAATCCAATAACCGACACATCTTTACCAGAGCTATTAATTGCCTCAATAGCCCCTAATGCCATTTCATCATTATGAGCAAATACTGCTTTAACATTTGGGTTTGCTTGCAGTAGATTTTCCATGACAGTTAAGCCTTTTGTCCGATCAAAATCAGCTGCTTGTTTAGCAATGACATTCAATTTTTGATCCGCTATATTATGAAAACCTTGACCTCTTTCCCGAGTAGCTGATGCCCCTGGCACCCCTTCTAATTCAATAACCTCAGCTTTTTCTCCTAACTTTTCAATCAAATAATTCGCAGCCATTTCTCCGCCTTTTATATTATCAGAAGCTACTAACGCTTCTACCTTCCCTTTATCTGCAGAGCGATCCAACGTAACTACCGGTATGCCAATATTATTTGCTGATTGAACAGCTGTTGAAATAGAAGCAGAATCGGTTGGATTAATAAGCAACGCATCTACCCCTTGCTGAATTAAATCCTCGACATCATTCACTTGTTTTGCCGAATCATTTTGTGCATCAACGATAATAACTTCCATCCCTAAGCTTTCCGCTTCCTTCACAACTCCATCTCTTAAAGATACAAAAAATGGGTTGTTTAACGTCGAAACTGATAAACCAATTTTAATATCCTCTAAATCTTCCTTTTTAGCTGGCTTTGCCCATGAAGGCGGTTGCATAGAACAAGCACTTAGGAGCAAAAGTGTGAGTGTTAAACATAAAACGATTAATTTTTTCATGGTAATCTCTCCTTATACTACTTTTTACGATCAAGTAATACTGCAATTAATATAACAATCCCCTTAACTACCATTTGGTAGAAGGAAGATACGCCAAGCAGATTCAATCCATTATTTAAAGTACCAATAATTAACGCACCAATAAGTGTCCCAAAAATCCGTCCTTTTCCCCCTGAAAGGCTTGTCCCTCCTAACACAACCGCTGCAATTGCATCAAGCTCATAGGAAGTACCCGCTGTTGGCTGTGCTGAATTTAAACGAGATGTCAGAATCGCACCTGCCAAAGCGGCAAGCATGCCGGATAGACTATAAATCATGATTTTTACTTTTGGTACTTTAATACCTGAAATTAAGGCTGCCTTTTCATTGCCACCAATCGCATATGTTTTGCGACCAAATGGAGTTTTGTGAAGAAGAACAAATAAAAACACAAATGCTAGAATCATCGTAATAGCTGGTACAGGTATTCCTAGAAAATACCCACGGCCAAATAACTGAAACAGATAATTATCTCCAAGACCAGTAATAGGGTTACCACCAGTATAAACAAGTGTTAAGCCTCTGAAGATCGTCATTGTTGCTAGTGTTGCAATAAATGGGGCCATTTTTCCGATTGTAATGAATAATCCGTTGACCATTCCCATTAAAGCACCAAGAATACAGCCAATTAAGATGGCAACAATTGGGTCTACGCCAGCTACCATCATCCCTGCAGTCAATGCACTGGATAACGCAAGAATAGCTCCGACAGATAAATCAATTCCTCCTGTTAAAATAACAAAGGTCATCCCAAAAGCAATTAGTGCATTAATGGCAACCTGCCGCAATAAATTTAATAGATTCAAAGGTTCAAGAAAACTAGGATTTAAAATGGACACAATCACTACTAATAAAAACAAACCTAGTAATGGTCCTAACTTTTGGGTAATAGTATTCATCATATTCGTCTTACTCGGTTGTGTTACTGTATTAAGGGGATTCATATTATTGACCTCCTGTTGCCAATGTCATAATTTTTTCTTGGGTCGCATTTTCTTTTAGTAATTCTCCATTTACTTTTCCTTCATGGACGACGAGTATTCGATCACTCATGCCAAGAATCTCAGGTAATTCCGAAGATACCATGATAATAGCAACACCTCGCTCTGTTAGCTCATTCATTAGTTGATAGATCTCTCTTTTCGCACCAACATCTACTCCTCTTGTCGGTTCGTCTAAAATGAGCAGCTTCGGTCCTATTCCTACCCATTTGGCAATGACCACTTTTTGTTGATTTCCGCCTGAAAGTCTGCCAACAGCAATATCCTTTGATTCTGTTTTAACTGTTAAGCGTTTGATAAGCATATTAACAAAGTCTGACTCACTTTTTTCCCGGATGATTCCTTTTGGAGCAAAGCTTGCAAGTGTTGGCAAAACGATATTATCTTTTATGGAGAAATCAAGGATTAACCCTTCATCCTTGCGATCCTCTGTAATGAAGCCAATACCTAACTTAACAGCCTGAACTGGTGTTTTAATATGGACCTTCTTGCCATTGAGCCATGTTTCACCGCTATCGCTTGGATCAAGACCAAAGATCGTCCTCATAATCTCTGTTCGTCCAGCTCCCATCAATCCTGAAACCCCAACGATTTCGCCAGCACGAACAGAGAAGTTGATGTCTTCAAAATAGCCTCTTTTTGTTAAACCCTTTACTTCCAGAACGGTTTCACCAAGGCTTTGATTTCGAGTAGGAAATCGATCCGTTAATTCCCTGCCGACCATTTTTCTAACAACCTCATCAAAATTAGTTGCAGGAATGGCCTTCGTATCAACGGTTTTCCCATCACGCATAACGGTAATCCTGTCACAAATAGAGAAAATTTCCTCCATTCGATGAGAAATATAGACGATTGATACGCCTTCCTTTTTCAGTGAAGAAATCACATCAAACAGCTTGCTGATTTCCCTTTCAGTCAGTGCAGCAGTTGGTTCATCCATAATAATTACTTTTGCTTCTGTCATTAATGCCTTCGCAATTTCAATCATTTGCTGTTCCCCAACAGAACAGCTTCCCGCCTCTTTATCCAACGGAATGGATACGGATAATCGATCAAACTGCTTATTTGCTAACGCTTTCATTTCAGCGGTTTTTAAAAAGCCAAAGGTATTCTTTCGTTCCTTGCCAATAAATAAGTTTTCTAGCACAGTCATATCAGGCCAAATATTTAATTCCTGATGGATAAAGGTAACACCACTTTGCTCGGCTTCTTTTGGATTTTTAAAATAGGTTTCCTTGCCATCAATGGTGATTTTTCCATTATCTCGGGCATGCAGTCCTGTAAGTACGTTCATCATTGTTGATTTTCCTGCCCCATTTTCCCCCATTAGCGCATGCACTTCTCCATCAAGCAAATCAAAATCAACACCAGTCAAAACTTGATTGGTTCCAAATGCTTTATGGATGTTTTCCATCGTAATTCGCATCGTTATCACCTCATTTAATTAAAAAATACTCCTGATTGTAAAATACAATTTGCATATGGTGTAATCTCACCTGTACGAATGACTGCTTTAGCTTGCTTCGTTAATTGTTTAAACTCCGCGTGGGAAACGTTTTCAATTTTCTTATCAGCGAATTTATCCTTTATGTAGCGAGCATGCTCAGGGTTTCCTGCTTCTATTTCAGACGCAATTATCACTTTTTCGATAAACATATCCTCTTCCACGGCATTCACAACATCTATAAATGAAGGAATGCCGCCTTTAATTGCTAAATCAATCTTTTTAATACCTTCTGGAATTGGTAAACCAGCGTCTGCGATTACAATATAATCGGTATGACCGAGGTCAGCCAAAATCTTCGCAATGTGACTGTTTAAAATACCATAACGTTTCAAATTTATAAACTCCCTTCTACTTCTTCTCTTGTTGGCATCCCGCCTTGTGCACCAAATTTTGTTACAGACAAGGAGGCAGCCCGATTAGCAAAACGAATGCTATCTTCCATGCTTTTACCCTCTGCTACCGCCACTGCAAATGCTGCATTAAAGGTATCTCCTGCACCAGTTGTATCAACGGCTTCAACAGAATATGCTGGGATAAGCCTTTCCTTTACACCATCAGAATAACGAACTCCGTTTTTACCTTCTGTAACTAATAATTTATTAGGAAACTCTTTTAATACTTCAGTGATATCCTTGTCTTTAAAAAGGATAGCCGCTTCTGTTTCATTTGGTGTAAGATAAGCAGCCCTTTCAATAACATTTTTACTTATAGGTCTTGCAGGAGCTGGGTTAAGTAATAAAGGCACATCATTTGCAAAGCAAATTTCTGCAACATATTCGACTGTTTCCTCTGGAATTTCTTGCTGAATAAGTACAATATCAGATGCAAGAATAACATCTAGTGCTTTTTCTACTAAATCAGGTGTGACATAATCATTAGCACCTTTCACCACAATAATGCTGTTATCACCCTCTGCCAAGGTAATATGTGCTGTGCCTGTTTCCGTATGTGTAACCCGTTCCACATTGGTTGTATCAACACCATTAGCAGTGAAATTATTTACAATTTTGTCCCCAAACTCGTCGGCTCCAACACAACCAATCATTTTTACATCAGCACCGAGCCTGGCAGCTGCGACAGCCTGGTTAGCCCCTTTGCCACCAGGAACTGTCTTAAAGCTTTCTCCAATAATAGTTTCACCTTGATTTGGTCGTTTTGCTGCAGTTACAACTAAATCGATAGAAGAACTGCCAATTGTCGTCATTTTAATCATTTTTCTCCACCTTTCTTGTTGTTTGCCTTTCTATAAAGGTAACAGGCAATTGAATATTCTTTTGTGCTAACGGCTTATTATTAATAATGTTCATTAATAGTTTTGCGGCTTCCCTTCCCATATCATAGGCAGGCTGCCTTATAGTTGAAAGGGATGGGAACAGCAGCTTGCTAAGCGGGATATCGTCATATCCGATAATTTGCAAATCATCTGGAATGGATCTTCCAATGCGCAGCGCCTCATGTAAAATTGCTGCTGCACTTAGGTCATTGCTGGCAATTATTCCATCTGTTTCAGGAAATTTCTCAAATAAGGTTTTAGCCATTTTTTCGGCATCATGAAAGCTAAATGATGATGTAATCACTTGAAAGTCCACATTAGCGTCACACAGCTCATCAACTGCACCCTTGAATCTGTCTTGTGCTGTCCTTAATTCAATCGGACCTCTGAGTAATGCGATTCGTTTACTTCCCCTTCTGACCATTTCTTGTGCTGCCTTTTTTCCTCCATCCAATCCATCTGCATAAACGGAAGGATAACTGCCTGTTATGCGATCAAGTAAGACGACAGGAAAGGACAGATTTTCGTAAAGCTTTGTCTCAGCGTGATTTGTTGCTGAAATAATGCCTATTACATTATTTTGTTTAAAAGTCTGTATGTAATCTATTTCTTTTTCTAGTTTTTCATCCGCATTTCCAATAATTAAGTGGAGTCCTTGCTCCTGCATTTCATCCTCTACCCCACGAGCTAGCTCAGGAAAAAAGGGATTGCGAATATCAGGAAGCAATAACCCTATTAATCTTGATTTTTTTTTATATAAAGATCTTGCTACTTCATTTGGTTTGTAATTTAATTCCTTTATTGCGTCGTTAACGAGCTTCCTCGTATCTTCATGTGCATAGCCTTTATTGTTTAATACTCTCGAAACGGTTGCCACAGATACTCCAGCTCTTTTGGCAACATCCCGTATTGTAGCCATGTGTTCACCTCTTTTGTGTAACCGGTTACACACATAGTAACATATTATTTTTTCGTACGCAATATATAATAATGTGATAATCAGTTTAGATTTCCTGAAAATTAGCAAAAGGACCATAAATTTTCACTATGGTCCTTTTGTATAGTAATAGAAATAAAATAACAACCCAATCATTCTTAGTATGTGTTGTCTGTATTTATCGCATCCATAATCAACATTTTACATTTTAGCTTCCTGAAACAAGTTCCATGGTGACTTGTTTATTCGCTGCTTGAATTTGCTCTATTCTATTTCTAAAGCTAACAACTTCACCAACAATAATCATTGCCGGGTTGTTTATCTTTGTTTTTTGCGCAATACTTACAATTGTTGCAATTGTACCTGTTACTGTTTTTTGTCCGGAGGTGGTACCTTCTTGAATAATTGCGACAGGTGTATCCTCCCGCTTTCCATGCTTTACTAATTGGTCACATATATATGGCAGATTTCCTACTCCCATATAGATAGCTAATGTATCCACCCCATGAATAAGACTTTCCCACTTAATATCTGTTGGTTCTCCGTTTTTGCAATGACCAGTAATGATTGCAAATGAGTTACCAAGCTCCCTATGTGTGATGGGAATTCCAGCATAAGCTGGAGCAGCAATTCCAGCTGTTACACCTGGTACGATTTCATAAGGAATATCGTTCCTTACCAATTCCTCTATCTCTTCCGCCCCTCTGCCGAACACAAAAGGGTCCCCACCTTTAAGTCTAGTAACTATTTTTCCTGAGCGAGCATATTGTACCAATAGCTGGTTAATCATTTCTTGTGGCATTGTATGAAATTTTGGTTGTTTGCCACAATAAATGAATTCTGCATGTGATTTTGCTTCCCGCAATAATTCTCTATTAACTAATCGATCATATACAATAACGTCGGCTTGCTGTATACATTTTAAACCTTTAATTGTAAGTAAGTCAGGATTACCTGGGCCTGCTCCAACTATATATACTTTCCCCATCATCATGCCTCCCCTAAAATAACTTGTTATGTTT
This sequence comes from Niallia taxi, assembly GCF_032818155.1. Taxonomy (NCBI): domain Bacteria; kingdom Bacillati; phylum Bacillota; class Bacilli; order Caryophanales; family Bacillaceae; genus Niallia; species Niallia taxi. Next base: position 579,944 of record NZ_CP102590.1, read on the forward strand.
CAGCAATATAGTCTTCCTTTTCTGAAACTACCATGCTACTAGTTTTCTTTTTCACTTTATGATGAGTAAAGTATAATGCTAGACCTGTAAATACAACGCCACTTACTAAATTGCCGAATAGAACAGGGAGCTGATTCCATAACCACCAATCTGCTAACGACACATCCGCACCTAACATCATCCCTGCAGGAATGACAAACATATTTACAACAGCATGTTCAAATCCTTGTGCAAAGAAGATCAAAATCGGCAACCACATAGCAACAATTTTTCCCATTGTGTTTGTAGATGTCATCGCCATGACTGCCCCTAATGTTACCATCCAATTACATAGTAATGCTTTCACAAAAACGACGATTAAACCATCACTGCCAAGGTTTGCATACAATAACGTTTTTGCTTCTGCAACTGCGATAATTTTTGCAGCGATAGCATTGTCAGTCACATGACTAAGTTGCGTTGTGGCGATAACATATAGCAAAGCATACAGTCCTGCTCCTATTAAATGACCGATTATGACCCAAAACCAGTTTGAAAGCATTTGAAAAACGGAAACCCTTTTTTCTAAAACAGCTAAAGGGATGAGCGCAAAACTCCCTGTTACTAATTCAAGCCCGAGCAGTATGACTAATACAAAACAAGCCGGAAATAATATTGCTCCAAAAATCCCCATTCCCGTTTGAATTTCAGCGGTGAATGCCAATGTTGTACCAAACCCAAGAAGGGCCCCTGCAAGCCCTCCTCGAATTAACATGTCTATAACAGATAATTTCGCTTTTGCTTCACCAGCCTCAATCATGCCCTGCACTACTTGATCTGTCTTTACGAATGACATGGTATTCCTCCTTTTGTAAAATCAGATAACAATGTATACAAGGTTCTCTTCCACTTCCACTTTATATGCTTTAACACAACCATGATCTGGTGCTTGAACCTGGCCGTCACACACATTAATTTTCCAATCATGCATCGGGCAAAAAACATGTTCTCCGCTTACCATTCCCTCTGCAAGGACACCGCCTTTATGGGGGCATCGATTCTTTATGGCACGGACCTTCCCATTTGCTAGCTTAAATAACGCAATCTCTTCCTTCCCAACAAAAGCTGTTTTTCCAAGGCGTTCTGGCAAATCCGAATATTTACCGATTAAGACTCTTCCTAGTGTATTTTCCACAATTACTCCCCCTACCTATCATTTAGAAGCTACTGGAACATTAACTGTTTCATAAAGTCTTTTTACTAAATTTTCATCCTTAAGTGTTTCACTCCATGGTTCTTGAACGGTTGCTAAAGTTATATCCATCCGTTTATTCAGTTCATCACGGAAGCCTTTATCTTCAAGTTTTTCCTTCACATGATCAATACCAAGACGGCCAACCCATACAGATGTTCTTTCTAAGTAATTCGCTGTTTCTCGATAGTACTGTAAAAAGGCCCCAGTCCATTCAAGTACCTCAGCTTTTGTTTTCACCTTAACGAATAAGTCACCCTCCCTAAGATCAGTACCTGCATTACCTCCTACATAAAGTTCCCATACTCCATCTAAACCAACAACTCCAACATCCTTAATTCCGCTCTCAGCACAGTTTCTTGGACAAGCTGATACAGCCATTTTTATTTTATGTGGTCCATTCAATCCTTCAAATTTCTTCTCTAATTCAATTCCCATTCCTACTGAGTCTTGTGTGCCAAAACGACAGAAGTCTGCACCAACACAAGTTTTAACTGTACGTAATCCTTTAGCATAACCATGTCCTGATGGCATCCCAAGCTCTGCCCAAATACTTGGTAAGTCCTGCTTTTGAACACCAAGCAAGTTAATGCGTTGTCCCCCAGTTAATTTAATCATTTTCACCTTGTATTTATCTGCTACATCAGCAATCTTTCTGAGGTCATCTGCATTAGTAACACCACCATACATTCTTGGAATCACACTAAAGGTACCGTTATTTTGAATATTGGCATGCAATCTTTCATTAACAAAACGAGATTCCCTTTCGTCCTTATATTCCGTTGGGTTCAGCATTCCTAAATAATAATTTAATGCTGGTCTGCATTTAGAGCATCCGTCATCGTTTTTCCAGCCCAAAACATTCATAACTTCCCGTGTATGTGTAAGATGCTTTTCTCTGATTTCATCAACAACTTCATCCCTTGTTAACGTGGTACAAGCACAAATGGATTCCTTGTGGTCTTCACTATATTTATCACCTAGTGTAAATTCTAAAATATCAGCAACTAATGACTTACATGAGCCACATGAACGTGAAGCATTCGTACACCCCTTTACCTGTTCAACTGTTGTAAGTCCATCATTATTAATAGCCGAGACAATATTCCCCTTCGTTACGCCATTACATCCACATACCACTTCATCATCTGTCATCTGTGCTACTAAGCTGGCACCAGATTCTTCCGTCTGATTTGATTCTGTATATTCCTCTATATTTGCACCATTCTTGATTAAATTTAATAATCGATTGCCTTCCTTGGTATTACCAAACAAAACAGCTCCAATTATTTTCCCTTGCTCTATCATTATCTTTTTATAGATGCCATTCCAATCATCCAACATTTTTATTGCCTTAGTGTTCTCATCCTCTCTGATTTTTCCAGTAGAGAAGACATCTACACCTGACACTTTTAATTGCGAGGAAAGAACCGACCCTTTGTATCCCTCATCGTATACACTGCAAATACGTTTAGCTAACGCTTCTCCCTGTTGATATAGTGGGGCAACTAAGCCGTATACCATTCCTCTGTGCTCAGCACATTCACCAACTGCAAATATATTAGGAATATCCGTTTCCATATAATCATTAACGACAATCCCTCGATTAACAGGAATACCGGATTTTTCAGCTAATGCCACGTTTGGTTTTATTCCGACTGCCATAACAACCAAGTCTGCTGCAATCTTTTCACCGGTTTTAAACCGTAATCCTGTTACCTGTTTTTTCCCAAGAATTTCAGTTGTCTGTTTATTTAATAAAAAGTTCATGCCTTGATTTTCCAACTCTTTTTGTAACAGCTTACCTGCCTCTCTATCTAATTGTCTGTCCATAATATATTCATTAATGTGAATAACATCTACCTTCATTCCAAGATTAAGCAGCCCACGAGCCGCTTCAAGTCCTAGCAAGCCTCCTCCAATAACGGCTGCTTTCTTATACTTTTTTGAGTATTGCAGCATTGTTTCACAATCTTTAATATCGCGAAATGCAGTTACACCCTGTTTATCTGAACCAGGCAGTGGCAGCATAAACGGATTAGATCCAGTTGCAATAATTAACTTATCATAAGGTTCTTCGCGATTCTTATCTGTATAAACAATCTGTTTTTTTGTATCAACATTAATTACGCTTTCACCTGGATATAAGCGAATATTGTTGCTTTCATACCAATTCCAATCATTCAATGTAATATCTGCAACCGTTGTATCTCCCTGCAAAACCTTTGATAATTGGATTCGGTTATAGTTTGGATGTGGTTCACTTCCAAAAACAGTAATGTCAAATCCATCTGGATCAAGTTTTAATATTTCTTCTATCGTCCTAATTCCGGCCATTCCATTTCCAATCAAAATTAACTTTCGCTTTAACATAACTGGCAGCCCCCTCAAAACTTTCGGATTATTCCGATAATATCCCTGTGCCTAGTTTACTCGGCTACCTAGTAGTACTGCAAGCAACATGTAAGATTTTCTCACATATTCTTTTTGCTACATTTCCGTGTTAAAGCGTTGCTACTATATCAACTTTATTTAATTTTTTTGAATTATACCAAGGATGAAAACGTTACCATAATTTCACAATTCAATTTCTTTAATGAACAAAAACACATCTAAAGACCTGTAAGGATTTTTATCACTATTTCTAAATTTATTTCTTAATACATGGAGTTTTTTTGTTTTGAAAAAATGAAAGCTAAAATAATAGAACGCAAGATACCCAGTATACTTAACAAAAAAAACCTCAATTAGATTTAGTACTGGAAAAAGCACTATATCTAAATGAGGTTTTATCATAATGAAAAAAGGATGTGTTATGATTTCCTAACATAATAATTACTTCAGCAAATTGGCATCAGGTCGCCGCAGAAGAAGCAGCTGCTTCATCAGCCTTCACACAATCAATTGCAACAACCAACGCAATAATTATAGCCTCCATGTCTTCGTTCACTACTTGAACCTTATAGCTGTCACCCCAAGTGAACCACTCCTTGCTAACTGTACCGATCACTTCCCCATGCTGCAGGACCTGAAAGTCCATATCCCACCAGTTACCCTGTACATCAATACCAGCAGCATCTATCGTGTAACGTGGTTTAAAAAACGAAAATTCTTTTTTTATCGTTAGCTCCTCTTGACCATTGACCTCTACATAAAACTTCGGTAAAAAGCTAAATACCTTTTTAGTAATAAGGGCAACTTCTTGTCTTGCTGTATTCATAATGGAGAAAGTCTTTGGTATTTGCATAAAGCTCCCTTCCACATAATAAATATCTTTTTCCTGCTGATCCTTAACTGTAAACTTTCCACTTAAACTGAATACCTTTTGCTTTATATAAAGCTGTTTCATAAAAAGCCTCCTTTAAAATTGGCCAATTCTATTACCGATTAATAACTTTCTTTGTTAGCATTAAACCTAACTTTTTCGTTAATATTTATAATAATTATTTACGTATTAAGTCAAATAAAGTTTCAAAATCCAATATGTTCATTAGATGGAACAGTTGGATTCCAGTCAATTTTTTATTTTTCAAACATAATAAAAAAGTAAAAGCACCATGGCTTTTACTTTTAATTTCAATCTAATTTTATTATTACTCATTAAGCAATTGGTGTCTCCACTTCAAGACCAAAACAAATACCTAGTCTGCACTCTACCTCCATCAACTCTCTACTCTGGCAATTACAAGGAAGCTCACCGACGCTTTATAAGGGAGTCACCAGTATACTTGCGACTCTTATTTTCTTTTCAACTGCCAGACTGCAGCAATATTGCGGGCTGTTCTCTCGACAAATTCGTCTGCATGGAGGAAAGCCTCCTGTAAGGACACTGCACCTGGAACTATGCTGAATATGGCATCAATCCCGTACTCATGAACAACATCACTATCACTTGCGACGTTTCCAGCAATCCCAATTACAGGTACGCCGTGTTTTTTGGCTGTTTTCGCAACACCGATTGGGGTTTTTCCGAAGATGGTCTGTCCGTCAATTTTACCTTCGCCTGTAATGACTAAATCAGCTCCCGCAATGATGTCGGAAAGCTTTGCTGCTTCCATAACAATATCGACCCCACGACTTAATTTAGCTTGCATAAATGCCAGCAAACCTCCACCAAGACCACCTGCAGCACCGGCTCCAGGCACATCTGCTATTTTCACGCCGAGATCTTTTTCAATAATTGCCGCATAATGAGCAAGGTTTTCATCCAGTTGGTTGACGATTACTGGTGTCGCCCCTTTTTGTGGTCCATAGATAGCAGAAGCTCCTTTTGGGCCAATAAGCGGGTTATCAACATCGCAGGCTACTTCTATTTTGACATCTGCTAATCTTGAGTCTAACCTGGATAAATCAATGGCAGCGAGATCGCTTAAAGCCCCGCCTCCTTCTCCTATCTCTTGTCCGTCTGAATTAAGAAAACGTGTACCGAGCGCTCTCGCCATCCCAGCACCGCCTTCATTTGTAGCACTGCCGCCAATTCCGATAATTATATGATTGACATTATAGTCTAGTGCAGCGGCAATCATTTCGCCAGTGCCTCTTGTTGTTGTAAGTAGTGGATTTCTTTTTGTTGCTGGAACTAAGTGAAGGCCAGAGGCGGCGGCCATTTCAATTACCGCTGTTTTTTCATTCCCTAATATGCCAAAAAACGCCTCTGCTGCTTCTCCCAATGGTCCTGTCACTGTTTTTTTGATAATTCTTCCGCCTGTTGCATCAACTAAAGACTGAACAGTGCCTTCTCCGCCATCTGCCATTGGAACCTTCACATATTCAGCATTTGGAAGAACCTGCTTGAAGCCTCTTTCTATCGACTCTGCTACCTGTAATGCTGACAAGCTTTCTTTAAAGGAATCTGGTGCAAGGACAATCTTCATTATTTTTGCTCCTCTCTATTTATTAGCCAAATAAGTGAAAAACCCCATAAATAAGCGTTGAAATAAGTGCTAATGTTAAACCAACTAGCGTTTCATAAGGTATCAGCTTTAAACGCTCCTTCATTTCCATATTGACACTGCCGCCTGTTGAATGGAAAAAGCTGCCGTGCGGGAGATGGTCGAGCACTGTTGCTCCTGCGTGAATCATTGCTGCCCCAGCCAGTGCGGAAACACCCATATCTAAAATGGTTGAACTAAACACTTGGCTTGCAACCGCTGTTCCTGCAGTTGTAGATGCTGTCGCCGCTGACATAAAAATACCGGAGACTGGTGCAAGCACAAAGCCGGGAAATCCAAGGACATTTAAGCCATCTATGAGTACATCCTTTAAGCCGGAATTTGCAATAATACCTGCTAATGTACCTGTTCCAAGCAGCATGATGGCAACACTGGTCATCTTACCTAATCCGGAAACAGCATAATCATTAATCTTTTTCCCTCTTCCCATTACAATTGCCCCGACAACACCGCCAGCTGGCAAGGCAATCATTGGATCAATACTAATATTAAACAACGGTCGTAATGACAATAGCAATATCGTAACAATTGGGGCAATAATAGCTGTTAAAAAGGAAGGAAGCTTTAAACTATTAGGAGCGTCGATTTCCTCTACTTGGATGACTGACCCTTTATTCACAAGTTTTTTTGCGAGTATGTATGTAACGATAAGCCCGAATACAGCCGGGATGATACCTGCCGCCATAATCGAGGTTAGCGGAACATCAAAGGCATCTGACGCTGCAATCGCATTTGGGTTTGGAGACATGATATTACCAGCTTTTCCTCCGCCAATCATTGCCAGTAGTATGGCCATTTTTGAAATGCCTGCCTTTTTAGCAATGGCAAGTGCAATTGGTGCAACTGTAATGACAGCAACATCGACAAATACCCCAACTGTTGTCAGAATCATTGTCGCTAATGATAAAGCGAGAAGCGCTCGTGTTTCTCCCAGCTTCTTAACGATTGTTTCGGCTATAACAGCTGCTGCTCCAGATTCAATCAATACACCAGCAAGCACACCGGCAGCCAAAATTCTTAATAAAGCAGGAATGATATCCTCCGCACCTGCCATCATTAATGAAACGGTATTAACTATATCAACTCCTCCGACAAGCCCCCCAACTAAGGCGCCGGCAATCATCCCATAAGCAGGAGAGACCTTTTTAAGTATCAAAACGATTGCTACAACAAGTGCAACAATCGCTCCTAATGCACTTACTTGAATGTCATCCACAAGAGTTCCTCCTCGTTTGTTATATACATATTGTAAGCGGTTGCTGATGGTTTTTCTTTGGACACAGCATAAAAAATAAGCTTGGCAGCACCAAGCTTTTTTGTGCATTTGCACAATATTTTATGAAAGCTGATTTTGCAGGAGCGAAAGATAAAGCTCCACTAGCTCCTTCAATTTTCGCGGGTTTTTGCCTGTCAGCTCATTAATTCTTTCTAAACGGTACCGAAGTGTGTTCCGATGGATAAACAGCTTGCTAGCGACTTTGTTGACATCGCCATTTTCCTCCACATACATAAGTAATGTTTCAAGCAGTTCCCCTTTTTTATCCTGATGCTTGAGGCGGTCAACATATGGTTCCATGCTGACACTTAATCCTAGCTCTAGCGCTTGTGAAAGAAAGATCGGCAGCTTACTATCATCTGAGAAATATAGAGTTGTATCTGGAGACAGCTTCATTCCAACCTTCAAAGCATGAACAGCCTCCTGATAAGAAACGCTTAGACCTTCCATGCCACTATGATATGATCCAAGTGCAATTTTAACTGATATCCCTTCCTGTTTTTCAAAGTAGGCTGCCCACTTCTTTAGTTCAAGCTTTGTAGCAGCTTCATTCCAAACTCCATCCTTTAAAGCTATCTTTTTTAATAGAATGATATATTGCTGGTGAACTACATGGAGATCATCCTTTAACAGCTTAGAACGGAGCGATTTAAACACTCTCGCTTTATCCATAGATGCAATAATTACCGCCGTCCTCGGTATACGCACATCTATGCCGAGCCGTTTCGCCCTGTCAAAAAAGAGCGCATCGTATTCCTTCCCGTCAAGAAGTTTGGTTACAAGCTCCTCCTTAAGACGCTCATCCCATTGCATTTCCTCCATTAAAAATGCTTGCTGGATAATCATTTCGGCAGCCATCTTCACAAGCTCTCCATAATGGCGGATTTCTGTTGGATTTCCTGTAATCCCAATAACTCCGACCACTTTATCGAAAGATTTGATCGGTAAGTTAATGCCCGCTTTTACGCCATGGAATTGCCCAATTTCTGTATCAGCAATTTCAAAACCAGCTTGCGTTTCAATCACCTTTAATGCGCCTTCATGGACAGCATCGACCCGTCGCTCATCACCAGAAGCTATGATAATCCCTTTTTCATTCATCACATTAATATTCCAGTTGATGATTGTCATCGTTCGGTTGACGATTTCCTGTGCTAACCGTTTGTCTAAGTATTTCATTTACTTCCTCTTTTCTGACACAAAAGGATATTTATTATTCTTATATCTATCATAACATAGCTCTTTTACTGCTAATTTATCTAGATTTATTCTTTTACAATAAGTAAGTCAAGTAAAAAAGCATGTCCAGTTGTAACAATACTGTTAACAACTGGACATGCTTTTTAGTTTTTAGATGAAATCTTAGGACGGGCAAAAAATACATCGTTTGCAGGACAAAGAATATTACCACAAAAATAAGGAAATCCACAAAGACATTTAATTGAGCATTTTCTACAATGAAATCATGAAGAAAGAATGTAATACACAAAACTATTAGGGATCCTAAAACGCTTTGTTTCCAAAAAGAACTATACGCTATCTTTGAAATGACAAATACCTCCCTTTTCATCTGGCATATATTTATCATATTAAGTTTTAACCATTGGTACAACCCTTGCCTTTACCCCAATTCTCATCTAGTAAAAATTCTAATCTGAATTTCCTATGGACAAGCAGAGCTTTATATACTTGCCAACAAAAAAGAGGCCATTTCAGCCTCTTCAAAAATCAATACCAATTAAGCATCTAAAGGTTCAACCTTACCTAACAGGAATATATAATTGAATATTCCTAGGATAATTAATCCTGCTGAAAACAAAAGTGCAGGGACGAAGGAGCCTGTAGCTGCAACGATAAAGCCTGTAATAATCGGTCCAACTACGCCACCCATATTAGACACTGTATTTTGCATACCTGCAACGATGGATGTCATATTTTTTGGAGCTACGTCTGAAGGCAATGCCCATACTTGTGATGCAGCTACAGTTGTTCCTGATTTAGCGATACATAATAACACTACTGCTAGAACTGCTGAATCTGCAAAGGCAGCAAATCCGATACAAGATGCCATCAATAAGCCTATAATCAAAAATAGTTTTCTTGTTGCCGTTAACGATAGTTTGCCGCTTGCAGCTACTTTATCAGAAGTCCAGCCAGCAATAACCTCTACTACCATCGCTACTAATAGTGGTAATGACGCGATAAAACCCATCTCAATTAAATTCATGCCTCTTTCTTCAACAAGGTATGATGGCAGCCATGTAATAAAGAAATAGGAATTATAGTTAATGACAAAGAAACCAAGACACATAGCCCAAATATTGCGGTATTTTAGTAACTCATACCATTTCATTGCTGGAGCGCTTGATAATCCATCTTTTCGAGATTGTCCAGAGCGGATATAATGAAGTTCTTCTTCATTCACACCTTTATGGTCCTCTGGATTTTCTTTAAAATAGATGAACCAAATAACTCCCCAAATGACTCCTAATAATCCGATAACTACAAAGGTTGCCTTCCAGCCAACAAGGGCAATCAGCCAAACAATTAGTGGCATTGCGATTGCTCCGCCGAACTTGGAACCGCTGTCAAAAATACTTGAAACGGTTGCTCTTTCTTTATCAGGGAACCACTTTGATGCAATTCCCGCATTACTTGGGTATGCAGCAGCTTCCCCTACACCTAGCGCAACCCGAAATCCTAACAGTGATTTAAAGCCAGTTGCCAGCCCTGTCACTGCAGTAGCTACAGACCACCAAATTACTGCAAATCCGAGCGTTTTCTTTTGTCCGTATTTATCTGCAAACCAGCCTGCTGGAATTTGTAACAGTGCATAGGACCAAAAGAAGCCTGACATGATAACACCCATTTGTGCTGCAGATAAGTGGAATTCCTCTGTAATATATGGTGCAGCAGCAGAGAGCACCGTACGGTCAATGTAATTGATGGCAATTGCCAGCCACATGAGGAAAATGACAACCCAGCGGACCTTTGATTTCTTTCTTGCAGGCTGTATGCCTTCATTAGGAATGGTCTGTTTATTTTCTATCATACATTGTTCACCCATTTCATCATTTATAGTGGAAGCATTTCCTTACATTTCGAAAAAAAGTGCATTTATAGCTTAATTACATGGTTTGGTTCTTTGTTGTTAACAAGTACGTCAACAATATTCTGCACACACACCATACCAAGGGTATTAATTGCTCCACTTGTATAGCCGGCTATATGTGGCAAGGCAATAAAATTGGAATGCTCAAAAAGCGGATGATCGGTAGCAGGCTCTTCTTCAAACACATCTAAAGCAGCTCCAGCAATTTTGCCATTTTTCAATGCTTCATATAAAGCAGCTTCAGAAACAATGCCACCTCGTGAAGCGTTTACAATAAATGCCTCTTCCTTCATAAGTGCAAACTCTTTTTCTGCGATGAGATTTCTTGTTTGTGGTGTTAATGGCATATGTAATGTGATAAAGTCACTACTTGTCAGCAATTCTTCAAGTTGCACATATTCAATACCATACTCCGCAGCAAATGCATCGTTTGGATATGGATCATAGGCGACTATTTTCATATCAAAGCCTTTTGCCCTTTTCGCTACTTCTCTGCCAATCATTCCAAGCCCAACGATTCCTAACGTTTTTCCGTATACATCTGAACCAAAAATTCTTGGCCATTCCCCTTTTTTGGTTTTATCATTGGCTTCAGGTATTTTTCTCGCTAATGAAAGCATTAGTGCAAATGCAAAATCAGCTACAGCATGCTTGTTGGCATTAGGGACATTTGTGACAACGACCCCTCTGTCCTGTGCCGCTTTTACGTCTATATTGTCAACACCGACACCATGCTTGCAGACAATCTTTAAATCTGGCAAGCTATCAAGTACCTTTTCGCTAATGGTATTAAAAGCAACAATCGCCGCATTAACCCCTTGCATTTTCTCAATGAATTCAGCTTCTGTAATATCTGCTGGTAAATACTCAAACTCGATTTGGTGATTTCTTAAGAATTCGATTGGTTCATTGGAGTATTTAGCAAATGAAGGTGAAGTTGAAACAACTTTCATGTTCATTCTCCTTTTCACTGCGCAGGGGAAAGATAGCATATCGCTAACCTCCCTCCCTAGCTTGATTATTTTTTGACTTCTTTAGGAGCTAATTCAGCAGCAGATGTTAATGCAGCAAGCATACTTCTTTCATCTGCAATCCCTTTACCTGCAATATCAAAGGCAGTACCATGATCAACTGATGTTCGGATAATGCCGCCATTTAAACCAACGGTGATATTCACGCCTTCTTCTAAGCCGAGAACCTTTATCGGTACATGTCCTTGATCATGATAACAAGCTACTACAATATCAAAATCTCCCCTTACAGCTCGGAAAAATAAAGTATCGGCAGGATACGGTCCGGTAACATTTACACCTTCTGCAGCAGCTTTTTCAATGGCAGGCTGTAATTTTTCCTCTTCTTCCCCCATACCGAACAGACCATTTTCCCCTGCATGCGGGTTTATTCCGCAAACAGCAATTCTTGGGTTTGGCATACCAGCATTTCTTAATGTTTCATCCGCTAATTGAATTACTTTATATGTACGCTCAGGATCAATTAAATCAATTGCTTTTCTTAAACCAACATGTGTTGTCAAATGTATTACCTTTAGCTTTGGTGATGACAGCATCATGGAATAATCCTTTGTATCTGTTAAATCTGCTAATATTTCTGTATGACCAGGATACTTATAGCCGCCTAAATGCATTGCCTCTTTATTTAAGGGAGCAGTACAGATTGCCGCTATTTCCTTATCCTTTGCAAGCTGTACTGCCTTTTCCAAAAACTTAAACGCAGCTGCGCCGGATTGCGCTGATACCTTACCAAATTCAAGATTTGATTCGAGCAAGTCTAAATCAACAATATCGATAACTCCGTGTTGGAATTTTGCCTCTGGGACTGCTTTAACTATATTTACTTTAAAAGAATAACCTAAAATATTGATTGCTCTTACTAAAATGGAGGAATCACCTATTACGACAGGCTTGCACAAATCGTATGTTTCTTGGTGTGCTAGTGCTTTAACAATAATCTCGGGTCCTACGCCTGCAGCGTCCCCCATTGTAATTCCTATAACTGGCTTCATCTTGATTTTCCCTCCTCTTTTGGAAAGTATTATTACTCAGCAATCAGTTGTTGCTGATCTGTGCCATTTAGTTTTTTTAATACTGTGCTCATTGTGTACTCATTACCGAAGTTACCTGCTTTTGTAACTGCGATTATCCCACTATTGTCTAATCTTCCAATTGGGATACCACTCTCGACTTCATCAAGTAAGTGAAAATACTCAATTTCAAGATGCTCAAGTACTTGCTGTGCAGTATCTCCACCTGTTAGGAAAAGTCGTTTCACCTGACATTCACGAATGATTTGTACGGCTATATTACCTATTGTTTTGGAAATATTATTGCTTATTTCCACTAATGTCAGTCCTCGATCTATCCCAACCCTTTGGGTTTCCTCGACTTTATCTGAAGAAAATAACACAACATTTTTTTGTGTGCGGATTGCTTCAACAGCTCGGTTTTTTATGGAATCAAGCTCTTCTTGTGCCCTACTTTCTCCTGATAAAAGGTTAATTGGATTACATTCAATTCCTTCGATTTGTTCATTATTTAAGAGATAACCCAGCTGAGTTCTCCCTATTTTGCTGACACTGCCGACAACGAATAATGCTGGTAAAATTGGCTCATTTGGCATGAAAGGTTTCTTTTCCTTGACTTTTAACTGAAAGAGTTTCGGTATATGTGCAATTAATCCAGATGAACCACAATATACTGTTTTATAGTTCATGAGATTAATAGCGTGCAATAACACTTCAAAATTCAGTTCTTCTACTGAATCAACAGTAATGTAGGAAACTCCTTCTTGCTTATACTTTTGCAAAGCCTTACAAACCTCGTCAATCCCACTTCGCAGCACGTCTTTATTAATATGGCCCACCTTACGTCCAGCCTGCTGTTCGATAATTTTCGTAATATTAGACTCAAGCACTGGTGTTTTCGGATCTTTAGCTACCTCTGTTTCATGCAGCAGTTTTCCATTTAAATAATGCAGGCCATTCGCGATTATTCGGTCGTTTTTCGGATATCCTGGTGCAATGACGATAAAGTCAGGGCATAATGCTTCAAAAAGCGCATTTAACTCTATTCCAATATTGCCTCTCATCGTGCTGTCGATTTTTTTATAAATTACATCAAATTTCTCTGCTGCTAATATGGATGCAAGCTCATATACTTTTTCATAGGCTTCTTCTTTTGATAAAGAACGGCTGTCTGTATTAAAAATGACCGTATCATTTTGTCGATTAATTCTGTCATTTTTCACAGAAACGACTACATTCAGCCCGTAAGGCACTAGCTGTGCACCGCAATCACTAGCACCTGTTAAATCATCAGAAATTACTGCTAATCTCATAGTTAACACACCACTCCCTAGCCAAGCAGCCTGCGATAAATCGCTTCCATTTCATCGGTGCTTACCTTTTTCGGATTATTGTTCAATAGCCTAGTAACTTGTGCAGCTGAAACTGCCAAACTCGGAATATCTTCTTCGACCACTCCATATGCTTGTAAATCCTGTGGAATCTCGAGTGTTGCAGTCCATTCCGAGATTTTTTCAATCACCTTTCGCGCTTTTTCCTCTGCCGACAGACCAGAAACAGCTAATCCCATAGGTTCTGCAACAAGTGCTAATCTTTCTGTACAAGCATCTAAGTTAAACTCCATCACATGTGGAAGCAGCATTGAGTTTGCAACACCGTGAGGAATTTTAAATTTACCGCCAAGTGGGTATGCTAATGCATGAACGGCAGCAGTGCCTGCACTTGTCAAAGCCATTCCTCCGTACATGGAACCAACTAGCATCTTTTCTCTTGCTTCTACTGATGATCCATTCTCATATGCCTCGACAATACTTGAAGCAATAAGACGAATCGACTCAAGTGCAAACATATCACTTAACGGATTTGCTTTATTTGAAATAAATGACTCTAATGAGTGAGTAAATGCGTCCATACCAGTCGCTGCAGTAATTGGCTTTGGCAATCCAACTGTCAATAGAGGGTCTAATACAACCAATGCCGGTAATAGGTGGTTGCTAACAATCCCGATTTTCAATTCCTCTTCAGGAATTGTCACAATTGCGTTAGGAGTAACTTCAGCGCCAGTTCCAGAAGTTGTTGGTATTAATACTGTAGGAACACCAGCCTTTTCCACCATATCAGTGCCTAAAAGCTCTCTGACTTGCTTATCATTTGTCATTAAAACAGACAAGATCTTCGTTGTATCAAGTACACTTCCTCCACCAATACCAATAAGAACATCGTACTTTGTATTAGAGGTTTGCTGAAAAACGTCCTCGATATTTTCAACCGTAGGCTCTGGAAGAATATCTAAATTAATATTTACATATATTCCTTGGTCTTCAAGCTGCTCCTTAATTGTTCCAACAAACCCTAAATCGCTGATGGAGGGCTGCGATATAATCAGCGCTGAATTTATGTTTTTACTTACTAGTTTGATATCATCCTTTAATCGTTTAAGGGATTCTTTACCTGCTATTATTTGTTTTGCTGTCTGAAAGCTATAAATCGGTTGCATTTTTCTTTTCCTCCCAGCCTATTAAACTTGTAATTTTGAATAACCAGAAACCATTTGTTTTACCACTTCAAGTCCTTCGCCTTCAAGCTCCTTAACGGGAAGTTTAGGAGGTCCAACATCAATACCTGATAACACAACTGCCTTTTTTAAGGCTGAAGGAAGCGTTCCATATTTAAATGTGTCTCGCAATGGCTGAAGCCTGCTTTGTGCTTTCTCTGCTTCTTCCAAATTTCCATTCATCCACTGTGTATAAATAGAAACAACTATTTCTGGCAATAAATTTGCGGTTGCTGCAACAGCCCCTGCTCCCCCTGCTTTTAATGTTTGTAGAATAAGCGAATCAGTTCCTGCCAATACGGAGAAGTCTTTATCCTTTGTCAGCTCGATATAGTGTTCAATATTTTCGAAGTTGCCGCTGCTGTCCTTAATACCGATAATGTTCGGAACATCTGCGAGTGCAGCTGCTGTTTCAGGCTCAATATTCACACCTGTTCTTCCTGGAATATTGTAAAGCAGCACAGGTAAGGATGTAGATTCGGCTACTTTTTTAAAGTGCTCCTTTAATTCTTCTTGTGATGGTGCGATAAAGTATGGCGTAATAACCGATAACGCATCTGCACCAAGCGCTTCCATTTCTTTAGACAGCTCGATCGATTCCTCTGTACTATTACCGCCAGCTCCAAGAATAACCGGAACTTTTCCATTAGCTGCTTCAATGACAGTTTTTGCGATCTTCAGTTTGTCTTCTTTATTAAACAAATGAAATTCTCCATTTGTACCAAGTGCAAATATGCCGTGTACTCCCGATTCTATTAGATGGCTGACAAGCTGATGCAGCACCACCTCATTAACTGTTTGATCCTGGCGTATTGGTGTCACGATTGCTGGAATAATCCCCTTAATATCCATAATAAACCTCCAAATAGTTGCATTTTTAAACAATTAACATTTTATGTACCGCTTACATTTTTCATTATAAAACTAAAGGTTTAAAAACTCAACACTTTTTTAGTTGAATTTTTAAACCTTTTTAAATCGTTGTATTTTGCAACGATTATTATTCTTTTAATTTTCTCCATAATGTTGTTCGGTTAATTCCTAATCGTTCGGCGGTTTTCGTCTGATTTTTGCCTTCTTCTAGCCAAACTTTTTGGATGATGCTTTTTTCTATTTCATCTAAGGTTCCTGTTAACGTCAAATCACTCGTCACACCAGCAGGTTCACCTTGCATTACTTCTGCAACATCTTCTATTTCTAAATAATATCCATTTGAAAATAACACACCATTATTTATGGTTTGTTTAAGCTGATTAATATTACCTGGCCAATTCCCTTGTTCTAAATACTCTTTTGCCTCTTGACGAAGGCCAACGACTTGCTTTCCATACCTTAAGTTTTGTTCATTGATGAAAACAGATGCCATCCCTTCAATATCTTCTTTTCTTTCCCGTAATGGCGGCATTACAAAGCTTACATCAGACAAAAGCTGATGAAGACTTTCCAAAAACTCACCTGTTTGGATTTTAGCAAAGATATTTTGGCTGCAAGATATGATAAAAAAGCACTCCTCTTTATGCTCTTTTACAAAGCGATATAAAACTCTTTGCAGTTCGATTGTCAAAAACTCGATATTTTTGATGAACACTGTTTTCTTATCATTTTCTGTATCAATCCGTGATAGCCAATCCAGCCAAGTCTCTTTTGTCATAAGCGCACAGTCAAATGTAATTAAATAAGAACTGTTTAGATGCATGTTACTTGCGTGTATATAGGAAGCTATATATTCTTTCCCTGTTCCTTTTTCACCGTTTATCCAAATGCTTGAATTCACTTGTTTACTATTTTGGATAAATGTAAAGATCTTTTGCACTTTTTCATTTTTAGACAGGAATGTAAGGCCATTGTTTCTTTTTTCATCACCAAATGATGTCAGAACGCCAGCTTGATTTTTCTCGTTAACGCCCAGTCTTTCCAGCTTGAAGACAGTTATTTGCTCATCGTTTCTATTTAGCTGCTCATGTAAGACCTTCCAGTGTGCTTCTGCGTCTGAAAGGAAGGAGGCATGCTTTTCACCAACCTGACTACCTAACAATTCCTGCAATTGCTCTTGCATGTTCGGCGTTACTTGTTCATTAAAAAGGCTATTGCTGTATATTCTTGTTTTATTGGCATCATAAACAGCTATTCCCAAATCAGATTGCTGAATCAGCTGATATGGCAAAGAATAAGTATCTTTTATTTTTTGATAAAATCCATATACCTTCTCGGCATTGCGGAAAGCTTTCATGACACTTTCTTTTCCTGATGTAAGCAGAATGCCATTCAAACCGGCACTATGTGCCATTTTGATTGTGACAGCATCTCCAATAATATTTTGATAGCCATTTAATTTAAGATTTTCCAGGATCGCGCTGATATCCTGCTCCTGTTTTACTTTGTAGGATGACATGCTAATATTTAAAATTTCACAAACCGCAGCAGCACCCTCTGCAATTTGCTCAAAACCTACGATTGCTGTTTTTCCAGGATATTTCTTTACAAGCGTTAATACGCGAAGCATATCATAACCGGAAACCTCTATTTCAACGACTGGTATACTCAGCTCCCGCTGAATGAGTTCTGCTGTTCCTCCTCTGCTTATAATAATGTCAAAGCCTTGCTTTTTCGCGGCTTTTGCTAGTGATAAGCCTTGGTTTAAATCACCAATTTCTGTCGTAATATCAAGCTTTTCTTTTTTTGCCAGCTGTGTAATTAATTCTTTTAGCCCTTCATATGGAGCTATTGCTAATACCTTCATTCCGTTCACCTTCTGTTGCATATTTAAACATACCACTACTATACCAAATAATTACACTGTTGAAAAAAGAAAATGCTACAAATATAAAAAAGACCACTTTCCCGTAAGGAAGTGGTCTTCCGATTTACCTCATTCACCTTCGCCAATTCTTCGCAATCTCTTCAATATCCCGTGGTGATGTTCGGCAACAGCCGCCAATAATGCTTGCTCCTGCTTTAAACCATTCTTTATGGTTCAAGCTGGAACAGACTTCCTCGCCATGCCATGTTTTTGTTTCAGGATTATATGTTTCACCCGAATTCGGATAGACGATTATTGGTTTATTTGTACTTTCTTTAAAATTTTTGATTGCTTCTGTAACGATCGGAGCTGGTGCACAGTTTAATCCAATTGCGGTAATTTGGTCATTTTCGCCAAACAAACTTCCACAATCTCTGATTAGCGTGCCGTCACTGATTTCTGTATCTGATTTTAAAGAAAAAGAGAGCCATGCATATGTATCTGGGAATTCACTTAGGATTTTTACTAACACTGTTGCTTCCTGCAATGACGGAATTGTTTCAAATGCTAATAGGTCAGCCCCTGCTTCAATTAATGCCGCCATTCTTTTACGATGGAAATCTGCCAACACTTCATCTGATACTCCGTAATTCCCGACATATTCGGATCCATCTGCCAAGTAGGCTCCATACGGTCCAACTGATGCTGCGACTAACGGCTTCGGCCTATTTGGGGTTGGGTTTGGCTGTTTATGCTCCTCCCAAAAGTCATCCCTGGCTTTTTTTGCGAGGGATACAGTCTTTTTTATTAACTCTAATGCGGCAGATTCTTGAATGCCTCTTTTGGCAAAACCAGCAATGGAGGCTTGATAGCTCGCGGTGATGACACAATCTGCTCCTGCTAGATAATAGTCCATATGCACCTGATAGATAAGCTCCGGATTGTCTAGAAGCACAGTCGCTGACCAAAGAGGATCATCCAAATTACAGCCATGTGCTTCTAATTCAGTCGCTAACGCTCCATCCAAAATCATTAGAGGGTATTCTGTTAATATAGTCTTAATTGGATTGCTGCTGAACATATTCTGCTTCCCCTTTCTTCTTAAGCTTCTTTGTGATGTAAAAGCTAATATAGCAGAATACGATAAACGGTATTCCACAATATAAGGCTATTCGTTGTGTTGGGTCAAAGGCTATTCCAATGCATGATGCAAGACAGAGTACAAAGGATGCGATTGGTACAAAAGGATAAAGTGGCGTCCGATAAACAAGATCGTCAACTGAATTACCTTCTTTTAAATACTGTTTGCGGAACAAAAACTGCGAAGCACTTATGCTCATCCATACAGCGACAACAGCAAGTCCAGAAATCGACACTAGTACGATATAAACGGTCCCTGGTGCAATAATGCTTGATAAAAGGGCCAATCCTCCGCCAAGCATGCTGAATACCACTGCATATACTGGAACACCGTTTTTGGATAGTTTTTTAAATCTCGGAGAAATAGTATTTTTATCTGCTAGTGACCATAGCATTCTTGATGATGCATAGAGTCCTGAGTTCGCTGCTGACAAAATAGCAGTCAATATTACAAAGTTCATAATATCTGCTGCATAAGGGATTCCGATTCGTTCAAAAACAGCCACAAATGGGCTTTCTAGTACACCGGCTTCGGATGATGGCAATAGTGCTGACAAAATAAAGATCGTTCCAACAAAGAAGATAACTAAACGCCATAATGTTGTGTGAATCGCTTTAGGAACTGTTTTCTCTGGATTGGCTGTTTCACCTGCTGCAATTCCGATTAACTCTGTTCCTGAAAAAGCGAAGTTAACTGCCAGCATTGTCATGAATACTGTGATAGCTCCATTAGGAAAAAGATCACCACTTGTGAAATTACTTAGCAATGGTGCTGACTGTGTATGTGCCATTGGTATAATGCCAATAACAGCACCTAAGCCTAGTAAAATGAAAAGTGCGATAGCAATTACTTTAATGGAAGAAAACCAAAATTCAGATTCTGCGAACAATCTCACTGTTAGTATGTTCAACATAAATATTAAAAGTGCGAATACTAAGCTCCAAATCCATACATTAACAGATGGAAACCATCTTTGCATAAGAAGTCCCGCCGCTGTAAATTCAGAACCTAATGCAACAGTCCATGTTAACCAATACAGCCATGCAACTGTATAGCCTGTAGCTGGATTAATGTATTTAGCGGCATAGCTGTGAAATGCTCCTGTTTCCGGCATATGTACAGCCAGCTCTCCTAAGCACAGCATCACCAAATAAACGACAAGCGCTCCAATAAGATAAGCAAGAATTGTGCCTATTGGGCCAGCCTGCTGTATCGTATAGCCTGAACTCAAGAATAGCCCTGTTCCAATAACTCCTCCAAGTGACAGCATCACTAAATGCCTCGTTTGCATTTTTCGTTGAAATTGTTCTTTGTTGTTTTCCATCCCAAACTCTCCTTAAAATATCCAGAAAAAAACACACCCAAATTAGAGTGTGTCGCTGACAAATAAACTAAGCTCTCATCTATCAGGGAGTCAACACCCACTGGAATTAGCACAGTGTCAATAGACCTGCTGCTGAGGCTTCATAGGGCCAGTCCCTCCACCTCTCTGGATAAGAAATATTTTTTTAACATTACCAATCAATGAAATTAATGTCAATAGGGTCGTATCTGGCAAAATAGCAGAGAATTATTCTTGTATTTCTTATTTGGAGGGTGTTTGAGAAAGTTACCTGTTACTACCTACACTATTTTCTATGTATGGAATATTTCAATATAACAAAAAAAAAACAAAAAATATTTAATTCCCATGCACAACTAGTTAATCATCTAGCTACTTTTTTAGAAAAATCATTCTCAAAAAAACTATCATTGTTATGTTATACTGTATAAGGTTTGCAACATAAGAGAGGAGTTACCAATATTATGGACTTATCAAAATCATCTGAGTATAACAAAACTAAATCTATTTCTATTTATTTACTTATTGCAGGGATTGTCCTTGTCGCTTTCAACCTTCGCCCGGCAATTACTTCTTTAGGACCTCTTGTCGGCTTTATTCAGGAAGACGTTGGACTAGCCCATTGGAGTTCAGGGTTACTGATGAGCTTGCCATTAATCACATTTTCCATCATGTCACCTCTCGTACCGAAAATATCCAGCCGGTTATCAAATGAAAAGGCGCTTCTTCTCGGTCTAATTGTATTATTAACAGGCATTTGTTCTAGATCTATTCCATATACCTTTTTCCTTTTCGCTGGGACATTACTAATCGGAATTGGCATAGCTATCGGCAATGTGCTCCTGCCAGCAATTGTTAAGGATAAATTCCCAACAAAGTTTGGTCTCATGACAAGTGTATACTCTACTTCAATGGGTATTTTCGCTTCCTTAGCTTCAGGTCTTAGTGTTCCGCTAGCTGAAGGGAACGGTCTAGGCTGGCAAGGTGCTCAAATGGTGTGGGGCATTCCTGCTGTAGCAGCGATTATTGTCTGGTTTTATTTACAGAAATACAATCGGAATGATAGTGCTGAAGTTACAAATACAAATCTAGTTACTCCAACAAAAGTTTGGTCTTCTCCGATTGCATGGCAAATCGCTATTTTCATGGGATTTCAGTCGTTTTTATTTTATGTGACAATTTCATGGCTGCCAGAAATTCTGCATAGCTATGGAATGAGCATAGAGACTGCGGGATGGATGTTATCCTTTATGCAATTAGTAGGTTTACCTGCCAGCTTTTTTATCCCATTTGTGGCAAGCCGTCTCAAGTCCCAATCTTGGATTGCCTTCGGTTTGGGCATTTGCGCCATTTTAGGCTATTTCGGGTTATTGGTTAGTGCTGACCACTATCCTATTTTAATTATCAGCATTATATTAATTGGTTTAGCTCTTGGCGGCATATTCCCATTAGCACTAAGCTTAATTGGTTTCCGTTCACATAGTGCGAAGCAAGCAGCAGAGCTTTCAGGTATGGCACAATCAACAGGCTATATTCTAGCTGCAGTTGGACCATTATTCATCGGTTCCCTATTTGATTGGACACATGTATGGTCCATCCCACTAATCACTCTTATTTTTGTAGCAGCGATTGTAACAATATTTGGAATGATGGCAGGACGGGACAGACATATTTAATATAATCAAAAGACTAGGACTTTAAGTACTTCGGTCTAAAACGACGAGGTTGCTAATAGTCTACATTAAAACCGAACTTTTCAGTTCGGTTTTTTTATTTACTTGGATGATTCATTTATAAGCCCAAGCCCTAAATAAATGATTTATTTATTTCCACTTAGGATTACACCCCCAAAAAAAACACCAATATTATCTAACATCTACTATTAAATATTTATTAATTCCAAGGACAAACTAAGAAAAAAATAAAAGGAGAAAACGATGTTTAAACGGAATGAATTAAACTTCTTACGACTATTATTCTTTGCCAGCATTGGATTATTGATAAATATGATTAGAAAGCCACCTTTAAAGGAGTGGCTGATTATCTTTTTGTTTAAAAGCTACATTGCATCAATATTAGATAATCTTGCTGTTAAAAAAGGCTATATTACATACCCTGTTAGAATATTTAGGACGTTCGACATTAGTGTGCTTTTCAGCTACTTAATCTTTCCTGTCACTTGTGTTTATTACAACCACGCATCAAAAGATTCAAAATTGCTCGGAATAGTGATCAAGTGCCTTCTTTTCAGCATTCCATCAGCAATTACAGAACATTTTATTGAGAAAAATACGAAGCTGGTCCAATATAAAAAGGGCTGGAACTCTTATTACAGCTTTTTTTCCATTGCTTTCTCCTTCTTATTTGTTAGGTTATTTATGGCTATTGTTCGCAAGGCGGAAAAAGTACAAGCAAATAATTAAATGAACATTATCCATTCTCATGATGTGATACAGATGGATTGGCTGCAAATATTTTTGTAATGCTGAAGAACAGAATATCCTTTAATGTTTCAAATGCATAGTCGATATCCAATCTTTCGGTCCACTGATGTGCATCAAAACCAACAGGTCCGATATTTAAAACAGGTACGTTCAATACTTCTAAATCTTTAAGTGGTACAGAGTATCCCCTCTCCCACATTGGCATATTAGCGGTAAGTGATATCATGGATGCAGCGGGATACTGTAAACCAGCATAGCTTAAATCGGATATACCATTAAAGTAATTTCTTTTTTCAAAATCTACTCCATGAGAAGCTAATCCATATTTCTGAATGGCTTGCACAGCATTATTGATTAATGGATCTTTATAGGAGCTTATCGCTGGATAAAAGGGCGGCGCAAAAAACAAAATCATCATCGGTGCCAATTCCTTACATAAAATCGCTAGCTTATCGACCATTTTAATCGTTGCCTCTCTATCATCCATCGCCCCCTTGTTTTTCAGGATATTTGCATGAATACTTTCCACACTTTCTTTTCCATACTTTGTCACAGCATACTTACTAAGTTCATCAAATGTTAATACAGTAACCTTCATGTCCGGTGGCACAAATGGAGTAAATTTAGCAAAGGCAAGAGCTTGTTTTTGATAAGAACTAGCTATGTTTGCTGCCGCTCTGTCAGCTGTCTCTTTTAATGATGTCACAATATCATCCATTTTCTTCTCTAATAAAAATAAATTGAATAGTGTTACGGCCCGATGCGGAATTTGCACAGAATAATCCTTTTTAATCCCATACTGTATCAAATTAGTTGGCGGCGGAGTGATTTCCCCCTCTACTATTTCGCATAAATCGGTGTTTAATTCGAATTCCTCTGTCAATAAAGAGACCATAAAATTTGCATTTAATCCTGCAAAGGGTTCCCCAACATGGGTTTCTTTTCCATAGCACAAAAAGCCTGGAAGCAATTTTCCAATCGACCCCGTATATAAATATTTATTTTGGTCACCGGGATATCGCATAAACATCGGCTCACCATTTAATACCGTCACATATTCCAAGTCATGTTTTTGTGCGATTTCTAATAAAAGTGGGACAGCCGCTCTCATTCCGACAGAATTTACTTCCTCATCTGGAACTGTCACTAGCAGAATGTTTCCATCGAATTCTCCGTTGCATGCTTTTTCTATCATAGACATATGGAGGGCAAGCCCACATTTCATGTCCATTGTTCCCCTGCCAAATAACCAATTTCCTGTTTCCATATCGTTTTTGACCTGTCTTGGCAGTTCTTCCTTATGCTGTCGAAATAATTCTGTGATTTTTTGGGGATCAAATGCGTATTCCTTCCATCTTCCATAATCCTCTACATCTACTACATCAAAATGACTGATAAGTATGACTGTCTTTTTCGTTAGTGGTTGTTTTTTTACAAGACCAGTAACAAAATACGTTCCGTCACCTGTTGGATTTTTTTGCAGATGCTGCGGATTCTCTTGGAAATATTTTAAGCTTGTTAACTGATTTATGACATAGTCAGGCAGCTCCTTTTCGGCTTTTGTGCCTGTAATGCTTGGAATCTTGACAAGATTACATAAAAGGTCAACTAATTGCTCCTTTGTACTCCATTTCTCCATGACATGCCCTCTTTTCCGTATGATGAAATTGCTTTCCATTCACTATATAAAAATGGACAGAACCCGCAAATTATGTGGTTCTGCCTATTGCTGTTGAAATTTCGTCTGCCGCTTTCTTTATACAATGAATCAAATAGGATAAACGTTCGTCACTAACACGATATTGGACGACACCAATACTGATTGCCCCGACAATATCGTGATTAAAATTAAAGACAGGTGCTGCAACAGACAATGTTCCATCTGTTCTTTCACTGAAGCTAGTAGCATAGCCCTGTTCTTTAATAAGAGCTAAATGGCCATATAATTCTTTTTGTTTTTCTTTAGATGATGGCAGTAGCTCCTTTACATTTGCCTCAATTGTCTCTTCTGGCATATAAGCTAGAATTGTCTTATTTGGCGCTCCGATATGAAGGGGAATTCGCAGTCCGATTTTGTCAATGATTCGCACATTTGTTGGACTGTCTACACGTTCTATTATGATAGCTTCCTTTCCGTCCGGAATATTGAAATAGATACTTTCCTCTACTTGAAGTGCTAATACTTCCATCACTTCTCGTGCTTTCGTTCTATAATCAGCCTTCTCAAGCTCCCTTAAGCCGATCTCCATCCATAAGCTTCCGAGTTTATATTGCTTCGTATTTTGGTTTTGCTGTACTAAGCGATGTTGAATGAGTGTATTCAGTAAGCGATGGACCGTACTTACCGGAAGACGCAAGCTATCAGCGATTTCTGAAATGGACCACCATTCTCCTTTTTCAGAAGCAATTAACTTGATAATGTTTAATGCTCTATCGATAGACTGTACCATAATGACCTACATTCTGTTTTTGACATAAAAAACCTTTTCACACCATCAATGTAGCAGACAGATAAACATTGTGCAATATTATTTTTACAATGTTAAGAATTATTAAAAATTTGGTTATAACAAGCATGATAACCTATTGACATATTATTGAAATTATTTGACAATAAAGATGATTTCCAAATAGTAGATATCGTTTCCACATTACGGAAAAACCAGCTATTTTAATTTATGCTTGGACAATACATCATATGATATAAAATCACGTTTGAAGAAACCACCTAATGAATGGAGGAACCCTTATGTCTTTATCGGAAAGGATTATAAGGCAAACGGAAAAATATGGAGCAAACAATTATCACCCCCTGCCAATAGTGATTGAAAAAGCGGAAGGGGTATGGGTGGAAGACCCAGAAAACACAAAATATATGGATATGCTTAGTGCCTATTCGGCCGTAAACCAAGGACATCGGCATCCGAAAATTATTGCGGCTTTAAAAAATCAAGCTGATAAAGTGACATTAACCTCCCGCGCCTTTCACCATAGTCAGCTCGGTCCATGGTATGAGAAGCTTAGTAAATGGACAAATAAGGATATGACATTGCCGATGAATACTGGTGCAGAGGCTGTCGAAACAGCTATTAAAGCGGCAAGACGCTGGGCCTATGATGTAAAAGGCATCAAAGCTAATTCGGCAGAAATTATTGCATGCACAGGAAATTTCCACGGCCGCACGATGGCCGCCGTTTCGTTATCGTCTGAGGCTGAATATCAGCGTGGTTTCGGTCCATTGCTTCCTGGCTTTAAACTCATTCCTTACGGAGATTTAGACAGTCTTAAACAAGCGATTACCCCAAATACGGCAGCATTTTTAATCGAGCCAATTCAAGGGGAAGCTGGTATTATCCTCCCACCTCCAGGCTTTATTAAAGCGGCATTTGAGTTATGTCAAAAGCATAACGTTCTCTTTATCGCAGATGAAATTCAAGTTGGCCTTGGCAGAACAGGAAAAATGTTTGCCTATGAGTGGGAAGACATCGAGCCAGACATGCTTATATTGGGCAAAGCACTTGGTGGAGGCGTATTTCCTATTTCCTGTGTTGTTGCTAACAAGGACATACTCGGCGTATTCAATCCAGGATCACACGGGTCCACATTTGGCGGAAACCCACTTGCATGTGCCGTCTCCATCGCAGCATTAGAAGTCATTGAGGATGAAAAGCTTGCAGAACGGTCCCATGAGCTTGGCTCTTATTTTCTTGCCAAACTGCAAGAAATCAAGAACCCGGTAATTAAAGAAGTTCGTGGCAGAGGATTATTTATCGGCATGGAATTATATGAGGAAGCACGACCATATTGTGAGCGGTTGAAGGATCTTGGCTTGCTTTGCAAAGAAACGCACGATACTGTAATTCGGTTTGCGCCGCCGCTGATTATCACAGCGCAGGAATTGGATTGGGCACTTGAAAGGATTAATCAGGTGTTTACCGCAAAATAATGAAGATAAGAACAAGAAACTGATTAGACATTCCTAATCAGTTTCTTGTATCATCGCATTCCCATTTTGCTTTGAAAGCCACTGCATCACTTCTCTTCGTCTAATAATCCCAATAAACACTCCTGAATCATCAACGACTGGGACAAAGTTTTGTTCAAGTAGGGTACTAACAATTTCTTCTATTTCGCTGTTGACAGAAATAGCTTCATATTTAGAATGGAGCGGCACATCTTGAAGGCTGACCACATTTGTATGCTGAAAATCGAGATTACCAGTATTTTTCATTTTCCACAGTAAGTCACCCTCAGTTATTGTGCCTAAATAGTGACCATCCTTGTTTAAGATTGGCACGGCACTGTAGCGGTGATATTCCATCTTTTCCATTACCTGCCTCATTGTCCAATGTTGAAATACGAAAGCAACCTCTTGTTTTGGAATAAGAAAAAATGCTACGTTCATTATCGTTTATTTTCCTTTCTTATTGGCTTGCTGTCTGCCACAATATGAATATCTATATTAGTTGTTTGTCTCATAATATCATTGACGATGGAGCCTCTTTTAATTTCCTCCCACCTTGTTCTTGCTGATTGCCCTAATAATATTTGCGTAATAAAGTAACTTTTGGCTGTTTCAACAATTATTTGAGCAGGCTTTTTCTTTCCTTTTTTCTGAAGAATAAACTGAGCATGAAACTGCAAGGATAATTCTTCCCATACTCTGATCGTTTCTCTTTTCCATTGCGGCATTTCCAGCACATCAGTATCTGTAACATGGAGCACATAGAGCTTTGCCTTTAGTCGATTGGCCATACGCCAGCCTCTTCTTATCAGCTTTTCCGCTGTTTCACTATACTGCACGCAAACTAATATCTTTTCATGAAGTCCAATCGGACCTTGGTAAAGATGACCATTGTTTTCTTCTATTTTTTCATCCACATCATCTGCTACTTCTCTTAACGCCAACTCTCTTAATGCATAAAGATTCGCTTCCGTAAAAAAATTACTTAAGCTTTGCTGAATTTTATGGTTAGCATAAATCTTTCCTTCCTTCAGCCGCTTTCTCAATTCCATTGGTGTGATATCAATAAGCTGAATTTCATCTGCTTTATCAAGGAAAAGGTCTGGCAGTCTTTCCTTTACTTTTACTCCAGTGAAATTCTCCACAATATCATGAATACTTTCCAAATGCTGTATATTAACAGCTGTGTAAACGTCAATCCCTGCAGCTACTATTTCTTCTACATCTATATATCTTTTTGGATTTACTGATCCATAAATATTCGAATGAGCAAGCTCGTCAATAATGACAATTTCAGGTCTTCTTGATAAGATGGCCGGAACATTTACTTCAAAAAACTTCTTTCCTTTATATGTTATTTCTAGCAGTGGAACTCTCTCTAGTTTTCCTACCTGATTTCCCGTTTCCATTCTGTTATGTGTTTCAATCAGCCCAATGACAATATCCTTTCCTTCATTCCGCAATTCATTTGCATCCTGTAGCATTCTATATGTCTTTCCGACCCCTGGTGCTGCGCCAATATACAGCTTTAATTTCCCCCTGCTTTGCTTATTGATTTCTGCAAGGATTTCTTCAGGCGTTCTCCTGTTGGCAAATGGATGTTCCTTATTCACACACATCATCAACTCCATCATTCATAAGCTTCCCGCTTAGTCACAAGCGGGAAACCCAATCTATATTAGGGGATTAATTTCGTTAATTCTATGTTCAATTGCAGAACATTAACCTTTTCCTCGCCAAACATCCCCCAATCCTTTTTCTCTGTATGACGCTCAATCAAATCCAGTAAAGCCTGCTTTGTTATGCTAGTATTATTGGAGATTCTTGTTATCTGTGCTCTTACTGCCTCTGGAGTAATATGAGGATCAAGCCCGGATCCAGAGTTTGTGATTAGGTCAATTGGCAAATCCTGCAGTGATTGATTTGGATTTTCCCTCTCCCAATCCGCTATTGATAGCTTCGTCCGCTCAAGCATCTCTGCATTTGTTGGTGCATAATTATTGGTGCCAGAGCTTGAAGCATCATAATTAATGCTTGAAACTCTCCCATGAAATAAACGTTCATCAGTAAATGACTGGCCAATTAGCTTAGAGCCAATTATTTCACTATTTTCCCCGTACACGAGGCTGCCGTTAGCTTGTGTTGGGAGCAAAATGGAGGCAATGCCTGTAACAGCAAACGGGTAAATCAATCCACAAATAAGCATAAACAGCAAGCTGGTTCTTGCAACGGTTGCAAACATGTTTTCATCCCTTCCAATAGTCAAATAAAATTTATAATACAGTCGATATAAGCAGGTCAATTACTTTAATGCCAATGAACGGTACGATAACACCTCCAGCGCCGTATAAAAACAGGTTTTTCTTTAATAATGCATCAGAGCTCATTGGCTTATATGCTATTCCCTTCATTGCTAGCGGAATGAGAAGCGGGATGATAACCGCATTAAAAATTAATGCAGACAATATTGCCGAAACCGGTGAGTGCAGCTCCATAATATTTAATCTGCTGACTTCTGGTATTGCGACCATAAACATGGCTGGCACTATCGCAAAATACTTGGCAATATCATTTGCAATGCTAAAGGTTGTTAATGCTCCCCTTGTCATTAGCAGCTGCTTCCCAATACTAACTACTTCTATGAGTTTAGTTGGATTAGAATCCAAATCAACCATGTTGGCAGCCTCTTTAGCAGCAGTTGTACCACTGTTCATTGCCAATCCAACATCAGCCTGTGCTAATGCTGGCGCATCATTGGTACCATCGCCTGTCATTGCGATCAATTTGCCTTTTGCTTGCTCCTGCTTAATGACTGCAATTTTATCCTCTGGCTTACATTCAGCAATAAACTCATCAACCCCTGCTTCCTTAGCAATCGTAGCTGCAGTCAAAGGATTGTCGCCAGTGCACATGATTGATGTTATGCCCATTCTCCGCAGCTCTTCGAATCTTTCTCTCATGCCTGGTTTTACAGTATCCTTTAAATAAATGAGTCCTACTATTTGGCTGTCAATTGCAACTGCTAAAGGTGTACCCCCTGCTTGTGCAATATGATTCGCTTTTTTGTCTAAATCTGCAGGTATTATGCCTCCTTTTGATAAAACCCATTGCTTTATGGCATCTACTGCCCCTTTACGGACCAAACTCCCATCCTGCAAATTCAAGCCGCTCATTCTTGTTTCCGCTTTGAATTCAACTATTTCCGCTCCAGCTGCCAATGTATTATCATAGTGATAATTTTCCTTTTTTAATAGCTCCAAAACAGATCTGCCTTCTGGTGTTTCATCTTTCAGTGAGCTTGCTGCAACCCATTTATAAAAGATATCCATATCAGCCTCGCCTGCTTTGATAAATTCACTTGCCATCCGATTCCCAAATGTTATCGTACCTGTTTTATCTAAAATAATCGTATTAATATCACCAGCAGCCTCAACTGCTTTACCCGACATCGCCAAGACATTGAATTTTGTGACCCGATCCATCCCAGCGATCCCAATGGCTGAAAGGAGTCCGCCAATAGTTGTCGGAATTAAGCACACAAGAAGAGCAATTAATACTGGCAATGAAAGCTGAAAGCCTAGATAGTTTGTAAAGAAAGGCAGTGAGATGACAACAAACAGGAAAATAAGAGTTAAGCTAATCAAAACCGTATTCAATGCTATTTCATTCGGTGTTTTTTGCCGCTCTGCTCCTTCTACTAATGAAATCATCTTATCCAAAAAGGATTCTCCAGGATTGCTTGTTATTTTCACCTTTATTTCGTCACTGACTACAATTGTCCCGCCAGTTACAGAATTAAAATCGCCGCCAGCTTCTTTTAAAACAGGTGCAGATTCACCCGTGATTGCTGATTCATCGACAGATGCCAAACCTTGAATCACTTCTCCGTCACCTGGTATCGTTTCTCCTTGCTTAACTAATACAACGTCACCTTTTTTCAGCTGAGAGGATGGTACATGACTAATGCTGCCTTCATTTAAAAGGTTTGCGAACATATCTGTTTTAGATTGTTTTAGCGTACTGGCCTGAGCCTTTCCCCGTCCTTCTGCAATCGCCTCTGCAAAGTTTGCAAACAAAATAGTTAACAATAGAATGATAGAAACGGCAATATTAAAGCCGCGTTCCGTCCCGTTTGCTTCTAATGCGTCTGGAAAAATGGCCAGAACAACTGTGATAAAAAAGCCTAATTCTACAATAAACATAATTGGATTTTTCACCATTAATGTTGGATTCAGCTTAATAAATGAATCCTTAACCGCCTGTATGATAATGTTATTATTCATTAACGTACTTCCTTTCTGACTTTGCAGTTCCTCCTGAGTATTCATAGCTACCCTCCATCACCATGTTAAAAATTCTGCAATTGGCCCTAAAACTAATACTGGGAAAAACGTCAACGCTCCAACAATGAATACTGTTCCGATAAATAAACCTCCGAAAAGAGATGTGTCTGTCTTAAATGTTCCTGCTGTTTCTGGCACAGTATTTTTTGCTGCAAGACTTCCAGAGACTGCAAGCATGGTAATAAGGGGGAAGTATCTGCCAATAAACATAGCAATTCCTGTTGATATATTCCAAAATGGCGTTGCATCACCAAGCCCTTCAAAACCTGAGCCATTATTATTAACAGACGAAGTAAATTCGTACAGTACTTGTGTCAATCCGTGAAAGCCTGGATTTGATATCCCCTCACTCCCTAATGGTGTAAATAACGCAAGCGCACTCCCCACTAATATAAGAATTGGTGAAATCAACATTGTTATAGCAATCAGCTTCATTTCTTTACCTTCTATTTTTTTGCCGAGAAATTCAGGTGTTCTTCCTACCATTAGCCCAGAAATAAATACAGCGATTAGTACATACATCATTATATTGATAAAACCAGAGCCGACACCGCCAAATACTGTATTTAACAGCATATTGGCAAGAGACAGCATACCAGATATCGGTGTTAATGTATCATGCATCGTATTAACAGCACCGGTCTCTGTTGCAGTTGTTGTTATCGCATAAAAAACAGACTGTGCAATGCCTAATCCTACTTCCTTTCCCTCCATACTGCCGTTTTCAGCAGATATGCCAAGTGCTGTAATTGCTGGGTTTCCCTGATATTCTTGATAAAGAGACGTGCTGAGGAACACAAGAAAAATCATAGACATTGAGATTAATAGTACTTTTCCTTGTTTTTTATTTCCAACTAGCCTTCCGTAAGTAATGGGAATGGATGCTGGCAATAAAAACATTAAGATAATCTGCAAGATATTGCTGATTGCATTAGGATTTTCGAATGGATGAGCAGAGTTAACACCAACATAGCCTCCTCCGTTGTTCCCTAGCTCCTTGATGGAAAGAAAGGAACCAATCGGCCCTGTCGCTATTATCTGCACCTCCCCTTCTAGCGTCGTTGCTTCCATCGTTGTTTCGAATGTTTGCGGAACACCAAGCGCTATAAAGAGAAAGCTAGTTACAAAGGCAATAGGCAGCAGGATTCTTGTAATGCTTTTTGTAAAATCAATAAAGAAGTTGCCGATATTCTTTCCAGCCAGCCCCTTTATGAACGCAATCGCCACAGCCAAAGCAGTAGCCGGCGCGACAAACATCATGTAAACAATGGCTATCAACTGGGAAAACAACGATAGTCCAGACTCACCACTATAATGCTGTAAATTCGTGTTTGTCATAAAGCTTATCGCCGTATTAAAGGCTAAATCTGGGCTCATTCCCGCAATATTCCCTGGATTTAACGGTAAGTGTCCCTGCATCCGAAAGATTAAATAGACTAACAGAATCATAAAGGCATTTGCTGTAAGCATCGATAAGGCATACTGCTTCCAATTTTGGTTAATGTTTCTTATCCCCCCAAGCTTATATATCCACTTTTCAACAGGATGGAATAGTTTATCTAGCTTCGTTGTATTGTCACTAAAAACAGAAGCCATATAGTTTCCCATTGGTATTACCAGTCCAACTATGATCAGCAATGTGAGAATGATAGATACTATTGTCAAAAACAATTTATTTCCCTCCATCCAGCCTAAAATTTCTCAGGATTTATTAAGGCATAAAGCAAATAACTAACAACACTAAATGCCAGGATAAATATAAAAATAATCATTTCTGTCCCTCCTGCTCATTTCGGGCTGTTTTTCTAGCAGACCACTTAATTAATTCATACATAGAGGTTAAGGACATTCCGATAATAAAAAGCATAAGCAAGTCTTCCATACTTTTCTCCTTCTTATGTTAAAATTTACCATTATTTCCACACAAAAAACCCCCTGTATTACACAAGGGGTAAAATTCCAAGGTAATACCTTCTGTCTTAACGCTTACGAGGTTAGCTGCCGGATTCGGGCCAAGAAGTAGCCCTACCTTTAATAAGGATTCACCCCGGTGAGAAATCTCACAATTAAAATGGGTCCCCCGCTCCAAGTGGATTCAGCGATATAAGATATTTTTTTTATATAGTTAACAGAAAAAAGACCGCGGAGGATTACCCCGTGGTCGAGTTGATTTTTTCGATCACCAGTTACACATCCTCTCTCTTCACGCTTACGAGGTTAGCTGTCGGATTCGGGCCAAAAGAGTAGCCCTACCTTACTAAGAAGGATTCACCCCGTGCGGTAAAATTACCGCGGATGGGTCCCCCGCTCTAAAATAGACTCAGCGATATAAGAAGTAATATTATGTTAGCAATCATACTCCTTTAAGTTAATGCATGTAAAGATAGTTAAAATTCGATTTTCATTCAAATTAAACCATATTGAACCAATTGAGCTAAATTTAATAGCATAAGTTAACGCTAGCTCCTTTTTCCACTTGAATTCTTTCATTTTTATTAGCTTTTGCAAAAAAAGACAAAAATAAATAACTTACCTAAACCCTTTTGTAAATGCTGATAAAAAGAACTTTGAGGTAGCTCTGAGTTGCCAGCATTTTAAAATAGGATGTGTTGCTGCTTCAGTTTACATAAAGAGTACGAACATTTCCTCCGTACCCTTATCATGCGGATAATATTATATTAAAATAAAAATAAGCCCTCTCCTTTAAATAATAAAAGAGAGGGCTTATTTTAAGTACGCGCCTTAGAGGATTCGAACCTCTGACCGTACGCTTAGAAGGCGTATGCTCTATCCAGCTGAGCTAAAGGCGCATGATTTTGTTCAATTATGTATTACATAAGTAATTATGGCTCCGCAGGTAGGATTCGAACCTACGACCGCTCGGTTAACAGCCGAGTGCTCTACCACTGAGCTACTGCGGAACAATAATATGGTGGGCCTAAATGGACTCGAACCATCGACCTCACGCTTATCAGGCGTGCGCTCTAACCAGCTGAGCTATAGGCCCATATTATTTTGGAGCGGGTGATGAGAATCGAACTCACGACATCAGCTTGGAAGGCTGAGGTTTTACCATTAAACTACACCCGCGTTATTTAGAGAGGGATTATGATTATTACCAGTCTTCCCTCTATGACTGGGCTAGCTGGATTCGAACCAACGAGTGACGGAGTCAAAGTCCGTTGCCTTACCGCTTGGCTATAGCCCAATGAAAAAATATGGGGCGACTGATGGGAATCGAACCCACGAATGTCGGAGCCACAATCCGATGCGTTAACCACTTCGCCACAACCGCCAAGGTTATAAATTTTAATGGTGGAGGGGGACGGATTCGAACCGCCGAACCCGAAGGAGCGGATTTACAGTCCGCCGCGTTTAGCCACTTCGCTACCCCTCCGACATAAAATGAAACATGCTGCTATTTTTTTGTAAAAAATGGCGGTCCGGACGGGACTCGAACCCGCGACCTCCTGCGTGACAGGCAGGCATTCTAACCAGCTGAACTACCGGACCGTGATTGCGGGGACAGGATTTGAACCTGTGACCTTCGGGTTATGAGCCCGACGAGCTACCAGACTGCTCCACCCCGCGATAATAATATTTAAATTGAGTTATATGGAGGAGGAAAGGGGATTCGAACCCCTGCGCGGTTTGACCCGCCTGTCGGTTTTCAAGACCGATCCCTTCAGCCGGACTTGGGTATTCCTCCTCGAAACGCATTCCTATGGTGGACCTTGTAGGACTCGAACCTACGACCGGACGGTTATGAGCCGTCTGCTCTAACCAACTGAGCTAAAGGTCCAAACATGTTTAAAATAATATGGTAGCGGCAGAGGGGATCGAACCCCCGACCTCACGGGTATGAACCGTACGCTCTAGCCAGCTGAGCTACGCCGCCATTATTTTGATATAGTTAATTAAATTAATTGGTGGAGCCTAGCGGGATCGAACCGCTGACCTCCTGCGTGCAAGGCAGGCGCTCTCCCAGCTGAGCTAAGGCCCCAATTTTCAAAGAAAGTATTCATGGTCGGGAAGACAGGATTCGAACCTGCGACCCCTTGGTCCCAAACCAAGTGCTCTACCAAGCTGAGCTACTTCCCGTTTATATATGGCGCGCCCGAAAGGAGTCGAACCCATAACCTTCTGATCCGTAGTCAGACGCTCTATCCAATTGAGCTACGGGCGCATTTTTATTTTGTCGTAGTAATTCTGGAGCGGAAGACGGGGTTCGAACCCGCGACCCCCACCTTGGCAAGGTGATGTTCTACCACTGAACTACTTCCGCATATTGAATTAAATGGTGCGGGTGAAGGGAGTCGAACCCCCACGCCTTGCGGCGCTAGATCCTAAGTCTAGTGCGTCTGCCAATTCCGCCACACCCGCATTATGGTGAGTCATGCAGGATTCGAACCTGCGACCCTCTGATTAAAAGTCAGATGCTCTACCAACTGAGCTAATGACTCATTTCTTTTTCAAGAAAGATGGTGCCGACGAGAGGACTTGAACCCCCAACCTACTAATTACAAGTCAGTTGCTCTACCAATTGAGCTACCTCGGCATATATGGTGGAGGATGACGGGATCGAACCGCCGACCCTCTGCTTGTAAGGCAGATGCTCTCCCAGCTGAGCTAATCCTCCATATATTGGTGACCCATACGGGATTCGAACCCGTGTTACCGCCGTGAAAGGGCGGTGTCTTAACCGCTTGACCAATGGGCCTTAATTCTAATTTTTCTTTTGCTGATTCAGCGTTTGTTTCGTTTGTTGTATCAGCGACAAGTAATATTATATAATTCTTTAAGAGTTATCGTCAACACTTTTTCAAAACTTTTTTTAAAAAAATAGACGTTTTTTTCATAAACCCTGTTCCATCAAGGTTTATGGGTGTATTTTTCGATAGGTTTTTTATTTTACACTATAAATTTCAATGATAAAAGCACTCTTTAGACAAGAAAAAAATTAGCGAATTAAAAAAAAGTGGATTATATGGATTAATATTATATGTAACATCAGCCCTAAAAAAAAAAGACACTTCAATTTAATTTGAAATGTCTTTTGTCATATATAAAGTTAACAACTACTCCTGTGTTTTCTTTACAAGAAGGTTTTTTATCTGAATTATAATTCTTGTAATTCATCTTTCGGTATTCTCTTAAGTACTTCTTATACATTGATTGATATATCTTTTGGCATGAATGCCATCAAGCCTCATTAGGTTCTTTATATTCTGCTTTGCGGCTAAATATGACAGTCCCGACCTTTTCTTCACCCTTGATAGATGCAATGGCTTTTTTATTGTGTTTAATTGAATTTCTACGTTTAGTCATTTCTTGGTCAGATATCATTTTCTTTACTACTTCAAAATCAATATAATTGCTGCTCATCTCGCACCTCAAAAAGCTCTTGAACTGTTAGCATAAGCATTTCATTAGCGCCTTCAAATTGAATAGCTTGATCTTGAGTCAATTCATAATCAGTTTGTACTGCCACAGTTATTACGTGACTTACTTCACTTCTATTCTTAAGTATAGGATAACATATTAAATAGGTGTTTTAATCTGATTGCTTCGTTCAATTAAAAGTTATCTCCTGTTTAAAATAACAATCAATAATTAATATTCGATCATCAGCTTCTTCTGCTTATATCAGCCAGCATAAACATATTCCATGACAAAAAATAAACAAATAGAAAAGTACTTAAAGAAGGAAATTGATTGGAGCGTTAAGGGGTGAGTCTCCTACAGGATTAACGCGACAGGCGAGACCCATCAGGCGTATATGCCGATGCCTCTCGCCCTGTAACGGAAATCAATTCCCCCCTTTTAATATGTTTAAAATCATTCCTGAATGTGTTTGTCTACGAAAAAAAAGCGGGCAATTGCCCGCTTTTTATCTAATCTTCTATTCCAAACTGCTTGCCGGACCAAAAAATTCAAAATGAATATTTTCTGCTGGCACTTCTAATGCTTTCAAATGAGAGTTTATCATTTTCATAAATACAGTTGGTCCGCAGAAATAGAAATCTGCATCCTTGCTTGGAATAATAGACTGTAGCCATTCTAAATCCATAAACCCTTCTTTATCATATGCCTTCTCTTCTAAATCTTGTTGCGTTGGTTCGGAGTATGCCACATAACTTCTAATATTTGCATGCTTTTCAGCTAATTCTTGCAGCTCTGCTTTCAATCCATGTACAGAGCTGTTCAATGCACCATGAATAAACACTACTTCTCTCTCTGGCTGCTCCTTAACAATCGTGTTAAGCATGCTGATCATTGGTGTAATACCAACACCGCCGCTAATCAATACAACTGGCGTTTCTTTATTATCAAGAACAAATTCTCCAGCAGGTGCACTTATTTCTAGTATAGAACCTGTTTGCACATCTTTGTGCAAATAATTAGAAACTACCCCATGTTCTTCTCTTTTAACGCTTATTCGATAGTAAGATTTGCCTGCTGCATCAGATAAGCTGTAATGACGTATATGAGAATACTCTTCTCCCTCTGGATGAACTCTGACTGTCAAATATTGTCCTGGAAGGAAGGAAGCAATTGCCTTTCCATCTTCCGGCTCTAAATAGAAGGAAGTTATACAGTCGCTTTCTGCCACTTTTTTTGTAACAACAAAGCTTCTAAAGCCTTCCCAGCCGCCAGCCTGCTCTTTTGCTTCTTGGTACATATCCTTTTCGATTCCGATAAATGCATCTGCAATGACGCCATAAGCTTCACCCCATGCACCGATAATCTCATCTGTTGCCGCATCCCCTAATACTTCCTTGATTGAATTAAGTAATGTCTCACCAACAATTGGATAATGCTCTGGCAATACACCTAATGCCCGGTGTTTTTGAGCAATTTGCTTAACAACTGGAATTATCGCACCTAATTTATCAATATGAAGAGCTGCTGCATAAACAGTATTAGCTAGTGCTGTTTGCTGCTTCCCTTCTCTTTGGTTAGCATGATTGAAAATATTCAATAACTCCGGATGTTTAGTAAATAGTGTTTTGTAAAAGTGAGTTGTTATCGCTGTTCCATGCACTTCTAGTACAGGCACAGTACTCTTAATAATTTCGATTGTTTTTTCGTTTAACATGATTACTTCCCCCATAATTTAAACATGTATTTGTTTTACATGTTTCTATTATACTTAACTTATTTATAAAAGATATATATCTAATACATCTTTCATAAATTTGTCACAATTACATCAGAAACAGTTTGGTGCTATAATAAAGAGAGCTTCAATGGAGGTTTTCTAATGAGATTAACAAATTATACGGATTATTCTTTACGCGTATTAGTATATTTAGGATTAAAAAAAACCGGTCAGTTGAGTACTATTCAAGAAATTGCTGATACATATAATATTTCTAAAAACCACTTGATGAAAATAATTCATCACCTTGGTAAGCTCGGTTATATAGAAACAATCAGAGGACGTAACGGCGGTATAAAGCTTGCAATGAACCCCACTGAAATCAATATCGGAAAAGTAGTTTTAGCAACAGAAGAGGATTTTCATATTGTCAATTGTTTTAGTGAAGGCAGGAATTATTGTATACTTACCCCTTCCTGCAAGCTTAAGCACGCATTAAATGAAGCACTGATGGCTTTTTTATCTGTTTTAAACAGCTATACTTTAGCTGATTTCCTTCATAATAATGATGAATTGAATGCTTTAATCGGCAACCCTTTTTCTGATAAATAGAAGGAAGAAAACCTCAAACTTTTATGCGTTTGAGGTTTTCTTCCTTTCTAACTATTTAAACGACCGATAATTTAAAGGATTTTACCATTTTTGCTTTTCGTCAAGAACAGTATGACCTTCATCACACTCATTCTTTAATACTTCTAATCGTCTTATTCTTTTACCAGTTAGATGCGATAATATTTGTAGGAACAGATGCATTAATTTACTGCTGTCACCATTGTTCATTATTAATCTTTCCAATATTCACACCTCATTTGTTTTTACTAATTATACCATTTGAATTAGGCATCATCCTAAAATTTAAAAGGAATTTTAAACAAATGAATTAATAAAGTGATAATAATAATGGATATTAGGTAGGCTCTTCCTGGTTTTTGCTGATGCAAGGCAATAACAGAAAACATGACAAGATCAAATATAAAGGAATACTCAAATTTCCAGCCGTTTTGATAGGATATTCTCCCCGTAATATAAAGGATTAACTCTACTATTATGTAGACAACTGACCATATTACTATATATGGAATCCTTTTTGACCAACGCGAAGGAAAATGTGAAAGAAACAGAAATACACTGATAGGCATTGTTATAAGTGCGTATGTAATGACAACCATTTCATGACCGTAAAAGAAATCAGGATGGAACTTCCACAATGTATCCTCCTTAACGATATACTCGTAAAGTAGTCCGCCAGTCGAAATAAATAACATGCTGGCATGATATTCCCGCCAGTTTTTCCAATCTCCCCACTTAAAAGAGGCTAAAATAGTAAGAAGTGTGATGGCAACGTGCATCAAACACAACCCTTTCAGATAATAATATAGGAAAGAGAATCATCTCTGAATAATTAAGAAGAGAGAACCTTTTTATATATACTTTCCATTTATGGGAAAGTTCATGTAAAAAATAGGTGTAAAATATGTCTTAACACTCTTCATTGTGAAAACAACCGGTAATTATGATAGTATTAAAAAGGATTTAAAAAGAGTATACAGAAACGAGGAAAGAGAAATGAGTGTGATCACAAAAAAAAAGCCCAATAATGTTAAGTTTCTATCACGTATTTTATTAGTAATTATTGGCGGCTTCATAACAGCTTACGGTCTTGAAGCAGTATTAATTCCAAACAATGTATCTGACGGAGGAGTTACGGGGATAAGCATTGTTATTTCCGAACTAACTAATCTTCCACTAGGTATCTTAATTGCAATATTAAATTTGCCTTTTGTATTTCTTGGTTATAAACAAATCGGTAAAAGTTTTGCAATATTCTCGGTAATTGGCATAGCCTCATTAGCTGCAGGTACAGTACTAATGCATCATATTAATACAATAATTCATGGAGATACATTGCTTATTACCGTTGTCGGCGGGATTATTATCGGTTTTGGCATGGGTCTTGCACTCCGTAATGGTGGAGCACTTGATGGAATCGATATGTTAGCAGTACTTCTATCCCGAAAACTGCCTTTTGGTACGAGTGATCTTATATTATTCTTGAATGTATTTGTATTTGCAATAGTTTCCATTGTATTTGGTCTCCAAGGAGCTATCCTCTCTGGTATCGCCTACTTTATCGCCTCAAAGGTTATCCATATCGTCGAAGAAGGTTTAAGTGGATCGAAAACCTTTAAAATCATCACAAGTGAACCAGAATTGATGGTAGAGACAATCCGTGACAGACTTGGCAGAAGTGCAACATACAGTCTTGTTCAAGGAGCTTATTCCAGCGAACAATTTAAAGAAATAACTTGTGTCATTAACAGGCTGGAAGAAAGCAAAATGAAAGAAATCATCTATGAAATTGATAAAGGCGCCTTTGTTACAGTATACGATGTAGCAGAAGTTAAGGGCGGTAATTTCAAAAAGAAAGATATTCATTAATCCAATATTGGTGTGCAAGGGACATCCTTTGCACACCTTTTATTATGTATTCCACAAAACAATAACCCCACTCTAGGAGTGAGGCTCTTGGTATAACTAGTATTTGCCTAAGCCAGAGTCTGGTGTCTGGATGATAACAGGGTTTTTATCTGGGTTCAGCCATTTTAAAACAGTTGTAACATTTGATTTTGACGTGGCGGTACAGCCGGCAGTATAGCCGTATTTTCCTGCAACATGGAAGAATATCGCACTACCTTTGCCTGCAACTGGGTTTTTCGTATTGTAATTAATAACAAACCCTAAATCGTACTCAGGAATATTCATTTTTTCAGCACTATTCCAGCGTCCATTGTTTTTGGAAGCCTTTTGCCATGTGTTATATAAGGAAGAAGCTGGATCATCTACCCATACATCATCATTCGTAATTTTACGGTATGGTAATTTAGTACCTGGATTTGCACCTCTGCCAAACGCAGTACCAATCGTATATTTTCCTGTTGGCGAAGCTTGTGAGCCTTCTGACATTTTGTCAGTCATCCCCTTTTTGCCAAGCACACCTGCCATTGAATCGACTTGCTTCCACTTACCCTTTGCTTTCTCAAATGTTCTGATTGTCGCTGTTTTCGATGAAGAATTCGCTGATGTAACTAAAATCAGCTGTTGGGCATTACCAAGTGTCTTCATATTATTTACAGTATCCACAATCGATTGCTTAGAAGAACTATTAGATGAAGTCGCTTTTACATATGTACCGCTGACATAGCCTGTTTTTCCTTTAAAGTCAATTTTATACCAGCCATTAGATTCCTTCTTCTGAACTGTCAGCTTTGTTCCCTTTTTTACAGAACCAATCACTTTAGACTTTGTATTTGAACCGCTTCTTACATTCAGTGTATCTGCCGTTACTGTATATGTAGTCTTTGTCGCAGATGTAGTCGCTTTCACATATGCACCGCTGACATAGCCCGTTTTCCCTTTGAAGGTAATCTTATACCAGCCATTAGATTCCTTCTTCTGAACTGTCAGCTTTGTTCCTTTTTTAACAGAACCAATCACTTTAGACTTAGTGCTTGAACCGCTTCTCACATTCAATGTATCTGCCGTTACAGTGTATGTTACCGAACTTGCTGCTTCTGCAACAGCTGGCGTTAACATCCCCGCACCTACAACTAAACTAGAGCTAATAACTAAGCATGTAAGCAGCATACAAATATACTTCTTCACTCTGTTCACTTCCTTTCCTGATGACCTCCATATTGTAACAGGTTTTATCCGATTACTAGATTTCATCACAAAAAAATCATTGAATTGTAATCGTTGACATAATTATATTTCTAGAGGTTGCACTACCTTTCATACCCTTATCACTCTTATTTTTAATCCTGTAATAAATGATTTGTTAACAGTTCCTACTAGGGCTCGTAAATAAAAAAGAGGCGCGAATGATAAAATCCGTGCCTCT
This sequence comes from Niallia taxi, assembly GCF_032818155.1. NCBI lineage: Bacteria > Bacillati > Bacillota > Bacilli > Caryophanales > Bacillaceae > Niallia > Niallia taxi. The sequence continues at coordinate 622,147 of NZ_CP102590.1, forward strand.
TTCAAAATAATATACTAGTCTTCTTTTTTCTTTAATTTAAAGAAGTTAATTTTAGTCTTCATTTCATACGTCATCTCACCTAAGCTGACAGCTGATGCACTGACTTCTTGGATGGAAGCAGACATTTCCTCTGCAGATGCGGAAATTTCCTCTGCTGAGGCAGCTACATCTTCCGCTATAGCTCCTGTTTGATCCAATTCTTCCATAATAACCGTTTTTTCTTGTTGGATTTTTATTGAAGAATCTTTAATGTCTTTGATTTTAGGTGAAATCTCTTCTACTGCATTTATTATTTCCTCAAAAGAATGAATAGTTGTATCTAACTGTCCTCTTTGTGATAGAAGTTCTTTGTTAACATCCTCTGCGGATTCAACCATTTGCGTAGTATCTTTAGAAACACCATTAATAATGGAATCAATCTTGTCAGAAGACTCTCTGCTTTTTTCAGCCAAGTTTCTGATTTCATTTGCTACTACAGCAAAACCTTTTCCAGAGTCACCAACTCTTGCTGCTTCAATAGCTGCATTCAATGCTAACAGATTCGTTTGTTCAGCAATTGAATTGATAATTTCTGTCATCTCATTAACATTGCGGATGTTTAATTCAACAGACTTTACTCTCTCTATTAATTCCATAAATGTTGCATTTAATGATTCGAAAGCCTTCATCATCATATTCATTTCTTGACTGCTTTCATTTGCCATACTTAATATAGAATTCGTGGAGGAATCGACTTCATTAATTGATTGCGCCATAATATCTAAGCTTGTCCCAAATTGATTTAACCCAGAATTTACACTTTTTATTTTATGATGCTGCTCTGTTGCACCTTCCGCGACAGTTGTAATTGCTGTTGCAACGTTTTCCGAGGTGGCACTCATTTGTTGAGAAAACGAAGACAGGTTTTGAGCATGATCATCAATACTTAAAGCATTTGTCTGGAAGTTATTAATAACATCTGTTAAGTTATTTTGCATATTAAACAATGATCTTCCGATATCTCCAAGCTCATCTTTTCTTGTCAGGTCTTTCTCTGCAAATTCATTAACTAAACCGCCATCTGCCACAACCTCTGCAATGTTACTATATTTCTTCGCTGTTTTCCCCATACGATTTGAATAAATAACAATTGCTATAGTGACCAAAACAATCGAAACAAGTCCAGATAGGACAAAAATTCTTAGCAAGTCATTAAGGCTATCAAATAGTTTACTTTCACTTACACTTATCCCTATCTTCCAGTCTGTATTAGGAATAGTTGAAAAGTAGTAGAAATATTTTTCATTATCTGCTGTATATTCAGTTTTTCCCGTCTTATTCGCTAACATATATTTAGAAGCAGTTACCAAGGATGAGTTTTTATCATCCAAGATACTTTCCTTTGTTAAACGCTTTTCATCTACACCACCGAGAAGAATCCCATCGCTCTGTACCAACATGGCTTTCCCATCGTAATCAATGTTTGCTTCCGTAATTAACTTTTGGATGCTGCTAATATCAACATCTACTGTAACGACACCCATTAAGTTACCATTTTGATTCTTAAAAGGATAAGCAGATGTAACCATCGAAACATTTGTAGATGGATCTGCATACGCCTTTGTCCAGCCCCCATTTTCTTGAGAACCAACTTTATACCACTCTGTAGACCAAATATCTAGGTCGCCTGTAGTATAGGAATCATCAACAGTAACATTTTCTCCATCCTTATAGGCATATGGTGCATACTGTTTTTTACCTTTTACTGCGTTTGGCTCAAACCAAATTCCCATCGCAAATGTTTCATTATACATAGGAATGTAATTTTGTAATAAACCATTATAATCATTATCCTTTAATAAGTCAGAATTAACTTCAACAGTTTTTGCCAAACTGTTGGCTAAACCATTTTCCTTTTCCAATATGGTAGTAATACCTTGCGCAGTTTCTTCTATTTTTGTATTCATTGCATAATCAAGTTGTCGCTTGATGATTTGTTTTGAAAAGGTATAGCCAATTGACGAAATAACAACTAACGCAATGATGATAATAGGAACAACAAATGAAATAAGTGATGCTGCAATACTTTTCTTACGATGTTTGAATTTCATATTTCCCCCTGCTTACTTTAATATAGATCACAATATGACTACTATCGTCTAGGCAGAAGGAATTATGAAGTGCATTTCATAAAAAAACGCAAATTTCGACATATGTATTTTCTTGAAGTATTACTATGGACTTAGATGCAAAAAAACTTCTTTGGGTAATTCCCTATAAAAAGAGGCTGGGACATAAGTATGTGAATCAGCGGAAAGACCGAACTATTTAATCAATTATTGATTAAATAGTTTGGTTTTTTGTTTTTAGTTTAGATACAAAAAATTAGAAATTTTAGTGAAATGGAGCGGAGGTCACTCGACTACTAAGGGAAATAGAGGAAAGGATGAGACCCCGCTTGCGAAGACGAGGAGGCTCATCTTCCTCCCCGCGGAAAGCGAGTGGGTGCAGCGCAATGAAACGAACTAACTTTAACTCAACATTCTATTTAGACACAACCTTCATTTTTCAAATTTAGTTGTACTTTTATTATTCTTGTTTAGAAAGGTTATCTGGTTATCTTTTGTTTTGGCCCAGCCTCCTCTTAATATACATTCAAATCTCTTTACAGCAAACTTTCCTCCAACATTTTCATCTGATAAAAATAGCCTTCCTTAAACATCAGCTCTTGATAAGAGCCATATTCTATTATATTGCCATGATCCATTACAATAATTGTATCCATTTTGTCTAATCCTTGTAACCGGTGACTGACTAGAATTAATGTATCTTGTTCGGCAGCTTCAAATAGATTTTGGTAAATAGTTTGTTCTGTCAGTGCATCTAGTGATGAAGTTGGTTCATCTAATAACCAGAGATGGCCATTCTTAAGGAAAGCTCTAGCAATTGCTAGACGCTGTCTTTCGCCACCAGACAGATTTGCAGCATTCTCTAATACAGGCTGATCTAATGAAAAATGCTCAAGATTCACCTTAAATAAGGCATCCTTCAGCTTATCATCAGTAAGGTCATTACCTGCTAATTGAAGATTTTCGCGGATTGTACCGTAAAAAAAATGATTTTCCTGTAATACTACCTTTGTTTTTTCCCAGATTGCTTCGTCAGCAATACTAGCTGTATCATGTGCATCCCATTTAACTGTTCCTTTTTGAACCTGTATTAACTTTAGAATGATTTGCAGCAAGGTTGACTTGCCCGAACCACTTGCACCAACAATTGCGACTTTGGATTTGGCTGGAATGCTTAATGATAGATTCGTAATGATTGTGCGCCAATCTCCTTGATAAGTAAATTGTATCTCTTTAAAGGTAAGTGCAGGTGCTTTATCTGCTAACTTATAAATAGATGACTGTGTACCGTTACTCTGAATATCAGGGTCTTCTATTACTTCATATAAACGCTGTGTAGCATCCTTACTTTCCTGCATATAAACTGGAAAGACTGCCATCGGTGCAGCAGGCTCAAAAACAGTTAAGGAAATCATGACAAGCATTGCAAGAATTACCCCTTCTAATGTCCCAGTAGTCACTAAATACGCGCCAATTGCTAACACAAACCAGCTAACTACGAAGGTAATAAACCCATTAAACGATTGGCTCGAAATTTTATTTATATTTTCAGCCTTTTGTTGAGTAATATAGGCTTCCGATTGATTTAATAAGTGGTTTTGTTTTATCTGCAATTGTTGAAACAGCTTTAAATCGCGAAATCCAAACATCATTTCTGTTATATATGTTGATAAATGACCTCTTTCATTCCTAACTCTTCCGTTAATTTTCACCTGTCTTAATGTAAAGAGAGCTGGAATAATAATGGTAGTCAATAAGAATCCGATTATTAATATGACTGCAATCTGTATGGAATAGAAGCTTGTAAAGAGAATTGTGCTTATAAAGACTAGTAATAACACAATTGGTGGGTAAAAAACTCTCAAAAAGAAATTTTGCAGGCTCTCAACATCCCCAACAACACGTGCCAGTAAATCACCACTTCGATATTTATGGAATACGTTTGGAACTAGTGGCGTTAATTTTTCAAAGAATGCTACTCGTAAATTACTTAAAATCGTAAATGTGGCTCTATGGGAATAAAGACGTTCTCCATATTTCGCCCCTGCTTTCACAAGACCAAGTAGCTTCACAGCAGATGTTAAAATAATTAATGTATAAAAGGGAGGGATTAAGGCAGATTTGGATATAAGGTAACCACTTGCAGCAAAAAGGCCAACACTGCTTATACCAGCAATGAAACCACAAATAATTGCGATTACTATATCTTTTTTCTCGATTAACATTAACTTAATCACTTTAAACAATGATCTCACTGTTTTGCCCCCCCTTTTTGAATAGTCACAACTTTTTTATATGCCGGTACATTGTCTAGCAAGTATTTATGTGTACCGATTGCTTGTAGTCGTCCTTTTTCCAAATAAAGAATTTGATCTGCATTTTGAATGGTGTGCAAACGATGAGCAACCGTTATAACGGTTGCCATTTCACTTAGTTTTTCAATCGATTGCTGCAAAATACCTTCCGTAGCTAGATCAAGTCCTCGTGTTGGCTCATCAAGTAAAACAATTTTTGGTTTTTTAAGGAAGGCTCGTGCAATGGATACGCGCTGCTTCTCTCCACTTGAAAGTCCCCTGCCAGCTTCGCCTATGCTTGTTTGTAGCCCTTTTTCTAAAGAAGTAATTAACGGTAAAAGCCCTGCTAGTTTTGCAGCTTCATATACAGCCTTTTCATCAACCGCTTCTGTCATCCCCATTGAAATATTTTCAAGTATCGTACCTGAAAACATATAAGGATGTTGCGAAATATAAGAAATCTGCTTTAACCAGGATGCTTCCGTATAGGAAGTGAGCTCCATATTATTGAGTTTAATTGATCCGTTGCCTGGCGTTATCATCCCTGCCAATAAATGAAGTAACGTAGATTTCCCTGTGCCACTTGCCCCAACTATCGCAATTTTTTGTTTTGGTAGAAATGTAGCAGTCATGGGCTGTAATTGAAAGCCGTCATCAGGATAGGTATACCCTACGTGATCAAGCTTAATAGTTGGTGGATTGCCCTGCTCAGGTATTTCTTGTCCTCCCCATACTATCAAACTATCTTGTTCTTCAAATTCTTCCAATACTTTTTTTGTTGCTCCCATACTTGCCCTGCCATTATGAAATGTTAATCCTAATTCTTTTAATGAAGTAAAAAACTCCGGTACTAGAATTAAAATGAAAAAGGCAGGAAAGAAGGATATATTTTGATAAATAATCATTTGGATAGCCAGTTCCAGTGCAACAATTCCTATACTTAACATGGAAATAAGTTCAAGTGCAAAGGATTGTGTAAAGGCAATTTTAAGAATTTCGAGTGTCGTGTCACGAAAGCCCAAACTCGTTTTTTCTAATTCATCCTTTTGACGGTTCGTTTGGTCAAATAGCTTTAACGTAACAAGTCCTTTTAATGTATCAAGAAATTTGCCAGAAAAAGAAGCTAATTTTTCTAACTTCTCCTCTGACTTTTTTTGAGTTTTAATACCGATGATAATCATGTAAATCGGAATAAAAGGTGCTGAAACTATTAATATTAGACCAGAGTTCACATGCTGTGTAAAAACTACAATTAATATTAATATTGGCACAAATATACTCTGCATCACTTGAGGAATAAATTGACTATAAAAGCTGTCCATTTCATCAACACCATCAAGCAGCATGCTAACCTTTTTCCCTGTTTGCCCTTTTCCAGCAATATGCAAGGAGCTATTCGTATATTTTGTTAATAATTCTCTACGAATATTTCCCTTAACATCACTAGCTATTGATACTCCGATACGTTTACTTAAATAATCCGAACCGGACCTCATTAGTAATATCAATAATAAGAGCAGTAGCCATGGTACAATATCCGCAAAAGTTTGATCTTTCAAAAATACACCGTCAACAATACTCGTCATTGCAAAAGCCTGAGTAATAATTGCTATGCCAAGTAATAAAGTTAATCCCATTAATATAAAGATACTTTTTTTATATAGCCATATGGTCTGCTTTAGCTTTTGCATAATCAATTCAGCCCTTTGTAATCATCTAGTATTTTCATTACTTCTTTCCCTTCGCATAATTTGCATCAAATAAGAATAGACGCATAAGCAAAATAAGAGATGGAACTAATAAAAGCAGTCCTCCTATAAATGCAGCGATAAGTGCAATTGCCATCGAAGGATTTGTAGCACTCTCTTCTATATTTATTTGTGGGAAAAGTAAATATGGAAATTTAGCCATTCCGTACCCGAAAAATGCCAAGAAAAATTGCATCATTACGGCAATAAAGGCAACACCATAATATTTACCAATATATAATAGACTGATGGCGATTAAGAAAAATGCCATGGATAGTCCAAAAACCCACCATAAATCAATCATATTTTCGAAATTCTGCTGGTTCCTCTGACTTAAAGCAATCATTGTTGTTAATGCCATAATAATGGTTGGTGTAGCCCAAAACAATGCCCATTTCCTCACTAAATGAAGAGCTGGTTTATCATTTGCCTTTGAAGCATAATAAGTAATAAAGCTTGCACTTATAAAAAGAACGGATACTATCGCTAACCCAACAATGCTCCAAGCCAATGGGCTCGTAAATAACTCCAAATACTTTAATGATACTTGACCATTGTGTTCAGAAATGAATCCGCCCTCAGAAATCGTTAAAGCAACCGACAGGGATGCGGGGATAAACAACCCTGTAGCACCATATAGAAACATATAAACATTACTTTGTTTTGATCCATAATTTTCAAAAGCATAAAACGAGCCTCGAATCGCTATTAAAATGATGGCGAAGCTTGCAGGTACAAGTAATGCAGATCCATAATAATAGGCTGATGATGGAAAGAAACCAACAATACCAACAAAAAAGAATACTAGAAATACATTGGTTACTTCCCAAACTGGAGATAAATATCGCGAAATAATTTTGTTTATGATGTGATCTCGTTTTGTTACCTTTGCAAAATAAGCAAAAAAGCCTGCACCAAAATCAATTGATGCCACAATTAGATAACCATATAAAAACAACCATAATACACTAATCCCTATGATTTCATAGCTCATTTTTTATCCCCCTTTGATAATTCAGGGTAGTGCTTCTCCAAATCAAGCTCCACTGGATTATCTTTAAACAATTTTCTTAAGGTAAGAATAAATAGCGTTCCAAGCACCACGTATAATGCTAAAAATAAGAAGAACATATGCACAATATAGGGTGATTTAGTCGCAGCCTCTTCTACTGTCATGTAGCCTCTCAAAATCCATGGCTGTCTGCCAAGCTCAGCGAAAAGCCAACCGAACTCAACTGCTAACATCGCAAGTGGACCGCCAAGAGCAAGGAGCCATAGAATAAATTTATTGTGGACATCCCAGCGTTTTAATCTGCTTAGGACAAGATACAAAAACGAAACTGCTAATAAGAAGAAGCCAATCATAACCATCAAATCAAACAAATAATGAATAATCAATGGTGGTCGTTCATCTTCAGGTGTTGCTTCTAGTCCTGTTACCTCACTAGTAAAATCACCATGCGCTAAAAAGCTTAAGAAACCGGGAACCCGAATGGCGCCAACGACTTCATTATCTTCATTTAACCAACCAAAAAGTACTAAATCAGCATTTCCTTCTGTTTCAAAATGCCATTCTGCGGCTGCTAGTTTTTCTGTTTGATGTTTTGCAAGGTATTTTGCTGACAAGTCTCCACCTAATGCTGTTAGGATGGAAAAAACAAACATAGAAATAACAGTCATTTTCAATGCTTTTTTATGATATTCTGCAGCTCCCTTTTTTCTTAATAGTGCGAACGCCGCAATAGCTGCTAAGATTGCAGCAACTGTTAAGTACGAGCCTCCTAAAACATGAAATACTCTTGTTGGAGTGGATGGGTTTAACATTGCTTCAAATGGATTAACTGCCGAAAATTCACCGTTTTCCATTGTGAAGCCAGAAGGTGAATTCATAAACGAATTAACTGTGCTAATAAAGACAGCTGACATACCAGCACCAATAATTACAGGTATGGATATTAACCAGTGCGTATATTTACTTTTAAAACGATCCCATGTATAAAGGTAAATTCCAAGAAATATGGCTTCAAAGAAAAACGCAAAAACCTCCATAAACAGTGGCAGCGCAATCACATTCCCTGCAAGCTGCATAAAGTTTGGCCAAACGAGTGATAACTGTAAAGCGATAGCAGTACCTGTAACTACCCCTATTGCTACAGATATAACAAACCCTCTGGCCCATCGTTTAGCTAATAATTCATAATGTTTATCTTTCTTTCTAATACCAATAAACTCAGCTAATGAAATAAATAATGGTACACCTACACCTAAAGTAGCAAAAACAATATGAAAAATCAGAGTCATAGCTGTAATTAATCTACTTATCGTAACTGTATCAAACTCCATTTTTTCAACCTCCTTGAATGTAAATTTATGTGAAATGATGAACAATACATTGCAAACTTAAATATTTTTGACAACAGATTGCTCCATTCAAACAACTACAGATTCCTAAATTGAACAAATTTGCATTTATACTATGTACAGCATTACTTTTCTAACCTAATCTAACCCTTGGTTTTCTTCATGATATGGTTTTATTTCTTTATTACCACTATGTATATAATGTTAACATGAATAGTAATAAAGAAATTGTGAACAATCGGTGTACTTTTTGTGTCAATTTTCGTAAGGATAAGTTTTCCATTTTCATTAAGATATACAATTTCCTTTATTACCTGCGCATCCTAGTTAAATAATAATGCAGCATTGTATTTAACTAATAAACTCCCAATTTGCAATGGAAAGCCTTAATTCTACTGCTTTCCTATCAGCTCTCTTCTTAAACCGATATTTCTTGTGCACCTTTTTTGCTTGGAATATAAATCCATACAATTAACGATTGACATGATAGAAGATTTATTAAAGAATGATATGGTAGAAAAATCCACATAATAATGATTCATACATAATGAATAAAAGGGAGATTAAGTCATTGCGAAACATATTTACTATTTATAAAAATGATTGGGTACGGATCTTCCGAACTCCTGTAGCTTTGTTTTTAATCATAGCATTAATGATTTTACCCTCTCTTTATGCTTGGTTTAATTTAAAGGCTTCATGGGACCCGTATTCCAACACTAGTGGTATTAAAATTGCGATAACTAACGAGGACGAGGGTGCTGTCATTCGTGATAAGGAAGTACATATCGGCGATGAAATTATATCAACCTTAAAAGAGAATGATAAGCTCGGGTGGACATTTGTCAGCAAAAAGGAAGCAGCTGAAGGAGTCAAAAAAGGCACTTATTATGCAAGTCTTTATATACCGAAGGACTTTTCAGAGAAGATAGGTACTGTTTTAGAGGATGAACAAGTAAAACCAGAAATTGAATATACTGTTAACGAGAAATTGAATGCCATTGCACCAAAAATGACATCCAGCGGTGCTTCAACCATTGTCCAATCTGTTAAGGAAAGCTTCGTGGAAACAGTAAGCGAATCTGTCCTGACTATCTTTAATGATGCGGGAATTAAGCTAGAGGAAGAGCTTCCTACTATTCGCAATATCGAGAGTAAAATTTTCACATTAGAGGGAGACATCCCTCAAATTGATGCACTATCTGAAAAGATTCTCCATTTAGAGGAAAAGCTACCGGTAATTGATGAACAGGCACAAAAACTATTAGCATTAGAAGCTGCCATTCCAGAATTAAATGCAGCATCAGAGAATGTTTTATTATTAGAAGAAAAACTTCCAGAGCTTGAAAAGGTTGGCGATGGGATTCTGCTTCTACAGGAAAAAGCCCCTGAAATCGAACAAGCGGCAACAAAGGTAGCTGAATTAGAAAGTCACTTTTCCGAAATTAGCGAGACTGTTACAAAAGCCGTCACTAATGTTGAAAAGATGCAAGAATTTATTACAACAGCTAGTGGGTCGTTAGCAGAAATTGAGCAAGGTATCAATAATGGGCAACAAATAGCGGAGGTCCTCCCTGATTTTATCGAGGAAAATTCGGAAGCTTTCGAAACAATTGGTCCGGTTTATAAACAGAATCTTCTTTTGTATGAAAACACAGCGGATGCTGTTCATCAGTATGCGACTTTAGTGAAAACTGGTTCACTTTCTGACCAAGAAATAACAGAAAAGGCAGCACTCCTAAAGACACAGGTACAAACAAGTATAGATAGTATCAACCGCTCCATTGCGTTATTTACGACGCTTAATACTGCCAATGGAGATACAGCTTTACAACAAGAGATAACAGACCTGCAAGCTTTGCAATCAAACTTTAATAAAGAAAAAGAATATCTTGGTACTATTCAAGCAAATAATGCTGCGGAATTAATGGCATTGTCTCAAGAAGCTATTAACACAAGCTCAGCAATGCTTAACCGTTATGATACGCAAACGGCTCCTGCCATAAATAATGCTCTAAGTGTATTGAAAGAAACAGCCCAAAATGCAGGCGCAGATTTAAAAAGTGCCCAAGAGAGCTTGCCGAAATTAAAAGAAGTTTTAAATACAACAAAAGATTCGCTTGCCCTTGCACAGGAAAATTTATCTAAGCTTGAAAACAATCTCCCAGCAATTGAAAAAGAGATTCAGAAAACCTCAAGCATTATTCAAGACAATATGGCTGATGTTTTAGTTGGGATAGATAAAGCTGCAGACTTTTATACAAACACATTTCCATCCTTAGAAGAGAAAGTGCATGTAGCAGCGGACTTTGTGCGTAACGACCTTCCTGAAGCAGAAAAGCAACTATCTAAGATTGCTTCGATTATTAACAATGAACTGCCTGGTTTAGAAGATTCCGTTCATAAGGTTGCGGATTTAGTGCGAGATGACTTACCGAGCTTAAAGAAAACCATAATGAATACAGCCGATTCTATCCGAGAATTTGAAGATAATTATGATTTAGGTGAAATTATCTCCTTGTTAAAAAATGATATAAATGAAGAAAGTGACTTTATGGCGAATCCAGTTGTTTTAGATGAGCATTCTCTATTTGCCATTCCTAATTATGGTTCTGCTAACTCTCCTTTTTACACAACACTTAGTTTATGGGTTGGAGGATTATTACTGATTTCGTTGCTGCGTGTGGATGTCAGAGATCCTGAAGGAATTTATACTTCTAATCAAATCTATTTTGGTAGAGGTTTAACATTTCTTACGATCGGATTTTTCCAAAGTCTGATTGTTACTTTAGGAGATATATTCATCTTAAAAGCATATGTCGCAAATCCAGTCGCTTTTGTGCTTTTCAGTATGCTGATCAGTATGGTTTTCATGACAATTGTATATACATTAGTATCTGTTTTCGGTAATATCGGGAAAGGTGTCGCCATCATCTTCCTTGTATTACAGTTATCAGGGGCAGGTGGGACATTCCCAATCCAAGTTGCTCCACCATTCTTTCAAGCGATAAATCCATTCCTTCCGTTTACGTATGCGATTAACCTATTACGTGAAACAGTTGGTGGAATGGTAAATGAAGCAGTTTATCATGCAGTGAGCATGCTGCTGTTATTCGGTGTGATTGCGATAATAGCAGCCGTATTCCTTAAAAAACCACTAGCTAATGCCACGAGAAAAACGGCAGAAAAAGCTAGATCAAGCGAGATTATTCATTAAATAAAGGAAAGTAGCATACTGGACTGTAGATGAAACATTAATTAATGTTTCATCTACAGTTTTTTATTTTAAGTAATCCCCCTATTCTTATTTTATAGTCATGGTAATTGGACGAGCCTATATCACTTCTTTTTTTTCCTTTACTTTGCCTCTTTCACCAAAATAGTTGGTTCCAACAACACCGATGACAATCATAATTGCACCTGCTAAATGGTATAAATGAAATTCCTCTTTTAAGAAAATAACACCTGCTAAAATCGTGATAAGTGTAGCTACATTACTGAAAACACTCATTTTTGATGCAGCTATTTTTGATAAGGCATAGTTGGAAAGATAGGATGATCCTAATGAAGACAATATCCCTAAATAAAGGATGGCTAGAACAAAATCACCATGTTTAAAAGGTTCCGCAAATTGCCTGACTGTTCCATCCAATAGGTGGTTTGTCAGTGCGATGCCGTTAAAGGCTATAAATCCAAACAATGTCATGAAATAAGTGATTGTGAATATGGAATAGCGTTGAGTTAGCTTCCTGGCAAATACGTTGTAGAGTGAAGACGTTATGGCTGAAATTAAAATAAGGCCAGTTCCAAGAAAACTTGTATTTGTGCTCCCTGAGCTGTTCATTAACATAATAAAAATCACACCGGCTACAGATAAACCTATTGCTATTTTTTGACTATTTGTGGAAGTTTCCTTTAAAATGATACTTGCAAAAACCAACGTAAAGATAGGGATTGTTGCTTGAATAATACCAGCCTCCGAAGAGGAAGTATGCACTAACCCAAACACTTGAAAAGCAAAGAAGCATGTCGGATAAAGTATAGCTAACAATGAAATCCGCAGTACATCTTTTTTTGTTATTTTAATTGCTTCTTTTCTTATCACCAACAACACGGTGGCAACAAGCCAAGCAGTGGTAAAGCGATGCGCTAATGTATCTAACGGTGTAGCAGCAGTTAATGTAATTTTCACAAACATAAATGACAACCCAATGATGAATGCATAAATAGTTGCTGCAATATATGCCTTTCGTTTTTCAATCATGTTTATTCCCCCATAAATTAATCCGGCCGGTATACTTTAATCTTAAGAGATAATAGTACCTAGCACGATCTAAAAATCACAGATCTGTACCGATACAGATTTGAAAGGAGGTTTATGATGCTTAAATATGAATCAATTTATCAATCACTATTAATGCAAATTCAATCTGGTATTTTTGCAACAGGTGCGAAGCTACCTTCTATTCGAAATTTAACAGAGCAATACCATTGTAGTAAGAGTACGGTATTAACAGCATTAAAAAAACTGGAGGAACAACATATTATTTACGCCTTACCTAAAAGTGGATATTATGTTGTCGATAATTATGTGTTCAAACCCTCAATGTCCACAGATATTATTGATTTTGCAAGCTCTTCTCCCACTTGGCATGCATTTCCTTATAAAGAATTTCAGCACTGTATAAACAAAGCAATTGATACCTATCAAGAAGAACTATTTCGTTATGGAACGCCAAAAGGTTGGCCGCCACTGATTGCAGAAGCGAAAAAATTACTAGAATCCTACCAAGTATTTACGCAAGAGAAACAGATTTTCATAACTACAGGTGTACAACAGGCTCTTTCCTTACTGAGTATAATGCCCTTTCCAAACAACCGATCTACCATTCTAGTTGAACAACCTAGTTATCATTTATACATGGATATGCTGAAAACCTTTCAGCTTCCAGCAATCGGAATTCAACGTACTGCCAATGGTATTGATTTAGCCCTGTTAGAGCAACTATTCCAGGAGAAAAATATTAAATTTTTTTATACAATGCCACGCTTTCATAATCCTTTAGGAGCTTCATACAATAAAAAGGAAAAAGAGGCCATTTTACAATTAGCTGAAAAATATAATGTATACATAATAGAGGATGATTATATAGCTGATTTTGAAACCAACTCGAAAAATGACCCGCTTTTCACCGAGGATTACCACGAAAAGGTGATCTATTTAAAAAGTTTTTCAAAAGTACTATTCCCTGGATTACGGGTTGGATTGGCGGTTCTTCCTCCTGCACTTATCGACGTTTTCCAAAAATACAAAATGACAACTGACATCGACAGCTCGATGATTTCACAAGCTGCCTTATATCTTTATTTGAAAAATGGGATGTTTGAACATAATAAAACAAAAGTTAGAGACATCTACCAAGCACGTGCGAAGGTTTTGCATCAATCCATACAGGATCATTTATCTATGTGCGAATCTTCAGATGAAATCGTCATGCATAGTCATATTTTATTGCCCAAGCGTGTAAATTTACCATCATTTATTTCTAATTTACATAAAGATGGTATCCTTCTAGATCCAGTTAACAGAAATTATTTAGACAACTTTTACAATGAACGAATTTTGAAGTTGAATGTTTCCAATGTTGATGTCCAACGGATTGACGAAGGAGTTAGGAAAGTGGCCAGCGCACTGAAAAATCCGCAGCACTACTTTTTGTAGCTGCTTTCGTCACGACAAGCCTATCCTTATTTGACAGCATAATGGTGAGAAAGTTAAACTTCACCATTATGTATTCGACTTAAAATTGTTGTTCCCTAAGAGTCCAATAATTCTCCTAAAAAAAAACCAACCTCAGAAAATGAGGTTGACCTCTATGTATTCATGGATTAGCTTGGTTCAAAGTCCTTTGCGATTGCATCTACATATAACTTATTTAATGCCTGCTCTGCCAAATCGGCAAAATAATAGGCTGCTGGCAATATTGCCTCTTCATTAAGCGTATACTTCGGATGATGCAGACCGTATTCTCCGGAAACGCCGATATTAACAAATGCACCTCGTATGCTCTGTTGATAAAAGGCGAAATCTTCTCCTCCTGATGTTGGTTCCACTTCAACTACTTTATAGCCATTGTTTTCGGCAATATGTCTGGCAAAGTTGGTCCAATCTGAATCATTATTAACAGATGGCGGTCCTGCATGCCAAACTAATTCGCCTTCTGCTCCATAGGTATCTGTTATCCCTTTAATTACCCGTTCAATTTTCCCTTGTATCGTTTGCCGGATTTCTTCCTTTAATGTTCTGACAGTTCCTTCTAAATAAGCTGTTTCAGGAATGACATTCCATGTGTTGCCACCATGCATTTGTGTAACACTGATTACGACACTTTCACTTGGTTTTGTTTGCCTGCTTACAATCGACTGTAATCTTGAAATGATTTCAGCAGAAATAACGATAGGGTCTATTCCTTCTTGCGGTCGTGCCGCATGGCTGCCTTTGCCCTTGATGTTAATCTCGAAGCGGTCAACACCTGCTGTTAGGACACCTTCCTTTACTCCGAAGACGCCTACTTCGCTTAAAGGGTCATTATGAAGACCAAATATAGCCTCGACTCCTTCCAATCCCCCTGAAGCAATGATAGATTTAGCACCATGACCAGTCTCTTCTGCTGGTTGAAATACAAGTCTGACTGTCCCCTTTATCCTGTTTTGTCTGTTTTTCAACAAATAAGCAGCACCAATAATGACGGCAGTATGGAAATCATGACCACATGCATGCATAACACCAGGAATGCTTGATTGAAAAGGACTCACCGCTTCTTCATGAATTGGCAAGGCATCAATATCTGCTCTGATCGCGATGACAGGCCCATCAGGCTCACCAATCACCTCTCCAATAACACCTGTAGCTAATGGCACATCAAGAATGGCAATCCCTGCATTCTCAAGCCACTGTCTGATTTTCTTTGTTGTTTCTACTTCTTGGTTGGATAATTCAGGCTCATTATGGAGATTCCTTCGTACATCAATCAAATGATTTTCTAATTCATTCTTATTATCTGTCACAATATTTAAGCCCAAAGCTATCCTTCCCTTCCTCTAATTCAACTTACAAAATCGAATTTGTCTCTGCAAGAAATTCATTTAAGGATTTAACTAGCCCGCCGCTTCCAAATTTCACGTATTTACTATCTGTTTGGAACTGATCTTGTGTCAACAGATATTCTAGATACGCAATCACATGGATACGTCTGCTGATGATATTGTTAATTCCATTTGTATAGAACCATTCATCAATTGTATGGTAAATCCCTTTATTTATTTTATATTTTTCGTTGCACCATTGAAAAAAACGAACCTCTGGAAAATGAAGATATTCACATTGAGCAAATGCTTCCTTTTTCTTCATCCGAAAAACTTTTTTTGAGACGACAAGCCCGTAGTCAATCAGCATGTGAAACACTTCCTCCCCATTTTTATTAATTAGTACTTAGTTTTGATTAAGCGGCTGTTTTTCGTATTGACTGTGCTTGTATGCTAAGCCTAAATTCTCCCTGAGTGTAGCACCAGTATATGCTTTATTGTAATAACCCTTGTTTTCCAAAATAGGCAAAACATGTTCGATCCAATCAGATAATCCGTTACCAAGTACAGGTGCACCGTAAATGAAGCCATCTGCCGCTCCGCCGTCTATCCATTCAATCAACTGGTCTGCCACTTGTTCATATGTTCCAAAGAACGCACTTTTCGGTGTTGTCACCTGCAGTGCAACCTCTCTTAAAGTCAGGTTGTTTTCTTTCGCCAATTTTTTGATGCTGTCTGTTGTGGAACGGAAGCTGTTCGCTCCAACATCCCCGATTTCTGGAAAAGGCTCATCAAGTGGAAAAGCACTGAAATCAAAATGGTCAAAGAATCTTCCTAAATAGTTTAATGCATCTTCAATTGATACAAGGTTTTGAATTGCCGCATACTTTTCTTCTGCCTCTTCCATTGTTCTGCCTGCAATCGGGTGAATGCCAGGAAAAATTTTTATTTCATCCCTGCTTCTGCCGAGCTGGTCTGCGCGATTTTTCACATCATCGTAAAATGCCTTTGCTTGATCAAAGGAACTCGAATTTGTAAAAACAGCATCAGCATCCTTTGCGGCAAGGTTTTTTCCTGCTTCCGATGACCCAGCTTGGAAGATAACCGGCTGACCTTGTTTAGAGCGTTCAATATTTAACGGTCCTTTAACGGAGAAATGCTTGCCAGTATGGTTTAATGTATGCAGCTTTTCTGGATCGAAGAATTGCCCTGTTTTGCGGTTTCTTACAAATGCGTCATCGTCCCAAGAATCCCACAAGCCTTTTGCCACTTGCAGATACTCTTCGGCAATTTCATATCTCAACGCATGGTGTGGGTGATCTCCCTTACTATAATTTTCAGCAGAGCCTTCTAATGGAGATGTCACAACATTCCAGCCTGCTCTGCCACCGCTGAGCTTATCTAATGAAGCAAACTGGCGGGCAATCGTAAATGGTTCACTATAAGAAGTAGATACCGTCCCAACTAAACCAATATTTTTCGTAATTGTCGCAAGAGCCGATAATATGGTTAGCGGCTCAAATCTGTTTAAGAAATGAGGAATTGATTTTTCATTTATAAATAAACCGTCTGCCACAAATGCGAACGTAAAGCCTGCTTCCTCTGCCTGCTTTATGATCGATTGATAATATTCAATATTGACACTTGCATCTGCAGGTACAGATTCATCCTTCCATGCGTTCATATGTCCCCCAGGGCCGTGCAGCATAACACCAAATTCAATTTGTTTTTTCTTTGTCATGATTTTCATCCTCCATTTGCTTATTTTAAATACCAACAAAACTTGTAGGAATAGTTTAGATTATCATAAACCAAAGCTTTAAGAATGTATAATTAGTATTTTTAAAGTCACGCATTACTTTTATTAATACATTTAGCCAGGCGGGAATTAATTCCAAAAATCAGTATTATTAAATTAATCTATCAGTTTTTTTAATTTAACAAATCTTCTGGCAGATGTTAGCATAAGCACTAATCCTACAAAACAAAGTTAATTAGTAGGAATTAAATTACATACTTTGGGGGTATTACTTTGAAAAAAACAAAGTACAAATGGCTGTCACTATTACTTGTTCTATTCGTAATTGCAGGCTGCAGCAGCAATACCGGCACAACAAGCAGCTCTAGTAATACGAAGGATGCTGTTCAAGATGGAGGAACCTTAAATATCGCTTTTCAAAGTGAGCCTACAACACTTGATCCGCAAATAACAGGAAACTCTAGTGTTAAGGACGCAACTCGCAGCATTTATGAAAAGCTCGTCATTCTCGATGACAGTGGCAATGTTGTTCCTGACTTAGCGGAAAAGATTGATTTAAGCGATGACAAGAAGGTATATACATTCCAATTGCGAAAAGGCGTGAAGTTTCATAATGGCAAGGAAATGACTGCTGATGATGTGGAAGCCTCTATTAATAGATGGATTAAGCTTTCATCGCTTGGTAAAACAAACTTTATTGGCGCAGAAGTGAAAAAAACAGACGACTATTCAGTTGAACTCCATTTAAAAACACCTAATGTTAATACACTTGCACTGCTTGCAGACCCAATTCCAGCTGCTGCAGTAATGCCGAAAGAAATTATCGAAAAAGCTCCTGACGAGGGGGCAACAGAGTATGTCGGTACAGGACCATACAAGGTGAAGGAATGGAAGCAAAATCAATACTTAACTTTAGAGAAGTTTGCTGACTATTCCTCTGAAGGCCGTGAGCTCAAGAAAGAACCTCATGTAGATGAAATCAAAATCAGCTTTATTACAGATGAATCTACAAGAATATCCGGATTAACAACAGGCCAATTTGACATTGCATTAGGAATATCCAGTGATAATGCACAACAAGTGGAAGGAGCACAAACTGCCTCTATTAAAAAGGCTCCTGGTGGATTTCTTGGTCTTTTCTACAATTCCCAAAAAGGTTTCTTTAAGGAGTTGAATGCAAGAAAAGCTGTCAATGCGGTTATAAATTCTGAGGATATCCTTTCCAGCTCTTATGGCAGCGCTGATTTCTATGAGTTGACTTCTTCGATTGTTAATAAGCAATTCCCTAACTATTACAGTGAAGCAGGCAGCGCGGAATATAACCAGCATGATCCAGATAAAGCGAAGGAATATTTAAAGGAAGCCGGCTATAACGGACAAGAAATTAAAATTTTAACTTCCCGTGACTATCAGGATCAATACAATACTGCTGTTGTTGTTCAGCAAGAATTAGAGGATATCGGTGTCAAGGTGAAACTGGAAGTATATGATTGGGCTACATTTGGTGAAAAGTTAACCGACACAAGCAGTTGGGATCTTTATCCTGTAGACTGGGCAGCACGTTCGACAATCTTCCAAGGCTTCTGGACATCATACGGAGCGCCAGTTGAGGAATCTACTAAATACTTAGATGCTATTAAGGCCTCAGCTGATGTGGAGGATGCAAGACCTGCAATTGATGCTGCTCAGCAGTATGTGTGGGATACTCTTCCATTCACTTTAATTGGCCATAAGGTTGCACTAAATGCTGTTGCCAATAAAGTAGAAGGCTATGAATTCAACTTAGGACCAGTCTTCTATAATATCAGTCTTAAAAACAATTAATACACCTAAAGAAGCAAGGCTTGCAGTTTTCGCTGTCTTGCTTCTTTCATCCAAATTTTCAAATTCGAAAGGAAGATTTCATGGGCGGATATATTATAAGACGGCTTTTGTCGCTCATCCCCGTATTGTTAGTCGTTGCTGTAGTCGTTTTTCTAATCATTCATATTACGCCTGGTAACCCTGCCATGATTATCTTGGGCGAAGGGGCAACTCCTGAACAAATCGAAGAGCTTAATCAAAAACTTGGTCTTGATAAACCATTAATAGCGCAGTTTTTTATTTGGCTGGCTAATATCGCACAAGGTGACTTCGGCGATTCCTATTTTCTTGGAAAACCTGTCCTCATAGCCTTTTTGGAAAATGCAGGACCGACTCTTTCACTTGCTGTCCTTGCACAGCTAATCGGTGTCACAATTGCCCTTTTGTTCGGTATTGTTGCAGCAAAAAATCAAGGTCGTATGAAGGATGATCTTATTTCTGGAACAAGCTTAATCGGTATTTCGATTCCCAGCTTTTTATTAGGCTCCTTTCTCATCATGATTTTTGCTGTGCAACTGAAGGTTCTGCCAGTCTCAGGCTATGCTCCTCTTAGTCAAGGTATCTGGGAGCATTTAAAGTATCTTATTTTGCCTGCTATCACTCTCGGCACAATCCAAGCCGCTCTTATTACAAGGATGACAAGGTCCTCCCTGCTTGATACCCTTTCGGAAAATTTTATTAAAACAGCAAAGGCAAAAGGTGTTAGTGAAAGAGCAATTCTGCTCAAACATACATTAAGAGTTGCCTTCCTTCCAATTTTAACTGTTATTGGTGAGTCATTTGCAGGTCTTATCACTGGTGCGGCTGTGACGGAATCATTATTTAATATCCCTGGACTTGGCCAATTGATTGTTGCTTCCATTAATCGCCGTGATTACGCAGTCATTCAAGGAGCTGTTTTAATGATTACCGTTGTTTATGTGCTGATGAACCTGCTGGTTGATTTGTTATATGCAGTAATTGATCCGCGTGTTCGAAACTCATATCAAGCTTAAGAAAGGAGAAAACAATGTCAGAAAGCACGAAAGTACTTGTTAATAAACCAATAGACTTAAAAAAAACAATCAAAAAAAATAGCCGCTTTTTTTCGAACAGATTGCTGCTTACTGGTAGTATTTTATTAGTTATCACCACCTTTATAGGAGTGTTCGCCTCCTTTCTTTCTCCATATGAGATATTAGAAATTGACCCAAAAAACCGCTTGGCTGCACCATCTAATGCCCATTGGTTTGGTACAGACAACTTTGGGAGAGATGTATTTAGCAGAACGATGTACGGTGTTCGCATCTCCTTGCTGATTGGAGTTACTGTAACCTTAGTTGCATCTGTTATCGGGCTGACTGTTGGGCTGCTGGCTTCTTATTATAAATTGCTGGATCATATTTTTATGCGGATATGTGACGGCCTGTTCGCTTTTCCGTCGATTCTGCTGGCAATTGCGATTATGTCTGCACTTGGTCCAAAATCAATTAACGTTATCATCGCGCTAGTTCTTGTTTTCATTCCTTCTATAGCAAGAATTGTCCGTTCCGCTGCATTAGTTGTGAAAGAAAAGGTATTTATCGAGGCACTACAGGCACAAGGTGCGAGTTCATTCCGAATACTCTTTTTGCATATTGCCCCAAATATTCTTGCTCCGCTTATTGTCCAAGTGACATTTGTCTTTGCAGTCACCATTTTGACAGAAGCATCGCTCAGCTTTCTTGGAGCCGGCATCCCTGCTCCCCTTCCAAGCCTTGGGAATATGCTTTATGACGGGAAGCTTGCGATTTATAACGCTTGGTGGATGACCGTTTTTCCTGGCCTTTTCATCATTTTAATCGTGCTTGGACTTAACCTGTTCGGCGATGGCTTAAGAGATCATCTCGATCCGAAAAGCAAACTTTCAGTGAAAAGGAGAAAAAGAAGATGAGCCACGTTGTTCCATTACTTAAAATAGAAGATTTACAAGTAGACTTTGCCACACATAAGGGAACGGTTTCTGCTTTAGATGGGGTCTCCTTCGAACTGCAGGAAGGCGAGATATTAGGTGTTGTTGGAGAATCCGGCTGTGGAAAAAGCGTTACAGCAGAAGCAATCCTGCAATTGCTCGATGAAGATAGCACCTTTTATGATGGAAAGATTATGTTTAATGGGGAAAATCTTTTGGAGTATAACAAGAAAAAGCTGGAGAAATTACGCGGCAATGATATTGCCATGATCTTTCAAGATCCAATGTCTTCTCTCAATCCCGTTATGCCGATTGGCAAACAAATCGCAGAATCGATTCATATTCATCAATCGACATCAAAAAAAGAATCCATTAGGAAAGCAGTCGAGCTTCTTAGGCTTACCGGAATCCCTTCGCCTGAACAAAGGGCAAAGGAATATCCTCATGAGCTTTCCGGAGGGATGCGGCAGCGGGTTATGATCGCGATGGCTTTGTCGTGTCAGCCTAAGCTGCTGATTGCGGATGAACCAACAACTGCATTAGATGTGACAATCCAGGCGCAAATATTAGAATTAATTACCTCCTTTCAAAAGCAATTAAATATGGGGATTATCCTTATCACACACGACTTTGGCGTAATTGCTAATATGTGCACAAAAGTAGCTGTCATGTATTTAGGGCAAGTAATTGAAGAAACAGATGTCAAAACCCTCTTTAAACGGCCATTTCATCCATACACAATTGGTTTAATGAAGTCTGTGCCGCAAATAGAAGGCGAGCGTGTTGAGCAGTTACCAAGCATTGCAGGCACTGTTCCTTCCCTCTTTCAAATTCCAACCGGCTGCCGGTTCGCACCGAGATGTAAGTATGCAAGCAGCACATGTGAAAGTAGCATGCCTTCATTGGAAACAGTCGAAAACAACCATCGTGTTCGTTGCTGGCACTATGATGAAGTGTTGAAAGGAGAAACAATCTATGCAGACTGAACAAACTTTAAACAAAGGAAAACCGATTTTACAGGTGAAAAATCTGCAGAAATATTATCCTGTCAGAACATCACTAGGGAAAACAAAAGCCTATATTAAAGCAGTGGAGGACCTGTCCTTTGACATATATGAGGGCGAAACCTTTGGATTGGTTGGCGAGTCGGGCTGTGGAAAAAGTACTGCTGGAAGAACACTTTTAAAGCTTGTAGAGCCGACAAATGGCGAGGTCATTTATCGGGATGAAGATATTTTTAAGTTGAAGAAATCATCGCTAAAGCATGTTCGCAAGGAGCTGCAAATGATTTTTCAGGATCCTCATACATCATTGGACCCACGTAAAAAAGTCGGCTATTCGATTGAAGAATCACTTGCTATCCATAAAATAGGCTCTAAACAAAAACGCAAAAGCCTTGCATTAGACATTTTGAAAAAGGTCGGCTTTAACGAGGAACATTATTACCGGTATCCTCATGAATTTTCCGGCGGACAAAGGCAGCGGATCGGTATCGCCCGCTCTCTCGTTCTACAACCGAAACTGATTATTTGTGATGAACCTGTATCGGCACTTGATGTTTCCATCCAAGCACAAATTGTTAATCTGCTGAAAAGTCTGCAAAAGGAACTGAACTTGTCCTATGTTTTTATATCTCATGACCTAAGTGTTGTCAGACATATTGCGGATAAAGTTGGAGTCATGTATTTAGGCAATCTTGTCGAACAAGCTTCAACAGAGGATTTATTTTCAGACCCGTTGCATCCATATACGAAATCCTTAATTTCTGCAGTTCCATTGCTAAACCCCGAGAGCAAACGGGAAAAAATAGCGATACAAGGAGAAATCCCCTCTCCTCTTAACCCTCCATCAGGATGTGTATTTCACACTAGATGTCCGTTCGCCTTCGAGCGCTGCAAAACCGAAGTGCCAAAAAACAACCATATACATAATAAACGGACCGTTAAATGCCATTTATATGATGAATAAATTTCTGAATGTCTTGCTGCTTTTAGCAAGGCTTTTTTTTTGCACTTTAAATATTTTTAATTATAAGTTGACAGGTAGGAATTATATGTTTTATAATCATCTTAATTTAGAAAATTGAAAAATTGGCAAGCTGATCGGAACACCGAAGGCGTAACCCTTACTGCATTTACTGCATATAAAGGATTACGCCTTTTTTCTATACTTTTATACTTTTATTAAGACTAAGGGGTATTGTACATGAAAAAATTAATCATCTTTGCATTTATCGGACTGTTAGCACAATTAATCGATGGATCCTTAGGAATGGCCTATGGCGTAACATCTTCTTCGCTCTTGCTTACATTTGGAATTGCCCCTGCTGTAGCATCTGCTTCTGTTCATTTGGCTGAAGTCGTCACTACTGCCGCATCTGGTGCATCTCATATTAAGTTTGGCAATGTTGATAAGCAAACAGTCTATCGTTTGATTATTCCAGGTTCAATCGGAGCATTCTTAGGGGCAACTTTTTTAAGCAATCTTCCAGGTGATATAGCAAAGCCTTATATCTCCATGTTCCTATTAATATTAGGACTATATGTGTTAGTGCGCTTTTTGTTCAACTTCCGTCCATCAGAAGAGAAAAAGAGTCTGTCATTAAGCCGTAAACAATCTATTCCTTTAGGACTAATTGCCGGATTTGCCGACGCCACAGGAGGCGGCGGCTGGGGACCGATTGCAACTCCGGTTTTGTTATCAAAAAAAGGCATTAGCCCGCGAAAAGTCGTTGGTACTGTTGATACAAGTGAGTTCGCAATTGCAGTATCTGCAACGCTGGGTTTCTTTATATCACTTGGTTGGGAACAGGTAAACTGGCTGTGGGTTGGCGCGTTGATGATCGGCGGCATTATCGCAGCACCTATTGCAGCATGGCTTGTCCGAAAGCTGCATGCACAGCTAATGGGTGTGCTGGTCGGCGGATTTATTATCTTAGTGAATGCTCGCACACTTGTGACTTCATGGATAGATAATGAAGCAGCATATCCATATGTTTATGCAATCATCATTGTCGTTTGGATTATCTCCATTATCTATGCTGTTAATAAAGTTAAGTCTTATAAGAAACAAAGCAATCCTAATATTTCTGCATAACTTGAAAAACCTTTGCAGGAAAAACACCCCCTGAATCGTATTAATATAATATGATTTCTAGGAGGGTGTTTTTTTAGTTTTTTTCAAACGTCTATTGTGAACGTTAACATTTTTATTCTATTTCTTTTTCTTTTTTTAATACATGTAATGCATTGGACCTTGAGATAAATCCTAGCTGTTCAAATGCGTTGTCTGTGGACCATGGTTTTTGCGGATTATCAGAAACCCCATAGTAAGTCCCGTACCTTACTGTTGACTCAAGAGCAAGGTCAAAAAGCTGAACCGTATCCTCATGTGTCAGCAATGTTCTATGCAAACGGTCGTCTTCCTTTACAGCCTCCATTTCGTTCGGGTGAACACTTCCAATTCGCAAATTTATTAGCGATAGATTGTTTTCGGTTTGATGGGAAAGAATATGGCCGATATTTTCGGAAGCAAGCTTTAACACACCATATAAGCCGTTAGAGTAAGGATAATCCTCTGTCGTAACTTCTCTTCCTAACGTCGAAAAACCATCTTTCTCGTAATAATCAGTAGTATGATTGCTGCTCGCATAGACAATCTTAGGAATTCCTAACGTAATGGCGGCATGCATTGCATAAAATGAAGCCATAAAATGAAGCTGTGTCATGTTTTGAAATTCTTGTATATCCTGTAAGTCGTTATGAGATTTCATTGTTAGTAAATTAATTAATGCATCTGAATCTTTTGGGATGCTGTGGCGGAGCGAGTCATAATCTGTTGCATTTACCTCTATAAATTCTTCAGCCTGTTCAGGGGCTTTTTTATCAAGGATAACAATATGGTATTTACTGCTGAGACCCTGATATAAAATTGATCCAATCGTGCCGGCACCGCCAATAATGGTAACTTTCTTTTTCATTATTTCCTCCATTAAGTAAGCTTTGTAACGTTTTTAAGTAGTTACTCTTATTTAAAAAGATAACCATCAAGCGGAATATTAAACCTTGTAATTAAAAAAAGAGGCTGAGACAAGTCAAAATATAATCTATCTGAACACAAACATAAATAATTTCATCTAATATGGAAACAATGGAGCTTCAGATTATCAATAGAAAAGGACTTCAGAATTTATCACTTCGGTCACTCCCTTCCGCCTACTCGTCTTCACCTTGAGGGGTCTCATCCTTTCCTCAGTTGCGAGTACCCTATTCTTGTTTTAAACAGAAAGCACCAAATGAAAAAAAACTGAACTATTAATCGGTAATCGATAAAATAGTTCAGTTTCAATCTAGACTTAAATACTATTGTGCCAACCTTATTTCTATTATCTATTATCAAATCCATAATACTCAAAGTAATCAAAATCTGCATACGAATTAGCTTTTTTGTCCAAATCATGGACAGCAATTCCAACAAAGTTACCTGTAAATCCTCCAGATAGGAACATGACATCCTGAGCATACCCAATTTCTTGCCAAGCAGTGCTATCTCCCGTTTGATAATAAAAATTCGCAACAGGGCCATTGACTTCTACCTTAAACTTCACCTCTCCTTCTCCCATCTTTATACATACTGGACTTAATGTAAATTCCCCTTCCGCGCATTTCATTAGGCGTATGACACGTCCAGCTTCTTCATCATAGGTTAAGTAGGCATAAAGATAGTTATTATCGTTGAGATATAGTAGTAAACCAGCCATTTGGTTGAATGTTTTTGGTGTGTAGTCTAGCTTTGTTTCAGCAATGAAATGGAAATCCTTTTGGCGGACTGCAAGAAGATGGTGCTCAAATAAAGATTGGATGGATTCACCTGAGTGCATGCGTAAATAGCTGTTACGACTCTTTAAATCGCACCATGCCTCATCTGCTAAAATCCGTAATGTATTCCACTCTTTTTCAAGAGCATCGTTAAAATCATCTTTAAAATCGGTATGTTTTCTTTGCTCTGTCTTGTTGGTAGTGATAATGTCTGTTTCTAACAATGGACCATTGCCGCCCAATACTAATCGCAGCCAGCCGTCTTCTGTCCAATATACCTCCTGAATGGCGGTTTCTCGTCCTAAAATAGCAGCATTTCCTTGCAATGGCCGTGTACATAAATACACCATATACCAATGTCCTGTTGATGTTTGCACAATGCTGCCGTGACCAGAGCATTGTAAAGGAGAAGCTGGTTTATCCTTTGCAGTCAGCATCGGATAATGGGGGTCCAGCTCATATGGACCTGTTATCTCTTTTGACCTGCATACTGTCACAGCATGACCCGACCCAGTACCACCTTCTGCCGTAATTAAATAGTAATAATCACCGTGGCGGTAAAGATGAGGCGCTTCTGTTTTGGCTAATTCTGTGCCATCGAAAATCTTGTAGACAGGTCCGATTAAAGCTTCGTTCTCTCCGTCAAATTCTTGCATAACAATTCCTGCTGATTTATTACCGGTTGTCAGCCGATAATCCCAAATTTCATTTAACAACCACTTGCGTCCGTCCGCATCATGGAATAAAGATGGATCAAAACCACTGCTATTTAAATAGACCGGTTTTGACCAAGGACCATTAATACTTGGTGCTGTAATTAAGTAATTGTGTGAATCCTTAAACGGTCGTTTCGTACTTTTCACATCTGTGTAGATTAGATAAAACAGCCCATTAGAATAACTAATTTGCGGAGCCCAAATACTGCCATTCTGTGGATTTCCCCGTAAATCTACTTGATCTGTTAGGATATCTGTTTCATGCTCCCAATTGACTAAATCGTTTGATTGATAGATTCGTACTCCTGGCAGCCATTCAAAGGAAGAAACAGCAATATAATAAGTCTCCTCTACCTTCAGGACATTAGGATCTGGATTAAATCCGGGCAATATTGGATTTTTGACTTTTGTTCGATACATAATTTGCTCCTTCCCTTTTCGTTATTTTTCTAAATAAACATAAGCTTCCAGTAATAAAAAAGAAAAAAGCTAATGGGAAAGCAAGCATTTGGGTGCCAATTAAAGTAGTCAGACCTGCAGCTAAATAAAGAAAAGCCGCCCATTTAGGATATCTGTTTCTCCAGATGCATACTGTCGCTGGTAAAGTGAGGCTAAGCACAATCAACAAGGTAACACCGAACCATACAGCCAGTGCTTTCACTGCTAAGAAACTTTCAGAAACATAGTCTTTTGAAACATCCTCCTGCAGAATCGGAAAAACAGTTTCTGCAAAAGTTTTTTCCTCCATTGTGGTGATGGTTAACGAAAATCCTCCCAATAGCACTACACAGAGAATGACACCTACAAATCCAATGATTACTTCCCTTTTTCGCTTCATTCTCGTAATTCCTTTCTATTCAATGAAAGTGATCCAATCCAACATAACTAGCTCATTTTTAGCGTGATAGCTATTTTTATATTCCTTATACGTGGCTGTTTTTCTATTGTGCTGATTATCCCAATCATCCCATCTTGCAGGATGAATATGCTTGCCAATTCGACAATTGGCAAAGGTCGTTTTTGCAAACGAACGCCACGGTCTTCCTAAATAAACATTCGTAACGTCTTTTTCTGCTGTTAAATAACAATGTACAAAATACAAGCCATTTTTGCCTTCAGGAGTGGAGGCTGCCGTTATATATCCTTCGTCATTGTTTGGCCTTTTTAATGATTTGATTTCACAGCCTTGAAAGACTGCTTCTCCACCTCCGAAAATAAAATCGACCGTGCCCTCAATGTAGCAATAACTAAAATGACAGCTGTGCTCTTTAAAAGAGGTTTTTAGTTCAGGAGTAGAAAATAACTGACCGTTCTTTTGCAATTCTGGTAATGGTCCAAGACAAATTGTGTCCTGATAACCTTTAAAGGAACAATTCTTGAACGTAATATTGGTTCCTTCATTATAAAGAGCTACTGCCTGACCTACCTTCTCGCCTGGTCCAGCATTATTAATAATCTCAATATTTTCGATTGCTATATTTGATCCATTGATAAAAAATGTAGCTGTTTGAAATGTCCCGATTTCTTGCTGCTGCTCATTTTTCTGAAGTGCATACCGATTGCCTATTATCTGTACTGTCCCAACACCAATTATGGAAATGTCCGATTGATACAAAAGTATGTTTTCATGATATTCCCCACTCAAAATTGTTAGCTTTAATGGACCTCTTTCATTCTGCCAATAGTCTAATGCAGCTTGAATACTTGAAAAATCACATATTTCGTCTCTACCAACAATTAAACTCTTTAAAGATGTTTTACTAAGAATTTTTTCCATAGCGCCCGCATCTCCCTTGTTTCTTGATGCCCTCCTGTAAGCACAAAGCCTTCAAAGTTTTGAGGAGCATGTTGGTTCGTGTATGTTTTTTGCAATTGCGTGTTCAAGTATTGAACCCCTTCAATCGGGCACATCCTGTCATCCTTTCCTGCCAAGCTAAGGCGCGGCTTTGGCGCTATCAGTTCCTGAACCGCTAAAGTAGAGAAGTGTTTTAAAAATCCTGGCACATAATAGTAGAAACCGTGATGGTCCAAGCCGCGTTTTTTTATCAGTGACTCAATATGAACTTGACCAGCTATATCAACAGACACTTTAATCCGCTCATCTAGTGCCGCTAACCACCAGCTCATCAATCCGCCCATTGACATACCGATTGTTGCTAGTCTGGTAGAATCTACATCAGGGCGTGTTTCTAGATAATCCGACAGCGACAAGCTATCGAATAATCGCATTCCCCAAAGCGTCTGCCCATTTAAAAGCATTTCTTTAACAAGTTCACTTTCCTGTTTTCCTTTACGTTCATTAAAGCCCCACATATCTATAGAGCAAACAGCATAGCCAAGCCCTGTAAGCTCTTCTACAAATGAGGGATTTTGTAAATAAGAACTGCTAAGTAGGAGTTCTTCTTTTCCTTGCTCAAAATTGCCGCCATGGGAGTGATTAAAGATTACTGTTGGCAGTGCGCCATCTGCGTCTAGCGGTTTAGCAAAATAAGCTGGCACCTTTTCCAGACCATTTAAATCCAATAATAAACTTTCTAGTAAATAACCATTTTGTTTCTCTCTGCTAATTACCTGTGCAGATAAGGTTTTTGGTTTTGAACGATCTCCTAGGAGAGCAAATAATTGCCTTAGTCGTTTGTCTTTCATTTCACCTCTACTTCTTTAAGCAGTGCTTCTGCGGCTTTTGTATTCTTGGACTTGCAGTGAGTTACCTCGATGTCCTCTGAATATTCAATATGGAAGGCCGGTCCTTCATGGTTTTCAACTGTTACACGATTAAACAGGACGTCTTTGGCAAAGCCAACATAAAAGCCTCGATTATTCATATCCTCGATTCCGGCCATCATTGCTGGCTTTCCAGGAATAGCATTTTCAGCCATTGAGATATCAATGTGATTAAAGCTAATTTCCGACACATACTGTTCTGCTAAGCCATAAATAAATCCTGCTGCTGCATGAACATTGCGGGCAGTAATATGAGAGAAGTGGATGCGTCTGAACATCGGTGTCTCCGCTGTTATTGGGTAAGGATTTTTATCCCACACATATTTATCCTTGCCGCGAGGTCCACAGAAATAATATAGATTTAAGATAAATGGACATATGACACGTTCCATCACAATATTATCAACGCGAATGTCCTCTACTACTCCGCCACGTCCTCGCCTTGATTTGAGGCGAATTCCTCTATCTGTATCTTGGAAAACACAGTTACTTATTGTCACATTTCGAATATCGCCACTCATTTCACTGCCAAATACAACAGCTCCATGCCCATGAATCATTGTACAATTTGAAATCGTGATATTTTCACAAGCAACACGTTCAGCTGTATCTTCTGTTCCGGATTTAATGGCGATACAGTCATCGCCTACATCAATGTGGCAATTGCTGATCCTTACATTTGAACAGGATTCCGGATCAATTCCGTCTGTATTCGGTGAGTCAGCCGGATTGAAAATCGCCACATTATCAATGGTCACATTGTTGCAACAAATGGGATTAACGGTCCAGCTCGGCGAGTTAATTAGTGTCACATCTTTAATCGTGATATTTTCACAACTATCAAAACTGATTAGCTTTGGACGCGGGTAAGCGAGCTTCTCCTGGTGATTTCGGAATATATCCCACCATTGCTTTCCATTTCCATCAATCGTGCCAAATCCAGTTACGGAAATGTTATTTGCATTTTCTGCATACAAGCAAGAGGCATAAACCTCTCTTTTCACACCCTCCCACCGAGATGTAACCACAGGGTAATCATGCTGAGAATTGGAAAATTTCAAAACAGCTCCTCTAGACAAATTCAGTTCAATATTATCTTTTAAAAATAACGCTCCAGTTAAGAATTCACCTGCTGGAATAATAATCGTGCCACCGCCGTTTTCATAGGCTTCATCAATGGCTTTTTGGATAGATTCCGTACATAATTCACCATCATTAAGAGCTTCCAGATCTCGAATTAAATAGGCTGTCATTTCAACACCTCTTTCATTACTTCTTCAAATTCTGCTAAAGCCTGCAAAAATGCTCCCAATCCCTTTTGGTCATTACAAATAATTGGTTCACTTATATAATAAGTATAGGAACCATCCCTATTATCAGCACCGCCCAGTCCAGCAACCTGACAAGTTTTATTTAAATTTACAAAGCCTTCCTTCGTTAACAAAACAAATTCATCCAGTAAGCCTTGATATGATTTCGTTAACTGTGCTTCCCATAATTCTCGATCCAAAACACCCAAACGGATTCCTTTTGCTATCGCACACACATACATGCTGCTGCATGAAGCCTCTAAGTAATTTCCCTTTTCATGGCCTTTATCCGTTACTTGATACCAAACACCGTTCTTTTCATCTTGGTACGACTTTAGTGCTTGCAATGTTTGCTCTAAAATTTGAATAAGAAAATCACGACCTGAAGTTTCTTCTGGTAAAATTTCTAACGTGTCGACAACTGCTAGCAAATACCAGCCAATAGAACGTCCCCAGAAATTCGGGGACAATCCTGTTTCTTTATCAGCCCATGGCTGGTGCTTTTTCTCATCCCAGGCATGATACAACAGCCCTGTCTCCTGATCTAATAAATGTTTGTAGCTTAGCTTAAACTGAAGAATGATATCCTCTAACCCTTTGCCATTAGCAAAGGTTGTTTGATATTCCGCATAAAAAGGGGATCCCATATACAGTCCATCCAGCCAGATTTGGTATGGATAAATTTGTTTATGCCAAAATGCACCTTCAGATGTTCTTGGATGTGTTTCGAACTGTTTCCGTAATAAGTCACAAGCCTTTTTATACTTTTCTTCCCGTGTTTCCTTGTAAAGGACAAACAAAAGCTTGCCGTTGTTAATATGATCAATATTATATTCCTCTAAGTGATACCCTCTAATGGAACCATCTTTTTGAATAAAATAATCCATATTATCCTTTATATAATTGAAATACTTCTGACTTTCTGTTTGTCTCCACACTTTTTCAAAGCCTTTTAATATGACTCCATAATCATAGGACCATTTTCCATTGTATCCTCTGTCTTCATATAAACGGGGCAGTCTCTCCATAATCGAGTTTGCTGTTTTCACAGACCAGTTCAATTCTTTCATCTTCTACTCCTTTTCTTTCAGAAGTTAGCTTTTTGAACAAACATCCAAGAGAATAACCAATTAATTCGTAGCTTTATAGGCTTCCTTATATTCTTCTTTTATTGTATTACCGCCTTGGTCATTCCAATTCTTAACGGCTTTCTTAAAGTCAGCTAAGGAGATATCACCTAAAATATATTGATAAGTAGCGTCTGTAATAATCTTTTGTAATTCAGACCCTTGTGTTGTAAAGGTTGGAGATTCTAATGGAACGGCAGGATTCATAACAGCGTATTCTGCATTTTCTGCTATTTTTTCATCAGCTTCTGCCTTAATTGGATTTGGATCCTTCAAATTGTATCCGGTTTCATTAGGACGTGAAGAGGCAAATGGCTGAACTTCCTGCTGCCATAAATCTTGATTGATAATTTCATAGGCACCTTCGTCATTCAGCTTATAGTGTGTTCCTTCAATTCCATAAGTCATTAATGTATAGTTCTCTGTATCTATTAAGTCATTAACGAATTTTAATAACCTTTTCAATTCCTTTTCATCTTTTACTTCTGAACGTGGAAATGCTAATAGTCCACCAATCCCATTACCTCCAGACCAAATTGCTCTTTCAGAATTAGACGCTGACGTCATATCATTAACAAGGGCAAGCTCCATATTATCCTGAATACCTGCTGCCATTGTTTCTAAATTTTTCGCGTCAAATAAGGCACCAACATAAATACCACCTTTTCCTTGAGCAAAGTTTTGCTGCTGATCTGTCTTAGCAGTTACAGCAAAATCTTTATTTATCCAGCCATTATCATATAATTTTTTCATATAATCCATTGTTTTGATATAACCCTGTGTTTCAAATTCAGGTACAAATTCTCCCTTAGAATCTACTTCCCAAGTATTTGGTGTTCCATAATAAGAACTTACCGTTTTGAATACTCCATAGATTAAATCACTGCGATCCATGAAACCAGTTGTATCATTTTTACCGTTGCCATCTGGGTCGTTTTCCGTAAATGCTTTCGCTACCTCCATTAATTCTTCTGTTGTTTTAGGAACCTCCAGACCAAGCTTATCTAACCAATCTTTACGAAGAACAACACCATTTCTTGCCAAATCCTTTTGGAATGGTACGCCATAGAGCTTTCCTTCAGTCGATGCTGATTTCAGCATTTCTTCAGGAATTGCTTTTAAATTAGGAAATTCATCTAAATAATCTTCAATATTCCAAAACATACCAGACTTCAGTGAGTTTCTAACCGAAGAATTTTCTAATATCGTTAAAGTAACAATATCTGCCAAGGAGTCTGAGGCTAACGCTGTATTGATACGTTCCTCTTTTGAAGCATCAGGAATCCACGAGAATTTAATTTCCGTATTTGTTTTCTTTTCAAGTTCATTTATGATAGTATCTGTCGGTGGAGAAGCGGTATGGAGAATATTTAGCCAGGATATTTCTGTTTTGCCATTATCCTTTTCACCATCTCCTGAATTATTGCTAGTTTTTTCACTGCATCCTGCAAGCAACAGCATGCTTGCAAGACTTACGCTAGCTAACTTTGATACCATTGTTTTTTTCATTACAATTCTCCTTTACATGTTCATTTATATTTATTTCTTTAGAATCCTCCATTTCCATTCTTGTAAACACTTGATTCGCTGTCCAAGTGATTAAGAAGAACAGGAAACTAACTCCAAAGAAGGTTAAAACTCCTGGAAAAAACGTTACAGCTGCCCAATAAAGTACACCTGCCACAAGAAAAAACAGGAGTGAATATTGCAGGCAGGCTATTCCAAATAGCAAGGACATCTTCATTTTCAGTATAATACCATTCCAATTGTAGTGGGCCATGATTGGAAAGATATATACAAGCGATAACAAATAAATGAATCCTACTATTAACAGAGCCACCCTTAAATACCAATTTGTAACGGTTAATAAGTCGACAGCTATAACAAAGCCAACAAAGAGATAAATCCAACTAATTAAGACAGATTCCTTAAAGTTTTCTTTGTAATATTTCCAATAGGTTTCAAAAACAGGTATTCTGTTTCCGCGAATCCATTGTCGGCAAATACTGACTAAGGCATAAGTAGAAGGGCCGATACCAAACACACCTAATCCTAATAAAGTAAACAAAACCCACAATGCATTTACATATACTAAGTTTAGAATACTGGTAAAAATGGAATTTAACTTTTCTACCGATTTGAGCATCGTAGCACCCTCCCTCTGAATAATTAGTACACGCCATCTTCTCCAAATTTCTTAGCGAGTTTATTAGCTAAAATAACTAATATCAACCCAACAATCCCTTTAAATAATCCCACTGCTGTACTAAAGCTTAACTGACCATTCTTCAACCCAGCTGTGTAAATATAGGTGTCGAAAATTTCAGCAACACTTCTGTTTAATGAATTAAGCAGAAGATACATATGCTCAAAGCCTAGATCCAAGGTGCTTCCGATTTTTAAGATTAATAGTGTAATAATAACTGGACGAATGGCTGGTAAAGTAACATGCCAGGTTTTTCTTAGGATGCCCGCGCCATCCATTTCCGCTGCTTCATATAATTGTGTATCAACAGCAGTAATAGCAGCAAGGTAGATAATCGTTGACCATCCTAATTCCTTCCATATTATTTGACTGATGTAAACCGTTCGAGTCCAATCAGGTGATGTTAAAAAGCTAATCTTTCCTAAACCTATTGTCGCTAAAAACTCATTAATAATCCCGCCATCTACATTTAAGAAAACATAAGTGATGGAAACAATGATAACCCATGACATAAAGTGCGGGATATAAATCAAGGTTTGAATTCCTGATTTAAAGTATTTGTTTTTCACTTCATTTAGCATGAGTGACAGGATAATCGGTAATGGAAAAAAGATAATAATATTTAAGGCAAACAATATTAACGTGTTATTCAATAACATGAAGAATGTCGGTTCAGTAAATAAACGAATGAAATGTTTAAGACCTACCCATGGACTGTCAAGAATACCTAAGTATGGTTGATAGTCCTGAAACGCAATGATAAGTCCCGCCATCGGTAAGTATTTAAAGATTAGAAAATACAGCACTCCTGGAAATATCATTAAATATAGAAGCTTATTCGTTTTTATTCCTGCCAGGATCTTTTGTCTCCGAATTCCTTTTTCTTGCTTAACAGACAAGGTTGGTAAAGTATGATTTGGCTTCACAGCACCTCCCATTTTACTCCTCCTTTAATAGTGAATTAACTTTCTGGATTAAGCATACTAAGTCTAAATAATTACGTACATAATCATTTTATGATTACGCTTACAAACCTTGTTAAAACAAGGTTTTTAAAGAAAATACTACGTTTTGATTACCGGTCATTCCCTAAATGATTATCATGTTTTATCATCTATAACCTCTCAAGAAAGCGGTTTCTGCAGCGATCTTTTCCCATGTAGGATAGTGATTATATACGTAATAAACTCTTGGATGATAAGGTAAGTGTATCTTTTATACTGTAATTGAAGGAGGCTTTATATGTTGACGATGAAAAAGAATAAAATGACTAAAGGAGGTCGTGCTTTTTCAATAATTAATGGAACCATATTAGTTATTATTGCACTCATTTGTTTCCTTCCTTTTGTGAATGTAATCGCCAGTTCCTTTGCATCCACTCAGGAAGTGGTGGAGAAAAAGTTTATCTTATTTCCACAAACCTTTTCTCTCGACGCGTACCGGTATATCCTATCGACCCCAACATTATTTAAATCCTTAGCTGTTTCCATCGGGGTTACTGGTATAGGCACACTGGTAAGTATGGTTCTCACTGCTTTAATGGCATATGGTTTATCACGTAAATATTTATTTGGAAGAAATTTCGTGAATTTTATTGTTGTTTTTTCCATGCTGTTCAGCGGCGGCATGATTCCAACCTTCCTGGTCGTTAAAGCGGTCGGATTGATTGACTCCTATTGGTCCTTAATCCTACCAGTTGCAATTAATGCCTTTAACCTGATTATTATGAGAAACTTTTTTCAGGCTCTGCCTGATAGTTTGGAAGAGTCAGCAAAAATGGATGGCTGCACCGATTTTGGCGTGTTTTTGAAAATCATGCTTCCTCTTGCATTACCGTCCATTGCAACTATTTCATTGTTTTATGCGGTGACCTACTGGAATACGTATATGACAGCAATTTTATACATCAATGATTCCTCTAAGTGGCCGATTCAAGTATTATTACGCCAGATTGTCATTGTATCGAGCGGAATGCAGGCTGAAGGATCCTCTGTAGATGTGGTTCCTCCTGCACAAACAATTAAAATGGCTGTCATTGTAATTGCAACAGTTCCAATGCTTATTGCTTACCCATTTGTCCAAAAATACTTAGTAAAAGGTGCTTTGGTTGGATCTGTCAAAGGATAATCACATATAAGAAAAAGCTTCTGGAGTGCAGAAGCTTTTTTTTATGCTCTTTTTTGCCATTTAGGAGTGCCGATATTCTTTTCGGTAGTCTCCTGGCGTGATGCCCAGCTTCTTTTTAAAAAAGCGGATAAAATTTTGAGGGTTTCGATATTTCAAACGCTCAGCGATATCCTTTATCGCCAAATCAGTGTCTTTAAGCCAGGTTTGTGCCATCTGTAAACGATAATTCATTAAATAATCTACGAAGGTTTGGCCATATTCTTTTTTGAATACATTGCTTAAATAGTTTGGATTATAATGCAATCTGTCCGCAATCAAGTCCAGGGAAATTTCTTCATCAAATTCAGTTTGGATAATATAAACCATTTTTTCTGACAGTGATTTAAACCCGCGCTCCGTCTTATCCTGCGTACTGATTATTACTGGTTTTATTAAGTCATTGATAAGCATTTGTTTAATTTTTTCCGGATGATAAGCAGTTATCGCCGCTTGGTACATTTTCTTAATATTTTCAAAGATTTTTGATTCTGCACCTAATAGCTGGCCTAGCTGTACAAGCTCATTAATGACTCTTACTAGAGTAACTCCTAAACTTATCGGGTTTTTATTTAAGCGGAAAATTTCGTCCACTAAAACTCCAACCATGCTCATGACAACCGCTTCCTCTCCTGACCGAATAGCATTCATTAACTCATTCTGCAGCTCGACAGGGAATTTTGAAATCGACGCATCATTTAGCATGGAGGCGATATCATTATAGAAAATAATTGATTCTGAGCCAACATTCACCCGGTAATGCAGGGATTCTTTGGCTAAATCCACTGCCTGTTTACTTTCTATTAAAGTATCATAAACAGGGCTGATTCCAGCGCTAATCACTATATTCAAATATTTCTTCACAGCTGTTTGAATTTCTGTGTAATACGTCATAATGCTCCGTTCCGCATCTTGGTCATCTTTATCAAGGACAAAGATGACTGCTTGCATCTCATCATTTAACACAATTGGAATTAAGCGTTCAGTTTTAGGGATCATTTCCTCCACAATATTATTAATGCCCAATAAAAATATACTTCTATCTTCCATTAGCTTATCATCTAAGTGATCAATTTGGATTAACCCAGTATAAAACACCTTATTTTCTGCTAAATGGTAACCAAACTGTTCCAAACGGTGAATAACTTCGTTTTCAGTTATGCGTTTCCTAAATAAACTCAAAACAAATAAAGTCTCTAATTGTGGTTTTTGCATCATTAAATTAGCTGTTAAAACCTCTTTTTGGCCAACGACCTTTTCAACAGATTCAGCTAACAGAGAGAGTTCGTTTTGCTTTGGATTTGCCCGTTGAATATCAAGCTTTTCTTGGATTCTTTTTATTGGACGTGAAAAGCTTTCAGCCAGCAGATACGAAATAAAGCCAATAAGCAGAATTAAAATAGCAGAAGCAATAAAAAGCCCGATTCTCGTGTTATGGATGATGCTTCCAATTTCTCCTTCATTTATCTCTACTAAATAAAGCCAATTATTATAATCTGAGCGGGTAAAAACATACTTTTTTCCGTTATTTGTAGTGATTACACTTGAATTTGCGCCATTTTCGACAGCAGCTGCTTTTAAGGAATCAAAGCTTTCCTCAGGTAGTTTTGTATCATTACCTGAAGTTGTATATATCAGCTTGTCTTTTCGATCATAAATTTGCACAAGCTGGTTATTCTCCCCAACAATGGTATCAATGCTTAATTTAGGGATATTAGCTATTCCTACTGCAAACTTTTCACTTTGGTAAATGGGTAGTGTCATAACCATTTGGATGCCGTTATTGATTGGTTCCCAAAAAAGACTTCTGCTTGT
Source organism: Niallia taxi (assembly GCF_032818155.1). NCBI lineage: Bacteria > Bacillati > Bacillota > Bacilli > Caryophanales > Bacillaceae > Niallia > Niallia taxi. The sequence continues at coordinate 660,174 of NZ_CP102590.1, forward strand.
ATCTGAAACATAGTCTTTTTGATAATTTTTTACTTCATCCATTGGTAAGGTTTTTAAAGAACCTTCGATAATTCCCCATTTCTGTGTTAAGCTAATCAAACTATAGTGACTGCCTTCTATTCCCATTAATTCGATATAACTCATTTCTTTTTTTATATCTCGATAAGTTGTGAAATCTTTATCAGACAGTGGATTATTAAACACTTTTTCAAAATTGGCAGTTGAACTGTATGCCGTAAATCCGTACTCGATTGTTCTTACCTTTTGTTCCACGTTTTGGAGGATTTGGTTTGTATAATTTTTCTTATCTGTTAAAAAGCTTTTCTCCACTGATTCATAGGTAGAGTTATAAATAAAGATACTGAATCCTACAACAAGACCGACTCCTACTAAGAGAAACGGAATAAAAAGACTGTGAAACACGCGCGTTTTTTGAAACAATATCATCACTCCTTCATTTGAATTTTGTTTTCTACTTGTAAGCGTTATCATTTTTTTAGTATCTTATTTCTCTGCGAAGTAGGATTTTTCCATGCACACTATGAATCCAGTATACACCTTAATGTTTAGATGCATTTCATGAATTAAGTATCTAAAATTCCATTTGTAATTCTTTACGGTAATTGACATATAAACCTATAAATTATATTATGTAAGCGTTAACACATCATTCGTATTTAGCAAAAACAATAGTCCTAATATGATTATACATAATAGTGTTAACGTGTGCATATACCTAATTGAAAAAAATGGATAATTACTATAAAGGAGTTGTTTTATATGAGGGTAAATATTACTATTTTTATCGCTGGAGATTCAACAGCTGCGATTAAAATACCCGAAAAGCGTCCAGAAACAGGCTGGGGTGAAGCTTTCCAAGCATATCTTTCAGACACCGTCATACTTGATAACAGGGCAATCAATGGCAAAAGCACGAAATCCTTCATAAAAGAAGGTCATTTAAGAGCAATTGAGAAGAGCATTAAACCAGGGGATTACCTGATTATTCAATTTGGCCATAATGATCAAAAGCTGGAGGATCCTGAAAGAGGCACACAGCCATATGGGGAGTATCAGCAAAACCTATTAAAATATGTTCAGGTTGCACAAAGTGTAAATGCCTATCCCCTATTATTAACATCTGTTTCGCGCCGTAATTTCACTGGAACTAAGATTGACGAACAATCTGTTGGAGACTATCCACGGGCAATGCTTGAATTTGCTAAACATAATAATGTACCTGTACTTGATATTCATAAAATAACAAGAGAGTTTTTGAATGAAGCAGGTGAAGAAAAATCAAAGGATTATTTTTTACATTTAGCTCCAGGCCAATCTGAAAACTATCCAGACGGTATTACGGACAATACCCATTTTAATGAAAAAGGAGCCGCAATTGTCGCTAAATTAATTGCCATGGAAATGAAAGAAAGTAATTTATCTATAAAGGACTTTATTGAACTACCCAGATAATTGACAGAAGCGATAACTATAACTAGGAATTCACCTTGCATTTCTCATACTCTCTGTTAAATTATTTGATAAAATACCTTTAAGGAATAAAAACTATTCTTAAAAAATATTTAAGGTGACAAACATGAATATAACCCAGCTTCAATATTTAGTTGATGTCGGAGAACTAGGCTCCTTTACAGATGCTGCAAAAAAGAATTTAATGACAGTCCCAGCGATCAGCCTGTCCATAACGCAATTAGAGGCAGAATTAGATGTACTGCTTTTTACTCGGTCACGCAAAGGGGTAACCCCAACAGCTGAAGGGAAAAAAGTTATCCAGCATGCCGTAACCGTTTTGAAAACAATTGACATGCTGAAATATGATATTGCTGTTTCCAAAAACAATCTGTATGGAAATATTGTTATTGCCACGATTCCTGGACTAGTGTCACAAATCATTAATAATACCCTCGAATTCCGTGAAAGCTACCCTTATATTAATGTGCAGGTGATGGAGGAAGATACGGCTGCAGTGCTGGAACAAGTAAAAAACGGCCATGCTGATATGGGCTTTGTTTCACTAGGTTCAAACAATCATGATGTGGCATTGGACTGGGAACCTATTAAAAGGGTCGAGGTCGTGCTTGCCGTTAATAAAAGCTCTGTCTTAAGATTCAACAATAAAATCTCCCTTGACCAAATCATAAACGAGATGAATGAATCAATTGTCCTGTACAATGACCCTTACTTAAAGAAAATTGCTGAGGATTTGTTTCCAGATAACTTGAGGAACAGAATTGCCTTGACAACAAATAACGGAGATGTCCTTTTGCAAATGGTGCTGCAAAGGAATGCTATTACGATTACTAACGACTATATCATTCAAGCATTACCGCCACATCTAAAGGATGAAGTCGTGACGATTTCCATTAATGAGTATCTCACCCTTTCCAATTATTTATGGCGTGTGACGCGAAAAAATGAAAAATGCCCAGAAATGATTAATCAGTTTACAGAGCACCTTTTGCGGGATTTAAAATAGCAAAAAAAGCCTTCCGAATTCGGAAGGCTTTCTCTTATGTTAATTTCCCAAGAAATCAGGGTCCATAAAACGAGGATTTGGATACTTATAGAAGCCCTCTCCTGTTGCAGCCCCGAGTTTTCCTTTGTCAATATACTCTGTTTTCAAGAGCTCTGCCAGCTTTTTGAACTCTGGATTTCCTGTCGCTTCGGCTTTTGCCTGCACGATATTGTAGGAAGTAGTGATGCCGACAACGTCAAGTATCGCAAATGGACCTTTTGGCGCTCCAGTTGCAATCATCCATGTTTTATCAATTGTCTCAACATCAGCAACCTCTTTTGATAATAATAGCTCTGCTGCGTCTAAAAGCGGTACAAGCAAGGAATTCAGTATATATCCGGGCTGCTCCTTATGAAGAGGAAGTGCCACCATTCCAATTGCTTTTGCAAATTCGACAACTTGATCAAACACGTTTATGTCTGTGCCAGGGTGCTTCATTATCTCTGCTGTATTGTTAATCCAAATTTCATTAGCAAAGTGAAGTGCCAGGAATTTCTCTGGACGTCCAGTTGCTTCGGCAAACTGGCTAGGCAATAATGTTGATGAGTTTGTGGCAAAAACTGTTTTTTCTGGTGCTACTTTGCTAAGATTTTGATAAAATTCTGTTTTAATCGGCACAATTTCTGGTATAGCTTCAATCAGCAAGTCTGCATCAGCAGCAGCTTTTGCTAAATCACTGTTATACGAAATGCGGTCAGATGCTGCTTCTACTTGTTCTTGACTCGCATTTAAATCCTTCTGATAACGTCCTTTTAATAGATTAATTTTTTCCTTTGCTGATTCAAGTACTTCATCATTAATGTCATAAACGGTTACGTTAAAACCGTGGAAGGCTGATTGGAAAGCGATTTGACTTCCTAAAACCCCGCTGCCTGCTACTGTGATATGTTTAAATTTCATGATTTATACCATCCCTTTGTATAAAACTATTTAGTTCGACAATATTATTTTAAAATAGATTAGATATAAAATAAAGTTAATAAAACTTAATTTAATTTAAGTTTTATTTAAGGATGATTACTGTCCGGTTTCTTTACGGACACCTTTGGGGTAGAAAATCTTAATATATGTATAAGCTGTTTCCCCATATATTCGGGCTCTTCTCGAAAATCACTGTGAATCCACTGCATTAGTATGCCGATAATACCATGAATTCTATAGGTGGAAAATAGATTAATATCAATATCTGCATCAACATCATCTGTGAAAAACTCGAATTCCGCTCTAAAAAGCTTATCTAGCCTGTTAATCATTTTTTCCTGAAAGGAATAATTCGTTTCTGGTGACAGCATCAGTTTATAGAACTCTTTATGGTCTAGAAAATGATCAAACAATACAATGGCATTAGCAGACAGCTCATGAAAATCAATGACAGATAAATCTTCATATGGCTTTCTATATGCTTCTTCCATCTGCTCAAACATATCATCTATTATTTCATCCAATAGCTCCTCCTTGCATTTATAGTGTGCATAAAAAGTGCCTCTATTATAATCTGCAGCATGAACAATTTCAGTAATGGTAATATCTTGAAATCTCTTCTTTTTCATTAGCTCCAACAATGCTGTCTTAAAATTCTCAACAGTTCTTTTAACCCGCTTATCTGGATAAATAGTAGACAATAAAAGGACCCCTTTAAAAATTTTACTAGACAAATGATTATCATTTGTATGTTTTCGTACATATTCATTATTATTGCATATTGAAGCCCTTTCATAAATAAACTAAGCTTTAATTGCAGATAAACATTACAATTCTAAAGATGAAGGGATCGATATAAGATGACATTTCCAGTATTAGACGGAAAAGTTGCTATAGTAACAGGAGCTGCAATGGGGATGGGCCTTGCAACGGCAAAACTATTTGCAGAAGCAAAGGCTAAAGTTGTAGTAGCAGACTTTAATGAAGAAAAAGGACAAGCAGCTGTAGCGGAGATTGAAGCTGCCGGCGGTACTGCTTACTTTGTAAAGGTTGATATTTCCAAATCAGAGCAGGTGCAAAACCTTGTAGCAAAAACAGTCGAAAAATTCGGCCGTCTTGATGTTGCTGTTAATAATGCAGCATTAACACCTGACAATGCCCCAGCGGCAGAATTCGATGAAGCATATTGGGACAGATTAATTTCTGTTGATTTGACTGGAACAGCTCTTTGCATGAAGTATGAATTACAGCAAATGATTAAGCAAGGCGAAGGCGGCAGCATCATTAACATTTCTTCTGTCAGTGGGTTCCGTCCACAGCCGAACAATATAGCATACGTTGCTGCAAAGCATGGCGTTGTTGGGATGACAAAGGTTGCTGCATTAGAAAACGGCCCTCTAAATATCCGTGTTAACACAGTCGCTCCTGGAGCGATTGACACACCAATGCTAAGAGGTTCATTAGAAGAAACAGGACAAACAGAAGAAGAATTTGCTCCACAGCTTAGCTTGTTAGGCAGATTTGGCCAACCAATCGAAATCGCCCAAGCAAGCTTGTGGTTAGCCTCAGACCAATCATCTTATGTAACGGGGACAACTATCCACGCAGATGCTGGTTATACAAGCAGATAATGACACAAAAGCAGCAGCTCCGTTCGGGCTGCTGCTTTTCCTTCATCAAAGAACATTCTTAACCTGCTTTGTATAAAAGAAGCGGACAATCGCAAAGTAAATTATTTGGATTAATGTAAATATACCTAGTACTGATAGGGATATTTTTGTTAAGTCATAATAAAAGAAATGGGACAACGCTGTTAATGCAACTGCTCCATGAATCAGTGCCACTAGGATTGGTGTAAAGAATAGAATCGCTGTTTGTCTTGTAAGAACATTCTTTAATTCCTTCTCCGTTAAGCCCATTTTAGAAATAGACCGAAACTTCTGTTTGTCTTCCTCTAAGTCTGCGTACAGCCGGAAATAAAGGAAGCTTCCTGCCGAAACAAAAAAGACAATTCCGATAAATAATCCTACAAATAATACTAAACCATATGCCTTATTTAGCTGATAGATACTATAATCCTTAGCATAAAATTCATAAGGAGGAACTACTTTTTCTATCTTTTCAGAAGCTGCGATGATATTGTCTTTCCCTTTTATTACTTGCCAAGCATGATAGCTCTCTTCACTTATTGGCGCTGGCAGTTCTTTATAGTCCTGATCAGAAACTACATAATAAGAGTCTGTTGCAGGGAGGGCTCTTGAATAGATTACTTCCTTTGGAATTAAGGATGTTCCTGAATTCAGGTTAAGCTTTTGTTTAAGTAATTCTTCTGTTTGCCCATATTCATTGCCGGTAAATTCAACTACTTTAACCTCGCCAGTTTGGATATCAATTGTATCCTCTCCCAAAAAAGCCGCAAATCTATTAAAATCCGTTTCACTAGTTATAACAATATTATCTTGACCTATCTCATAATGCGCCAGCTTCGTTTGCTTATGCTTCGCTTCCATCTGCTCTTGCTCAATTGTTTCATTTATAAAAGCTACATCATCTTTATCCTGATCAACCGTTATATAGGAAAACGTATGGGGATTATTATTTTTCAGCCCTTCCGTCAAGAAGGTTTGAAACCCAAACAATGTACCGATTGCACTAAAAGCTACTGTCGATATAATCGCAACCATAAAAAAGGTTCGTGCATTATCCTTCATCCGAAAGGATAGATCAGAAAAAAGAATCATATTTGTTTTCCACCAGAAAATGTTGTTATTCTGTTTCAATTTACGGATTATATAAACACTGAGCTGTGTAAACAACAGATATGTGCCGACAATCACGACAACCACTACGGGCAGCATCGCGACAATCACGACCGCACCCTCTACAATTAATGCAGCTGCATAGCCAACACCAATTAGTAATACGGCAGAAACCGTTAAAAAGATATTTGCCTTCGGTTCGCCTTTTGACTTCTTATTTCCTTTGATTAAATCAATCAGCTTACGGCTGCGTAAAATATAGGAAACAAATAACGAAATAATAAAAAACAACAAGATAAAAGAAAGAAATGTTACGATAATTGCTTGGATAGGAAGATAAAAGTTTAGCGCGTCATCCAAAACAAGCACATTTTCTGCAATTAATAAAATTACTTTGGAAAATATTAATCCCAATATGATACCGCCTAATGTTGCAAAAAAGCCGATTACCATGTTCTCCAAGAAAATCATAAGACGAACTTGCCTAACAGACATCCCTTGCATCATCAATAACCCTAACTCTTTCTTCCGAGTCGTCAAGAAGGAACTCATAGAATATAGGATAAAAAAGAAAGAAAAAACATAAATAATGCCTCCTGCAATATTCATCCCTTGTTGGACAGAGGAATTCATGTCATTTCCCGAAATAGCCTCGTGGAAGGCAAATATCGCAAATGTAAAAAACACCATTACTGTAAACATACTGCTTAGGAAGTAGGCAGCATACAGTCGTTTATTGCGAATTACATTATTAAACGCGAATCTGCGAAAGGTCATGGCCGTCTCCTCCTAGTAAAGAAAGTGTATCAATTATTCTTTGGAAGAAGGCTTGGCGGTTATCACCGCGATGAATTTCCGAATAAAAATTTCCGTCACGAATAAATATCACTCGATTACAGTAACTCGCTGCTTGCGGATCATGCGTCACGAGTAGCATCGTTGTGCGCTCGTGCTTATTTATCGTTTCCAGCATTTCCATAACATCTTTGGAAGACTTCGAATCAAGATTTCCCGTTGGTTCATCAGCAAGCAGCAGCTTAGGCACATGAATCATCGCCCTTGCCACGGCTGCCCTTTGCGCCTGACCGCCAGAAATCTCATATGTGCGCTTATTCATTATTGAGGTAATCCCCAATTTTCCCGCGATTTCCTGTGCCTTTTGTTTCATCTCTTTTACCTTTTTTCCATCAAGTGTTAATGGAAGGACAATATTTTCTTCTACCGTTAACGTATGCAGTAAATTAAAATCCTGAAAAACAAAGCCGAGTTCACGTCTGCGGAATTTTGCCAATTCCTCTTTTTTTAGCTGATGAGGATTTTTACCGTTTATCAATATCTCGCCAGTTGTTGGTTCATCAATTGTAGCTATCATATTCAAAAGAGTTGTTTTTCCACTGCCAGAAGGCCCCATAATTCCAACAAACTCGCCCTCTTCAACGGATAAATTAATATTGTTTAATGCTTTATAAGCAATTTTACCTTCATAAATTTTACTAACCTGGTTCACTTCTAACATCACAAGATCTCCTTTTCTGCTTTTGATCTGTGATTAGTATACCTTCCTGAAGGATTACTTAACTATCGATTCTTCTTACACTTTCCTTACAGGCTTGTAAGGTTTTGTGTTGCAGAAAAAACGATGCGGAAAGTTGTACCCTTCCCGTAAACGGATTCCATCTCAATCTGGTGACTCAAATGTTGCAGCGTCTCCTTTGTTAAATAAAGACCCATCCCTGTGGATTCCCGAAACTTCCTGCCATTTTCTCCGGTAAAAAAGGGATCAAAAATTCGCCGTTTATCACTTTCAGGTATGCCAATCCCAAAATCCTTTACTTCCAGAACGGCTTCCTTCTCTCTTTCGTAAATGGAAATAACAATCCGATTACTAATTCCGGACGAATATTTAACCGCATTACTAATAAGCTGGGAGAGAATAAAAAACAGCCATTTCTCATCGGTCTCGACCGTCAACCCTGCCTTTTTCACCTCTAGCTTAGGATAGACTTTGTTTCGAATATAAAAGCGTTTATTCTCGCCGTTTACTTCATCTATCAATTTCACTAGATTTACCGGTTTAATATGAAAATCTTGTTCAATCGTTTTTAACCTGGCAATATACAAAACAGTGTTCAAACCAGTTTTCATCACTTCCGTTTCTTCACGGATGCTGGAGGACTCTGGTTCATCTAGATTTTGGGCAGTGAGCTCAATCACCGACAAAGGTGTTTTCATCTGATGCACCCATTGATCCATGAACTTACGGTGCTCCTCCTGTTCTTTTTCAACTGATTTCAATTGATTCTGAAAAAGCTTGTATTGAGTACGCAGCACCTCATCAAAGGCTTTAGAAATCGGGGCATCATCTGTTTTTTGGTAGCTGTCATCAAGCGATTCCAGCGGCTGATTTAAGCGCTTGTACATTTTCTGACGAGATAAATAATAGAAGGTGAGATAACCGCCGAGAATAAAAAAGTTTAGAAAAACAGCATAACAAAACAGCTTAATATCTCGATAGCCATCAAACCAGAAGATAGAAAGGAAAAGGAGCATTTGCACAACTTGAACGAACATCAGCAAGGCATGCTCTTTTATAAATAATTTCATCTTTTATCTGCTACCGTCCAAGATACATTTAACCGATATCCTGCCCCTCTTACTGTTTCCACTGCGTCTTGTAAGCCAATTTCCTGAAACTTTTTTCGGACTCTCGTAATATTGACATTCAATGTATTTTCATCCACATAGCTTTGGTCATCCCAAAGCTTCTCAAGTAAATCCTCACGTCCAGCCACCCGAGGATATCGTTCCATTAAACTTTCTATAATGTCCGCTTCTTTTTTTGTTAAGGAAATATTCTTATCTTTATAGGTAAGCTCCAATCTCTCCGGAAAGAATTTTAGACCAGCGTTTTCTATTATCCGATTCTCTGGAATGCTTGCATATTCCCCGTAGGCACGACGTAGCTGACTGCGGATTTTTGCGATAACAATTTCCGCACTAAACGGCTTTGTTATATAGTCATCGCCACCATTCTCCAATGCCATCACCTGATCCATCTCTCCTATTCTTGCAGAAAGAAAAATCACCGGACACACCGATTCCTTTCGAATTTGCCTGCACCAATAATAGCCATCAAAGCTTGGTAAATTAATATCTAAAAGTACTAGATTTGGATTTACTTCATAAAACGTATTCATAACATGTTCAAAATCAAGAACACATGTCACATCATATCCATATTTTTCAATATGATTTTTTAAATGGGTCGCTATTTTAGGATCATCTTCAACAATCAGTATTTTTTGCATATTTGATCACTCCTTATTTCAGATACCATTATGGCATAGAATGGAAGCAGCGACAAAGAAATCTATAAAAAAACCGAGCATCCTAAAAAGATGCCCGGCTGTCTATGAAACCATTATTGACGCAATGTTTTTAAAGCACCGCTCCATGCATGTACTTGATCAAGCATTGCATTTACATTTGTAAGATGGAGATCAGCAGGCTTAAATACTGTGCCATTCTCAAAATCTGTAAACAAGGATAAAGTTGGATGAACACGGACATCTGCAATCAGCAGCTCCCCAAGAATTCCTCTTAAGTGCTCTGCTGCACGTGCTCCTCCAGTTGATCCATAGCTTACGATTCCGGCTGCTTTGTTGTTCCACGCATCTCTTGCCGAATCAAGGGCATTTTTTAATGCGCCCGTAATACTATGGTTGTATTCTTGGACGATAAAGACAAATCCATCAAGGCTGTCGAGCTTTTCATTCCATTTGGCAACACCTTGTTCCTGGCCATCTGTAGTGCCAAGAAACGGTAGACTGTAATCGGCAATATCGACTATTTCATAGTTGGCATCACCACGTTGTTCAGCGATTTCTTTCACCCATGCTCCAACTTGCGGACTAACTCTTCCCTGTCTAGTACTTCCTAAAATAATCCCGATATTTAACTTTTCCGTTGCCATTTTCCCAGCCTCCTCTTTTTGTTTACCAAAAATCCTTTTGAAAAAACTCATCTTATCAGCCCCTTGTCACACAATCTGGAGAGTCATCTACATTAGTTAGAGCTGCCTTTGACTATTTGTGCTAAGCCTTCACGTAATGATGTTACTGGACGTCCAAGCAGCTTTTCAAAATCATTGCTTTCGATTTCCAATGTTCCTTCGCGAATATCCTTTTGAATATTAACTAGCATTGGCAGCAAAAATTCTGGCACACCTGCATCTTTCATGATGTCTGCATATGCAGCGTCCTCAACATGCTGTACGATTACTTCCTTGCCAAGAACAGCACTAAGTTCTGCGGCAATTTCGTTTTGTGTTAATAATTTACCGGAAAGCTCATAAATCGTGTTTTCGTGATCAGTGCCTGTAAGTACTGTCGCTGCCGCTTGTGCATAATCCTGCTGCACTGCCCAGCCAACCTTGCCATTTCCTGCTGATGTTACCCAAGGTGCTCCTGCTAGAACTCCTTGAATACTTGAACTTTCATTTTCTAAGTACCAGTTGTTGCGCAGGAAGGAATAAGGGATGCCAGTTTTTTGAATTGCTGCCTCTGTTGCCTTATGTGTTGGTGCAAGGAAATTACTGCTTTCTTGTGCATTGCCAATACTTGTGTATGCGATGAATTTCACACCGGCGCGCACTGCTGCGGCAACTGCATCTGAATGCTGACGAATTCTTGTTTCATTATCGCCATCTGCAGAAATAAGCAGCAAACGATCAATTCCCGAAAATGCTGTAGCCAATGTTTCTGGTCTGTCAAAATCTCCGTGGCGCACATCTACACCACGAGCGCGGAGATGCTCTGCTTTCTCAGGGTTTCGAACACTAACTGCTAATTGTTCTGCGGGAACTGTTTTAAGTAATTCCTCGACCACTTTACCGCCTAATTTGCCTGTAGCTCCTGTTACTAATAGCTTCATTTTTATTCCTCCAAGTAAATTATTCATGACAAGTTGTTAACATGCATAATATTGATGTACTTATTTCGAATACCTGTATTCATAATAGATACATCTTAAAGTTTTGTCAATTAGAATGGTTTTTATTTTTTGGGGAATATCATGTATAATACTTTTTATTGTATTTCAATCGTAAAAGCAGGTGAGTTTAATTGCAAATTAGCAGCCGATTTAGTGTTGGTGTCCATATACTAGCATTATTGGATATAAATAAAGACGGGATAAGCTCCTCCGAATTTTTGGCGGGCAGTGTCAATACTAACCCAACTTTAATAAGAAAAATCATGGGTATGTTAAAAAAGAATGGTCTAATAGAAGTGCAGCCGGGCATTGCTGGAGCTAGACTTGCAAAAGCTCCATCCGACATTCGTTTAGTAGATGTATACAAAGCTGTCGAAGTTGTGAAAGACCAGGAATTATTCAGTGTGCACGAAAACCCACTTCGTGAATGCCTTGTTGGCAGAAATATTCAGGAATCAATTACGCCTGTCTTGTCAGCAGCCCAAATAGCGTTGGAAAAAGAACTGGAAAACGTGACAATCGAAGATATTATTAAAGATATTAAGAAAAAAGAAAAAGACATGAATAACTAAAAAGTATAAATAGTACTTACCCACTAGCCATGCAGTCTCACAGGGATTATAGTGGGTAAGGCTATTACCGGTTTATTATGGTTTAAGGACAACCTTAATACAGTTGTCTGTTCGTGTATCAAAGTATTCATACCCTTTTTCTGCCTCACTAAGTGGCATTATATGTGTAATTACATCACCCACATCTACCTTTCCCTGTGATACAAGGTCGTATAAATAAGGCATATAATGGATGACAGGAGCTTGTCCAGAACGGATATTGACGTTTCTTTGAAAAATGTCCCCAAAAGGGAATGCATTGTATCTTCCGCCATATACCCCTGTAACCTGAATTGTACCGCCCTTGCGGACAGCCTGGCTTGCAATAACAAGTGCGCTCAATGTTCCACCATGCAGCTTCAACCCTGTCGCAAGATATTCCATCGGTGTCATTTTCCCGTCCATACCTACTGCATCAATAACTACATCTGCTCCGCCTTTTGTGATTTCCTTTAAGTATTCACCTGTATTAGGGTTATGCTCAAAATTAACGATTTCTACTTTGTTTGTCTTTTTCGCATGCTGTAAACGGTATTCGAGGTTATCGACAGCAATTACTCTTTTTGCTCCTTTTAGCCATGCGAACTTCTGAGCTAATAAGCCTACAGGACCACATCCCAGAATTACAACTGTATCTCCAGCCTTAACCCCAGCATTATCGACAGACCAAAAAGCAGTTGATGCTGCATCCGCCAGTAGCACTAGCTGTTCATCTGGTACTTCACAATTTTCCGGGATTTTAAATGGAGTAAAGTTTGCATATGGCACGCGTAAATATTCAGCTTGTCCACCTGGATATCCCCCAGTAAGATCCGAATAGCCAAAGAAACCGCCAATCTCCCCATTATCATTGGAATTATCACATTGGCTTTCTAATTGATTCTTACAAAAGAAGCATTCTCCACAGGCAACATTAAAAGGAATAATAACCCTGTCTCCTTTTTTTAGCTTTGTTACGTCAGGACCCACTTCCTCCACAATCCCCATCGGCTCATGTCCAATTATATAATCCTCTGGAAAGTTCGGAATCATGCCATGTATTAAGTGCAAATCTGAACCACAAATTGCCGATGTTGTTACTTTTATAACAATATCATCAGCCTTTTCAATTTTTGGACTTGGTACTTCTTTCACCTTTACATCTTTAATGCCTTGGAAAGTAACAGCCTTCATTTTTTACATCCTTTCTTATTCATCATCATCTATTTGCGCCATCATTCCTAGGCGGGAAGTATCTCCAGGGAACAAGTCCATCTTTCCAATCATTAAAGCACCTTCAATAGACTTTAAATCCATCTTGTATTGATCCTGCAGATTATAAGGATGCAGCCAGCCTTTTTTTATCATAAAATTAGAAACTTCTTCATGAAGCGCTAACCCTACCTCAAGCTGAACGCGAAAAGCTTCTCGTAAATCAGGAGTTGCCGTTTCAGATAAGGCTGTCGCTGCATTTCGGACACCGGTTTTAATGCTCATTAAAAATTCAAGTGCCAAGGCAGAATCCGCCATTTCCGGCATTCCTTCCGCATTTTCTACTTCCAAATAATCCTTAATCATTGTAATTCACCTCCACAGCTGGATTCGGCATTTTATAAAAGTTCTGTAAATACTCCAGTGCTTGGATGGATTGCTGCACATCCTTTTCCATTAATGCTTTTAATTCTTGATCAAAAACGACCCCTGACATCATTTTCGATTTAATAACACAGGTAGTCTTGAAATTCAGCATTTCATGCAGTTCTAATGTCTCATGGTTGGCTAAGCCATTAGTCTCCATATACTCACCTCCAAAAATTCACTAATGTATTTTTCGTTTTCTTTCCTTTCTTTATGCGGTCTCGACAAGACTTCCCATTATATACAAATTACTTCAACAATTTAAACTGTTGAAGTCAGGAGTTTTTACTTATTTTTTGGTTTTTGCTGTTTGAATTCATTTTTGCTCGGTCTTTCTTGCACTTTCCTGTTAGGATCAAAAGATTCAGGGTTTGCATAGCCATGTGTTCCTCTACCATTAGGCATTTTTTCCACCTCATTTCACTTATTTGGTATTATGTGAAATTCCGTCAGAAAAATAAGTGGAATTGGCAGGGAATACAAATCGCATCGTCTTGAGAGGTATGCATAATGATATGCATTCGTGAGAATATAACAGAGATTATTGTTATGTGTAATGAAGGAGGATTTTCAATATGCCAAAAAATTTAGGAATACATGAAAGCCTTGAGCTTCATGAACTTCTTACATTTAAAAATGCGTGTCTTACTAAATCAACAACAATGGGAACATTAGCAAAAGATGCCCTTCTACAAGATATACTTAATGAAGACGCAGCACAGTCTCGTGAAGCAGTGCAAGCACTCAGAAGCTTGCTGGCACAGCAAGGAGGAACTTTAATATGAATGGATTTATGCAGAATCTTGTCGGCTTAGGCGATATAACAGATCAAGTAATCGCAACAGATTTATTGATATCTGCAAAGTCTGGCATCAAAAACTATGCATTTGCTATAACAGAAGCAGCAACACCAGAGGTCCGTCAGGTGTTAAACAAGCAATTAAATGATGCTATTAACCTGCATAGCAAAATAAGTGACTATATGGTTACAAACGGCTACTATTATCCTGCCGATGTGAACGAACAGCTGCAAGTTGATTTACAAACAGCTGACACCGCCTTAAGCCTTCCTAATAAACAGAGCTAGTAAACCAAATGAAACAAACAACAAAAGCTAAACAATAACTATTTAGCTTTTGTTGTTAGCTCTAGAAAATTTTCAATAAGGTTAGAAACAGACTACTCCTAATACCCTCTTTACCAAAAATCAAAATTTTCTATACATATGTCATTTAATTAACCCTCTCTTCACTTTTCAATAAACTATCCGATATAAAAATAGTAATATATGCTTATAGAATAAGTGAGGTCGAAGAATGAAAATTAAAACACAATTAATCTTAATACTGACCGTTTTGCTTCTGTCTTTAGTTAGTATAGGTGTTTACAGTAATTACAGTCTACATAACGCTGAAGATAATTATGTAAATTTAAATGAGGCGAAAGAAATGCAGCGTCTCGTTACACATGTCCAATATCGTTTAGCAGGAATGTCCAATGATGAAAGAGGCTTTTTGCTGACTGGAGACAACCAATATACAGATGGAATTAACGAAAAGGCAGCAGATATAGAAGACACACTTACTTCTATGGAAAAGCTTGCGAATTATCAAGAATATAAAAAAAGTATTCAACAATTAGCAACAAGCATTCAATCCTATACAACAATGAGCGACAAAGTAGTCAATACCTTTAGCGATAACCCTTCTAACGCAGAGGCATTACATTTTGGTGACTTAAGAGATTTAAGAAAAGAAGTACTTGACCCTGCAGTCAATACGCTTGTAGAACAAATTAACACAGATGTTATACAAATTGAAGCAGATAACGAAAAGAACACTGATATTGCTAGAACTACATTGATTACGATTATTATTGCAGCAGCAGCTTTAAGCATCGTATTAGGTTTCGTTCTCCTACGTTCTATTTTGCGTCCATTAAATATGATGAATAAGCAGATGGTAGAAATTGCTTCTGGTGATGGAGATTTGACAAAAAAAGTCAAGGTTAGTGGTAGGAATGAATTTGCTAGCCTGGCATCTTCTTTTAATGAATTTGTACAATCATTAAAAGACATGATTACGAAAGTTGGCCAAACATCCAAGGATGTTGCGCAATCCTCTGATGAGCTTGCAGCTAGCATGGAGCAATCAAGGGTGACAGCAGAACAAGTTGCAGATGCTGTTCAAATCATTACCGAAATCAGCAATGACCAAAATACTGCTGCACAGCATAGTTTAAACAGAGTAAATAACTCCCTGCAAAATGTTCAAAATGTGTCAACGAAAGCTAATCATGTTGCACAAGAGTCAGATCGGATTAAAGGCAAAGCAAACGATGGTGAACAAGCGATGTCAGAAATGCTTGGGCAAATGGATACCATTCACCATTCCGTTGGATTAGCAGAAAATGGTCTTCACTCATTAGTGTCGAGCATAAATGAAATTAAAGAATCGCTAAGCAATATTCAGGAAATTTCTGGACAAACGAATTTACTTGCATTAAATGCTGCCATTGAGGCTGCAAGAGCAGGTGAGCATGGCAAAGGGTTTGCCATCGTTGCAGATGAAGTACGAAAGCTGGCAGATATGACAAGCAATTCTGCCAACCATATCGACACACTAGTAAACTCTATTCAGAACCATTCTTCAGAAACCGTCGGGAATATGATTCTAGTTAAGGAAAATGTGGATTCTGGTATTAAGCTATCTGAACGAACAAATTCGCATATTAAAGAAATACTTGAAAGCATTGAAGTGGTTGCTGGCCATATTAAGGATGTTGCCACAACATCTGACCAGATTACAACAGAGGTTCAAGGTGTTCAGCAATCGATGGAAGAAATCGCACACAGCTCAAACAAAACGTTGGCTAACACAGAAGAGGTTGCAGCTGCTACAGAAGAACAAACTGCATCATTCCAAGAAGTTTCGTCTTCAGCAACAGCCTTATCCCAACTGTCCGATCAGCTTGAAAAATTGGTTCATCGCTTTAAGGTTACGGAAGAAAATAATAGGTAAATTACAATGCCCAAGGGTACTTCTGCCTTGGGCATTTTTTATCATTTGGTTCTCTGAAGCTTACTATTTTATCCATAATTTAAATAAGCCATCTGTTATTCCAATAGAGTACATATAGTAGACACCAAATGCAAAGCTGACAGATCCGGCAAATCTTACCAAAAGCTTATTTGTAGTAATGCTTTTACTGCTGTATACAAATGGAATACCAATTATTGTGGTAAAAATAAGCATACCGATTATTGTTCCTACACCAAAAACTAATATGTACAAGGCACATTGCCAAACAGTTGAAACTGTGGACATAGTTAATAACACCATTGCTGCACTTCCTGCAAGTCCGTGAATTATTCCTATTAACGTAACTTTAATAAGTGATGTTCGTTCAGTCGGCTGTTTTAGATTTTTGTTTGTATAAAACAGCAAATTTTTGCTTCCTAAATAGACAAGCATAATTCCTACTATGAATTCGAGGGTCATCACCCATTTATCAGCTAATTCCCCTTTCAGCAATACAATTAAGATGCCAAATACAAATAATGTAGCTGTATGACCGATTCCCCAAAAGGCACCTGCCAATGTTGACCTAGAAAGTCTTTTATCCTTACTGACAATGGTAGATACTGCAATAATATGGTCTGGTTCTAATGAATGCTTTATGCCAAGAATTAATCCTAATAATAATACGGAAATGAATTGAATAATCATCACAGGCTCTCCTTTAGTTACTGACTTCCCCATTTCTCCACACTTGTTCATATACCTTTTTCAGTGGGACTTGGTGCTGCATCGCTATTTTTTTACAATCTTCATACTCTGGTGCCGATTGTACAATCTGTCCTTGCAGGATACCTTCTTTCACTTTTACTACCCCCCACTCTGTTTCGACCTCTCGAAACTTTCGTTCAAGGCGATGGACGGTCAATGGGTAATAACGTATACCCAGTGTTGTCGTTTCCCTAAAAAGAATTTCCTTCATTACTCCTAATTTCTGCAGTGAACACAGGATTTGCAGCAAGATTCCCGGCCGATTTTTCTTCATATAAATCGGTGAATAATAGACATCGTTAGCGCCACTTTCAAACAATAAATCCATCACATAACCAAGGACTTCTCCAGAAATATCATCCAAGTTAACCTCTACTTTCAGCATATCTTCATCGATATGCTCTTCATAGGGAGGAAGAGCTTTCATTTGTTTAGTCTCCTCTCTAAAATGGTCAAACTTGCTCTCCAATAATTACACGCAGCACATTTGGATGTTCGGCAAAGGTCTTTGTGCCAGCACCATAGCCAATCGCTTGCACCTTTAAAGATGGAAACGCACAAAACTCATCTGCCATAGCGGCAACAATTGCAGCTCCAGTCGGAGTCGTTAATTCACCACGGATATTTGTATGTTCAAGTGGAATCCCCTTTAAAATTTCAAGAGTAGCAGGCGCAGGAACAGGATAAATACCGTGATCTATCTTAATTCTACCTGTGCCAACAGGTATCGCTGAAGCCTTAATTACAGAGACTTCCAGGTGATGAAAAAGTATCGCTGCCCCAACAATATCAATGATTGAATCTACTGCACCAACCTCATGAAAATGAACTTGTTCAAGGGGCATACCGTGGATATGGCCTTCTGCCCGACCGATTTTTTCAAAAATATTTAAAGCTGTATTTTTGACATTATCCGATAAGTCAGCTTCTAGAATAAGCTTCATAATATCTTTATAAGAGCGGTGATGATGACTGTGCGAATGGCTATGGTCATGACTGCGGTCATGACTATGCCCATGCCCATGGCTATGATCATGACTGTGGTCGTGATTATGCATATGCTCATGGCTGTGGTCATGACTGTGGTCGTGACTATGCGTATGCTCATGGCTGTGGTCATGACTGTGGTCGTGACTATGCGTATGCTCATGGCTGTGGTCATCAGCATTATTCACGCTGATACTATCCAACAAAATCACATCGAATTTTGTACTTGTGATACCGTTTTTCACAACCTTCTTCCATCCAAGCTCGTATTCATCGTCAATCTTAAGCTTTTTCAGTTCTTCAGCTAAGAATTCTGGGTCAGCTCCTGCGTCAATTAATGCGCCAATTACCATGTCACCGCTAATTCCAGAAAAACAATCAAAGTATAACGTTTTCATTTTGTCGTGCTCCTTTTTGTGCAAGTTGATTGATTAAAACAGCGTTATAGCCGCCGCCGAAGCCATTATCAATATTTACAACACTTATTCCTGATGCACAGGAATTCAACATTGTCAGTAATGCGGATAAGCCGTTGAAATTAGCTCCGTAGCCAACGCTTGTCGGCACAGCAATGACTGGGTGAGACACAAGTCCGCCAACGACGCTTGGCAACGCCCCCTCCATACCAGCAATCACAACGGAAACGGTCGCATTTTGAATTTCCTCAAGATGATTAAAGAGGCGGTGAATTCCTGCAACACCCACATCATATATGCGACGCACCTCGCTCCCGAGCACTTCTGCTGTGACAGCCGCTTCCTCTGCTACTTTTAAGTCAGAGGTGCCAGCACAAATGATGGCAATATAGCCATTATCACTCGGTTGCTTCTCCGTCCCCTTTTTCCAATATAAAATCCGAGCAGTTTCATTGTAGATAAATTCCGGACAAACTGCTTGAATCTTTTCCGCTTTTTCTTTAGAAACTCTCGTCACGAGCACTTGATTGTTCCGATTTCTTAACGATTGAATGATGGAAATAATATGCTCAGGTTCCTTCCCTTCTCCATAAACAATTTCTGAGAAGCCTTGACGTTTGTTTCGATGATGATCTACCTTGGCAAATCCTAAATTTTCATATGTTGCTAGCTTCTGTTTGGCTTCACTCACGCTTAACTCACCACTTTGAACTTGGGACAAAATTTGCTCCAGCATATGGCTCCCCCTAAAATATCCAGTCTATAACCTTCATCAATTATCTTGCCAGCGCTTTTCCATGTTTAGTAGCTTTGCTCTGTTATGCTTGTATTTGTACTCTATAGTAATTAGATTGTTGCGTTATCCTTCTTTAACAAGTGACTTATTCATACTGCCACTCTGGTAGCCTATTAAATCTAACGTAATATATTTGTAGCCGAAATCCTGTAACGCACTCACAATATAACTGTTTTTTTCGAGAATGATTTTCATATCATCCGGCTCTACCTCAATTCTGGCGATGTCCTGATGTGTTCGAACTCGCACTTGACGAATATGAAGTGATTTCAGAAATGCTTCTGCTTTTTCGACCTTTGTAAGCTTTTCCTTTGTGATTTTATCGCCATAAGCAATTCTTGAGGACAGGCATGCAAAGGATGGTTTATTCCACGTTGGCAGTCCTTGCTCAAACGAAAGCTCGCGAATTTCCTCTTTGAACAAATTAGCTTCTTGAAGCGGACCTCGAATCCCTTTTTCCTTTGCGGCCTTCATGCCTGGTCTAAATTCATTCATATCATCAGCAATGACTCCATAAATAACATTGTTATAGCCCGCCTCTTCCATAACCGGTATCAGATGATCAAACAAGCTGCTTTTGCAAAAATAGCATCTGTTTTTCGTATTTTCCGAGTAACCGGGAATTGCTAATTCCGAAGTTTCAATAACGATATGCTTTACCCCGATATGTAACGCCAGTGATTTTGCCTCTTCTAATTCGCTGGAAGGGTATGTTTCTGAGTCTGCCGTAACTGCAAGCACATTCCCAGCTCCAAGGGCATCCACTGCCGCTTTTAATAAAAATGTACTGTCCACTCCCCCTGAGAAAGCAACAACAACTGTCTCCATTTTCTGAAGGATCGACACTAGCTGTTCATATTTTTTCGCAATCATTGTTTCAGCATCCTTTCTCCCGTTCTATTTTTTACGTTGGTTATGAAAATTAAATCGTCATACTTCCAAATCCGCCATCTACCCTTATCAAAGCACCTGTTACAAAGCTGGACGCTTTATCTGATGCCAGCCACACTGTTGTACCTTTTAACTCTTCCGCACTTCCAAATCGTTTCATCGGCGTATGCCTCATTATGTCTTCTATTCTCTCTTGATCAAGAATTTTCTTATTTTGCTCTGCCGGGAAAAAGCCGGGAATAATGGCATTAACACGAATTGCGTGTGGAGCAAATTCACGTGCCAAGAATTGTGTAACGCTATTGATTCCTGCCTTTGATACAGAGTAAGTAAACACTCTTGAAAGCGGCGTTGTGGAAGAAACAGACGAAATATTAATAATGCTTCCTTTTTTCCCATGCTTTATCATTCTCTCCGCAAAAATCTGACAGGTTAAAACTATGCCTTTTAAGTTAACATCCATAATTCGATCCCATTCATCCATCCCAATTTCAAAAAAAGGTGTTGCACTATTCGTGCCAGGTGCGTTAAGAACAATATCCCAGCAGCCAGCCCATTGTTCGATTTCATCTGCTGCTTTAAGTAACGAATCCTTTGTTAAGACATCAGCAAAAAATGCCTTCGCAATCCCGCCGTTTTCGGTTATTTCTTGGACAATCTCTGCTGCTTTATCTAAATTCCGGCCAACAATGGCTACCTTCGCACCATGCTCTGCCAAGCCCATTGCCATCGAGGAGCCTAACACCCCGTTTCCTCCAACTGCAACTGCAACCTTACCGTTTAAATCAAATAATGTAGACATCTATCTTCTCTCCGTTTCCTCTAAAATAAATTGCCTTGCTCATTGAAAGGAATTTCTTTAAGATCCGTAATTTGCTCCATATTTGGATGGGAGCAAACATAATCTAGTAAGCTTTCAGAAACTTCAATCTCACTCAGGACTAACGTGTTTTTTATGCGCACAAGTTTGACATCGTTAAAATTCAAGATATTGCAAGTTTTAACTGCTGCTTGAAAAGTCATTCTATCATTAGGCAGCGTCGTGGCAATTTTTGTTGGTGCTACAACAGTGGAAGTCAACCCGTTAGCATAAGTTCCTTCTCTGTCCATCTTGTCTAGTAACCGTTGTGTGGTGAAATCAGCCGTTCCAACACCATTCGCATTTCCCTCTGATTGTGGTGTCACATCTAACACGACCATCTTGTTAACATCTGGTCCTCCTGATGCATATGGGGTAGGATAGCGGCCAGTAATATTAGGGTCCATGCCGTCACCGCTAATATTTTTACCGATTTCATCAATTACAAGGACATCGAGCTGGTCAAAAAAAAGCTTTGGCAATAATGACTTTGCTTTTTTCTGTAAGTCCGGCTCCTTAGCAATGACTTCATCAGGTGTCAGAACTTCAACGATTGCAATCTTATCGAAGGCATTTTCGACTGTCGCCACACCGAAAAGGAAGGGAGTTTTTTCCATTATCACCTTTGCCATTGCTGGAACATTTTCTGCCATATGCTTAAATCCCATTTGATGACAAGCCTCAGCACCCTTTTGCTTACCTAAACCGATGCTAATCATCTTCATAATGCCGCTTTCGACTGGACCACGAAATGCTGTATGAGGTTTGACACGGTTAATTACGACGATGCCATCTGCCTGCAAAGCGTATTTATCTACATAAACAGGCAGCCCATTAGCAAGTCTGCCAACTTCAACCACTTCCATAGAGGACCGAATCTCTGCTCCTACTGCTTCCTGCGTTATTCCAAGATGCTCTAAAACAGCCCGCTGTCCTTCAGCCGTTGCACCACCATGACTGCCCATGCTCGGGACAATAAAAGGCTTTGCACCTAAATCTTTTAGAAACTTCACAGTTACAGCTGTTAGCTCGATAATTCGATCAAGTCCCCTGCTTCCAACTGCAACGGCAATTTCCATGCTTGGCTTAATAGTTTTTCCTATTTTCTCTCTTTGCAATTTTTCCATTAAGATTGACGTAAGATCATCTATTTTGGCATCATCAAAGTTAACCTTAACTTTTGCCATTTTTGGAACTGGAATGTCTTGTAATAATACTTGAAGAATTCCCATCCGTTTTTTCCCTCCTTTAATCACCTGATTTGTTTGTAACCCCTTTCATTTATGCTGAAAAAAATATCCATTTATTCTCTAATTCTACATTTTATTAATTTGTTTAGCAAACTAACTAATTAATATAATCTTAACACTATAGGTAATTTGCGTCAATTATTAATTAACTAAGTAAACATAGGAATGACCTACAAGCAAAGAAAGAAGTCCCACTATTTTAGGACCTCTCCCTTATAAAGCTTAACATTTACAACCTATCTATCAGAACAATTCAGCATATCCTAATTGTTTAAGATAATCTCCTGACTCTCTCAGACAATCAAATGGATTTCTGCCATATGTGTCGTCTTGTTCAATCAGAAAATATTGCACGCCGCTGTTCATCCCGGCTTCCATAATCCCTTTAATGTCAAGATTACCCTGTCCGAGCTCTGCAAATTCGATATTACCTGTAAATTTGTTCATAAAATTGGACATATCCTTTAAATCACCTAAGTCAATCTGGCCAACTCTGTAATCCTTTAAATGAATGAGTGCAACACGTCCTGCGAATCGATTAATAACATCAATCGGATTTGCTCCGCCTCTTTGTGCCCAATGTACATCAAGCTCAAAGCCTAGGTTTGAAGTTTGCTCCTTCATAATATCCAGCAGTGCTTGCCCGTCATATTTCTCAAACTCAATATGATGGTTATGGTAATACAGCTCTATATTGTGCTGTTTGAGCCGTTCTGCCATCTTCTCTGCTTCAGCAATATATGCCATAGCCTTGCTCTTATTTCCCATCAGATTAACAGGCATCATGCCAATTCTTATAAAATTGCAATCTAATGTTTTACAGTCACTGACAATCTTATCAAAGTCTGTTGATAAAGATTCACCTTGGCTGCCAGGCATGGAATCTAGGGGGGCACTGATAGCTGCAACCTTAATATTAAAGTCTAAGCCTGCTCTGCGTATTTCGGCAACATTTTCAGGTGTCATTTGAATTTGTGTCACCTCCACAAAGTGGTAACCAAGCTCATGGATAGTTCTCATAGTTTCATAAACACCTATTTCTTCTATCTTACTTTTCAAATTGAACATTTGAACTCCAATTTTCGCGTTGTTCATCCTTTAGCTCCTCCATCCTGACACGTCTTTTTTCTTCTGACGATTGCCTGATTGCATCAATCATTTTCATCGACATAAGGGCATCCTTCACATGGGTATATTCGTCGCTGTTTGCAGCAATACAACGATAGAACCGATTAATCAACTTAGCGTGGCTTGCTCCATAATAGAATTTCGTCCCAGGAAGCTTGTCATCTGTCACTAATTCTATCTTTTTGTCCTCGTCATCAGCTCTTGTTAACATACTGTCCTTAATCGTAAACTTTTCGTCCTTGAATGTTACTTGCAGCTCTACACTTGAGTTTCGTTCATTCGTAATTGTCGCAAAAAACAACCCTGTTGCTCCATTGGAAAACTGAATATGAGCACTTGCTGTATCCTCTACTTCAATCCCGTAATCAAGTAATTGATCAATAGATCCTCTTATTGATTCGATTTCTCCGCCAAGCAGCTGCATTATATCCAAAGTATGAATCGATTGGTTAATCATCACACCACCGCCGGCATAATCCATCTTGCCACGCCAAGGCTTTGCGTCGTAATAAGCCTTAGGCCTGTTCCACGTCACCAGACCCTTAATTCCTAAAATCGGTCCATAATTGCCGTTTTTAATCATGTCGTTCAGGACTTCAAATGTTTTATTGTACCGATTCTGTAAACACACACAAATCTTGACATGCTCATGCTCTTCTTCTAGCTGTACTAACGAATAACCCTCTTTATTATTTAAGGCGACAGGTTTTTCAAGAAAGACATTAATCCCCTTTTCTACACAGGCTTTTGTAGCAGGATAGTGAAGATAGTGCGGCAAGCATATATGGACACAATCCAGCATTTCCTCTGCTATCAACGCTTCATAGTCATTGTAAAAGTTCACATTTGGGAACATGCTTCGATGTGCTGAATCTATATCACACACTGCCGTTAATTCCACATCCGGGTTAGCTTGGATGGCAGCTAGGTGGATTTTTGAAATATCGCCAAGACCGATTACAGCTGCTTTCAGCATTTAAATCCTCCCTTCACGTTTTAGCTTTTAATTGGGTTTCGTTTTTCAGCTTCAATCTTTTTATTTAACTCAGCTAGATACACCTCTTCATCAATCGGAAGCTCTACTTCCTTGTCTAACCAGCTTGAAAGATGGATAGCATTTGCCAGTGCAACCCCATTTATTCCATCAGCACCATTGGCAATAAGTGGCGTTCCGTCTATAATATTAGCTGCAAAGTTTTCTAAAACAGCGATATGCTGCTCTCCCCAAACGCTCTCGAATTCTAGAACTTCCTCTGTAAAGAGTTCTTCGGTATTGCCGCCCATAAATATTTTCGCCACATCCTGCATACTCATCGTTGCACTCATTTCCGACTCTGGTTTAGCAAGCCGTTTAATCGTAATTTTCTTGCTGTCATCAACAACGATTTTTCCGTTATCACCCAATATTTCAAAACGGTCTGTACCAATGAGATCATGTGTACATGTTATAAATACACCTGTTGCGCCATTGCCATAATCAAGCAATGCCGTCACTTCATCTTCTACAGCAATATTGCGCTGGAAGCCATATTTCACATTAGAATACACTTTCTTAGGCATACCGCAAATCCATTGAAGCAAATCAATCTGATGTGGTGCCTGATTGACAAGAACACCGCCGCCTTCTCCTTCCCAAGTCGCTCTCCATGCTCCTTGATCATAATATCCTTGCGGCCTCCACCATGTTGTGATCATCCAGTTTGTACGACGAATACTGCCAATTTCTCCACTATCTATTAAACTTTTTAGTTTTTGGTAAAGTGGATTTGTCCTTTGATTAAACATAATCCCAAATGTTAATTCAGGCTTTGTTGCTGCAAAATCGTTCATTTCTTTAACTTGTTTTGTATACACACCTGCTGGCTTTTCAACAAGTGCATGAATCTCTCTTTTCATTGCTTCAATCGCCATTTCAGGATGCAAATAATGAGGAACACAAGTGACAATTGCGTCTACCGCACCGCTTTCAAGCATTTCAATATAGTTATCATAAAAAGGAATACTAGGAAACTTCTCAGACGCTACCGACTTTTTCACTGAATCAATATCACAAATTGCTCCAAGCACCATATTCGTTACTTTTCCCTCTGCCAAATAGTCAGCGTATGCTCCGCCCTGTGCTCCTAATCCGATCACACCTAATCTCACTTTGCTTCCCATCATACTTCCTCCCTGCTTGTAATTTTTTTAAGGATTTCCAACAACGCCTCATATTGCAGTTTATATGCATCAGCACCTGTGAGCGCTTTATTATTTTCGATAAAGTGAAGCGATTCTTCCAGCTCCAAGTCCTTTAACGACTCGAATAATACAAGATGCGGCTCAAGCGTCAAAAAGCCTTTATAGCCATTGTCAATTGCTAGTGCAAGAATCTCAGGAATCCTCCCTTGACCCGTGCCACACACTACATTCTGTCCAGTAGCAGAAACTGCATCCTTAATATGAATATAAATGATTTCGTCTTGCAAAAGATCGTAGCATACTTTTGGCTCCTCCCCACACTGTATGAAGTTAGCAAAATCAAATATCGCTTTAAAAGAAGGAGAGCCAACCTCATGCAGTATTTCTTTACAACGAATACCGATGTCTCCATATATATCCTTTTCATTTTCATGCAGCAAAATCACCTCATATTGATTGGCAATCTCGGCAAATTCCTTTAATTTACTTATAACAGTATCTCGATAGAAATTTGCTTCTTCCCCCTTCGGAATGTAAAAGCTGAAAATACGGATATAATTACATTCAAGCAAGCTACAAATCTTACAGATTGTGTGGAGCATTTGCTTTTGTTCCTCAAAGCCGCTTTCATCATCAATAAGAATTTTCCCAATCGGTGAGCCAATTGAAGAAACACCAATACCAGCCTTTTGTAAACGTGGTAAAACAGCTTCCTTTATTTCCTCAACCGAAAAGTCACCAATATTTCTGCCGTCAATTCCGCGCAATGATATGTATTGCATGCCAAGCTTCTTCACAACCTCAAGCTGTGTGTCAAAATCAGCTGAAATTTCATCTGAAAATCCTGAAATCAATAGCTCATTCATATTCGTTCATCCTCCTAAACTTTTTTTTCCCGTTTAAGTGCTCGATACTTTTTTGCCGTATTTCCTACCTTTTCCTTGAAATACCTGCTGAAATGGGAGATGTTCTCAAAGCCTGATTTGTGTGCGATTTCAGTTAATGTGAGCTGAGGCTCGACCTCCAGTAAATATTTAGCATGGTTAAGACGACACCCCATCAAGTATTCCATTACAGTAAACCCAGTAATTTCCTTAAAGACATGGGATGTATAATACTTGCTTAGATTGCGTTCCTTTGCTAATCTTTCCAAACTGATTTTTTCGGTAAAATGATTATCAATCCAAGCTGCTATCATTTCTGCATGGATTTCCTTTTCTGTTCTTTTTGCTGGAATCAGTTGCAAATCGTTTTGACTCATTTTATAAATTTCTACTAAAAGCTGAACAAGCTCCAGCTTAACTTGTGCCTCTTGAATGTCTGCTTGACAATACCCAGGTTTGTTATTATTTGCGAATAAACTGCCAATTTTGCTCATTTTCTCTTCGACGAGCTTTGCGGAACGATCGTAATTTGTTCTAAGGAGACAGTTGTTCAGCTTTCGAAAAGGGGCAAGCAGAATCTCCATGCCAAGGGCTTGCAAAATTTCTTGTAAATAAGCTGGTGAAAAGTGGACGACGCTTCTAACATAAGGAGTATTTAAGGATGGATTCGGTTTATGCAGGGTCAAACCGTCCATCAGTAAAATGTCTCCAGGCTGAAGTTCATAAATCCGGTTATTTATGAGGTATTTGCAGTCTCCAGAGTGAAAAAAATAAATTTCATATTCGCGATGTGAATGAAATTCAAAGCCTGCCGGCTCCATTCCTCGCATCCTGTAATTTGCCAATAACCATTGTTCCAGTAAAAACCACCTCTTTAAGGTAAGCGTTATCATTTTTTTAAAAATAAGTACCTGCTTCTATTGTATTGCTTTCTGAAGCATAATACATTCGCCAAAACTGCTGAGTTTTGCTGTTTTTTTTTCTGATATTGCTTTTTAGAAAGCAGTATCAGTAAAATTACTGAATCGCACTTTCTAGTAATTATCTAACTAGAAAGTATCGTTCTGCATTATGGAAGCCTATGTTCCGAATTATTTCCTCAAGCAGCTCGGAATCATGCGGGATCAATCCGTTCTCCGCCCAATTGCCGATAATATTACAAATGATTCTGCGGAAATAATCATGACGGGCATATGATAAAAAACTCCTTGAGTCTGTCAGCATACCAATAAAATGACTCAACATCCCTACATTTGCTAAGTCCTTCATTTGCCTTTCCATGCCATCGATATGGTCATTGAACCACCAGCCTGATCCAAATTGAATCTTTCCTGATACACCTTTTTCTGAATAGTTTCCAACCATGCCAGCAAGCACTGCATTGTCTTTCGGATTAAGATTGTATAAAACCGTTCTTGGCAAAGCATCCTCCATATCAAGACTATCAAGGAATGCAGCCAGTCCATGGGCATGATTTGCTTCTCCGACTGAATCAAAACCAGTATCTGTTCCAATAAGCTTTTTCATTTTTGTATTCGTGTTGCGCATTGCACCTATATGTAATTGCATGACCCATTGTTTTTCAGCATACATTTTCCCAAGCTCTTTCAACAAAAACGAACGATAGCATATTAGTTCATCTTCAGATAGCTGGTTTCCAATTAAACCTTTATCGAAGATGATGTCTATTTCTTCCTTAGTTATGGATACATACTCCATTTTAGGGATATCATGATCTGATGCACGTCCCCCATTTTCATGAAAGTAATCAACTCTGTCTTTAAGTGCAGCCACTAAATCGTCTATATTATGAATCTGCATACCAGATACGGCTGCTAATTTCTTCAACCATTCACTGAATGTTGGTCTTTCGATAAAGAGTGCTCCATCAGGTCGGAAGGTAGGAGCGATGATTGTCTTAAAGCTTTCATCTTTCGTTAATAATTGATGGTAATGTAATGGAGAAACAGGATCATCTGTTGTTCCGATGAATTTAACATTTGATTTTTCTATCAATGCCCTTGCCGTATATTGTGCAGTCTTTAGCATCTCATTGCATTGCTCATAAATGTCTTGTGCTGTTTTTGGACTAAGCAGTTTATCGATTCCAAAGTACATTTTCAGCTCCATATGTGTCCAGTGGTACAAAGGATTTCCAATCAAGTACGGCACGGTTTCAGCCCAAGCCTTAAATTTCTCCCAATCACTGGCATCTCCAGTAATATACTTTTCATCAACACCGTGTATACGCATCACTCGCCATTTATAATGGTCTCCACCAAGCCATAATGCTGTCAGATTTTCGTATGTTTTGTTCTCCCAAACTTCTTGCGGATCTAAATGACAATGAAAATCAAAGATTGGTAAACTGCTAGCAGCATTTTCATATAGCTGTTTTGCCGTATTGCTATCTAGCAAAAAATCAACATCGAGAAACTTTTTTTTCATATGCTCCCCTCTCCCTTACAGTAGTTTTTAAAATGAATTGTAAGCATTTACATTTTACTTTATATTAATTTGTTCACTAAACTAATTAATTACAACCATAATGTAACATGTTTATATTTGTTCGTCAATGACGATAACACAATTAACACACGTTTAATTAAGTTAAATGTTGCTGGTATAATACGGGTAGTCTAATATTAAATATATCAATATATAAAACACTGGAGGATTACATGATTACTGGTGATGCAGCATACATAAAAAAACTCAATCGCTCCTCAATAATAAGAAATATCATTAAGGAAGGAATGATATCACGAGCTGATTTATCTAAGGTTACAGACTTAACAAGAGCGACAATTTCTGTTCAGGTGGCAGATCTTCTCGCTGAAGGGTTAATTGTCGAGACACAGCTTGAGCATAATTCTGTTGGCCGAAAACCGATAATGCTGTCCTTGAATGGAAATGCTGGATACGCTCTTGGCATTGATCTCGACAGCGGTAAGATTTCTTTCATTCTGTCAGACCTTCTCGGCCAGCCAGTTTCCACTAAATCTGTTGAACTAAAGACAAATGATTACGATAAGATTTTACCTATCCTTATAGAGGCGATAAAAGAGTTTCTTAAGAGTACGCCTGAAAGCGAATATGGAATTGTCGGCATTGTCATCGCAATTCACGGATTAGTGTCAAAGGATGAAAATATCCATTTTGTTCCTCGTTTGGACTGGAGCAACATTCATTTGAAAGCAGATTTGGAGAAGGAAATAAACATTCCTATTTATATAGAGAACAATGCTAATCTTTGTTCCTTTGCAGAACGTGTATATCAGCACCATGAGACGGAGTATTTATTATGTACAACTCTTTACTCTGGTATTGGTATCGGCATGATGATGAATGATGAGTTTTTCCGTGGCCATGATGGTTTCGCCGGAGAAGCAGGTCATATGATCATTGTTCCTGGTGGTAAGCCTTGTAATTGTGGAAACAAAGGCTGTTGGGAAAAATATGCATCTGAAGCAAGTATATTTGACCATTTATCCTCAACAAGGAAGATAGAAAATCTGACTTATGACCAAATTCAAGCCTGGATTGAAAGTGGTGATGAAGAGGTAATTGACTTGATGGAACAGCTTCTTTATTATCTTTCCATCGGACTGAATAATTTAATTAACATGTACAATCCTGATACACTTGTGCTTGAGAGTGAATTGCTGCGAATTTATCCTGATTCGCTTGAAAAAATCAAAGCAAATTTGTCCTCTTCCACGAGCCATTATCAAGGGTTATTGATTTCTCCACTAGGGAAAGGTGCTGTCGTTTTAGGAGCTTGTGCTTTGGCTATCAAAAACTTTTTGGATGTACCTATGCTCAATTTCACGCTTGAAAACGATGCTTAAAATAAAAAGGATAGCTGCAACCAGCTATCCCTTCTTGGCTTATTTGCCTGAATTTCTTCTGTCAGCAAGATCTTGTGCAAGCTGGAGCGTTTTCTTTTTACTGAGCGGGTACAAGAACACTAGCAGCAAGAAAACCAAAAATA
Source organism: Niallia taxi (assembly GCF_032818155.1). NCBI lineage: Bacteria > Bacillati > Bacillota > Bacilli > Caryophanales > Bacillaceae > Niallia > Niallia taxi. The sequence continues at coordinate 690,784 of NZ_CP102590.1, forward strand.
AAGAGCCTGCTGTCAAAAGGGTTGCAAGTGTATGAATACCCTGCAGAGTGCTTTCTGATTGCACATCTAAAGATGCATTATATCCAACTGCAGCAAGTGCTGTACCGCCTAAGCCCCCGGCAACTGCTTGCCCTACCTTTCGCGCAAATGAATAGATAGAGTAAATCGTTCCGTCTTCCTTCATGCCTGTTATAAATTCATGATAATCAATGACATCTGTGACAAATGCCCAAACGACAATACCAAAAAAAGAAAATCCAAACATTCCAACAGCAGATATCGCAAGGAATTGAATAGCACTAATGTCTGCTAAAAAATAGAGTAGTAGATAATCAATGACTGAAAGCAGTAAACCAGCTGCCGCCACCTCTTTTTTTCCAAATCTTGCGACGAGCGGTTTTGCGATCAATATTGCAATAAACATTGCAACTGTTGCAATCAGTCCTGAAATACTTAATGCTTTAGCATTGTCGAAATAGTTTTTGAACAAATACACATCGACTGCGCCCTTTAACATGGAGCTCATAATAAATACTAAAGAGGCAGAAAGAATGATGAGCAGTGGCTTGTTTTTTGCGACCCCTTTTAAAGTAAGTTTAAGAGAGGTTTTTTTCTGCTCTCTCGTTTCCGTAATACGTTCGGTAGACATCTTATAGCATGCCATATAACAAGCAAGAGAAAGGATCGCAAAAATTATCGCTGCTAAGAAAAAACGGTTAGGATCTGCTTTGTTGTCGACAAAAATGATTAGCGGACCCACCACGTTTACAATTAACCCTGCTAATGTAGCTCCCATTGTCCGGAAACTGGACAGCGACGTACGCTCGACAGGATCACTTGTGATGACAGAAGCCATTGATCCATATGGAATGTTCACTGTGCTGTAAAGTGTTCCCCATAATATATATGTCACAAAGGCATATGCCTCATAAAATCCTGTTGACATGCCGGGGATATGTATAAACATCAACACACCCGAAAAGACGAGAGGAAACGACATTCTGAAAATCCATGGTTTAAACTTACCATGTCTGCTTGGCTTTCTCGTATCGATAAAACGACCCCATGTTACGTCAGCCACTGCATCCCAAAGGCGGGCAATCAGAAAAATCGTTCCTACCATTGCAGGGCTGAGACCAAATACATCTGTGTAATACACCATAAGAAATGAACCTACTAGGATAAAAAAGAAATCATTGCCAAAATCACCAAACAAATAGCCTAACTGATCTTTCACTCCAAATTTTTGTACTTTCCTGTCTACATCCGGTATTTCCAGCTCTCTATTAGTTTGAGCCATCAGTATCCCTCCATACAGAATTGTAATTAGTGACGGAAATTTCAAATAAATCAGTTCGTGCATATGCAATTGTCTCTAGAGGCATAAAAAAGTCTAGCATGCAGTACTTTCGTCAAAATAGAAAACTAGCTCCTCCCCCCTGTTTAACCATTTTGTAAACCCTTACATTTTAGAGAAAATGCACAACCCATAATTAATTATTATTAAACATAATTAATTTGTTTAATGAACTAATTAATTGGTCGTTATTAGATTAACACCCTCTTACTCGTTCGTCAAACACTTTTTTGAAAGCGCTATTATTTTTTAGGACAGGATATAAATAATGCGATGTCTTCATTAAAGAAGCATCGCAATCATTGCCTGTATAGCCAGCGTAAAGCAGTGAAAAATTGCTCGATAAAGAATTCACGATGATGATTAGCAAGTAGCTTAATTTCAAAATGGAGATTATCCTGTGAGAACCCCTTTTGCTTTAGGATGTCATTAGCGTCTTTTACAGCTTGAACCATGTTATTTTGAATATTCGTTTTTCCTTTTCCTTCTTCACTGCCAACATATAAATACAGCTTCTTCCCCTCAATTTTGCAGTCTTGTGTTTCCATGTATTTAAGTATGTCTGGAAACCATAAGGATGGGGAAATTAAACCGTATTTTCCTATTTTGTAACCTGTTGTAAACAGCGCAAACAGTGTGATTAGGCCACCTAGAGAGGCGCCAAGCATACCTGTTTCCTTCATATTCGGAATTGTGCGGTAGTTGCTATCCATATATGCTTTAATAGAATTCTTCCATTCTTGCAAATATCGATTTCCTTCTCCCTTAAAAGCTGGAAAATCTGATGTTAAGCTCTCTGCAGGCCACGGAGTATACTCATGAAGTCTATCAATCGGTTCCATACCAATAAAAATCACTTCTTTCATTTCTTGGCGGAAATAGCTTTCTTTTAATCTTTCGAGATTATGAGAAAATAAATAGTGGCCATCATGCACATACACTGCTGGATAATGATGATCTGTTTGATGGTAGCTGGGAGGCAAATAAATATACAGCTTCCTGCCAGCAACGGTTCTTTCAATAATCTCTTCCATTTTTGCCTCCTACACTTTCGCTTTAACTAACAAAAAGATGAAAAATGGTGCACCGATTATACTTAAAATAATCCCAACAGAAATCTCTGCAGGCGCGACAACACTTCTGCCGATAAAATCAGCTACTGTCAGGAGCAGCATACCGACAAGCCCACAAACCAGCAAGGAATGGCGGTGCTTTAAACCGACAAGAAGTCTTGCAATATGAGGACAAATAAGGCCAATAAATCCAATGCTTCCAGAAACAGAAACACAGGAGCTAACTAAAACGACTGCACCTGCCATTAACAGCCATTTTTCTTTCTCGACCTGTATGCCAAGCCCCTTCATCACATTCTCTTGCAGTCTAAATAAATCAAGCTTGAAGGCTTTAATGATAATAAATGGCACGACAAGCAAAAACCAAGGCAGAATCGAAACAACATAAGTCCATGTAGCATTATAAATTGTTCCGTTTAGCCAAACTGTTGCCATTTCAAAATCCTGTGCTTTCATCTTCAAGGATAGAAACATTGAAAGAGATCCAAACCCTGTACTAATAGCAATCCCCGTTAAAAGCAGCCGCTGGGAGTCAAGGCCGGTAATTCGATTCCATGCTAACAGGAAAATAATACTTGCCGCAAATAACCCGCCGACCATTCCAATCAGCGGCATAAGCAGCTTCATCAACAACTGATCTCCAGAAAAGGTGCCTTGAAAAAGGATCATATATGCAACAATAAAGGCTCCTGCTCCACTGTTTATGCCGAGAATTGCTGGATCTGCCAGCCCGTTCTTTGTTATCCCCTGCAGGACTGCACCTCCAACTCCAAGTCCAAAGCCAATCAGTAAGGCAAGTACAAGTCTTGGCAGTCTTAATTCGAAAATAACTAAATCAATATCCTCCTGTTGCTGCAAGCGGAAGATACTTTCAAAGAATTGATTGAAGGTGATTGGGTACACGCCATTTGTGATGCTGTAATACCCCGCTGCAAGTATTAACGCAAGTAAGACAGCAACAATTATGTAAAATCTTTTATTAAACACGTTGAGAGCCTCCTCCCTTCCGTTTGATTAAATAAAGAAAGAAAGGAACACCGATGATGGATGTTATGATGCCAATAGGTGTTTCAAACGGATAGTTGACAAACCTGCTGATCACATCACAGAAAACCAAAAATACTCCTCCAAGTATGCCAGCACACGGGATAACTGCCCGATAGTCGCTGCCTACTAGAAATCTCGTAATATGGGGAATAATCAGTCCAATAAAGCCTATCTTTCCAACAAGCGCAACAGATATCCCAGTCATTAAGCCGACAGCTGCCATTGATAACAGCTGAATCCAGCGAGTTTCTTGCCCTAAGCCTGTTGCCAAATCCTTACCTAAGGATAGGATTGTCACTGATTTGGACAAAAGAATGGCGATTATGATACCGATTATGCCAAATGGAATGACAAAGGTTAGTAAATTCAAATCAATTTGGTGAAGTCTCGCATTGTACCAAAAGCTCATTGTTTGCGATACTTGAAAATAGGAGGCAAGACTTGAGGATACCCCGCTAAGAAATGTCCCAATGATAGTCCCGATAATTGCCAGCTTGACAGGCGAGTATCCGTTCTTAACGAAAGCTGCCAAGCCCATAACAAGGGCTACACCAAACAGAGAGCCTAAAAACGAAAGACATAATAATTGAAAGGAAGACAAATTAGGCAAAAAAATAAACGAGATTGTAATAAAAAAGGCAGAGCCGTCTGTCACACCCATAATCGATGGTGACGCTAAATAGTTTCTCGTAATCCCTTGCATTAAAGCACCTGATACTGCCAGCAATACCCCAATAAGCAAGGCGCCGACTGCTCTTGGTATTCTTGATGTCCTTACGATTGTCTGCTGCATATTTTCTTGATCATAGTGAAAAATAGCCGCAAAAATATCTTTAAAACTCGTATCTGTTGCCCCATATCGAATCGATAGAAGGATTACTACTGCAAATAAGACTGGTGATAATAGGATAATTAAATAGGTTGCTAGTTTTTTATGATACATACCGATTCACCTTTATAAACAATTAGTACTTGTCCGGCAATTGCTGGACAAGTACTTGTTTTTTTTACAGACCTAATTCCTTTTTAAATGCTGCAAGGAAATTTGTTTTGCTCCAAGCAGTACCGCCTGCTGCCATCGGATCAATGACATTTTCATATACATGACCGTCTTTCACTGCATTTAATTTCTTCCAAATTGCATTGCTCTCTAAATCCTTCAATGCATCTTTATTTTCCTGATTTTCGGAATCCTCAAATTGAACAAACAAATAATCAGGATTCATTTCTGCTAATTTTTCCAGGGAGATTTGCTCCTGTGCTTTTGCTGCTTTCACTTCTTCTGGAACTGTAAGTCCTAAATCTGTGTAAAGAACAGGATTGAAATAAACACTTTCTGGATAAATAGTAATGCTGCCATTACGTACTCGGAACATCAGCACTTCCTTATCACCTAGTTTTTCAGTAACTGCAGTTTTTGTCTCCTTCACATTTGCTTCATAATCAGCAATATACTTTTCTGCTTCCTCTGTTTTGTTCGTAATTTCTGCCAACACAAGCAGATTATCCTTCCAATGTGTAGAAATATGAGAAATCGGAATCATTGGCGCAACTTTGTTCAAGCTATCGGCAACATCTGCTTGGAACTTGCTCGTACCAAGAATAACATCAGGTTTTAATTGCAGTAATTTTTCTGTACTTGGCTGGAATTTGTCACCAATTTCCTCTGCCTCTGACATAGAATCACCTAAAAAGGCCGGAAACTCGCCACCGGTTGCAACTGCCCCAACTGGTTTAACACCTAAAACTGCAGAATCCTCCATTGCTTCCTGACTTGCTGCAACAATTTTTGTACTGTTGCTTGGAATTTCATATTCTTTATCTAAGAAAGTAATCGTTTTTGTTGTATCAGCACTTGCCTCTTCTGACGCAGCTGCTTTTTCATCAGTGCTTGCAGATTCTTCTTTCCCGCAGGCTGCTGCTATAACTAGCAGTATTCCTAACATTATAATAAGTGCATATTTTCTCACGAGTATCTTCCCCTTTATATAGTCTAATTGATATTGATAACCACTATCAATTAGGATTATACAAAACTATCTTTTATTGGAACATGGATTATTTCCTCTCTTTTCCTTGTACTTTTTCCGTAATCAACTCTACTAAATTATCAATAACCCGTATATGCGAGCTTGCAGAGCATTCATTCCACGGGTCTGATTGGATAAAATATACCTGCTGACGTTTGACTGCTTCTATATTGTTCCACTCTGACGATTTCCTTAGCTTCTGCCAATATTTCAGTGTTTCCTCATCCTGCCGTATATTCAGCAGAATAAAATCAGGCTGCCATTTGATAATCTTATCTAACTGAGTGCCCTCATTATGCTTCCATTGATTTTTAGCTTGAGATGAAGCAATCTGCAGTTCTTCAAATATAACCTCAATAGCCGTTCTGGAGCGATTTAAATAAAAATTATCCTTGAAAAGGCTGATGACTAGTCCTTTCTTATCATTGAAATAGGGAGTTAATTGGACAGATGTACGCTCAACATGCCTTTCATAGTTATCCATCCACTCCTTCGCTTCTTTTGTACAATTCAAAAACTCTGCAATTTGGAAAAACTGCTTCTTCCAATTATCATTTTCTGAATAATAAAAGACAGAAGCGATTTTTTCCAATTCTGCCTTTTCCTCTGCAGTTATATCCTGTTTCGCAATGATTAGATCTGGCTTTGCCTCTTGTAGCTTTGCAATGTTTTTCCCCCATTCCGTATGTTTTCGATATGACTCAAGGTGAAAGATAATATCATCTTTAAATTGTTCATAATAGTCAAGTGTCCATTTCGGATGAATAGGTGCAGCATATGGAAGTATTTGCAGTGCAAGCAAATGTCCTGTTGTTGCAAAGTCATATGAGGCGATTTTCCTGTTTCGCTTCTCACGATATGCTGATGGAGATATACCGACAGCTTGTTTAAATTTTCTGCTCAAATAAAATTCATCTGCATAGCCAACAGAGCTGGCAATGATACGAATACTGTCCTTTGTCATTAATAATAACTGCTTTGCCTTATTTACACGCAATCTTGTAATATAGTCGCTAACTGTAATCCCATATTGCTTTTTAAACATTTCTGAGTAGTATTTCGGACTAAGCTCTGCCTGTTGTGCCAGCGTATCAATCTTTAACTTTTCATTGAAATGCATATCCATATATATTTTTGTTTCCTCGATCGCTAAGAGAGTATCATTAGGTGTTACGTGCTTTTTATATGATAATAAATGAAAAAACATTTCATTTAGCTTTGCTTTTTGCAGGAAATGCAGGTGTGGAATTTCCTCTCCTTTAAGGCGGTATAAATCCTCTATTAGTCCCGCTATCACTTGATGAAACGGAATCACCTGCTGCTGAATACACGCCAATCCGGCTAATGAAGGCTGAGCCTCTTCTTTCATATCCTTCATAAATACTTGAAAGGAAACAAGATAATAATCCACTTCACTAGCAAATGTTAGTTTATATGTACTGCCTGGCGGTATTAAAAGCAGCTGATGGCTGGCAAAGTGTTTTTCTTCTTTATTAATCGTAAATGTGCCCCTGCCAGCATGAATATAGATTAGTTCAAAATAAGAAGTGATTTTATTTTCTTTCCTTTGCTTCTGAATACGATTAATACTGTTCAAATCTAAGTAGATGTTTTTCCAAATATTATGATTTGTTATGGTTGCCACTTGTTTTCCTCACCAGTTCCCTTTAAAATATGAATGATATTGATAATCATTTTCATTAATAGTACCAAATTTTATCCAATTAATAAAGATAACCTATCAAATATGGAAATGGAGAAAACTATGATAACAGAGCCATATGCTTTACCTCACACGGAAACCTGGTCTATCTGTTCACAAGAAATAAAGCGTATTTATAAAATATTTGTGTCTGTTCCTGATTCACCGCCACCTGATGATGGCTTTCCGATTATGTATGTTTTAGACGGAAATTCTGTATTTGCCAGTTTTACAGAAACGATGAACCTGCAAACAAGCAGAGCAGACATAACAGGCAAAAAACCGCATATTATTGTAGGCATCGGCTATGAAACAACTGGTCCATTTAATGACAATAGATATTATGACTTAACGTTTTCACCAGACATTGATTTTTTATCGTATTACCCTATTGATAGAGAGCTGCCACAAGCGGGCGGCGGCGAGTACTTTCTGACGTTTATTGAAAAAGAATTGAAGCCGCAAATTGAACAAAAGTACGATGTCAATAAGGAGAACCAGGCGATTATCGGCCATTCTCTTGGTGGATTATTTGTCCTATCAACATTGTTCACATCGCCTTCGTCGTTTCAATATTATATTGCCAGCAGTCCTTCCATCCATTGGAATGAAGCGTTTCTGAACACAGCAAAGCAGCAGTTTTTGGCAAGCGAGATGAAAGCGAATCTGCTGATTACGAGCGGAGAATTGGAAAGAGATCATTTTTCACAAATGAACGAAAAAGCGAAAATGCTTAATGATGAGCTTCAAAAACATACTACTGCCGTGTTTAAAAGTGAATTCCTCGAATTTCCCGGTGAAGATCATATGACTGTTCTCCTCCCGCTCATTAATAAATCGATACTTTTTGTTAATGATATAAAAACACAAATTAAATAACTGGGTTGATTTTGCTTGAGTGAATAGCAGCATGTGTATGATATGAGAAAATAAGAAAAGCCAAGGAGCGGTAACTCCTTGGCCTTGGCAATATATTAGATTAGGAAGAAGAACTATCCTTACGTTTGTGGCGCGGGGGTGGTTATTCTTTGCTTTTAGCCAATGTAGCGATGTTTAAGTTTAATGAAGGTTGGTAGAACAGAAATAGAAACTCAAATCCTTAGTTTTTAAATTCTTTAGGAGTTTTTTATTACATTAGTACAATAATTTATTTTGTCGAACTAATTTCAAACATAACTAAATCTTTTGTTACATTACTATATACTAATTTTAATGTTACGTTATTATAATATTTGATTTCTATTTTTGTAGTTCTAGTAATTCTTACTGTTTTAAGAGGTTATAAAAAAGAATAGTTAATATTAAAATAAAAAACGTTAAGAAAGTGATGCACCCCAAAAGTTAGAGTTGAAATCTAACTTTTGGGGTGTTTTTTTTATGTCACTAAAGAACCTTTAAGAAAGTAAAGAATATATTTCCCTTTCTTTTACTTGAACAACTTTTAATCAAACTAATGTATCACATTCTTATTATGAAACTTTAGTCCTCGAATAACTTACTCAACATAAATAAATTAAGACAAATTTTAACTAGATGCTCTTTTTCTATTTCTTCATTTTGATTATAAAATGTATCAAACACTTTATAGGGAACCCCAGCATATGCAGCTAAACTTTTATCTGTAAAACCATATTCATCCTTAAGTGGTGATGCTATTAGTGTCTTTATCCTTTCTTGTGGCTCTAACAAAGAATAGCCTTCCGTTAAGAAAATAGTACGATGAAGAATAATACTGATTTCTTCATCAGTCAATATAATTTCTTCTTGATTCCCTTGTAAAACTTGTTTAACCATTTCAGTAGAGATTCCTAATAATTTTGGAATTTGATTTTCATTCACATGAAAATTCTCTATAACAGCTAGGATTTTCTCTTTTAAAAAGCTGTTAAACCCTTCAACTTGTGAACAACTTTCGACAATTATCTCATCCTTATACTCTTTCATATCTTTACCCCTTATCAAATTTTTGTATTTATTATACAATTATTGCGACAATTATAAAAGGAGGAGAACTATGAAAAAAGTTATTAGCTTTTTATTGTTATCAATTTTATTAATTACTATCACACCTGTTATTACTCAAGCTGAAGATGTAACTGAACAAAATCAGAGCCCCATGATAGAAGAATTCAGTATACCAGTTTACGAAGATATAAATAGTTTGATTGATTCGCCTAAAAAAGCAGCTGTAGTAAAGAAAGTGGCTGACATCAAATTTTGGGTAACTCCTAATACAAAACAAATACAATGGACTGTTATTATGAAGCCAGGATATTTATTCGGTTCGTTTAAAGCAACTATTCATGTTACAGATCTGACTAGTGGCAAAAGAGACGGTTATCATGATTTAAAAACTAGAGCAGGAAACCTAAATGTGCCCCATCTGAAAGGACATACAATGTTTGCACAAATTGTTTCGGGTAAGCTCCTAACTAACAAAGGTGTAGCACAAACTATTCCAAGTGGCTCCGCTTTAAAATGGAAAGCCAAGTAAATTTATAGCTAATAAACCAGTATGGAGAATTCCTCTATCTTTATAGTGGAAGATCCAGGATATGTTGGTGCTTGAGAAGCTATAAAATTTCATGATTTCACATTAGAACTTTACGTGTTTTTGAAACAGATACATTTTTTTCTAACCTGAATCAGAAGAAATTACGACTAATTTATATAACACCCTCTCACCAGAGTGAATGTCCATCCAAAGAAAGCTTAAAGCCTATAAATTGGAATAATGTTAAAACAGGGATTTATTATTAAAAGATGTGATAGTGAATTCCGTTATACACAAACAACCATCCCAACATCAGCCTCCATTAATTTAGCCAGAGTCATTTATTTGGGAACTTTTCGAAGACTTTTCTTCCTGGAAAACGAATAAAGATTTATTAATAAACCAGGATAAAAAGCAATTTTCTCTTTTTGAATGCCTTACTTCGCTTCTTAACCAGATTTCAATGGCCAAATTTATTAAAGATGCTGAATGGAATCATATCTTAAACGAATGCGTCTTGTTTCAGAGTGATAAAAAACCAAAACTACAATAAATAAAGCCAGACCCTAATAAGAGCCTGACTTTACAAGGAAACTGCCATACCTAAGTTCGATAAAACTTGAGAGTTTAAGAAGGAAGGTATGGCATAGCCTTAATATCAATCGGGAAAGCTATCCATCTAACATTTTTGAAAGATACGAGAGTTAGAAGGAAGATGGATAATAGCCCAATATGTAAATTATAGATAGTCTGCAACAATAATATCAAGATCAAAAGGGGTTATCCCTTTATCAACAGAGAAAACTAAATCTGCTTCCTCTATCTTATCAGAAAGTTCTCCTCTTGCCTCAATATGAAGCTTAAATAAATCATATAAGTTTGGTTTGACGAGTGTGGTTAACGCCTTCCCCATCAAAACCATACCCATTTGATTTTCTTCTACATTATTAGCATAATCTGGTTCATTCCGAAGTGCAATATCTGTCCAAATAACTTTATTCTCATATAAATCAAGAATCATTGGTATACAAATCATGGAATCAGATGTAATATCCAGTCTGTTCTCAACTGTTTTTGGTTCATATATTTCCCCAGAATTAGGATTTTCTCTGCTCATCCAGCCCATAAAGCATTCTGGCAGCTCATTAAAAGCTTCCCCGCTGAAAGAGTGAATGGAAAACACAATATATCTTCCGCCAAAGTTCCGAACCGACTGTATGTCTAAATCAATGAACTCACTAGCGCCAGCTGGTGCTGAGGTAATATCTCCGCTGTGACATGATTTATATTTAGCTGACCTTAAATTTGTATACGAAACATGTTCCAAGTATCCCCATGAGTCGTCATACATAACAGCGGATAAATCGATATCTGTGCCCCATTCAGTTGACCCGTCCTTCCAATATAAAAAGGTTCTAATTGTATTTGTTGACTCAGCTATATCAATCTTTGAGCCTCTGACAACAGATTTTATCGACTTATTTGCAGAGCGCTGCGAAAATGGAACAATATAATTTTTGAGCGCTTCATCCAAGTAAACCTTTCCAAGCGGCTCCTTTTGCTTGTATGCCTCAATCAAGCTGTTTTCGCAAACAGAGACAGCAGCTTCGCAAACATTTTCGTCTATTGCAGGCAATGTATTATCAATTACAAACATCTTAGCAACATTCCCTTTAGGGAAAAACGACCTCTTTTCTTTGTCTTTATTTCTGTGCTTGAAATGCTCTCTTACTTGCAGTAGTACAGTCGTTTCGACTTTATCAGTCACTAGCTGAAAGCTGTCTATCACAGACTGAGGTTGGGGATGCATGCGTAGAAGCTGATCAAGCTTGCGGGCAAACTCCCCTGGTCTTTTTGATAATAACCTAATCGCATCGTCTATTTGGTTATTTTGCAGTGCCTGTGCAACAAGCCCATTAAATGTAGGAATATCCTCATTGTTTCTCAGCTTTGAAAATGCTTTGTTCGCTTTTGTAAATTGCTTGTATTCTGCAGGATGCAGTCGCTCTCCTAATCTAATCCATCTGTTTTTATATCGCTTCATATCCTCTTCGATGCTTCCGCAATTTTCAAGTAAAGCTAATAATAAACGCCTTTCTTTTCTTTTAAAGCTCTTAAAACGCGTATTCGCCGCTAAACTGATGTCTCCATCAGACAGAGACACTGCAATTCTTAACACATCTGTCGCCGTTTTAACATATTGATTCAGCGGTTTGTAGTTAAGTTTGTTTTCGACTATTAGTTTTCCGAGCAGTGCAACATTCTCCTTAAGAGGAATGTCTTGCGGAATTATTTGCTCAACATGTTCTGGCAAACTAGCAAAAACATAAGCTAAATCTTCCCTATCACTTTTTGATAAAGATGTTTTTGAAGAGAGTAGGTTCCGGAAAATCATCAGAAAATCGTTCATTGAACCAAGGGCAATCAGCTTTAGATTTGTCCTGTCATATAATGGCAATCTTGTCTGTTGTTCATAATGAGGCAGAATCTTACCTAAAGAAGCGTAATGAATAAGTGCATTCATATATAATTCTGCATCACTTGCTTTCATTACCTGTTGCGGAAAATTAGGATACATTGGCTTATAGGTCTTATCAGCACCCAATAACTCTTTCAAACTTTGGAAAGTCGATAAATAGAATTCGTTAAGCTGGTCTGTGGAATATGTATAAAGGATATCTATGACAGGCTTTGACAGTGAATAGCCCAGTGACTCGAAATTAGCTGCGATTGTGGCTATGTAATGGAGTTGCGGTGTGGGTTCATTGCTTTTGTTAAGTATGAGTTTGTTTTTTCTTCGTAAGTAGATTTGATTAATCATTATTCACCTCTTATAAATAAATACCTTTCTAGTTATAACATTATTTAGGAGGAAAATAAAATAATAGCTTCCAGTTTTATTATAATTTGGGAATTTTATAGTATATATATAATGAGGCAGGCTTTTCAAAGGTTTAGCTTAGAATGACAAATTTCAAGGGAACAATCAGTATCCCCCTCATTTATTTTATTAATACAGTATTCAATATTAAAAATCCTCTTCATCCTCAATAGGAGTGATATCAAATAGATAATCTGTGAATTCAGTTCCTTCCCAGCCTTCTTGTATGATATTACCTTGTTCATCTGTCTCCTCGCTCATTCTCTTCAAAGCATATGTGGAAATATAAAAAGCATCAACTGGCAACTGTTTTTTACTTAATTTCTTTATTTCTCCATTTGAAATGTCATGTGGTTCATTTTCGGCAAAGTCATATTGTGATCTTTCTCCGTAACTGAATAATTTATATGAAGAAAACTTACCCTTGGCAATTGTAATATCTTGAATATCAAGCAAATCCAAATTTTCGAAGTAATGCTTTGTATCCACTAGAAACACAAATTGGCTCCATTCTTCATGATGACTCTTAGATATTTCGTATTCTTTCTTATCAGTAAAGTATTGAATTCTATAATAATCATACTCATTGTCTTCTTCCCCAAGCATCTCCCAGCTTAAGTCAGTTATATTTCCAGATTGGGTGTAGTTCATACTAAAATTATCGAGCTTTATATCACTCTCCTCTAGTTTTAATTCCTTCGTAATCAATTCATTCTCTTCCGCAAAATCAATCGTAAACGCCGATTCTAGTTCATGCTCGATTGTTATCGTACGGCTTTCCCACATATAGACAGTAATTGGTGTAATCCATTGAACAATGATAAATATGATTAAACCAAAGATGGCTGCTTGTCGTTTAATATCTGCATTTACCTTAGGCCGGAAAAACAGTAAATAGATAATAAAGCCAAGCGGCAAGGCAATTCCATTAAATTTAAATGCAAATACACCTAAAATATAATAACCAATTATTTTTAATGGAAATTTTGCTTCTGTATCACGCTTTTTCTTGATTAAATACAATAACCCTCCAACAACTAACACGATGTAAACAATAGATGCAATCACACATGATCCCCCTGACTGGAGAGTTTTTGGATTTCTCCAGCTTTTTCTCTGTATTATAATCCCAATATAAGTATAACATGGTAATTATGATTAATTTATAATTTTTTTTGTGTATCCTAATATAAATAAGACCTCCATTTAGATGAAGGTCTTCCTATTATTTAACGATAAAATGATTCTAGCTCACTGACAATCTTATTAGAGCTTATTTCTGGACTAGTCAATATTGGAATTTCAACATCCTTCAAAGCAGTCGTTGCTCTTGCCATCGAAAGCTGGGCCAATATAATAACATCGACTTGATTGTTGAGCAGTTTATTGACACTGCTTACAATATAACTGTCATGTGTTTCATAGTCTTTTTTACTTAGAGCAGTAAAAGCGGCTGTATTAACTTCAACAAGCACCTCTACTTCTTTTCCTAAAGCTTCTGCCTTTTCTAGTACGGCTTTTTCTGTGGTTGGTCCTGCAGTTGCTACTGTGGCAACCACACCTATTTTGCTTCCGAGCTTTACTGCTTGTTCAATCATCGCGTCATCTACATTTTCAATTGGAAGCTGGGGAAATCTTTTGCGCATTTCTGTAATTGTTGGACTGTAGGCAGAGCAGGATAGAAGGATTCCATCCACCTCTGTCTCCACCGCTCTCCCTAGCAAACTCGCAAAGCGTTCTACTAATGCAGGGGTAATTTCCCCTTCTTTGTTTAATGCTTTGAGCAGTCCCTCATCCATGAAATTAAGCGTTTCAATTTCAGGGAAATTCTTTGCGAAAGCTTCCAGTATTGGGTTAACTGAGTTCAGTGTAGCATGGATCAAACCGACCTTATATTTTTTCATGTTCCACACTCCATCCTTTTTTTAAGCTTGCTTCGATATCATATCTTGAAAGTTTATTTCGTCCATAAACTCAATAAATGTTTTTACTAATTTTAAATTATAGTCATCTTGGTTATAGAACATCCAAGTATGTCTGGTGATTGGGTTATTATCCTTGTCATTTAATGGTAGCTGATATAAATTACCTGTGTTTTTAATAACTAGACTAGGCATTATTGCATATCCTAAATCATGTGCTACCATTTCACGGCAAGTGTCTGTCTTATCTACTTTAATACCTACCTTCGGGGGTACAGAAAAGTTCTCTGACCACCATGTATCAATCATATCTTGAAGCTTAACATCGCATATATAATCAATACGCGGTAATGATGGCAGGTCTTCCAAATCAACCTTACTATGAGCTACTAGCGATAAGTTCTCTTCTAATAATAATCTTTTACCGCCAATCCACTTATAATCACCTCGTACAAAGCCAATATGGATTTCGTGATTATACACTTGATTAAAAATTTGGCTGCTCCATTTGCTTGTTAAGCTGAAATTGACCTTTGGATGTCTTGATTTAAACTCTTTAAGAACAGGCGGGATTTTTCTTGTTATGAAGCTTGAAACACCTAACCGTAATGTACCGGAAATCTCGTCATCCATATTAGCTAAATGATCCTGTACTTCTATATCTCTTTTTATCATTTCATCTGCATAGTTTACGAGGTATTCTCCTTGAGGTGTGAACTGAATCCCCTTTTTACTGCGATGAACGATTGTTACCTTATATTCTGCTTCAATTTGCTGAATTCTTTTTGTAAGTGCTGGCTGTGACATGAACAGACTTTCTGCAACTTTTGTTATATTTTTTTCCTTGTATAACTTTTGCAATATCTGCCAATCTCGTTTGTCCATGTTATACCTCCTGAAATCATAACCTCTAGTTTAAATTATATAGAACGTTAATTGATTTAGAAAGCGCACTTACAGTGAAGTTAGTTCTTCAAGGTGTGTAACCGCTTTAATAAGAAAGTCCTTTTTACCGAAACTGCCTGACTTAAGGACAATTAACATTTCTTTATCAATTACTAAGCCAGATGGCACACCTGTATCAATTTCCTTCACAATATAATTGCCTTTAATTTCTAAATGCCTGCATACAGTGCCAGAAGTGTCTCCGCCCGCAACGACAATTCTTTTTAAATTGAGAGTATCAGTCAGTCTTTTAGCAACAGCAGCTAAAAAGCTGGAGATTCTTTTACTAATAATTAATTCACTTAAACCCTTTAGTTTTCCGATTTCCTTTGTTTCCTTTACAATGCTTGGATTATTTTCCGCCATAATTAACACGTCTTGCCCGTCTTTCAATAGCAAATTCGCTTCATTATATACTTTGTCCAGTTCTCCTTGATAATTGCTGTCTAAAATTTTTCTTGAATCAACGATGATAGCTGAAATCCCAGAATCTATTAACTCTTTCGTCTGCTCTTTTGTTTGCGGTGTTAAGCTTCCGGATATAATTAGAACTCCATTTTCATCCTTTATTGATACAGTGCTAGCTAAATGAGGAAATTCTGATTTCGGCAGAGCTTTAGGCAATTCCTCTCCTAAGGCAGAGCTTCCAGCGAGAACTTTATATCCTGCTGCAGCTTGGGCGATAATGTTTAGATCCTCTTGTGTTTCCCCATCAATGAGTACGTACTGATAATCGTTTTTTGCCTTTTCAATCGCCGTTTTTAATTCTTCGGGACCTTTTCTGACTACATCTAAATAAATAGAAGTCACTTTTCTTCTCGTTTGCTTTTTCAAGATGGATTCTAAGTTTGACTCTATCGTTGGATGAACAGGGTCATGGAGGAACTCTGAATCTTCTAGTCTATTCCCGTTAACCTTGTGAATCCCATTTACGGTAGTTCGGCCGTTTTGTGGAAAGGATAGTGAAATAATCGCAAAATCTTCTTCCAATTCATCAAGCATGGCGTCAAATTCTACACCAATATTCCCTCTAAACACGGAGCATGTTTTATTGTAGTACATCGAACAATTTGCATTCTGTAAAACCTTGGTTGCTTTAAAAACCTTATCATAAGCAGTTTTTGGACTGTCTAAGCGACTGTCTGTATCAATAATAACTACATCTGCATCTTTAACTATTTCCATATTTTCTTCAAAGGTAAGCACCTTTACCTTATAGCCGCTTTTTGAAAACATGATGCCAATATCATTTGCGCCAGTTGTATCATCTGCTACTACACCAATCATCGTAATGGCCTCCTTATCGTTTAATCCTTGGCTTATAAAGGGACTCTTCCAAAAACTCTGTCACTTTAACGCTTGGCAGCGAATGTAATTCAACCCCACTGGATTTTGCTGTTAACAACATTCTGCACGTCATTTCTAATGTTTCTATTCTCATTAAAGCTTCAGAAATGGAGGAATCCATTACTACTACACCATGATTTCGCATCATGATGACATCAGATTTCTTTGCCTCTTCCGCTATCGCTTCTCCTAGCTCTCTTGTTCCTGGATGAAAATAGTCTACATAGCCGATATTTTCCAGGTAATAAAAGTTTTCAATAAACAGGTTTGCCAGTATTGGTTCTTTACTGCATGCAAAGAGCGTTGTATAGAATGGTGATGAATGGATAACCGCTTGTACATCTGGCCTTGTTTTATAAATTCCTGTATGCATTGGCGTTTCTTTCGAGGCTTTTCGTTCACTTAAATTTTGTTCATTCTGAAGGTCAAATAGGACAAAATCTTCGTCTTTCAAATCCCCCATAAAGGTGCCTGAAGCAGTTATCAGCATTGTATTTCCATCGACTCTGCTGCTGATATTTCCTGATGTTCCCCATGCCAAATTATTATTGAGCATATATTTGCCACATGCTATCAGCTCATTTCTGCTATTCATGAATTCATCCTCCTATATAAAAAACCAAACAGATACCCGTTTGGTTTTTATTTTATTTATGCTTGCATTCTTTTGATAACAGCTTCTGTAAATTCTGTCGTAGATGCCGTTCCGCCAAGGTCACGGGTAGTTGGTCCTTCGGCGATTGTTTGTAAGACAGCATTTTCGATTACTTCGGCAATGACATTTAAATGATGGTCATCATGATGGTTTGCCAGCCACTGTAGGAGCATCACTGTTGACAGCAGCATACTTGTTGGGTTTGCAACATTCTGACCGGCAATGTCCGGTGCTGAACCGTGTGCTGCCTGTGCCATTGCTTGCTCACCATTTGTATTGAGTGATGCTGACAAACCAAGACTTCCAACAAGTTCACCAGCAAGATCTGATAGGATGTCACCGAATAGATTAGTAGTTACGATGACATCAAACTCTTCTGCTCTTCTTACTAAGTGTGCTGTCATTGCATCAATATGAAAATCATTCACTTCTACTTCTGGATAATACTTTTCGCCAACCTCGTAGCAAACATCACGGAATAATTCATAGGCAAACTTGATTACATTTGCTTTGTGAACGATTGTTACTTTTTTTCGTCTTGTCATTGCCAGCTTAAATGCTTCATGGGCAATTCTTTCTGTTGCTTGTCTTGTAAATACGCCTGTTACTAATGCAACATCCTTATTTACCATGTATTCTCCTGTCCCTTTATACATATTTCTATCGGACAGGAAGCCCTCCGTATTTTCTCTAAAAACAACAAGATCTGCATTTCCTACTAAACTAGTAGTCCCCGGCAAGGCGCGGCTTGGACGTACATTAGAATATAGATCAAAATGATGTCTAAGTTCACCACTTGGATTACGCTTCGAGATTCGATGCTCATCAGGGTAAGCTGCTGAATCATGTGGAGCCATCAGCCAGCCATTTGTATCCTCCAGGCCTTTTTTTGTTATTTCTGGAACAGGATCATTATATTTTTTAATACCTTCCCATCCCATCGGCAGCTCCTTGTATTCAAAAGTTGTACCATTATTTGCTTGTTGAGTGGCAGCCTTCAATACTTCTACAGATGCTTTCACAATTTCAGGACCAATTCCGTCTCCATAAAGAACACCTAATTTATAATTTGCCATCAGATAACCACCTTTATTGTTGTATGAATTAACTGGTTAATACTTACTTTCTACATTTATTCTATTACATTTAAACCATAATAAAAAATACACATTTTTTATTAAATATCATAAAAAAAAGTTATGGATGTACGAGATTACCACCCAAATTTCTTAAGAAAGTCTTCCATAACTTTTCATTATCTCTGTTCATTCTATATTAGAATAATGCCTGAATCTGTTGGTATCACTAGGTTTCTAGGTTTGTATATTGATGATCTCCTAAAAAGGAATTGACGAACAGTTTGCCACTCGTTACATTTACTTTTAAAGGGAACAGGAGATTTAGTATCTCTTGTATGAAAGGAGATTAAATAATGTTTAAAAATAGTCATCAGAAGAAAACAGAAGCAAATTCTATTTTTACTCCTGCAGATGGAAAGTTTGTCTCTTTAGAAACTGTACCAGATCCGATTTTCAGTAATAAGCTTGTTGGTGAAGGCTTCGCGGTCCATCCTTCCAATGGTAAAATTGTTTCACCCGTTTCTGGTGTGGTTACCCATATTTCTAATACGAACCATGTGATGACGGTAAGAAATTCAGAGGATATAGATGTTTTGATCCACATCGGTCTTGAAACCGCTTCCTTAAAAGGTGATTATTTTAAAGCTTTAGTCACACTTGGTAAATCTGTAAAAATGGGCGATGCTCTCCTTGAATTTGACCTGAATTATTTAAATGAAAATGCTTATAGTCCGCTAATATTAGTAATTTTACCGAATATCAAAAATAAAAACTACTCGCTTATATGGCAGGATGCTGTTACTTTAGCTGCTGGCGAGACAAAAATTGTTTCTGTTGTGGAAAGATAGTTAAAAAAAGAAGGTGCCGATTTGAAATTCGGCACCTTCTTTTTTTATCAAACTTTTGTCAGCTCTCTTTCCCGTTCTTTATGGCTCTCTATATTTTCGCCATTCAGGAAATCTTCAGGTTTTTCCTCATCTATAAAGCCAATTGATTCCTTTACTTCAGCAAAAGCTACATCACCCGCTGGAATATCTGCCGCTTTCTTATTTTTATAAACTCCTATCCCAACTACCAATGCAATGACTAATAGTTCAAAGCCATACTTTAATAATGGGTTTTGGAAGTATGTGCCTATAAAGGGTTCCGCGACGATCATTTTCGAGGCTGTCCATGCTAAAATCCCTGCACCGAAAGTAATAATGACAGGAAAGCGCTCAATCCATTTCAATATTAATGTACTGCACCACATTACGACAGGAATGGAAATTAATAAGCCAATGACTACTAATAAAATACTGCCATGGGCAGCTCCTGCAACTGCTAGCACATTATCTAAGCCCATTAAGGCGTCGGCAATAATAACTGTTCTGACAGCACCCCAAAAATTATTGCTCGATTTTATATCGCTATGTTCCTCATTTTCTACTAATAATTTATAAGAAATAAAAACTAGCATTAGCCCGCCTGCTACATGCAGCCCTGGTACCTTTAATAGCCATACAACAGCTAGAGTTGCTATAATTCGAATAATGATGGCACCAAGTGAGCCCCACATAATAACCTTTTTCTGCTGGTCTTTTGGCAAGTTTCTAGCAGCTAGACCTATTAATATGGCATTATCTCCTGCCAATACTAAATCAATAACAATAATGGACAATAATGCCGTGAAAAATTCGAGTTCCATTTTCATCCTCCTTCATAATATAAATAGCCCTTTCGCAAGGGCTATTATATGTGGTTACATTTAGTTTCTTGAACTCACAGGACCATTGCTCCTGTTAAGATTCCAACGATAATCATCACAACTGCAGTTAAGAGAATCCAGCCCATTGTAAATTTTTGTAGTTTTCCTAAATCACTTCTGATTAATTCGATTAACACCCATAATGGTGCTGATGTTGGACCTATTAAGTGTATTGTCTGTCCAATCACTGATGCTCTTGCAATACTGACAGAATCAACGCCATACTGACTGCCTGCCTCTGCTAATACTGGTAATGCCCCAAAGAAAAAGGCATCATTAGACATAAGGAAGCTAAGCGGCAGACCGATGATTGCGACAATGATAGTATAGTAGTCTCCAAACGCGCTTGGAATAATCGAAACAATATCATTTGCCATATGGTCAACCATTTCCGTACCTTGAAGAATACCTGTGAATATACCTGCTCCCAGCACAAGCGATACAACTGGTATGGCATTTGAAGCATGTTGTTTTAGCACCTTTTTTTGTTCTTCAATATTTGGGAAGTTAACTACTAAAGCAATGGCGAACCCAATGATAAAGAGAATATACAATTCTACTACGTCTAGAATTAATACGCCCATTATTGCTAAAGTCAGAAATAGGTTAAACCAAATGATTTTAGAGTTCTTTTTCACTGGTGCTTCTGCTGTTGCTGCAATCTCTTGATTATATTTAGCAATAACTTCTGCGCCAAGACGCTTTCGTTCTCTTTTTCCTAAGAAATAGGCAATCGCTAATGTAGAAATCGCCCCAGCAACCATAACCGGCAGCATTGGAATAAAGTATTCATTAGCATTAAGACCAAGCACACTTATTGCTCTTGTTGCAGATCCGCCCCATGGCGTACTTCCGGCAATAATTCCTAATGACATGATAGAGACAGTTGCTAATATTAAAGGATTCATGCCAATTTTTCGGTACACGGGCAGCATCGCTGAACAAATAATCATATATGTTGTTGTTCCATCTCCGTCTAATGCTACAAGCAATGCTAATATCGCAGTCCCCATTGCTATTTTAACCGGATCCCCTTTAGCAATCTTTAAAATCATATTACTAACAGGATCAAATAAACCAGTATCCATCATGATACCAAAGTAAAGAATTGCAAATAAGAGAAGTACTGCTGTAGGAGCGGTAAGCTCTACTCCCTGTACCATCATATCCCCTAATTCTGACCCAAATCCCCCGAGTAAGGCAAAAATTACAGGAACAAAAATGATAGCTGTAAAGGCAATTAATCGCTTAGACATGACTAAGTAAGTAAACACCGCAATAGTTAGAAACCCTAGAATTGATAACAAATTTATACCCCCAAACACACTGAATGCGTTTTCATTTATTTGACAGCTAACTCACCAATTCTTGCGATAATCGCCTCTGCAAACTCAGAAGTTGATGCAGATCCCCCTAAGTCCCCGGTCATTGTCCCGTCTTTAAGGCAGCTATTTATTCCTTGTTCAACAAGCTCGCCAACCTGGTGTAATTTTGCGTCATGATGTCTTTCACTCAACCAATCCATCAGCATAACTGTTGACAGCATGATTCCAATTGGATTGGCAATATTCTTCCCAGCAATATCCGGTGCTGATCCGTGAGCAGCTTGAGCCATTGCCTGATTTTCATTCGTATTGATAGAAGGAGCTAGTCCAAGGCTTCCAACTAATTCACCAGCCAAATCTGATAATATATCACCAAACATATTCTCTGTTACTATAATATCAAAATCTCTTGCTCTGCGGACTAAGTGTGCTGTCATTGCATCGATATGGTAGTCATCAACCGTAACCTCTGGATATTGCTGTGCTACCTCTTTACATGTATTTAAGAAAAGTCCTGTTCCTAGCTTGATAACATTTGCTTTATGAACAATTGTTACTTTTTTTCTGCGCTGCATTGCCATTTTAAAAGCAGCGTGTGCGATTCTTTCAGCGGCTTTCTTCGTAAATACACCTGCAGAAACGACAACCTCTGGCGTTATTTGCCATTCTCCCCCGCCTATATGCATGTTTCTATCTGTGTAAAAGCCTTCTGTATTTTCACGATAAATAATTAAATCCGCTTCACCTACTACGCTTTTCGCTCCAGGCATTGTTTTTGCTGGTCTGATATTTGCGTATAAATCTAAAGTGTGACGAAGCTCACCGCTTGGGTTTCTTTTTGCTTTATGTTCTGGCGGATATGCTGCAGAATCGTGTGGCCCTAGTATCCAGCCATCACAGTCATTTAACATTTCCTTCGTATAGCTAGGTGTTGGATCATTATACTTTTCAATCCCCTCCCAGCCCATCGGAAGCTCTGTCCAATCAAATTTAACATCTAATTCCTGTGCAGCTGCTTTAAAAACCTTCACTGTAGCGCTTACAATTTCTGGACCGATACCGTCACCTTGTAATACTCCTAGCTTATATGCCTTCATCATTTCATCTCCCTATTTGTTTTGTTCTTGTAGATTTTCAATATTGAATTTCTACTATCACTGTAATATAAAGCTAACGATAAATGAAATATCGCTTTTTTATGTTTATCCATAACTATTTTTTATTTTTGATTTCTAGACATGACGATTTAACCATCACTTTTTTTTATAGATAACGATAACTTATATTGATTTCTATCCTATCGTGTATGTTTTGTATAATGATAGAAAACGGTTATCAAAAGGAGAGACTTACATGGAAAAAATAATAGAGCAATTCAAAAGCATTCCTACTACCTCCATTTCCGATACAATGAATGGATTAAATAATCTCGATCCTTCTATTAAGCCTATTAAGGAGGAATATTCCTTCGCTGGGAGAGCACTTACTGTTAAGATTCCTGTTGGCGATAATTTAGCTGTTTTAAAGGCAATTAGAGAGGCAAAACCCCATGATGTTATTATTGTTGATGCAAAGGGGGATACATATAGAGCTGCTGCAGGAGACTTTGTGATTGGTATGGCCAAAACGCTTGGGGTTGGTGCATTTGTTGTGGATGGTGCTATTAGAGATATTAATGGCATTAAAGAACTTGACTTCCCTGTTTTCTGTAAAGGAACAACTGTTGCAGCAGGTGGAAAAGCTGGCATGGGAGAGATTAATGTCCCAATTTCTTGTGGAGGCGTTACGGTAAAACCAGGTGATATACTTGTCGGCGATATTGATGGTGTTGTTGTAATTCCTCAGGAGCAGGAAGAAGAAATATTGACCAAATCACTTGATAGAGTGGAAAAAGATAAGTTAAGAGAAGAAAAAGTCTCAGGCAATAAAGAAGAAATTATTAAATACCTTGATCAAATGATCAACTCTGTTAAATAACTAGTAGGAAAGGAAGACCTCAGCTCTTCCTTTTTATTATGGGGAGATATAGATGATATTAAGAATTATTATATTTTCGGTTTTTGCGTTTCAATTAATTATTAATATTACTCGGCCAATTATCACGCTATATGCTTCTAACTTGGGCTCAAATACATTTGAAATAGGCATTTTAACGGCTGCATTTGCTTTTTTCCCACTGCTATTTGCCTTACAGGCTGGCAGAATAGCGGATAAGTATGGTGATCGCTATCCAGTTATCTTTGGGATGATTGGATTAGCTGTTGGGATGTTTTTTCCATACTTCTTCACCACGATTTGGGCGCTTTATATTAGTCAGTTTATTGTTGGGATATCCAATATCTTTATCGCTGTGTCCTTGCAAAATGTAATTGGAAATATTGCTACTGAATCAAATCGAGATCAGTATTTCAGTATGTTTGGCATGGCAGTTGCAGCAGCCTCGTTAATAGGACCGATTCTAGGAGGCTATATTTCCGAACATTATAACTATAATAGTGTGTTTCTCGTTTCCCTCCTATTAGCTATTTTCCCAATTTTCATAAGCTTTAAGGTTCCTGCCATAAAAAAGGACGTGAGTGAAAAGAAAAGCATCATCGAGTCAATCGGCCTATTAAAAATCCCTTTACTGAAGAAGGCTTTATTTTCAAGCGCTTTAGTCTTATACTCCAAGGATATTTTCGTTGCCTACTTTCCAATTCTTGCAAAGGAAGCAGATTTATCTAATTCCCAAATAGGGCTCGTTATTTCCTTACAAGGATTAGCAATGATTATTATTCGGTTTGTTTTACCAAGACTTCTTATACTAATGAGCAGGGACTTCATTTTATTTATTTCCGTCATCTTGGCAGGGGCCTCTTTTCTGCTAATTCCATTTACAGGCAGTCTGATTTTTTATTGTGTATTTAGCTGCTTAATGGGGTTTGGACTTGGTTGTGGCCAGCCATTATCCCTAACCACTACTTATAACGCTTCCCCGTTAAACAGAACTGGTGAAGTGCTTGGTTTACGACTATCTACCAATAGATTATCTCAATTAATAGCACCAATATTCTTTGGCCTTGTCGGCTCATGGATGGGCATTCTGTCTGTGTTTATTTTTAGTGGCTTTTTCTTAATTGGCGGGTCTTGGTTTTTAAAAGAAAATAAAACTGGTTCTATTCAAATAAACAAATAATAAAAGGATAAGCTGGGTCAGCTTATCTTTTTTGTGTTTACTTTTTTTCCAACAATGCAATCCATTCGTCGAGTTTAAAGGAATGGATTGCATTTTGTGTCAGTTGAAAACCGAAATAATCCTTCACCTGTTTTTCGGCATTTTGTATGTACTGTGCTACTTTTGAGATTTCCTCTTCCGAACTAGTTGTTCGTTCGACCCAGCCTTGGTATTCTAGTTGTTTTTTTCTTACTTTGGATTTCAAAAGAACAAAACCTGCTTCATCTATCCAGTTTTGCCATTCATTCTGTGAATAGCAGCGAACATGGCTGTTATCTCTCAGCTGTTCTAAAGTATTAATAAAATTATCTAGCTGAGGATCTACTGGTGCAATATTATCAACTAATAACAGCCTTCCGCCCTGCTTTAATACCCTGTGTGCTTCCTTTATAAATTCCTTCACATTTGGAAAATGATGTGCAGCAATTCTGCATGTAACTAGATCAAAGGAGTCGTCTAAGAATGGTAAGCTTTCTGCATCTGCGACAATGTAATTAACGTTGGAAGCAGATAAATCCACAAAACGCTTCGCTTCTTTTAGCATTTCCCTTGTGATATCAGTTGCTATAACTTGGTTAACCTGTGGAGCTAAAAGCTTTGTTACATGTCCGCCGCCTGTTGCAATATCAAGTACAGTCCAACTCTTTTTGGGCTCAGTCCACTCAAGCAACATTTTTAAGTCTTCCCCAGATGAATGGCTTTTACTTTCTACATATTTTTTGGCGTTTGCCCCGAATTGCTGCTGTACTTTCGACTTTATTTCACTGGAATTATGATCATTCATTCTCCTCACCTCTCTTTATACTATATAACTAATTATTCATTGTTTATCATCGAAAATAATTATCGGTAAGGATAAGTTTTCGTTATTACACAAAAAAAAGCTGCCAATATGGCAACTGAATATCTTCTAACATTAAGAAACATCCTTATCCTGTGTAAAGAAAAAAATAAAGATAACAATTGGCAAGGCGATCAGAAACAAACTGGTTTTATTTGCACCTTTAATTGTTGGTAAATCCGTTAAAGCCATTTGCGTTCACCTCGTTAGCACTTTTTTAATTTTTCCAATAATGTATGATCGATAATGTAACTGGAGTTCACAATTTCATTAAGCTCCCTTTGATTCTTTTTTAAATACGGTAATACGGGTACTACCTTCTCCCTGCCTAATAGTGGACCGCTTATACTTAAAGAAAATCTTGCATCAGAGGAAATAAAAAGCCCCACAAGGTTTATTTCGTCTTTTATTAAAAGAATAGCCACTAAGATATCAATAACATCTAGCGAAAAGTTAAACAAATGATTCTTCCCTTTTCCTTCTAACCTCGAAACTCCTGTAATCGGACCACCAACGGTTACCCCAAAATAACCTGGCCCAAAGTAAATTCTTGTTAATGTTATTTGTCCCGTTAATAATAGGGCGGCAATAATGAGATCAAGATCCCGTTGTATTTCTCTAATAACAGCACTATCTAACATTGCTTTTTCTTCCAATTTCATGATATTCAGCACCTACGAACCGACATATGTTAGTTATATGCCTAGAACCAAAAATGGTTCCTGCAAGGTCGTTTATCTGTAATAGATGGACTGTCCAAAACCTGTTTCCATTTCTTAACTATTTAATAAAGCTTACATAAAAATTAGGCTATTATCCCAAACTGATAATAGGGAGGGTTTGCAAATGTTACTTAGTTGGATGCTTGCACTTTTAATTTATACGCAGCAGGAAAATGTACAAGATAACTTAATTATTACGAACAAGGGCGATGAAATGTACGTTGTAAATCGGTCTAACTTTTCCATGCAGTTCCCTATACTGCCTTTTATAGACACGAAAAAAGTGAAAGACTTTATGGATGAAATAGATGAGCAAGTAAGCAAAAAACCTAAAAATGCTTCTTTGGACGCTAACGGAAATATTACATCAGAACAAGTTGGCTATCGCTTAAACAGAAGAGTTTTCACAGAGGAAATGCTTTCTTATTTTTTTAATAAAGGCACATCGACTATAGAGCTGCCGATAGTCGCTAATTATCCTCGGGTGGACAGTGAGTTACTTGGAAACATTAAAGGGGAAAAGATTGGGGAATATATAACATTTTATAATCCTTACAATAAACAAAGAAAAAATAATATTGACCTCGCAGCAAAGGCAATCAATAATTATGTTCTATTTCCAGGAGAGGTGTTTTCCTTTAATAAGGTGGTTGGAGAAAGAACGGTTGATAGAGGATATATGCCTTCAACTGCAATCGTTAACGGGGAATATTCTGAAGAATTCGGCGGAGGAATTTGCCAAGTTTCCTCTACGCTTTTTAATGCTGTCGATAGTGCAGGTTTAAATATTGTGAAGCGCTTTACACACAGTAAAGGGGTTGCGTACGTTCCAGTTAACAGGGATGCAACAGTAAGCTGGGATGGACCGGATTTTATCTTTAAAAATGATTATAATCAGCCTATCCTCATCCTTGCAAAAGCAGTTAATAACCATGTAAAAGTTGAGATTTATTCATCTGATGTAATTACATATACGCCTAAAAAAATTCCATATCTTTAATAGTTAAAAACAAAAATTATTTCAGACGTATTTAAGATTTTTGGCTCTCTTCAATTACTTGTCACGATAAGTTCTTTTGTATTGATATCATAAATTGCATAGCTTATTTCCCACATATGATCCTTTGTGACGGTTATTGCACAATAATAGGGTATATTCCTACCATAGGCGTCAAGCTGTGGAATTTCTTTAAATGAATAAATGTCGTTTGAATTTTGCATGATAAAGTCCACCATAGTAGACCTCCCAGCGGAATCTACTTCAATTACACACTTTCCTTTAACGACATCATATTCTTTAAACAGCATGTATTTTAAGCTTGGCAAAAACACTATTAAAATTAAAGTGCCTAAAACAATTGCTCCACTGGCTTTTCCTATCTTTATAAAAGGATAGGTCTTTTTTCGATACATTTGAATAAAGGAATAAACCGAAAAAATTACCAGCAAGAAGCCAACACAAAGGCCGAAATAATATACAAGCATTTTCTCACTTCCCAGCATACTAACAAATTAAAGCAAGTGACCCGTAGGCGGCTTATTAAGATTAAACATTTAACCAAATTTCTAACAGCAGGATTATAAACAATCACTCACCAATTCCTCAAGAAAAAGTGTCAATTCTTGTTCGATTTCTTCTACAGTTTCATCGATTAGTTCTCCTGTGATCTTACTGCCCGGTATCCATCGTCCTATTGGTACACCCAAAAAGGTACAATTACATTCCCAGATATAAATGATATGTATATCTAAAGGTTCCCCTTCGCTTTCACTTATGCCTACTGAAATGGAGGAATTGTAACCAGGGATAAATGAATCATTTCCTTCGATTACAAATTCAGCTTCAAGTAATAGTCCTTCCTCCATTAAAATAGGCTTCTTTTTCTTTACGTATTCTTTTACAAAAATAGTTAAGACTTTTTCTTTATTTTTTATTAGCTTCCTCAAATCACTATTAAATTCTTTTTGAGGATATTTCATTAAACTATCACATCACTTTTTTTATTTCACATAAAAATCAAATCTGCTAGTCCACATAATGCTTCTTAAAGTCTGGATGAATGGAAAATTTGCGGCGCAGCTGAGTGAGATTTTTCCCGAAGCTTTCCTCTAATAGTTCTCTGTGCTTCGCCATAATTTCCATAAGATATAAATCGTGAATCATCACTTCTGTTATTGGCATCACTAATCCAACATGCATTGTCCATGCTGCACGGCTATCATCACCAAGTGAGACAATTCCTGCAACTACTTCCGAGTCATCGCCACTGATTACAATCCATCTTCCGCCATACTCATCTGTAATGGCATCACCCATATAATGCAGATATACGTTAGCGAAATCAGAAACAATTTCCCCGTACGCAATAATCGTTACGTTGACCCCTCTTGCGGCTGCTTGTTTTAGTTCAGCCTCCAGCACTTCGTATTCCTCTTTCCAAACCTCAAGTAAAATTCGTGTGGAGGAAGATGAAATACAAGCTTTTACCTTATCGAGTATTTCACTTCGACCCATAATGTTCCAAATGTTCTCACGGTCATTTGCAGAGTTCTCAAACTGAGCTAATGATTTTTCGGCAAGCTCAAAATTCTCTTCCGCTTTTTGTCTGCGGTTTCTAATTAGCTCCTTCGCAGGCACTGGTGTGTACTGCGGCGTATTACCTAGACTAACTAAAATATCACCTCTGCTTGTAAGATTGTCCAGTACTTCATATATGCGCGAACGCGGGACACCGGAATTTTTTGCGACAGCATAGCCTGTTAATGGTGAATCCTGTAAAAGTGTGAGATATGCTTTTGCTTCATACTCTGTAAAATGAAGATTTTTTAATGTTTCGAGAATGTTTTCTTTCATAAAGCCTCCATCCAATAGTCGCTATGTTTGTAACTAATATTTTAACAAAATCTGTTGATTATTTCCAAATCAATCTGCTATACTCATTTAAAAGTAGTTACCTAAGTAGTCACTATCAAAAAAAGGGGGAAATGTAACATGGATAGCTTATTAACATATGTAACAATTGCTGCGATGATGGTTATTATTCCGGGAGCTGATACAATGCTGCTTGTAAAAAACACGCTAGGTTATGGTGCGAAGGCAGGACGCTTCACTGTACTGGGGATGGCAACTGGATTATGCTTTTGGACACTTATTGCAATTCTTGGGTTAGCGGTTGTTATTGCAAAATCTGTGATTCTTTTCAGTACCATTAAATATTTAGGGGCTGCTTACTTAATTTACTTAGGAATTAGAAGCTTCTTTACTAAAAGCGTCTTCTCTTTAAAGGAAATCCAAGCACAAGCAAATGCACCAATAAAGTCCTCAAAACGTTATAATAAAGAGGCTTTTATGCAGGCGTTGCTGAGCAATGTTCTTAATCCAAAGACTGTTTTAGTTTACATAACAATCATGCCGCAATTTATCAATCTGAAGGAAAATGTGAACGAGCAGCTGATTATTTTAGCTCTCATCCTGACATCACTTGCTGTTGTATGGTTCTTATTTCTTGTTCAGCTTATTGATTATGCGAAAAAATGGTTGAATAATTCTAAATTCCAAAAAATCTTCCAGAAGTCGACGGGAATTATGTTAGTTGCTTTTGGAGTTAAAACAGGAATTTAAACCTTAAGTTTATTATTTCCGTTCAGAGAATCATCTGGACGGTTTTTTTATTATGTACACTACATAGATTTTCTTTACACTTGACAATAACTTTGTTATGATAAACCAAGTTCCAATATAAGGAAGGATGTAAAGACATGGTTTTACTTATTATCTTTGGACTATGCCTCGTTTATTTATTACCATTAGCTTATATGTTTTTTAAGACTGACAGTTTTTTTGTTAAGATTATTTCTTTTTTTGTAGCTATATCATCTGTCGCTGTTGCCCTTATTATCATGTGTGTATTACAGAACTTTGATATATTTTCAGATGATCGCTTCATGCACTTCTTTTACATAAATAACGTAAGTAATTAAAGGATCCATATTTATTGCATTGCTTAACGGAGGCTTTCTCGTTGACGGTTAAATGAAGACTTACCGTATAGCGATGCAATAGACCTTAAAATTCCGCTATAAAAAAGGATGCCTTATAGACATCCACCGTACATACCTCTTATTACAATTTTTTTGTATTAGGTTTAAGATAATAAAGAAATTTAGTTAACTATAAAACTGCCATGTTAATAGTAAAAAAATCAGCATGCTAATCGAAAATATTGTTAATACATAAAAGCACTTCTGTAATTTTGTTAATTCAACCGTGTTCCACTTAAATAATATGAAACCAATAGTTATAGCAGCAATAACGGTTAAAATATAATTTATCATTATCTGTGGTAGTACCTCAGCATAACCTCTATCACTATTACTTAGCATCCTTATTATTAATACCATTATGTTTACTATGAATGCTGTGCCAACAATGTTTAATAGATATATCCATTTTCTAAGTTTTAAAATCAACTGTTTTCGCTTCTTAGTTAATAAACTTGTTATTATTAAAACAAAAGGAGAGATGATAAAGAAAAGGACGCAATATGCGAATAAAATTGCGCTGAATGCTAGCCAATAAGTGTTATTCTTCATTGGCAGATAATCAGAAATCGATGTATGAATTTGATTAACTGAACCATCTTCGAATGAGAAATAAAGAACATTTGTCGGAATAAACATGGAATGACCTTTGTTCATTTTATAAACATATGGATATATTTGCGTGTAAATAGCTGTTTGCCCTGCCAAACTAACCTCTATATCAGTCTCATTCACTGATTTCACTACAAGCGGCATTAGCTTGTAATACACATTTAAGAAGCCACTTTCCATTTGTCTTGCAGTAATATATTTTCCTTCGGTTATTTTCGAATCTGGCAAGTCTGTTAATTTGACGTCATTTATTTCTCTCTCTCCAACTAATTCTTTCGTAAGCCCATATGTTAGATCAACCTCTCCTGCTTGATTCGTTAACACAATAACAGCAAAGTTTTCTTCCGGGACTATATGAAAATTACTGGAAAATGATGCCGTATTACCTCCATGTGTGTATCCTTTTGACTTACCATGATATTCCCAAAAACCGTGAGCAATACCAGGAACATTTCTATTAACAGTATAACTTTGCTTAAACATGCTACTTAACGTATTTTCGTTCTTAAATAAAACCGACTTCATAACCTGCGGCATCAACGCACGTGCAAATTCTGCTAAATCCTGTGCTGTTCCATTTATTCCTCCGCTCGGGTACATAGACATATAATAAGGTGTTGATGGTTTAAAATCCCCTTTTCCAAGCAGTTCATAACCATTCACTTTAGCCTTTGTTAACGGCTCTTTTACACCTAAATAGAACGTTGAGTCTGAAATCCCCAACTTTTGAAAAATATGTTCTTCCACATAATCACTAAATTCTTGTTCCGTAATTAATTGAACAATATAAGCTGCCAGGCTTGTAGAATAATTGGAGTACGCCACAACTTCCCCAGGACGATAAATTTGGTTCGGCTCATGCTTTTTTAATCCTTCTTCTAATGTTTTCATATGGTCATCTGTCGCATATCCTAAGTCAAATATCCATTCCTCAAAACCCGCTGTATGGTTCATTAAATTCAGCATGGTTATTGGATCCTCATATTTTAAATTGTGGAGAAATCCTTTAGGCAAGTAATTACTTATATCTTCATCCAACTTGATTTTCCCTTGTTCCTCTAATTGCATTACTGATACCCAAACAAACAACTTACTTATGGAACCCCATTCAAAAACGGACGTATCCGGATTTATTTTCTGTTTCTTGTCAACATCTCCATAGCCATATCCTTTTGAAAAAATCACTTCATTATTTTTTACGATAATAATGCCTGCACCAGCTGTTTCTTTACCAATATAGTCACTCACATAGTCATCAACAAAGCTCTCTATTTCAGTAAGTGGAATTCCTGACGGAGTTGTAAGTTCCTTTGCATAAAGTGTCTTTGGTACAAATAATGCAAATACTATGAGCAAAAATACAATAACTATTTTTTGCATATTACCCCCTTATTATTATGCGAAAAAGATACCGTAAAAATATCCAAATTTTCTGTTATTTTCATGTATAGTAATAAATACACTTTTGCGCATTAATTGGCATTCTTCTCCCTTTAATTGTATCTGTAAATCATTTACAAGTAATCGACTACAAGACCTGTTCTTCTCTAAGCCTTTAGAAGTAGTAAATATATAAATTGAAACTTTTTTTGGCAAGATGATAAATAAATGAGCACATATGTTAAGGAAGCTAGGTTCATATTCCACAAAAAAAAGCCGCAACTAGCGGCTGACAAAAATAATCCTATTTTAGAAGTCCAGCATTTGTTTATGTTTTATAAGAGTCGCTTCGTGTAACCTTTGTATTTTTACCGACAATAACAGAAAGCAGAACTATGATAGCAATACCAATTGTCATAAAACTTATAGCTTCATTGAGAAAAATAGCAGCAAATAAAATCATAAGAAATGGCTGTAAGTATTGTATTTGACTGACTCTGGCAATACCGCCCAAGCTCATTCCGCTATACCAGGCAACATACGCAAGAAACTGACTGACCACACCAAGATAAAGTATGCTGATCCAAGCTTGCATTGGTGCATGTATCATATCTTGCGTGAAATTTAAGCCGACAGGAATAATGAAAAATGGTGCAGCAATCAAAATTGCCCAGGCAATCACTTGCCAGCTGCCTAATTCCTTCGCTAATCTTCCTCCCTCTGCATAACTAAAGCCCAGCAGCACCACAGCAGCAAGTAAAGCTAAATCGGCGAAGTGTAATTGACCAAAACCTAGAATTAGTGCATACACAATAACTGCACAAGACCCTATCAGACTAGAAAGCCAGTATTTAAGTGATGGTTGTTCTCCTGCTCTTAACATGGCAAATCCTGCTGTTACTAACGGCAGGAGTGCAACTTCAACAGCTCCGTGTGATACTGGCAAGTATTCCATTGCCCATGATGTGAGGAGAGGAAATCCTAACACAGCACCGAGTGCAACGATGAGAATACTTTTAAATTGCCGAAAAGAAGGGAGCTTTTCTTTACGGAAGATCAGGATGATAGCTACTAATATAGCGGCAATAACTGTTCTTCCTAACCCGACAACGGTCGTTCCGAAATAAGCTACTGCTATACTTGTCGCAGGGAGTGTTAAACTAAAACACATAACACCGACTATTCCAAGTAAAAAGCCTAGTTTTTCTTTTGCCATGTAAAAGCCACCCTTTCCCCCGCATTTTATTCAAGAAAACACAGTAGTTATTCTTTGTAGTTTTTTATTGTTCCGTATACTCTTTTGCTCTTTCTTTCCATGAATTTTCAATAATTACATCAAGCAACTTACCATATGAGATTCCTGCTGCATGAGCACTCTTCGGAAGCAGGCTGTTTTTCGTCATGCCTGGTAGTGTGTTAACTTCTAAAATATAAGGGATACCATCTTTAAGCATCATGTCGATTCGCGCATACACACTGCATTTCAATGAATGATAGCAAGTCATTGCAGCTGCAGAAACGCGTTTTTCTATGTCTGGGGGAAGCTGAATCACCTCTTCAATCGTAGCTGCATCATCATATTTGGAAGTATAATCAAAAAACTCTCCTTTATGTTGAATCGAAATAATCGGCAACAGCTCCCCATTTATGACAGAACAAGTAATTTCCTCACCCTTAATATGCTGCTCAATCACCACTTCATAATCCCATTTAAGTACTTCTGATAAGGATGATAGTAACGACTCTTGATCATGGACAATTTTCACCCCTACACTCGAACCGCCTGAATTAGGCTTTACAACTAGTGGATAGCCCATTTTTTCTATTTCACTTAAAGGCAGTTCCTCCAGGCTTGATAGCTGAATCCAATTTGGTGTTAACATACCTTCATAGCGGATGATTTTTTTGGAGAGATTTTTATCCATGCATAAGCTGCTTGAAAGGACACTGCTTCCTGTATAAGGAATGCCGAGGGTTTCAAGTGCTCCTTGAATGACACCATCCTCCCCGAACTTGCCATGCAGAGCAAGCAGTGCGATATCAAGGTTTTTTGCCTTTTCGACGACTTCTTGTTTACTGTTAAGCTCAATGGGGATAATTTCGTACTTATTTGTATCTAAATGAGCAATCATTTCCTTCCCTGTCATAATGGACACTTGCTTTTCAGAGGATACTCCACCCATAATTACGCCAACTTTCATAATCTTTAGCCTCCATAATGTTCTTTTATCGTTTGTCCTATCAGCTTTATTCCACTGCTTATTTCGTCTTCCTTCAATCTTGAAAAGCCTAAGCGCAGTGTATGTTTTCCACTATCGTCAGTATAAAAATCATTTCCTAGTGAAAAGACAACGCCCTTTTGAGAGCATTTTTTTAATAGCTCATGGGAATCAATCTTATTATCCAGCTCAATAAAAAGATGCAGACCACCATCACCAGTGATTCTTTTCATTGGGATATATCTTTTCGAAGAAGTTAATGCTAGTTCATACTTTTTCTTATAAACGGATCTTGCTTTTTTTATATATTTCTCAAAGTAACCATCATGTAAATACTGATATAAAACTGCTTGATCTAATGTAGACGTATGAATGGTGCGAGCACGCTTCATACTTTCCAAATAATAAATTAAGTCTTTATCCGCTAGGACCCAGCCGACCCTTAAACCGGGAAAAAGAATTTTGGAGAAGCTGCTTGTATAAATGACATTATTACCGCTTCCAGCAAATGCTGCCAATGGCGCAAGATGAGCCCCTGAATATCGCAGCTCTTCATTAAATCCATCCTCAACAATTGGAACTTGATAGGCAGAAAACAATTCCATCATTTTCTTCCTTTTTTCAGATGAGGTTACAATACCAGTTGGATTATGATAGGAGGGAATTAGGTAGGCAAAATCATATTTGTTTTTTGTTAAAAGGGATTGCAGCATGGAAATATCCATACCGTCATCTTCCATGTCAATTCCATCGATTTCATAACCGTGCATGCGAAATAGCTTAAGTGCAGAATGATGTGTTGGATTTTCACATATAATTCGGCCATTTTTCTTATTTAAAGAAGATAAAATAATATCTAGGCCCTCTGTGAAGCCATTTGTTATCAAGATATCCTTATCTTTAATGTCAACGCCTTTCACTTCCATATAATGCAGCAAGTATTCAATAAGTGGTTTATAGCCCTTTGCATAACCATAATTCAGAACAATATCTCCTTCAATAGCCATTCTGTTTAAAAAGGCTCTTTTAAAATTTTCCACGTCAAAAAGCTTTTCATCTGGTGCAATACTATTGAATGAGATCATTTCATTCCTTCGGCGCACGCCATGCTTCATTAAGTCGAGGTTTTCTGCCATAATTGCTTGCTCACTCATCTTTTCTTCCCAATTCACTTCGATAGATGGGGTTTTAGAGGTTTCCACACTTTTAACAAAGTTTCCTTTTCCCTTAACTGCGTAAATAAGGCCTTCTTGTTCCAAATCTGCATATGCTGTTAAAACCGTATTTCGGCTAATAGCTAACGAGACGCTCAATTCCCTTGTTGATGGAAGCTTTTGATTTTCAAGCAAATGCCCATTTGTAATCATTCTTTTCAGATATTCTTTAAGCTGTATATATACTGGACGCCCTTGGTTAAGTTTAAAATCATTAAACACAGCCTTCATCCTCTCCCTTACATTTTTGCATTTCCAGCGATATTTCTAAAGGTCCACTCAAAGTGGATTTTTATCAATTGGTGGTATGTAATACTTTCTAATCACGGTAAGATAAATAGTTATTAGTTAAGTATAAAGCTAATTTAATCATTTTTGCATTCCTCTAATAAATTAAAAAAAGCCGCCGTTTGGCAGCTATATTATTTACTTGTTATCAATGTTTTTTATCACTTTAGCTGGATTTCCTGCAACTACAGCGTTTGCCGGGACATCCTTTGTCACAACAGATCCTGCAGCAACAATAGAATTATCGCCGATTGTAATTCCTGCCAATATAACACAGCTGCCGCCGATCCACACATCATTGCCTACTGTAATAGGGATTCCATATCCGCTTTTATTTCTGCCCTGTGGTCCGATTGCATGTCCAGCAGTATAAATTCCGACATCAGGTCCAATCATACAGTTATCGCCTATTCTAACTTCTGCCATATCTAAAATCGTGCAGTTGTATCCAGCGTAAAAGTTATCTCCAACATGAATATTGTAACCTAAGTCACAATGGAAATTATGTTCAATCGCTGAATTTACGCCAACACTCCCGAATAATTCTCTGATTACTTCTTCTCTTTTTTCTGAATCCTCTACTTCACTATTATTAAATGCGCGGACAAGTTTTTGTGCACGGATGCTTTTTAATTTTAACTCATCTGTCCCCCGTTCATAGAAGACCTTCTCTTTCTCGTTCACATTAACTTCCTCCCTTCAATTCTATCTATTTTACCATGCAGTGGTATATTTATCCTTTTATACTTATTTTATTTCTATAAACGTAATATATTAATTTGAGATATTTTAATTGACACTTTTAGACTATAGGTATATTATTAACTTGTAGATAAATACTAGTTAATAGAAATACAACTTAGACATTATTGGAGGAATTAACATGACAAATTTACAAGACAAAGTAGCAATCGTAACTGGCGGTGCTTCAGGTATTGGATTAGCAACCGTTAAAGCTTTCCTAGATAAAGGTGCGAAAGTTGTTTTAGCAGACTATAATGCAGAAGCAGGCGCTGCTGTTGAAAAAGACTTAAAAGAAACGTATGAAAATGTATTGTTCGTAAAAGCAAATGTTGCCGAAGAAAGTGAAGTTGAAAATTTGGTTTCTGAAGCGGTTAAACATTTCGGCAAACTAGATATCATCTTTAACAATGCTGGCGTAGGTGTTCAAAAGCCAACACATGAACTTACTGCAGAAGAGTACAAACGTGTTATTGCGATTAACCAAGATGGCGTATTTTATGGTGCAAAATATGCAATCCGTGAAATGCTTAAAACTGGCGGAGGTTCGATTATAAACACTTCTTCTATCTTAGGATCTGTTGGGGAACCTACTTCTATTCCTTACGCTGCAAGTAAAGGTGCAGTAAATCAAATCACAAAATCACTAGCTTTAGAATATGCAGATCGTAGTATCCGTGTTAACGCAGTAGCACCAGGATTTATCGAATCTGGCATGGTTAGTAAAGAAGCTTTAGGTGATTTCTATGATGGTTTAGTTGCAAAACATCCAATCGGACGCTTAGGTAATCCAGAAGAAATTGCACATGCTGTTATGTTCTTGGCAGAAAATGACTTTGTTACAGGTACAACAATCTTTGTTGATGGCGGTTATACTGCCATATAATAAAAAAATCCCTCCGATTTAATAAAATCGGAGGGATTTTTTATTTTTAATATATGATAGTTGCTTTAACTAAAGCTTTTACCATAAAGGCCTCACTATTTAAATCAACCCAATTAAATAATGAATACCAGTCAAAATAATCCCGATAATAAATCCGCAAATTGCTCCATTTACTCGAATCCACTGCAGGTCTTTGCCAATATTATTTTCAATCATGTCAATCATTGTTTCATTGTCGAGCTTATCGAGATTTTCCTGAACAAGATCACCAATCTTAGAATGGTTTTTCTCGATCAGTATGGAAATTTGTGTTTGAATCCATTTATCAATCGTTACACTATTTTTCTGAATCATGCCTAAGAAATGCAGGCATAGTGGCATAAGATACGTATCAATAAATTCTTCATCATCTAATTGAAGCAATATATTGTCCTGTAGCTTTTGTAAAGCTTCCAATACTGTATTATCTAAATCCCATTCAGATAGTAGCTGATTTTTCCACTTGTCGATACCCTCAATTAACTGCTCATTATCGTTCATTGCCTCAATTTCTTTACGAATATATTTGACGAGAGCTTCGCGGTTTGGTTGCCCTTTATGCTGCAAGCTTCTTACCCCGCTCAACAAAAGGTTTTGAACAATATTCCCGAGTTTCTCTTCGCTAAGTAAGCTTTCAATTGATCTTAACGCGAATTTGAGCATGCCATCTGCTTCAATTCTGTTGATGACATTCATAGAAACACTGCCAAGCTTTTCCTTCGTATCCTCTTGTCTTAACCAATTGTCTGCTTTTTTCAGCACATGGTCTAATACTTTTTCATCGAAATTTTCATTCACTAATTTTGAGCTTATCATTTGCAGAATTTTATTCACTTCAATATTAGAAAGCGTCAAAACAATTTGTGTCTTAATGAAAGGCACCATTTTTTCAATTTCAATATTGCTTACTAGTTTTTTAACTGCTTTAACCAATCCAGCTTTCAGAGACCCTTTCGTTATAAGTTCTGTTATGGTTGGGAGCAATTTATCTGTAAATGAAATATCCTTAATCTTATCTTGGATGCTCTCCTTTGAAAGCCAATCATTTTTCAGCACTGTTACAAGTCCGTTTGTGACCCTTTTACGATTATTAGGCAATAATGCTGTATGGGGTATTGGCAATCCAAGTGGATGACGGAACAATGCAGTAACTGCAAACCAATCCGCTAATCCGCCGACAAGACCTGCTTCAAATCCTCCTTGCAGTAATCTGATCCAAATGGAATCATCAAACGGTGCTGTTGCGATATAACCTATTCCCATAATAATAAGGGAATATACAGCTAATTTTTTTGATTTTGTTTTCATAGACATCTTTTTTCCTCATCCTTAAATAATAGTAAATATCTAGTCTTTTCTTTATTATAACCTTCAATTGCCGAAAAAAACGTTGAAAAGGCATTGGATAAATAAAAAAGCCGAATTTTTCATCCGGCCCCTTATATAATCTATAAAATTCTCTATTATTTGTCTAGTTTATTCAGCTTTTCAGAGATATCTTTAAGAAGACTATTTTTTTCCTTTTGCAGCTTTAACAGCTTCCAAGCATACCAAATTGCAAATACAAAGATTGCTATTTTCCCTAAAAATATAAAAGGAATTACTATTAAATTAGCATCCATCCAACTCATGTTAAAACCCCACTTTTTTTCTTTTTACTTATCTAACTGGCTAATTATAACTTTTATTCATCTTTTTAACAAACCCTCATGCAAACAGATCCGCTTTCCTCATTAGTTTTTACGAAATAAATGAAAAAAGGTTCCCTTCTTTTTTTAACAAATACGCTTTATTTTTTTAACTCACTTATCCATTATTGTATAATAATAACAAGTGTAAAAAGAGGGGGAAGCTATGAATTCAATTGATTTGATTTTATTAAATTTTACAGAAGTAAGAAGAAGAAGTATAAAGGTATGGACATCCATTCCTGCAGAAAAGCTGTTATGGAAGCCGGATAATGAGGCGATGAATTGTATCGAAATGATTAGGCATGTCCTGGAAAGCGAGCATTATTATCATCTGGCAATTAAAAACAAAGGAAGTTTAGACGTATTTAATTCTCCATTTGAAGGACTGCCGTACACGACAGTTAAAGATGAATTAGATTTTGCTGAACCATATCGCAATGATTTTTTGAAGACAATAAAATCATACACACAAGAAGACTTAGCTACTATAAAAATTGATCGCTCAGAATCAGGTTACATAAGAGAATTGGGAGATATGCTGTTGCGAGTAGCCTATCATGAGTCTGTTCATACAGGCCAGTTATTGGATTACTTAAGGTCAGCAGACGTTCCTAGAGTGCGTATTTGGGATTAAAAACTACATAAGACATTAATCCTTTGTTGACTGCTTTTATTTATATGGAAGCTTGTTACTGCTCCTCAAAAGTTCTCACTGTTATGCCATTATTACAAAATAAAAAGGGCTGCAATCTGTGATTATTTAACCTCTAGTCAAATAATCACAGATTGCACCCTAAAATATTATATTTCATCTATCAACTTATGATTAATTTGCGTAACCACTGTTCCCTCTGGCAGGTTATCCATTAACTTCATAATACTTGAATATCGTTCTTCGTTGGAAAACAGATAAAATCCATGCCCATCAAAACCAGGTGTAATATAAAAAGAATTAGGTTTTTCCTCAATAACTGCTAGGCGTTCCTTATGATCGAACCGAACGTTATCTTCTGAAGAAATCGCAAAGAATTCGTTCATTTGGGCGATTCCATAATTGGCATTGATTATTTTTGCTAATGTATTAATGTCCATAAATTTCACACAAATGCTTGCAGGATGATAATAACGT
This sequence comes from Niallia taxi, assembly GCF_032818155.1. NCBI lineage: Bacteria > Bacillati > Bacillota > Bacilli > Caryophanales > Bacillaceae > Niallia > Niallia taxi. The sequence goes on from NZ_CP102590.1 coordinate 731,405, forward strand.
CTAATTCTTCTATGTGTGTAAAAAACTCTCTGTGAAGTTGTATACCTTACCTCATATTCTAATCCTAACTCATTTAATTCCTTTTCATATTCCGCCAGTATTAAATATTCAATGGAGTATGTAACATACAAAGGAAAGGTTTTAGTAGCAGACAAAAATTTAATTAAATACTCCTCTTCCGTTCTATCATCTTTGTCATCAACACTAATACAATAAACCTTAGGTTCTCCACCTGAAAGTTCAATCCTAACGGGCAAAGAATGCTCCTTCAACACCTCTTGTAAATCCTCTTCTTGAATCCATAACTCATCCATTGTTTTTCCCCTTAATAAGTAATAAGACTGCTTTATTCTAAAGTCGTTCCATTCGGTAGATGGCTACTCAGCTGTTCAACTGTTGAATACTTAGAATCATTCGTGTAGAGGTTAAACCCTTGGCCATCATGCCAGATTTTAATGACAGTCGCTGGATGCTTCATATTAAAGCATGGTACTAAGTATTGTTTCATCTTTCCAAATAACCCTTTTTTAAGGATAGACTTATAGCTAGTATTATCAGAAAAGGAGATAGAATAAAACTGATTAGAAGCAGCAATCCAAAAGCTTTCCTCTAGAACAAGCTTTAATGCGGATGGACCATTAATTGTAATCGTTAAGACAGGAAATCGTTTAAACTCTGAACCCTCATACCTTAATGAATATGGAATACCCTCACTTATGTATAAATTCTCTATTTCTTCCGTTACGTCACCATATGGTTCATACAAGACAAAATAAGGAAAAGCATTTTGTTCACATAAAAATTCGTATAAAAATTGTTTAGTATCCTCATCGTAATTTTCATACTCAGAGGGTCCAATATACAATTTCTTCAGTTTTTTTGCCTCTTCAAAACCAATACAATCCTCTTCAGAATCAAACGGTACTTCCGTTATTGATATTTTTGTCAAATGCCATCCCTCCCAAAAAAGGGACATTCAAAAAATCTAATGACCCTTTTATATAGTATTAAAATATCCAGTTATAAGACGGTTTGTCTGTTTTATTTATATCACCAATTAACGGAAGACGTCTTAGCATATTCGCCAATGCAACAGCCTCCCATGGAAAATGCTCTGTAATCCCAAGTCCAACAATGTCATAAGCCTTTCCAACATCTTGAAGGACCCGAATGATCGTTTCCATGCTGGAACCTTTTGGTGTTTTTTCAACCTTTGTGCTATATGTATCTGGATTTGCAATTAGTAATGAACGAAACTCTCTTAAATCAAGTACATCTAAATCAAAATGAACAATTACTTTTGAAACATTTCGATTATCTAGCCAATCTAAAACTGAGCTGCTATCCTTCACAATTTCCTCAGGCTTAACAACACTCAAATTAAATCGGTCCATCACTTCTTTTTCTGAAGCTGTTCCATCATTTAAACCAACATATAACACGTTTTTGGGATCGACCAATTTGGGCACTTCAGCCACAAAGTCCTCATCTCCCACCCCAATGAGATTTGCAAGAACATGTGCATGATGGTGTTCAAAATGCTCTGGAGTGTTTACATCTGGATGTGCGTCAATCCAAAGAATTGCGGCATCCCCATCATACCTATTATTGAGATAGGCAAACGGAGCTAATTCAACGCCACAATCTCCACCGAAAACGACAACACGATCGGGATTATGTTTATCGAGTATTGCTTTCGCAGCATGTACTTGTTTAAGGAGTGTACTCCTTGCAAAAATCCCCTTCTCAACAGTAAGCCCTTCTGCTGACAGGTCAATCGGAACCTCTTCAAAGGCATCATTTGAACTTGGAGCAAGCCAATTAAGAAGCTGTGCACCGAGGTAATAAGCTGAATTATTCCCGCCTTGCCATTGTGGCATTAGTAGCCTTAATGTCTTGTCGCCTTCAGTTTTCAAGCTTACATTCCTTTTCATCATACAGCCTCCCATTAATACAAGATTATAAAAATTAAACTATATTTTTATAGTAATACTCCTCCAACCAGCTTGTAAAATTTAACTCCTTGGCCTTTTGTCAAATATTGAAGCATTTTTTACATTGACATTGATAATCATTATCATTTATAGTTATTAATAATGAAAATTATTCTCATTTAAGAGGTGTTAATTATGAAAGTACTAATTGGGTTTGCAAGCTTAACGAGCAATACAGAGGATATAATGATGATTTTAAAAAATAAATTAGAAGCATTAAATTGTGAAGTGGCTGTTGAGGATTTAGACTTAATTCCGCTTCAAAAGCTGTCACAATATGACCTTGTTTTTTTTGGAAGCTATACATGGGGTGATGGAGATTTGCCGTATGAGCTTGAAGATATGTATGAAGAATTAGACGAAGTGGATCTAACTGGGATGTCCTTCGGCGTATTTGGCTCAGGAGACCGTTTTTATCCTGCCTTCTGTCAGGCTGTTGACCTGTTGGCAGACAAGGTGAAGGAACGAGGCGCAGATGTGTTTAGCTCTTTATTGAAAATTGAGTTTAGTCCTGATAGTGAGGAGGAAGTGCAAGAATGTGAACAATTTGCAGTAGGTGCCTATGAGTGGGCAAAGGAAAAGGATACTAGTCATGCACGCTAATGGAGCGACTGCTGTTGTTTCTACCTCCCCTAATGAATTTTTAGTTTCCATTAAAGGAGAAGGCATTTATTCGTTTAAGCATAATAGTTGGAAGCTAATCATTCCAATACAAGACTCTATCTATCAACTGAAAAGAATTGGTGATTACATTATGGGTGTTGGTGACAGAGGTAGATTCATTCGACTCCATGAAAGAACAGGTAGATGGAAGACCTCCTTCTTTCCAACAAGTCAGCGCTTATGGAATATTGTTGGCAACGACAGTGGGTTAGTTATTACACATGCAGGTACACAATTACTTGTGTCCTCAGATTTCGGGGTAAACTGGAAAGTCATTTCGCTTTTTAAAGAACTTTCCGTTAGGCCCATTATTCGCTCTTTAACAATACATGATGAAGACTTATATGTTGGTACACAAATACATAAACAAAATGGCGGGTTGTGGAAATACACATTATCTTCCCAGCAGCTGGTCCCAGTTCTTCATGATGAAGAAACAATGGTTTCCTCTATTCATGTTGATAATTCCTTTCTATGGCTGACAACAGGTGCATGCCAGACAAAAAAAGGCACTTTCGCCTTCCGAAATCATCGAGACAACAAATGGCATTCCCTTACTTGTGAAATAGAAGAACGTGCTTTTTTAGGCATGGTACATTTTGGCGAGCATATTTACGTTTGTTCCAGCAAGGACGAATATGGATATTCACGTATTTATCATGGTGACTTATCACAAATGACACTAGAGCCAGTTGAAACAATTAAAGGCCATTGCTTTTGTGTAGCTGCCAGTGCGGAAGACCTGTTTTTGGCTGGTGGAGAAGAATGCAAATGGATGAAAGCGAGCTTAAAAGAAACAAAGATTCTTCATTAAAAGGAACAAGGAGCATCGCTAAGAAGACGCTCCTTCTCTTTTAAGCTGTAACTCTTAGCCCTCTACAATAGCTAGATAATGAAATAGTCCTGAGTCATTTTCAACAATTAGAATATCTTTACGTTCTTTAGCAGAAAAAATCTTTGACCCTACCTTCAGCTTATTTGCCATTTCATCGTTAAAATCTGTATTTGCATCATTTATTTTTTTTATTTCACCGACTTGAACATCCTTCGTTAAAGCTAATTTATCTACCCAATCAATGTTTGTTTGATATATTACTCCTTCAAACTGAAAAATATCGGCGTCTGGGTCCAAACCTAGCACTTCCTCAGCATCAATTTCACCACTAACCTCTGTTACTTCATCCCCTTTTGCAGAGCATCCAGTGATAATAAGCAAGGCTAAAGCAGTCAAAACAATATACAGCTTTTTCTTAACCAAACCAATAACCCCCTTTTTATCCTTTAGACGCTTGTTTAGGACTTAAGGTTACTGGATTATTGGTTATTTTTGTAAAAAAAACAATTCTTCCTAAAAAAAGAATCGCTGAGAAATAAAGCTATTTATTTTTCAAACTAATGCTTTCCGTCTGATTATTCCACTCAACGGTTACATTTACTTTAGACTTATCCGTCACTTTTGCATTTGAGGCATTATTCTCATTTGTCTCTGTATAAATACCTTTCTCATCAAGGGTAGCACCGTTGCCACTATAGCCGCTTGCTTTAGTTGCTACAGTATAGATAATTTCACCAACGGAGTTCACGTCCTGCCCCTTATATTGCAATGTTAAATCTTGTTTTTCATAATCATCCTCTCCCTGCGTAACCTTTAATTCAACCGACCAATTGTCTGATTCACCTGTAAAGGTAAACGGCTTGGAATAATTATTACTGGTGCATCCTGATAAGACAAGGATGATTACTAACGATAAAGCAGTTAATATACGCTTCATCTCTTTCCCTCCGAATAAATATATAAATAAATTATTTTACAAACCATTATACGTTCAGGCAGGATTAAAGTTTCGGTTCTAAATAACATTTTTGTATCTCTTTTCACCATCATTTTTGAGTTTTTTCTTGTTGGTTTAAATGGAGTAAATCTCAATGATAATTAGTCGAATGTTGAAACATCAAAAAAATCAAACAGCTTAATCTTCTTATGAAGATATAATCCGTTTGATTTCTCCCTTAATTGATCTCTTAAGAATCAGCATTTTTGGATACAGAATAATTTATACTAGCTAACATAGTTGGAAAATTTTTATTATCCATCATTAATTAAGTAAGTTCTTCTCTTCTAAAAACGTTTTAGCAACATCGCTTGCTTTTTTCTTCTCAACTGCAACTTCATAGTTCATTTCTCTCATTTCGTCATCTGTTATTTGATCTGCTAGTTTATTTAATATGTCTTCTAACTCTGGGTATTTCTCTAACGTCTCTTTTTTTAGGATTGGTGCTCCTTGATATGGTGGAAACAGGTTTTTGTCGTCTTCTAAAACAGTTAAATTATTTCGTTGGATTTCACTATCTGTTGAATAGGCATCTACAATATTTATATCGGCTCTTTTAACAGCAGCGTACCTCAATTCAGGCTGCATGATGTTTACCTTGGAGAACTGGATACCATAGAGATTTTGGATTCCTACATATCCATCTTGACGTTCTGGAAACTCTGGTGTAAAGCCTGCTTTCATACTTCCTTCAATTGCTTTTAAGTCGGAAATGGTCTTTAAATTATACTGTTTTGCGAGTGCTGCAGGAACAGCTAATGCATAGGTATTATTGTATTTCATTGGCTTAAGCAAAACTAAATTCAATTTAGTTAAAGCCCCTTCTTTCGCTTGATTATAAACCTCTTGGCTATCCGTACTTTTCGGCTGGTCTTTTAAAAGATCAACGATAACGGTCCCAGTAAATTCCGGATAAATGTCTATATTGCCTGATGTTAAAGCGTTATAGACAAAAGTAGTTCCTCCCAAATTTGGTTTGATGTCCACTGTTAGGGAAGATTCCTGTTCAATTAGCAGCTTATACATATTCATTAATATTTCCGGCTCTGGTCCCATTTTGCCGCCTATTATTATATCTGCATCTTTAGGCTGATTTAAGGCGGATACTGTGATAATTAAAAATGCAATTACGATTACAGATACGATTGAAACAAATGCTTTCTTAAAAGAAAGCTTTTCAAATTGTCTTAATAAGAAGTCAAAAAACAGGGCTAAAAGAGCCGCTGGAATGGCACCTAATAGGATAAGAGTAGTGTCATTTCTGCTAATCCCCACTGTAATTAAGTCTCCCAAACCTCCTGCACCAATAAGTGCAGCAATTGTAGCTGTACCAATGATAAGAACCATCGCTGTTCTTATACCAGCCATAATAACTGGCATGGCAAGAGGTAGCTCTACCTTAAAAAGCAGCCTTCGGTTATTCATTCCTAACCCTTTTGCGGCCTCAATTAAATTTGGATCAACCTCTTTTATTCCTGTATAAATATTTCTTAGAATTGGAAGTAATGCGTAAATAACTAATGCAATAATCGCTGGTATTGTTCCGATTCCAACAATCGGAATAAGTAAACCTAATAAAGCTAAAGACGGTATTGTTTGGAATACAGATGTAATGCCGATAATGATTTCGGCAGCCTTTTTCTTTCTTGTTAAATAAATCCCGAGCGGAACTGCGATAATTAATGCAAAAAAGAGCGCAATAAATGATATTTCGATATGCTGAATTAAATCCTTTAGTAACTCCCCTTTTCTTTCTAAGAAGGCTTGATATAGATTACTCACTCATTTCCACCTTCCTTCATGCCATTTAATTGATATTGGATAAGCGATTGCCTATCTATCAAGCCAATGATTGCTCCATCCTTTTCAATTCCTATTTGATCGTTTTCAGACAGTGCTTCTAAGGTTTCTTGGAAAGAGCTTGTTACTGGAATAATCGGTCCGGCGAAATGACTGATGGTTAATGGAGACAGAATATGTTCAAGCTTAAAGGAAATATTTTCATGACTTACCCTTCCAATAAAATCTTTTACAAAATCATTCACAGGATTATTTATTAATTCCTCTGGAGTTCCAATTTGGATAATCTCCCCATCTTTCATTATGCAAATTCTATCACCTAATTTTAATGCCTCCTGCATGTCATGTGTGACGAAAACAATTGTCTTTTTTATCGCTTTTTGCAGGCTTACAATATCATCTTGAAGCTTTTCTCTGCTTATTGGATCAAGAGCACTAAAGGGCTCATCCATTAGGATTATTTCTGGGTCTGCGGCTAATGCTCTGATTACCCCTATTCTTTGCTGTTGTCCGCCAGACAGCTCATTCGGTTTTCTGTTTTTATATGTTTGCGGCTCTAATCCGACCATTTCAAGCAATTCATCAACTCTTGCAGCTATCGTCTCTTTCGTCCACTTTTTCATTTCAGGTACAACTGCTATATTTTCTGCAATGGACAAATGAGGAAATAAAGCAATTTGTTGCAATACATAGCCAATATTCCAGCGCAGTTCACTAATTTCGTATTCACTTATTTTTTTCCCATCAACGAGAATGGTTCCATTTGTTATATCTATTAACCGATTTATCATTTTTAATGTGGTCGTTTTACCACTCCCGCTTGGCCCAATCAGAACAAATAGTTCTCCTTTATTGATTGTTAGATTTATTGAATTAACAGCTGTCGTACCATCTTGGAATAGCTTCGAGACATTTTCAAATTGAATCATATGTAATCTCCCTTACATTTATTATGTATTTACTATTACAATCTTGCCATTTGCAGTATTGCTCTCCATCATCAAGTGGGCTTGGCTAATCTCCTCTAAAGTAAATACCCTTGCTATCGGTACTTCTATCGCAAATTGTTCCATATGTTGAAATAATTTAGTCAGCAATTGGGGTTTGAAGTTAACTCCACTGTCAAATTGGGTAAAATACGTTCCAGAAGGGATATCTACCATTGGCTCAAAGCTTGCCATCTCCCATTCACCGCCCAATATGCCAGCCATACAAAGGATTCCTTTTTCATCAAGCATCCTCAGCGAATTCTTTAATGTGACAGTGCCAATTAGTTCTAATATCTTATTAACGCCATCTGGGAAAATACTATAAAGCTGTGGCTGTATATCCCCTTCATCTAATAAAACGTAATCAGCACCAAGCTTGTTCAATTGTTCTACCTTTTGTTTATTTCGTGTTGTTGACACAACTGTTACGCCAATACTTTTAGCTAACTGGAGTGCAGCTATTCCTACCGAACTTGTGCCGCCACGGATTAGAAGGGTATCCCCTGTTGTCAGCATTAAACTATCAAATAATGAAGCATAAGCTGTATAATACATTTCGGGAATTGCCGCAAGCTTTACCCAATCCAGTTCATTGTTTATGGCATATACTTGGCTGGAAGGTATTAGTGCATATTCTGCATAACTTCCATTAAATTCACGACCTAGCCCCCCCATCAAGGAAACGACCCTTTGCCCTTTTTTCATCGTACTATCTGATGGATCTGCAATCTCTCCAACACATTCGATCCCAATAATTCGCGGCAGCTTCACAGATGGTGAATGCCCTTGTCTTGTATAAATTTCCGAACGATTGATTCCGAAGGCTTTTATTTTTACTAGTACCCATCCTGGCTTCACTTTAGGCATTGGTACTTCCTTTAAATATAAATCCTGTGGTGCACATGCTTTTTCTAAAACAACTGCTTTCATTCAAGCGCACTCCTTTGCTTTATCAATTCATGAACGTATCTGACTTTTAATAGATTTTACTTTTAGAGCATTTTTAACCGCAACGAGTAGGTCAGCACAGCAACAAGACCACTGCAGAAAATAATGAACCCAAATGGTATGGCAGAATTTTCACCGGCTATTCCTACAAGGGGGCCAAAAATGGCACCTAATAAAGTCGGACTAATACCAAGTAAGGCAGATGCACTTCCTGCAATATGGCCTTGCCTTTCCATCGCTAACGTAAAAGATGCGGAGCTAATGTTACCAGTTGACCCAACAAACAAGAAAAGAGCGATAACTAGAGCATATAAAGGACTTTGAATAAGTACTATCAACATTACTGCTCCGCAAGAGATAAATGCGACAGCTAACCCTATTAAAACAATTTGTTGTTCTGCGATTTTACCAGCCATTTTTTTAACAAATTGAGAGCCAAGGATTAAGCTGATACCATTTAAAGAAAATAAAAGTGAATAAAGCTGTGGAGAAATACCATAAATCTTCTGATAAACAAATGGTGATCCAGAAATATATGCAAATACCCCCACAAATATAAATCCTTGAATTAAGGTATATCCCAAAAACGTTCGATCTTTCATCAAAATGGTAAAATTCCAAAAAAACTCTCTTAAATTATTAGGGACACGCTTTTCGACAGGAAGTGTTTCTGTTAATCCCCAAGCTGTTAAACTTGTTAATAATATGGCAAGAACTCCTAAGAAGAGAAAAACACCAGTCCATACAGTAAACGCAAGAACTGCACTTCCTGCAAGTGGTGCAAGCAATGGAGCCAAATTGGTAAACATCATAAGCAAAGAAAAAAATTTAGTTAACTCTACTCCGCTATACATATCACTGACTATTGCACGCGAAATAACAATGCCTGCAGAAGCTGAAAATCCTTGAATAAAGCGTAAGGCAATAAACACCTCTATATTTGGTGCGAATACACAGGCAAAAGAAGAAACCAAATAAATAATCATCGAAATTAGTAAGGCTTACGTCTGCCATGAACATCACTTATAGATCCCATTACAAGCATCCCAATACTCATTCCAATCATACAAGCCGTCAAGCTCATCTGTATCATAGAGGCAGTTGTTCCAAAGTACTTCATCATTTGCGGAAATGCGGGAAGATAAGTATCAATAGTAAACGGCCCTAAGCTAGAAAACACAGCTAACAATATGGCAAGCCTTACTGAATTTTTGTTACTTTTATTTAGATTAGGATATTTATCGCCAGTAATATTCATTTTGGATTCATTCCCCTTTCGTTTTAAATGCTTAGAAAGATTTTAAATTTTAAAGAAACATACTGTATTTACATCTAAATTGACAATGAAATGGTTAAATCATAAAATCATGATAAATGTCATTGTTACTTTTGAAAAGTAGGTACCTTTAGGTTGTATAGTAACCTTTTAGTAACTATTGGAGGTCTTATGATGGAAACAAAAAAAGAACTGCCAGCTTGTCCTGTTGCAACAACAGTAGGACTGATAGGCAACAAGTGGAAGCTATTAATCCTAAGGGAATTATTAACTGGCACAAAAAGATTCGGTGAACTCAGAAGTGGCATTGAGGGCATTAGCCAAAAAGTCTTAACTCAAAATTTACGCTCTATGGAGGAAGATGGCATTATTAAATGCCAAGTTTTTGCAGAGGTTCCACCACGGGTCGAATATTCACTTAATGACTTGGGAAATAGTCTTAGACCAATAATTAGTGTTATGGAAGAATGGGGATTAGGTTATAAAGCATTGATAAACGGGGAAACAAATCAATTGATAGGCAATAAATAAAACTAGATTTAGAGCTGAGTCTTTGCCAGATTGTTGGATGACAGCTAATACATAATAAAAAATGTCTAATCCTTTATATAAAAGATTAGACATTTTTTACCATGGTTTTAATCTTTCTCTCATTGTCCATTACGAACTAACTTTTACGTCTGTGTTAATTTATATTTGTCCATAGCGCCACCGTTATTGTTGCAATCACTAATTCACTGTTTGTATTCTCCTATTCTATCTTACCAGTACATCCTCCAGCTCATAGCTGTACGGATTAAAGCTTCAAAATAATAATAATCTCCCCAAATACAACATTCATCAACCCCATTATCATCAGGCTTTGAGTAAACAGCATGTTGCAGAATACCATTGGAAGGAACCTCTTTCGTTGTATAGTTTGCGGCAAGTGATTTAATCATTTTTATGGCTGCATTTTCATAGAGTTCTCTGTATGGATTGGAAATCGGCAGGTGCTTGCTTAATTCTAACAGTCCACATGCCATGATGGCAGCTGCTGAACTGTCGCGCTCCTCCGTACCATCTGTAAAAACTAAGTCCCAATAACAGATTGCATCTTCAGGAAGGCGATTAAGAAAATAGTTTGCTAGTCTTTCTGATAAATCAAGGAATTCTCGATTCCCTGTATGCACATAACTTAATACAAATCCGTACACTCCCCATGCCTGACCACGAGCCCAGCATGATTGATCCGTATAGCCTTGCGCCGTCTTTCCATATAAGGGATTTCCGGTTTCCGTATCCATGTAAAAGGTATGGTATGTGGAAGAATCTGCTCTAACAATATATTTTGCTGCTTGTTCAGCATGATTTGCGGCAATATCATAATACTTTTTATCACCTGTTACCTTTGAAGCAAAATACAATAACGGCAAGTTCATGTTGCAATCTATAATCATTCTTCCATGCTGCTCAGGGTCCGATAAATCACCCCATGCTTGCAGAATTTTTGCTTTTTTATGATAGCGAGTCATTAACTTATCAGCCGCTTTTATGGCAGTTTCCTTTGCTGTTTTGTCATTCAGCACTTCATATCCCGCTACACAAGATAAAGAGTATAAAAAGCCAATATCATGTGTTTCTAACTGGATATTTTTTGTTAATCGGTCTTTAAAGCTTTCAAGCTGTATTTTTATTACATGAAGATACTTATCATCATTTGTATATTCATACGCTAGATAAAGCATGCCTATCCAAAAGCTCGCCGTCCAATCCGTGTTTTCTTCCGGGATATAAACTAAGTTTTTTGACGCAGCAGGCGGTACTTTCGTTTTAAATATATCGAGATTTTCATCTATTTTTCGCAAAACGAACTGAATTTCCTTATCCAACCACTCTTTATTTAATTCCGTTCTGATTTTAAAATTATTATGTTTTATCCCTTCATCAATGCTTTTCATATTCTGGCTCCTTCCATGATTTCAATTTATTAAGTCATAATGTCTGTTGAAAAAAATCTTCTACAAACACTGGTCAATTGGAAATGCCTTTCCTGACCAAGCTCTTTTCGATTTCCATTCCATCGATGGGTGACTCCAGAATGGATCTGATTCTGCCAGTCCTAGTGGCAGGAACATCGCGGCACATAAATAAACACTGCCTGTCGAGATATATCCTTCACCAATCTCTGGTTGATGGCCACAAAACATTATAGTAAGCCAGCCTGTATCGGTAAACGTACCCGGAGCTTCCATTGACCGTTTCAATACTTGAGTTAGCGCACTTCTGATTTGTTCAGGAGCTAATTCTCTCGGTAAATCCTGACGAAGTGCATGATGAGCTAATGTTTGAAAAACACCGAAGCGATAAGCAATCGATCTTCCAACTGGCGGAAAAGTCCCTTCTGGTGAAATTAAACGCTCTTGTATAACCGCATACCTTTTCGATCTTTCTATAAAAGTTCCCTTTCTTTCAAGCCAGTCCTTGTACTCATGTCCAACCGTTTCTAATAAATCTACTAGCATAGGATGGATAACAAAGCTATTATAATAATCATAATGAAACTCAGGACCATCGCTGTAAATTCCATCACCCAAATACCATTGATCAAATTGTTTAACAGCATAATCAATCCGCATCGGGTCCCAGTCCTTCTCACCAGCTTTATATAAAAAGGCCTCAATAACTGCAGAAAATAAAAGCCAATTAGAATAAAACGGTTTCCTTGTCCTGCTAGCTTTCATCGCGTTTATCACATTTTTCTTAACCCTTTCATGGAGTGGATCCCATAACTCATTTGGAGCTCTAAGAAAGGCATGGGCAAGAAAAGCTGTATCCACAATTGGCTGAAAATCACTAGAAAAATTCATGTAGTCTGGAGAATGAGGATCTGTACCTGCATCAATCGCTAAGCGTGCTAGCTCACAATACTGGATACGAAGTGCATTTTCCTCACTATTTTCGCTTTTCATTTCTAACCACGGAGCCATTCCAACAAGCAGTCGAGATAACGCTTCCAAATGAGTGAATTGATCACGGTTCGTGTCTTTTTTCATCTCGATCGGCATTACTTTTTTTAGAGTTCCAGCCTTTAAATTTTCAAGTACCGGGTTTGCAATTTTAAGCATGGCTTGAAGCCAATATTTGCGAATTTGCTCGTTCTCCTCGGCCACTTTTTCACCCTCCTATTTCTACCAATTTCTTTACTAAATTATAACTTACGTATTATTCTTAAAGTGTTTGTTAAATAACCAAAAATGTTGTTCTATTGCTCTATATCGGGAAAGATAAATAGTTAAAAAGAATAATCTAGAGATCTCGAATAGTAAGCTTTCAATGATTGATTAATAGGTGGAGGAATTTCGGTGAATAATTTATTTGAACAAATTGATCTTAAACCATTTAACTGGGTTTATCGCAGGGTTTCAGAGAAGGATTTCCAAGGTTATTATCACTGGCATCAAGGCTGTGAACTATTATTCGTCTATCGTGGAAAAGGGCGAGTAATTGTTAACCAGCAGACTTATGAGATCAAAAGAGGGATGCTTTTCTTTTTTCAGCCATTTCAATTACATAAAATACATGTAGAAGTATCACCTGAAACTCCGTATGAGCGAAGTATTCTTCATTTCGGTACGTTGATGCTTGGAGAAAGTAATCTTAACCATTTCCCTGGTCTTAATAGTCTGTTAAAACAATTACAATATGGCGTAAATGAGCTGCAGGCATTTGATTTAGAAGATATCTATAGTTACCTATATGAGGTTTATGAGATATTTAACAAATCATTACAAACAAAAAACTGGGAGGAAGATGCCCAGCTCTTTCTAATGCAGTTACTCTCTTGTATCCGCTTAAAAGACTACAATACTGATACTAATGCAACCTCTAATCTTCCTTTGCGGCCCTTGCTCTATTCTGAAAGGCTTATGAACTGGATAGAAGCGCATTATATGGAGCCCTTTAACTTAGAACAATTAGCTGATGAGCTTCATTTATCAAAATCATATTTATCAAGAAGCTTTAAACGTGAGACGGGAAGCAATTTAACAGAATACCTTACAATTCGAAGGATAAAGGAAGCATGTCAATTACTTGAGATGACTCATAAATCGGTTGAATTTATTGGTGAAAGTGTAGGACTAAAAAATGCGTCCTATTTTATTCAGTTATTTAAAAAAGTGATCGGAATCACCCCGCACCAATATAGGCTAACACACCAGAAAGCTTAAAGAATAGCATTAAAAAAACAATAAAAATAGTAAATGATTGAAAAGTCGAATGGAGACGTGTCTTATCAGATGTGATAAGACACGTCTCGTTTATATACAGAGTAAATCACCTTAGGTACTTGCGTTGTAATCTATTTAATTGCTATGCGAATCTCTATTTGACCATTAGGGTAATATTTCTCAAAATCATAGGAGTAAGCTCTTTTTAATTGCCCCTTCTCTTCACGTTCCCAAATCTTTTGCCAAGCATTTAATACTCCCGTTTCCTCAGAGGTATCTACAGTAAAAACTTCATATTCACTGGTATTTAGTATTGTAATGGAGGGATTGTATGTATCTTCTATAGCTACGCTTACTGTATAGTCACCTTTATAATTACTTTCGTAATTATAATACACTCCATATGTAGCCACATTTTGATTTTCCAAAAGACTTGATGCCTCTTTCCACATCTCTGTGATTTTTTGCATGATGGCTGCATCTTTAAAATTATTCGTTCTAACACTATTAAGAATTCTTAAATTCATATTAATTCTTCCTCCCGCATTTTTATTCGTAAAAGTAAAATTTCGCCATTTAATTTAAATAAATCATAAAAGCAATTAAACTAGCTGTTCTCCATTCACCTCAGATTCTATATTTCTATTTCTTTTTGCTATCAGTATCCGAAAAAGTCTGAATAATTAATATCAACTATACCATAAAATATTAAAAAAAGGAACTTATGTTCTCGTTTGATCAAATAAAAGCATAGCCCCCTTCCATTAACGGAAGAGGGCTATGTTCATCCATATTCAACTTACAGCAACTATTAATCTTTCTTTGACATCACTACCTCTTCAACAGCACTAGTAATATCACTCGCTGTTAACTGATAAAATTCTTTTAAATATTCAAGCTTACCAACCTGACCGAATTGCTCTTTGCCGCCAATACGTTTCATTGGTGTAGGGCAATGTTCACTTAATACCTCTGCCACAGCACTTCCTAGTCCTCCGATGATATTATGATTTTCTGCTGTAACAATTGCTTTTGTTGTTTGAGCGTACTTCACAATTAAGTCCTTATCAATTGGTTTAATTGTGAACATATCAATAACCGCTGCTTTTATTCCTTGTTGTTGAAGTATGTCTGCTGCCTTTAATGATTCAGCCACCATAATACCGCTCGCAATAATCGTTACATCCTCCCCTTCACGAAGGACCTTCCCTTTTCCCGCTTCGAAAACTTCATTTTCCGGGTAAAGCTTTACTGCGTTTTTACGGATTGTGCGGATATAATGGATGCCATGCTCTTTTTCCACCTTTAGAAGCAGGTAGCGCAGCATAGTAGAATCACTTACTTCATAAACATGACAATTTGGAATGAGCCTGGCTAGGCCGAGATCTTCAAATGCCATATGTGTACCACCGTTATGCTCTGCGGTTACTCCTGAATCAGATCCTAATATTTTTATATTTGTTTTAGCATAGGCGCCTGAAATGAACAGTTGATCAAAGGCACGACGGGTAGCGAACTGACCGAATGTATGAACAAAGGGAATTCTTCCTGTTAGCGATAAACCTGCGGCAACTCCCATCATATTTGCTTCCATAATTCCTGTATTGATCAGTTGATTAGGGATTTCCTTGATAATTTTATTCGTTGAAATGGCGCTCATTAAATCTGCTTCTAAGCCTATCACCTGAGGATTTGCCTTAGCCATTTCCATTAAAGTATTTGCATATACCTGACGCATTTCCACGCTTTCTAATTCATAGTTTTTAGACGCTGTAATCATCCCTTCACACCCTTTCCAAGTTTCGTTTCTAATTCGGCAACTGCACTTAAAATAGCTGCTTCATCTGCTTCACTAGGACGAATATGATGGTTATCGGCCTTCTCCTCTAAATAAGGAACCCCTTGCCCTTTGACTGTATCTAGTATAATTGCTATCGGCTTAGCATTTTGCGCTTTTCCCAGTTCAATTGCTTCATATATTTCTTGCACGGAAGCACCATCCACCCTCCTAACATAAAAGCCAAAGGCATTAAATTTCTCTACGAAATCTAGTGGATCAATAATATCCTTCGTTAACCCATCTAGCTGTTTTTTATTGTCATCAACAAGTACAACAAGCTGATTCAGCCTGTGATGCGCTGCAAATTGAAATGCCTCCCAGCACTGTCCTTCGTTTAATTCACCATCTCCCACAATACAATACGTATAGTTGTCTTTATGAGCGAGCTTATGAGAAAGTGCTACTCCAACAGCCGCTGAAATTCCTTGCCCGAGAGAGCCTGTTGTCATATCGACGCCAGGTGTTAAATTTTTGTCTGGATGTGAAGGCAGCTTCGTACCATTTTGATTTAATGTATACAAAAGGTCTTCTGGGAAATAGCCTTTAGCCGCTAAAGTTGCATATAAACTCGGTCCACCATGCCCTTTTGATAGAATAAAATAATCACGCTCTTCCCAATTAGGATTTTCCGGGTCTATCTTCATCACTTTTCCATATAAGACGGCCAATGCTTCAACAATTGACAAGCTTCCGCCATAATGACCAAAACCTAAGTTATATAACTCTTTTAATGTTTTTAAGCGTATCTCATCTCGGAACAGCTCTAACTTTTGTGTATCCAAACTCATACTAATTCCTCCTTTTGTAAACAAATGACCTGCTATATCAAACATCTCTTCACAAGCAGCGTTAGCGTTCCATATACCTTCTTAGCATCAGACACCAAGCTTTTGTGAATTATTGCTGTCTTTGTTTTTCTTAAAGAAGCCAAATACAACAGCAAGTAAGACAAGACCAACAACCGTAATGGTAACACCAGTAGCTCCAAACGATTTAGCGACGTTTCCAAGAACAATTCCAGATACAGCGAAGTCTGCATCAGAAAATGTTGTGCTAACAAAGCCTAAGTCTCCAAGTACAGGCATTAAGAATACAGGCAGGAAGGTGATTAATAATCCATTAACAAATGATCCAACTGTAGCGCCTCGAACGCCACCTGTTGCATTTCCAAAAACCCCAGCTGTTGCACCAGTAAAGAAATGCGGGACTACACCTGGCAAAATGATTACGGAGCCTGTCAGTGCAAGGATTACCATGCCGACAATTCCGCCAGCAAAGCTTGAAAAGAATCCAATTAAAACTGCATTTGGCGCATATGGAAACACAATAGGGCAATCAAGAGCAGGCTTAGAATTCGGAACTAGTTTCGTAGAAATCCCTTTAAATGCTGGGACGATTTCTGCTAATACGAGACGAACTCCTGAAAGGATGATAAATACTCCTGCAGCAAAAGTAACTCCTTGAATAATAGAGAAAACAAGGTAATGACTGCCATTACTTAGTTCCTGCTCCACATAGGAAGGACCAGCAAAAAGGGCAATGATTACATAAAGAACCACCATTGTTAACGAGATTGTCACAGAACTATCACGCAAGAAGCCTAAACCTTTCGGAAAGTTTATCTCTTCTGTTGAGCGTGATCCTTTTCCTACAAGCTTTCCAATAAGTCCAGACGCAACATAGCCTAAGCTCGAAAAATGGCCAAATCCAACATTATTGTTACCTGTAATTTTACGCATAATCGGCTGACAAATTGCAGGAAACACTGCCATGATTAACCCTAGGGCAAGTGATCCAATAATAATAAGGGGGATTCCTTTTAAACCAGAGACAACTAAGATAACAGCAAGCATACATGCCATATATAAAGTATGATGACCAGTTAAAAAGATATATTTCAATTTTGTAAACCGTGCAATTAAAATGTTGGCAATCATTCCAAAGAACATAATAAAGGCTGTCGTACTGCCAAATTCGTTAAGTGCCACTGCAACAATTGCCTCATTATTCGGAACAACACCTGTTACATTAAAGGCGTGCTGAAACATTTTCCCGAACGGATCGAGAGACTGAGTTATGATTCCAGCGCCTGCTGAAATCACTAGAAAGCCAAGAAACGTTTTAGTTGTACCCTTTACGATTTCACTTGTTGGTTTTTTCTGTATAATAAGTCCTACTAATGAAATTAATGCAATTAAGACAGCTGGTTGGCTCAAAATATCCATCATCAATTTGAGAATTCTTTCACCCATTATATATGCCTCCCTATAGTTCACTTAAACTAGCATTTGATTCTTACAGCAAGCCCTTTTGTTGTAAAACTTCTTGCAGTTTCGCTCGTAGCCCATCCATATCTATGATGCTATCAATAACAATAACCTCACCTAAATGGCCCATTCCTGTGGCAATGTCCTTTGCCGCTATAAACAGATCTGCTGAATCTGGCGTTGCTGAGCTAAGGTCACAATGATCTACCTCAATCCCACTGATCCCAAGCTCTGACAAAATTTGCTGCACGTTCATCTCCAACATAAAACTGCTTCCTAAGCCTGTTCCACAGATTGCTAATATTTTCATCTTTATTCCTCCTAGTAAATGTTTTTTATATTAAACCGCTCCCGAATATAGCTCGAATAAATGAAGAATGCTCTCCAATGACTCTGTTTCTTTTAACATTTCAATGTTGTTTTTATCGCTCAGCAGCTTCGTCAATTGCGACAGTGCTTTAAGATGTGTTGTATTATCGCTGGCCGCAATACAGAAAAACAAGCGGACAGGGTATCTTTCATCATTTAAAATATATACAGGCTCATTAAGCTTTAAAAAGCTCATCCCAACTCGATTCACTCCCATTTCCGGCCGTGCATGCGGGATGGCAACTTCAGGACCAAGTACTACATATGGGCCTAATGTTTTAATATTGGCAATCATCGCTTCTATATAAGAGGACTCAATTATGCCTTTTTCTAACAACGGATTTGCTGCAAATTTTAAAGCTTCCTCCCAATCGGGCAGTTGTTCTACAACTTGAATGGTGTCTTCTTTTAATAAATCGCTTAACACAGGTTGGTTCCTCCCCCTCTGAATATCTGTTTTTCGATGATAAGTCAGTTGACTTAAAGCACTTGTTAACCCCTTTTCATCATATATATTTGCATACCGCCCAATTGTTTGGACAAGCTCTTTCAAAGATATATCATGGTATTGAATATTAAATAGCTGCTGATATACTTCATTAACTAAGCTGTTTTTTTCATTTGGCGTCATTAATGGCTTAACATAATAACAAGGCAGCTTTGACTCGATCTCTACTGTCGAAAAAACAAGGTCGTATTGATTAACATCCTCTTTTTGATATCCTTGTAACGATAATGTTTTTTCTACCGTTATTTCTGAAAAAAGCGACTCGACAAGATGTCTTACCATTAACGAAGAGCTAACACCACTTGGACATACGACAATAGCACGTTTCTTTTTCGGCATAGCCTGCTTTGGTTTTGCTAATAATGCCCCAAAATGAATCGTAATAAAGCCGATTTCTTCCTCTGGGATATTTATTCCTAATAGTAAGCCAATCGGCTGGATCAGCTCCTGTACAATGGTATAAAGCTCTTTATGCTCATTTTTAATTTGTTTGATTAACGGATTATTAATAGGAATGCGGTATTTCATTCGATAATAAGCTGGCTTTAAATGTTGATACAAGGTGTGAACAACTTCACCCTTTTTTTCAAAAACGATGGCCGCTTTATATTCAAAATCAAATACTAGCTGTTCACATAAGTTGAAGAGTAAATCCCTCCCGCTGCCTTGAGTAGCATGACTTCCCAATGAGAGCCCTAATAATTGAATCGTAAAATAGCATAATTCATTTTCATCTGCCTCTAAATCAAGAAAGCGACATAATTCCTCTGCGACTAACCACATAGGGTCTTTTTTTAATAATGCGATCTCATCATAGTGAAAACGAATTAATTTCTGCTCTTTAAGCCGATAAGAATAAAAAATAAGAAAATAAGTAAATTGATGCAATCGTTCCTCTACAAAATGTAAATCAAACTCTTTTTCTATTTGGGTTAATACACGGTGAATCCAATCTAATTGAATTGGATCTTTTCGGTCGTTTCCCAAATAACTGATAATCGTTGAGAAGTAAGGTACTTGCAGCATCTTAGCTACATGATGTTGGAGAAGAATTCTCTTATCAGACTCTGTTCCAGAAAGATGGTAGCCCTTCTGCCTGGAATAGCGAATTTCGACCAATGATGATTGATTTTTTTGATTGGCCTTTTTGACATCGGATATAACCGTATTTTTACTAACCTGTAAAAGCTGTGTTAAATGAACAGATGAAATGGCTTCCTGCCGAATAAACAGATAAAAATAAATGAATATTAAACGTTCCTCTTCTGTTAAAAAAATAGATTGTTCCTTTTTTTCTGGTTGCTGTTTTTTATAATGGAACACCACCTCTTCTGGGACTTGAATATAATTAATTCCTTTGTACGCAATACTAGGCAGCTTTCGCTCCTTTAACCAATAATTGATTTTATCCAAATCATAGGCAATTTGCCGTTTGGATAATTGAGTTTGTTCGATAACCTGATTCATAGTTGTACTCTTCACTTTTAAAAGGTACTCCAGTAAAAGTGCAGGTCGTTTATCAATCATCATTGGAACTACCTCCTGAAACAATCTTATAATAAAACGCTTACATTTAGAGATATCATTGGGAACAAACAATGGTATGCGCGCGTTAGCAAAATTGTGATGAACCCCTGTTGAGACAAAGCTTTGTTTCCTCCTTAACCTTTCCTTGTCTCTATCTATAAAGTACATTTGAGTATAACCATTTAATCATCCAGCCTCAAGAGGATTTTTTATTGGTGGGTTAATAGCCATTTGCTTTTAAAAAATGGTAGAGCTTCACATAATGGAAAACACAATTGAAATTTTTATACCGACAAAAAAAGGCATTTTCCAATTAAGGAAAACACCTTTTTACACTGCTCTGCTATATTTTTAAAATTACCTTTTCATATATACCTTATAGTAATGCTTGAATTCCGATATAAAACTCATATAAGAAATAGAAGCCGAATCCAGACAATAAAATCCCTGCAATAATAGATGTCCATTTAATCATTTGGCGGTTCATAATTTTTCTTGTAAACGACACGATCGTTAACAACCCAATATCATGTAATAAAATGCCTGTAATAATACCTAATGCAACAATGACAAAGCTGTTTGATTCACTGCCTTTATAGGAATCTGCTAACACAGCTCCAAATACAGAAACCCAAAACACTAAATTCCCAGGTGATACCGCGACAAGCAGGCCATTACGATATGTTTTGAAAAAGGATTTGTTGACTTTTTCACCTGCCATAGTAATATCCTTATCTGCGTTTTTAATAGAATCATAGGCAAGGAAAAATAAAAAAATGGCTCCCACAATCCATAATGGCATTTGTATAAAGGGAATAGCTAATATCTTCGCTAAGCCTAAATACAGTGCTATGATCAAAATTAAATCAACAGTCATACCTCCGATACCTACTGCCCATCCATGCAAAAACCCATTTTTTAAGCCTTGCTTCGTCATCTCAACTGTAATTGCTCCAACCGGCATTGCAATCGCAAGCCCAACCATTACATAAGCAAAATACAAACTCACATAAACACTTCTTTCAACTCATAAGATTCCTTCTTACGTCCGTTTATATGAATTATTATACATTAGATTTTATAAAAATGAAATATTATCCAGTGATTTCTCTAGTAATTTATTAAGTCTCTTATACTATTTCACTACTATAAGGATTGACCTTGCCTGTTTTCCGCCTAATGAGAGGTTGGGACAAAATAAAATATAAGCTATCTACACACGAATAACAGATAATTTCTTCTAAACCTTGTAATGATGGACCTTTGGATTATAAACAGGAATGCTCCTCGTTTTCGCCTGCGGGGTCTCATCTTTTCCTCTATTTCCCTTAGTAGCCGATTCGCCTACGCTCCATTCCACTAAAAAGTTTAGATATAGTATTCCAACAGAAAATACAACAGCACAAACCAAAACTATTAGTCAAAGACTTAAATATACCGGTACGTGATTATACTTAATTACTTATGTCCCAGCCTCATTTCCATCTGATAAGGTACTTACCCTAATTTACGCTTAAACTCTTTACTAGCGAATACGTAAGCTAGTATCGTTATCCCCACACACCAGACAAGCGCAATCCAAATATCGTTTCCAACATAACCTTCATATAAGAGGGCTCGAATACTGTTTACGATTGACGTTACAGGCTGGTTCTCAGCGAACACACGAACAATTGTAGGCATCGTTTCTGTCGGAACAAAGGCAGAACTTATAAAGGGCAGGAATACTAGTGGGTATGAATAGGCTGTTGCCCCTTCCATTGAAACAGCTGTTAATCCAGGAATGATCGCCAGCCATGTTAGTGCCAGGGTAAACAACCCTAATATCCCAGCAACCGCAAGCCACTCAACGATATGAGCGCTTGTGCGGAAACCCATTAAGAGCGCGACAAGAATAACCAGCACGACAGTAAGTGCATTCGAAACTAGTGATGTTAACACATGAGCCCATAATACTGCAGAGCGCTTGATAGGCATAGTATAAAATCTTGCCATTAAACCGCTCTTAACATCATTGAACAGTCTTACAGAAGTATAAGCGACACCAGATGCAATCGCCATAAGCAAAATTCCCGGCAATAAATAATTAACGTAGTTATCCGTGCCTGTCTTGATGGCACCGCCGAATACATAAACAAACAGCAGCATCATCATAATCGGCGTAATCGCCACTGTAATAATCGTGTCAGGGCTACGCATAATATTTCGCATTAAACGCCCAAGTAGTACTCCAGTATTGCTGTTCATCTATTTCTCCTCCTTTTTGCTAATGATTGCGAGGAATATTTCCTCTAATGTTGGCTGCTTCTCGATATATTTCACTTCCGCTTTCGGAAACATCTCTTTAAGTTCATTAAGGGTACCTGTCGTGATGATCTTTCCGTCATGCAAAATGGAGATGCGGTCTGCCAGTTGTTCTGCTTCCTCCAAGTACTGGGTTGTCAGCAAAATCGTTGTGCCGCCGCGGGCGAGCTCCTTGACAGTATTCCAGACCTCAAGTCGCGCTTCAGGATCAAGCCCTGTCGTCGGTTCATCGAGAAAAATTACTTCAGGTGTTCCAATCAGACTCATAGCAATATCAAGCCGGCGCCTCATTCCACCTGAATATTTGTCTGCGCAAAGGTTGGCCGCTTCTTGCAGACTGAATTTCGCAAGAAGTGTATCAGCAACTTGTGCTGGATTGGGTACTCTCCGCAGCTTGGCAATCATCAGCAGATTTTCTCTTCCTGTCAGCATACCGTCTAAAGCGGAAAACTGTCCTGTCAGACTAATGCTTTTGCGTACAAGCTCAGAATGAACCATGACATTATGGCCACAAATTGCAACCTCACCACCATCAGGCTTCAGCAGCGTTGACAGGATATTTACCGTTGTCGTTTTACCAGCTCCATTTGAGCCAAGCAGGGCAAAAATTTCACCACGCTGCACTTCAAAGTTCACTTCTTTTAATACCTCTTTGTCTTTAAAGGCTTTTTTTAGTCCCTTAACAGAAATTACTGGACTGCTCATTTTTTTGCCTCCTAAAGGATAATTTTAGAACCAGCTATATAGTCTGACTAATATTCAGTATTACTTAGTACCAAATTAAAAATATAACTGAATAACGAAGGAAAATAACAATCAGCTATTCAGTCTGGATTCAAACTATTCCATTTCACTTTTTTCCTAATTCATCCATGATACTCTTATTCAAATCTTCACGGTACTTAGCAACATATGTTTTTGCGTTTGCGACAAGCTCATCAGCAAATGTGGCAACATCTTCACCAGTTATCTCCAGCACTTGTCTGCCTTCTGCTGCACCACCTTCAAATAACTCTATTAATTCATACTGAATATGCAGCATATCCATTCCGTTGCCTGCAGAGAATTGCCACATATAGTTTTGGATTTTCTTAAAGACAAACTGGTAGTCCTCTGGCAATGCTTCAACCCGTGCCATCATCATCTTATATTCTTTTTTATCACCAAGCATTTTTTTAAACATTTCCAACATATTATTTTCCTCCTTGTTTTAAAAACTAAGCAGCAGTATTTCTCATGAAGCTATGTTGACTTTAAGACACCAATTTTCGAAGATACGAAATCCCACTTTTTCCAAAACAATTCAAGCTCCTGCCGACCAGCCTCATTAAGTGAATAAAACTTTCGCGGCGGTCCCATATCAGATGGTTTCTTTTCTATGTTGACCAGTTTTTTCCTCTCAAGTCGCACAAGAATGGTGTAGACTGTTCCTTCCACAACCTCGGTAAACCCAAGCTCATTTAAGCGACGGGTAATCTCGTAGCCATAGGTTTCTTTACGACTGATGATTTCCAGTACACAGCCCTCTAAGGAACCCTTTAGCATTTCAGTTAAATTTTCGATGTTCAGCGCCTCCTCTATTTTGTGTGACTTATATTCAGTGTTACTTAGTACTAAAATAAAAATGATACCGAACAGCATTTTGTTAGCTATTCAGTATTACTGATTACAGCTACATTGTAGCACCGAGTAGAAGAGGAGTCAATGGGAGCTTTTAAATAATAAAAAAATAGTCAGCTATCCATTTTACACACCTATAAAAAACCCCTAATCACATAATGCAAACAACCACTACCTTAAAAGGCAGTGGTTTTACATAAGTATTTAACATGCAAACTGCAAGAATCATATTATTATTGAGCTTTGCTGCTATTATGTGGATAACAACGATCATGACACTCAAAACTATATGAATCAAGCTCGTTATCAATTATTTCTGTTTGATAGTTGTTTTTTTGTAAATAATTTAATAACTCCGGGAGTTGTGAGACAGTCCCACTTCGGTCATGCATTAAAATAATCGGAGCATGTTTAGACGGATCTAACGTTTTTAATTGATCAATGACGTCTTGGACATAATTTTTATTAGAAGCACTCCAATCATCACTGTCCACATTCCAGTCCCATAAGATAAATTTATTATCACTTAAAACCTTTCTAAATGAATCTGTTAAATAAGGAATGCTGCCATATGGTGTGCGGATTAGATTTGTTTTAACACCTGTTATGCTCAGTAATGTTTCTTGAGCAGTTTGCATTTCCTGTAAAGCAGATTCTGGTGATTGATAAAATTTACTGACATCATGTGTAACACCATGTAAACCAACTCCATGCCCATCTTTCACAGTCCGTTTTACCGCGTCAGGAAATGCCTTCATTCCCGGTTCTAACATAAAGAATGTTGCTTTAACCTTGTACTTGTCGAGAATATCCAATATTTCTAAAGAAGAAGCGGTAGGTCCATCATCGAAAGTAAGATAAACGGTTTTTTCATTCTTGTTATTTTCGGTTGCATTGTTACTCTTATTATCCCCTGTTGGTTTTTCAACCGCTTTGTCTTCTGTTACTTTTTCTTCCTTCTTTGAATCATTTGTAGTCTTATCTTCCTGGTTATCTTCTGTTACCTTTTCGTCCTTTTTACTTTCTGTCATCTTTTCATTCTGCTTATCTTCTGTTGTCTTTTCCTCCTGCTTATCGTCTGTTACTTTTTCGTTTTGTTTTTCTTCGGTTGTTTTTTCATTCTGATTTTCTTCTGTGGGCTTTACATCCTCATTATCTTCCTTCGTATTTTCAGCATTTTTATTTTCAGTCGTATTTTCAACGTTATTGTTTCCCTCTATTTGAACTTCATCTTGTTTACTTGTCATTTTGTCTTCTTCCATTTGTTTTGGCGCAGTGTCACTTGATAATATTCTATTCTTTTCGGCCATGACTAAAACTAATAATATGGCTAAAATACTAAATACGATAACTTTAATTTTTTTCATTTTACTGCCCTTCTCTTTCTATCTTTTAACTTATGACAATATGTATTTTATCTCTTTTCTCTTTTCCCTTTTCCATTAACAAAAAACACCAAAATAAAAAAGGCAAACAACTACTCAAAATAAGAAATTGTTTGACCTTCTTTTAAAATTAACTTTAATTTATAAAGATAAAAGTAAAAACAAACACTTCATTCTGTTTCATGCAGCATACATTTTTAAAAATTTAATGGTACTTGCCTTGATTCTTTCAATGTATCAAAAATAACTTAACTTCATTATATTTATGTAATATTTTAGCATATTTTTGAAATAATTTCTTTATCACCAATGGACTATTCTTAAAAATAAACTAATTTGTTTAACTAAAGGAATGATTGTTGT
The DNA here is from genome assembly GCF_032818155.1 of Niallia taxi. Lineage (NCBI taxonomy): Bacteria > Bacillati > Bacillota > Bacilli > Caryophanales > Bacillaceae > Niallia > Niallia taxi. The sequence goes on from NZ_CP102590.1 coordinate 757,301, forward strand.
AAGTATGAACAATTGATTACCTATAAATAGTATTTCTGCAATTGAAATTTTACCCGGTTTAAAAGTGTGCAATTAAAAATCTACCCTTTTAAATAAAACTAATGAAATACTCTCTTACACTATGTTTAATACTAAATACATAAGAGAGAAAAATAAATGGAATACTTCCTATATCTATACTATAAAAAACGAGTTTTCTTCAAGAAAAGTTTCATTTTTTTTAAGAAAATTTCATTATTTTATCAATTTTTAGATATGATTGCGTTTAAATAATGTCTCAACAGAAAATATTAGTGATTTAAAGCTTCCAATTTGCAACGGGATATTATTTCTCATATTACAATGACTTTTTTAAAACACTTTTTATGAATAATAAAGAAAAAAAAACCAATCATAATAATAAAAATATGTGAGGATTTAACTATGTCATTTAAGATTCAAGCAATATTTAATATTTGTATGGTTACAATCTCCTGGTTATCTCTGTATTTTATTGGTATTAAAAATATAAAAAGATTTCTTCCAGCTACCATAATAATCGGTATTATTGAAATTTTGCATGCGAAGGTTGGAAAAGATCGTAAGTGGTGGGTGTTTTATAATAAGCCAAACACTTATGTTGTTGATGAATTGCCCTTTAATACCGGTCCATTTATCTTTATTACCATGTGGACATTAAAGATTGCCTATGGGAATTTCAAGAAGTTTATGCTAATCAATGCCCTCATACATGCGTTTTTTGCATTTCCTTATACTTTTGCTGCAAAAAAACTGAAATACTACACATTAGTTCGCTTTAACAATATCCAGTTTTTTATCTATTTCTTAATGAAAGCACCGTTATTGTATTTGTTACAATACCTTGTTGAAAGAAGCAATACTAGTGTACAGAAGCAGTAAAATGGGGAAAATAGCAAAAAAAACTGTCGACAAACATAATTTGTCGACAGTTTTTTATTGTTTAATTGCGGATTAGATAATCAAATGCTCCTAATGCAGCAGTAGCACCTGATCCCATGGAAATAATAATCTGCTTATATGCACTATTTGTACAATCTCCAGCAGCAAATACTCCAGGGATGTTTGTAGATCCGTGTCTATCAACAACGATTTCACCGAATCGAGTACGTTCAATCGTGTCACCTAACCAGTCAGTATTTGGCACAAGACCAATCTGAACGAACACACCTTGAAGCTCAACATGGTGAACCTCTTCTGTATCACGATCGATATAAGAAATGCCGTTAACTTTATCAGTACCGGTAATTTCTTTTGTTTGTACGTTCTTTAATACTGTTACGTTTGGTAGGCTGTATAGACGATCCTGCAATACTTGATCTGCTTTTAATTCTGGCATGAATTCAAGCACTGTAACATGCTTAACAATTCCTGCTAAATCAATTGCAGCCTCAATACCAGAGTTACCGCCGCCGATAACAGCTACGTCTTTTCCTTCAAACAATGGTCCGTCACAGTGAGGGCAGTACGCAACACCTTTGTTTTTGAACTCAGCTTCTCCAGGCACGTTAACATTTCTCCAACGAGCTCCTGTAGATAGAATGACAGATTTACTTTGAAGAACAGCTCCATTTTCTAGCTCTAATTCAATTAAATCTTTCTTTTCTAAACGTTTAGCACGCTGTAAGTTCATGACATCGATGCCATATTCCTTCACATGCTCCTCAAGGCTTGCTACAAGCTTGGGACCTTCTGTATGCTTCACACTAATGAAGTTTTCAATACCCAAAGTATCCATAACTTGTCCGCCAAAACGCTCCGCTACAATTCCAGTGCGTATACCTTTACGTGCTGCATAAATAGCTGCACTTGCACCAGCTGGACCGCCGCCGACAACTAATACATCATAAGGGTCTTTATTAGAAAGCTCTGAAGCATCTGGACCGCTGCCGATTTTATTAAGAATTTCTTCTAACGTCATACGGCCGCTGCCGAATGGTTCGCCATTAACGAAAACAGTTGGCACTGCCATAATATCCTTGCTTTCAACTTCCTCTTTAAAAGCTCCACCGTCAATCATCGTATGTGATATTTGAGGATTAAAAATACTCATCACATTCAATGCTTGGACAACATCTGGACAGTTGTGGCAAGTTAAACTGATATATGATTCGAAATGGTATTCACCTTTAATATTCTTAATTTGATCAAGCAAGCTTTGGTCTACTTTAGGAGCTCTCCCGCTCACCTGCAGCAGTGCCAAAACTAATGAAGTAAATTCATGGCCTAATGGAATCCCAGCAAAAATGACACCAGTATCTTCTCCAATACGGTTAACACTAAAGCTTGGTGTTCTTTCTAAAGTAGTATTTTCCACTTTAATTCTTGACGACATTGTAGCCAATTCATCTACTAAGGAAAGCATATCACTAGATACTTTATCAGTACCTGCACTAACCTTTAGTAAAACGTCGCCTTCCATCAGCTGAAGATATTGTTCTAATTGTGCTTTAATCTCCCCATCTAATAACATTGATGACACTCCTTAGATTTTTCCAACAAGATCAAGGCTTGGCTTAAGTGTTTCAGAACCTTCTTGCCATTTAGCTGGGCAAACTTCACCTGGATTGTTGCGAACATATTGTGCAGCTTTAATTTTGTTTACAAGTGTGCTTGCATCACGGCCAATTCCGTCTGCATTGATTTCAACTGTTTGGATAACGCCGTCTGGATCAATGATGAAAGTACCGCGATCAGCAAGGCCTTCTTCTTCATTCAACACATCAAAGATGCGAGAGATTTTTTGAGATGGGTCACCGATCATTATGTATTCGATTTTTCCGATAGCATCAGAATGATCGTGCCATGCTTTATGAGTGAAATGAGTGTCAGTAGAAACAGAATAAACTTCTACTCCAAGATCTTTCAAAGCACCATATTGGTTTTGAAGGTCTTCTAATTCAGTTGGGCATACGAATGTGAAATCTGCTGGGTAGAAGCAAACTACACTCCATTGACCTTTTAAGTTTTGTTCAGAAACATCGATGAATTCACCGTTGTGGAATGCTTTTGCTGAGAATGCTGCGACTTCTTTACCGATTAATGACATAAAAAAATTTCCTCCTTAAAATAGGTTATTGTAAAGTTGATATATATATTAATTTAAAATTAATTTCCACTCAACAACACCAAGTTATAATTAGTATTATAAAATAATTACTATTTATAATCAAATAAAATATCCTTTAATAATTAATTTAATTATAAATTACTCCTAATATTACGGAGACGAGTAGCCTTCAGCATAGGAAATCCCTATATTTTTAAATGATATTCCGCTTACCTTCTTCGGCTAAAACATCTAATTGCAACAATTCAATGCCAATAGTTTTTTCCGTGATTTTTTCAATTACATTGGCTTAAATAATAATGTGTTTCACATGTAAGCTGGGATATCATTTTTTAGAGAACTTTTTTATTTTTTCCTTTGCAATTATAATCATTCATTCTTGATAATAGATAAAGTCATATAATAAACATAGCATGCAGAAATTACGATTCTTTGAATTGTAAACACAGCCTAGTTAAGAACTACATTGGAACTTGCATGTTTTCATTTCACCATCTTCTTGGTTTTTATATAGATTATCATGTATTTTATTTTAGCGTACGAATTACCTAATACTTATTATTTCCCAAAAAGCGCCATACCCTTCCTGTTTATTGGAAAGATTCCTATTCACCTAATTAATAGAAAAAGGAGAGTCTTTTATATAGATTCTCCAAGACTCTAATTGTATTCATCATAGTGCCGCTGCGATATTATCCCCAATTCTAATGCACGTTCTGAACGGACAAGGAACGCAGGACTTATAGCAAAGAACATGTAAGCGAAAAAATGCAAAAAAGTAAATAAGGAAAGGCCACTTGCACTTGTCGCTAGTGAAACTTGTAAAATGATAAATCCTGCTGTACCTACTGCAAATATACTCACGAAGTAATATAGTAAAAAGCGACTAGGTTCTTTTCTTTTACTGTCCTTTATGCCGTTGAGTCTAAGAGCTAAAAATTCTCGTTTGATAAAACCAACAACAAACGTAGCTAGATGGATGAAAATTGTAAACCAAACCGTCCAGTGGCCCCATATAATACTGAATAAAGGAATAGAAAAATAGACGGACATCATTGTCAACATGATAAAAACATTGACACTATTCAAAAGAATACCACTGTGTCCTAACTTTAACCAAAGGATAAATACTAAAAAAGATATGATTGGGACCGTTAGCATAGTGCCAATGAAAATCTTTAAGTTTTCTGTAACAGCGCCTGTTAATAGTGAAAAAAAGAAGCAAAAAAGGATAATGCTTACGACATTCGTGTGTAATATTGGCTCTCTACCTTTCTTCATCAGAATCCTCCTTATAACCGTTAGTTGTTAGATAAAGGAATGTTGTAATTATTTGGTTTATCTACGGTAAAGGAGGGGATTGGGTTTCAAATTGACGAATGAACAGTTCAAATAGTCTAGAAATAGAGAAATCCTTTATTAATATTCTTGTTGCCCTTTCGGTTTTTTTTTTCTTAAACTGTTAGCAGATTCCTTCATTTGTTCTATAGTAGCGGTATAGTCCATTTCGGCATATCGAAATACCTCATCCTTTTCCACTAATAGAATTCTGTCCTCAATAATCTTTTTGACGGTCCAAAGATATTCTTTCTCCATGTCTTCTTGTACCATTTCAAAATATGTTCATTCTCCGAGCATGACATGGTAAATGCCCACACATAATCAAAATCCTTTTTGTCCTCTACTTTGTCTCTTAGTACTATTTTTTCATCAGTCTGAATACTGTTGACAGCAGAACCATAGTTTTCCTCTTTGATGCAGTAATGTTAGCTCACACCTGTCAGCGTCACTTTGTCAACATCTGTAACCTTCATTTTAATGAAGTTAGTTAATTCCCCATTTGTATAAAAATGATTACTATGTCTTTATATATTTTGCAAATATCCGCATATATGAGTTATTTCGGTAATTTCAATATAACCCTTATTTAGGATACTCGTCATATTTATTCCCCTTCTGCTTAGTTAAGTAGCTCCCATTATAACACTTCCAATCGTCATCATCCTGTCAGTATCGGTTCGATGGAAACAAAACAGTTACTCATTATAAGTATTACAACTTAGCAAGTCACTAAGAAATTTAAATTGTGGTTTTCTCTCATAATATTCTGTTTTTGAGGGATGGTATTAGTAAAAAGTCTTCATTCCCATTTTCCACCTTGTTTTCTCTTTTTTTGTCTAAATTGGTTTATCTCTGCAAAATATATAGTCAATGCATTGTCAAACCTCTATAAAATCGGTAATAAAATATAAACAACAGGAGGGAATTTTCTTGAAAAAATTTTTCAAATTTGGATGTTTAGGAATTATCGTGCTTATTATCCTAATCATCATCATCGCTGTCGCTTCAGGTGGCGATGATACTGAAAAAGATAACAATACAGGTACAACCCAGACAACAAAGGAAGAAGGAAAAGAAACGAAGGAAGAAGATAATGTTCCAAGCGAATATAAGTCTGCTTTAGAAAAAGCTGAATCGTATGCAGAAACAATGAACATGTCTAAAAACGCCATTTATGACCAATTAACTTCAGAGTATGGTGAGAAGTTTTCTAAAGAGGCAGCTGAGTATGCCATGGGGAAACTCGAATATGACTGGAAAGCAAACGCTTTGAAAAAAGCTGAATCCTATTCAGAAACTGCCAATATGTCAAAACAAGGTATCTACGACCAACTTGTTTCCGAACAGGGTGAAAAATTTACCGCAGACGAAGCACAGTACGCGATTGATAATATGAAGGCCGATTTCAAGGAAAATGCATTAGCTAAAGCAAAAAGTTATCAGGAAACAATGGATATGTCACCTGAAGCGATAAGAGACCAATTAACCTCGGAGAATGGTGAAAAATTCACACAAGAAGAAGCCGATTACGCCATTAAGAATTTAGATAAATAAAACGCATAAACAGCCCTCTACTTTCTTTAGTGGAGGGCTTTAAAAATAGCATAGGTCAATCCTGTCTTTACAAACAATACCTCGTTAGTTGCTGCTTTAGAAAGAAAATTATACAGCCTCTTTCTTTCTACAAAAAAAGATTCTCTTAATTTTAAAAGCAATTAATCCGCTGTATAAAAAGCCTGTGATATTCCACCACGTAAAGAAAACCAATAACACCGAGTACATTATAACGTCCGTTATATCCTTTTTGTTACTAATCACGCTACCACATCCATACATATCCAACAATTACATAAATATCCATATACGCAATATACATTAGAATTTGATATTACGCAATAAACAAATTTGTTAAGTAACTAATACTTTTAGATTAAGATGCTGAAGATGTTATAAATAAATAATATAGACAAACAGCTAAGAAAGCGGCTTCCTGTCTTAGCCCTCGTTTTCTTATAAAGTTTTCTTTTCATTTTGTTTTTTTATGACTGGATATTTTTTATAGAGACGTGCGGACAATGTTCAGAAAGGTATTCCATGAACGCATCTCTATCTTTTGGGGAAATTAGAACTGAATCAAACGCATTAAACTGAATCTCCAGACGTTTCAAGGAAGGAGCGGGACTTGATATGGGATTATTAGTCTTTTGAATAGATTTAATGGCTTCTAAAGGAATAGTCGTTTTAAAGGGACCGTACCGGATAATCAAGTGTGTTTCGTTCACTACGTAATAGGTTGTTAACCATGTCCATATCATTAATAAAGGAACTCCCACACCAACAATAACTAATATAAGAAAAACGAATATATTATAGGTAGCGGCTATTAATGCAAAGAAAGAACCCCCAATAGCAAGTAACATCCCTCCCCAATTAATAGCGGAAAGCCACCAGTCTTTTTTCGGCATAAACTTCATTGTTCATTCACCTCCAATACTAATGATAACAAGTAACCCGCAAACATTAATAGGGGAGTTTGCCTATTTCTTAAATAGTTCCGGCTTATCCACACTAGCCATTACGAGCCTATTATTATGAAGAAGGTAAATTAATTAATCTTTGTCTCCCTTGTTCGGAATATGCTGAGCGGAGAGCGTATAGACTTAAAAATTAATGGAATTTTAAATCATTACTACAATACGCACTTCTTTTCTTATACTTACTATTATTGAAAACCTTCACTAACAAAAATATCATTAGCTAGGTAATTTTGAATATGCTATACTTTTCGCTAGTTAACTTCTTAAATATTAATTAAGAGAAAGAAGGTTTACTTTATGAAAATCACAGCACCCAAAATTTCGTTAGAGTTATCTGATAAGAAATTTAGTGATATTTTTTACGAAGAAGATCCAATCCTTGAAATGTGTACAATCACTAACTCAGAATTTACAAATGAATCCCTTTATCGCGTCCGCCTTGAAAAAGCTATTATAAAAAATTGCAAATTCAATCATACTGATTTTAGTAATATTAGCATTACCGATGTTCGTTTCGAGAATTGCGATTTCTCTAATGCTAACCTAAGTGGTTCTTCTATTCATAGAGCAGAATTCATAAACTGCAAATTATTAGGCACCATTTTTTCAGAATCTAGCATTGGCAATGTAAAATTTGAAAACTCGATATTAAACATGGCTACGTTTGGACATTCAAAGCTAGAAAAAGTAGTTTTTCTAGAAGCTGTCTTAAGAAGTACTGATTTATATGAGTGCAAACTAAAGAACGTGGAATTCGAACTATGCGATCTTAATGGTGCAAATTTTGAACAAACATTGTTAAAAGGAATAGATATAAGTTCATCTAAGTTTGAATCACTTATTATTTCCATTGATAATTTAAATGGCTGTATTGTTTCAACAAAGCAAGCTATCCAGTTTGCAACGTTAATGGGATTAGTTATAAAAAATTAGGATGCTTTAACTCCTTAAAGAACCAATACACTGATAAAATATTTTACCTTTATGTTTTGCTATTAAATCCATATGTAAAAACACCATACTATATTTTATAGGAGCAAACGCTGGCTAGCTTTTAGAAACTTGCGTGCGTTGCAGCTCCTAGCAGTATTGGGTTTCTTTCCTTTCCATATGAAGTCAAGGTAGGACCTTAATCTATATTAGACGAAATGGATTTAAGTATAAACAGTCAGCTTTAAAAATAATCACGACCGTTTCTATTAAGGAATTCCACGATTCATTCCACTTTATTACAAAACACCAAAAACTTGTTACCAAATATTCGCAAACTATAAAAGTATACTCGACAAGAACTTTTTACTATACCCACACACTAAATATTAGTGAATAATTTTTTTGGGAAATTTATCAATAATTACTTATTCTTCCCCTTCTTTTTACTAAATAAAAATACTTTTGCAAAACGTATAGGAATATGTAATTCTATTAATAAAAGAAAGAGGGAGAGTGCGCATATGCTTAAACTAGGAGAAAAGGTACTACATTGTTCTGAGAAATACGAAGTTGTATACATTTATGATAGCGGTTACGTAGAGATTAAAAAGAATCCGTTTTCTATTAAGTTAGTTCATGTTTCTGAAATCACTCCTAGTGGAACTTGCTAGTACATGTGTATTGTTCTTTTTCTAAGGAGCTTCTTACAACCATTTTAATTACATAAAAAAAGCTGCTAAAGGCAGCAGCTGAAGGATTAATAAAAAATTGCAAGGTTTCAAAAAGATAATACCCTTCTGTCCATTCCGAAAACACTAATTGAAAAATATATTGCACACACTAAAATTCAATCTGGTTTGTATCCATAACATTAGCAAACCAATCTTTAAATACTTTATTATGATGCATAATAATTTGCTCGGCAGCAATATTTTGACTGTTATATGTACTATGACCATCTTTAACAATAGTAACAGCAAATCCTTTACTATACGCTTGACGACAAGTTGAGTCGACACATATTTCTGTTTCAAGACCAGCAATCACAAGATGATTAATATTTCTTAACATTAACTGTGCTTCCAAGTTTGTTTGTTGAAAGGAGTCTGGATAATTCTTTTCTATAATAATTTCATCCCCCTTTAACTCCAAAGAAGGATGAATGGACCAGCCAGCTGATCCTTTTTGACTTGGACTGCCTAATTTCCCATTATGTTTCGTTAGAAAAATTGGGATGTTTTTTTTACGGGCATTTGTTACCAATGACTTAATATTATTCTTAAAATTCTCGCTTTTATACAGTGTTTCGTTTCTGTTAAAGTCTACAACTTGGTAATCAATAATTAACAATGCCGTTTTACTTTTTTCCATATGTATCACGCTCTAACATCTTAAAATACCTTTATAATATTGGCTTATTGTTATTATGCAAGAAATTTTTGTAGTTATACTGAAAAGTAAATACATGGCATTACTATACGCTTATTTCCTACCAATCAATATAATTTCATAACCTAACTTTTGACTTTATTCGTTTCTTAAATGTTCAGATCTGCAATTTGCTTAAATGCCGTGCCAAATGGAGTTGCTTCTAAACGCCTGCCGATTACTGCAGCACATTCTTCCGAGCTTAACATCGATGTATTCAGTTCCATATCATAAATACCAGGCACGTGAACAGAATCCTGCCATCGGTTTACCGCTTCTGGCACTGCGCCAGCTTCTGTATAACCAGTACCCCAAGTTGCAATTCTTCGTTCCATAATAACATTCACATTACATTTAACACCTACAAATAATACAGGAAAGTCCTTCAAAGTCTTAGCACATTTATCCAGAATACCCCTACTAGTGGAATAAAAATCATGGTGCCCAACATCAACGACAACATTAAGCCCTAATTGGCTATGTGCAGCTATAGACTCATACATAGCTTGATACAAAGTAACAATAAGCGGCTCAAGATCAGGACGCTCTCCCCCAGGTCTTAATCCGATACCTGGTTGATAACGCTCTGGAGTCATTTTCATGAAGTGATCAACACCTAAATTCATCCAGACTCCGTCAAAGGAATCTTGGATAATCGCTGCTATGCTTGATTTTCCCGACCTAGGAGCTCCATTAAGTATTACGATTTTACCAAGTTTTTTTGAATTTTCCACTGACTACTCCCTCCATTTTCAAAGTAATATAGTGAGCTACTTACGGCATAACTCTTATAATCCGTCAATACGGAAAGTTGAAATGAAAAAAGATTTACACTTATAATTATATTGAATCAGTGGTACAAAAGGAACTTTGGTTCTATAGATATAAATTGCATTATACCCCTCCTTTGAACCAGACGTTATATTGGCAGATTACCTCCATTATTGTAACTTGCTGATAAAAAGAGGCTGGGACAAAACAAAAGATAACCTTTCTAAACACGAATAATAAAATTACATCTAAATTGGAAAAATGAAGCACGTGACTAAATAGAATATGGGTTTAAAATTAGTTCGTTTCATTGCGCTGCAGCCACTCGCTTTCCGCGGGGAGGAAGCTGAGCCTCCTCGTCTTCGCCTGCGGGGTCTAAAGCGTCCTCTATTTCCCGCAGGAGTCGAGTGTCCTCCGCTCCACTTCACTAAGATTTCTAATCAGTTGTATTAATCCTAAAGAAACCAAAAAACCGAACCATTAAATCATTAGTCGATTAAATGGTTCGGTTTTTACATAGATTCACATACTTTTGTCCCAGCCTCTAAGTTAGTTTATATAACTACATTCATTAGTTTGTTAATTGTAAAAATTGTAGAGTTAATGTCGTCACAAATTTCAACAACGGAGGTATTTAAACTTTTTAGTTCGTAACAACCATCTTTAAAACATATTAAAAGTAATGGTTTATCATCATTACCATTAATAATCATGTTAATTTCAGATGTATGATACTGCTTTAATGTTTGCAGCATCGTTTTTGTATACTCTAAAGACATTTATAGTATCCCCCTTCCCGATTATATAGGGAAGGTGACTAAAAAAAGTCTGGTAGGACCCCAAATAATATAAAATTTTATATTACTTTTACCTTAACATAGGACATCTTAGTAAGTAAAGCAGGTTAAGTACCTATTAACCTGCTCTTTGTCTAGCTGACAGGAGGAGATGGAGTTTTAATACATTGGGCATAAAAATTTTAAAAAACTGATTTTCAATCGTTCAACTTCCAGCCAAAACAACTCAAAGGTAACTTGAAGCATCGGTATTACGCTTTCCTCTTAAGCCATGTTCCTTCAGCTATTTTTTCATCGATAAAATCTAAAACAGTCTGTAATTGAGCCATTTGATTTTTCACTTTTTCTTTATGCTGGTGCATTCCAGCCACCATTTCAGGGCTCATATTACTAGTATTTGCAATATCAAGATATAATTTCACTTCATCTAAACTAAGATTTGCTTTTTTCATACAGGTAATCATTTGCAGCCGTTCAATATCAGGTTGTGTAAAGACTCGATGTTTATTAGGCAGCCGTTTTATCTTGGGAAGCAATCCGGCTTTTTCATAATATCTAATCGTATCAATGCTTAATTTGGTAAGCGTACTCGCCTGTTTAATTGTATACATACGTCTGCCTCCTTTTTATAACGCAATTATAAAACATGGAGTTGACTCCAGGTCAAGCAGATTTTTTTTGTATTGACCTGAAGTTAACTCCATGTTCTATACTACATTCATTCACAAATAGGAGGCTATAAAATGATCATATCAAAAAGAAAAACAGCACTTGTTACAGGGGCGAACAGCGGAATAGGACTTGAGCTGACGAAAAAATTGATTGAAAACGGGTGGGAGGTAGCTGCTTTAATTCGCTCCGAATTCCCCCAGGAGGAGCTTAATATCCACCAAAAAATCCGTCAAGGAAGCATCCGCATTTATCGTGCCGATTTATCTGATTTCACAAAAATTAAAACTGCATTGATGCAAATTAAGGAGAAGGAAGCGAAGCTAGATGCTCTTTTCAATAATGCTGGAGGCAGTTTCCCAAGTCTTCTCTTTTCACCGCAAGGACGTGAACTGCATTATGAAATCCAAACAGTGGTTCCCTATATCATCACAATGGAATTGCTTGATCTTTTGAAAAAAGGCGAGCACAGGATAGTTATCCAGACTAGTTCAGACGCATTTAAAATAAAGAAGTCCTTTGTACCGGAGGAGTTGGCAAATCCGCCTAAATTTCAGAAATTAATTGGTCCATATGCAACTACGAAGCTAGCAATCACGTTGTGGACATATGCATTGGCACCAAAGCTAAGGCAAGAAGGCATAACTATTGTCAGCATTGATCCAGGAAATAACAATACAATGCGAAAAGGCAGAAATGGTGGATTGCCGCTGGTTATCCAGCCGTTCATTAAATTTTTTGGTCCCCATCCAAGTGTTGGCGCAAGCCGATTGTATGCTGGATTAGAAAGTTCACCTGAAGATGCGGGGGTGTATTTCTCAAAAGGAAAGCCTTCGGTATTTCAATTCAAACAGCACGCAGGCAAAGTACTAATGCAGGTACAATCTATATATGAAAATGAATATTTGCCATTATAATTAAGAAAAACAAGCTGTCGTAGCTTTCTCGACAGCTTGTTTTTCTTTGATGGACGAATGTTCTATTCATTATTAACTACTTAACAAGTTCAACTGTTAATACAAGCTCTTATTTTTAAGAATGCTTGATTGTTTAAAATACTTGATCTTTGAATGTTGAAGTCTCTTGCCAATCTTTTGTAATAACTAGTTCATTTTCGTTTGAAACGGTTATTTCTCCTTTTTTCTCAACATTCTGACTGGAGGAATTCTTTATATCCGTTAATTTTAAAGATAGATTGTATGTATAGATTACTTTACCATCATCATTTTCTTTCTTTTTGCTTACATTAGCATTCGTTAACTCAATAGAATGATTAGTATTCTTTGCAAGGTCTGGAGCCAATTGAAAAATTCTGTTTGCTTCTTGGGCTTCTAAAGCATCCTCAGTAAGATATTCTTTTACCTTTGTTGCAATTTCATCTCCTGTTGGCGTTACTTTAGGGTCTTCTATCGTGTATTGCTCTGTTTTATACTCCTTCAGTAAAGAAAGGACATCCTCATCTTTAATTTCTTCGGTTTTGCTACAGCCCACTAAACTGATAATTAATAAAACTAATATAATTCCTACCCATTTATTCATAGGTTTCCACTCCCTTTCCAATTATTGTATACGATTCACTAACATAAAAGTTTCATGGATAAAAGAAGGACAAAGGCCACCATTATTAGCAGCAGGACTCAAATATATATAAGTAAGCAATTCGGATTAACTATTTATTATACATATTATTCAAACGTGATTTGCCATAGCCATTTCAGTTTGAGGTTGGACTAAAAAGTTTATCTGCTTCCTTCTTTATCATTAAATTTGAATAATTAAGTTCAGGTAATCATGATATTGTGATATTTAGTTCTGTAAAGCGTTAATTTATGTATGAAATTTCAAAAGGATTCTGTTATAATATTCTAAAAAAATTCTCAATTAAGAACTGCTAGAGGGGGACAACATGAAAAACAAACAATTTGCGGAAGAGCTTGTAAATCGTCTTAAAGAACTCCGGCTCAAAAGAGATTGGACTATCAAATATACAGCTGAAAAGATAGACATAGGAGCATCCATGTATTCTGGATACGAGTCTCAACTTCGTCTACCGCCAATGGAATTATTACCTAAGATTGCGGAAGTTTTTGATACTACGACTGATTATCTATTAGGAAGTTCAAAAAAAGATGAAACAACCATGTTCTCAACAGATATAGATTGGATTCTATCTCAAGAACATATTAACTATAAAGGAGTTGAGTTAACATATAAAGATAAAGAAAACGTGAAGGTATTATTGGAAATGTTGTTAGAAAATAGAATGGAAACAATTAATGATGTAAGTTGCCGCCTGGAAGCTAATCAACAATATGATTAGCTGGATGAATGAAGGAGTCAGGCCAGCTATTCACTTAAGAGAGGATATTTTACTCTTGCCTATTTCGATACGGAACTTGTTCTATTTCTGATGTTTTTTGTCATTTGCAGACAGTTAACTTTCGTTGACTTGAACTGATTTTTAACTATTAAAGATAGGTATAAAAAAACATTACACGTTACTTGATTTGTCCTACTTACTATAACTTTTACAAACAAAAAAAAGGTGTACTACCAGTCAGCGGTTGGTTATACACCTTTTCATTTCTAATTTAACAATTATCTAGTTTATTTAGTAACATTTTAGCAGGTTTAACTTGTTCTTAAACCTACAAAAGGCATTTAGGATGACTAGGTCACTTTAAAAGAATAGTGAATAAACTGTAAAAAGCTTATCCACGTCTTCCTCCTCTTCCCCCTCTTTTACCTTCCGCGTTACGTTTAATAGTTGATAAGCTCTCCTCACTACTCTTTAAGAATTGAGAAATCTTATCTTCAAAGGTTTCTTTTGGTTTAAAATTCCCTTTAGAACGATCATTTCCTCTTCCGTTAGTTGGGCGGGGACGTGGTTTAGAATAAGAAGCTCTTTCTGGTCTTTCAGGTCTTTCAGGTCTATCTACAGTTTGCTTAATGGATAAAGCAAGCTTTCCTTCTTTTTCACTTAAAACCTTAACTTCAACCATATCACCAATTTTAAGATGATCATTAACATCTTTTACATAGTTATCAGCAACCTCACTGATATGCACTAGACCTGTTTTTCCTCCTGGTAATTCAACGAATGCTCCAAAATTAGTGATACCAGTTACTTTACCTTGTAATTTACTACCTACTTCGATTGACATTAATATAATGTGCCTCCTCCATTTATTAAAACAGTTTATTATAACAAATAAATAGTATAACGTCAAACCCCTCGCATCATTATGAGAAATTTACTATGACTAAAAACCACACAAAGAATCGTTACACACGCGTAAGATATTTTAATTTATAAAAATATTTTCAGATTCCTTTCATCGTATATCGGTAAAAAGTTGCATATCTATTTTAACAGACTAATGTATCTATTGTAAGTAGCAGTTTTATACTAATTATTCTATAATCCTGCCTTGCTTATAAAAGAAGAACTAGATCCTACAGCCGAAACGCTGCCATGTTTCTTCCACAAAAAGGGTCCATTCATTTATTACAGGATTACTGCACTTTTTAACAATAACAAAGGCGTTTATAAATGTTTTCTATAATTTTTTATTACTTTTTTAAACTCCAATATTCCGATAATTAGCACTGAAAATCCCAATGGAATAAACAAAATGGCAAAAGTAATTTCATTAACTAAATTTATGCTAAAAATGATTAATAGCAGGATTGTAATAATTGTTATGTAATGAAACTTATTTATTCTCCTCACCTTTTCTATTACTACTATTTTTTCCTTTTATATGGAATGTATTATACAAAATTTTATTATTAGCATTTATCAAAGTATAATTTATTTTCTTCCACTAGTCTGCCATGTCAGTACATTTGATTGTTTTTTCATAATAACAGGAATGCTGCCACTTTAGTTTAGCTACCTGTGAGAAAGGAACATTAGCTACACCAACACTTAGTATTCATGTAGTAATAAATAGACGAAATAACATGTATATTACCGCAAAAGTTTACATTCCTTTGGTAGACTTCCCTTTTGTATATATGCTTCTATCATATGATTAAAGAAATCCGGCATTGCTAAAGAAGCTCCATGACCAATGTTAGGTACAATAACACCTTCACAATTCGAATTAGCTTTGATTATTGCTTTAGCAGAATTTATCATAATAGCATTTTCTTTCTCTCCTACAGTAACCAACATCTTTCCGTTTGCTTCACCAAAGTTTTTAGGTATTTTAAACGACATGTTTTCTTTTAATACCCTAACAAGTGTTTCAGGTTTAATTTGGCGGCTTTCCTCATAATATTTCTCAAAGTAGCCTTCTTTAACATATAATGTTTTTGCTTGTAATTTGGAAAACCATCTTTTTTTTATTAATGGATAGGTTAAGGTAATAGTTGGTTTTATTAAATTTATTGCGAGTGGTAGTGATTTAACTAAAGCACTATTTATTATGGCAATATCTATTAAATTTGGCTTCATACTTAACATTTGAATTATTACCTGTGCACCTAAAGAAAATCCTATTAGAATTGTTTTCTTTCCGCTAGCTTTTTCTTCCACTAATTTAACTAATTCTTCTGCGCTTCCTTTTATAGTAAAATTAATATCAGTATTGTTTAACCCATGCTCAGGCAGAATAGGCACGATACAATGATAATGAGTGAAATGTTGAATTTGTTTATCCCACATCCATCCACTAACTCCTCCACCATGGATAAATAGTATTAAAGTAGCACTTCTGTCACCATACTCCTGATAATGTAAGGTCAAGCATTTCACCTCTCTACTTTAAAATTTTTTGGTCTTAGTAATTAATAGTTTTGACGATATAATCGCTTCCCCCTTAACTTAAGATCGAAAAAGATTAGTTATGGCCGACTTTTTTAAAGTTCTTTATTTTTTTACATCCTTAATTAGTTTACGGTTTACCTCCTCTATATGTTTCAGGAATTTAACTTTTCAAATAGCTGCTACCAAATTTGCGTTGATAATTAACATTATTTACAATAATCACTTAACAAGTTTATGTTTATATACTTACTTTAGGATCAGTCTCCCATATATTAATCTAATCTGGGGAGAAGTACATGTTATATGGCTACCCAGAAAATTGTTCACAAAAAAAGTTAAACGAAAAAAGCCCCCAAACAGGGACTTTTTCCGAGCAAGTCAAAATATATTTTTATTACATATTGAAATATATAATATAAAAAGTTAGAAGTACCGATATGTATTTTTACCACTTGCTTTTGCCCGATATAAAGCATTATCGGCTTTTTTTAACAGGTCTTCGAGCGATTGGTTTTCCCTTGAATAAGTAACAATGCCGATGCTTACGGATAAGCAGAAATTCTTTATGTGAAAATCCCAAGACGATAAGTTACGAATAAGCGCATTGGCTATATCATCTACTTTTTCTTTATTAATATTACTTAAATTAACAATAAACTCATCCCCGCCTAAACGAAAAACAGCCCCATTTAGCGTGCTCTGCTTAATGACATTTTCTATTCTTAATGAAACCTCCTTTAAGACAAAATCGCCAGCCTCATGTCCTAGCTGATCGTTAATCTTTTTAAAACCATCTAAATCCATAAAGAAAATGGTTCCCTCTTTTTTTGTATATTGATTAAAGAATCTTTCCAGAAAATATCTGTTATAACAACCAGTTAAATGGTCTCTGTAAGCCATGCTTTCTAATTCTAAATAGTATGAAAACATCTTTGCCAGCTTCTCGATTAACTTTATACTATTACTGTTAAACGTTGTAGCACTTTCCTGAACTGCACATATGGTTCCAAAAACTTCCCCATTTCTTAGAATTACTGGCACCCCCAAATAGGCATTTACATTTGTCGATTGATAAGTACTTTTTATATCCCTCAGACTCGCTTCTTTGCTTATATCTTCATATACTAAGGCCTTACCTTCCGTAAAATTAATCCTTGTACAAACTGCGGATTGTAGTGGAATAACGGCTCCTTCATTTATATGAATGTTTTCCTTATTTTCAGCAACTTTTAAGATGTGCTGTTCCATATCTGTAAATGCACTTAAGAACAAAAACCCCTCGGGTAATATCTCTTTTGCTAAGGCAAGAATGTCTATAGCAAGCTCATTAAAGCTTTCGTAGAACTGATATTCTTTTACAATTTTTTTCATGTATTTTAACAACCTCTTACCTTCACACAAAAATGAAGGTTCTCCTGAATTTTTTATATACTTATAAAAGCATATAGTATTTCTTATCTAAATGAGGCTCCTACCCTTGCTAACATTTGATGCAAAGAGACCACAAAGGTCTGCAATCAAATGGATGAACTTGTGGTCTTTCTAAATTAGACAAAAAGTTAAAAGATAGAAACACATTTAATCACATTCTTTTTGGTTAGTTACGACCTATACATACAGCTTTTATATCGAAGATTGAACCTTTACTTGATGAATCTTCAATAGCAATCAAAAAAGGCACCCTTTCCTTCTAATAATAACTCACAATGTTAATTATTTCCTAAAACTAATATATACTCTATTTATCCTCTATATAACGTTCTTTTCTTAATCCACTTCTTTTAATTTCTGAATTGAAATTAACATGCATCTCCGCTTTTGCATACCCATCATCCCAAGTATCTTTATATTTTTTGAAATTTTTATAATCCTGTTCTCTTAATAAGTCACCTAATCCAAAGATATCAGCATTAAACTCTTCTTTCGTTTTTTTTATGAATGCTTTTATCTCTTTTTCCATTGTTTTATTTATAGATAATTCAAAGCTTTCGAATGCACCTGCATCACCTAACTTTGTTAAACATTCAGTACCATCCAATATGCCTTCTGTCTTTATCTTTATGTAAAAATTTGGTATGCCCTTTATCTCTTTTGCAGTAATCTTTGTAGTAGAATGGGTTACACGATATTCAAACTTTTTTTTCCCATCTTCACATTTAGCGTCAATAGATGTACTTTTTATTTTACCTTGGACAAAAAGTAAATCGCGTACTTCAAATAGAGATGCATACCCTGCTAGCTTTCCATTTTTAAATGCTCCCATAGAATTAACCTTTACTTGACTATCAGGATCTTCACTTTTTAAATTTTCAATATTTCCACCCTTTTTTGGATCCCCAATTAATTGGACTGCAGGAAGTACTGGAGCCTGTCCTTCTGAATTAGAGATTCGTGTATAATCATTTAACTTAATATCTGGAGCTCCTCCCCAATCCTTTTGCATAGTAGTTAATTGAGAAAATAATTTGAGCGAAGGACTTTTTTTATACATATTATTTACTTTCAAGATATCGCCTGCTTTTCCTGTTCTTGCAATAACAATAAGAAAGTCATCTCTAATTTGACGATTTCGATCAAAAAAATCCATAAAATCTAACATTCCATCCTTTGCCAGCTCTTCACTAATAACTAAAACTCTCATATGAGAATATATTGGAATAGTTGCATTTACAACGTTAAATTTAGAAACAAGTTCCCCGATTGTATTCCCTTCTAGAGAAGCAACATTCGATGAGGCTAAACCAGTTGCTGTTAGAGCCGTCATCTCTCTTGCCTCTGTAGTTTCAATAGTAAGCTTATATTTAAATGACTCCCCTTTATCAACTGCCATGCCTGTAACAATAGAAGTCTTCGCCAGTTCATTCCTATCCCAGCAACCAGTTAAAAGGAGTACTAGACATAGTAGTAAAATATATTTTAAAAAGTTCATTACCAAACTCCTCTAGGATAAATAGTAAGCCTATATTATTATTTGACTCTTTGGTGAAGACTACTCCCTAATAAATTACTTCTTACATAGAATCATGAGAAAATTGTTCTTCATTTGTGTTCTTATAAGTTTTTTTATATACCTGTATATAAGTTATCACCCTTTCATTACGAAAAGTAAGTAAAAGGAGGCTGGACAAAACAAAAGATAACCTTTCTAAACACGAATAATAAAATTACATTTAAATTTGAAAAATGAGCACGTGACAAAATAGAATATGGGTTTAAAATTAGTTCGTTTCATTGCGCGCTCGTCCTCAAAATAAACCAATATTACTCCTTGATTGATCAACAATCAATAAAGGTACAACTTATTATGCATTACCAATGCCTTAAGTTATAAAATCTTGAAAGGTATACAATTTCTCTTAAAGCAAATTATAAAAAAAGATGCTTATATTGGAGGTTAATTATGTTCCCTAACTACAAAGGAAAACTTATTACAATTATGTGGATGGGTCTTGGCTCTGCTCTACTTTCAAGCATATTCAGTGCTATTCTCATTGCTATTTCTATTAACACTTACCAAAAAGTTAATAAAATATCTAATCGCTAAGTATTATACCTAGTATTTCATGTATTTTTTATTATTATTTCTCTAATTGCATTAATCTGCCGAATTAGGTAATCCACTTAACACAAAAATATTGACCTGTTATTCCATGTTGAGGATAACTATTTAGTCGTGGAAAGAAAGTATGGAAGAAAAATTAAAGAAATAGGTGAGTTGATGAAATTAAAACCTTCAGCTATGTTTACGAGCAAGAAAATAACATTTGCATTTTTTGTGTCTCATTTAGCGGGCTGGATATTGGCTAATCTTCAAACGATTTGGATTGTGTATGAGATTAGAAAAATGAAGAAAGAGTTATCAAACCGAATAAAATAAAAATTCCATAAGAGTTATTTATATAAATGGAGAATTATTTACGACTAAAAGCCTGTATCAATGATTATTAAGTAATCATCGATACAGGCTTTTTAGAGTTCCCCCCTATTTTTTAGAAGTGAGTATCTTCACAATTTGTGAATTTTGCGCTATAAAAAAGCATATACAGGAATGCTGACCTGTTGGTGTCAAAGCCACGTATTATGTTTTTTTGAATTGATGGCCACATCCTCATAACGAAAGCCACAACATTACCTATAATCAATAAAATCTAATTTCCATATTCCTTTTCTAGTTTCCATATTACACTCAAATAGAAGCTTGATTCCTTTTTCCAGAAAATAAATAAGTACAAACAAAGCCAAAGATGATCAATAAGGTAGCTAAGAGCCCTCCTTCTAAACCAAAAGAACCACCCGTTACTATATCATTTCCACCACTCACATCAATTGTATATACACCATATGGCGTTGTTCCACTAACAGGAAAGCCGAAAACATTTCCTTGAAAATAGTTCCATGTAATATGATATCCAATAGGCGTCCACAAACTCTGTGTTTTGTCATACATGTATGCAAATAGTATTCCTACTAGGAAGATATTGAAAATTCCTAGCGGTGTTACATTTTGATTAGCCAAATGGGCAATTCCAAAAATCAGGGCTGAAACAATGTAAATGGTAACCTTTCGACGACCTCTATCTGCAAGGGTAGACATGATATAGCCTCTAAATACAAGTTCTTCAAACAAACCAACCAAGATAAAAAAGATTAAGTAAGTAACAGAATAAGTTGTAAAGTTTGGGTTGGAAAGTGAATTAATTAATTCGATATTATCGGTAAATAGGAGGATAAAGAAAATGATTGCAATAGATACTGCTCCTAATAATAAGCCAAACATTATATTTTTCAGGAAAAAACCAAAACCTAAATCTTGTATTTTCTTTTTATTTAAAAATTTCCATAATAAAAGCAATGAAATTAAAGCAGCTACATAACCGAAAGCATAAGAAAATAAATCTAACCACGGACGACCTGACATAATATCGCTTCTATCCATTGTAAATACACCTGTACTGTCTGAACTAACCGTAAATAATGCGTACATCTCAACTGGAAGCATAAAAATTGCTTGAATTATAAAAGTAACTATTAGCGTTACAAAAATGAGCCAACCTGTCCTTACCTGACCATTACTGTTTTTAAACAAATCTTTCACTCCTTCTACTTGTAAGCCATAGACACATACTAGAAAACTAATCTAATAGAAATAGGTAGAATTCCGTTTATCCCTTGAAGAAACCTAAGTGCTTTTCAACTCTTTTTTTTATCTAATCTTAACGATATTTTTGTTCCATCAGCACATGCCGTAACTCCAACAATGCCTATTCCTTTCATTAATAGTGGATAAATATATTTTCTAAATAAATTCACACGAACCATTGTCAAATTATATTCAACAATCCCGCAAAATACTCCAAAAAAGTGATATCTTTCTTCTAAATAATTCCTTTTCTCTTTTAGTGTGTATTACTTTAAAGTGACTTTTCTTTATACCATTTAATAATACATGTTAGATTTTTTATTCATTAATATTACAACTCTGTATTGTTTACCTTTTGTTTGCAAACATTATTAATAATATAAGTATACATTACTGGAGGCATGACCCTTGTTTCAAAACAATTCTATAAGCGCTTCTGAAGTAGGAGCAATATGGCAAACTTACCAGGAAAAAACACTAATTATGAGGATTTTGGAGTATTTCATTGAAAAATCTGATGATTTACAAGCTAGAAATATTTTAGGTGGTCTCTGGCAAGAACTAAATTTTTATGTTTTGGAAATGGAAGAACTATTTTCCGAACAAGGAATGGTTAAACCAATAGGTTTTACCTCGGAAGATGTAAATCTAACAGCACCTAAATTGTACGATAATGGATTTGACATCATGTTTATTCGAGTACTAAAAGAAGTCAGCATGGGATTGTATACCTTAAATATGAATATGGCATACAATAAAAGAGTTATGCAAATTTATGAGGGATTAACGACAATTACGCAAAAAATATACAAATTATCAACTTGTTACTTGCTAGAAAGAGGAAATCTTGCGCTTCCACCTCAAGTTTCCTTACCGAAAAAAAACGAAATTATTGAGAGTAAAAAGTATATGGAAGGCTTTAAACTAACTGGTGATAAAAGAGCGCTTAATGATTTAGAAATTGGCATCCTTCATCATAACCTTCAATCCAATAACATTGGGCTACAACTCATCACAGGGTTTGCACAATGTGCACAAAGCAAAGAAGCTACAACATATTTTTTAAAAGGAAAAAAGCTTGCAAAGAAACAAATTAAGATGATGGAAGATATTCTTCGAGAAGGAGATGTCCGATTTTCCAGCTCTTCAGTAGGTACTGTAACAGCCTCAAATGTCTCCCCATTTTCAGACAAACTGATGATGCACTGTATCTATATTCTAAATGGATTTGGACTTGTAGGCGCTGGAACGGGTGCATTCTTTAGTTTAAGAAATGACCTTTCTATGAAGTCCATTTTGCTAGCAAAAGATGTATATTTTTATGCTCAAGAAGGCATAAAAATTAAAATTAAAAACGGTTGGTTTGAAGAGCCTCCTCAAATGGAGGATCGCAATCAACTAATCAAGGATAAAAGCTGAATATCTATAAAATTCTAGAATCTGATTTAAATAAAAATATACAAATTCAAACTACTTAAAAAGGACTCTTAGGAGTCCTTTTATAAAGCAAATAAATTGCAGGTGATTTATCCGTAAGATTAGGACAGCCAGCTGTACTTGGAAAGTTAATCATTGGAATAATATTAGGTCCCGCAGTCCTTGGGTAAATAGAAAACGATGATTTTATTCATTATTTCTCTGAGATTGGAGTTTTATTGCTCAGGTTCTTAGCCGGTTTGAAGACAGATCTGGACCAGCTTAAAAAGAATTGGAAAGCTGCTTTTGCGGTTGCTATACTGGGTATCCTATTTCCTTTTATCGGAGGATTTGGTATCGGAAAGCTATTTGGACTAAATACAACATACTCCCTATTTATAGGAGTACTACTATGTGCAACATCTGTAAGTATTACTGTCCAAGTGTTAAAGGATATAGGTAGACGACGTTCTGGTTGTCGTACTTTTAGCTGTCATGACTAGTTTTCTTGGGATTGGAAATGAGTTCCATTGGACTTCTAATAGGTAAAAAGGTCATCTTCTTTATTGGTATTTTACTTGCAGGAGGTTTCCTTGTTCCCAAAAAGCTAAAATTATTATCTAAATTAAAGGTTACTGAACCAGTGGTATCCATCTCCCTTGTCATTTGTTTAGCTTTTGTATATTTTGCAGATATCCTTGGAATGGCAGGAATTATTGGAGCGTTTGCAGCTGGCATAGCGATTTCACAAACAAACTTTAAGCACACCATCGAGAGCAAGGTGGAGCCTATAGCATATGCCAATTTGTTCCCGTTTTCTTTGTAAGCAGTGGTTTAAATGTCTCATTTAATGGTGTAGGAAGCCAGATTGGGTTTATTGTAGCACTAGTAATTATTGCGATTATAACGAAACTTGTAGGTGAAGCTATTGGAGCAAAAATATCTGTTTTTAACAATCGTTCCTCTTTAATTATTGGGGCTGGAATGGTTTCACGAGGAGAAGTAGCTCTAATTATTGCCGCCACTGGTTTACAAGAATCTCTTTTGTTACCTGAATATTTCACTGCTATTGTAGTCGTTATAATTGCAACAACCTTGTTCGCTCCTCCATTATTGAGATATTTAATTCCAGGGGAAAGTAACTCTTTAAATAACAAAGAAAAAACTGTATAACTTTATAACTTAAGAAGGTCATTTTATTAGAAAACATTTACCACCTTTACCATTTACTTCTTTATAATCTTCATCAGACAATACAAAATTACTGATAGTAAAGACATAAAACTATCATTCTTTAATAAATCTAACGCTTCATTTGTGAAGCTATAACCAATGGTTTTTTTGCGTCAGTATCTTGATCTATTCTTTTTAACATTTTTTTCATCATTAGCTATGGATAACTTTGTCTGGAAATACTAAGCCACTTACACATCCATCAGTTCCAGGAATTATTTCCCTATACTCTGACGAAACCATTTTTGGTAGTTGTTTGTAGGTTTTATTTTTGAAAATCAAAGTTTTAATATGTCTCCATCTGCCTTTTTTTAAAAACAGGACTTTCCAGGCTCTCACGTTTTATAGTTTAAAATTGCACATTCTCTTTCTTGTTGCACGATTTTCGCCAATTATTTGACTCCCCCATGTCAAAACTTGTGGGTTAATTTCACTTTTCTATACTCGACCCAAGCTATATAATAGGATTAATCAAAGGAGGAGTCATAATGAAACAATTAACTCTTCATCAATGGCACAATGAGCATAATAAACGAATAGCAGGATTTCATAAAAACCATGAGATTGAAATTCAGCGTGGTGAAAATGGGAACAGCTTGTTAGCTAAATGGGAAAGATTTTTTTATAACAATGTAATTTCCCCGCTAAAAAATGGAAAATAGTATCTAGCCATAAAATGAACTGTCATCCTAGTACAGTTCATTTTTTTGCATTTGTTTTTTTAGTCAGCTAAACTGCTTCTTTAATTTATGTTTCTCTTCCAAATGCTTTAGTACTAATATCTTTCTCATCTAGGAAATCCTCAATTTTTTTCTGTTCCCTTCCATTCACCGCTTCAGTTTTACTTTTTATTGAACCTAAGTTTATTTCTGGAATTATTCCTTCATTTAGGTCTTCTGTAATATTACTAAGCGTTCCATCTAGTCCATAAAGAATTTCATTTGAAGCTGTAATATATTTACTAATCCTATTTGTCTCTTTTTGATATCCTTCAGGTAAGGTGTTTTTTAAAATATAGTTTGAAAAATTCTCGTCATTTTCTTTAGTAAGTTTGCTGATTTTTTTAAATTTCTCCAATTCATTTCCACTTAAATCCTCTCCTTCATAGAGAACATCTAAAAATGGAGAACTAGCATTAGTTAATTCTTCATAGCTATCTAGATATGTTTTTATGCTTAAATTTACTTCTTCTTCGTCTATTTTTTTATTTTGTTTTTCTGAGGTGAAAATATTACTTGGAATTTCTACATCTTGAGTAGAAAGAATTTCATCTTCCGTATCTTCTATAGGTTCATTCTGTGAGCATCCACATAATATAACAAAAATTAAGAAACAATATGTTACCCATCTCATACTAACTTCTTCTCCCTCACGATTGATATGTTCCATCTCAAGTATTTAATAAATAGTTTGATAAAGAATTTCCCTATAAAATATCCTGTGAGTGCTAAAATAGCCCCTATAATAAGCCCCTTTATAGATTCGAAAAAATCTCCAGCACCAATTGTACCAAACCCATTAACAAAGCCGAAAATAATTAAAATTATTGGTGATAAAATCATGATAGGTACACCAATGAAATAAGCTAGAATAAATGGTAATAGTATTAGCATTATAAAAAAACCCATCATAATAAATATAAAATTCATGATGCTTAACCCCATAATTGACAACATTGCTGTAAACAAACCTTTAATGGTACTATTCTCTTCAACCCTTTTCATAGCATAAACAGCGTTTAATTCTTTAGCAATTTCTTCATGGCTCCCTAATTTCTCCGATATTTCCTCTTCACTTTTTCCTTCAAGTTTCCCCTCATCAAAGTGTCTATTAAATTCATATACTATGTCCTTTTTTTCTTGCTCAGACATAAATTTCAAACTATTTTTGAGTAATTCCAAAAAAATATTTTTGTTCAAGCATATCATTCTCCTTAATAAAACAATAAATTTCCAGGAAAATATTTTAAGTTTTTATGATTTATCACTTATTTGGTCTTTCCTACTATATATTATTTAGTACTATGTTTAATACTGTACCTTCTCATAATGAGTCTTAATAAAATTATATTAATTGTTACGAGTAAAAATCATACTGATATTCAGGATTAATTTAAATTATAGACAAAATCCATTGTTACTTAGGTTTCTAAAGATCTAGTTAACATACCTTCGCTTTTTATATATGTATACAATTATCATAAGCACCACCTACCTTATATTGGAATTATTTCATTATAAAGTAAGTTTAATGCTTTTGCATCC
Organism: Niallia taxi; assembly: GCF_032818155.1. Classification (NCBI taxonomy): domain Bacteria; kingdom Bacillati; phylum Bacillota; class Bacilli; order Caryophanales; family Bacillaceae; genus Niallia; species Niallia taxi. The sequence continues at coordinate 783,692 of NZ_CP102590.1, forward strand.
AATAATTGTAAAAAAAAGAAAAAATTCATCTAAGATAGCATTTTATCAAGCAACAGATGTTGTTTAAAGTGAAATATAATTATCCTCTTCTTATTACCTCCAATTTAGAAATTGCATTAGTACTTATTTCTCTAATAGGGGAAGGAAAACCTTGATTTTATCTCAAGATGGCTTTACTACCAAAGAAAAAGGATATAAATGGTCTTGGACTAAATAAGGTTAACATGACTCTAGATCAGTATAAATTTGCAGAACATATTATTCAGTATAACGTAAACAATAAAGTCATTTTTATCAGCCATTTCGAATTTTTGCTTTAGAAGCCTATAATTTTTCCTTTAGATATAGATTGTAAACCAAAGACGTGTTCAGTTAATCCCAGACACTAAGTCAGCTCATTTATACAGGCCAAAAAGCGTTATCTTTCATCCCAACTTTTATGTTTTCATCTCCCTTGTTGGTACTTATAACTCAGAAGTTTTTTATATTATGTTTAACATAAGATTTGTACGGGTATTTAGTATTAAATAAAAATTTATGGTTTTATGAATAGAACTATTGTATTGAATGATAGCAATGTCTGGATATAGTTAAATTTATTTAATAATGGGAGGGATATACCTATTCACCTGTGTTAAATGACTTACGTTGGTTGTTATTTTTAACCTGAAGATTTTGGCACTTTTAATTATTTATACTTACAGTATGCTTCAGATGCTTTTGCACACAATATGATACATATAAGCGGTACCATGAGTAACATTAGTTTAGCTCATTTGTTCTCTTTGTATAACCACACATCACGGAGTTGAAAAAATGAAATTTAATAAGAAGAAAATTAACGTTGTTGATATCCAAACAGCGAAGAAAAGTGTGTTTGCAACAGGAGTAGGAAATGCAATGGAATGGTTTGATTTTGGTTTATATTCCTACTTAGCTGTTATTATCAGTCAAAACTTTTTTAGTGCAGTTCAAAATGACGAGTTAAAATTAGTATTTACTTTCGCAACTTTCGCCATTGCCTTTTTAATGCGTCCATTGGGCGGTATTATCTTCGGTAAAATTGGTGATAAAGCAGGAAGAAAAGTCGTCTTAACTACAACAATTATTTTAATGGCCTTTTCTACATTATTGATTGGGTTATTGCCTACTTATGATCAAATCGGAATATGGGCACCGATACTGTTATTAGTCGCAAGAATTATTCAAGGATTTTCAACTGGAGGAGAATATGCCGGTGCAATGGTCTATATTGCCGAATCATCTCCTGATAATAAGCGCAGCATCCTTGGAAGTGGATTGGAAATTGGTACACTTACAGGGTATATATTGGCTTCACTTGTAGCCAGCATACTCTTTATTACCCTATCAGATGAACAAATGGCCTCATGGGGTTGGAGAATTCCATTTTTGCTTGGTTTACCCCTAGGATTTGTTGGAATGTATTTAAGAAAAAGCTTAGAGGAATCACCTATTTTTGAGAATGAAATTTCTACAAATAATGCTGAAGAGCAAGTAGAAGAAGGCTTCTTCTCTATCCTAAAAAATCATAAAAAGGATATAATTGTCTGTTTCGTATCTGTAGCCTTCTTTAATGTAACAAATTACATGTTACTATCCTACATGCCTTCCTATTTAAACGAGATAATTGGTTTATCAAGCACAACAGGTACTATTTTAATTACACTTGTCATGGTTATCATGGTGCCACTAACATTACTCTTCGGTAAGTTAAGTGATAACATCGGTAATAAAAATGTCTTCTTAATTGGTTTAGGCGGATTATCTCTTTTATCTGCAGTAGCTTTTTATCTCGTGAACATGAATGGCCTGCTATTTATTTCGTTAGGTATTCTAATTCTGGGCGTACTGCTTGCAACATATGAAGGCTCCATGCCCGGTTCATTGCCAGCAATGTTCTATACCGATATACGCTACCGAACATTATCAGTAACGTTTAATGTCTCTGTTTCCATATTTGGTGGTACTACACCGTTAGTTTCAACATGGCTCGTTCACCAAACAGGCAATAACCTAGCACCTGCCTGGTATTTAACAATCGTAAGCATTATCGGATTCTTTGTAATTCTATTCTTATTTAAGAGTACAACCGGAAAGTCCTTAAAAGGATCTTATCCAACAGTTGCAACGAAATCTGAATTTAAAGAAGCTGTTGCGAATCCAGAAGATGCCTTATGGTGGAAAACTGAACAAGAATAAACCATATTGGAAAGTGCACTCGACAGCTACAGAATGCTGCTGTTCAGTTTGCTAACTAAATAAGCTGCCGTATGGCAGCTTATTTAGTTAGCTACAATTCGTCAAGTCAGCAATAAAATGTTTCCTCTCTCCTTTGTATAACAACTACAAGCTGTCTGGTAAATGATGTTTATACATTTCTAACGCATTTGTATTTTCTTTTAAGACAGCAACAATTTTGGGATGAGGCTTAACATAAATAAGAGGATAATCTTTTTCATGTAATTCTTCATTAATTGCAAATGCTAATTTCTCTTCTTCAAAAGAAAATTGAGAATTAACCCCTTCTTTATTCCCACGAGCATCAACTCTAATCCATTTATTTAGTGATTTAAAAAAGATAGCATTTAATGCGTGAATACAATACCCTTTTTCTGGAGTATCAAATAACATTAATCTTTGATAACAAAATCCTGTTGGTATTCCCTGCGAACGTAATAATGAAGCTAATAGATGAGATTTTGCATAGCAAATCCCCTCTTTAAATTCTATTACTTCCGAAGCACTACAAGTAACTCGTTTTGATTGAATATCCCAAGAATGCGAAATTTCATCACGAACAAATTCAAAAGCTATTCTCGCCTTTTCTATTTCCGTTTGAGATGGATCAAACAATTTTTCTCCTATCTTCTTTATAATCGGATTAGAATAATTAACTTCCGTTAATTCGAGTAAATAGTTATCTAATTTTTGCGACTCACAAATCAAAATTATAAACCCTTCCCCCTAAAACTAGCGCATATGTATAACCCTAATAACATAATCATACATTTTTTGTTGGTTTGGTTAAACTATTTATTATTGTGCTAGTCCTCCCTCAACAATCCTCTTAACTACTGCTCTTCACTTAGCGTTTTTTCATTGAGTAATGTTCCTTGTCAATTAGAATTGATTGTAGTTTAGGATATACATGTTAAGTTGACAAGCCTAAAACTAATAACCATTTTCATTTTTTATAAAAAAAAATAATTTTTCTTGTTAAACTAACAGCCCCCGTTAATTTAAGTGTAATACTTTACAAATTATTCTTGTTTCATCCTTTATTACAGGAATGCTGCCCAGTTAGTGTGGACAAAGAAAAGTAGAGCATTAATTCTTATTGGACCAATGCTCTCTAAAGTGAAAATATTCTTTTTTAACAGTTTTTTCATTAGGAAATTGATTCTGAATTTACTCGTATTTAAATAAAATTAACTTTTCTGTAAACTAAACCAGCACTTTTTTGTTTGGATGAAGCAATAAAATCTTTGTCTATATACATCCATGATTATTTCATCTTACATTTGCACTGATAATTAATTTTTTTCTAGAATTGTAAAATGATAATAATTTACTTGGAATTTTGTTTTCTCTTACAATTATTGTATTTGTAACTTCTTCTGCAGATTGTTTACCTTCTGGAATTAATATTTGTTGTACTATATTTTCCCTTCCCTTCATTGATAATCTCCTAACTTTTCAAATCATATTAGGTTTTTATTTAACTGGAAGTAAATGATCGACCACAATACTATTTATGGCATTAATATACGCATATGCACTTGCTTTTAAAATGTCTGTATCTGATGCTTTGGCAATATATATTTCCCCTTTAAATTCAACTTGAATTTTCACTTTCCCTAGTGCTTCTTTTCCCCTTGAAACACTTCTAATATCATATTGAATCAACTTCATATCTAAATCACATACATTCATAATTGCAGAATATAAAGCATCAATCGGACCAGAACCTATCGCAGTTCCCTTTATGATTTGATCAGCCTTCTTTAACTCCACACTAGCAGAAGGAAATTTTGTATTACTGATCACTTGCAGATCTATTAACTCATAAAAATTGTTACTGTAATGGCTGATGTCCTGATTATTCCCCTTTACTTTTTTGTAATAATTTTCAATCAATACATATAGATCATGATTATATACCTCTTTTTTCGCATCGGCTAACTCAAGAAAGTCTACAAAGATTTCCTCGAATTCTGAATTTGAAAATTGATTCATACCTAATTTTTCAAAAGCAGTTTTAACCGCATGGCGTCCAGAACGTGCTGTCAGAATAAGCTCCATGTCGTCAAGACCCACAGTGACGGGATCAATTATTTCATAAGTATTTCTTGATTTGATTAATCCATCCTGGTGAATACCTGAAGAATGTGCAAAAGCATTTTCCCCTGTAATTGCTTTGTTTACTTGTACATCAAGTCCCATGAATCCACTTACCATCCTCGACGTATTCATAATTTCCTTTGTATTAATATTCGTAAATACTTGATATATCTCAGAACGTGTATGAACAGCCATAACTACTTCCTCTAATGAAGCATTTCCTGCACGTTCTCCAATTCCATTAATGGTACATTCTACTTTTTCTGCACCATTTTTTATTGCTGCCAATGTATTAGCTGTAGCCATTCCTAAATCATTGTGGCAATGAACACTTAGAAGCACTTTATCATTCAAATTCTTCAAGCGATCATTTATCTTGTATATTAATTCACCGAACTCTTGAGGTTCAGCATAACCAACTGTATCAGGTATATTAATAATTGTGGCTCCTGCTTTTACAACAGCTTCTATAGTTTTCCATAAATATTCAAAATCAGCTCTAGACGCATCCTCTGTTGAATATTGCACTTCTGGTAGGAGTGTTTTCGCATACTTCACAGCATCCACTCCTATATCTAATATTTGATTTTTCGATTTTCCAAATTTCTTTTCCACATGAATATCCGAAGTACCTAATACAATATGGATTAGTGGATTTTTTGCATATTTCACACTATTATATACAGCATCAATATCGGATTTTACTGCTCTTGCTAACGCCGTTATTATCACATCATCTGTATTTCCTATCCTTTTAGCAATTTCTTTAACCGCATTAAAATCACCTGTTGATGAAGAAGGAAATCCAGCCTCAATCATATCAACTTTGAGTTTCTTTAATTGCTTGGCAACTTCTAATTTTTCATATACATTCAATTTTGCGCCAGGAACTTGTTCTCCATCTCTTAATGTTGTATCAAATACCCAAATTTTTCTTGACATGTGAAACACTCCTTATTTAATAAAATATAAAAAAGCCCCGCCTCTATATAAAAATATAGAGACGAGGCATTGCTCGCGGTACCACTCTAATTGGTTAATATAATACAAAAGTAACCCACTCATTTTCGGCAGCAATCACCACCTATCTTTTATAACGGAAGAAACCCGACATCTCCTACTTATATGGTTCAGAGAGTAGCTCTTGGATGAGTTCAAAGGGTATAACTACCGATTCGCACCAACCATCGGCTCTCTGAAGGAGTTTATAAACCTTATACTATTTCCAATCTTTGCTTATTTATTATTTAATTATAGGCTATAATATATCAGTAATTTCAAGTTGTCAAGTTGTAATTTTCAGAAATATTTAATTTGCATAATTTTTCCGAATTTGTTACATAAGCTGTCTTTAGTAATTTGATTAATTGGACAAAATAAAGGTCATTTCCACTCACTAAAAATATTCTTTGTTTCATTATCCACTTCAGTAATTCGACTGGTACTTAATAAATAACTCTTTTTGAATCTAAGCTTTCTAATTTAAACATTCAGTCGAATAGTTTGATAATTGTTTATACTTTATCATAAATTAGATCCAGATATCATTAACTGCGGTTAATGCTGATTTAGTATCGCCAGTATTTACAATTCCCCTTGGCTCTACTAGCATGATATGACACTCTTGTATAGCGAAAGGTTTATGTTCGGTCCCCTTTGGCACTATAAACATCTCTCCTTGAGTCACCTTAACTTGACCATCGCGAAAATCAATGAACATTTCACCAGCTAGAACGATAAACACCTCGTCGGTATCTTGATGATCGTGCCACACAAAATCCCCTTCTATCTTGACCACTTTGAATTGATAATCATTCATTTCACCAATTACCTTTGGAGACCAGCGTTCGTTGAATTTAGAAAATTTCTCATTCAAATTAATAGCTTGATAATTAATATTAACCACCACCTTTTGAATTCTCTATATCTTATTTTAACTCAATCCATTTTAACCAATCCTACTTTTAAACTTTCAGCTTTTCAAATTCCTTGAGGATTCAACACAGTTCGTTCATTGACCACATTCCCTGTGTTTAGTGTGGTTTTTGGTTCGATTAATAGCAAATGAACTTCCTCTTCAGCAATTGGCTGATGTTCTATTCCTTTAGGTATAACAATAAATTCTCCTTCATTAAGAACTATTTCACCGTTTCTCAAACGTATTACCAGCTTTCCTTGCCATACGAAGAACATCTCATCCTCATGATCGTGGTGATGCCAAATAAATTCACCCTTAATCTTTACCATTTTTATGTATGAATCGTTTAACTCACCACCTATTCTAGGATTCCAGTAATCATTTATTTGTAAAAATTTATCCTTTATATTGACCATTGAAATCAAGAGCTTACCTCCTCGTTATTGACAACTTGTGTATTATCTTACCTAGCTAAATTTCCTTTTTCTCCATTTCCCTCCTTATTTATGAATAATAAGTTACTCTATTACTTAGTCTTTACGTTAACCTCTTACAAACTAAGTTTACATACTCCAATGCATCATGTAAAATCAAAAAAAAGAGGATAGTTAATCATAATTTGTGATGCTAAAGGAGAAACTTGCTTTGGATATTAAATCTTTAGAAGTGTTTAAGGCAGTAGCTATTGAACAAAGTATTACTAAGGCTGCTGAGAAATTAAATTATGTACAGTCAAATGTTACTGCAAGAATACAGCGTCTCGAACAGGAGTTAGGAGTTCCCCTGCTATACCGATATCATAAGAAGATATCCTTAACCCCTGCAGGCCGTGAATTATTACCATATGTAAATAAGTTACTTTTTGATTTTGAGGAAGCTATTGAAGCAGTCAAGCTTTCCTCTACTCCGCGAGGATCTTTGCACATCGGAGCTATGGAATCAACTGCTACTACACGATTACCAATTATTTTCTCTCAATATCACAGGGAATTTCCTAAAGTAGAACTAAGCTTATATATGGCACCTACTGTAGATCAGGTTAATGCTATTCTCAATTACAAGATAGATGGCGCATTTGTTGATGGGCCAATTCTTCATCCAGAAATTATTGAGTACCCTGTACTTGATGAATCCCTAGTTCTGATTACAAGCTACTCTACAGAAACATTTCATATAGAATCAATTTTACACGAACCACTGCTTTCGTCATTCGCTCATTGCACTTATTTAGGAATTTGGCAAAAATGGCTAGCGGACAATGATTTTGCTCCTATGAGGGTAATGGAATATGGCACTCTAGAGGGTGTCCTTAAATGCGTTGAAAACGGGTTAGGTGTCACCGTATTACCAATATCTATGGTTGAATCACGGATGCAGGACAAACTTAACTGCCATCCATTACCGGATACACATAGAACAGTTCCCACTGTGTTTATAATGCGTCGTGATTCGTATATGACTAGTGCTCTCTCAAAATTTATGGAGTTCGCAGGCATTACTAATCTATGAAGAACGGAAACAAATCAGCCAGTATGTAGTTCCAAAAATGATTTGTTAGACTTCGACAGCCGATATTTGAGTCGGTTAAAGCTATCTTTTCACGTAAAAAAAGAACGACTCACTTTAGCAGGTAATACAGAAGTAATCTTAAATTGGGTGAACAAGCATTTGAAGAATTACTGAGTCTTTTTTCAGACGATATTATATTTGTCTTAAATGGCCATGAAAAGCAAGGTATCGAAAACTGGAAGTTGTTTATGAAAATGGTTTTTAAAGAAAATGCTGATATTAAGCATATGTTTGAAGGCTGGAAAGCAGTTGAAGATACAGATATGTTTGAAACGCCTTGGGCAGTATGCGGAAAGCGTGCAACTGGCAGTGTCTTTACTCAAACAGGTAAAGATATTGCTAATTTGGATAAAAACGGAAAAATAACCTATCTAGAAAATGTACCAGACAATACAAATATGTTTGATTCATACAAAAAATAACATTAAAAAAAGCCGAATTTTCCTTGAGTGGAAAATCCGGCTTTTTTACCTTTACAGTAATCTCCACATAATGTGAAAACTGCGCCATTTATTATTTTCATTTATTGCTTATTTTGGATATACTTTTGTAAATCTTTCACACACAACTAACATATTTGGTGAAAATTCTATATCATACTCTTTTAGCAATGCAGTAAAGAACTTCTCGTGTGCATTCCACCAGAATTGGTAATCACCCTCACCCTCAGCTAAAGCAAATTCCTCGGTGACCTCATTCATTGGAACAACTTGAACAGATTCAATTTCAATAACTGCAACTGGAATTTCCTTCCCATTTAAAACAATATAATACTCACTAACTGTAGGGATTGCTTCCTTTTCCATTTCATAAAAGACGAGACCTGAAGTAGTTGCTGTCTTCTTTCCAGTAACAACTAATTCTGCTAACCAATCAGCAGAAGTCCCAAATTGGAAAGCATCTCTATAGTGAATCCCTTTTTTTTGAGTTTCTTCACAAAATTCATCCCAAAATTCTTTAACCCTGTTATTCATTTGACTCTTCCTTTAATAATATTTTAATTTCTTCAGTTTCTTCAATCTAGATACTTATTCTAGGTTATTTTGAATTATCCTTCTTGCACTAATCTGCCTAGTTTTTTCCACAAGTTGTTTTTTCATTTATCACAAGAATCCTGTCACTATTGTTATATAAAAAGGGATCAAAAAGAAACTAAGCAAAAAAACAGCTGCTTAAAGCAACTATAATTTTCTTAACTAGAATAAGGAAAATGCCATAAATGAAATAGCAATTAAGAGAATAGGTAAACCAATACCTATTCTACTAAAAACAATACCCGTAATTGCCATCTTCCTTCCCTCTTGTTTTGTATAATTTATTTCTTTTAGTCCAATAATTTGGTTGATTTTAGGTACTGTGTTTTTACTTGCTGTCATTAATATTGCAGACAAAACAGTATTATAGGCTAATCTAATAATACTCCTTAAATCGACTTTTTTAGCTTTTTGGTTGATTTTTTTTAACAGTTACACTTCCTTCTAGACGAATGTCACTTGAAGAGCTACCCACATAAATAGCTACTTTGCCTGGAGGAATGATCCATTTGTTTTTCTTTTCATCATAATAAGAGAAGGCTTTTGAATCGAGTTTAATTCTTACTTTCTTTACCTTACCAGGCTTTAGTTCAATCTTTTTAAATCCTGCTAATTGTTTAGGAGCTGTCTCTACATTAGTAGGAAGGTTACCAGTGTATACTTGTACTACTTCAGACCCAGTCACCCCACCTGTATTTGTTATATTGAAAGTAACTTCAACCATTGAATCAGTGGATTCTCTCGAATTTTCAACCTTTGCTTTTAGATTTTTATAATCAAATTTAGTAAAGGATAAACCATGTCCAAAGGGGAAAGCTGTTTTAATGTTTGCTTGTTCATAGCCACGGTAACCTACAAATATATCTTCTGTATAATTGACCACTTTATTAATTCCAGGATATTGTTCTTCAGTAGAAACAGGTGTTGATTCTTCATCAACAGGGAATGTGACTGGCAGCTTTCCAGAAGGGTTAACATCTCCGAATAACACATCAGCTATCGCATTTCCTTGTTCCTGTCCTGGATACCATGCTTGTACAATAGAAGCGACCTTACTTTTCCAGTCTCCCATTTTTACAGCAATGCCACTTTCATTTACAACCACGACATTTTTATTTACCTTTGCGACTTCTTTAATCAATTGTGTTTGGTTATTAGGCAGTTCCATATCTGATCGATCTATGTAACCTTCGCTATCGTACGTTCTTGTTACAATAACCACTGCATCTGATTTTTCCGCTAAGTTAACGGCACGCTTGATATTTTTGTCGATAATTTTGTCTGAAGCTTTCCATCCAAAGCGTAATTGACCGCCATTCTTATATCCAGGAGCCTCTTTGTAGTCTGTTTTATACTCTATTTTCAAATTATAATTTCTATTTGCTTCCAAGGTAATTGTCTGCTGTACTGTTTTCAGTTCTTCACCAGCATTATCTATCACTAGCTTTCCATCAATATACACTTTACTCGATCCATAACTTGTCGTAGATAAGGTGTATTTCTCTGTATTCGGTACATTTATTAAACCGGTATATCTTGCAGACATCTTGCCATTTAAGCTAGTTGGCAGTTTGTCTAATTTAGTTGATTGTGCATTAAAACCTTTATAATTATAGAAACCAAGATTTAAGCTAACTTGTTTAGCGGTATGTTTAAATTCTGGATTTCCTTCCATATTCTCATTCGACCAGTATTCAGCTGTTAATCCATTCTCCTTAGAACCTTCAGCTGGTAATAAGAAAGAAGAAGGAACTGCATCAGGTCCAGGAAAAATATCACCGGCATTAACTGGATCTGTCCCTGCCTCATATTCAACTTGTACATTTACTCCTGCACGTCTCTTTATACCTTCTAGCGGACTTACTGTATAAGTTGGATTAACAAGGGAACTCCCTCCGCCGGCTGCTGAAGCATTATCCGCGTCAGGTCCGATGACCGCAATGGAATTCAGCTTTTGTGTATTTAATGGTAAGACATCTTTCTTATTTTGCAACAACACAATTGTCTCAGCAGCGATTTGACGAGCTATTTCCCCATGGGCTTTTATTTTAATTGGATTGTTCTGCGTGGGGTTATCAAATAAACCTTTTTTAAACATTTGGTAAAGAATTCGATAAGCACTTTGATTTATTGTCTCTTTTTTTACTTTACCTTCATTTACAGCCTGTAGAAGCGTATTGCCCCAATCTCCAGAAGGCTCTCCCGGTGTTTCTAAATCAAGTCCTGCATTAATTGACTCAACTGTGCTGTTATTAGCTCCGTAGTCACTCATGACAAATCCTTTATAGTTTAAGCTTTCTCTAAGTAGACCTGTTAGTAAATCCACATTATTACAAGCATGAATACCATTCACCTTATTATATGAACACATGATACTTCCTAAATCAGCATTTTCAATGATGCTTGCAAATGGTCTTGCATAAATTTCATTTATTGCTCGTGCACTTGCTTGAGAGTCAACTGTAAAGCGGTCTTTCTCTTGATTATTCAATAAATAATGCTTGGCTGAAACCAATACACTATTACTTTGAATAGCATTCACATAGCTTGTTGCCATTTGTCCTTGCAAATATGGATCTTCACCAAAAGATTCAAAGTTTCTTGCACCGAAAGGAATGCGGGCAATATCAAGTGCCGGACCAAGCATAACATTATGGGTCGTATTAAAAGCTTCTTTCCCGATCAGGTTTCCATATTTTTTAGCAGTCTTTATATTCCATGTTGCAGCAAGGCCTAATGCAGAAGGCAAAGCAGTTGATTGTCTATCTTGAATTTCAGGATTAGCTATGCGGACTCCATTAGGTCCATCTGCCATTTGTAAGGCAGGTATTCCGTATTTTGCTAATCCCAGATTATAAAATCCGTAATCACTGTTGACGTTTCCAGTTATAAAGTCTACCTTATCCTCCAAAGTCATTTTTTTGACTAATGTACGAGCTCTTTCCTCAGCAGAAAGACCCTTATTCATCCACGGAAACTCTCTGGCAAATGCATTTAATGGTAATGTTGAAAGACTAAGAATCATCGCGAAAAGAATCATGACTTTCATCAACTTGCGTCTTACTATTGAAAATCCGACCATTATCCCACTCCTTTTAATTATTTTTGATAATTTGTACGTTCTCCTATATAACTATGATTTTTCACCTAATGTCTATAGTAATGAATGGGCTACATTAGTCATCTATCCACATCATCGAATCTGAGTTAACTTCCCCTAAAATATAGAAAATAATAACATTCCATTAAAATAAAAAAACCGTACATTTTGGCAATAATAAATGTACGATAAGAAAATTATTCAACTAATATTAAATTCAATGGTAAATCCCTTATAAATAATATATATTTTACAATCAAACAAAGAAGCAATTGCAACAAAATAACAAGTGTTTCTTGCCTGTAGTCCTCTTGGAAGATTAACAATAACCTGACTCTCAGCATAATCTGCACCTCTAACACAAATTAATTACAAGTAATTCCTTTCAATCAATGGATCTTCTTGTAATAGGAAAAAGATTCATAAATACGTTCACTTTTACTAGGGGTAGACTCTATACTAAGTAGACATTTATTACTATAAACAACAAATCATTATTGTAATACTGGATATTCCCTTCTAAGAGTCCTTGCTTATTCAACTTCCCTAATATTGGATATTATCCTATCAAAATCGTATATTCCATAAAAGAATTATTTTTAAAAAAGAATGATATTCAACCTGTTTCTGCTTAATGTGAAACAGAGTTCAGCCATCTGATCATTAGAAACTGGTCTTTAAAAAATGCATCTAAAATAAAAATACCCATGTAAAAACTAGATTTTAACACGGAGTATTTTTGAACAGGGTATCCAGTTCTTGGTGAATAGATAATGAAAGTATTCTAAAAAAGTAGCCATCAAATCATCGTTTAAGTCTAAAAAAAGAAGAGGGTGAGACATAAGTATGTGAATCTATGTAAAAACCGAACGATTTAATCAATTATGAAATGCCCCCTGTCAAGTAGACAGTTGAAATAATAAAAAAGATTTAAACAGCTTGAGCTCTATATTCCATAGGGCTTAAGCCGTTTAATCGTTTTTGATATCTTTCATAATTATAAAAATGAATATACTCCTCTATCGCATGTTCAAGTTCCTCAAATGTCTTATATTTATGTATATAATACTTCTCACATTTCAGTGTTCCCCAAAAAGATTCCATCGGTCCATTATCAATACATCGACCAACTCTTGACATACTCTGCGTCATTTTCGCCGCATCTATCCTTTGCTTAAATCCTTTGGAGGTATATTGATACCCACGATCACTATGGATAAGTGGATGTTCCTCCTCTAATAATAGTGCAGTTGCTTGGTCTAGCGTCTTAAATACAAGTCTATTATTATTGGAATGTCCTATAACAAAACTTACAATGGAGCCATCATAAAGGTCACGAATCGCACTTAAATAAGCCTTCCTTGATTGGCCATACTTAAATTCCGTTACATCTGTAACCCATTTTTCATTTGGTTTTTCCGCAGTAAATTCTCGATTTAGTCTATTTTCCGCCACCTGTTTAGGAGTAAAGTGTTTATAACGTTTCTTCTTGATGCGGATAATCGAGCGTAAGCCAGCCACTTTCATTAGTCGATAGATTCTTTTATGATTAAGTTTCTCTTTAAACTGTCTATTCATGTGAAGCGTCATCTGACGATAACCGAAGGTACTATCCACTTTTTCATGAAGAATCTTCATTTCTTTTATGATTTTTTCATTCAGTAAATCCTGGGAAGTAGGGAGACGATTCAGCCATTTATAATAGGCGGATCGTGCTATTTTGACTATTTCACAAAGTAAAGAAATACTTATGTTTTCTTCCCTGTGAAGCTCCTGGATAGCGATATATTTATCCTCGAATCGGATAGGCTTTATTTTCTCCTCCTTTCTATCTCCTCCAACTTTTTTAAATACAAATTCTCCGCACGTAACCGTTCATTTTCTCTTTCTAGCTTTTTCATTTGAAGCTTGAATTTTTCTTCTGGAGTTAGCTTTGATTCCTCTTTCCTTTTACCACGTCTATCTTTCAACGCTTCTTCTCCGCCATCTTCATACTTCTTTACCCAGTGATAAACTTGTTGATAAGAAACTTGATACGTATCCGCTGCTTCTTGATAATTTTTTCCGTTCCCCAAGCAATCAAGTACAATATGTAATCGTTCTTCCCAAGTTAGTTTGCTTTCATTAGTCATAGAGCCCGTCCTTCCTTGTGACGCATCTTTTAATTCACTATGACTATTATACTTCCTAATCCAACTTCTGAGGACAGAGGGATGGGATATTTCATACATTCTAGAAACCTCACGAATCGAAGAACCACCGGACAAATACTCTTTTATGGCGGATAACTTTAGTTCTTCCGAATATTTTTTCCATGCGGAAGACTCCTTTAATCCTTCTAAGCCAAAGGTATCAAACTTATATTTCCATTCCAAAACGGTGGCATGATGTACTTTATAAATGGATGCCACTTTAAGTGAAGAAAGTGATTCATCAAACGCCTTCACTATTTCATATTTTTCTTCTGCAGAGTAAAACTTTCGAGACATAAAAAATACTCCCCCATAGTATCCAGATTTTATTTTTTAACCTGTCTACCTATAGGGGAGCTTATCATTAATGATTAAATCGTTCGGTTTTTTGGTTTCTTTAGTTTTAATACAAATGATTAGAAATCTTAGTGGAGTGGAGCGGAGGACACTCGACTCCTGCGGGAAATAGAGGACGCTTTAGACCCCGCAGGCGAAGGCGAGGAGGCTCAGCTTCCTCCCCGCGGAAAGCGAGTGGCTGCAGCGCAATGAAACGAACTAATTTTGAACCCATATATACTATTTAGTCACGTGCTTCATTTTTCCAATTCAGATGTAATTTTATTATTCGTGTTTAGAAAGGTTATCTTTTGTTTTGTCCCAGCCTCTTCTTTCAAGTATTACTACCTATATATTTTCTTTTTCACTTAGACTCAACTATTTTAACGAAAGATTAGAAATATAAGTAAACAATTTATATTATTAATTAGATAAGTCTTCCCCATTTGTTTCAATTACTTTCTTATACCAATTAAATGACTTTTTCTTCGTTCTTTTAAGAGTACCGTTACCTGTATTATCACGGTCTACATAGATAAAGCCATATCTCTTTTTCATTTCACCAGTACCTGCTGATACTAAATCAATACAACCCCAACTTGTATAACCAAGAAGGTCAACTCCATCCTCGTCCACAGCTTCTTTCATAGCCTGAATATGCGCTGCTAGATATTCGATTCGATAATCATCTTCTACATACCCCGATTCATCTGGTATATCAACAGCACCGAGACCATTTTCAACGATAAATAAAGGTTTTTGATAACGATCATATAAATCATTCATTGTAATTCGTAAACCTAGAGGATCAATCTGCCATCCCCATTCACTTGCATGGAGGTACGGATTTTTTATAGTTGGGAATAGATTTCCTGCCGTTTTTTCAACATTAGAATCTTCAGCTGCTGCTACGCGTGATGCATAATAAGAGAAAGAAATAAAATCAACAGTGTGTTTCTTTAAGATTTCATGGTCTTCCGGCAACATATCAATTGATATGTTGTTCCTAGCTAATTCTTTTAACGCATAAGCCGGATAGGCTCCTTTTGATTGAACATCAATGAAAAAGTAATTCCCTCGATCCTTTTTCTTCCCCTCCCAGACATCTTCTGGTCGGCAACTGTAAGGATAATAACTGGCTGCTGCTAACATACAGCCTACCATATTTCCAGGGTCTATCTCATGTGCAATCTTAGTCGCTTCTGCACTTGCAACAAGTTCATGATGAGCTGCTTGATATTTAACTTGCTCCTCATTTTCCCCTTCTTCAAAACATATGCCTGCTCCAAGAAATGGCGCATGAAGAATCATATTAATTTCATTGAAAGTAAGCCAGTATTTTACCAGCCCTTTATATCGTGTAAATAATACTCTACATAGACGTTTATAAAAATCGATCATCTTTCGATTTCGCCAGCCACCATAATTTTCAATCAAGTACATAGGGCAATCAAAATGGGTTATTGTCACTAAAGGTTCAATTCCATACTTATGGCATTCCTTAAATAGGTCTTCGTAGAATTTTAGACCTTCCTCATTTGGCTCCAATTCATCGCCTTTTGGAAAAATACGGCTCCAAGCTATAGATAATCGATACGTTTTAAAACCCATTTCACCGAATAAACTAATGTCTTCTTTGTAATGATGGTACATATCAATTGCCTCTTTAGCAGGATAATAATACCCTTCCTCAAAATCATACATTTTCTTTTTACCAGTAATGATACTTCTTCGTTCACTACCTGTTGGAATAACATCCACATTGGCTAAACCTCGCCCACCTTGTTCGAAACCGCCTTCACATTGATTTGCAGCTGTCGCGCCGCCCCATAAAAAGTCTTCTCTAAATCCCATTTTCCTTCCTCCTACTTCATTATTTTAATTATTTCTTCTCCAAACATAATTGGGTTATCATTTGCTGTTAATATTTCCCCAACTTCTGCCGAGTTTGTAATCACAATAGGGGTAATTATCTTATATCCCTTTGATTTAATTCCCTCAAGATCAAACTGAATCAATTTATCTCCAATGTTAACCTTTTGTCCGTTCTGAATGAAATACTCATATCCTTCGCCATTTAGTTGAACGGTATCAATTCCAATATGAATTAAAATCTCTATACCCTCTTCACTCGTTAGTCCAATTGCGTGTTTTGAATCGAATATGGCGCTTACTGTACCATTTATAGGTGAAACAACTGTACCTTCTGAAGGTTCGATTGCAACTCCTTGTCCTAATATTTCTTCTGAAAACATACCATCATCTACTTGTTTTAGACTGTGTAAAGTTCCTTGCATTGGGGATAAAACTGTTGCACCATTAACAGTTGGCAATTTCCCCTTTGTTGCGGATTCGGTTGGTTCAACTACTTCATCAGCGATAGGATCTTTATAAAGTATTAATGTTGTAATAAATGTGACTATAATACTAATAACTGCACCAATACATGCATAGTAGAAGAAACTCAATGTGTTATCTCCAATATAACTAGGTAAGGTTAGAAGACCTGGTGACCCACCAGAAAAGTTTCTTACTCTCAAAATACCCAGAAATAATCCACCAACTCCGCCGCCAATCATTGCTGCGTAAAGTGGTGTCTTGAAGCGTAAATTAACTCCATATAAAGCAGGTTCTGTAATACCAAACAGACCAGTCAAACCAGCAGAATAAGCTAGTTGCTTAATTTTAGTATCCTTCGATTTAATACCAACCCCGATAGCAGCAGCACCCTGACTCACATTGGAAGCAAGCATTCCAGGATAAATCACTGTATCATAACCCGTTGTCATCCGGTTGTTAATTCCAATTGGAACTAGACCATAATGGGTACCCGTTGCAACAAGTAAGGGAGAAAACGTACCAACCAACAATGGAACAATCCAAGGACTAACAGATTCTAATGTTGTTATCCCCTTTGAAATAGCATCACTGATTAAATAACCAATAGGCCCTAAAACGACAAGACTAACTGTTCCTACAACAAAAATGGTGATTAATGGTTTACTAAAAAACTTAATTGCCTTTGGTGAAATTTTATCTGCAATAGGCTCAACATAAGACATAAACCATACAGAAAGAATAATCGGTATTACAGATGATGAATAAGATACTGCAGAAATCGGAAGTCCCAAAAGATGAATGCTACCTCCAGTCTCTTTTACTGCATTAACCATCGTAACGAAAGCTGGATGTAGTAAGATACCTCCAACCATTATTGCTAAATACATATTTGCCTTGAATTTTTGTGCAGAAGATACTGCTAGCAAGATAGGTAAAAAGTAGAATGCAGCATCTGCCATAAAATTAATAACTTGATAGCTTTGGCTCTCCGTTGTTAAAACATTAAATACAACTAAAACAGATAAAACGGCTTTTAACATCCCTGCTGCTGTTATTGCTGGAAGAATCGGTGTGAAAATCCCTGTAATTGTATCAATCACTTTTGCAAAAGCAGAACGTTTATCTTCTCCCTTAGTCTCTTCACCTTCATTTGAAATATTGGTTTGCTTAGTTATCTCTTTATAAACATTTCCTACATCGCTTCCAATAATAACCTGGTACTGCCCACCTTTGTTTACAACTCCCATTATACCTGAAGTGTTTTTTAAAGCTTGTTCATCCGTTTTTTTGTCGTCTTTTAAATTGAAACGCAAACGTGTAGCACAGTGATTCAAACTTTTAACATTTTCTTCACCACCAACTTTGTCGATGATTAATTTTGCTAACTCTTGATAGTTCATCCCTATCATCCTCCGTTTTAATAAACTCAACTTAACGCTTTCTAGAAAAAAATGAATAAAAAAATACCTAAATGAATCCCTTAAAACTAAGGTTCCATTTAGGTATAGCCTGCAAACAGTAACAATCCTAATTATTTGTTATTCTTTTGATATGTATCGTTAAGTAGATTAACTCATCTTCTTCTAAATCTTTTCCAAGTTCCTTTTTTATATACTCTTTAATTTTCAATGCACAAGAGTACTCATTTGTATATTTTTCTTTTAACATAAAAATAAAACTTGATGTCCCTGCATCATCCAATTTAACATCACTAAACAAACGCTGAAAGAAAAACTTTAAGTGAGTGATGAATCGTTCATAATAAAGTGAATACTCATCCAAATCAATTTTGAAATGAAACTTTATTATACTTAAGATTTTTTGGATAACCTTTGCTATTTCTGAAACGCGGCTTACTTGTCCCATATCAAGTTCTGCATTTACGATATGCAAGGCAATAAATCCAGCTTCATCTTCTGGCAACTCAACCCCAAGTCGGTTTCTTACAATTGATAACGCTTCTTTTCCAATTAAGAACTCATGGTTGTAAAACCTCTTGATTTCCCATAGAAGGGCATTTTTTATTTCCATCCCATTCTGATAGCGCTCAATCGCATAACTAATATGATCGGTCAATGTTAAGAAGACGTTTTCACTTAATTTTTTCCCAAGTGAAACTTTTGCAAAGCTAATGATTTCATTGGCTACTTGAATGTGTTCAATTGGGATTGAAGAAAGCATCTGGGTCAATTTATTGACATTCCACTCTTTTGAACTAAGATATATATTCTCAATTCGAGATTCCTCAATACTGTCTCCGACTTTTTTCTTAAAGCCGATTCCACTTCCCATTACGACAATTTCTAGATTATCTTGATTCCTAGACAATACGATATTATTATTGATTACTTTATAAACATTCATCGATAGTCCCTATTCATATTATATTCATTAATTTTACAAACTCAGGTATAGCCCACAATAAAGCGGTAACAATCCCTTAAGCAAGTCTAGCATAGGGATTTTCTTGTTGTCAATTTAATCTTTTCCAGTTAACACTTTTCTCATCGTACTAGTAATAGTATTATAATTAACGCACCCTTCTACAACATATTTACAATTTTATATCTACGTACTCGTAGATTCCATTAAAATTGGATATAATTCTGTCAAAATTGTAGATTCCTTCAGGAGGATTAGGTATGGTTTCAAAACTTGAACTTTTTTCGGATTTATCAGAAAAAACGAATTATAAACTACCAAATTATATGCTGGTAAGTAATCCTGTCTTAACTTTCTTTCTGACATATCTACAGTGTTATACTCTCTTCCAGCTTCCGGAGCCCCATATGCTGCAAAATGTTTTAAACAGGAAGCAACATAATCCAAGCTTAGATCACCTTGAAAACCCTCAACAGCAGCCTTTGCATAGAGGCTATTTAAGTACGCGTCCTCTCCTGTAGTTTCCATAACTCTTCCCCATCTAGGGTCTCGTACTAAATCAGCAACTGGAGAGAAGATTCCATGAACAAGCATAAGCGATTGGGATAGGTAACACTGTTTTATATCCATAAATAACATCTGCTAATAACAAAAGAGGAATTTTCAATCTGCTATTCTCTAAATACTCATCTTGTATGCCTTTTAATTTTTCAGCTCCAAATACATTAAAGATGGAACCCATATTATTAATTACATCATCACTGATTCCCAGTTTAGCCTTAGGTCCTGTCACAGCTGCATTTTCACTGTATAATGACCCATCCAATTGAACAAGTTGATAAATTTTTTCCTCTAACGACATTTCATTTAATAGTTCTAACAATTTTTCTACTTTCATGTGAATCCTCCTAACTGGAGCGTCTACACTTATCTGGACAGAAAAATTAAGGTCACGTACACTTGATCTAAAACAGATGAGGAGAACCCACTATGACAAAACGAGAACGCCGTACTTTCACGCCTGAGTTTAAAAACCAGCTCATTGACCAAACGTTAGCGGCCTTCCAGATTGGTCGCTCTTTAAGCATGAAAGACTGTCCATATGATAACGCTGTAGCGGAAGCTACATTTAAAATCATTAAAACAGAGTTTATTAGCCAAATGAAATTTGATAGTTTAGAATATTTAACGCTAGAATTCAGTGACTATGTTAACTGGTATAACAAACTTCGAATCCATGGAACACTAGGTTATGTAAGCCCCATTGACTACAAACAATCGTCCCTTAAAAAAGCTGTTTGATTTAATGTTGACAATCCAATATGGTTGCTTCTTGCACAAAACTGCCTCATTTTCTTCCACCTCTGTTTACCTTACAAATCTTACGAGAAGCAAAATTTACTCCTGCAACGTTTAGGGATTGCAAATATTAGGTTAAGTTAAAGGATATTTTATTTAAGGTAAATATTTCAACTAATATTAGAAAGTTATGATAGGATAAATTTATAGATATAAATTTCATATTATTCAAAATGGGGATTATGGATATGTTTGGTTGGCTAAATCTTGAAGGTAGCGTATGGAAAATGCGGATCTACATAAAAAAGTCGAATTCCCAGTCCGTAAAGGAAACGACTTTTTCATTTGATTTCTTCAAGTAAAGCCCCATTAACCGTTTTCCGGTCCCATCTGTAATCTCTGCAAAGTTATATTAAACCTGTGCTAGCCCACCATCTACGAACAATTCAACACCCGTCAAGTAACTGCTTTCGTCTGAAGCAAGGAAAGATACAGCGCTTGCTACTTCTTCAGGTGTCCCAACTTTTCCGGCTGGAACAGTATTTCTGTTATTTTCCATTACTCCTTCAAGTGCATCACCAAAAAGCTCATCGTAGGCAGGCGTAAGAATAACTCCTGGACTAACCACATTTACACGGATTTCAGTACCTTTTAGGTCAAGAATCCAGTTACGAACTAGTGCTCTTAATGCTGCTTTAGATGCTCCATATACACTAAACGCTGGGTTGCCAATTGATCCAGCAGTAGATCCCGTTACAATAATAGAACCTACTTTATTCGGGAATAGTGATAACGCTTTTTGAACAGTAAAGATGGTTCCTTTAACGTTAATGTCGAACGTTCTATCAACCTGCTCTTCAGTAATTTCACCTAATGGAAGGAAGTTGCCGGTACCTGCATTAGCAAAAAGAATGTCCAACTTACCTTTTTCCTGCTTTATAATGTCATATAGTTTGTCTAAGTCTTCAAGCTTAGAAATATCCCCTTGAACACCGGTTACGTTCTTGCCAATTTGGTTAACTGCTTTATCAAGTTCGTTTTGTCTACGTCCTGTGATATAAACATATGCACCTTCATCTACAAACTTTTGTGCAGTAGCAAGACCAATCCCACTTGTTCCGCCCGTTACAAGCGCTATTTTACCTTCAAATTTACCCATACTTAACACTCCTCTAGAATTACTTTTATTTCCAGTACCTTTAAGTACTTGAAGATCAACTTACAAGTTATAGTATCCTTCAGTAAGCCCATTATCGGAAGTACCCACTTTTTTGTGATATAGTAACTAAAAAGTAATAATTGTAGAATGGAGAGGTTTAGACATGAAAAAATTTAGTTGTGGTTTTGAAGTGACAAAGGAAGTTATTG
The DNA here is from genome assembly GCF_032818155.1 of Niallia taxi. Lineage (NCBI taxonomy): Bacteria > Bacillati > Bacillota > Bacilli > Caryophanales > Bacillaceae > Niallia > Niallia taxi. The sequence continues at coordinate 805,592 of NZ_CP102590.1, forward strand.
GCGGTAAATGGAAAGGTCTTGTACTATACTTTTTAATGAATGGACCAAAGAGAACGAGTGAATTAAAGCGCATTGTCCCAAATATAACTCAGAAAATGCTGATTCAAACACTTAGAGAGCTTGAAGCCAGTGGACTCGTGAGCAGAAAGATGTATAATCAGGTACCGCCGAAGGTTGAATATTCATCCACTGAACTTGGAGACTCTCTTAAACCTATCTTGCAGGAGCTCTGTCAATGGGGAAGTCATTACGCAGAGCAAGAGTATGCAGAAGGTGAATTCGAAATCGTACCACCAGAAGAGGCTTCATAATAAGGTTACAACTATTAACACCATATATGTAAGGGAGTTTTTTTGTTGCACTGGGATGCGGGTATTATAATTCGAAGAATATTGTCTCGACTACAGGAATGCTGGCACGACTTTTAGAACAGAAAACAACTAACACTTAGGTAACTGTTTTCTGTTCTAAAATGTAAGATACTGATTTAGTATCACTATGTTCTACTGATATCATAACCTAACAATTTATTCATTAAAATTAACAAAAGAATCAAACATGAGCGTTTTATTTCCACCCTATGATGAAAAATAGTCTTCTTTGATTTACTCCAATAAATGTTTTATGGTAGACGCGACAAGCTTTTACCATATAATTTCACCATGATAGGAACAAACAATATTAGTGTAATTTGTAATTACGTATAGCAACTCGCTGAACTCCTAGCTCAATATCCTTCTGAGTCCCCGGGTTACTAACACATAGCAGTCCACATGGTTATAATGCCCGACCTTCTTCATTTAAATCAGTACTGCAAACCTCCCCCAAAGAATGTGCCCTTTCCCTAATATGAGTTTGGACTTGCAAAAATCATTGTGTACATTTCTCAATTAGGGAAATATTTATCCATCAAAGTTTGGGAAGATTACTCCAAGGATACCGTCATTATCAGCATCATGAATATAGTGATATAACCAGTTTTATATTTAGGTTAATATTTAATGGTCAAACATACATTATTTATGTTAAAAATGTGGAAGGCAAATTTGTCTTAAAATAGCGCCTCCGTAAGTTTAAGTGAATTACTCAACAAATTTTTAATTAAATTCCTCTTGAGTCAAGTCTGAATTCACTCCTATGGCAGCTCTACTCCCCTGAGCCGCCGCAATAATTACCTGTGAAGGGGCAATTACGGATGTATCACCTGCCGCATAAATACCTTCAATATTCGTCCTGCCTAACTCATCTGTAATTAATCCGCCAAGTTGGTTTACTTCACAACCTAAAGATTTTCCAAAAAATGAAGCCTGAATCCATTCGGGTGTCACAAATCCGCCAGACATCTTTTCTATTTGATCATCCTCAAAAATTACAGCTTCCAAAAGCCCATTTTCACCAACAAGTGTCCTAATTTTTTGTTCAATTATTTTTATTCCTTTTCTTTGAAGTACTTCTTTTTGCTCTAGAGTTAAAACCTTATGCCCATTGGTACAAATAATTAAGTTTTTGCTCCAATTATAAACAATTTTAACCATATGAAATACAGATGGGTGCTCAGATAACACAATAAGCGGACGGTCTTTCAACTCCCATCCATCACAATAAGGACAACTAAAAAGGCTTTTTCCGTAATAATCCATAAGTTTTTCCACAGAAGGATGGATCTCCTTTAGACCCGTTGCTAAAATAACTTTCTTTGCTTGAATACATTCCCCTTCCTCCGTAACTAGATTAAATATTGTTCCCCTTTTTTTAATATCAAAAATTTTTTCATTTCTTATCACTACAGAAGGATATTTTCCTATGTCATAGTGAGCAATTTTTCTAAATTCGCTTGGTTTAATTCCATCTCTGGTTATAAACCCATGCGACTCGTTGGTAACAGCATTTCTCGGAGAATTATTATCGAATAACACCACTTTCCTTCTTGCCCTTCCTAATACAAGTGCAGCGTTTAAACCAGCTGGACCTCCTCCAACAATCACGCAATCTAACATTATATACACTCCCTTTAATTAAATATCTTTATTATCAGATTAATTACCAAACTTCTCAAATACTCACATTGAAGACCCTTTATATCTATAATAAGAGCGTCAAAAAGACATTATTTTTATTTAGATGTCAGGTCTAAACCAGCTAGAGTTAGTCTATGCTCTTCATTCAATGATAAATTTAGCTTTGTCAAACTCATCCAAACCTATTGGTATTCAGATACTAGCAGAGCAAATGGTGGATATTCATTGACAATAGGTTGAGAATCCATTTATTTAATTTTCCAATTGAAGGAAATTAGTCATTGCTTGAATGTGGATTAGACCATGGACCTCATTGTCTGATTTAAAAAGTTATGATGAAATCAGAAAAAATTAGTAGATTTGAAATAATTAAACGTTAACGACCTCCTTCACAATTAAAGACTACGAAACTCTATAATATCCATTATAATTTTATACTTACACTTGTCAAGATACACCTTTATTCAACTAACCTGCTCCATGTTAGTGCCAGAGCAAAAAATAACATATCCGTACTGGATTAATGCCCCCTTTAATTGAATAAGTGTCCCCCAATATCAAAGGCAAAGACATTTATATTCTCCTCTGATAAAAAAAGCCAAGGCTCAAAATTAATTTGAGTACTTGGACTTTTATGTTTCATTATCAAATTGTTTTAGCCATCGTTATATTCGTAATTTCATAACCCATTTTTTCATATAATCCACGTGCAATTTTGTTATGACCAAAAACGTGTAGAACCATTTTATTCATACCTAACTGTTTAGCAATTATTTCAACTTCTTTCATTGCTTTTTTACCATACCCCAGACCTTGATATTGTTCAAAAATCACAAAATCATATATAAAACCTTCATTAGAGTTTGTCGGTTCCTTTTGTGAAATCCAGATCATTCCCACTAAGATATTGTTGTGAAAGATAGAGAATAAATGATTATTCTCGGTCTTCTCATCTTTTGGAAGTAGTCGTTCAAATGCTTTTTTAGATAAGTCAATCGCTTCATTTTCACTCCAATTTCCAGATGCAATCTTGTCTTTTGCATAGTCTTTAATTGCATAACTGATATATTGTTTGAACTCCTCTTGGTTCATAGGCTGTAATGTAATCATTTTATTTTCCTCCTATTCTATTCTTAATTTTAACACTTCTTCAAAATTTCTCATATTTGTAATATCCAAATTAAAGTACTTCTTCATACAGATCGTTCCAACTGATCCAATTCAATTTAATCCTCAACACTTCTGAAGTCATAACACCATCAGTGTCTCAATTCTTCCCCTTCAATAAGTCGGGCCTCCTGTAGGAGGTGAACCTCTAATAGTCTCACAAGAAACTTAGTGAAAAAGATTCGCCTTGCATGATTGTTGATTCTTCATTAGTCTGGCAGGCTGATTAGACCTTTCATTGGTACTGTGCCACCACTTTCACTGACATAAAGACAAGATACACAATAACTAATATCAGTATTGCTTTCCTTGCCCATTCAGGAGTAAGCCCTCCACGTATACAAAATCTATGTTCAACTAAACGGCCATTATTGTTGCATAAACAGAATGCCTTACCTTTTTACAGCAAAGCTCCCTCACCTAACAAATACTTTATCTCTCAAATAGCCAATTTCATGCGAAAATAAGCGTTAACTCCTGAAATGAGCGTTAATCCTCCTTATATTGAAATTATGATATAATAAAAAAAAACGTCTAATCCCATATATACCAAGGGCTTAGACATTTTTATTGTTAAGAAATATAAGCGTTTATGTTAATTTAACGCAGACTTATAATTTTAAACCCATTCCTAACAAATCTTTCCTGGCCTTAATAGCAAATTTATTGTTTTGTTTTTGCGGGGATACAGTAGTAATAACTGTTGCCTTTTTCGCACTGCTTCATAATCAATAAGCTGGAAAAAATGTTGCTTTATTTCACTTGTGTAAAACCCATTTGACGTTAATAAAATCTTTAACAATCTTTCCCACCTCATTCCTTATTGAATTTTTTTTCTTTACGGGGGAACCAAAATTCTAATTTACTTAAATAATTCAACCACCTTTAAAGCTACTTCTTTAGGTCTTATATCAATAGATAACAGTTTTTCAATATCAAACCATAGGTACAAAAAGTGAAGCATTTGAGGAATTAGGGCTAGAAGTGAAGCTCAATTAAATGCATAGCAACATATGAATTTAATGGTTTACAGTATTTTTACCTTTGTGAAATTATTAATGGCATATTTGGTACAGGTGCAGGTGAAGAATTTAATGATAATAAAAATGATAGAGGATCATATCAACTTTTGCGGTAAAACAGTTCATTGATCAGAGTAAAATCATTTTTGAAAAATTAGTTATGGACAAATTTTTCAAACACTAAATTTAATTGACCAAGACAATTTAGCAGAAGTTCGTACTTCATCTGTCCATGGAAAACCTGATAGTAATGATCTCCTTCTTCCTACTATTCACTAATTCTTATTTTAATGTAAACTATAATTATAGTTGTTTTATCTGATTTTTTGTTTTCGCATCCATTGAGTAGCTACCCATTTTTCTCCTTTGATAACAGGAGCTCCACCGTGTAAAGTTAACTCATTTAAATCTTCATTATTATAAAAATACTCAAAATATACAGCGCTTCCTTTTTTAGGGGATATAGACAGATTTAATTTTGGGAAATAGGTTTCTCCACCTTCTTCCACATCATTCAAATAAATAACGAGTGTGCTAATTCTATTGTTTTTAGCAGCTTTACTAGCAGAATTGAAAAAATCAAAATGTGCTTTATATTCTTGACCAGGTGTATATTTAAGAATTTGGATACCTTCAGCATGTTCAATAGGAATACACATTATAGCGGAAATTCTTTTTTCTAATTTTTCAAGAATATCGTTTTCGTTTCCTTGGAAAAACATACTACTACTTGTTCTAATATCATTCACTTCTCCTTCTCCAGAAGAACTAATCTTAGAGCGTTTTAAATTATCTTTAGAAAATTCAATTAATTCATTGCATTCTTGATCGCTTAAAACATTGTCTAAAACAACTATTAGGGGTTCATCAAATTTAGTAACAATATTTATTTTTCTGTCATCTACAATAATGTGATCTCCACTTTGATAAAAAATAGATTCTTCATTGATACTTGTTTTCATTTGTTTCACTCCTTATTAAATTTTTATTGAATTAATGGCCTTAACAAGCCCTTATTTCAGTCAGGGATTGTTGCCGCAATATATTTATTTCATAAAATCTTACCCTAGCTAAACAACGTCTCGTTTATAAAGTACCATAAAAAACAAATTATTCCTATCTTATTCAAAAACCACCATCTTCACGAAATTAATCAAATAAAAAAGATATATATATATTAGTTTGCGGAAACAATTATTCTGTTCGTTAACCCCTAAATAAGCGTTAAACCTTCTTAGAAGGAAATTGAATTTAACAAAAATGCGTATAACCCATTATAAGGAATTAGACGCATTTTTAACCGAAATTATTTAAGCGTTAATAAGAATTTAACGCAGACTTTGCAGACTTATAAAATAATAACTTCCGGTAAAGTTCTCTCTCCTCTTCTAAAATTAATTTTTAAAGTAATTAAAAGGCTATAATAAAAGGTAGAGGACTGATCCCCTACCAATACTAAAGTTCTTATTCTTTCACAGCATCTTTTAAGTTTTTTCCAGCTTTGAAAGTAGGTGCTTTACTTGCTGCAATTTCTATTTCTTCACCAGTTTGCGGGTTACGGCCCTTTCTAGCCGCACGTTCACTAACAGAGAAAGCACCAAATCCTAAGATTTCTACTTTTTCACCAATTTTCAATGTTGTTGTGATTGTTTCCATTAAGGAGTCAACTACTCTAGTTGAGTCTTTTTTCGATAGTTCAGAGATTTCAGCTACTGCATTAATAAGTTCTGTTTTGTTCATATATGTACCTCCTAAAAATCAGTCCTTATAGGACTGATTTTTAGTATTCCACAAACTTTTTTAATTCGCAATTATTAAGCTAATTGACTTGGATCGAGCCTAATTCCAAGGTAGGTCACATACAAAGTTATATTTACCATTCTTGAAGTCCCCTTATGGAACAAAATCCCCCGATTGTTGAAGATTATATATCAACTAAGACTAGTTGAATTGCCCCCTAATGCTATCATTTTGCACCTAATTATCAGGCTTGTTGTTGAGAGAGATTTTGAATAATTAAAAAACGCCTATCTAGCAAGATAGAGGTAAAGTATGACAAGCTTTAAAGAGTTTGATAACTCGCCTCACGTGGTTTTACTTTCACACTAATTTTTGTAATAAAATTTTTTTCCTCTTTTGCAGCAATCGAGTGCAGTAAATATTCCTCATAAATATCACCATCTAACGCCAACTGCTCCTGTTCCAAATAAACGAGTAGCGTATTATAAGTCTCAGTCTGTGAGATTTCATCATATCCTTGATGATAAATGGTTGCATAATGTCCAGCTGGTCTCATTTTTGCTGACGGGTAATCTAGTCTACAAAATAGGTAGCTTATAACTCCAAACTCCTTATTTAGAAAATCTTCTTTTGAATACATAATACCGTATGCGGCTGTACTTTTAACTCCTAGCCTTTTTAAAAATGGCGTAGTTTGCTCGTAAAGTTCCTCAATTGATAACGACCAATCTATTTTCTCGTCTCTATATACAACAGGTTCGGCTGGTAATTGCTTTATCAAAACTTTACCAAATGAAACCTCCTCCATCTCTTTTGTCAGAGTAACTGTTCGGTCAAGGAAAAATTGAATGTCCTGCAATTTTTGGATTTCTCTTGCTACTTTTTCGTGCTGTTCCAATGCTAGTTGTCGCAAATCCTGGATGTTAGGCGCATCAAAATACGTTTTGAGTTCTTTAATCGGTACCTCAACTGCACGAAGAGATTGTATGGCTAAAAATTGATCGAACTGATCAAATGTGTAGTAGCGATAGCCGTTATCAAAGGTGCCTGCTGGCTTAAATAAATCGATTTTATCGTAATACAGTAGCGTATCCTTATTTACTTCAAGTAATTTGGAAAATTCGCCCGTGGAAAATGTCTTTTCGAATGTATTTTTCATTTCTTTTCACTTCTTCCTTTACTCTGGAGTTACTCCATATCGTACACTATTCCTTGTGAATTTAATACGCAATTATACATGAGACAAGCAATCGTTAATGTGTTAAACGTACAAAGGTTGATGTGGAAGAGTGCCATGGGATATTGATCAATTAATTGAACACTACGGGTATGCAGCGGTTTTTATTGTACTTGCCCCGGTTATTTAGCCTGCCCATCCCCGAAATGGAACTACTTGTCGGCTATTTTAAGAAAATTTGGCTGTTACATTCTAGTATTTCTTTCCTAGCTGTTTTTAGTGGGTAACTTCTAGGCATGTTTATTAGTTATGAGATAGGAAAAAGAATCGGTCGTCCACTACTAATTTGGTATTTTAATCAGTCTAAGAGAAAGGGTTTTTAAAAATGACAAAACAAAATGAACAAATTACGTTAGCACCTGTACCACAGGAAGAGTTAGCAATATTTAAAACAGAATGTCAAGAGGCGTTTATGAAAGGGTTACAAGATAGTTTTCCAGAGGCGGAAGATCCGACAGAAATGGGTCCAGTCCCGTCTGATGAAGATTATGAGCAACTTAATGCCAAAGAATCGGTTGTACGTCAACTTGTACTAAATGGCGAAAGAATCGGTGGCGTCGTATTGCAAATTAATAACGACACCCAACGAAACGAAGTGGACTTTCTGTATACAAAAGCAAATGTACACGGCAAAGGTCTTGGCACTAAAGCGTGGGAAGCGATAGAAGCAGCGTTCCCAGAGACTGAGGTTTGGGAGCTGCATACACCGTATTTTGAAAAGCGTAATATTCATTTTTACGTCAACAAATGTGGCTTTAAAATTGTTGAATTTAATCATAAAGGCAACCCAGGACCGAATGTTGAAGGCGAAGAGCCGGAATCGGATGAAGAGTATGAGTTTTTCCGTTTTGAAAAGGTCATGGCGAAAGTGAGCAGTGAATCATAATGCAAGGGAAAATCTCACAGCTTTGGATTTTGATGTATCGCAGTCAAATGGCGAAGGGTCAATTAGTCCTTTTATTTTTTATAAGTATCGTAGAGGTGGCAGCTGGACTTGCTGTGCCACTACTGACAATGAAGCTTATTAATCAAATATCAGATAGTGGCTTTGCCATCACGTCGCTTTTACCAGTCATTGGCGTGTTAGTTGTACAAGCTATTTTGAGTGCCGTGACGTTTTATATGATGCGTCGGGTAGGTGAAAATACTGTTGCGAATTTACGAACAGAAGTGTGGGATCATATGCTGCATTTACGCTTGCCGTATTATGATGCACATGAATCAGGTGAAACGATGAGCCGTATCACACAGGATACAAATGTCGTAAAAGAATTTGTGACGGAGCAGCTCGTGTCGTTTGTCTCAGGCTTGTTTGCTATCTTAGGTGCTGTTGTTGTTTTACTGTGGATTGACTGGAAAATGACGTTACTACTACTCATTGCCGTACCACTGACGATTTTTGTGACCTATCCACTAGGGGATAAAATGTACGAGCTTTCAAAAGCGAATCAAGATGAGTTAGCTGGCTTTGGTGGACGACTCGGGCGCATTTTATCGAATATTCGTCTCGTAAAAGCATCACAAACTGAGCAACAAGAGTTAGCTGGTGGGAAAGCGCAAATTCAGCAGCTTTACCAGTTTGGCATGAAAGAAGCGAAAATTGTCGCGGTCCTAACACCACTAATGACACTGATGATGATGGTCGTTTTAATTACTATTTTTGGCTACGGCGGTTCACAAGTCGCAACTGGCGCTATTACGTCAGGTGAACTCGTGGCAATCATGATTTATTTAGTGCAAATTATTATGCCATTTACACAAATGGCGACATTCTTTACTGATTTACAAAAAACACTTGGCGCAACAGAACGTATTATTGATGCCTTAGATGAGAAGAGTGAAGTCCAAGACGGTGAAGCAGTACCTGCTACGTCACAGCCAATTCATTTTCAAAATGTGTCGTTTAAGTACAACGAAAAGTACGTGTTAAACGGTATGATGTTTACGTTAAAGCCAAATGAAACAACGGCCTTTGTCAGCCGAAGTGGTGGCGGGAAAACGACGATGTTCTCCCTTATTGAACGATTTTATGACGTGACATCAGGTGCGATACTGTATGGTAACGAAAACATCGAGCAATTTAACTTAACAGAGTGGCGTGGGCTTTTTGGCTATGTAAGTCAAAATGCACCGTTATTAAATGGAACAATTCGTGACAACGTCATGTACGGGACCAATGGAGCAAGCGAACAAGAGGTACTTGCCGCATTAAAAGCAGCCTATGCCTATGATTTTGTCATGCAGCTGGACAAACACCTCGATACAGAGGTTGGTGAAGGTGGTATTAAGCTTTCAGGTGGTCAAAAACAGCGTATTGCGATTGCTCGTGCGATTTTACGAAATCCGAGAATATTATTACTTGATGAGGCGACATCGAACTTAGATAACGAATCAGAACGTGAAGTGCAGCTTGCCCTTCAAGCGTTAACGAAAAACCGGATGACGATCATCATCGCCCATCGATTATCCACGATTACAAGTGCAGACCAAATCCTTGTCTTTGAAGAAGGACGCCTGACAGGTCAAGGCACACATGCATCATTACAAAAAACACATCCGTATTATCAACAGCTTTGGCGTAATGGCCATTTGACTGAAGATTAGACTAAAGGATGCAAAAAAGTTTCTAGTAAGCTACTTTCGTGTTCTCTTTAAAAGTAAAGACATTAAAATAACTAATGAAATGGAAGTGGGACAGAACAAAATCCTACTTCCTAAATCTTAATAATTTTCAGCCTCTAAATAACAACAACACGAACTATATTTGATATAGTAGCTAAAATCCTCTTGTTTCAACCTCTTCTTTTATTTCTTAAATCACTATATTGTCCCAAAGCAAAGAAAGCGAATCATCTGTAGAAATAGATTCTATCTCATTTAAGTTGATTACAAAATTACTTCTTTTTGATAGCAACTGTTTAGGATTACTTTCTAATTCTTTTTCGAGTTCAAAAGTCTGTTTTTCTTTCTCTTCTCCTTCTTAAAAACTTTCTGCAAGATGATTAACAGTAAATCAAACGGGATGGATTGATCCTCAATTGCTTCCGTATTATCGTAGAATTGTCCTCCAACTTTAATAAATATCAATTTGTCATTTCGTATATACATTTGTAATACCTATCTGATTTTAAATGGGCAGTTTCTATTAAAAGTATTGAATTCATTATTATTATGACCTTAGATCAATAGTAAGTATGAAGGCTTTTTTATGAATAACATTCTTCTACAATATAAAATTAATATATCTACTTACGCAACTAACCTGCCCCTCTAGCACCATAAAGAAAAGACCGTCAATATGACAGCCTTGATCTTCAACTATTGCCCCCGTTTCTTTAAGTACATTACTTCACAAAGTTATCCTTTTTCCAGTTCATTTATTATAGGAATGCTACCACTCGAGTAAAATTAATACTCTTAATAAGAAAAATAACCACTTTTAAAACCCAGTTATTTTTCATTAAAGTCTCTAAAAAAGTTTGCCTATTAAACCTCCTCTTTGTCATAGACATTTAATATCGAATCTAACAAACCAGGAAAGCGTGAATTCAAGTCTTCTGTTCGAAGTGACAACAAACGTTTAGTACCTTCAAAACGAGTAAAAGTAATTCCAGCTTCACGCAATGTACGAATATGTTGAGACCTTGTTGAATTAGCAATCGGAACATCAAAATTCTTACAGGCTTGTTCACCACTGCTATGCATTTGCGCCACCATTTTCAGTCGAATTGGATCACTTAGCGCATGTAGCACTGCTGGTAACATGAAGTCTTTGCGATTAGGATGATGTAGTGATTTCATTATTTCCCCTCCAGATATATTCACATGGCAGTTATTATTAAGGACTTTTAGTCTAAATACAAATTGTATTTTACAATACCTCGTGCTATACTTCAATTGTTCGCTTGTTTACGAACAATAAAACATTATACATAATACGAAAAATAAAGGAGAGATGGTATGAGTTTAGTCAAAAACCAACCAGCGGTTAATTCAGAGCAGCCACTTTTAGCACGGGAAGGATTAACAATTATTGTGATTTGTATAGCTATTGTATTGGCACTTATGAATACTTCCATGTTTAATTTAGCTTTACCTGATGTGATATTAGATTTTGGAATATCCTCGTCCACAGCTTCATGGATTGTGTCCGGATATTCTATTATGTTTGCTATTTCTTCGATAACGTTTAGTCGGTTATCCGATTTTGTACCACTTAGAAGGCTCTTGATTATTGGAGTATTAGCTTTAGGAATCGCAAGTATAATTGGATTTTTTAGTAATAGCTTCCTTGCATTACTATTATGTAGGATTGTGCAAGCAGCAGGTGCAGGCAGTATTATTTCACTTTCTATGGTGCTTTATACACGCTATATCCCTATTGAACGACGTGGTGCAGCTATGGCAATTAACATGTCTGCTGTTTCACTTGGACTAGGTACGGGTCCTGTTGTTGGAGGACTAATTGTTGACAATTTGGGTTGGCATTGGCTATTTATCCTTACTTCATTTGTTCTGTTACTACTTCCATTAATGGCTTTTGTACTACCTAAAGAATTACCACGCAAAGGAACATTTGATTTTATTGGAGGCGTATTACTTGCTTTAGGTACTACCTTTTTGCTTTTATTCACAACGAACCAGTATTGGATTATTCTTATTGCTGGACTAATTGCGTTAGTTCTCTTTGTGATCCGTATTCGTAAAACGCAAGAGCCGTTTGTTCTTCCGTCTTTGTTTTTAAACCGGCCTTATTTGATTCTCGTTTTGCTAGGTATTACAGGTTATATATGTAATTTCGCTACTTTATTTTTGTTGCCGCAAATATTGACTCAAAATTTTAACTTTTCAGCAGGGCATGCAGGATTAATTATTTTTCCCGGTTCCTTACTCGCTATTATTTCTTCACGCAAGGTCGGCCGAGTAATTGACCGCTTTGGAAATGAATATTTTTTAAAGTACGGCCCTATTGTATTGCTTTTTTCTATTATCCTCTTCGCCATTTTAATTGGTCATTCTTGGATAGGGGCAATGATTACCTATATGATTCTTAGTTTGGCATTTACAGCACTTTCTAGCTGTTTATCTAATGAAATTTCTCGTGTACTTGATAGGAAGTTTATCGGTTCAGGGATGGGTTTATTTCAACTGCTTCAGTTTTTTAGTGGTGCATTCGGAGTTGCTATAGTAGCAATTGCTTTAGAAAAACAGCATCAATTATCCTTAGCAATAGCATATTCTAATATTTATTGGGGCTTATCTGTGCTTGCTATAGTGGGTGTTTTGAGTACATTTTTGTATAGTAAATATACAAAAATTACACAAGTAAGCTAAATTTCAACAAAAAATAACTACTCATTTTCGAGTAGTTATTTTTATGAAGTAAGTTTTTTTCTATAGAGACATTTTTAACAGTAACCCTATTTAGACTATCCTGCCCCGTTAGTACCAGAGCAATAAAAAAGCATTGATTCTTACAGAATTAACGCCTCCATAGTGCTTTGTGTGTTTATTTATTATTTTTCCATTCACTCTTATGAAGAGTGTAATGATAATATTTTTGATTTTCAATTTCAATATCCCCGACAAATTCAAACCCACTTTTTTTAATAACTCTATTCGAACTTAAATTTTGTATTAGAACAATGGTATTTAAAAGTTCGACATTTGTTTTCTCAAATAAAAAGTTAATCAATCCTTTTACTGCTTCTGTTGTATATCCTCTATTTCTATAATGCTTTGAAATAGCATAAGCAATCTCTCTATTAGGTGCAGGTAATTCTTCTTTAATTCCAGTATTACAAAAACCTATAAACTCACCAGTTTCCTTTAATATAATCCCTAATTTCAGATAGTTTTGTTCTTCAATATTAGGCACTGCTGATAAAAACTTTTTGTTTGAAGGTATTTCATAATTTGTTACCCAGTCTAAGCGTTGTTCTCTTGTTGATTTCCAATCAGGTAAATATTCATAAACTTCAGGTTGAGAAGTAATTTCATAAATTGCATCTGCATCTTCTATCCTAAATTCTCGAAGAAAAATTTCTCCGCAGTCTATTGTGAATAAATGGTTCAAGTTTTCATCCCCTAGTTTCCTTATTTCTATATTAATTCTTCACAATAATTGGAAATTCCTTTTTCAACTAAACTGCCATGTTTCTTCCATAAGCAATTCTTTTTTCATTTATTACAGGAATGCTGCCCCGTTTCTGACATAAAGCTAATTTTTATTTATAACAGGAATGCTGCCACGTTAGTACCATAGCCAAAAAGGCATTTTTCTGGAATAATTATCCGTTAGTTTAAGTACATTTCTTCACAAGTTTTTTATAGAGTTATTAAAGGAATTCTGCCCTTATAGTTAATTAAGGGAGTATATTACTCCCTTAATTAACTATAGATTCTTTACTTAGAGCATTATTATAATTATTAACAGTTAAGTTTGGTTTACTACTATTAGCTACCTATTAATTAGAGTGATAAATACAAGCACGACGACTAATAATACTATAACTACGAACAGCCATCCAATTTTCACCTTACCTAATAAGCGGTCAACTATAAAGAAGAAAATAGAAGAAACAAGACTTAGAACTAAAAATATGCAACCGAAAAAACAATGAAATAAGAAGGAGGTAATTTCACGTGTATACGTTCTTTTAGCAAGCTTCCTGCTAAGCCAGTCACTAAAAATGGACGTAATAACTCCGTAGGTGGTGACCATTATTAAATTTAAATAATACAGATTAAAGAATGCATCTCCTTCAATGCCGCCAAATGTTGAAAAGATAAGTGCAAATAACAAACTACTAAGGATAGCCGATAATATTTTTCTTTTTAAAATAATAGCAATATTCCCTCTCCTTTTTTGATTGCTCAAACAAAACTCTCCCTATGATTAGTATTTTTTATAAATATTCGTTAAATTATTTTCTATGACCTTCCTCCGCTAACCTTACCCTTTCCTACAAAGTAAGGGATAATTAGCGCAAATAGGCATCAATCCTTCTTGGATTAATGCCCCCTATATGGTTTAAGGAAGTATTTATCCTTCCAGCTTGTTTGTTGATGTCTTTAATGTTTGTGTAGCCTTATCGAGATAGATGTCTAAGTACGTACCATCAGAAAACTTTATAACTACAGCATTAGTAGTAATAGCTACATCTGCCACTGTCATACCTTTTAGTTTTTCAGAAATAACTTTAAATTTATTCGTTTCCATTTTTACAGAAGTCCTTTCTTTCAAATTATGATTAAACCTCTTAGGAATCAATTTGAATAAAATACCTCTTTCAACAACATTGCTTATATTCAAGTTCAGTTGCCAATTCAAGTGGCTTTTCCTTTTCCATAAATGAAATATCATAACGTCATTATTATTTTGAAACTATGTTCCCACATATCAAAGGTGCTGAGTTTATGTGTCAACCTATTGGTGCTGGTGGGTAGTGCTTTCTAAACAATCATCCCTGTTCGTTCAAAAATCACCTATTTTTAATTATAATTAATTGCTATTTTTAACCATATTCTTAACACCAACGTACGTTGCATAAAAATAGGCACCATATATGATCACAAGGAATAAAGAACTTACGATTACACTTTGGTAGTGGAATGAAAAGTTTTCCCTAAGTGCGCATATGCCAACTATTGAGTGAATGACAGCCAGTCCCAGTGGTACTAAAAAGTAAATTAAACTTTGTCTCAAAATTGCTTTGTTAATTAATTTGTCTGTAACACCGATTTTCTTTAGAGACTTATATCTTTCCAAGCTATCACTTGCATCAGATAACTGTTGCAATGCCATAACCGCTGCGCCGGTTATTATAAATATAAGACCTAAAAATAGCCCAAGAAAAACAATCATTGCTGCCATACCATTTTCTCTATCTGATATTTGGTCCTTTGTTTTTCCAATAACTAAAGATGGGGAGATGTCTTTATATTTGTCCGCCAAAAAGTCAGTAAATATTTTAGCAAATTTCTCTTCCGACTCTTTCGAATAGCGTTCTTCATATATCACGTTAAAACTTGAAAACTCTAATTGCAGGCCACCACTGAAGTTATCAGGAATTATCAGATAAAAGAATTTACTGCCTTCTGTGCTCTTTATATTCTCCTCTATAGGAGATTCATTCTTGATGGTAAATACTTTATCATCTATATTGATGATATCTTCATTTTTCATATATTCAGGCAGAGCATTATTTAACTGACCGTAGTTAGATACAACTAAGACCTCATTCTCCTTTAAATCAATTGCCTTTTTTCCATTAAGTTTGATGATTGAATTATAATCCGATATTTTAATCGCAGATATAGCACCATCCAAATAATTTTGTTTTAAATCAATTTGCTCCTGCTTGCTTAAATATTTTGATAACAAGTCCTCTATTGTAATATTAAGTTTGTATTCACTATAAAAGGTATGTTTTTCATAAGTTTCAAATGTAAAGTTTATGTCTTTTAAATATTCTTCTATATCATTCACCTTTGGGTCTTTGTTTTCATTATCAGCAATGAGAAACGCTGAAGCATCAAAAGCTCTACTTCCCGCTGAATTTCTATCAATCGTTCCTTTTAAATCAAATGCTGTAAATAGTAGTGTAATCGTTAAAGAAAGCATAAGGCATATTAGAGTAGTCGATAGAAAGTTCGTATTAATCTTGTTGTTTATCTGTCTTAATATAAAAATATTTATATCTTTTAGATATATCCTTTTGATTTTTTGAACAATATGGATAAAGAAGCTGGAAAGACTGAAAAAGAATAAAAGAGTTCCGATAACCCCCATCAAGACAGTAATCACCAATTCAGCATTTTCAGCAGCTAAGCCCGTTTTTAGTGCTCTAGCGTATGCAATTGCTAATATTGCGATTGATAGAATAAATATAAGCGCAGATAGAAAAGAATTCTTTAGCTTTACTACTTCATTTTTCTTTGTAGCATTTAGAATGTCAATCAACTTGTATTTCGAAATAGTAAACTGGTTGAAGATCATTACTAAAAGATAAATTACTCCAAAGTATACAACCGATTTAACTATTGCACTAATTGAAATAATAAACTTATATTTGTTCAAATCAACCGACAAGATGTTGGCCACAAGAACAGACAGACCTTGTGATACGAGTATGCCGAGCACAATACCGACCAAAAGAGATAGCACACCTATTAAAAGAGTTTCAAAAATCAGGATTTTTGAAACTTTACCTTTTGCCATTCCTAATGTCATATATATGCCTAATTCCTTTTTTCGCTTTTTAATTAAGATTTTATTTGCATAAATGATTAGCCCGCCGAGAACAAAAGATACAAATACGGATGTTCCAGCCATAAGTTTATTTAGCGTTAACATAAAGTCAGCATCTTTATTCATTTCTAGTATGGAATTCTGGGATTCAATCGAATTAAAACTGTAAAATATACATACACCAAGAGTCAACGTAAGGAAATAGATTGAATAATCCCTAAAGCTTCTTTTTACATTATTGATTGCTATTTTAGAGAACATTTCCGACATCGCCTCCAAGTAATGTAACAACTTCCATTATTTTATTGAAGAATTCCCTTCTCGTATCATTTCCTCTTATTAGCTCATTAAAAATCCTTCCATCTTTTATAAACAAGATTCTATTGGCATAGCTTGCTGTAAAGGAGTCATGGGTTACCATAAGTATCGTCGAATGAAAATCCTTATTTAGCTTTTCAAATGAATCCAAAAGTAATCTTGATGATTTCGAATCTAAAGCACCTGTAGGCTCATCGGCTAAAATAAGAGATGGTTCAGTAACTATGGCTCTTGCACTTGCTACTCTTTGCTTTTGTCCCCCTGACATTTGAAAAGGATACTTATTAAGTATCTCAGTAATATCAAGTTTTTCCGCTACATCCTTAATTAGGATATCTATCTCTTTTAGTCCCCTATTTTGTATCGTTAAGGCTAAAGCTATATTTTCGTAAGCAGTTAGTGTGTCAAGAAGGTTGAAATCTTGGAATATAAAACCCAATTCATCCCGTCTAAATTCTTCCAAAGCTTTTGCCTTAAGTACCGTAATATCTTTGTTATTTATAATAATCTTTCCCGTTGTTACATTATCGATTGTGGAAATACAATTTAAGAGCGTAGTCTTGCCGCTGCCTGAAGGACCCATTATTCCTAGAAACTCTCCCTCATTTACCTTGAAGCTTATATTGTCAATTGCTTTTGTAATATTGTCTTTATTGCCATAATACTTTTCAATCTTTTCAACACTTAATACATTTTGCATTTTTTTCCTCCCTGAGTTTATATTTTATTAATTCCTTCTTATAAATCTCTATTTTTCGACCTCAAATTCGGCTTTTGTTTCGATAATGTCTGAATCTTTTACATAAGTAGTGACACTGTAATGACCTTCTTCAAGACCCTCTGGAACTTTTAGCTTGGCTGAGAAATATTTCGCTTTGTTAACAATAACTTCTTCCTCGACTAAAATCCTGTTCTCTTTTGAAATTTCTCCTTTATACCATATAACTTGCGCTTCTTTAATCCAGAATCGGTTTCTCTTTGCAGAAAAATAAATCGTATCCTCTGGTGCAAACGTAGTCGTTACCTCTAAAGGTTTCCCCTTGTCATCGACAGTTTCTGACAAAACTCCATCTACAATTTTGGGTTCAGTAATATATTCATACCCAAAGAAAACTCCCATACCTAAAAGAAATACTGCTAATATTGTAATTAATGCTTTTTTCAATTCTATTTCCTCCTGAAATTATTACTTACATGCATCTTATCAGTAGAAAATAGGAAGACATATTTGTTTATATTTTATTAAAGTTACATTTTTGCAATGTAATAGTGAAACTTCTATATGTGGGGGCTCATCCCACTGATTGTTAGTGAAAGCAACGCCCATTTAGACAGTTGGTTCTCACAACTATGCTAGCCTAGGGTAAGAGTCTTACTGCCCTTTATGCGGGATAACTAAAAAACGGGTTTATAACTACTGTAATGTACAATAGCTATAAACCCGTTATCATAGGCTGAATTAATGTATTAAGTTAACACTTCCTAAAGGAAAAATTAACTTAACCCTTGTTCCTTCGCCCATTTTTGAAGTTATGATAAGCCCTAGACCAAGCTGCTCCGCAAGCTTTTTGCACAAGTAAAGTCCCAAGCCAGTAGATTTTCCGAATTCTCGTCCGTTCTCCCCAGTAAATCCTTTTTCAAAAACTCTACTTATATCCTTATCTATAATACCGATGCCGTTATCCTCTATGGTAAGTACGATATTGTTTTCATTTCTATCAGTACTGATTGTTACCCGTCCATCATGTTCCCTGTTGTATTTAGTAGCATTTCCAATCACTTGGTTTACAATAAATTCTAGCCATTTCGCGTCACTATACACCGTGCCTTCTACAGCTTCAATATCGATAATAATACCTTTGCTGATAAAGTCTCTCGAATTTCTTTTGATTACTCTTTTGACAAGGTCAGCTAAAGAGACCTCTTTAATAAGATAATCCTTGCTGACATTATTACTTCTTGAATAATATAGAACCTGTTCTATATATTCTTCAATTTTTTTTACTTCCTCCTTAATATTTCGAGTAATGTCGTTTTGATTGTTTTCGATTATTAATCGAGTTGATGCAATCGGAGTCTTTATCTCATGTACCCACGTTTCTATATATTCCCTATACTCATTTTCCCTATCTCTATAATTATTTACATGCTCATGCATGTCTTTATTTGCCCGTCGCAATACATCATATAAAAGCTTTCCTTCTATATTTTCTGGTTTTTTCATAATTTCAGTTAACAAATACTTTTTATCCAAATGATCCATAATATGGTTTAACTCGTTATATAAAAGTTTCTGTTTAACATATTCTATCATTATATAAACAAGGATAGGGAAGAACCAAATGCAGAAAGTCAGGAGAATTACTTTGCTGTTAATATTGATTAGCAGTAAAATGCCACTTATGATGATGTATAATGTAAAATTTATCAGCAGGAATACAGTTCTGTCTTTTAAATACTCTTTTATACTCATGGAAGTATATATCCTAAACCACGTCTTGTTTCTATATTTTTCTGCATACCTAACCCTTCAAGTTTTTTTCTTAATCTGGCAACATTGACAGATAAGTTATTATCATCTACAAACACATCTGCGTTCCACATAAAATCCATTAAATCATCTCTAGACACTATTTTTCCTTTATATTTATATAAGCAAGTAATTATTTTAATTTCATTTTTAGTCAGCTCTGCCACTTTTCCTTTATATGTTACAGAACCATTGGATAAATTAAGCTTTAAATCATTATAAATAAGCGTATCTCGAATGTTTGACCCTTGAACTCTTCTTAATATTGTTTCAATTCTTGCCAAAAGAATTTGCGTATTATATGGTTTCGTAACAAAATCATCAGCACCTAAATTCATACTCATAAGTTCGTCCATCTCAGTATCCCTGCTCGTAACTACTATTATAGGCACATCGGAAATTTTTCTTATTTCTCTGCAGATATAGTATCCGTCATATATAGGCAAGTTAATATCTAGAAGTATTAGATTAGGTTCTTCCTTTAGAGTATCATTAATAATATTTTCAAAATTTATTGGCGCAACAGCTTCATAACCATATCTGATTAAAAAGTTTTTAAGCTCCTCTCTTATCTTCTCCGTGTCCTCTATAATAACTATTTTTGACATAGGTTCACTTCCTTTGTAGTATTTGTGCGTACCTAATTGCTATTTCATAAGAAATTAATTATTCAAGGAGATTCAATAGCTATCATTGGTATATGCTCAGTCAAGAATATTCTTCAACAGTAGGATTCATTAAACTTATACCATGATTAGTAATTTATAACAAACATATATATTTTTTTTATTGGAAATTTGGCCATAAAAAAGGCACCTCCAATTGTTAGAGCTTCGTCTAACAATTGGGGTGCACTTCACAATTATGTAACTCTTCTCAAATGATTTCCCATTATCTATACAACAAGAAGTTAATTATTGCGGTTTTTTTCTCCCCATTCACATAACTGTTCTAAAACAGGTAATAGCGTTTCTCCTTTATGTGTAAGACTGTATTCCACTTTAGGAGGGATTTGAGGATATTCTTCTCGTCTAACCATCCCATCTGCTTCCAAATCTTTAAGTTGTGAACTCAATGTTTTATAGGTGATCGTTCCTAATCTTCTTTTCATCTCATTAAAGCGAACGGGTTGATTTTCCGAGAGGAGATACAGAATTAGCATTTTCCATTTTCCTCCGACAACTGACAATGTATATCCAAAAGGTGTCTCTCGGATATTACCCTTTTCATTAAAATCAGCCATACTCATATTGACACTATCCTTTCTGGTAGTAGCTATCTAAATAGTGCGTACTATTTATTTCTTTGTATTCATTTTATACTTACCTTACATTGAAATAAAGGAGAGAAAAAAATGACTAATGTTAAAACCTACAATCACGACCTATGGGATCACGGCATTACCCAAGGATACAGCGTCAACGGTACTATCTACATTTCAGGTCAATTTTCGCACGATAAGGATGGTATGTTTGTTGGCAAGGAGAATATTGAAGCTCAGACTCGACAAACATTTGAGAACCTCGACCGAGTGTTGGAGGAATTTGGTGTCACTAAGTTCAACCTCGCTTATGTGGAAGTCTTTCTAACAAAACCAAAAGAGCATTCCGAGTCAGTCATCAGTCTGTTCAAGGAATACCTAGAACAACACAGACCAGCCGGCAGCCTCATCGGAGTAACTTACCTAGCGTTCCCAGAGCAATTAATTGAAGTTAAGGCGGTGGCACACACTGATTAAGCAAACTATATTTTAATAACAAAGTGATTATGTCAAGCCTACTTAGGTCATATTTAACAAATAAATCTGAAATGAATTTAAATTAAATAGGCTATGTTAAAGGTAAAGGTTGATTTAAAATACAAAAGTAAACTGAGCTGGAGAATGTATCTCCAAGCTCAGTTTACTTTTACTTTAAGTACATTACTTCACAAAGTTATACTTTATTTCAGTTTTCGTTTTTTACAGGAATGCTTCCAAATTAGTGCCCGAGAGTAAAAAAGTTTACTGCAAATTCAAAATAAAAAAACACACACTTATTTAGTGGTAAGTGTGTGTTTTTTACTTAATAATAATATGCCAAGTTAAACCTTTTCCCAACTAACATTAAGTCCTTCTCCAAAAAACGCATAGTCATCAAAATTCTCCATTTGAAGGTTATCTAGTATAGAAGCACTTTTAAACACTTTCTCTGCTCTAGCCTTGCGATCGTACTCATAGAAATAAAAGGCATCTTCGTGATCAACATGATCTCTAAGCATTTTGGATAAATACAATGCATCTTCTAATCCTAAAGTCGTACCCATCCCAGCATTAGGATCTGCAGTATGAAGAGCGTCACCTATTAACGCAACTCTTCCGTTTGAGTATTGAGTCATTAAATCAATTCTAAACAACTGCTTAGGTATAAAATCGTCAGTATTTTCAATCAAATGTTTAATCGGAGCATCCCAATCTTTAAATTGATTTGCTAAATCTACTTTAAAATCTTCAATTGATTTTTCTTCGAAATCCTTTTTAGGAATTTTTCTTTCTTCATTAACAATAATAGACCATGAAATTTCCTTATCTGTCGGATGGTGTTTTGAAACAAAGAAATTAAAGTTGTCGTGGAAATACATTAATGACTGTTCAGAAGTAAAAAATTCCTCATGTTCCCCGAGTTTATTAGTATCCACCATACCATATACAGCCCATTTCCCACTGTACTTTAATGGATAATTTGGGAAAGGGAATAATATGGACCTTGTTCTAGAACGTACTCCATCAGCTCCAATTAGGACTTTCCCTTTCGTTTCTGTTCCATCCTCGAAGTAAACATTAATATAATCTGTTTCTTCTTTAAACGATTTTAATCTTTTTCCAAAGTTGATCTCTATTCCTTCTTGAAGTACTTTTTGATATAGAATGTCTATTAAATGAAAACGTGCAATATTAATTAAAGGTGGCATTTCCTCTTCCTCAATATCAACTTCAATTTCTTCGAATAAAGAATTCCCCTCTTTATCCATTACTTTAAAGTCAATTAGTTTATGACTGTTTTTCTCAATTGCTTCACCTAACCCTAATTCCTCTAATACTTGTAAGCCGCTTGGGTGGATAACAAAGTGCCCCCCTACTTTTCCAAATGCAGGTGCTTGTTCATAAATTACACTCTCAATATTTGCCTTTTTTAAGAATAGTGACATGGATAACCCAGCAATGCCTCCACCAACAATTATTACTTTTTCTCCCATGTAAATCACTTCCTTTTGAATTATTCGGACAAACGTCCGATAGAGATTAAAAAAATATAACGATCTCTATATTTAACAATATCACTATTCGGATGAATGGTCAATTAATTACCTTTGAAACATTATTAAAACGAACAAAACAAGAAAAATATTTAAATTAAAATTCGAATACTTGTGGTTTTCGATTGATTTATAATAAACTTAGGATAGATTAAGGAGGAACTATGAGTAGACCAATTGGAAGAAATAGCGAAGATACAAAAAAGTTTATTAAAGAAATAGCAACCAAAATTTTTGAGTACAAAGGTTATACAACAACATCTATGGATGATATAAAAAAGGAAACTAATTTAAGTAAAGGAACCATTTACTATCACTTTAAGAATAAAGAAGATTTATATCTTTACTGTCTAACACAAGCGTCTACTGATTTTGTGAAAAAATGGGACATAATGTCACAAAGTAAGTCAACAGCTGAGCAAAAATTATACTCATGGGCTAAATTAAATAGTATGTTACATCAGCCATTAACGAATACTATCCCTGATTATTTAGTTGCAGTAAAAAAAGATGATTCAACTAACGTTATTAGCTTATTTAAACCTGAATTTGACATCATTAAAACGATTCTAGAGTATGGTAAAGAAACTGGAGAGTTTAAATCAAATTTAGATACTGATAGCGCCTGTGTTATTCTTTTCAGTTTGATTTCCTCTCTAAGTAATTCTTATATCTATGGATTTAAAACACCAGAGGAACAAAAGAATCTTTATTTGAATGCAATAGATATTATTATTCAAGGTTTAAAGGTATGATAATACCTTTAAACCTTGATTGCCTTTACGGCTAAATTAATTAACCTTTGATGTAAGTACGATATTACTTTACCTTGGTTTTAATTTATTTTATTTTCTCAAATGTTTTGTTTCTGGCTCTTGGCTTATATTTATCAACAACCAATAATGAAAAGTAACAAAGGATTAATATAGCACCTGCAATAATATACGGAAGTCCTATACTAACATCATATAAAATTCCTGCTGCTGCAGAACCTAGGATAGTACCTATACTATTATAGGAAGAGTTCAATCCAGCAACATATCCTTGGTCTGTTCCTGCTTGCTTAGATAAATATGAACTTGCCGCAGGTCTTAACAAGTCACAAGCAGCAAACACGATTATGGTAACAAATATAAGTGACCAATAACTGTTTGCTATGATAATACACATAATAGATAGGCCCGCAACTAATAAACTCAAATATATAACTTTTAACTCCCCTATTTTTTTCACGAGTAAGTCTAATATTCCAAGCTGAATTATTACTCCAACAACAGCACCAATAGTCATAATTACTGCTATGTCTTTTGGATTGAAATTATATTTTGCATCCAGATACAAGCCAAAGACTGTCTCGAAATTAGAGAGAGCAAATCCCAGCACTAATAATACAATTAAAGCATTAAAATATGGAGCTTTAACAGAGCTAATGATCATTCTTAATATACCTTGATTAGATGTTGAAATACCATTTTTTACATCCCCATTGTTCACCCTGTTAACTTCCGGTAATACTAACCACGTTATAAGTGCAGCTATACCTGCACCAATTGCAGCAGCATAAAAAGGCACTCGAGTACCATATTCTGCAAGAAATCCACCAATACCTGGACCAATTAAGAAACCTGTAGACATTGCTGCAGAAATATAACCAATGCCTTTCGCACGCTCTTGCTCAGTAGTTATATCTGCAATAAAGGCCATAACTGCAGGTGCAACGAAAGCGATACCTAATCCTCCTAGGAATCTGGAGATAAATAACCATATTGCAGATGATCCTAATGCAAATATCGCCTCAGAAACTGCAAGTACTACCATTCCAAAAACAATGGCCTTCTTTCGTCCATATTGATCTGAAAATCGTCCTGCAAATGGTGAGAAGAATAACTGTGTTACTGCAAAAGCAGCAGTTAAAAATCCAGCGATTGTTCCGCTAAGCCCTAGCATTTTAATATACTCTGGCATAACAGGTACAACTAAACCGAATGCTGCCATCGCTAAAAACATATTTAACATAAGCAATATCATGGCACCTTTAGATTTAAAAAGCATTGTCATATATAAACCTCCAAAAGTAATTTTTATTTATCATTGATACTTTTACTTTTTATAATAAATATAATCATAAAGTATGGAGTTACTCCATAGTAAAGCGAAAAATAGATAAAGTTTAAAAAGAAAATCAAAATAGTAAAAGTATCTCACTTGCTTAATTTGATTATTTAATCAACCCTTTATTATGCTCACAACATTAATTAGTTTAAAATTTTAACTAAAAAAGGCACGACCTTTAAGATCGTACCTGTTAATAAGTGTTTAATATTATATAATGTTTATTTATTTTGAAAAGGCTAATTTTACTTTTCATTTCAAAGTTATTTCAGCATCATTTATAGCAGAAGTTACTGACTGCTTCAATTGATGCTGACATCTCTTCTGCAGAAAGATTAAATTGCCTCCACTGCAGGTATTATTCACTCAAACGAGTGGATTGTTATATCTAATTGTTCTCATTTTGTTAGTTAAAGGTTAACCTTGTAAAAAGAGTGTTAAAACTTTCTTTTTCTACGAATTCCAAGATTATACCTTTACTCACCAACGATCTAACCTAGAAATCTTCCAATCGTAATAAAAATAAAACACCATAAAAAAGCTCCTATCCCAGCAAATAAAATATATGATCTTAACCTCATGTGTGAGACACCGCAAAAATAGCATGTTATATGACGAATACCAGGTACAAAATATCCAAAAATAATTGAATAGGAACCATATTTACTCATCCAATTCTCAACCCTTACAATTCTTTTTTCTTTCAACCCAATCCATTTTCCAAATTTATCAATAATTGGCCTCCCAGCCTTCTTCCCAATAAAATAGCTTATTATCATTCCTAATAAGGAACCTGTGAAACAAATTATAATAGACAACGTATAGCTAAGAGTACCTATATGTGTGAAATATCCGATTAATACCATTACGAATTCGTCCGGTATTGGTAAACCTATTATTCCTAGCATAAGCATAAAAAAGACAGCTATATAGCCATAATGCATAATTAGATCATTAACTAATTCCATTTTCGCTCTCCCAATTTCCATTATTTTTAAAGTGAGGAAATTTAATACGGCTCACCATAAGATAACCTAATAAACAAGTACAAAAAGCTACTATAACTGGATGTTGAAGAAAAGATATACCCATTAAACAAAATGCAGCAAGTGGGACTGGCATACCAATAAATGTTGATAAATTACTTTGTTTCGCATTAAATCGTGCAAGACGAATTAAGCCACATACGCTAAAACCTAGAACAATTAACAGACCTATTATTGATAGCTGATATAATGATATATAATAAACAAGCATAGAAGGGGCTATACAAAAAGTAACTATATCTGAAAGGGAATCTAACTCCTTTCCAAATTCTGATATAGAATTATACTTTCTAGCAGCAGCGCCGTCTAATAAATCAAATATCATACCGAAAAAAATAAATAACATAGCTGCGAAGATATCTGAAAAAAACAGAGAAAAGATTGACAGGACACCACATATAAAGTTACTTATTGTAAGAATACTTGATAATAAATACATGGTTCAACAAACTCCTTTTTATTGCCTAAAGATAATTCTAGCTATATAAAGCCAATGATATTATCTATATAAGCTTTTATAATTTAGGTACAGATTCTATAATAAATGTTATTATAAAGCATGGAGTAACTCCATAGTGAAGAGGGGAATCGATAAATTGAACAATAAATTTCATAAAACATTTTCGACAGGAGAATTTGCTGACTTATTTGATATAAATAAAGACACATTATTGTACTATGATAAAATTAATTTGTTTAAACCAGCAGGTATACACTCAAATGGTTATCGATATTACACTTTAGAACAATTAGATAGTTTTATTGCTATACACTCACTTCGTTCAGTCAATCTTCCTATAAAAGATTTAAAAAAATATTTTGCTTCACCTTCTATTGACTCCTTGAATGAGCTTGCTTCTATCCAAATAGAAAAAATAAAAAATGAAATCAGTAACCTAAAAGAAATACAAACCTTACTCAGTAATATAACTGAGGTAACGAACGAGCTGAGTAATGTCACTATAGGAGAGTTAATAATAAAAGAGATGCCAGTAGAATATGTTTTATATAGTTCAGCAAAAGATGTTGATTGGGATGCTCCTGTGGAAGAATTGTCAAATATGTATGAGGAATTCATAAAAGAAATTGGCATAAAAGGATTAGCTTCTTTTGGGTCTGTTTTAAAAACAAATAAGCTTCTAAATGAAGAATATCAAAAAGTAGAATGTTTATTCTGTAGAATGGAAGGGCCAAATGCAGTTAAAAAACCTGCTGGTATGTATGCTATTATTTATCATCAAGGAAAATATGATAGTCTTAAGGGAACTTATTTCAATTTAATAAAAGAGCTTAAAAAACAAGACTTTATTACAGATGGAGATGTTTATGAGGAATATTTACTCCATTCATTAGTTGCTACGAATGAAGATGATTATATTACCAAAATAAGCGTAAAAGTTAAAAAAACACAAAATTAAATCTAAATTATTTCTATATCTCTTTCCACGTTAAACCCTCACTTAATAGGTAAGGGTTTCTTTTTTATAAACATTATTTAGCTATTCTCAGTTTATTACATAGGTCTACAAAAATCCTTATTTCACTATCCTCCCTCAATAAACAAACACTTATCTCTTAAATACGCAGTTTTTCTCCATATTGCTATCTAACCTATTTAACTTCATAGATTTGATTAGAGAGAAAAGAATACAATCTAGCTGTTTACGAAAAAAATGAGAGCAAGAAACTAGCCAACCTTCAGTCCATTTCAAAAAGTTGGATAAATAGGTATGTACGCACCAATGGATGTCCACATATCTTACGGGGGTCTACCCTCCCAAGTCTCACAGAGTCTACGCTCCTACATTCCTTCGTTCAACCTTTCCATAAGGTGGATGTCGGTCATGCTGCCACGTTTCTGCTATAAGCTAGTTTTCATTTATTACAGAAATGCTGCAACGTTAGTACAAGGGAGATAAAGAATCATTAATCCTTACTGGATCAATCACCCGTTAGTGGAAGTTCAAACTTTTTCAATTCCATTTCCAGTAACAATAAAATGAGGACTGTTTTCTTTTCGATTAAAGAATCTCCAGTGTTCATTTTGTTCATCGTCTTCTGAACTATCTGGAAATACTTCTAACTTGTAATTCCCAGATAAAGTGACATTTAATCCACCAACTTCATCAGAATCAATTTGTAATACTTTAATTTGGCCATAGTCTTTTATAAAAGTATTAATACGTTCATCAAATCTATTGTTACCTTTTATATCCCAATCGAAATCCTCATTTTTTTCATCCCATTGTGAATTTGGAGAATAGAAATCCCTTGAAGCTACAATAATTTTGTTTCCTAATGTAATTCTCCATGAACATTGGATATGTAAAGCGTATTCTGCCGTTTCCTCGATTCTGCCTCTTCGGTTTATTTTAACTAAATCCCCAATACCAAGCCAAAAGAGGTTAGATGTCCGTCCTGCATACTGTAACTTTAGCCCCACTAATCTTACTAACTGAGATTTAATTTTTTCTTTCATACTCAACCTCTTTAACATTTAAATTTAAAATATGTATTCTTAATTTATCATATTTTGTTCTTCAACTATCCTGCCACGTTTGTTCCGTATAGCTTGCTGCTATAATTTTTTACTGGAGGATGGATGCCTTGATATCTCCAAAGAATTAAAAAACAACATTTTTGTAGGCTTCTTTTGAGATTTCACAGACTAAAGGTAAATGTTCAGAAGAAAAATTTCATCTTAATTAGATCTCCCTTTTCAACTGTCACTCCAACATTCACAAAAATTTTTGCATAGTTATTTAAATACAAAAATCTTCACTCCTCCTTTAGTTAAAGAGCAAACTTCTTTATATTAATCCAACTAAATAATTCAACCATTTATGTACCAATACTTTCTTCTTTGTAACTTTTTGTAAATCATGGCCGTCTAACACAACAAAGCATCAGAAACCACCAAGGAGGGTTAATAGCCCCATATGAAAAGGAACAAACTCATCTTCATTATCTTCATTATCTCAATCATTCTCACCATAGCTCTAACAGGTTGTACAAAATCTGGAGTGGTAACCACGAACGGAAATAAACAGGTAACCAAACAGATGGATGACATCATATCCGACTACATTATAAAGAAAAATGCAACTTCTTATCCAGATACAGAGAAACAATTCGAGGTACATAGAGTGTATGGTACCAGTGAGTCAAAAGGAATTATAGATGTATACATGTGGTCTTACTACGCTGGTTTCAACAGGTCAACTGGAACAGAAACACAGGCAGGACATTCATTGGCAGCTCTGATCCGCTTAGATAAGAGAGGAGATACCTATTCTGTAGTCGGCTATCAAGAACCAGAGGACGGCACCGGATATCAATCCTCTTTAGAAGAAATGTTCCCAAAAAAATATGTAAAAAAAGCAATACAGGATGTGGGTGAAATTAACGACTTGCAAGAAGCAATGGAAAAGAAAGTATCCATATGGTTAGAGGGTTGAACTATTTTATACCGAAGGACTAATCCCCCCTCTTTACTTACATATAGACTTAATACTTTCAGAATCTCTATCCTATCTGTTCATACGACCATAGAGGTTTAGCAAAACTCTTTATCACCATTACAGAAATCAATTAATACATTCCTAAATACATCTAAGGAGACGTTAAAATGAAAAAAAATTCATTCTGTTGTGTTTTTTTATCTTTCTTCCTTTTATCAGGCTGCTCCAGCTCAATGGATTACATCCTCTTAGAAGAAGATGCAATAAAAGAGTTGCCTGATGTGTTCAACTACGTGGATGAGTTACAATCAACAAACACTAAATATAAGGGCTACAAAATCTTCAATGCATCTGGTAAGGAAAAGATTGTTGTTATATCTTCAGGCAAAGACGATGTAACACTGAGAGTGAACGATGCAAGCAAATCAAGCTTAGACACATCTTTAACAGTAGTGAAAGTCGATGAGAAATCAGGACAAAAAAACTCATACATCGCTGTTAAAATCAGTGAAATAGTTGGTGCCTTTTCTGTTCTAGAGCTGGACCAATATGAAGAGGCTTCATAAGATAAGAAAAGCGACTTATAAACCACTCCTATTAACAGTTCATCTAAGATAAACAAAACAAACAGGAATATGGTTCCTTAATAACGAATTAAATATATCTAACAAGAAATATTCATTTTACAAATCTAACTAGCGTTTGTTCAGGTATTTCAATTTGATCAATATCAAAATTATTGATATGGAGCGTTATTTCCCCTTTTCGCTCTCTAGCTTCTTCTCCTACCCAGCAACTATAAAGTTCAAAAAAATCGTCATTACTTATATAAGTATCCATAATTTCAAATAATTTCATTAGATTCTTCTGCGATTTTGCACGTCTTTTTGGATTCATATATAGGCTAATCTCAATTCCCAAATTACCTGATATTTCATAGATATAAGGAGTATTAAACTGATGATTTTTTACATTTAGCAGATTAAGCTCATCTGCGAAGTAACCGTAAATATAAAAAAATTCATCTGAACCCTCATCGACATCATTAATCGGTAATTCTATATTACACCCTATATAAGTAGCCAAACTCATTTACAATCCTCCTTGTAGACTTTTATTTATGTATAAGAACTTCTACTATTTCTTCTAGATTATTAACATGAATAACCTAAGTGCAACTAGTTTGTGAATAAGTATACTTAAATTATCCTGCCCTGTTTCTTCCATAAGCTATTTTTTCATTTATTACAGAATGATACCCTACAGTTGTAGAAGAAATAAAAGCAATAATCTTCTTCGATTATGTCCCCATTTATATATTCCAATCTCCTTTAAAGGTTGCTTCTATTCTTTAACTTTTATCAATTTTTTGAAGTTCTTTCGTTCCTCTTTATCTCTAAGCAACTTTCTAACCTTTTTCCTGGATGAAAAATAATCTTTAAGTTCTTTATCTTCTTCCAAAAGCCTAGAGATAGCTGGATTGTTTTTTAATAATTTTTGAAACCAATATTTCTCTTTTACTAAACTTACATTGGATAAAAACTTTCTTTCGCTTGGAAGGAAGATATATCTAATATAAGTACTTATATATTTGAATATTACCAATAAAGCCTCATCGTTTGTTTTCAATTCTATTGACACCTCTTATAACCCTGCAAATTTTTATTATGAACAATTACAAGCTTACCACATCTAAATTTTGTTTTTTTAGTCTCACTACTGAATTGGAAACTGGAATAACATGTATGGATTATTGAGAAAACTAATAGCATTAAATAATGTTATTGGAGTTTATATGCGAATAATAAAAATTATTATCATAATACATATAGTAATCCTATTGGCGGGTTGTTGGGATCGTAGAGAATTGTCTGGAGAATCTGTTATAACAGGGATGGCAGTAGATAAAGGCGAACGTTCAAAATTCAGACTTACTGTTGAAACCACAGAAGCAAGAGAAGTGACGGCTAAAACGGCCTCTGGTAATGCTCCCTCTTATGTTTATTCAATAGAAGGAGATACCATTGCTGAACTTTCCACTAAGCTAAATACAGGTATTGCTACACACCCTATTTATTCACACATGTATATATTAGCAATTAGTGAAGAAATAGCGGAGGAAGGTCTTATAGGATTTCTAGACTTTGTAGATCGTAATAGAGAAATGCGAGATGACTTTAATATCGTAGTGGTGAAAAAAGGAAGTAGCGCAGGAGATATCTTACAGGTTATTAACATGTATAAAAAAAGCGCTTCTTTAAAATTGGCCAGACAATTAGACACTATGGAGAAAGATTATGGTGGAGCGCCAGATTTAAAATTAAATGATTTTGTTCGAGTATACAATGCAACGGGACAATCCCCCGTTCTTCCTGCAGTTCGGCTAAATGGAGATGCAAAAAAAGGTGGAAATGTAGAAAACTTAAAAAATGAAACTCCTGAGGCCAAGGTTGATTTAGAGTCTCTTGCTGTTATCAAACATGGAAAATTGGCTGGATATGGTTCCCTTGAAGAGGTGAGATACTTACTCTTTGTAGAAAATAAAATAAAAACTACTACATTGACTGCACAATGTGAAGATGATAAAAAGTTTGCATATGAAGTAACCCACTCTAAAACAGTTGTTACAGCAAAGGAAAAAAACAATGTCCCAAACTTTCATATTAAAATTAAGACAGAAGGTTATTTAGATGGGATAGAATGTTTGGAGAACTTCCACGATATTTCTACTTTTGGAAGGTTAGAAAAAAGGATAAATTCAACGATGGAAAAAAATATTAAAGAGTTTATACAAAAAGCAAGTACGGAATATAATGCAGACATTTTTGGCTTAGGAGAAATGCTTCGAGATCAAGATTATAAGCACTTTAAGAAATATGAAATGGATAACAATTGGGATGAAGGATTCGCCAAGTCAAAGATAGATATATCCTTTGACGCTGAAATAAAAAGAGGCGGATTGAGAACCAACCGATTTAATAATAGTCGTTAATAATAAAAAGAGCAGGTATATGGCCAATATGTAATTATTCTTAAACCGACGGCCCCGAATGTCACATAAGAACCGGCTTTCCCTCTAAGGAAAGCCTACAACTAATTTAATTTATGTTCATCTAAATACAAAAAATTCTATTTAGATAACTAGTTATTTCTTAAAACAGTTTGTTTCCTTTTAACTTCTTTCAACGTAAAGAGTACAAATTTTATTCCTCCTTTCTTTTACAACTCTGGATTTTAAATTAAGCAATGCACCGCAACCCAAAATTTCACCATGAAGCAAACAAGCATAACATTGATAAACCAAAATACTTTTATGTAAAAGGGTCAACCTTAAAAGGTTGACAAAAATCGTATTATGGAGAAAAAACAAAAGATCTTAATTACTGTAGAACACTATATATTATTCCTATTTACTCCATAAAGCGAGGGCATTTTCCCTAATGGAAAAAGATGTACTGTTGTACTATCGGTACATCTTTTTTCAGGTGTATATACACAGAATGGTGAGCGAAAGAACGGATGGTGAGTGGTCATGGCCAGGTGGTTGGGGGGACATAGGGTTAACTCCAAGTGAAGTTGCGATCAAAGTAGTAAAAGAAGAATCAGGGTTTGATGTAAGAGCGATCAAGTTGATAAGTGTTTTAGACAAAAAATGCCATCCACATCCTCCCTCTCTCTATCATGTTTATAAAATATCAATGTGAAATAATTGGTGGCCAGGCAAAGGAAGGAATCGAATGCAGTTGCGTTCTTTACCGAAAACAAATAACCTCCATTTTCAACTGCTCGAATTACTGAATCGCAAATTAAAATGGTTTTTAATCATTTACGAAATCCTCAAGAACCTGTTTATTTTGATTGAGATGCCAAGATGAATTCGCCCCTTTTTAATCAAAGGGGCGAATTGAAATAAGTACAGTCAAATTATCCAAGCGGCTTTTTTATTTTTAGTTAAACTTGTTCAACTAATGCTCCCCCGATTGTGATCCTCTACATTTATATGGGCTTGTTGCACCTTTACTGTTTATATTTCTGTGGAAGAAAATCCAATGATAAAAATTTTGCTACATCTATATATTTTATTTTTAAATAACAAGTCTCGAATTGGAGATTCCTCCTAACATATAGTACTATTAAATTAATATTGTTTTTCAAAAATTTGTAATGTTGCTACTAAGTAGCTCGTTTGTTGGTAGAAACTTATCATACAGATTTGTGAAATATCGATTAAGAATGTATTAAGAATATTTTAAAATTATGGCCATGGAACTATTAGAAGGAGGATATTATGAGCGAAAAAATTAAAACTTATGATTCTGAAGATATCATAATATATTGGAAACCCAATTCTTGCAAACATGCAGCAGAATGTGTAAAGGGATTGCCAAGTGTATTCAATACTCAGAAAAGACCTTGGGTATCACCACAGAATGCTACAGATGAAAAAATCATGGAAGTGATTGATCTTTGCCCAAGTAGAGCACTTACTTACGAGCAAAAATAAAACAAAACTAGAAAGTTAGGAGAATGAGGAAATGGCTGAGATTAAAATGAACAAGAATGAATTCTATATTGAGGAATCTAATGAAGTTATTGCAAGAATTCAATTTATACCAAGTGGAAAAGATGTAGATGGAAGAAATTTAATTATTGTAAACCATACAGTTGTATACGAGGGCCATAATGGTCGTGGATTAGGCAAAGAATTAGTAAATAAGCTAGCTGAATATGCAAGAGCTGAAAACTTATATATTATTCCTGTATGTCCTTACGCAAAAAGTGTTCTTGAAAGTAAAGAAGAGTATCAAGATGTACTAGCAAATTGATGCCATTTAATTATAAGGTTCAGTCGACAAATCACTAAATCAGGGCATACTGCTAATCGGTATAAAGATCCTACTAGCAATATTACTAGGAGAAGCTGCTATACTAGCCTGCCCTAGCCCTAGCTAGCAAACCAGATATCTTTATCATCTGGTTTGCTGGTTGGCAAAGCATGGACCTTGAGGCTCCTTAGTTGCGATGTTTACCACTAAATTCGGGAGTCTATTATATCTTACTCGGTTATAAGGCATACTAATATGACCAGGACTAGAAGAACATTTCTCACTGAATTTAAAGCTCTATTGTTACTCTTCCCAATATTCATAATGAGTCCTTTATTTTGCTTGGTTTTCAATTATATCATCATAAAAATACTTAATATCTGGATGGTTTTCATTTTTGAATATATCCAATACCAAACTAATTACTTTATTTTCTTTGATATTACCAATACTAATGGAACGCCATAAACATTCAGCAGCAGCTAAGCGTATATCCTCATTAGAATGCTGGATAAATTTTATAAGTTTTTCTATATATACATCATTCTCTTGTATAAAACCTGCATTTGCACCAAAGTACATATGAATACCTTCTACTATGTCATCATTATCCATGCTTTCCATTAGTTCAATGGATCTTTTTTTAGAATTCTGTAGGTGTTTTCTTAGTTCTTCCATTTCTTCTATGTCTTCCTTATTCTTTACATCTTCTTCATATAAACTATTCACCATTGTTGAAAAATCTTCATAGATTTTAGTTATCTTATCTTCTGTTGTATCAATGTACACGATTGTTGGGTTCTCTTTGTTAGTTCTATAATCAAGGGCTATAAAGAAATGACCATCCCCACTGATTATAATAAGATTTTTTTCTTTAACTCCCCACTCTTTGAGTAAGTAATTTGATTCCATGATACCTTTGTCTTTCTTAATTCCTATTAAATAATCAAAAAGTATATGGTCGTCTGCCCAATCATTTTTAAAATTTACCGGTAAACAAGTTTTTTCTAAACAACCGCCATTTTGTTCTGTTAGTAAATCAATGTAAGCCTGAGGTAATTTGATATGGAAAGCTTTTTCAGCTAGTTCTATATCTTTTTTATTAATGTTTTGTAATTTATATGGGTCGTCTTTTAATTTATAATTCCAAAATTCCAATAGAATCCCTACCAATACTTTTTAAATTTCATTACAATTCGCAGCTAACTTTTATCTATTACAGGTATGCTACCAAGATTGTTACATAAGAAAAGAGCCAACTGTGCCCTTAACCTCAAACAGAATTTATAATTTCTTCTATTTCTTCAAGAAAATTTTGAATGGTCGGATCTTTATCATCTTTAAGTTCAACAATTACTTTCTGAATTAAAGATTTATCTATTGGGTATTGCGCAGTTACTACTCTCCATACCGCTTCTGCTGCATAATCTTTTAAATCTTCATTTCCACTTTTTATAAAATTCAATACATAATCAAAATATTCCTCATGGATACTTTCATCATATATAAACGAATTAAATATATCAAAACCCTCTATAATATCATCCTCTTCGCTACAATTAATTAACTTTCTAGCGTCTTCAATTGTTGGAAGTGGAGTTGTTCTCAAACCTTCCTCTTCATCATGCTCATGTACGTATAAGTGGTTGATGAATTCTTGAAAAGTATCATATATTTGGGTGATTCTTTCTGAATCTGTTTCAATATATATAACCTTTGGTTCTGCGCCATGATTGTAATCTAGGGCAAACCAACTATGACCATCCCCACTGATTAGAATAATATTTCTTTTGCTAATCCCCCACTCCTGTTTGAAATATTCTGTTTCCATTATCCCTTTATCTTTTTTTATTCCACGAAGATTATCTATTTCTAAATAGTCATCTCCATCCCATCTATCTAAAGCTATTGGGAGTGCATTACATATAAGTGTTCCACCGTTTTGTATTTTTAATAATTTAATATAGTCATCAGGTAATTTAACGCCAAAATAAGCTTCTGCCATTTGTATATCTTCTTCTAATAAATCCTCCAATCTATATTGACTTGATTCAACGTCCCAAATCTCCATTATATTCAACCCTTTCAATAACTAAACTAAAGACCTTCCCCTTCTCCAACCTACCAATAATAGAAGAGCAACCACCTTTAATATATAATAACAGTTACTTCCTATTTATTGGAAACAATTCCTTTATAAAGCAATACTCACCTTTAGCTTAAGTATAATTCGCAAGGGAATTACACTTCATTTAAAAAATACCTTATAATTAAATTAAGAAACTGTTGAAGCATGACTCTTATTAATCATTATAGAAAGGAATGAAGACGATGACGAAATTATATTATAGTGGTATTAAATATGGGGAAAGTGATGTTGAAGTAAAATTACTGGTGGATATACAAAATGACTGGTTTGAGATAACGCATACCAAGGAAGTGTCTCAAGTAATGAATAAAACAACAGGTGAATATATCACAGTAAATCGAAACTCCTTGAAATTTGAGGTTGCTTCATAATACGAAATAATAGGGAAATTACATTTAAAGTTATAGCCGTAACGATATCTAAAATCGCTACGGCTATTTTTTGTAAATTTTTATTTATTCAGAAAATTAACTTGTGTTTTATGTTGGAATTTATTATCATGTATCTAAATGATATATATCTTTTAGATAGGTGTGAAAATTAGTGAAAAGTTATAACGCTACTACATATGCAATATTAGGAATATTAACTACTGAATGTAAATCTGGTTATGCTATTAAACAGCTGATTGACCAGAGCTTAAATCATTTTTGGAAAATTAGTTATGGACAAATTTATCCATCTCTAAAATTAATTGCCCAAGATGGATTAGCAGAGGTTCGTACTTCATCTGGTCATGGAAAACCTGATAGTAATGAATATTATTTGACTTCGAAGGGATTAGAGGTATTAAAGAATTGGTTAGAGAAGCCAATTGAACAAATACCAACTGAGCGAAATGAAGTTTTGCTTAAATTATTTTTTGGACGCTATCAAGATCGAGGAAAAAAGGTATTGCTTCTAGAGAATTATAAGCAAGAACTTGAAGAACGTTATCAAACTTATATATCTATTGAACAGGCTATTATTAATCACAAAGATAATGATGAAGATGCATTATATTGGCTGTGTACATTGGATTATGGAAAAAGAACTACCAAGGCAGCGATAGACTGGTGCGATTTTACTCTTAATAAATTTTTATAGGGGGAAATTAGTGATGACCAACCACATTTATACAGGGCGTTATACGATTGATAATAAAGAGGATATTGTCGTTTTTATCATTGGAATGAGAATTAACAAGCGACTCGCAATGCATAAGTGGTTACCAGTATTTACAGCCATGCCAGGAATGATTAAGGAGCTTTATACAAACAAAGAGGAGCTAGGATTTTTATCGATGGAAAGTTATTTCGGAATGAAAACAACTGCCATGATCCAATATTGGCGTTCAGTCGAAGATTTGCTTGCATATGCTCATAATGAAAAGCATTTGACTGCTTGGAAGTCTTTCAATCAAAAAGTAGGTAACAATGATGCAGTAGGAATTTATCATGAAACGTATCAAATAAGGAAGGGAAATTATGAAGCTATTTATGCAAATATGCCTCACTATGGTTTAGGAAAAGTATTGAATCATATTCCCATTACGGCAGATCGAAATTCCGCTCATAAACGACTTAATAAACAATAAATTTTTTTTAAAAGCACCTTATCTTAAATCAAATAAGGTGCTCTTGGTAAATTCTAGTCTATCTCAGAGTTTCTATTGAAGTAAAAATGAATTCTATTATTTTTCCACTGGTTAAAGTGGTCCATAAAAATAAGAAGCTGTTTTTTTTAAAATGTATTCATTCACCCATTTCACCCAAATACAATATATTCCGATTAGCAAATAACCATACTAATCTAAGATTTCCACTCTAATGGGGGTTCTGTTCTTTTAATTAGTACTGATTCTCTTATATACTGCGGATAAAACGCAAGATTTCTTGGTTGCTGGCTTTAGATTGCTCCAGGTTAACAGCATGGCCAGCTTTCTCTACAATGTAATACTTTCCGTTGCTGCACAATTTTGCAGCGGCTTCAGCATGACTGGCAGGCCACATAGGACTATGTGCACCAGCAAGGAATAGTATCGGTATCGTCAACTTTTCCAAGGTTTGGCGCCAGTCTGAATGTATATGATCAAGGAATAACGGTTTTGTTGATACAAAATCAAATTTAGACAGCTTTCGGTTTATCATTAGCATACGAAAAAGGACATTGAACGGAACTCTTTTATAAAATGGTGAAGGGTGCTTTTGATTCAGATAATTTTCAAAGTCAATCTTTTCTGAGTTATACATACCGTGCTTCCAATTATCATCATTAAGTATTTTAGGGGTTTGATCAACATCAATTACACTGCTGACATTTTCTTCCCCATACTGTTTTAGATACGAAAAAACAGCGGATGCTCCCATCGACTGTCCCACTAATATTGGCTTTACAAGCCCAAGGTGCTGGATGAGCTGATACAGGTCTTGTCCATGTCGCTGCATGCTTTGCCCAAAGGCAGGATTCTCAGAATTTCCATGGCTGCGTCTGTCAAACACAATCGCTTGAAATCCCGCTTTAACACAGGCTTGAACCTGAGAAAACCAAAGCTCACCTGGCGCACCATATCCTGCCAAAAATACGATAGGAATGCCTGTCCCTTGCACAGAATATGCTAATTTAACTTGATCATCTGTTGTGAAATAATGAAAATCCATAGTCGCTCCCCTTAAAAAATATGGCTGTAAAGTTAACAATAAATTGGTGGTCATTTTATTCCCCATAAAAAAAGCTTCATTGTTCCTCTTAACCTATAATTCCCTGTTAAATGAATGATTAATCCACAATAGTCATGTATTAATATCTATAAACTATTTTGCGTCAGCTGGATAACAGATAAATTATATCCGACAATATATAGTCATTAAGATGTTGGACATTTTTTAGTATTTTGTTCATTACTATACATATTGCTACTTTTTGACAATTGAAAGATTCACATATAAATTTATACTAGTAATGAAAACGAAAAAAATTTGGAAAGTGAGGAATTGCAATGGAATATACTAAGCTTGGTAACACTGGATTAGATGTATCTAGACTTTGTCTTGGTTGTATGGGTTTTGGAGTAAAGGAACGTTGGATGCATCCTTGGGTAATTGATGAAGAGAGCAGTCGTACAGTTATTAAAAAAGCTCTTGAGTTAGGTATCAATTTTTTTGATACTGCTAATGTTTACTCAGATGGTACGAGTGAAGAATTTCTTGGACGTGCCCTTAAAGACTTTTCAAATCGGGATGAAGTTGTCATTGCAACAAAGGTTTACTTTCCGTTAGGCAAGGATTTAAACAGCAATGGTCCCAATAGCAAGGGATTATCGCGAAAGCATATTATGAGTGAAATTGATAAAAGTCTTAAACGCCTTGGAACGGATTATGTTGATTTGTACCAAATACATCGTTGGGATTACAACACACCAATTGAAGAAACAATGGAAGCACTTCATGATGTAGTAAAGGCTGGGAAGGTAAGATACATAGGCGCTTCAGCCATGTATGCATGGCAGTTTTTGAAGGCAAACCATACAGCTGAGAAAAATGGATGGACAAAATTTGTTTCCATGCAAAATCATCTTAACCTAATATATAGGGAAGAGGAACGAGAAATGCTGCCATTATGTAAGGAAGAAAAAATTGGTGTGATTCCTTACAGTCCGTTAGCTTCAGGCAGATTAACCCGTGATTGGTCAGAGGATACTCTCCGTTCTGAAACAGATGCAACGCAAAAATCTAAATACGGTTCAACAGAACAGAATGACCGTTTAGTTGTAGAACGAGTTGCAGAGCTAGCAGAAAAACATGCTGTGGCAAGATCCCAAATTGCACTCTCCTGGCTGCTGCAAAAAGAGCCAGTAACAGCTCCTATAATTGGTGCTACGAAAGTGTCTCATCTGGAGGATTCTGCTGGTGCTTTAGCTGTGAAGTTAACCACAGAGGAAGTCTCCTACTTGGAAGAGCCTTATGTTCCACATAAGGTGGTTGGAGCATTAACGACAAAGTAATAAAACGTTGCTGATTAAAGCCTGGTAT
The DNA here is from genome assembly GCF_032818155.1 of Niallia taxi. Classification (NCBI taxonomy): domain Bacteria; kingdom Bacillati; phylum Bacillota; class Bacilli; order Caryophanales; family Bacillaceae; genus Niallia; species Niallia taxi. The sequence goes on from NZ_CP102590.1 coordinate 845,775, forward strand.
CAGGTTTGGTACTGAATTTAATGATAATAACCGAATATGAAAAAGCCGATTTTCTAAAGGAAAATCGGCTTTTGCTATAATAACTATTCGTCAATTCAGTAGGTTATCTCACTAGTCCTGTCAAAAACTCAACTGTTTCCGGATCAGAATGAGAGAAAAACAGACTCTTTTCTTGGTCTAGCTTTTCAATCTTATTCATGTCCTCATTTATTAATGCAAAATCAAAGACTTCAAAGTTTTGAATCATTCTGTCTTTCGATACCGTTTTTGGGATAACGACAACATTACGTTGGATAAGGTAGCGCAAAGCCACTTGCGCAACAGACTTACCATATTGCTCTCCAATCGCTTTAAGTGTTTCATTGTTAAAGAAGTCATTTTTACCTTCAGCAAAAGGTCCCCAAGATTCAATTTGTGTCCCATACTTTTCCATAATTTGTTGTGCTTGTTTTTGTTGGTTAAATACATGTGTTTCAACTTGATTCACCATTGGCTTTATTTCACTAAACTGAGCGATATCAATGAAACGGTCAGGATAAAAATTACTTACGCCAATTGCTTTGATTTTACCTGCTTTATAATACTCTTCCATCGCACGATATGTACCGTAGTAGTCATTGAATGGTTGATGTATTAACATTAAATCGATATATTCTGTTTGCAGTAAACGCAAAGATTCTTCAATGGACGCTTTAGCTTTCTCATAGCCTGCATTTGAAATCCATACTTTTGTCGTAATGAAGAATTCTTCACGGGGTATACCACTTTTACGAACTGCATTTCCAACTGCTGCTTCATTCCTATAGGCTTGGGCAGTATCGATTGATCTATAGCCAACCTCAATTGCTTCACCTACGACACGCTCACATTCTGCCAAGTCACTAATTTGATAAACTCCAAATCCTAAAATAGGCATTTTTATTCCATTAGCTAAAGTTACTGTTTCCATTTTGGTATTCCTCCTATATGTTTACTATCTTGCACCTCATATATTACTATCTTCGTGTTACTCTAAGTCAACTTTAAAGTTCCTAAAACTAGCTTAAGTAAGTTAAGTGATTAAAAATGTGTTTCATCGACATCAATTTTTGCTAGTGCATTGTTTAGGCTAGCTAACTCTTCTTTAGTTAAATTGATGTCTGCTCCACCTAGGTTTTCTTCTAATCTGGTTAATTTAGTTGTGCCTGGTATAGGAATAATAAATGGTATTTGGGCAAGCTCCCATGCTAATACAACTTGTGCGGATGTAGCATTTTTACTTTCTGCTACTCTAGCAATTAAAGCTAATAACTGCTGATTATGATCAATCACTGCAGGTTTAAATCTTCCCATTAAACTTCTAAAGTCACCTTCTTCATATGTTGTATCCTTTGTATATTTCCCGCTTAAAAATCCATTTCCTAATGGACTGTATGCAACAAATGCAACATCTAGCTCTTCACATATATCAAATAATTCTTTTTCCGGTTCACGCCACATCATGGAGTATTGATTTTCAATCGCAGCAATCGGACAAACAGCATGTGCACGCTTCATATAGTCAATTGGTGCATTTGATAAGCCCCATGCTTTAACTTTCCCTTCAGCTATTAAGTCCTTCATCGTTTCTGCGACTGCTTCTGGTTCTATATTTGGATCAATACGATGTTGATAATATAAGTCAATAGAATCTACTTTTAATCGTTTCAATGAGCCTTCTAATTGTTCTCTAATAGATTGCGGTGAACTATTTAAAATATTTTGAGGGCGATCATGTATGATTTCTTGACCCGTAATCCCAAATTTAGTTGCGATTACAACCTGATTTCGGACTGGAGCAAGTGCTTCACCTAATAATTCTTCATTAGCCTCGCCATAAACAACTGCAGTATCAAAGAAATTACACCCAAGTTCAACAGCTTTACGAATTAATTTAATCATTTCTTCTCGATTTGCTGGTTTTCCATAAGCATGGTCCATCCCCATACATCCTAAGCCAATTGCCGATACCTCTAACCCGCTTTTGCCTAATTTTCGTTTCTGCATAATTTTCCCTCCTTCAAAATTGTTCCGTTCTCTTACTACCTTTAGAATACCCGATATTTCATACAATTCCTTTACCAATAACTATCAAAAGATTGCCTAATCCTCTTATAATTATCCTGTCTACTTCATTTAAGTCCAATCACTCGTGGTAATCTGAACATATTAATAGAAAAAAAACACGTCTAATCCCATATTTCCCTTTGGTTCAAACGTGTTTATTCTATTTTCCATACTATATAATTTGTTAATCAAGAGCAAAGAGGCTGGGACAAAACAAAAGAATAACCTTTCTAAACACGAATAATAAAATTACATCTAAATTTGAAAAATGAAACACGTGACTAAATAGAATATGGGTTTAAAATTAGTTTGTTTCATTGCGCGCTCGTCCTCGCCTGTGGGGTCTAAAGCGTCCTCTATTTCCCTTAGTAATCGAGTGACCTCCGCTCCATTCCACTAAGTTTTCTAATCAATGTTTTAAAACTAAAAAACACAAAAACCCGAACCATTAAATCATTGGTTGATAAAATAGTTCGGGTTTTATGCAGATTCACTTACTTATGTCCCAGCCTCTTTACCTATATTTACCATAACTACTTACACAAATTATAGTAATTTCAAAGCTAGTATTTAATTAGTTATCGTTTATTTTGTGAGTAGAATGATTCGGCTGTTATAAGCCTAAGTTTCCACGCAGTGTATCACTTTCATACTCCGTACGGTAAATCCCTCTTGCTTGCAGCTCAGGAATGACATAGGTAACAAAGTCTGTTAGAGAATCTGGCAGCAGTGCAGGCATGATATTAAAGCCATCTGCCGCACCTTCTCTGACCCATTCCTCCATCTTGTCAGCTATTTGAGTCGGAGTTCCGATTGCTATATGATGTCCACGTGAACCTGCAACCCATTGATACGTCTGACGCAACGTCCAGTTTTCTTCCTTCGCTTTCTTTAAAATCATTTCATGTTTGCTTTGAATAGCATTCACAGTATCTGGAAGTTTAATATCTGTAAACGGTGTGTCCAATGAAATCCCTGCAAAGTCTATGTCGCCAAAGTATCTGCCCAAAATGGCAAGCCCAGCTTTAGGTATGATTAACTCCTGCAATGCCTCATATTTTTCTTGTGCTTCTGCTTCTGTCGCACCGACAATAGGCATAAATCCAGGCATGATACTTAAACTGCTTTTCTTGCGATTATATTGTTCCATTTGACCTTTTAGTTCCTTGTAAAAGGTAATTGCATCGTCTTTGTTTGCTTGGGCAGTAAAGACAATTTCTGCATATTTAGCGGCAAAGCGCTGCCCGTCACCTGATGACCCTGCTTGGACAATGACTGGTTGCCCTTGTGGTGATCTTGACACATTCAGCGGTCCTCTTACAGAGAAGAATTCACCTTGATGGTTAATTTGATGGAACTTGCTTTTATCAATAAACTGCCCAGATTCTTTATCAATCACTAATGTGTCTTCTTCCCAAGAATCCCATAGCTTTTTTGCTACTTCCATAAATTCTGTTGCTCTTCGATAGCGGGCACTATGTTCTAAATGCTCCGTTTTATTAAAGTTTTCTGCCGTAGAAGCAAGCGAGGTTGTGACAACATTCCACCCTGCTCGACCTGCACTAATATGATCCAATGAAGCAAACTTCCTGGCAACATGGAATGGTTCTTCATATGTAGTGGATGCAGTTGCTACTAACCCGATATGGCTTGTCGCAGACGCAATATACGATAGCAGCGTCATTGGCTCAAATCTAGTTAGAATATTAGGATGTGAATTTTCATCAACCGACAGGCTATCTGCCAAAAATAATAAGTCAAATAAACCCTTTTCCGCCGTTTGTGCTATTTCTTTAAAATATGTCAGATTCATAGAGGCATTCTCTATAGCATGTGGATGTCTCCATGAAGCAACGTGATGGCCCGTTCCAGCTAGGAACAAGCCTAATTTCACCTTTTTTGGTTGATCGTTCATATTGAATTTCCTCCTTTGCTTTTTAACCCTCATTAACAAAATAAAAAATAAAATCTTCCTTCTGTTAACAGAAGAAAGATTAATCAGCAATAATACATTAAAAATAATCATGCTTCGCAAGCGTAAAATGATCTTTTACGCTTGCAAACCAGTTATGACATATATTATTTACTCAATACATTAACTGCTAGTTGAGCAAAATATTCAGATGCAACTTTAATTGCTTCCTCATTCAAATCATATTCAGGATGATGCCACTCTTTCGGTCCATTAACCCCCATCCATACAAAAAAGCCAGGGATGTACGTTTGATAAAAGGCAAAATCTTCTCCACCTGCACTTGGCACGCCATCGACAACATTATAGCCAGCATCTGCCGCAGTTTTGCGCACGATTTCCTCCAAGTTAGCATCATTATTTACAACAGGTAAATAATCATCCCAGATAAATTCAACGGAGCCACCATTTCCTTGCGCAATGGATTCAGCTAAGTTCTTCATTAAACCAGGAATTGCTGCTCTTGCGTCAGGCTGGAACGTTCGAACCGTACCTTCAAGCTCAACAGCGTCAGGTATGACATTCCATGTGTTTCCACCATGGATGCTTGTAATACTTATTACAGCATTATCAAACAAGTTTAATCTTCTAGCAATGATTGTCTGTACAGATGTTACATATTGACTAGCAATCACAATCGGATCAATTGCATTATGTGGTATGCCCGCATGTCCGCCAACACCATTGAATTTAATTTTAAATTTATCGACACTTGCCATTAATCCACCAGATTTCACACCAATCGTACCAACTGGCAAATCAGGCTTATTATGCATGCCAAAAATGGATGAAACACCTTCTAATGCACCTTTTTCAACTGCTATCTTCGCTCCTTGAGCAATTTCCTCTGCAGCTTGGAAAATAAATCTTACACTTCCGTGTAATTTATCCTTCTGATCATTTAAAAGAATTGCCGCACCTAATATGGAAACAGTATGGAAATCATGACCGCATGCATGCATTTTCCCGTCTGTTTTCGATTTAAACGGTACCTGTGTTTCTTCTTTTATTGGTAATGCATCAATATCTGAACGGATTGCAATAGTAGGTCCTGCAAACGCACCCTTGATTTCTGCAACTACACCTGTTTCTAAATCAAGTGGTAGAATCGTTATATTGTGTGCTTCTAACCACTTATTAATATGAGCAGTTGTATTGAATTCCTCAAAAGCAAGCTCTGGATTTTCATGTAAATATCTTCTTTTACCAATTAAATCCTCTAATAGTTCATTAGACATTTTCATGATTGTTATTCATCTCTTTCCAGTGTTTTTAAAAATTGTTTCGTTCTTGGATTTTGTGGATGATGGAATAATTCCTTTGGATCGTTTTCCTCAACAATATTTCCATCTGCCATGAAGATGACACGATTTGCTACTTCCTCAGCAAATTTCATTTCATGTGTAACGATAATCATCGTCGTATTTTGCTTTGCAATATCCTTGATAACCTGAAGTACTTCAGAAACCCATTCCGGGTCAAGTGCAGATGTCGGTTCATCAAATAGAATTGCATTTGGGTTTACAGCAAGCGCACGAGCAATCCCGACACGCTGCTGCTGTCCACCAGATAAAGTAGACGGATATTGATGAAATTTATCCTCAAGCCCAACCTTAACTAACAGCTCTTTTCCAATCTTTTCTGCTTCCTGCTTACTCATTTTCTTTGCAACAATTAAAGCTTCTGTTACATTTTGCAAAGCTGTTTTATTTTTAAACAGATTATAGTTTTGGAAAACCATTGCTGTTTCTTGGCGTAAATTATGGACTTCTTTTCTTCCCATTTTAGCTACGTCTACATTTGTTTCGCCAATATGGATAGTGCCTTCTTCAGGTACTTCTAATAAATTTAGGCAGCGTAGTAATGTTGATTTTCCTGATCCTGATGGTCCTATAATTGCCAAGACATCGCCACGGTCGACGTGTAAATCAACACCATTTAAAACGGTATTTTTACCAAAACTCTTTTTCAAGTTTTTTACAGATATCATGGTAATACTCCTTTAACTGATGTACGGTTTTTCCATTCGCTTTTCAACCACTTGTTGGATTAACGTAACTAAAATAATCATAACCCAATAAAGCAATGCCAACGCTAAGTACGTTTCAAAGAATTTCAAGGAGCTAGCCGCTAAGATTTTTCCTTGTGCAAATAATTCTACGATACCTAGTGTAAAAGCTAGGGAAGTCTCTTTAATTAGACCAATAAAAACGTTGCTGCTTGCTGGAATCGCATTACGAGTTGCTTGTGGTAATACGACCCTGCGCAAAGCTTGTGCTTTTGTCATCCCAACAGATAAACAAGCCTCTACTTGCCCTTTATCGACAGAGTTCAGTGCTGCTCGGAAAATTTCCGCTAAAAACGCCGATTGCTTTAAGCTGAGTCCCAAAATAGCTGCCGTAACTGCAGTCATTCCAGTTAAACCTGGAAAAATTTGCGGTAATCCATAATAGATTAAAAACAACTGTACTAATGTAGGGATTGCCCGGAAGAACGAAATGTAAATCGTTGCAAGCTGCTTTAAAACAGGTATATTCGACCTAGTGATTAATGCTAAAACTAAACCGCCGATAACGGAAAAGAACATTGATATAACAGCAAGAAATAAGGTGAATGGTATTAATTTCAATAGTGCCGGAAAAATTTCTATAAAGTAACCAAAATCGAGTTCAAGATTCATTTTGTTCCTCCAAATTATTCCTTAACTGTGATGTCTTCACCGGCAAAATATTTCTTAGATAGATCTGCTAACGTTCCATCCTCACGTAGCTTCTTGATTTCTGTATTAAATGCTTCCGCTAATTTCTCACCATCTTCAGTTTTTGCAAATGGGAATGAAACATCTTCATACACGAATGGGTCACCAACAAATTTCAATGGCAGATCGCCTTTTTCAATCTCAGCAATTAAAGATGATTTTGAGTTAACATAGCCATCGACACGGTTGTTGATTGCGTCATTCATTGCACCATCACGTGTTTCATATGTTTTAGCGATAATTTCAGGATCGAAGTTTTCTAGATTCTTAACATTGTTTGATCCTAATACGCCAGAAACTGTTTTGCCTTTTAAATCATCTAAACTATCGAAATCATTGTCTTTATTAGTAACAATTGTAGCCCCTGCATATGCATATGGCTCAGAGAAATTGTATTTTGCTTTTCTTTCATCTGTTACAGCAACAAAGTTTGCTACAGTATCAATTTTTCCTGTTTCTAATTGACCCATTAAACCAGCAAAATCAGTTTTAACCCACTCTACATCGTAGCCTAAGTTAGAAGCGATCTTTTCAAACACTTCTACGTCAAATCCAACTAATTTTCCATCTTCTTCATAACCGTTCGGATAACTTTGTGCAGTTGATCCTGCACGAAGAACTTTCTTTTTGCTATCTCCTGATTCTTCATTTCCACTTCCGCAAGCTGCTAATAAAAGCATAACTGCCATCGTAATAAGTACGAGTAATTTCTTTTTCATGATGTCTTCCTACCTTTTCTTATAAGTTTTTGCTAATAATAGCTTTTCTAAATAGATGGTTACATGCCCTTTACCTAAATCAGACTCGCCAACCTTCTCATAACCACGCTTTACATACATATCTGCAAGCCAAGGATGCTCCTTTGCTGTTCCCAATGATACAGAAGGACAATGAAGCGAATCTTTCAAGTAATCATTTTCAATGAAATCTAATAGTTTGGAAGCATAACCCTTTCGCTTGTATTCAGGAGCTACAGCAACCCACCAAATATGCGGTACTTCGTAAGGGCCATGATGGCTGCTCCATGGCATCCGAATGGAAGCAGTTGCTACCATTTCATCGCCATCCTTCATATAAAAACAAATGTTTTCATTGATATTTTTTTCTACTAGCTGCTCATCCGCAGTTGCCGCTGCAAAATTAATGCCAAGCTCACGTATTGTTGCATATCCGCGTAGGGATAAATCTAGTAACGCCTGAATGTCTTTATTAGTAGCTTGATGGAAGGTTATATTACTCATCTAATAATCCACCACCTTTAATGGATTGAATGACCTCATCAACCTTTTGACTTGCAAGACCTGTATACTGACTAGGATCTAGTAATTCATTAATCTGTTCGTTAGACAGCACAGAGCCTACTTTTTCATTTGTTGCCAGCAGCTCTTTAAATGGAACTTTCTGTTCAACTGACGCCATCGCAAGTTCATAAACAAGATGATGTGCTGTTTGTTTCCCTACTTTCTCAGATAAGGCAAACATAACTCGTTCAGATAGGATAAGACCACCTTGCATTTCCAAGTTTCTCATCATATTTTCAGGTTTTACTACTAGTCCTTCTAACACATTGATCGTGCTTTTCAATTGCGAAGAAAGATATAAGCATATTTCTGGCAAAGCAATCCACTCACTTCTCCAGCTCATTGCATCACGCTCATGCTCCATCACTAATGATTCATGAAGCAGTGCCACACTGTGCAGAATAGGTTTTGTTAAGCTTGCAATTCCTTCAAAAATAGCCGGGTTGCGTTTATGGGGCATCGTTGTTGAGCCAACATTCCCTGTTTTAAATGGCTCCTCCACTTCATCTATCTCTGTACGCATCAAATTATAGAATTCATTCCCTAACTTCCCGAGTGAACCACTTATTAAACCAAGCACAGAACCATATTCAGAAACCCGATCACGAGATGAATGCCAACAAATATCTGGAGTATCCAATTCAAGAAGCTCTAACGCTCTTGCTTCTACTTTAGGACCACTATTGCCTAATGCTGCATATGTGCCAACGCCACCTGCTAGCACTCCAGTAAAAACTCTTGTTTCAACAGCAAGTAATCTTTCTAAATGACGGTGAAACTCACTTAATACGACTGCCATCTTAAAGCCAAACGTTGTCGGTAAGCCTTGCATTCCATGTGTTCTTCCAGGCATTGGCGTATCTTTATAAGTAGAGGCTAGTCCGATTAAAAGCTCCGCAACCTTCTTAACATCCCGCTTAAGTATTTTATTTGCTTCTTTCAATTGAAGAATCATACCTGTATCTGTTACATCCTGTGTAGTTACTCCAAAATGAACAAATTCTCCATACTCTCCAGAAAGTGATTGTAAATGATTAACGGTTGCCATTAATGAATGCTTTAATTTCGCTGCCTCTGCTGCAATTTTGTCAATTTCAAAGTTTTCTATTTTGGCAGCAGCTTTAATCACATTCCCAGCTTTTTCAGGAATTACTCCGAGTTCACTTTCTGCCAATGCTAATGCAGCTTCCACATCAAGAATTTTCTGTAATCTATTCTCATCATTCCAGACAGCGCGCATTTCCTCTGTACTAAAATTATTTTGTAACATTCGTAAGTCTAAAACATGTGAACCCATTATGTTAACACTCCTAAGTTGATATCCTGAATATATAAACTAGCGAAACTTTTCTAATAATTAATTTATACAATTCCTACTTTTATAGTGTGAATTATAACATAGAGATTTCAACTTGCAACAATTATTTTAAAATTGAAAATGCACACACAACTTAGAATGGTTAAAATATATTGGTAAATGAACATTGTGGAATATATAAAAAAAACTGAGTTTGATTGAATATCAAACTCAGCATGTAAAGGTAACTTTTTCAGGATTTTACATATATTCAAATTAAAGCTAGTTGATCCGTCATCTGCATTTGTTCATCTCACCTTCAACCAAGCGATTGCCAATCCGTCGTTCTTGGTTACCTGAAGGAATTTACTCATGCATTCAAAAATAATTACTTTATGGAAGCAATCTATTTTGGTAAGCTTCTTTAAACCCACATTATATTTAATAATTTTCCAATTGTAATGAAGATAAAGCACCACACTAATGCACCTATTCCTCCATAAAACATATATGTTTTTAATCTCATATGCGCGATACCGCAAAAATAAAAGGTTAAATGGCGAACACCAGGGATAAAATAAGCGATTAAAAGGGAGAAAGGTCCAAATCTCCTTATCCATGCCTCTACTTTTAATATTCTACTTTCTTTTATTCTAAGCCATTTTCCAAGTTTATTTATTAGCGGTCTTCCAGCTTTTTTTCCAATGATATAGCTAATTACCATGCCAAGAAAAGCTCCAAGCGTGGCGATAAAAATGGTTAGTCCATAATTGAGCGTTCCTATATGAGTAAAGTAGCCTAATAATGTCATGAGTGCCTCATCTGGAATTGGCAATCCAAAAATCCCTAATGTCAGCAAAATAAAGATGGCAAAGTAACCATATTGACTAATTAGCTGGTTAGCTATTTCCATCCGTTTATTTCCACTTTTTCACTGTCTTGCTTCTTAAAATTAGGAATTTCCAGTTTACTGACCATTAACAATGAAAGGATACACATCCCTACAGCCACTATAAACGGGCTATGTACAGAAATAAGCACTAACAAACAAAGGGCCGCACAAGGTGCTGGTAAGCCAATAAATACGGACAAGTTGCTTTGTTCAACATTAAAACGGGCTAATCTAAGCAATCCGCATATGCTGAAAATAAGTGTACATATCAATCCAGCATGAGCTAGTTCGTGTAAAACAACACTATATGCTAATATTGACGGTGCAATACAAAAAGTTACTAAATCAGAAAATGAATCAAGCTCCTTGCCAATCTCTGATACGGTGTTAAATCTTCTGGCTACCCTGCCATCAAAAAGATCAAAAATCATTCCTAAGCAAATAAATATCATCGCAGCAAATGTATTATTTGAAACACAGGAATAGATAGATAATACACCACAAATAAAGTTACATATGGTAATTATATTAGCTAAATAACTCAAAATATAACCGACCTCCAATATAGTGATTAACTTAATCATTCTCTAAAGTATATTCTCTCCAATATACTATCTTTTCAATGGTTAATTTGTATTAACTACTTTTTATGTAGTAAATGAAAATGAAAAAAGTTTTTCGAGTCAAATCTTCCAACCCTCTTAAAGTAAAAGCTATCTTATTATTCTTTAATATTATAAAAATCAGATGTGTATTCTATGTGTTTTCCTTAAGAAATAGATTTTAATTTAATTATTTTATAATAAAATCCATTCTAATTTCTTCTTATTGTCCTACATGTATGAGCGTCTGGCAAAGTGTGAATACCAAATCTCTATCAAAACGGTTTAAGTTTTACTAATGTAATGAAATAAATAATTTGGTTGACGTTTCGTCAACGTATCATTTTAAAATGTCATGTAATTCTCCATCAAATTACTTAAAAAACCCTTATAAATTTCCATTATATAGTGTACTAAAAAATGACAATTCGACTATATGCTATTTTCAGGGAATCCAATAATATGATGAAGACATGTATTTACCAACAAAAAAAGGGTTCCTACTAGTAGGAAACCCTCATTCGTTTAAGAATAGTACTATAACAATAAATTCACAGCAATACAGCTACTTCATCCTCTGCGCAATTTAGTGAGCATTATTTAAAATCCATAAATCCCCGTATAAATCCTTAAATACGGCAACTATCCCATATGATTTCAAAGAATATCAATCTTCACTTCAACTCCAAAGTGATCGGAAACAACCGGTTTATTTATACTATTAAAGATGACTTTAGAATACTCTACTTGGACTGGTTTATTCGTCAGAATTAAGTCTATTCTTTTTCGCAGAATATTCCCCTCCCAACCCGCAATTTCTCCTTTAACAGTTACGCCATCATCTTTCATTTCGGCAAGATAGTATGTGTCGATCAGTCCATTGCTTATTAAATATTCATATCCCTCATTGCTAATGAAGGCGTCATTATTAAAGTCACCCATAAAAAAAGAAGTTTTATCCATATTAATATTTTCAAGAAGCTTTTCTGCCTGAGCCTTAAATGGTTCTTCCTTATCATGCCACCATCCCATATGACAGGAGTAACAAGTAATTTGTTGAGCACCATATTGAATGGTTGCTCCAACTATTTTTCTTGTCTTCCAATTATTGAAGTCTCTTATTGTTGAGACATAGAAGGAATGCTTTTCTACTACTGGATGTTTTGTTATAATAGCTAAACCCTCCTCAAAGCTTTCATACAAATGACAAAAATCCCACAATAGAGAATAACCATCTTCTCCCCGATTTTTTAGTTCCTCTAGTATTGCTATTGCAAAGTTATTGCTTTTAATTTTAACGTTTTCATTTTTTGTTCTCTCTTTAAATACTTGGTTCACTTCCTGCAAAGCAATAACATCATATGCATTTTCCTTTATAGCTTCTACTATATTTACTATCTTTTCCTTTTGATTCTGTTCTTGCCAAGAGTGACAGTTAAGTGTTAAAAGTTTCATATATATACTCCTTTTATGAATGATAACCTTCTATATAAAGTTCTTGCTCATCAATAAGCTCCTATTTGTTTTTCAAAACCTGCCCTACTTTTTTCAGTTTCGAATACTGAATAAATTCCTATTCCATTCTTGGTTTCCCCGTTTTCCCATTGAATTTCCACACACTAAGTTTAACCGTTAATGTAAAAACTCACTAACTTTATTTTCATTACTTAAGTTCTGTTGGACAAGTTTTCTCAGCTCTTTTGCAGTTTCGATATTACTGAAATCATTTCCGTACCAATTTTGTAAGTCTTCCTTCGTAACTGTATATTCTTTGCGTTCTGACTTAACTGTTATCCAATCAACATTTTTAACTAGTGTAAATAAGAAGGTTGTATTGTATATTACTAATTCTTTATATTCATTCTCAGATTTTTCCCAGCCATAATTTAAGATTATGCCGTACGGCTCTTCTTTTGTTTTAAGCTCTATGCCCGACAATTGTTGTGCACCTGGTAACTTATATACAATATTTCCGACCGCACTGTTGTCACCTACATTTGAATCCTTATATTGAAAAATATCTTTATTTGTTTCCTTTGTATTACACCCACTTAAAAGAAGCAATATTGTCACTGACGCAAACAAGTACATTTTGAGTTTTTGCATTATTAATCCTCCCTTTATGCATGATTAAATAACATTTCCCCATCACATGCATTGAACCTATTATAAATCCACATTGCCAACATTTAGTTCTTATTATTACCTACGTTCGAAAGTTAATAATGGCTTCAAATCATTCATTTTGCATTCCACATCAAAATATTTAATTATAAAATTAAATATTTTAAATAAAATTAAATTAACCTTTATAATTTTTAATTTTAATATTCATTTTTTAAATAATTTGATGTATTATTAAATTATAAATAACGAAGGAGGGAATTATGGCATATCCTCTTATTTCAGAGTGTCCTGTTTGCAGTAAACAATTAAAAATCACAAAGCTGCAGTGTACTCGTTGTCATACAACTATTGAAAATGAATTTGAGCTTTCTAATTTCGCAAGCCTTAACAGTGAACAGCTTAGTTTTATTGAAACATTTCTAAAGTGTCGCGGAAACATTAAAGAAGTAGAAAAAGATCTTGGAATATCCTATCCTACAGTACGCGGGAAGTTAGATGATATTATTTCTTCACTAGGATATTCGACTGCTAAGAAGGTTGAAAAAATTGATCGAAAAAAGATAATACTAATGCTTGAACAAGGTGAAATAACAGCCGAGGAAGCTATCGGGATATTAAATGGGGAGGAAGCATAAATGAGTGATGAAATTTCAAGAGTATTAACGATGCTTGAAGACGGAAAGTTAGACAAAGAAAAGGCTGCTGAATTGATTGATGTTCTGCATGGTAAAGGTAATCAGGTTAATTTAAGTAAACCAAACTCTAATTCCTATCTAAACAAAATGCTTAAAATCCGTGTTATCTCTGAAGAAGGTGACAATGTAAATGTTAATCTTCCAATAAAACTTATAAAAGCAGTTTTAAATGTTGGAACAAGTATCGCGGAAAGAATCCCTCAATCTGAAAAATATGTAAAGGATATCGATATCGAATTGTTAATTGATGCAATTGACAATGAATTGGACGGACAAATTGTCGACGTTAGCACAGCAAATGGTGACAAAGTGCTGGTGACAATTGAATAACATGATAAAGGTCAAAATTAAAGTAAACTCTAGACGGTTTACTATCCCAGTCCCATATGCCTTTTTACATCTATTCATTAGAATCATTACTTCAAAAAGAATTCTTATGCTGGCAAATCGTATCATTGAACAAAAAGCAAAAAAGAAGTTTCAAATTCCGTATATAAAAAAGGCAGATATAGAGCCATTGCTAAAGGAACTTGCCATGCAAAAAGGTCTGCTTCTGGTTGAAACAAGCTTAAAAGACGGAACAGAGGTATCTGTTAGATTGTAAAGCACAATTCCAACGTTTGTGGAATTGTGCTTTTTTTGTTATTTCTATCTACATTTCTCCTTGTTTTTCAAGAGGAAAGCTTTTTACCCAACCTTAGTCATTATTTACAATGTGCATAGTTAAAAATAAAATAACTACGACTATAAATTAAAGCTCCAAATATAAGCATATTTCACTATAAGTGCTGTCCCAAAGGTTATTTGTTATAATGGCTGTAAATATAAAAAAGGCGGTTTTTATTTGAATTCAACTACTAAAAGTTCAGGCATACGTCCAGAAATACCCCAAACTATGGTGCAACTCGGCCTCTTTAAAAAGGAGATAATTGCATACTCAAGTTTGCATATAGCAATTAAAGCTATCCAGGCTATTTAATGGTTGCTAGCATGTATTTCTCTTATAGTATAATGATCAATATCAAGTTACATTATTGTACAAAGTATAATAATGTATGTTATGTTTAAATGACTTTAAAATAATATTATTTGCAGTCATACGAATACGTCCTTTTTTTGTATCTACAAGTATTATTTTTCTGAATAATATTTATTTAGGATGATGCCATATTGAATTTGGTCAGAAAGTAATATATCAGGGTAAAATTCATCGTATCTTCTTTAACTATGAAAATGGACTGTTAGAAATACAAAACACTGCTACTAACGCGATAATACTTGCCAAGTATGAAGAAATCATTCATAGGATAAAGTAAAAAACGCCATGCTTTGATGGTGTTTTTTTGAACATATCCCCTATCCCCTATCCGCCCTGAAACCGGCCAATTGAAATCTCCGTCACACTAGTTTTGCTACTTACTGCACTTAACTCTAAATCTTACTTTCTTTAATATATTTCATAATGGTTTTATGAAATAACATTAACACTATATATAAAACAGGATAAGTAAAAACAGAGTAAATATGCTTCCATCCGCTTAAATAAAAGGTTCCACTCAAAATAAACAGCTTTTCATAGAGCATCGCTAATGCGCTCCAAAGTAATATATATATTGTCTGTTTATATAGTTGTTTTCTATATGGATAATAATTCAAAAAAATCACATTGATTGCAGGATAAATACCTAAAATATATATAAATGCAGCCCAATCTGGACCTTTAGAGAAGTATCCATATAAGTCATATTTTAAATCTAAAATAACATCCGTATTAACTTGCAAGTAGGAAGCAAACAAACTGGTAGCTAGAATTTCAATCTTACTAATCCTCTTTGGAATAAAATAGGATATTACACTTAGCATTATGACTGTAAAAATTAGAAAAAGCATATAAATACCGTCCGATCTGTGACCTTATATACTTTTATATTTTTTCCAAAGTTTTTTATAAAATACATTAGCAAGCAATGGAGATAATGTTTGTAATTCTAATGTTTGGTACTATTTTTCGTTACCTAAATAATTATGTAAAAGGGTCAACCTGTAAACGGTTGACAAAAAATCGTATTATCGAAATAAAAGGATTACCTCAATTACAGAAGTATTATGTATATATTATTCCTTTGATTAACTAGTGTTTGGGCATTTGGATAAAATAAAAAAACCTACATATAAAGACGAAACACCCAAAGAAACCTTATTTTCGAGCAAATATTTTAATTTATCATACTATCGAAGTCCTACCTGATATTTATTTCCCTTCCATTTCCCAGGGTTCATATCATCAGGAATATCAAGGTTCATGATTCCTTCATAATGTTTTGCCTTCGCCTCCATTTGTTTCGCTATAGTAGTTGCTTCCTCTAGCCTAGCTAGTGCAATGGCTTGTTGTTCCATAATAATTTTATAACGTTCCGGAATGGTAGAGTCACCTTGTAAGCACAATTCAATATAATTTTTAATTGATGCGACAGACATACCCGCTTGTTTCAAAAATTTTGCTCCTTTAAGCCAATTAATGGATTCCTCATCAAAAAGACGATTATTATTCTTATCACGCTTCAAGCTTGGAACTAGACCCTTATCCGTGTAGTAGCGAACAGTATGTTCTGTTAAATCAAGCAAATTAGCAACCTCTTTCACAGTTAACATAATAAAACACCTCTTTAATAATTTAGATTTCCGATGTAAAAACCCTTGACTTCGTGTCACACGAAGGCGTTAGGCTAATATTAGTTGAAGTTACTTCAGATGTAAACAGCGAACCTTAGACTGACATAGAAAGAAAGATAAGGAAAACCTGCCTGTGAGACAGCTGAAGCTGGTTTTAAGCAGTTAGACAGATATAGAAAATAATAATGAAAGACGGTGTTTTATGCCTGCACGAAACAATTTGTATATCTTTATTTTAGCTCTTGGAGTTTTTGGCATCTTAACTACTGAAATGGGTGTCGTTGGCATATTGCCTTTAATTGCAGATTATTATCAGATCAGTATAGCAAAAGCCTCACTTCTAGTTAGTATGTTTGCCCTGGCAGTGGCAATATCAGGGCCTATAATGCCACTATTATTTTCTGGTATCAATCGTAAAAAAGTAATGATACTAGTACTCAGTCTTTTCCTTTTGGGAAACATCGTTTCGATATTCGCTTCAAACTTTACTATTCTTTTACTAGCACGGGTCATTCCTGCCTTTTTTCATCCTGTCTATTGTTCAATAGCTTTAACAGCAGCTGCCGCTTCCGTTCGTAAAGAGGATGCACCAAAGGCAGTTTCTAAAGTAATGATGGGAGTAAATGCAGGCATGATACTCGGTGTTCCAATTACTAACTTGATTGCTAATGGAACTTCCTTAGAGATGGCGATGTTATTCTTTGCTATCCTTAACGCCCTTACCTTACTCGCGACATTATTATTTGTCCCTTCCCTTCCAGTTAAAGAAAGTCTTTCTTACGGGACTCAATTAAATTTGTTAAAAAAGCCAATTGTTTGGACAGCAATCGCAACTGTCATATTTATAAGCAGTGCAACATCAGGTGTTAATAGTTTTATTGCAGAATATCTCGAAAGCGTCACTAATATATCAGGTACCTTTTTAAGTATCATGCTATTTATTTTTGGCTTAGCAAGCCTATTAGGTAATATTATCGGCGGTAATCTGTTAAGCAGAAATCCAATAAAAACGACAACATTATTTCCTTTTGTATTAGGAATAGCCTTCCTATTGTCATTTGTTACAGGAGGTACTCCCAGTACCATGATTATGACTATTTTTTTATGGGGTGTTTTATTTTCTGTAGGTAGTATGATTAATCAATATTCCATGACCCTTGCTGCCCCTGAAGCTCCTGATTTCGCTAATGGTTTGTTCTTATCTGGAGGTAATCTTGGGATAACGATCGGTACTGGAATTGGAGGACTTTTCATATCTGGGTTAGGAACACAATATATTGTTATTGGTGGTATCCTATTCTTAATCTTAAGCCTTTGTTCTATCTTACTTACTAATTACATGATAAGACCCGGCAAACAATTAACCGGAATTAATTAGTACAAATAGGTTCAGCACTATTAATAGGGAAATGTTTTTAATCCCTATCAAGGAATTAAACCTAAGGAGAGATGCTTTATGGAACGCCTCTGGACGAAGTCATATATTTTCATGATAACTGGCATGTTTTTTCTATTTACTGCCTTCTATATGCTTTATCCCACTCTCCCTTTGTTCATTAAGGAAAATGGGGGCACAGAGTCGCAGGTAGGTCTGGCAATGGGGGCGTTTATGCTTACGTCTGTTATATTCCGTCCTTTTGTCGGCGGACTGCTGGATCGTTTTGGCAGGAGGCCATTTATTATTTGGGGACTGCTGCTTTTTGCTGCAACAATGTTTATGTACAATTGGGTTAGCGGACTTGCTGTCTTAATGGTAATTAGAATTTTACACGGATTTACTTGGGCAGTTTCCACAACCTCCATCAGCACGGCAGTTACTGATTTAATTCCAACTACACGCCGAGGAGAAGGCATGGGCTGGTCAGGAATGGCGATGACTGTTGCTATGGCAATCGGTCCCATGCTTGGTCTGGCAGTCGCTAATAATTCCTCGTACGAATCACTATTTGGATTCGCTGTTCTACTCTCTGTTGCTGCACTAGCTTTAACTTTTGGCGCAAAAATAAAGGCCACACCTCAAGCAAATACAAGGAAAATAGAACTCTTTGACAAGTCAGTGGTTCCTATTACACTATCCGTTTTTTTACTGTTTATCGCCTATGGTGGTATTACTACATACATACCTCTGTTTGCTGATTCCATCAAAGTAAATTCAGGCACTTTCTTTCTTGTCTATGCAGCAACCCTTGTATTAACTCGTCCAATTGCAGGAAAGCTTTCTGACCGGCACGGTGAGGCCTTTGTTATTATCCCGGCTAAAGTAATTACAATCTCGGCATTGATTATCTTAAGCCTTTCCACTAATTTATTAGGAATAATCATATCAGCGATTTTGTACGGAATTGGTTTTGGTTCTGCACAGCCAGCACTTCAAGCTGCAACAATCCGTCTAGTAAGTCCAGACCGCACAGGTGTTGCCAACGCTTCATTTGCCACCGGGGCAGATCTTGGAATCGGGCTTGGTGCCATGATGTTAGGCTGGATTTCTCAGTATATGAGTTATCAGGCATTGTTCACAGTTAGTGCTGTTGCAGTCGTATTTTCCTTACTGATGTTCATCTTTTTAGTAAAGCGTTTATTAAATTATGACGCTATCCCTCATAATAAGGAAGCAGCTAAAAGAGCATTATAAAAACCGATTCTCCCTTTTCCAGGGAAGAATCGGTTTTTCTAATCAAAATTTCTATCTAATAACATTCCTACTTGTGCTGCCACGGCCTGAGTAGACTCAGATAATTCATTGGTAAACCATGCTTCTACTATTTCTACTATTGCTGCAGAAAAAAATTTAAGGATTAAATCCTTACTTAACCCCTGATTCTGACCATTACTTACATCCACTTCAGCTTCTAGCTCTTCCATAACAAACTTTATAAATTGACTGCGAAAAACCGGTGCCCCTTTACTGGCAAACATAGCCGAAAAAAAGGAGGAATGACGTTCAAAGTATTCAAACCACATAAGATTTCCTTCAGCAAAGCTCAATTCTGATGCTGATTCGCATAGTTTTCTTAATTCGCCGATATGTCCTTCAATCAGCCTTTCGAGTAAATCATATTTATCTAAATAATGCAGATAAACTGTTCTCCTGCCAACATTTGCTTTATCGGCAATATCTTGGATCGTAATTTCATCAATAGCTTTTTCAGTCATCATTGCAATAAAAGCATTTTTGATAGCTTCCTGTGATCTGATTATCCTTCTATCCACCTTGTTCTCCTTCATATACATATCACCAATCTTTCTATTAAAAAATGCACAATTCACCATAATCTGTGCATTAAAACACAAATCTATGGTAATTGGTTATTGTAGGTATTCTAATATCGATTATAATTATACACAAATGTGCGATAATGCACCAAGATGTATTTCGCACAATCCATTAACTAACTGGGCAAATGTGAATACGTAATTTTAATAAATTAGGAGGGGAAGATATGGACCGTATGGAAAAAGGCATGGGAAAATACGAACAACTTTTTGGCAAAGGAGAACCTGCCTCCTATTTTACAGATCCTGAGTTTCAAAACATCTTAAGCAGCTTTATTTTTGGAGAGGTGTTTTTTCAAGGAAAGCTTGATGATAAAATACGTGAACTAATCACTATAGTTGTTTTAACTACTAATCAGACACTTCCCCAGCTTAAAGCACATGTTAATGCTGCATTAAATATTGGCCTAACACCTGTTGAAATCAAAGAGGCTGTTTACCAATGTGCACCGTATATTGGATTCCCAAAAACATTTAATGCTATCAATGAAGTGAACGAGGTATTTAAAGCTCATAATATTGCCTTACCAATTGATAGTCAGAAAACTGTAGATGAAGGTTATCGTCTTTCAAAAGGGCTTGCTATCCAAATAGAGATTTTTGGTGATGTAATTACAAAAATGCGATATCCACAGTCCACAGCCTTGGAAGGAGTTTCGCGAGGAGAGCCGTTATTATGAAGAAAACAAGCAAGTATGGGCTGCTTTGGAGGATGCTTATAAGAAAGGCAAGGTAAAGGCAATAGGGCTTTCTAACTTCCTGCAGGATGATATTGAGAATATTCTTGCAAGCTGTGAGATTAAGCCTATGGTAAATCAAATATTAGCACATGTTAGCAATACTCCTTTGGAGCTGATTGAATTCTGCCAGAAGAATGACATCCTCGTAGAGACATACTCACCAATTGCACACGGTGCAGTTCTTGAGAATGCTGAGGTTAAAGTCATAGCTGATAAATATGGCGTATCTGTTGCTCAGCTATGCCTCCGTTATGATATCCAGCTTGGTCTTGTAGTAATTCCAAAAACGGCTAATCCTGATCATATGAGAATAAATACAGAGCTTGATTTTGTTATCAGCGATGCAGATATGGAGCTTTTGAAGAATGCAGAGCCTATCCAAAATTATGGTGAGCATAGTTTTTTCCCAGTATTCGGTGGAAAACTAAAATAATCAAGTAGTCCCTGAATTGGTCATTGAAAATGATATTGAACAACAAATAATTTGGCTACAACAAATTAAATAATGTCTTTAGGAGGAATATTAATGATTAAGCATGAAAACGTAAAAAATGGCGTAATTTTCCCAGCAGGTGAAAAAAATGAAGCATTTTCCCAATTTTTCGTCGGACAAAGTTACCTTAAGACATTAATTGCTGACCCTAAAGTGAGTGTTGGTGTCGGAAATGTAACTTTTGAACCTGGTTGCAGAAACAACTGGCATGTTCACCGTAATGGTTTTCAGCTATTGCTAGTAACTGGCGGTGAAGGCTGGTATCAGGAGGAAGGAAAACCAGCTCAATTCTTACAGGCTGGTGATGTTATTATCACACATGACGGAGTGAAACACTGGCATGGTGCTGCAAAGGACAGTTGGTTTGAGCATATTGCAATAACTGCTGGTACACCTGAATGGCTAGAACCAGTAACAGATGAGGAGTATAATAAGTTAACATAATAAGCGAGAAAAAAAGCCCTGCAGAGCAAGGATTTTTTGCATTATTCAAGCTAATGATTATTCCAAGACTGCTCTGTACGTGACTATCCCTAGCCGTAATGGAAACATTCTTGATGGTTAGTTAATACGAAATAAAGCCAATTTTTCGGTTTCGATTTGCATATTCATTATTTTCATTTTGGTGGTAGCAGCCAGTGTCTCTTTTATTTATGGAAGAGTTTATTACGGTGCATCAATTAAGTTCCAATTAATTGATGCAGTATATTGCCCTTTATACACATATGGTTCGATTAGTAATAATGGCCCTTTATCTTCCTCCCAGTTCACGGAGATAATTTGCTGTTCCTCTGTAATAGCTTCATAGACTTTTGTCGCAATGCCGATTTCCATATTTATTTCATCACCATTATTGTCAATAAACTTTAAAGCATTTTCTAGTTTTTGGCCTTCACTGTTTGTAAACTCGTCCGTTAAAGTCGCTGTTAAACGAAAGGAGCTTCCGTTTCCGCGGGTATCCAATACTACAATTCCCCAATCATCGCTTCTCTTTGAAAAAACGCGCTCTCCGGAAATTTCTGTGTCGTCAAAACTCACATTATCCGGTACATGGTCAAACTTCAATTCACCAATTACTTTAAGCGTTGTTATTCGAACATTAGATTGTCTATCCGTATCATCAATAGCATAGATTTGCAATTTATGTGTACCAATTGATAGCAATTCAGCTGGAATTTCAAACTCAAAATCAATATCATTCCCTTTGTCAGTGTCGTTAAGTACATTATCAGCAAACATTATAGGACCTTTTTTACCCAGAACATAGTATAAATCAACTTCATCACTATCTAAGTCCTTCCAAGTCCCTGAAATAGAATAACCCGCTCCATTATCAATGGTGACCTCTTTATTTGCATCCTTGAAAGTGATGGAAGGAGGACTTTCGACAATGATTGTTAACTGAACATTTGAAAACCCACCTGACGGGTCTGCTAATGTCATAACCAAGTTATTTTCTCCCAAATTCAATTCATCTGCATGAATAGGATAACTCCATTCAAGCGACTCTAATTCCCCCCCATTATCTAGTACCTCTGTTCCAAGCATAATACCATTTAACTCAGATGTGATGGTGTTTGTAGGATGATCTAAATCTTTCCAGGTTCCCTTTACTAAGTATTCTTCACCAACAGATAGATATATTGGCCCCGCTACATCAATAGTCAATTCGGGAACAAAATTAAAGGACTCCGTTATAGTTTGCTGTACAGTTCCATTAAAGGAATTATCACTTTCCAGATTCCAAGTTAACACATTTTGTCCTGCTGTGTTCCATATTAACTGATTGTTATTGTAATTCCCTTGTCCAGTTTTAAAGGTAATATTAGGTACTGACCCGTCTAAGCCAGCCAATACAAGATATGTAGGATTACCCGTTATTCCTTCCGACAGATAAATTTGTTGACCTCCAGCTTCAAAGCCCTTTAGATGCAATGCTTTTAAAGGACTTATATCACTGATTTTATTATATGAAATACTTAACGAGTTTAGATTCACTAAATTCTTCAACAAACTTATGTCTTTTATTTGGTTGTTTGTAAGATCTAATTCCTCTAGTTGAGTCAGCCTTTCTAGTCCTGTTATATTTTGTATTCCTTTATCAATCAGCACTAATCCTGTAATACTTTGTAATTCTTCCATTGAAACAGGAACACTCGTATTCTCGTTTTTATTTAAAATATTTGCCATCTCTTTAGCTAAGTAATCATCTGGGAAAATCTCCGCGATTGTCTGGTCTGCCCCGTATGCTTGATGGGGAGGAACGAAAACTGTCATTATTGATAATATAACTATTAAAGCTGCAATCAAACATGAGATAGTCCGATTACTCCGCAAGCTTCTTCTATTTTTGCGCATTTGGTAGTCTCTCCCTTAAGAAATGCTGTCACTTAATGAAAACAAAAAAATCTAATCCGTCAACTTTGACTATCCCTCATTTAGTCTTCTTTAGGTTTTCTTTTGTTTTTTACAAGTAAAACAATGATAAGTAGAACTGCTGCTAGTATGGAAGCTGACCAAATAACAATTTTGCTATAATCTTTTTCTGCTTTGACTGCTGTTAAATTAAGTTTTTCTGCAGCGGTATCTTTAATTTCAAACATTTTGTCAAATTCCCATGTTTCCTTGCCGGCAATCGCAGTTATATATAAATGATATTTTCCAGGTTCAAACTCTTGATTATCCCAGCTTATCGGAAAATCAAAGTTGGAATTAGGGGCCATTGATAAGGATTGTTTTTTCGTTTGATGGAGGACTTTTTTTTCTCCTTCTTTCGTAATTCGTGCATTCACAGTTAAGTTATTAATAATGACTGGTTTAATATTTTGTAAATTTGCTGTCACTGCATTTCGATAATTCAATAATACCGGCTTCACCTTATTTAACTGTAATTCCGGAGTAACCAATTTGTTTGTTTCCGTTAATTTCACACCAATGACATAAGAAAATTCGTTATTAATTTGCACACTTTTGTCTGATGTTTTTTTGTCCTCCTGAATAACTTCATATATATAGAAACCACCTAATATCACACCATCAAGTGATTTTTTTGGCATTTTAATAGTAAATGGAAGCGTTTTTGTCTCGTTTGCTTCCAAAATAACTTTTTGACTTGGAGAAATAAGGTCTGAAAAAGCATACTTTAAAGAGCTGTCTTTCTGGCTGCCAGCTTTACTATAGTCAATGACTCCGTTTTGGTTTGTAGTGGCAGTGTTTGTTTCAATCATCAGTTCCATTTTTCGTTCAGAGGTATTGCTAACTGTTATTGTTATCGTTTGTTTATCTCCCGGGCTCATTTTTAAATCAAAATAGCTTAGATTTTTACTTAGTTGATTTTCTGGCAGGTTCGCTTTCACTGAGTACTCCATCGTTGCAGCAAATGCTCTATCATCCTGCGAATTAATTCCGATACCAATCAAGATTAAAACGAGTAACAAAAAAAAGCTTCGTTTCATTCCTTTTCCTCCATACTTTAACTTTCTAAGAAAAACGAAATTATCTTAAAAAAACTAATATTTTAAGTTCATGTGCAGAAATACTGCCTGAGACTTAGCCTTTGTTGTCTTGATAGAAGACGACAATATCTCAGATGAGGGGGCACAGCCCTCGCACATTCATGTGCGAGAGCTGGACTATCTAGCGGTTGATACAGCCTCACCATCTCAACTCGAGTCGAAATTTTAAACTTTATTATTGCGGCGCGGCAACAAGGCTCCAATTTAAAGTAGAAACATAATCTCCAACATAGTTGCCTGTTGGTACAGATAGAGTAACCTCAACTGGATTGAATTTATCAATCCATGTACCCATTCCTTCATCTTTTTGAGCTTGCATGAGGATGTTTGTTTCTTCACTTAATACGACTTTCCTTAAATCTTTTGGGGCAGGAGAGATATTTTCGGGAAGCGTCCGGGCGGACCCTTGAGGTAATGTCAATTGTGCTCCCTTTAATGTTTTATTGGTATTTTCATCAACAAATGGTGTTGCCGATACTTGTAATGACCAGCCTTCTCCTGTTCCACGTCTATCAGTTACTTGGACATTAGGATTGTGTGCTGTCGTTATATACACTTCATCTTTTTCAGATATTTTACCCTCGAACCTTAAAGGCGTGACATAGTCGATTGTAAGTTCGCCGGTATTACCTGTTCCTGGTGGCTCTGGCTTTGGTTCAGGATCAATTGGCTGTGTCGGTCCGTTTCCAGGACCAATAGTGATGCTGCTTTCAGAAGTAGCAGAATCATCGGCAAAAACTGGTGTTACCAGCATCAGTGATGCTGCTAATGTTAATCCCCCAAATAATAATTTTTTCTTCTTCATCTTCAATTCCTCCTCTTGAATTCACCTAAAAATTTGTTTGTTAATGCAAGAAGGATTATATCACGGAGAATTTGCAATTCATTCTCAATAATGAAACAAAGAATTTTCTATTTTCCAGGTCTTAAAACATAGTTTTAGATAAACCTGTATGATTCTGATCAATTTTTAGAAAATATCAATTTTTATTTAATTTATTCACTATGCCAAACTAATATTTTATTTCAATCATGAAACTAAACAATTCTTAATTGTATCTATTTAACTATAATTCTTTAGCAAGATATTGTAGTTAGTTAGTTTTTTTAGCAAATTTTTGACACACTTGGGCAATGTTTAACAATAAACATTTCACTTCTTAGCTAGAATCAACAAACATATATGTCCGTATTTTCAATCATTTTTTATTAAGGTTTGAATTATTCGTCAGTTGTTTAACTTCCTTGGCAGCTAAAGCAAGCCCCTTTCCTAATTCTCCTGCTCGGGCAGCTTTAATTCCAACATTATGTGCCAATAAATTCGTAATCGATATCTTGTAAGATACTTTTATATCATTAGATAATTTCATAATAATCACCTGTTTTTTTGCAAGGATTTTCTTTTGAGAAATAATATTTTAAAAGATTAATAATCGTAAAATCAACTCCATTTATCAATACATTGCCTTCACTGTAATCACCATACCGATTATTAGAAGAAGTATTTTGTTTTATAGCTTTTCTATTTAATTTAGAAACATTAATAGCATCATCCGCGGTAAAGGAAATAAATTTCTCTCCCGCCTGATAAACCACCAAGCTTGAAGGTAATGAATATTCTAATTCGCTTTTAAATAACAACTTACTTGTATCAATTATCGCAGTATCAATTGTTAGCCTATTGCTTTTTGTATTAAAAGGTGATAGGTATGTCAATTGTGTCCACCCAATAAACCAATTGCAATTATGCGAAGATCTATCAGCTATCCTTATATAAGTAGTAGAATCAATCAGTTCTACAATCTTTATATATTCAAGCTTTAGTGCAAAGTGCTCCTCTCCGATTCTCACCAATAAAAAGTGTTCTTTTTCCATCTAATCTACTTATCCCTTCATACATAATTGTCTATAGAGAATCAATGTTATTATTCTTTTAACCTCTATAAACGGCTGCAAAGCTTGATATATTTATTCAGAAGTTATAGCTTGCTCGTATTAATTTATTATTTAGTTATAATCTATTCATATCGAAAGGTCTTGATATAAAATAACCTTGGCAATAATCTACTCCCAATTGCTTTGCTAGCTTTAAATCCTGATGATTTTCAATTCCCTCTAAAACAATGCTAAATTTACGATTTTTAAACTTTGTAATCATCGAAATTACCCTTTGTTTTTCTTTTGAAGTATAAAGGTTTCTAGAGTATGATTTATCTAGCTTTATATAATGTGGATTTACATTATATACTGTATTTATATTGGCAGCCCCAGTGCCAAAATCATCTATAGCTATTTTAAAACCCTTTTTTTTCAAAGCATTTATATGCATTTTAAATGCAAAGCTATCCCATACCTCTTCATCTTGAATATCTTCGTTTAATTCAAAAATAATATTTTTAATTATATCTGGGTATTTATTGCTTATCTGATTAATGAAATATTTAAATTGAGGATTTACAATAGTAGACGGAAATACATTGATAAATATATTAGTCCACAATATCCCTAATTCATTTAATTTACTTAAAGCACAATCAATCGCACTACTGTCCAATTGATAAAGATAGTTTTGTTCTCTTGCTGCTTGAAATAGGTTTAATGGAGAGCTTTCATTGGTACGCAATAATATTTCATAGCCAAAGGTAGTATCAGTAAGACAACATATTATAGGCTGAACATGAAAATCCATTGAATGTGAGATTTGATCACCTTTAACACTTTTTACTTCCTGATTTAATCTCATAATGTCTCCTTTTCGCTTTATTAAGTCCAATATTCAAGCATTTCTAATTATTAGCCACCTTTTTAAGGAGTTTCATCGCATAACTTTAGCACTAGTTCCTATTGATAATTCTATGATCATTTGTGTACGGAGTAAATTTAATCTTTCTATACACTGTGTTTAGTATTACTAACTTCATCTTTACTAATAATTAAAAACATTGGTCTAATAGTATTTATAGTCCTCTACAATTCTTTAAGCAGAAAAAAGCAGATTAACTTTTTGAAGAAACTCAAAAAAAAAATACTTAAGATTTATATAACCACGAGAAATATAAAATCTCTCCCAATAAAAGGCATTATCATAAGCATTACCTAAAAAGGAAAAATGCCATGATAATGCCAGCAAATCTTTTACTCCTTGCTTAAGTTCTAGAAAAGAGCCTCTGGTTCTAGAATGCTTTAATAGAACTGCATCCTATTCGTAATTACTATTTAAAGGTATATGAATTACAAGTGAATAAAGATATCAGAGTTGATTCGCCACTTATCTAAGAAGAAACTATTTATAAAATCCTCAATTACATTTAATTCACCTTTTGAGGGAAAGGTAGATATTTTAATTATTGGTAAATGCTCGAAATTTAGTTCGTCTGTGTCTATTACTGCTACAACTAAATCATACTCATTATTTTTTTTTAATAGCTCATTATCTATATAGTCCATTACCGTTAAACTCAAGTTACTTCCAAAATGGTAGTGTAAAACTTGTTTTATATACTCAGCTTCGATAAATGTTCTACATATTAATGCAGCTGTTATAACGGTCTGCGCTTTTTTTCTTAAAAGTGCTGCTTGTACTAGTAAAAAAATCTCAAAAATCCCCATCCTATCTACACTTATATTATCTGAATAATCCTGGTCAAATAAAGATTTGTTAATGATGTCTTCGATTTTCTTATATAGTGGATTCGACTCTACATAAGGAAGATAAGAAACCATAGCACTGTTTATACTATTAGTACCTAATTGTGAATCAATATAAATCCTCCGAAAGGTCTGAACAAGCTTGTACAAAAAGGTATCATCTTGAGCTATATCAAACCCTAAGTAATTTGCAAGATATTCCATAAAAATCGACAGAAGATTTGCTCGATCATCTGCATTTCCCCTCATTCTGAACCTAACCTCCATAATATCCTTAGATTTATTAACAGGTATTTTTTCGTTAAGAATATTCAAGGAGAAGTAGAGAGCTTCGTTCATTTGGGTTTCTCGATTAGGGCATTTCCTCATGAAATTAAACATTTCACTAGCTACTTTATAAAATTCTGAGTTTCCGTATTCCTTATGAATATATTTCGGAAGCTTCATGTAACACCCATGAGAAATACGCAGGTTTATAACATCCATTATTGTTGCAAGTCTATGTAATGCTCCCATATGTAAAGCTATTGAATATTTTTCAGTAGAAAGAAGTAATTTACTTTTAAAGTCGGCAATATTAAATGTATCTACTATAGAAGGATCGATTAATTTATTAGAGAACTCAAGATATTGGACAATAAATCGGCGGATTTTTCTTTCATCTCCCGTAAGCCGTAAGCGATTAGTTGAGATACTGATGCCGTTAAAGCTCGTTACCTCTTTAATTTTTTCAATGTGGCGATAAACAGTTGCTCTACTTAAATGAATCTTTTCCATTAATTCTGCGACTGTTATCCCATTATTAAAAATAATTAGCCCTATAATTTGAATATATGTATTATTTTCTCTTAAATACGTTAAGACATCCTCAATCGTACCGTTACTTGGTTTTTTTAAACGTATTCCCTTTAGCTCATTTTTTTCAATACTCCAATTAGGAGGAAGATTAAAATTCATAAAGCCAATCTCTCTCCAAATTGTACTTTTTGAATAACTAGTTTTTTCCGAGAGATACCCTATACTACACCATGTGTCTTCATGGAATAACTGATATATTATGTCTGAATATCTTTCATTAAACCTGTTCATATTATATTCCTTCTTTATTCATATTTAGTAAGCAACTCCTTATTAATTTTTTCCAATTAATTTTTTTTATTCAAATTGCTTCTATCCCAAACTTGAAATTATTCATTCCACTAAGTTTTTTCAGTATTGTATTTACCAAAAACACAAAAAAACTGAACTATTAATCGATATTCGATAGTATAGTTCAGAGTTTTACGTTAGTCTTACATACTAATGTACCCAGCCTGTTATCTTTTTAGGTTTTTAAATTCATTTATCAACTTTTCAGCTTGTTCTCCAAGCTTATTAGCCAGGTCATTCATTTGTTCCATGGATGCTGCTTGTTCCTCTATAGATGCAGAGACTTCTTCCGTGTTTGCAGCTGTTTCTTGTGTAATAGCTGTAATATCCATGCTTGATTGGATGATTTCTTCTTTTTTCGTTATCATTTCTGCAATGGCTGTAACCACGTCATTAATATTTTGTCCATTTTGTTTTGTCGTATGTTCAATGGCTTGAAATGCGCTTTCCGCCTCATTAACAGTCACATCTTGAGCCTTAACTAACTCGTGCGTATTTTCTATAAGACCAACAGTATTTTTAGTTTGACTTTGCATTTGTTGAATCAGACCAGCTATTTCCTTTGAAGATTGCGCTGATTTCTCCGCAAGTTTACGAACCTCGTCAGCAACCACTGCAAATCCACGTCCCGATTCACCAGCTCTAGCAGCTTCGATTGCAGCGTTTAACGCAAGTAAATTAGTTTGGTCGGCTAGCTCTTGTATGGTCAAAATGATCTCGCTGATGTTGTTAGAGTTATTTTCCAACAACTTAATAGCTCCTACCATTTCATTCGTCATAGTATTTGTTTGTGCAGATTGTTTTCTAAGCTCAACAACCTTTGTATAGCCTTTGTCTGTTTGTAGCAGCATAGCCTCAGAACTGGTTCTGATTTCGACACTATGTTGTATTACTTCTTCCATCTTTTCCGAAAGAAGGGAAAGATTGCTTGAATCTCTTTCGACAAGGTCGGCTTGTGTTGTAGCGTCATTCGCAATCTTATCCATTGCTGTAGATGTTTCTGCAATGGCACTTGCATTTTCATTCACGCTTATCACTAAGGTATTGGATGCTGTCATTACTGCTCCAGATGATTCTGCTATCGTGCTCAACATTTTCCTAACTTGCTCTAACATATGGTTGAACCCATTTGTTAGACTTCCGATTTCATCACTCGTGTACACATCAACAGAAATAGAGAAGTCCCCAGCTTTTACTTTATCCATCGCTGTGCTCAAATCTTTTAAAGGACGCAGCATCCTTCTGATTACAAAATAGAAGATAGTTGCTATGACAATAACAATACTGCCTAGGATAATTAACATAGGTTCTATATGAGCACTAGCTTGTGTAGCAAATTCCTTTAAAGGTATAACTCCTACTATATACAGGCCTGTAGTTTTATTTTTCACAAAATAAAGTTCTTTCGCGTCACCTTGATATTCATAACTAACGTTATCATTATTGCTATTGGACGTTATAATCCTTTGAAT
The DNA here is from genome assembly GCF_032818155.1 of Niallia taxi. NCBI lineage: Bacteria > Bacillati > Bacillota > Bacilli > Caryophanales > Bacillaceae > Niallia > Niallia taxi. The sequence goes on from NZ_CP102590.1 coordinate 876,467, forward strand.
GAACTTTTCCGAACTTATGTCCTTGCCATTCGTATCTTTATTTGGATGGTACACAGCAAGTCCTGTTTCATCTAATAAGAATGTATAGCCTGTCTTTCCTATTTCTGTATTTTTCAACAAGACATTAAAAATAGATAAGTCAACATCGATAGCTAAAACTCCCAAGAACTTTCCTTCGGCGTTATTAACCATTTTTGCAACAGTCATCGTTAATTTCCCACTAGCTGCATCATTATAAGGTTTAGTTAAAACTATTTCTCCATTTTGTTCAATTGCTTTTGTAAACCACGAACTTTCACGTACGTCATAATCATCAGGTATATTCTGTTCTGGATATAATAACAATTTTCCTTTGTTTAACTGAATATAAGTATTAAGGATAACAGGGTTATTCTTCTTAAAACCAGCCAATGCCTTCAAACCTTTAGCTTCATTTTCTTCTATTCCTTGTATCGCCGGGACTTCAGAAAGTTGAGCCAAGGTTGTGCTAAGGCTGTTAAATAGACTCTCGAATTGTCTATCTGTTTGTGCAACTACATTTATTGCATTATTAACCAGTATCTCCTTTGTATTTTCTTTGACTAGATTATAATTTAAATAGGTTAAAACAGCTCCGCCAATAGCAAGCAAAGCAATAACTGGTAATAAAACTTTGCTTACAACGGATCGTGGTTTCTTCATTTAAGCCTCCTCCATTATCCTTCAAATTTCTTTTAAGCATTTTATATAAATTAGAATGGTGTTAATATACTCACGCTTTTAAATAGTTCGTTCTATTGCGCTCTACAGCGGGGCGGTATAAGGTCCTCCTCCCCTTCGCTTGGGGGTCTAAATTATCACTGTTTCCCGCAGCAGTCGAGTGTCCACTACTCCACTAAGAGTTTTTATTATTTTATTTAAAGCTAAAACATCAGCCATATTTACTGGAATTTCACACCAATTCCCACGACTTTATGTCAGTACACAGTCTCTGCCTCCTTCAACATCATTTCCTAGTTAAATTCTAAACCTCAAATTTACAAATAGTAAAATTAAACATTATATACACGATGTTTAGAAAAGCTTATCCACCTGTTAAAGTCCTAACACGACAATCAATGGCTAACTAATAGATGTTCACGTATAAATATGATTGTTTGTGCCATTCCCTGCCTTATTGAAGCTTCTAAATTGATAAAATCTAATAAAATTGCAGAAAAAGTTCCGTTACCTTTCACGGTAAATTTTCATCTCATATCTGGGACGACCAGTTTTAATTTTGAGACTATTTCTTACTCGGGATATTGTACTATATTGCTGTAGCAGCAAATCTTCAACTTCTTAGAAAACAAGAATTAGAGAAGTAACAAAAATACATCGGAGTTTAGAGTATAAAAATATGCCTATGAAAGCTGTTTATATCTATCTTGAGCTTTGGGCGTAAAAGAAATAATAGCCCTATTATCAGTGGTTTAGTAAAAGAAGATTTTCGTACCAACCAATAATTTATGCATGGACGCTGTATTATTTACAGTCTTAGTGTCACCAGTATGTAAAAACAATCAAAAGAAATAGACATTTTTATCTTTACAATTTGATGGGGTTATTTTTTATCGTGTTCAATATCACCTTCCCTCGAAAACACGCCTTCTTTTGTTCACAATTTGTTGCCTATTTACTTTACGAGAGCGGTTCATTAAACATAAAAAACATCCTTCCCTAATAAAGCACTATGATTTATTGGATACCAGCAAATGAAGTTTATCTTTGAGAGGAATAATCAATATTATTTTCAAACTATCTAATGGAATTTTAATCCACTTACATTCAGGAGGTATTTAGGAATATGAAACTAAATTTAGCGATGATGAAGAAAGAGAATCAGAATTTTCTTGAGGAAATATCACTTGAAAATAGATTACTAGTAATTTCCGAAATGAATATAAATTACATTAAATATAATCTAAAAAACGAGTACTCCTTTAGAATTTGTACAAATAATGGAATTGTAGAATTAGAAAGTGCGGAATTGATTAACCTGATATTAGAGACTCACTCAACAGATGATATAAGAGCACTTGTAGCTAATATTAGAAAGATAAAAAAGAGAAATATGCCAGTACGGCATTTTTTTCAAACAATAGCTACTGGACTTATTTAATTTACAATTCGTATAAAATAAAAGGTGCATTAAACAGAGCTAAGTATGTCTTTGACAATGGAGGATTTTTCTTTAGTAAAAAAGAAATATTAAAGGTTTTTGTACAGAGTACTCTTCGTATTAACTTCAAACTAAATGGAAATAAATATGGATATCTACCCTTTCATACTACTTCGCCCTTTTATTGTTAAAAAACAGCTGCCAAAGCAGCTGTTTTCTCTCATTACTTATGATTAGTCTTATTTGCAAAAATGTATAGCAGCATAAATAAAACAGCGAATAAAGAAGTTATGATAGAATACCGAAAGATAGTAAAGAAATACTCCGAATAAGGAATCTCTGTATATGATGTCCAGCCCTCTTCTTCTATGTCACTTATTTCCCGTTTCTTAAAGATTACTAATAGGAAAAATGAAACAATAAATGAGTAAATTCCTGTTTTAACTAGAATTTTTTCCAATGTGTACCCCCTTTTTCAATACATTTTCTTCCTTTGAATATCATAGTTTTACATACTTAATTTTGAAATAGGAGCGTTCTATTAACCTCAGAATCCATCACCAGTTTAGCCACAATTAACAGTCACTATAGTTAATTCATACCTTAAAATCGAGTGAAATCAGATTAAATATTACTAGTTATCATATGCTATTAACCTAGTATATAAGCACATTTAACAATAGACACTATATAAGCCCACTATTATTAGTGGGCTTATATAGTGTCTATTCTTGTCTATTAAATAAAATGTGCTGACTAAGATTTGGTGATTACTCACTTATTAATTTTTATATGTTTAGTTATTTTAAAATAGTCACATACTTGGCAGAAACATAACCAGTCTTTGATCCGTATTTCACCTTATACCATGAACCTTGCTGTGAAAGAATAACAACTGTTTGCTTTTTCTTTAGCTTAAGAATAACCTTTGAGGAAGTATTGGGCTTCTGTCTTAAATTAAGCACAGACGGTTTAACACTAGCTTTTTTCACCTTAACCGGTTTTTTAATTATGATTTTCTGCTTCATTGTATTCTTGTATCCATGTAAATTTTCTGTTGTGATTTCGGCTGTATATGTTCCATTACCCGCCTTGCTAATGTTCCAGCTAAATGATAGGGATCCTGACTTCACCTCTTTATTTTTCACTAAGGTGGCTACTGTCTTTCCTCTAGAATCCTTTAAGACAATGGTGATTTTTCCCGCTTTATTTGTTTTCATACCGAGTTTGACTGTATTCTTCTTATTATCTGTACTAGCCTTAAAGCTTGATATGGCAGGAGGTGCCTTGTCCTTTTTTACTGTTACCTTATGATAGGCTGTTTTTTGATAACCATCTTTATTACTTGCTATGATTTCAGCCGTATATGTGGCATTTTCCACTTTGCTAATATTCCAGTCTAAAGAAAGAGACCCAGACTTCACTTCTTTATTTTTTGCTATTGTGGCTACTGTCTTTCCTTTAGAATCCTTGACGATCATTGTCAGTTTTCCTGACTTATTTATCTTCATTGACAGCTTAGTAGTATTTTTCTTATAATCTATACTAGCTTTAAAGCTTGAAATATTAGGTGGCACCTTATCGTCCATACCTTGTGAATTGCTTGCTGTACCACTATATTCTTTCATAAGAGCGGCCTTTGGGTAATAGAACTGCAATATTTGATTATAGCTATGCCCAGCCTCGGCCCTGTTTCTGGCGCCATATTGACTAAGTCCTACAGCATGCCCATTGCCTCTCCCCTTCATATAAATGCTACCTTTTTTCGTTACTGTCTCATCGATTAAATAGCTAGTCATTCTGTCAATACCGACTATTGCACGGATCTTAGATGCTGCAGTCCCATTCATTTCTAAAACTTTCTTCTCCGCAGTCTTACCATTGGCCATTAACAAGTAGTCCATTTTTAATGTTCCTTTTAAAACTCTTCCTCCAGCAGATAATGAAGTTAAGTCTACCCCTAGCTTGTGAATTTTTGCTATTTTAATCTTAGCAACATCATTTGTATACCCTTCGCTTACAAGCCATTTTTTAATATTAATCAGTACAGTGTTATCTGCATCTGCCTCCTTAAGTGTGTTCCACCATGTATCCGCTATTCCCAAATTCAATGTAGCGGGCAGTTGCTCTTGTTTCAGTTGAATCGACCATGTGAATTTGTCCTTTGTTGCAGGGTTAAAATCAAATGTATCCTCCTTAACTGCGAAGTAAGATAATGCTGCACCACCCCATACACTGCTATTTAATTCTGTCCAGCCTCCATTACTTGCAGAAAACACGGCATCTATTAATGCTCCATTATATTTTAATACCATTCCTTCTGTTTCCTTAACAGCAGTATCCGATCGAGCATGATTTGCCGAACTTCCTCCATATACTTGCTTTGCAATCGTATCTACCATATTACTATCATTCATATGTTTAATTGCATACGTTCTTGCAGCAACGGTTTGTGCCTTAAGTGCCTCCATACTCCAAAGCGCAGGCATTTCTTGAGGAACCACTCCTCTTAAATATGTTTCTATATCGACTTTGTTAATTGGACGAACATATAAATTACCGTTTTTTGTATCTTTTTCGATAACAAATTGAAAGGAACCATTGTATTTGCGACCATTAACAGAAAGAGTTCCATCCGTTTTAACAGGAGCTGCAGAAATGCTACTTTCCTTTTCTATCAATACCTGTCCTTTGCTTGTTTCCATACTCAACTTACTGTTACTAAGCTTTATGACAGCTTCTGTTCCTGAAGTGACCTTTACACCGTTCGAAAGCTTATATTCTCCATTAAAAACTACCGTAATGGACGTTTTATTACCAAGATAATTAACTAATTTCACTTCAATTGTTGGTATAGTTGATGCAGCCCTTATCTTTTCAGGATAAATAGCTGCTCCAAAAAATAATGTAAAAAGAAGCAATATCAATCTAAATTTACGCATCTGTTTTCCCCCTCTTATACTAGTAGAATATTATCTGACTATTTAATTCTATAGTCTTATAGATATGGTTACTAGTTTTAATCGGTGGAAGAAAACAGGTGCTTATGACCTATTCTTATACGCATTTAAACATAATCAAAAGCACCGCTTCAATTGTTTTAGCACGCCCTCTTAATACAAATTGATAAAACCTGATAACAAAGTTTGGTTCCGGAATGTAACAAAAAAAGAGTAGTAGATTTCACGAGGGTTTAACTATCATTTTCCTTAGAAAGCAAATAAGGATATTTATCTCCTCCATTTATAATAAAAAATAACCCGTTAATAAGCGGGTTATCTTAGTATTCTTGAGGGATAGAATCTAGTTTAAGAATGACTATCTTCAACACAAACAACCACTTTCCCTTTGGCATTTCCTTCTCCCAAATAATCAATTGCCTCAGGAACTTGATTTAAAGAATATTCTCTATCAATTACAGGAACTAGTTTACCAGCAGTATAGAGGTCTTTTAGAAAATTTTGATCCTCCTTGCTTGGTTTGTGAAGTAAAATGGCCATTTTCTTCCTTTCTGTTTTATTAATAATTGGTCCAAGTAATAATAACTGCAAAATTAAGAAGGAAGAACCACCAATCATCACATACTTTCCTTCTGACCTTATTGCTTTTTTATAATGAAAGATAGACCGATTTCCTACAACATCAAGAATCAAATCATACTTCTGGTCTTCTTTCTTTGTGAAGTCCTCTGCTCTGTAATCAATCACATGATCCGCACCTATTGATTTCAGCATTTCTAATTTCCCCTTGCTGTCCACACAAGTTACTTCTGCACCGTATAGCTTAGCTATTTGTAACGCAAAGGTTCCGACTCCTCCTCCAGCGCCATTGATTAACACCTTTTTCGTTTCATGCACCCTTCCTTTATCACGAAGTGCCTGTAGAGCAAGAACTCCTGCCTGGGGAATCGCAGCAGCTTCCACAAATGTCATATCTGCTGGTTTCAATGAAAGTGCCTCTTCACAAACACTAACATATTCTGCAAATCCTCCCCAACCGCACCCGGATATGTCCCCGAACACTTCATCTCCAACAGAGAGATGCTTTACGTTTTCTCCAACCGCTTTAACCCTACCCGCTATATCTGCGCCTAAAATCTTGTACCTTGGTTTTCTTATTCCCCCTAAACGGGTCAGGAACGGCTTTCCTCGCAAAAGGTCCCAGTCCCAAGAATTCACAGACGAAGCAAACACCTTAACTAATACTTCATTTGCCTTTAACTCAGGTATATCTACTTCTTTAAGCTCAAGTACATCCGTCATTCCATATTCGCTGTAAACCATCGCTTTCATACAAATAACTCCTTCTTATTAATTTCGCATATGAATAAAATCATGTAGCTTATTACTGTTCATAAAGAATATTTATTTTTAGTCTTTTACATTTATGAGCAGAATTTATTTGGGAGTTACAGAAGCAGTACTTACAGAACAGCTATTTACTATCTACACAACCTTGTCTTTTAAACTACTATTATTCCAGAATTCCCTTTCTAAAACCTTCTTCTTTCTGTTTTTACATGATTTTTACCTTTCTTTAAACATAAAGAAAAACGCCTCGTTATTTATAACAAGGCGTTGTGTTAAAACCAGTGTGTCTGACTGCTATCAATCCTCTAATGAATTATAGCTCGACTTCTTTCTTGTTCCTCTTTCAATTTTTCTGGTGTAACATCATTTCCTAATGGATCAATAATGGTTGTGTTTAACAGGATGCTATCCATGGAGCCACGAAACTCTTTAACATATCCAGTAAAAAGGAGTCTGCGTTCGTCTGTTTCTTCTTGTGTTAAGTTTCTTATTTTAGAAATTCTAGCTAATTCGTTTATTCTATTCAATTTCTCTCTCATAATTGTTACCTCCATGCTTGATTTATTATGTCTTCTTAATAAATTATCTCGAATTCGAGATAATTTATTTTTATAAAACTCCTCATATAATTAAGGAGTTGCAAAGAAAGACTGAATTAAATTATCTTTAACTCAAGATAATTTTACAATACAAAACAGTATCTGTCAATAACTTCCTTTCAATTAATTTGTTATTAAATCGTCAAAAAAAACTTTCCTCTGCTAAAAAGGAAAGTCCTGTTACTATGCTTTTATTCTATACCAATATTGATATACTTCCTGAAATCCTAGTTTGGAATATAGCTTTAATGCTGGAGGATTATTTAACATTACTTGAAGGTAGGCCATTCTGGCTCCATTTTCCTTACCCCATTGTAAAATGCTTTGTATGAGTTTAAAACCATAGCCTCTGTTTCTTTGTTTTTCAGATGTCACGATATCAAACAACCCAATACAGTTATTTTCCAATACACACATCCCACAAGCAACAATTTCATTGCTCTCATCCGTTAATTGAAAATAGCGAGTTTCAGCGATTATATTATTTAGCATGTTGTTCAATGTTAATCGGTCTTGTTCTTTAACATTGTTTAGCTTACAAAAATTGTGGAACCAATCATCTTGTAAATCGTTATACACAATAGCAGGATGTTCTAATTCTATTTGTACATCCTGTAAGGACAAAACTTGAACACTAGTCAAACTATCTTGAATATATCTGCTTTCTTCCAAAATTAAATCTAAGTTTTCGGGTGACACTTGCTTGGTCATTTTATAAACAACCTTTAAATTCTTTTTACGATACATTTGTTCAACAGTCTCTATTTTGTCATGTACATCCTCATTTGAAAAATAAATCGGATTAATGGAATTTGCTCTTTTTGTATATCCATCTGCAAATCGTACTACCCAGCCATCATAAAGCTGTGTTTGCAGTGCAGGTAAAGCATTCATTGATAATTCCTCTATTTTTTGGATTATTTTCTTGTTTGTCATTTACTTATCCTCCTCCTCTTATTGTATAAAAATAAATATAATTAGATAATTATACAAAAATGTCTCATTTCCTTCTTACCATTAAAAAAGATGCTTCCTCTAAAAAGGAAGCACCTAAAGTTACCCTCATTGGATTAAACAGTCTTTATCAGGATTCATTTTCAGCGGCTTCCATTTTCCATCACCATTATTGCGAAATGAAGCAATTTCGACGTCTGTTCCATTTGTCAAAATGAAGAAAATGAAAAAGTAGCTCGCACCATCGTTGCCGTAAAAATATATATATTTAACATACCCCCTGTTTACAGCAGGATATCTTTTCTTAATTAATTTACACCATTCTCCGTATTTCACATCAATTACTGATTCTGCATCATGCTGCCAAAGATGATATGGTGCACAGAGAAAGTCTTCACGCTCTTCTTGAATCTTGTTAATACGATACCCTTCATTCTCATGAATAAGGTCAATAAATCCATATGAATAACCAAAGTATTCCTCATTCGGTTCTATTAAGCTGATAATTTTTTCAATCTCATAAAAGTACCGAATTCCTTGTGTTTCATCAGGTATTTTACAAAGTTTTATTAAATTAATATGTCCTACCCCTGCAAATGAGTTTAAATAGGCTTTATAATCCATCGTTTTTTGATAGGCTTTCGATAAAAAGTTATAAGCTATCGGATAAGGAATATTACCATTTCCAACAGAACCACAATACCTAATCGCAAGATTTGCAGCTTCACGTAAAATGCTAAAGTAATTGATAACAGTATCTTCAGGGGTTTTAGTTAACTGTGCAGGCAGATGTATTTGATCGTATGCTTTGTCATAATATTCATCAAAAAATGTCCAATCGCTAAATCTTAAATTTAACGCGTGTAAGGAAGACGGCCGAAAATATTTCTGGTTCCGTGCGGCTTCTTCCTTTTCCTTTCGTAACACCACATGAATCACCCCTTGTTATTCTATGGGTGATTCACTTATAGGTGATAAAAAAAGGAATAGATTTACTTTATTGTTGGGTGGTTCTTAAAATAGGCTCGGAGCACCCTTTGACTAATGATATTTGCTGCACTGTGCGGCTGTGTGAAGCCGTCAAGATAAGCATTTGGAACGATAACTGCTATAGCGATTTGCGGATCATTATATGGAGCATAGCCTGCGAATGAGAGATTCCAAGTCTTTACACCATTTTTATAGGACTCAGAGGTCCCTGTTTTTCCTGCCGCATCATACGGTTCATTGGCGAAATAGCTCCTTGCTGTACCTTGGGAGCCGTGAGTTACAAGCCGTAGCCCTTGCTGAACCCGCTCAATCATTTCATTATTCATGTCAACTTTATTCAATACGACTGGTTCCATTTCATCTACAATCTTTCCTGGTCCCATTTTATCAGTATTCGATTCACGGATTTCCTTTACAAGCTGTGGCTTCATGCGGTACCCGCCATTAGCAATCGTTGTCATATATTGAGCAATTTGCATTGGTGTATATGTATCTAGTTGTCCAATAGCAATTTGAAAATAAGTGCTGATATTGTCTCCTTTAATTCCTGCTGTTTCATTATCAAAACCAATTCCTGTCGGAACGCCTAAGCCAAACTGGTTAAAATAATAGCGAATGGTTTCGATTTTTTTGGAATCTATATTTAATGTGCCATTAGGAATATACTTACCGTCCATCATTTCAATCGCTGTTTTCCACATATATACGTTGGATGATCGTTCCATTGCTTCCAAATCATCAACTATCCCCATCGTCTGGTAAGAAGAAAAGGTTCCAGAGCCTTTAAATCTCATAACTTCATCACGCTCTGTTTCGCCTATATTTCTAACACCTGACTGAAAACCAGCTAAAACTGTTGCTCCCTTAACAACAGAGCCTTGTTCAAACGCATAAGTAAAGGTTCCCGGCGTAAAATCGCTAAATTCCTTAGACTTTCGATTATATACTTGTCCTGACATAGCAAGTATGCGACCAGTTTTTGGTTCCATCGCAACGACAAAGGCCGTGTCCAGCAAATTTGTATGAGGCTTTTGAATAGCGGCAACTAACTCTTCCTGCATTATTTTTTCAACTTGCTCTTGGAATTCCATATCAATTGTTAAAACAATATCATTACCATTTTTCCCCTCGGTGACTACGTCTGTGTCCTCAATATCTCCATTTCTGTCTGTACTTACGTTTACAACTTCATTTTGCCCCTGTAGCACACTATCATAAAGCTCTTCTATATAGCTTTTTCCAACCCGGTCATTAAGCTTGTACCCTTTGGAAGTGTAGTAATCTAATTTTTCTTCTGGCAGACCTTCTTCTGTAGTCGTTACTGTACCAAGCATGTTGTTAAAAGTGTTTCCGAATTTGTGCGCTCTTTTCCAATCTGTCGTTACATCAATCCCAGGCAGATTTTCGAGCGTTTCAGCGGCAATTGCATATTCTTGATTTGTCACATCTTCATTTTTTATAACTGTTTTGGTAAATGCTGTTGCAGTTGTTATTCTACGGTATATAGCCGTCATGTTTTTATTTATAGACTTTAAATCCTTCTCTGTAATACGATTTAATTTTAAGTTATATATTTCCTTATCATTCAATTTATCTTCTTTAGCTAATTTTTCTTCCTTGTCTGTCAGTAGCCTCGCTCCATTGTCATTTTCTAGCAGCCAAATATCCTTTAAATCCCTGGTAGTCACTTTTTTTATGTCCTTTTTATTCATAGCGACAAAGTCAGCCAACTTTTTGGCCAAGCTTAGCATTTCTTCTGGCTGCGGGTGTAATGGCGGCGTATACACAATTGCCTTAGCTGGAATATTGTAGACTACTAATCTATTATTTGCATCATATATTTTTCCACGCGGAACAGAGGAACTAACGGGAGTAACTACTTTACTTTTTACTTGTGCAGAGTACTCTTCCCCACTGACAATTTGAATTAATCCAAGGCGTATAATCAGAACAGAAAACAGAATAAAGACGGCAAAAAAGATACCAGTGATTCTAATCCGGTATTGATTATTTGCTTTTGATGGTTTCTTACTTTTTTGCTTCACAGTAATTTTCCCTTTCCATATGTGTCATCGAACCAAATACTACAATTGTAGTATTCGGTTGCAGAATGGAGCCAAAAAGAACACTAAACTCTTTTCGGCCGCAATTTTAATATATATTTTTATCCTTCAGAATTTGCTTGGCTATCTCCATAGCCTTACTTCCACTGGCTTCTGTCCCATGATTTTGGATATTAATAGCAAAATAATAGCTATGCTCTCCTTTGTTCACAAAGCCAACAAACCAGCCATTTACATTCTTTCCATTAATCGTTCCGGTTCCAGTTTTCCCATATAATCGCTTATCCTTTTGGTCATCAATTAACATCGCTTCTTTTATTGCTTCAACATTTTCTGCTTTAAAGTCAAACTTATTTTCTGATAGCTCATGTAATAACAGCACTTGTTCAATTGGTGATACTTTCAGAGAAGATTCCATCCAATAGGTATCCAAACCTCCTGACATGTCCTTATTTCCATAGTTCACCTTATTGAAATAAGCTTGCAGGTGTTTTTCTCCTATCTTTTGATCCAGATGTTGAAAATACCAGTTTACTGAATTACTCATGGCAGAAGTTAAGTTATGGTCTTTATCCCACTCTTTATAAGGATTACTTTTCCCATTCCAAGTCTGTTCAGAGTTATTTTTTGATATTATATTTGATTCTAATGCAAATAACCCAGAATAAATTTTATATGTGCTATCTGGTGAAACCCTTTGTTCACTTAATTTACGATTGTATATTTGAAATTGGTTATTGGCCGCATCGAATAAAACAAAGCTCCCTTTATAGCCTTTAAAATACGTATCTAAATCTTCATAGGTTGTATTCTTCCCATCAAAATGAAACACATCATTTGAAGCAGCTAATACAGTCGTAAGTGGTGTAATAACGAGTACAAGTATTCCCAAAAACATACAGATAACCTTACTTTTCCATTTCAATAAAGAAGATGCTTTAGAAAAGTTAGCAATACTTTGGATTCTTTGTTTAATTTGTTGTTTAGTTCCGCCAATTCCTGAGGCAAATAATTCAAATGACTTCTCCTGTTTTTTATGAGCAAATCGAATAATAGTATGGCCATATTCTATATAGCCGCTCTCATCTAAAAGATTTAGAACCGAATCATCACAAGCCAATTCGCGGTCTATTCGTATCCTTTTTAAGGAATACCACAATAATGGATTAAACCAATATACAATTTGAAAAATCCCCATAACATAATTGACAAGCATATCTTTGTTTTTATGATGTGTTAGCTCATGCAGTAATACATATTTGATTTCTTTTAAAGTAAATACTGCTTGTATGTTTGATGGTACTAAAATATAGGGCTTGAAAATACCAAACGTGATTGGCGTGGTAATAAGAGGTGTTTCTTTCAGGATAATATTCCTTTTAATCCCTACAACCTCTTTACACTCTTCTAATAATACATTTATTTTATTGTTCTTTATGAAAACAGCGGACTTTTTCAGTTTATTAAGTTGATAGTTTGAATATATCAGTATGGCAAGACAAAGAACCATGCCAATTATCCAAACAGCAAATACTAGCTGAGAAACATATTCTGGTGTTGAGTTGTGTACAGATACGGAAAAATCACGGATTAAATCAGTACTTGTATCATTAGACTCTGTTAGACCACCACTTTTGTACTCACTCTGAGCTGAAGTTTTACCAGTAAACGTCAGCACGTTTTTAATATATTGTATTCCTTCCCCTAAACCTAAATAATTCCATGGCAAAACGGAAACAAAAAGAGGGACAAACAGAAAGAACCAAATTTTATAATGTGTTTTAATTGACATATGTTTAGTTAATGCCTTTTTCAACAAGAGAATAATAAAAATCAGGAGGGATAACGCTATTGTATTAAGCAAAAGCCATTGTACAACGATATCCATTATTTTTGCCCTCCCTCTTTCTCTCTCTGTGATAATATTTTCTGTAATTCAGAAATATCCTCATTAGACAACTTATCATTTTCAATGAAATTTAATACCATTGAATTTAACGTGCCATCGAAAAATTGTTTAAGAAAGGTTTTGCTTTTTTGCTCTATATAATCATGCTTTTCGACTAGTGATGTATAAATAAACACTCTGCCATTTTTTCTTGCATGCAATGCCTTTTTCTTTACAAGTCGTGCAAGCATCGTATGAATTGTATTCGGCTTCCAGTCAAACTCTGCAGATGACAGCTTATCGACTACCTCAGGTGTTGAGATGGGCTCATATTTCCACACAACGTTCATAACTTCATATTCTGCTTCTGATATTTGGGGACTATTAGTCATATTGAAACCTCCTACTTTTACAATTGTAGTATTTATTATAGCATGAAGGTTCCATTGCTTAAAGTAAGCATCTATTCCCAATTACTGCATCCCAAAATATAAATACAGCTTATCGATAAATGATTTATTCAACTGAGTTGCTGAGCTTCCTGGTATATAACCTTCAACAAGTGAAAGCATAAGAAAATTATCTTGCTCTGTATCAAAGGCAAGTAAGAAACTATTTTCATTCCCCTTTTCACCTTGTTTCAATTTCAATTCTGCTGTTCCCGTCTTTGCAGCTAGCTGATATTGCTGGTTATATAGGAGATGGGCTGTTCCATTTGGATTACTGACAACCCCTATTAAGCTTTTTTCCATTTCATTAGCTGTTGTACTTGTGATAGCTGATTTTGTTTTAGGGCTTTCTTTGCTTTTAACCAATGTCGGATAAACTATTTTCCCTTCATTCTGAAAAACAGTATACATCGCAGCCTGCTGAATAGGATTTATCAATAATTCACCTTGACCGTAAGCTGTATCTGCCAGCAGAATTTCTGAGTTAAATGTATTTTCCTTTGAGATTTGCGCTGGATTCATGGCAATTGGTAAATCCAATTCCTCCCCAAAGATAAATTTTTTTAAGCCATCTCTAAAGGCGTCTTCCCCTAATTCAAGTACCTCTTGGGCAAAATAAATATTATCTGAATAGATTAATGCTTTTCTCATATCGACATTTTGCACATCTGAAACACGCGTAACCGAATAACCGCCCCAGCTCCCATCCTTTTGCCAGCTTCGTCCATTTATGGTTCTTAGCTTGTCTGGATACGTCACATTAGCATCAAGCCCAATGCTAGCTGTTATCGTTTTAAAGGTAGATCCAGGCGCATATCCAACAGCAAACCTCGAAATAAATGGCTTTTTATCGTCATTTGCATATTGATCATAGTCCTGTTGAGAGATCCCTTGAACCATTTTATTCGGATCATAGGAAGGGGAGCTAACTAAAGCAAAAAGCCCGCCTTCTTTAGGGTTCATTACTACCGTCGAACCAGCATTTCCTCTCAGATGTTCAAATGCTTCTGATTGAATATAGGAATCTATTGTCAACTTTATATCTTCGCCATCCGCTTTCTCCACTGCTTGAATTTCCTGTTTATTTTCGCCATTTTCATCAACGATCCATATTTCTCCTCCATCCTTACCGCGAAGTCTATTATCAAAAGCTTTTTCCAAGCCAGCTTTTCCAATGATATCGCCATCAACTAAATTTGGATGTTTTTCAATATCCTCTTTTGTTACCTTTCCGATATAACCAATTAAATTAGCTGCTGCTTCCTTTAATGGATAATATCGCAGCTTGATATTCTGATAGGAAACTCCCGGTAGTTCTTCTGCTTTATTTGACTCGATTGTTTTTAAAGGGACAAAAAGCTCATCTGTGACCCAGCTTTGATTTAGTTTTTTAATTAGCTCCTCCATCGATAGATCAAATTGTTGGCTGATTTTTTGCAGCTTTGCCTCTTTGTCATTTCCCTCACCTAATTCTTTCGGAACAACTCCCATCGACTTAAAGGGTTCATTTATCGCCAAGCCATTGCCTAAGTGGTCTTGAATTTCTCCACGCTCTGCTTTCAAATATTGATACGAAATTCTATCATTACCTTCCATACCAGGGAAAATTAACGCAGGTTCCCAATTCACTAAATATTTATCAGCTTTTTTCGTCATTTCTGTTTTATATTCCAGCTTTTCTAATGCTCCTAATGGCGTAGTAAAGCTTAATAGGTAACTTAATTCATAAAGATTGGCGTTCACCTTTTTTAATGAAACGTGAGAAGCATGGATATCCGTTATATTAATCCCATTAAATATGCGATCATACTTTTGTTCTACTTCCTCCAACGTATAATTTAACGACTTATATGAATGCTCATCCAATGCCTTGCCTAATTTCTTATAATCCTTATTTTCTAGAATCTGAATAAAATTAGAGGCTGCCTCTTCAAACAATGCTTTGTCATTCTTTTTCCATATTAGATAGGAAGCAAATACTCCAGCCCCAATTACAATAACAACTAACAATAATAGTAAAGGCTTGAATCTTCGTCTGTTGTTCTCAACTCTACTATTCAACTTTTATCACTTCATTTCATGTAGTTTAATACTACAAGTGTAGTAATTTAACAATAACTACACTTGTAGTATTTAGAAAATTATAGCACATTTTTTTGTTAAGGCAAATTACTTTGATAAATGTGCTTAATTAATTGCAAAGAAGCTGAAAAGGTCATTTTATTCAAAGAAGGGAATTTCCCTTACATAGTCCCTGTCGCACATATCGCTCGCTTAATTTTGCAAAAAAGCATCCTCTTCAAGAAGATGCCTCAATTACACTTATTTTTTACATTTAATCACAATAAAGTTGATTGGAGGTGCATTTTCATGATGCTTATTAGGTTCGTCTATGTCTGTAAACTCTGCCAGTCCATATTTACCAAACTCTTGTTTTACACTATCAGCATCATAAAAGAACATTTTTAAGCCTTCCATAATCTCAAAATAATCTTTATCTATTTGTTTGCCCTTGCCAAACATTGGCGCATCCTGTGAAACAGTTGTAAAAATCATATAACCGTCTGGTTTTAACTGGTTATAGCAATCGCTAATAAACTTTTCTCTCTCCTGTTTGTTTAATAAGTGGATAAGCCCATGACTAAATATTCCATCATAAAGCTTATTTTCAAAAGGCATCTCATTAACGGAACCATGAAAGATATTAATATCGAGCCCATTGACCCGCGCCAGTTCAATCGCTGTCTTGGAGATTTCAATGCCTGTAACATTTATGCCGTTTTCCATAAATACCATTGCATTTCGGCCATAGCCAATACCTGGTATCAGTATGTCCTTCATATTTTTTTCGAGAAAAAAATCCTTCGTTAAGATTGCTGAATCTGTAGGATCAAATCCCCACATCGTTTGTTTTTCAAGAAAGCTTGATTCCCAGAATTCCATTTCCCTATCTCCTTTTGGTTTTTATTGTGTACAGCATTATTTTAATTAGAGATAAAACGACTCTCTAATAACTATAATAGGTGTGAGCGTTTTTGTAAATCATTATTCATTTAGTGTACTGTTTATCTATTCACCATGAGCTCTTTCAAACCATATGATAAAAACAGTATGCATGCTTAAAGACAGACTGTTTTTATCATACTTCATCTATTTCACGAATCAATTCTTTTTATCTGTTGATGCGAGTAATCTAGATAACGTAATACGGCTCCCGCCTTGTAAATTGACTAACCAGATACCTACAAGAACAAAGGAAATTCCTAGCAATGTAATCACTTTGAGCTCTTCATTAAGAAATAAAAATCCTGACAAAGTACCGACGACTGGAACAATCAGTAAAGAAACTGACGCTTTACTGGCTTCTGTTTTAGAGAGGACATAAGACCATAAAACAAAAGCCAATGCAGAAGCTAAAACGCCAGAATATAATAAATACAATACGGCCATAGGACTCCAATCTACTGTTCCATTTTCAAAACAGAAGGAATAAAGAAATAGCCCTGCTGCTCCTGCCCCCATCTGCCACGTTGTAAATTGCACATTATTACAGCCATGTAATTTCTTCTTGAAAATTAAACTGGATAAAGCCCACGTAACTGCGGAGCTTAAAGCGAGAATTGGCGCCCATATTGTTCCTCCTAGGTGTATATCCATTGCTAGAAACAAGCCTATTATTCCGATTAATATTCCAATCGTTTTGTTGAGAGTTAGTTTTTCTCCAGGAATGAAATAATGGGCGAAAACAGATAAAAACAGTGGCATGCTATATGTTAATACAGATGTAAGACCTGCACTTATGTAATTCAATGAAATTTGGATGGCGATATTGAAGTATGTTGTCTGTAGCAATCCGCATAGTATGTACCACTTAAGCTGCCCTTTTGCTGGCATAGGAGTTCTTTTTAAGAGAGATAACCCAAACAGCACGATAGTGCCCAGAAGGAAGCGATAGGCTGCAAACAATACTGGCGGAAATATGTCATTGCCCATTTTCATGATTACAAAATTAAATCCCCAAATTAAACATAAGAAAAGCATAATCCCCTTCATGACCTATATCCTCCAAGTCTATTATCTATATAAATTTCTATGACAAAAAGGACCTAAAATGGCCCTTTTTGAAAAACAATGTTATTTATCTAATTGCTCTCCATTACTTGCAATAACATTTTTATACCAATCAAATGATTTCTTCTTAATACGGCGCTTTGAGCCTCTGCCTAAATCATCTTGATCAACATAAATGTAACCGTAGCGTTTAGACATTTGACTAGTTGATGCGCTTATCATATCAATACAGCCCCAGCTTGTATATCCAAATACGTCTACGCCGTCTGTTATGGCCTCTTTAATTTGTAAAATATGATCTCTTAAATAAGAAATGCGATAATCATCATTAATAACGTCGCCTTCCTCCAATTCATCCACTGCACCCAGACCATTTTCAGCAATAAATAATGGTTTTTGATAGCGATCAAATAATTGGTTCAAGGCAGTGCGCAAGCCCTTAGGGTCAATTTGCCATCCCCAATCACTAGTAGGCAAATACGGGTTTTTTATTCCTCCAGTTATTAAGTTACCAACAGCTCCTTCAAGATTCTCAGGATGGGCACTTACCGCACTAGACATATAGTAGCTAAAGGAAATAAAATCTACTGGGTAATCACGGATAATTTGTTCATCTGATGCTTCTGTTTCAAGGACAACATTTTTATCAGCCAGCATTCTTGCTGTATAGCCAGGATAGTAGCCTCTAGCTAAAACATCCGTAAAGAATAAGGACTCTCGCTGTTTTTCAACTGTTTTTTGAATATCATCTGGGTCACAGCTGTATGGCACTAAAAGCTGATAGCTGATCATGCAGCCTATTTTCGCATTAGGATTGCTTTCTAGACATGCTTTTTTTGCTAAAGCACTAGCAATAAATTGATGATGTGCGCCCTGATATTTTGCTTGTTCGATATGTGGATGATTTTCCTCCACAACCCCGACGCTTACAAACGGATGATGCTTTACACAATTGATTTCATTAAATGGAACCCAATATTTGACCTTATCTTTATAGCGCTTAAATACAGTTGAGGCAAAACGAAGATAAAACTCAATTGATTTTCGGTTTACCCAGCCTCCATATTCTGTTGCAAGATAAAGAGGCATTTCATAATGAGATAGAGACACAAGTGGCTCAATTCCGTGCTTATTTAATTCATCAAAAACACGGTCATAGAATGCCAAGCCTGCCTCATTTGGCTCTAACTCATCTCCTTTTGGGAAAATACGTGTCCAAGCAATCGACATTCTGTACACTTTAAAGCCCATTTCTGCGAACAAAGCAATATCTTCCTTATAGTGATGATAAAAATCCACCCCATGCCTTTTGGGATAATATTTTGGACTATGCGGGTCTTGTGCTTCTTCTACCTGCTTGTGTGTCATCATATGCCACTGATCTGTCCACTGCTCTTTCGGCATGTTCTCATCAAAAATATATACATCTGAAACAGATAGGCCTTTTCCGCCAACATCACTTGCCCCCTCTACTTGCATTGCAGCTGTAGCGCCACCCCATAGAAAATTTTCTGGAAATGTTGTTTTCATATTAAACATACTTAATAGCCTCCTATATTTTTTAGTCTATTTTTATAATAATAAAGATAATGCTTCTTCCCCATGTATGATTTGGTTTTTCTTTAAAGGAAGAATATCTAAATATTTATCTGAATTTGTTACAACAATTGGTGTTGTTACATCATAGCCAAGCTCTTTTAACATTTGGATATCAAACTCTGCAATTAAATCTCCTTTTTTCACCATTGCTCCTGTCTCAACAAAACTAGTAAAACCTTCCCCGTTTAATTTAACGGTATCTAAGCCAATATGAATGAGGATTTCTCCCCCAGAGGTGGATGTAAATCCATAAGCGTGTTTTGTAGGGAAAGCCAAGGTTACTGTTCCATCAACAGGTGAGTAAACTTTTCCATCCTCAGGTACGACAGCAATACCTTTACCCATCGCTCCACCCGCAAATACAGGATCACTTATTTCTTCTAATGGCTTCGCATACCCTGATATCGGACTGATAATACTTTCTCTTTTTATCATAGAATTATCTACAGTTAACTCTGATTTATCTGTTTTTTTCATATCCTCTTCGCTTGATTCCTCTTTAAAGCCGATTATGATAGTTAGAATACAGGAACCTATTAAAGCAAAGAAATAGGCAATAATATATCCAGTCATACCATGAGCAACTACTGGAATAGTCAGGATACTTTTTTGTACTTGGGCAATGGCAGCAGATCCAAATCCACCTGCTATTCCTCCGCCTATTGCTCCCATTGTACAAGCAATAATAAATGGTCTTTTCAGCTTTAAGGTAACACCATAAACAGCAGGTTCAGTTATACCCATTAATCCTGCAAAAAAAGCGGATAGAGATAAGCTTTTTAGTTTTTTATTCTTTGTTTTAAAAAATACGCCAAGTGCTGCTCCTGATTGAGCTGCAACAGAAGGGCCAATCATAGCATTGATAGAGTCTTTTCCATAAACGGTAATATTGTTAAGCATGACAGGTACAAATCCCCAATGTAACCCAAAGATAACGAGAATTTGCCAGCAGGCTCCTAACACGATACCTGAAATAATTGGACTTAAATTATAGATAAATAGATAACCAGATGCTATTAATCCACTTGTATAAATGGCTACAGGGCCGATAGCAAGCAAGGTTAAAGGCAGCATGATTAGCAAACAGAAAAATGGCGTTAATAGGTTGCGGATACTTTCGTGAAGAAACCTTGTAAAGAAGCCTTCCACATATTTCAATATCCAAATAGCAATAATGATGGGAATAACCGTACTGCTATACTTTGCTAAAACGACTGGAATTCCTAAGAAACTTAGAGATTCATTTGCATTTAAGGCATTAACTAAATCCGGGTAAATTAAACCACCTGCTAACGCAACTGCTATAAACTGATTTACTTTAAACTTTCTTGCCGCAGTAATCGCTAAAATAATCGGCA
Source organism: Niallia taxi (assembly GCF_032818155.1). Classification (NCBI taxonomy): domain Bacteria; kingdom Bacillati; phylum Bacillota; class Bacilli; order Caryophanales; family Bacillaceae; genus Niallia; species Niallia taxi. The sequence continues at coordinate 896,888 of NZ_CP102590.1, forward strand.
TAAAATAATAGAAACTGTCACCAGCTGCGGCAATAATCCTATATGTTCCTCCGGCAGGATCAAGGATTTCATATTTTCCGAGTACAAAATTTAACCCTTTAATTAAACCTGAAGCTGCCAATAAGCCGAGCACAGGGCTAAATATACCTGAGAGCAGATCAATAAACCGCTCAAATAAGTTACCCTTTTTTCCATCTTCCGCTGTTTGCTGTTTTGTACCTAAACCTGTCTGGTCCATAATTGCATCATGCACCGATGCCACATTATTCCCGATAACAACCTGGAACATGCCCCCACTCTCTGTAACTGTAATAACACCATCTAAGTTTTCGATTGCATTTCTATTTGCTTTATTGTCATTTTTTAAAGTAAACCGCAACCTTGTAGCGCAATGATAAAGGTCAGATATATTCTCTTGACCACCAATATGCTTCACTATGTCTTTCGCTAATTTTTGGAAATCCATCTAAAACGCCTCCAGATAATAATAAAAAAAGACTTGGATTCAACTAAAAATTCATGTCTTTAACATGAGTTTCAAGTATAAATCCAAGTCTAGCCTCCCGCAGAGTAACAAGTTTGAATAATAATATTTAGTTTTTCCTTTCTAACAAGCGCTGAATATGAATGGTAAGATATGTAACCTCCATATCAGATACTTTATAGGAATACTGCAAATTAATATGCTTCTTCACTTTTTGAGCAATTTCAAATGCTGTAGCGTATCTTTCCTTTACTACTTCATATAAAAAGGGGTCATCTGAGCTTTCATTTACCTCTTGTGAAAACATCCTATTTGCGAAAAATTTCAAGTGAGTAATAAACCTAAAGCCACTTAATGATTCTTCATCTATAGTCATTTTCAACTGATAAGTTACAATATTAATAATCTCACTAATAAACTTAGTGATTTTTGCAACCGTGTTCATTCCGCTGTTTAGTTGAGCATTTACAAAGTGAAAGGCAATAAATCCAGCTTCATCATCACCAAGTTCTATGTTAAATCGTTCATTTATTAATTGTACTGCCTTTTTAGCAACCGAATACTCTTCTTTGTACAATTTTTTAATTTCCCAAAGCAAACCATTTTTAACATTTAGCCCAGTTTTTATCCGATTGACAGCTAAACTGATGTGATCAGGTAAAGAAATATAGATACTTTCACTAAGCTCTTTCTTTAATTCTCTTCGGGCTAAACTAATAATATCGTCCGCAATATTTATTTCCTCGACAGATACTTCTTGAAGCAGCTTTTTGAATTTAGCATATAAACCTTTGTCCTCTAAATAAAAACGTTTTTCAATTTTCTTATTATCTATCTCCTCTCCTTTTTTCTTACTAAATGCCAGGCCTTTTCCAATTAGGATGACTTCATCCCCTTGGGAATCAATACTTATGGCAATATTATTATTGATAATTTGGTTTATTACCATATTACTACCTCCAATGAAACGTAAAAAGGCAAAACTTCAACAAATAAAAGGACTTTAATCCCCTGCATTTGTTGAAGTCTTGCCTGCATAATCAGTAACAACCTTCAATTGAATTTATTTACTTGAGTCCATAATACAATATATTCTGATTTATGTAAACCTTTTCTTTTTGCGTTATTTTTAAATTTTTGCATGTAGTCAGCTTTTTATTGTCCAAAATCCTTATAACTAGGCAGTCCTGCTAGTTGTATTTAGAACGTAATAAACTCTTTTTAATGCTCGACTTTGCTTGATTGAGTATTAAAAAAGCTAAGTATAATGGTTAAACCTGCAATGATTCCAATGATATTCATGGAAAATATTTTTTGTAGCCCAAACGAAATTGGAGAACTTTCTACTATTCCTGGTAGATGTCCACTCAATGAAAGGCTTGCTAAGATCGGAAAAGCGACTGAAAGGATAAGTGACGGAATAGCTACACACCATAATAAAGAGAAATTTACTTTAATGGACCATTTTTTTACTAAAATAAGAGAAATATAAAGACCAAATATAATTGAAATGACCAGTTTAGTCCAAATAACAGGTAGTAAGCTATATGTTTCACTCGCAGATTGTTGAATTTGATTATCTAAATTAAAAGCTATAATGGCTAAAGCGATTAATCCAATAAACCAAATGAATTTTATTAAGTAGGGTACCCCATTAGTTTGTTTCACTTAAAATCCTCCTTTTATTTATCTACGTCTGAATGGTATGTATAGTTTCAAATAATTGTATGAAATGACATGTATGCAGGCAATTTCCCTAGGATAATAGGAATATGTTTCGTATAAAGAAGTTTTGTCCATCAAGCTTTTTCATCTGCTAGATGTTTATTCCTGCTTTCTAATTTGCTTGTTATTTTTTTAATATATAACGCAAATATTCATTTTCAACAAAAAAACAGCTGCCGAAAAGCAGCTGCTGTAAATAAGACAATTAGGAAATCAGAAAAAAATTAATAATAAAATTCCGACGATAAAACAATAGTATGTAAAATATACTAGCTTACCTTTTTTCATAATTCCCATAAACCATTTCATTGCAAGATAGCTCATTATTAGCGTTGCAATAAATGCTGATAAGTAAGGCAAGGCTAATTCCGCTTTATTTGGTTCCCCAATAAAGTCAGAGAATCCGAGGATAACTCCGCCAAGACTAACGGGAATATACAATAAAAAGGAAAATCGAAGTGCTGTTTCCTGTTTTATACCTACCGCAATACTTGAAATAATGGTTGCACCTGATCGGCTTATTCCTGGCGCTAAGGCAATTGCCTGCCCTAATCCCACAAGAAAGGCATCTTTAGCTGTAATATCTGCCTCTCCCTTGACTCCATTCCTATTTCGAATGAGCCACAAAGCAATTCCTGTGACAAACAGCATGATAGCAATTGTGGTCATGCTTACATTTGCAGCAATAAAATCACTTAATAACACTCCTAGGACACCTGCTGGAATCGTACCAATAATGATAAAGCAAACAAACCGAAAATCGTTTTTATATTTATTATCTTTTGTCTTTAAGTACTGAATCGTATTATATGCTAGTCTTAGAATATCTTTTCGATAGATAAAAAGGATTGCAAGCAAGGAAGCAGTATTCGTTAATATCGCAAATGTAAAGCCCTGTTCTCCCAAACCTAGAATTTGACTGGCTATCATAACATGTCCGCTCGAGGAAACAGGAATCGGCTCAGTAAATCCTTGTACTAATCCGATAATGATCATTTTAATGATTAAGATAATATCCATTTTCGTATTTTTATCTCCTTAAGTATTATTCGTTCTAATTAAAAAATGATTTAATAGCATCTTTATTTATGTCTAAATCTGTTTTTAAAACAGCACCTACATTCACTACCTCATTTTCATAAGAATCTTGAACAGGAATTCTTATACTCTCCAATCCTTCTGATCCATTCATTATTAGCCCTTTGCTCAATGACAATAATGATGGAGTATCTAAGTTTGTATCGATATAAGGGGTTGAGAGTCCAATAATTTTTGGCAAGTTATAAATAGTATGAGCTGATATTGCTTGTTCCTTCAGCTTTGACATTACTTCCTGCTGCCTTGCGACTCGACCAAAATCACTTAATCTATCATGGCGAAAGCGGACATATCCCAACAAATCTTGACCGTGCAGTACTTGATTACCTGGTTTTAAAACCGTTCCAATTCCATAAGACATTTCATACGGAATATCGACCTGTACCCCATCTGGAGCGATAATGTCTACTAACTTAGAAAAACCGGTAAAATCAACAATTGCATAGTAATTAACATCTAAATCGAAGTTTTCCTTCAATGTTTTTCTCACTAATTCGGGACCGCCAAATGCGAAAGCTGAGTTAATTTTTTGAAGCCCATGCTCTGGTACTTCAACATATGTATCTCTCATAATGGATGCTAGTTTTATATTGTTAGTAGTAGAATTATAATGGGCAACCATTAAAGTATCAGAACGCGCATGTTCTTCTCCTCTTGAATCACTGCCAATCAATAATATATTTATTTCTCCTAATTGAGGTTCTGCAGGCAGAAAATCATAATCCTTATGTCCTTTTAAATTTACATCCTTAGTGGACTCTAATACTCCGCTTCTAAATTGATAAACGCCAAACGCAACAATAACAATCATCAGCAAAACTACGGCAGATAGGAAATACCGTATTCCTTTGCGTTTCCTTTTTATTGAATTTCTTTTTTCCAAAATGCTTCACCTTCTAAAATTTCGAGTTATAATTTCATTTCAAAAAAACACAGCTTCCATTTTATATAATGCATACCACCGTAGATAAATCCTTCGTTCTACTATGATAAAGAATCCATTAATCTTCGTTTCTTTGCATTCCAGTATAAATAAGAATTAACCGGATCAGCTCTAACACTGCAACCGCAGCTGCTGCCACATATGTCAATGCTGCTGCGTTCAACACTTTTTTTGTTCGTCTTTCTTCTTCATTATTAATGATTCCAAGTGAAACCACCTCATCCATCGCTCGGTTGGATGCATTGAATTCGACAGGCAATGTAACAAACTGAAACAAAACAGCTGCTGCCATAAAGATAATTCCTAATAATAAGAAGTTCGTTAATCCTGCAACCATTCCTATCATGATTAAAATCCATGAAAAGTTACTCCCGATATTTGCAACAGGTACTAATGCATGCCTTATTCGTAAAAAGGAATAAGCCTGTTGGTCTTGGAGAGCATGCCCCACCTCATGTGCTGCAATTGCGGCAGCCGCTAAAGAATGCCCATGATAATTCTCACTAGATAATCTGACTACTTTCGCTTGGGGATCATAATGGTCAGAAAGAACTCCATGTGTTTCTTCAATATAAACATCGAATAATCCATTTGCGTCCAATATTTTTCTAGCTGCTTCTCTTCCTGTTAAGCTCGAAGACGAGTTTATTTTTGCATACTTTTTGTAGGTTCCTTTCACTCTCAATTGTGCCCATATTGGTACAATCAAAATGATGATAAAATAAACGAAAAACATTTCCCTTCTCCTCCTGCGTAAACTATGTAGATATAACCCTTAGATAAAACCTCTAATTAAATCGTAAACATTACGCTTTTCTTGTTATCTCTGTAATTAAATATTAAACTAGTATCAGCTTAGTATATCCGTTGACATTTTGTCAACAAAGGGGTATATTTCAATTGTGAAAAACGGAGGCTGAATATAAATGACGAGTAAGGATATAAGCGAAAATAAACTCGGACAACTTTTAAAGACCACATTAGAAAAACAGAATATTTCAATGAGCCGATTAAGCATAGAAACGAATATTGACAAAGCAACAATTTCAAGAATCATTAATGGAAAGCGAAGGGCAACACCACAACATCTGCAAGCAATTTCCGATTCCCTTAAGATTCCTGTCTATGAATTATTTACTGCAGCAGGCTATACAGAGAAATCCAGTCAAGCTGAAGATCATTTTGATCTGCACTCAAAAATAGATGTTATCCAAAATATGATTAATTTATATAGCGATGACTTTAAAGTGGAAAAAGTAGAAGACCAATTAAATGGCTATAAAAATCAGTTTGCATCACAAGTTGACCATAAGAATCTATTTAGTCAATTTAAGAAAAAAATTAAAAACTTGGGCGGTGAGGGTCCCTTTATAAAGCAGTTGGAGGATTTATATAACAGATTAAAGTATAAAAAAGGAACTCCAGCTCAACTTATATTAATTGGAAGCGGACTGTTGTATTTTGTTAGCACAATAGATGTTATTCCAGATTATTTAATTCCAGTTGGATATCTCGACGATGCTATAGCTATTAATATCATTCTGGATAAAATATCAAAATTATAATGAATTAGAATACATTCATTATGAACTGTTTAGATGATATCCCAATTGTGTACTATCCATACGTTCGGGATATTTTTATCGTGCAATATCGTATAGGAGTTTAAAATGCGAAATTATTTTATTAATTACATTCTGTTAGTAGGAGTCATACTTTGGATTTCATTCTTTGGCTGGATTAAGCTAATTAGACAAGGATTGTCCCATTATTTCGGATAAATGCAGAAGAAATGAAGTGCGATCGGTCGCTTGCTAGAGGATGATTTATTTGGTTTTAAAAGTTATAATATGTGTTACAAAAGAGATTATTATTCAGATTAGGGCGACCGTTGTAAAAAAAGAGATCGCCAGCATCAGCTTAAGGATGATATTCTATTTTACCAAGAGTATTAATTTCATCTTATAGATGACTTTTACAAAACGGAAGAGGTAAGTAAAAATGAAACAACAAAAATATATAACTTGGAAATTAATATTAAGATTAGGGACACTTGCATTAATTCTTTATTGGTATCGTGGAGAATACAACGCACACTTCAAGGAAATAACCATGTTTCATCAAATTTTATTATATATTTCCTATCTTGCCATCATACACTTGGCCTTAGAAATAATGAAGTGGAAGTTCTGGAATAATTGGTTTTATGAAGAAGTTGTGAAGAACAAAGGAATTCATGAGTGAAATGGAGAGTTTGGGCAACTTTCACCATATATAAATTCTGATTTAAGGGAGCTTAAAAATATAAGGGAGGAATTTCATGCTAAAAAAAGGCGATATTGTTTTATATCAAATGAAAGAGTATGAAATTCTTTATGTATATTCAAGTGGTTTTGCTGAGATAAAAGAGAAAAAAATAATAACTAACTTTTTCGAGGTGCAATTGGTTTCTTTATCGCAAATAAAAAGGAAACTAACCTGAAATCCTTGCTATGTTAATTTCCTCTGCAATTCACTAAACAACAGTCCCAGAAATCACCTTTACTTATTAACCGAAGAATAAATCAAGTATGTTTGATGTACCAGAGGTTTGTTTATTATAAAACTCAGAATAACCACATTTTTTACAATAAACAACGATAAACGTATTATGTTGTATATCAAACATTTTAGATAACCCTGTTCCCGTCATTGCAACTTCCTTTTTGTCAGCATCTTTGCTTCCACATTTTAGACAACCTTTATTTGTCATTATTAATCCCTCTCTAACGAGTTGATTTATTTATGTATTACGGAAGAAACTCGAAAAAGGTTTCAAGAGAAATTATCCTTTATTATTCTTTCGTTCTTTTCTATATCTCCTCTCTGCGAAGAATAAGATGACCCCTGCCAATATTGAACCAGCATAAACAATTCCATAAATTATTTTATTTTTCATTTACCTTTTCCTTTCGATATGCATCGTCCCATTCCAGATCAACTTATAATTATGTATAAATTAATTATAAAGAGCTTCTAAAAAGAAAAATATAGTACATTAGGTTATCCATTTTTTTCAATTAGGTAAATACTCTTATTAAATACTCTTTTCCTGTTACAGCTGACACTATTTCTGTCCTAAAAATTAGGATGTATTCTCTCTCATTCTGCACAAATATTTATGATAACTTACCTTCATAACGAGAAATATGACAATAATAGGTAAAAAGGTTTAAAATTTATTTGAATCCTGCTTATCAGCTATTTGAATAGAAACTAATGGCTAATAGGGTGCCTTTAAACACCCCAAATAGCACCATAGTTTTCTCATAACTCTTTGCAAGTTTTTTTAAAGTCAACAATCAATTGCCTATACCTTTCAAATACACTTGCCTACTCCTTTATTTATTTTATCTATTTTTTATATTATTAATTTCACCTTCTTAACTAGTACATTAAAGACTCATTATATCTTTAATTAACACAAACTCCTCTCTTCATAACAGATACAAATACGTTTGTCATACCTTTAATCTAAGGAGGAATGTATTTCAATAAAATTTTTCCAGATATTATGTTGACTGTTTGTGCGCAATGTCTACAATTTTAGTCTCTTTTAAATATTGCAGCATTTTTTGCTCTGCTTTTTTCATTTCCGCTTGAATTAGACATTCTTCTCCGTGGACAAAATCACATTCAAACATGGAAGAAGTACCTTCAATTGCATGAATTATATCTAAAAATGTTATTTCGTCTTTGTTTCGCGTCAATCGGTATCCTCCTTGAGCACCAGAAGCAGACTCAATAATACCGGCTTTTGCCAACTTTGTTAAGATTTTAGATAGGTATGTGGTCGAAACATCTTGAGATTTCGCAAGTTGTTGAACCCCAATTGGTTTAACGGAAGAAGCAGAAACGAGAGCAAGCGTTGTATGCAGAGCATAATTTGTAGCTTTCGAAAATTTCATTTTAACACCTCATAACAGACTTATTGACTCTATAATATCTCCGTTTAAATTTATATGTCAAGGATAACGCAAAACTAAAAAGCTCCCTTGGGGTAGTATGAAGTACGGTTTTATTTACTTGAGATAAAGAAATCTTGGGAAATATACGCCAAGGTGAGCTCTCAAAAATTAGGAATTCCCTTAACTTTAAGTGTCATTACTCTAATGATACTGCTTATAAAGCTTATATAATACTCTGTCTATACTGATTGATTTGCTTTACGTGAAAAAATATTTATTAAATATTGAAATACTGGTCCTTGCGAGCTGCTTTTGCGATAGAGTAATTGACTATAGAAATGGAACCCTTCATCCTGAAAAGGAATTCCAGCTACTTGATCATGCCCCTCTATACTGAATTCAGGCAAAAAGCCAATGCCCCATTTATTGTGCACAGCTTTCTTTATTGTCTCTATACTGCTTAACTCCATAGATAAAGTGAAATCAATATAATTTCTTTCTAATTGGTTCAATAAATAAGCTCTGTATGTACACCCTTCTTCTGTCAAAATGATGGTTTCATCCTTAAAATCAGCAAGCGTAAAAAATGTTTTTTTTGTGTATGTATGGTCAGGTGGCACAATTACTTTCATCTTTTGTTTTTTAATAGATATACTTTGGATTCTTTCAGAAATAAATGGTTTATCAATAATTAACCCAAAATCTAGTTCTTTATTATTAATTTTGTCTATTATCACTGCTTCTGTATCAGGAATGATTTGTACCATTACTTCTGGATATTTTTTCTTAAACTCTGCTAAAACATGAGGTAATTCGTAAATTGCTAACGATTCAATCGTACCAATTCTTATTGTTTTGACTTCTTGATTGTTTAATATTTGCTGTGATTCTTCATATAATGCCAGCATTTTCTCAGCATAACCATATAGAAGCTCGCCTGAAGGAGTTAGTTTCATCGCTCGTCCGTGTCTTTCTAACAGTCGCTTTCCTCCATACATAGTCTCAAGCTTTTGAATATGGGTTGTGATACTGGATTGTGCATAATCCAAAACATATGCAGCTTTGGTATAATTCCCGCTCTTCACAACTTGAACGAATGTTTTGAAATACAACAGTTCCACCTCTTTTTCCTCCTCCAACTATCGATATTATTGATAGTATATATCAAGAACTATCTGCGTTGTTAAACTTTTTCCACCCTATAATGGAGTAGAGAACAATAAGGGAGGAATCAACTTGAAAATAGAACCAAAATACTCGTTAACTTTAAATATCCAGCCTAGTGAAACAGAGGCCGCTTATAATCACTTTATGAAGAAATTATCCTTTGAAGCAGATGTTGCTGATTTACTTATCGACCTGAAAAAGGGGTATAAAGGCATTACAGTTATTGATGTTAGGGATGTGCTAGCCTATCAAGAATGTCATATCCCACAAGCAATATCGTTTCCAGGAAATACAATATCAGAAAAAACGGTTGAAAAATTATCTAAGGACCAAGTTTTTGTTGTCTATTGCTGGGGTCCAGCATGTAATGGTGCAACTAGAGCATGTGCCAAGCTTTCCAAATTAGGTTTTAAAGTAAAAGAACTAATTGGTGGACTTGAATACTGGAGAAAAGAAGGCGGAGAGGTAAGCGGTACTTTAGCCGAAAATGCGCCTATGTATTGGGCATATGAGCGGTAATCTGTAATATTTATAATCGATGGAAAGACATAGTAATAATGCAATTATTCGCACTTTAATGTAGTACCTCTAACCTTCGTACAAAATATACCTTGTTACAATAATAAACAGTCGTATATACTTGTATGTAGATTTTTATTACTTAGAGTGGTGATAATAGTGGCTAAAATAGATAGAAGAATTTTAAAATCGCAGGAAGCAATCAAAAATGCCCTTATTGAGCTTATGTCTGAGAAGAAGTTTGATGACATTACCATTCAAGATATTTCTGATAAGGCAAATGTGAGCAGAGGTACGATTTATCTTCACTACTTAGATAAATATGATTTACTGGAAAAGCTTATAGCAGAGCATATTAATAATATGCGAGAATTATGTGAGGCTACTTCAGAGTCAGAATACAGTGAAGCAAATTTACCTTGGTTTAAATACCTTGAAAGGAATTACCTTTTCATTTCAACTATGCTCAAAAGCAAAGGTGCTCCTTATTTCCGAAGCCAATTTCATGAGTTTTTAATAGAAGAATTCAAGGATGAGGTTGATATCACTAAAGAAAAAAATACCGAATTGCAAGAAGAGGTACTTCTTCAATTTATTGTTACGTCTTATGTTGGATTAGTGGAATGGTGGGTTGTAAAAGACATGCCAATCTCCCCGGAAGAAATGGCGTTACAAGTGGGGATTTTATTAGAAAGAAATTTGTAAATACGAAGTGCTTGTGACATAAGGATTTAAACAATGTTAAAACTGAACTATTCTATCGTTTATCGATTAATAGTTCAGTTTTTTTAACGTTTGAAACAATGGACCGGCTTTAACATCAGTGCGTTTCATTATGCGCTCGTCCTCGCGCTTTCCGCGGGGAGGAAGATGAGCCTCCTCTATATGCCTTAGTAGTCGAGTGGGCTCCGCTCCATTCCACTAAAATTTTCAATTATTGAATTAAACAATAATAAACCACCGCATAGTTAAGAAATATTTAATGATTCTTGTTTAGATAGGCTATTTTGTTTTGTCCATCCTCTTTCGCGTTACATATAAATTTGGGGTTTTTTCGTTTATTGTTAGTTTCGACCGATTTGTTTATTAATGGACAGATCGACGTGAATTGTTCATTAACCTGTATTGACTATAATGCGTAAAAAAAGAATAATAAAATTGTTCCCATTTAAATGTAAGACCATTATTAAACCTTTACTTGATAACGCTTTCTTTTTTGATGCTGATTTCTAATAATCCATAAAACGGGCTGCTTAACGGAAATATCCAATTATAAACTCATTATTAAAAAGTATGAAACTAATACACAAAACAAGTAAGGGGAGAAAATCTATGAAGCTTATAGCACTAGACTTGGACGGTACTACTTTAAATTCCAAAAAGGTAATTACCACAGAGACAATTCAAGCAATCCTTAAAGCTCAAGAACAAGGGCATATTGTGATGGCATTAACAGGCAGATCGGCAACGCCGGTGATTGCAGAGCTCGCAAAATATGATTTGGATTTACATGTCGGCGGAAACAACGGAACAGAAATATACGCTAATGGGCAATTAATAGAGTTAACTTCACTACCTCTGCTTCAATGCCAAAAGATTGTGTTAGAACTAGAAAAAGAAGTAATGCCATATAAAATATGTACAAATATTAGTACATTTGCACATAAAGATTGGCTAGACCGCTTTGAAAAGGTGGTAGCATCCGGACTTGTCCCAAGTGACTATTACGACCACAAAGATTATAAAATGTTTACGACACCTCCACATGTGTATGGCCAGCCATTCTTTAATCAACCAGAAGAATTACTAAATATTGAATCTTCTGTCATAAAGTTTCTAATTTTAGGTCTTGACCCAATCCAAAAAAACCGGGTTAAAGCACTTTTAGAAACAATTGAAGACACTTATGTTACCTCCTCTTCTCCATTTAATCTTGAAGTTACACACGTTAATGGACATAAAGGGAATGGATTAAAGGCAATGGCCCGTTTTTTTAATATTCCGATCGAGGATACAGTAGCTATTGGGGATGAAATTAATGATATTCCAATGTTTCATGCAGCTGGTTTGTCTATTGCAATGGGGAATGCGGAGGATGAAGTAAAAAAACATAGTGACGTAGTAACACTATCAAACGATGAAAATGGGGTAGCTTACGCTTTTGAAAATTATATTTTAACGGATTAATTGAAGGTGGCGAAAAGGATTGCTAATACGCATAAAGAATTTGTTCACAATTAAAGGCTATAGCCTTTTCATTGTTTGTATGCTTCTCGTCGGCACAGGTATCTCTATAACAATGCCCTACTTATCCTTGTATTCAACCGAGGAATTGGGAATGAGCGCAGGATCATTTGGGATATTCATGGCTGTTAGCTCACTTAGTGGGGTATTCATTAATTCCTTTATCGCCAAGCGGTCAGACAACGGGATTAACAGAAAATTAATCATAGTAATAGCAATGCTCTCTTCTGCTATTGGATACGTATCCTACTTACTATTTCACCACTATTTTATTCTGCTAATTGTAGTTACACTATTTAACGGCTTAGGGGCTGCTGCTATGCCTCAAATCTTCGCATTCGCACAGGAATCGGCTAATGCTAGTAAAAGTGATGATAAAACATTTGCACTGTCTACATTACGCTCCCTTGTTTCACTTGGTTTCCTTATTGGGCCGTTGGGAGGTACTTTGATTTTAGGAATAGCTGGCTATAATGGACTGTTTGTTGGTACTTCCGCCATTTTCCTGATTATTGCAGCACTCGTAGTCTTTTTTCTCCGTAATCAAACTACCACAATTCCTAATAAAAAGAAGAATAAATCACAAACTTCAGTTTCTATTATTAATAACAGGCAAATAAGATACCCCTTTTTCGCCTTTATTCTTCTCTTTGCTGTTAATGCTATTAATGCAATAAACACACCACTTTTTATTGTTAATGAACTGCATGGCAGCCATGCTATTGTGGGAATTGTCGTCAGTGTTTGTGCAGGCTTAGAAATTCCAATAATGATTGCACTTGGTTCCTTAAGCAGAAAAATAACCAATCATTCTTTAATGATGATCAGCTGTTTTATTGCCGGTCTTTATTTTATTATTCTAACAGCCTCCACAGCTTCTTGGGTGCTTATAGCAGCACAGTTACTTCAAGCTGTTTTCGTTGCAATAGTTATGGGAAATGGGCTTAGTTATTTCACCGACTTGCTTCCTAATTCACCTGGAATGTCGGCAACTATCTACTCAAACGGCTCTACTATCGGAAGATTAGTAGGCAATCTTGGTGGCGGTCTTTTTGCCACATTGATAGGCTATCGGTTTGTAAACATAGTTTGTCTGCTACTAGTCCTGCTTTCCTTCTTTATCCTATGGAGAGTTAAGGCTGATCGAAGGATAGATAATACATTAGAGAATGCTCATAATTAAAGCTTTCAAAAAGACACCCTATCATGAATCAGGGTGTCTCCATTTCATTTTATTTTAAGAAACAACAGGAAATTCCTCTTTAATATCACTTACATTAGGGTTTATTATTTCAACAAGGGTGAATTGATTATTTTCATATTCAAATTTTAGAATGCAGCAATTTCCGATTTTTACTTGTTGGTTTATATTGCTGGTATATTCCCAATATCTCATGAAATTTCGGCAAGCTCCACTATGTGACACAGCTAGAACAATCGCATTATCTTCGTCCATTATTTTTTGACAGGTCGTAACCATTCTTTGTTGAACTTCCTTCTGATCCTCTCCGCCATACTTCACAAAAAAATCATTGTAGGGCAAGGGTGGATTTAGATCCTCACTTTCTCCTTCAAAGGTACCAAAGCTGAATTCCTTCAATCCTTTTAATCTTGTATACGGCATACTAGTTATAAGCTCAAGTGTGTCACAGGCTCTTTCAGCAGTGGAACAATAGGCATGGTCGAATACAATATTGCTCTCTTTAAAGTATTCTGCAGCAGCCTTTGCCTGATTTATACCTAATGGTGTGAGCGGTGAGTCACACCAGCCTTGGATCTTCCGTCTTTGATTAAATAATGTTTGTCCGTGTCTCATTAGATATAGCGTCTTTTTCATTTAGTTCCTCCCCCACTTTTTAAAAAATCTGATTTGTATATTCTCTATGTAAATTATCCAACAAAATAAAAGAAAACGCTACCATGTTTTCATATGTTTGCCTAGTGAATTAGATTAACAAATTTGTGCGATATTAAATATCTATTTACTTATAAAACAAAAAATGACCTATTTATAAATGAAAACTGGCTAATTTGCACTTAAGGAAAAAAGCCAGCAGCGATTAGCAGCTGGATGATCATTTTCTAAATGTTGCTGGTACACTCGGCCCAACATATGGAAAGTATATTTGTTCTCCTGGAGGTCTTGGTGAAATCATAAATTGATAGCCGCCAATATTATAATGATATGGCGCACTTCCCAGCAGTTGTTGGTTCCACGCTCCATATGCTGGATTAGGAAAGTTTTGATAAAGTGTTCCATTAAGCCCTGTTATGATACTAGGATGCAAAATAATCCCCCCTTCTAATTGTTATTTTATGCGGGAAGATGCAAGCCTGCTTTAGGTCAAACGCATATGGACATACAAAAAAAACCTCCAAGAAAATTGGAGGTTTTGAGCTTTTAAGTCCTAATAAAATGCACAAATATTAACATCAGGAAAGAGATAGCTATTATACTTGATACCCATAACCAAGCCATTTCCATGTTCCCCGAATCAATTGCAACATAAATGGCAGTCGGAATGGTTTGTGTTTTCCCAGGTATATTCCCTGCAAACATTAACGTTGCCCCGAACTCTCCTAATGCTCTTGCAAAGCTTAAAATCGCTCCAGAAACAATTGTTTTAATGGCAAGCGGAATAGATATAAACATAAATAAATGGTATTCACTTGCTCCATCTACGCGAGCAGCATTCTCAATATCTTCATCAACTGCTTCAAACCCTGTTCTGGCAGATTGATACATTAGTGGAAACGCAACGATAGTAGAAGCAATTAACGCAGCCCACCAGGTAAACATTATTGGCTGCTTGAAAAACCACTCAATAAATTGACCTACTGGACTATTTCGTCCGAAAATGATAATTAACAAAAAACCTACAACGGTGGGTGGCAAAACTAACGGTAAAAGGAAAATCGTATCAATTATAATTTTGCCTTTGAACTTCCTGACTGCCATTAGTCTTCCTAAAAACACACCTAAAATAATTACTATTATCGTGGAAACAGCTGCAATTTCAATCGATAATTGAACGGGTGTCCAAAAATTAGTTGCCATTTAGAATTAATTTAAACCCTTGAATCCATATTCTTCTAAAACTTTCATAGCGGCATCACTCTTTATATACTCGTAAAATAGTTCAGCCGCTTTATAATGAGAGCTATTTTTAATAACCCCTACTGGATAAATAATCGCATCATGTGTCTTTTCCTCTGCAGCAGCAGCTATTTCAACTTTATCAGAAGTTAATGCATCTGTTTTATATACAATACCTGCATCCACATTATTCGTTTCAACATATGTAAGTGTTTGCCTTACGTCTTTTGCAAATACGACTTTCCCTTCAACCTCACTCCACAGACCAAGACTTTCTAATGAATCCTTACCATATTGTCCTGCAGGAACAGATTCTGGAGTACCAAGGGCTATCTTATCGGCTTTAGTTAAATCCTCAAACGTATTTATTCCTGTATCTGCGCCTTTAGGTGTTACAAGCACAAGCTCATTACCTACAAGATCTGTACCATCCTTTTCATCAATAATGCCATCGTCCACTAGCTTTTGAAATTTATCCTCTGCTGCAGAAAAGAAGATATCTGCAGGCGCTCCTTGCGAAATCTGTTGTTGCAGTGCCCCAGATCCTCCAAAGTTAAAGCTAAGTTTAATATTTTCATGTTCCTTCTCAAAGCTCTTTTGGATATCAGTCAAAGCATCTTGTAAACTAGCAGCAGCTGAGATTGTTAGTTCAACATTCTCCTGCGTTGATTTTTGCTTATCTTGTTCTTCTGTTGCTCCCGATTGCTCATTAGTAGCGCAACCAGTAATGAGGATTAATACCATAAACATTGAAAATAAAGAAAGCCATAGTTTTTTCATATTCTTTCTCCTTTTTATAATTGGTTATAACTAATTATAACTAATTATAATCAATATAAAAGGTCGAAATCTGTAAAAAGGTGGCAATTGTGTGAATTTTTAATAAATCCTCCTTTTCTTAAGCTATTACGTTAAAATACAAGGTGGAGGGATGCATATGTCAAAAGAGTTTTCCTATACAATTGAAGAAGTATCTCAACTATTAAAGGTATCGAAATTAACTTTGTATGACATTGTTAAAAAAGGAGAAATTCCTGTATTCCGTGTTGGCAGACAAATGAGAATCGACGCAGATGATTTATATGCTTACATAAAAAATCAAAAATCAAACCAAATGATCCCTGTAAAAGCAACTGATCTTGAGTCTCCCAGAAACGAAATAAAGAACCCTAATACAATTGTTATTAGTGGACAGGATATGGTCCTTGACATACTCGGTAAATATATGGAGAAAGATTCTACCTATCAAGCATTACGCTCTTATACAGGGAGTTTAAATAGCCTTATAGCTATGTATCATGGCAAAAATGATATTGTTAGTTTACATATGTATGATGGCGATACAGGAGAGTATAATGTTCCCTATTTACAAAAAATTTTAGTTGGACAGCCTTATATATTACTCAATCTCTTATCAAGGAGAGCAGGCTTGTATGTGAGGAAGGGAAATCCTTTAAAGCTTTCCACATGGTCTGATTTAAAGGATAAAGGAGTAAAGCTTGTTAACAGAGAAAAAGGATCTGGAGCCCGCATTCTCCTTGATGAACAACTCAGAATAAATAATATATCCTCTAGTGATATTACAGGCTACCAGCATGAAGAATCGAACCATTATAGTGTCGCATCTGCTGTTTCAAGCGGGATTGCAGACACAGGGGTGGGGATTGAAAAAGCGGCAAGAATGGTTGGCATTGATTTTGTCCCATTAATAACAGAAAGCTATGATTTAGTAATGCTAAAAACTCCGGAAAATGAGCCACTCATTAATAAGGTAAAGAATATATTATCCTCTGCGCAATTTCAGGCAGAAATTCATTCCTTAGGAGATTATGATATATCTAAAACCGGAACTATTATTCATGAAACCTTTTAATAATCTCTCAAAAAAACAAACCATTAAATAAAAAAAAGTTACCACCTGGTAACTGAAAATAAAGCTGCCGATATGAATATCATAAGCTGCTGACTATAGGTGAGCAGCTTTTGGATCAGATGAAAATTCTTCAATGGAAAGGAAATCAGATTGTACAGATTGGTCCTTTCCTTGAGGTCTGCAAGCAAATAATCCAGCTGAAGTCAGAGCATTCTCAGGGGTGTCCAATTGAGCTATACGTATTTGCATTGCAGCCATTCATTCCCATCCCAAGAAAAATCAACAAAGCTATTTTGTGCAATTCTTGAAATGCGAAAAAGGTATAAGTTATTACTTGTTTAACAGAAAATTCTTTAGTGTGTCCATACTGATCTTTTCATCAACACCATTAACATATAAAGTGACTTCATCGCCATTATTCACATTTAAGTCCATAACCTTCATAATTTCTTTTCCGTTTGAAGAATCATTTCTTTTTGTAAGAGTAACATCACTGCTAAAGGAACGCGCTTTATAGACAAAAGTCGTTGTATTTCTTGCTTGAAGTCCACGAGGCAATTGAACTGTTATCTTTGTTACCAACAAGTACACTCCCTCCTCAATGTTAACTGGCAAGTGGTTTTGTTTGAGATTGCTTCGAGTAGTTTCTTACGATAATAGATATTAAACCTAATATTAAGGATAATATTCCAACAAATATGACATATTCTGTTCCGATGCCAGAAATGAATAATCCCCCTGCAGCAGTACCAATTGTTGTTCCTACGTTACAGGATGATATAAATAAACCATTGGCAAAGTCAGGAGCTTCAGGAGCAGAAGACATTATCCAATATTGATTGATATTGCCACCTATTCCAGCTAAAATTCCCCAAACTAACGTAATAACAGCGACAGGAATCGAAAACTGTCCAAACAGAAATAAGGCTATATAAACTGCTACCAATGCGAAGGGAAAAATCATGACGGATTTCGCGGCATTATTTGTAAGCAGCTTCCCTGCGACAATATTGCCAATAATATTAGCTCCTCCAAATACGACTAACATGATGGTGATACTATTGGAAGACATAGCTGTTACACTTTTCAAATATTCAGCTAAGTAACTGTACACTCCAAAAACTGCTGAATTAAGGAAAATAACGGCAACAATCGATTGCCATGTAATAAGTTTTTTTAACACAGATAATTGACTGCCGTATGAAAGCTTCTCTTTAACAGGCATGGAAGGTATATATATCATCGTAGCAATGAATGCGATTATATTTATAAGAGCAAAGAAGGCCATTGCCATTTGTAACGAAGCTGTATTGGCAAGGAAGCTGGCAATTGGCACACCGACAACCATGCCTGCTGAAACACCTATAAACACCTTTGAAACAGCCTTTGGTGCTTCTGCTTTGCTGACAGAGGCAGCAGCAACTGAAAAAGCTAATGAACAATAGATTGGATGAAAAAAAGCTGGTACAATCCGAGCAAGTAACGCCACTGTAAAGTTAGTAGTAAATATAGAAACAACGCTTCCTAACACGAAAATCCCTAGAACAAGCAGCATTACCTTCTTCCGGTCCATACCCGCAAAAAATAACGGCATTGTCGGACCAGAAACAGCAATCACGAGTGCAAAAAGACTAACTAACAACCCTGCTTTTGATATACTAACACCAAAATGTTCTGCCAGAGATGGCAGTATGCCAATAACACCCATTTCCGTATTAATAATGCCAAACACACCGATCGTTAATATAAATATAAGTAGCCTGTTTTGTTTAACCAAGAATATTCACCTCTTTTGAAAAATAAAAAACTGCCACAAATTTTATTAGTACCTTTTGCAGCAGATTTTTTGTTTACTGACAGTATCTATTAATCTTCTTGTTTTGTTGGACGAATAATAACTTCACTCACTGCGACAGTTTCAGGAGTACTAATTGCATATGCAACCGCTTCGGCAACATCGCTTGCTTGCAGGCCGTTTGTACGCTGAAGATTCTCCACCCAATTTCGTCTTTCTATATCATTAATTGTTGTGTGAAGCTCCGTATCTACCGTTCCTGGAGAGATTAACGTACTGCGGATATTGTTATGACGTTCCTCTTGGCGCAAGCCTTCCATGATGGCACGAACAGCAAACTTAGTTCCACAATAAACAGCACCTTGCTGAAAAACAACATGTCCAGCGACAGAATCCGTCGTCACAATTTGTCCAGATTGTTGTTTTTGCATGATAGGTAATACTGCAGCAATCCCATTTAACACGCCCATAATATTGACATCTAACAGTTGACGCCATTCAGCAAAGCGTTTTTCAAAAAGAGATGCTGTCGGCATAATACCAGCATTGTTAAACAGCACGTCTACACGGCCATGTTTTTCAACCGCAAGGTCTACCACTGCTTGCACTTCTTCTTCTTTCGTCACATCTGCAACTGCATATGAAATTTCAGCATTAGGTATTGCTTCAACAATTGCCTTTAAACGGTCTTCTCGACGAGCTGCAATCACTAATTTAGCTCCTGCTTCTGCCAGTTTTTTAGTGGTCGCTTCCCCTATCCCGCTTGACGCTCCCATGATTACAACAACTTTGTCTTGCATAGAATACATATTAGATAACATTCCTTTCTTCTCATAGACTTTTATTCTGTTGTTCTTCATTTTAGCGACAGAATGTCTTCATAACAAATACCTATATCAAATAACAAGATATGCTTGATAAGCATTTCAGTTATATATATACTAAAACAATTAACAGGAGGTGTAATACATGGAGTTAAGAGTATTACGGTACTTTCTTGCAGTTGCCAGGGAAGGAAGTATAACCGCAGCGGCTGACTTGCTGCATGTTACTCAGCCAACCTTATCCAGACAATTAAAGGATTTGGAGCAAGAGTTAGGAAAAAAACTGTTTATTCGCAGCAGTCACAGCATCATTTTGACAGATGAAGGTTTGATATTAAGACAAAGAGCTGAAGAAATTGTTAATATGGTTAGTAAATTAGAGGCAGAATTTAACTCTATGGAAGATACCGTTAGCGGGGATGTTTACATAGGTGGCGGCGAAACAGAGGCTATGAAGCAAATTGCAAGAGTAGTTAAGGATTTACAGTTAAAATACCCTAATATTCGCTATCATCTTTACAGCGGCAATGAAGAAGATGTAACAGATCGACTTGATAAGGGCTTACTTGACTTTGGTATTTTAATTCAACCCGCCGATTTGTCCAAATATAACTATATCAATATCCCTGATAAAGATGTTTGGGGAGTTATCATGAGAAAAGACAGTCCACTTGCAGTTAAAGCTACGATTCAATCTTCTGACTTACTAAATGTTCCGTTAATCTGTTCACGCCAAGCCATCCAACAATCTTACTCAAAAAATGAATTTGCAGATTGGTTTGGAGAGGATTTTGAAAAATTAAATGTGGTAACAACATACAATCTTGCCTATAATGCTGCCATAATGGTTGAAGAAGGCATTGGTTATGCAATAACCCTTGATAAGATTGTGAATACTTCCAGTGACAGCAGTCTTTGCTTTAGACCACTTAATCCAAAACTAGAATCAGGATTAAATATTGTTTGGAAAAAGCACCATGTTTTTTCCACTGCTGCTTCTGTATTTTTACAAGACATTCAAACTAAATTTTCAAGTTTGTCATAAGGAATTATTTGTTTTGTAATTCTCACGATCATAAAAAACATAGATGGCTGAGCTGTTGACCTCAACTATCTATGTTTTTTTCCAACAAAGCAAATAATTCTTAGAGTACTTTATTCTTAAAGATACGAATAGACAATAACCAGGAACAAGCAAACAAAATAAGGATGGAGCCCGAAGTTATCAGATAAAAAGACAGAGTTTGCAAGGATAGCAGCTTCTCTACAAAATTCATGATAACTTCGTTCAGATTGTGAAATATCATATTAATTATTACCATATAAATAACAAATAACACAATGGAGGCTATCAGCAAATATTGACTTTTAAACTGATAAGAAAAAGGAAGAATAAAAGAAGCAACAATCATCACTAAACTAATGATAAGCATTATTTCTTTCCAAGCCATTAGCTCCTGGTTAAGAATTAAATTCCCAATAAATAGACCGGAAATAACAATGAATGTAAACACTAATACGCCAATATATTTAGAACTTACCATTTCTTTTCTGGTGTATGGCAGTGAATTTAGCAGTGTATTAATGGAGGACTTTTCATCCATGGAAAATGCATTCATAATGATTACAATACTAAATACAAACCCTATCCAAACATATCCGATATTAAGAGACAAATACACTAATTGAATTGGTAACAGTATCCACAATGTTTTCTTCTGCATTACTATATCTTTTCGAATTAGATTATACATCTGTCACAGTTCCTTTCTTTGTATAAAACATAATGTCTTCTAAAGTCGGTTTTTCCATAACAACTAATGACCCAAAAACCTCTTCTACTCTCCCTTTATTGCTAGTTAATGCCTCAAAGCCATGAGGAGACGTTTTAATAGAAATAAATTCTTGCTTCGTATCTGGATCTAATAAATCCAGCCCACCCTTTACTAGGGCATACTCCTCTTCTATTTGATAAGATTTCTTTGTGAAAATATGTTCGCCATTGTGAAGGAATGTGATATAATCTGCGATTCGGTCTAAATCTGTTGTAATATGCGTGGAAAAAAAGATTGATTTCTGCCCATCTTCCATTATTTCATGAAGGATTTCCAACAGCTCTCTGCGAAAGATTGGATCTAATCCTGATGTCGGTTCATCCATAATAATTAACTCTGCTTGATGTGATAAAGCGATTGCTATGGAAGTCTTCATCATCATGCCTTTAGAGAATGTTTTTAGCTTTTTCTTTAACGGTAGTTCAAACTTCTCAACATATGCTTGAAATATACCGTCATCCCAATAATGATAAGATCGACTTATTATTCCGACCATCTCTTTAAGTGATAGATGCTCATAAAATACATTACTATCGAACACAAAACCAACTCGCTGTTTGATTTCTTTTTCATTTCCCTTGTAATTTAACCCGAAAATAGATATATCACCGCTATCTGGCTGCAATAAATTCATAATTAACTTAATTGTTGTTGACTTCCCTACACCGTTTCCGCCAATAAGCCCTGTAATATATCCCTTTTTCACATTCATTGTAAGGTTTTTCAGCTGAAAATCACCAAATGATTTGTTGACGTTTTGTAATTCAATAACATTCTCCACTAAATTTCCTCCTTGTATAAGAATGTAAGCAGCTCCTTCAATTCTGTCAGTGAAACACCAATTTCTTTACTGTTATGGATTGCTGCTATTAATTGCTCCTCAATTACCTTCATTTTTCTTTCTTTAATCATTTCATTATTTTGCTCTTGAACAAATGAGCCTTTCCCAACAACTGAATAGATGAACCCGTTTTTCTCAAGCTCTTCATAAGCACGTTTCGTTGTTATTACACTTATGTCCAACTCCTTAGCTAATTGGCGCATGCTTGGGAGCGGACTTCCTTCCGGTAATTCAGCTGAAAGGATATGCTTCTTTATTTGTGCATAAATTTGTTCATATATAGGTTCTTTTGATTTGTTTGAAATAATTATTTGCATGCAAAAACCTCTTTTACAATATTGTATATATAACTTATATACAATATATACAAAATACTAACTATATACAATAGTTTTTTTAGAAATTTTTACTTTTTTTCGCAAGCATAAAAAAAACCAGGAGCCGCTTTCCGGTCCCTGGTTTTAAACAAGTTAAATTTTCCTATTATTTTGAAGCCGGTGCTAGCGAAGACTCTGGTGTAGTTACCTTATCATAGAAATCTACAAATTTATCTCTGTCTTCACTGTCACGGTATGCCATTGCTACACGTGGATGCTCATTAAGCACACCAGAAATCATGTAAGGAATAATATAGCCCCATTCCCACTTTTGTCTCATTTCTACCATATGCTTTTCAATAACTCCAAGAACTGGCTTAAGCTCATAGCTTGGTTTTTGGATATAGCCAACTAAAAGCTCTGTATTACAGTTTCCTGCAGCACGGCCCATTCCATATACAGATGAATCAAGGAATGTAACTCCGTGTTGATATGCAGTTAATGTATTGGCAAATGCCAGCTGCATATTGTTGTGAGTATGTATTCCCAGCTTTTTATTTGGTAGCATTGCTTTAAATTTATTAACTTGATGCTCAATATCAGAAGGATCTAAGCTTCCAAAGGAGTCCACAATATAAACAACATCCACTGGGCTTGCTTTCACCATATCAAATGCTTTAATAAGCTGTTTCTCAGGTACACTGGATAATGCCATAATATTAAGTGATGTTTCGTAGCCTAAATCATGGAACAGCTTAACAAGTTCTAAGCCTTTATCTACTTCACGAATATAACAAGCTACCCGGATCATATCCAGCACACTTTGCTCACGAGGCAGGACATCATTTGGGTCTACTCGTCCAATGTCGACTAATGCAGAAAGCTTTGTGAACTTCTTCTCCGGTATAATTTCTTTCAAGAAGTTATCATCAAGAAATCTCCATGGGTTAGGCTCAGACACATTTAAAAGCTTTGCAGAATTTTTATAACCAATCTCCATATACTCAACGCCAGCTTCACTTAAACCATTATATAAGTCCTGAACAAATTCTACACTGAAGTCCCAATTGTTGACTAAACCTCCATCACGGATGGTACAGTCGATAATTTTACTATGATGTTCCATAATTCTACCTCTCTCCACTAATTCTTTTGGGTCATAATATAATACGTTATCTATGCTTATATCATGTTTATTGCAAGGGAGTCAACCTTATCATCCAAATCCATAAACTTTCTATACAATTAACAACGTAATAATGTTCTTAATGTAAATTGGCTATGATTTATAAAAAATATCTGAAGGATATTTTGATACTAGGAATTAACTTACAACTAACCATACATCAACCCTCTAGATAGTGCTAGAGAAAAACGAAAAAAAAGAAGCCCTTATTAAATGTCTTCTACGAAAAAGATATATATAAACAGCAGAAAAAAAGAATAATGGATAATGGTGACATAACGATCCTTTCTTTTTTACTTTTAGAAATTAAGTTTGTTAATGTATTTAAACCAAGGAATATGGTCATAACCCATACTAGTATGTTTGTAGGTAAAAAATGAAAACCATTAAATACTTCAGCATGAAGTAGAAAAACAAAGCCCATAAATAAAAGAATAATGGCATTTATGAAGCTCACAATGCGTAACTTTTTAGGTAAAACCTTGTAAAATCCCCCCATTGCATACTCACCGTAAGGATATCCAAGTGAAAGTAATACTTGAAATACTGCTATTAACACAAACATAATCGCAACTAGAATGGAAGCTATGTGGACAATTTCCATACATTTATTACCCCCTGTTTACTGTAAATTTCTAAGTTAGTTCGAAATAGAATACGTTTGACCAGTCTTCATTATTCCTGTTAACAGCTATACTTGCTTATGTAAGGATAAAAATTTTTATTAAAACAAAGTAATATTTCATATTCTGCTGCGGAAGTTTAAAAAAAGACAATGCCAGCTTTTGCATTGCCCCTGAACATTTATTTAGCTGTGAGATTTTTATCATTATCTACTCAGTAGTTTCTAGCCCAACTGTATCTTTTTCTGTTATTGGTCTGATGACTCTACATGGAACACCTGCCGCAATAACACCTGCAGGAATATCCTTTGTGACAACACTGCCTGCACCAATTATAGTATTATCACCGATAGTCACTCCTGGAACAATCGTAACTGAACCACCAAGCCATACATTATCCCCTATAGTAATAGGCAATGACCTCTCATATCCTGCCTTTCGCTCAGCTGCATCCATTGCATGGTTCGGCGTATACAAACTAACATTTGGACCAATTAAGACATTATCTCCAATCGTAACTTTGGCGCAGTCCAAAATTGTACAGTTTGTGTTTGCATAGAAATTATCACCAACTGTAATGTTATATCCATAATCACAATTAAAAGGTGACTCAACCCATGCGTTTTCTCCTACAGAATGAAACAGTTTTTGAATGATTTGGTTTCTTTCCATGCGTTCAGATGGTTTTCTACTATTAAATTCATATACCAAATCTTTTGCTTTTTCTCTTTCTGCTGTTAACTCTTCGTCCCAACAAATGTAATATTCTTGATTTAACATTTTGTGTTTTTCCGTTTTCATTCTTTTCATCTCCTAGTTAGTTCATTACACGCATCTACAAGTTATTCCAAGCAAAATGGTTGCCCCGGAATATATACTAATGGTTTTGGTTTTCTATATTTCAATATGTTTAATGATTCTTGCCGGATTCCCGCCTACCAATACATTTTCTGGTACATCTTTAGTAACTACTGCACCTGATGCGATTACAACATTATCTCCTACTGTTACTCCTGGATTTATTATTGCACTGCCCCCAATCCATACATTGTTTCCAAACGTAATCGGTTTTGCATATTCCTTACCTGAATTACGTTCATCTGGATGAAGTGGATGTGTAACTGTATAGATTTGCACCCCAGGTCCAAGCATACAATTGTCCCCAAATCGCACTTCAGCAACATCTAAAATGGTAGAGTCATAGTTGGCAAAGAAGTTTTCTCCTACATATGTGTTATATCCATAATCAAATCGTATATTAGGACGCATATGTACATTTTCTCCAGTAGAACCGAGTAATTCTTTTAATAATGCAGTCCGTTTTTCACCTTCTGTTTCCAATGTTTTATTAAACATACTAACCATCGTTCTTGCTTTCCTTCGTTCCTTAGATAAATCTGGGTCAGCAGGATTGAACATTTCGCCAGCCAACATTTTTTCTTTCTCTGTTTTCATATGAATCTCCCTTTTATCCTGTGTATGATAGCGCATACATGTAGTATACTTGTATATACAAGTTAATTCAACAGTAAATTTCCTTTACCAACTAGAATTTCTTTTTTGGCAAATAAAAAAGGGACTCCTTATTAAAGAAAGTCCGATCCTTAAGCTCTATTCATACCCTTTTTGCATGGGGATTCTGATTGTAAATATGCTGCCTTTTCCTACTTCACTTGATACACGAATGGTTCCTTTATAGCTGTCGACAATCCATTTGGCAATGGATAATCCAAGACCGTGACCTCCGATTTGTCTTGTTCGTGATTTATCTGTCCGATAAAAGCGGTCAAAGATACGTTGCTGGTCTTCCGGTTCAATTCCGATGCCGGTATCTCTAACTTCCACAATAAGCTCCTTATCACCTGCTTTTAGTGCAAGCAGCACCTCTCCGCCGTTTGGAGTGTACTTAATAGCATTTTCAACCAAAATGTACAAAAGCTGTGTAAATCTTTGAGGATCACCACGAACAATCAAACCTTCTGGTGCATGGAAATTCAGTTTGATTTGTTTCGAACCGGCTAGTGTCTTTAATGAATCAATTGTTTTGCTTGCTAACGGACAGTAATCAAAGGTTTCATTTACCAGTTCAATGTTTTCCAAGTCAGAGCGCGCAATTGTCAATAAATCACCAACTAAGCCTGCCATTCTTTTCACTTCGTTTTTCATATTAACAAGTAGCTTATGGGAATAGTCTTCTTCCTTAAATTCCGCGGTCATTTCCATTGCATTAATGGAGGACAG
The DNA here is from genome assembly GCF_032818155.1 of Niallia taxi. Classification (NCBI taxonomy): domain Bacteria; kingdom Bacillati; phylum Bacillota; class Bacilli; order Caryophanales; family Bacillaceae; genus Niallia; species Niallia taxi. Next base: position 923,647 of record NZ_CP102590.1, read on the forward strand.
CATAACACTTAAAGGTGTTCGCAATTCATGGGATGCATCTGCGACGAATTCCTTTTGTCTTGCAAAAGTCTTTGAAATAGGAATCATTGCTTTTTTGGACATATAGTAGCTAATATAAATCGCAACTCCCATAAACAATATAGCTATTCCAAGCAAAATAAAAGGCAGCATCTTAAAGAGCTGGTATGCAAAGGAGATTTCCTTTCCGATATAAAGAATGCCAATTTCTTCACCATGCTGATAGATAGGCTGTGCGGCAACAAGTAATCTGACTGTCTCCTTTGTTTGCGAAGAATGAAATTCCTCTCCTCTGTCTCTGTTTTTAAACCGTCTTTCTGTTGATATATTAGCTACCTTTATTGATTCAGTACGGATCTCATTTTCAACCGGGTCCCAGCCGGCAAGCTTGCTTAGTATAGCAGAGCGAGAGTCAGAAATCGTTTCATCCCCTAGAACAAGAGAACCAGATGTGTTAACAACATAAAAGAAAAATTGGTCTACATCCTTTTCAAGGGATTTCTGGTACTGAAATTCAACAAGGCTTGTTTGGTTTGTCTGGGTCAAATATGTCTCAATGTTTGCTGCTTCCTGCACTGCACTCGCTTTCAGCTCACGCTCTTGCTCCTTGAAAATAGTAAAATATAATAACAAATACACAACAACAATAAAAAGGAGCAAAAACAGCATAAGCAAGCCGCTGTAAAGCACTGTTAACCGATATTGAGTGCTTTTGAAGACATCCAGATTTTTACGGTCTTTCCATATAGAGAAAAGTGACAGCATTTTAGCTTTCAAATTTGTAACCAACCCCTCTAATGCTCTGAAGAAACCCCTGCTGACCGATCAAATCTAATTTTTTACGGAGAAGCTTAATTGTTGCATCGATTATTTTCATCGATACATCAGCGTCAAGACCCCAAATGCGATCAAGGATTACTTCCCTTGGCAAAACTTGTCCGCGGTTTTGAACAAGCAAGTCCAGCATCTGAAATTCGCGAGGGCTTAGCTGGATTTCTTCCGCTCCATTACTGATCGTCTGGCTGAGTCTATTTAAGTGCATTTCATGAATGGACAGCTTTTCTTCGAGGATAGGTGCATAATTGCGGCGGGAAAGAGCTCGCAAACGGGCAAGCAGCTCGTCAATTTCAAAGGGCTTTACAAGATAATCATCTGCTCCTGCATCTAATCCGATGATCCGGTCACCCACTGCATCCTTGGCTGTAAGGATAAGAATTGCTCCTGAGTAACCACCGCTTCTCAGTCGTCTGCAAACGGACACACCGTCCTCATGAGGCATCATCCAATCCAATATCAATATATCATAATGGGAGGCTTTCGCGTAATCGTATGCGTCCTCTCCATCCATGACCCAATCAATATTATAGCTGCCCTTCTTTTTCAGCATAAATTCCACTAGCTCACCAAGCTGCAAATCATCTTCTGCTAAGAGTATGTTCATGTAAAGCTCCTCCATTTCCATTGGCTTTAATCTAAATTTAAGTTAATAAGCTTTCATTTCTACTTATTTCGTCCTTGTATCTCCAACTGCTTATCCACTGTTTGCATACTACCTGTTCTTTCTTAACATTAGCTTAAGAAGGCTGTTACGATATAAAATCCTGCGTACAGAGATTGGCTAAGCAGTACTAAACTAAAAATCATTGCCTGAATCCATTTGAATTTACCGAAAAATCCTTTACCTCTGTTCATCTTTCTATCTGAAACACTACTCTTCAGTTCACCAAATGCCCGAAGAACAGACTGAACGAGAATGATAGAGCTGAGGAAAATCGCAACATGCATAATAATAATGCCATTACCATAATAAAGCGGTGCGGCAAGAAACGTGATTGAAGCTATTGCCCAGAAAAAACCTATAAACGTTCGAATCCAGAACAGCAAGGATAAAGCAAGCAGAGCAATTAACACGAATAGAATTAGCTCGTACTGCTGTCTCGAAACGAAGTAAAATAACCCGATTGCTGCCAATAAAGCTCCTGTATGCCCAACATATCTAGAAAAGGCATCCTTAAAAGCACTCCCTTCTGCCCCAGCCTCGAGCATTTTCTTATTCCGTAGCCCACGTATTTTCCTGCCTGCCGCTAGATCACTAAAAATGTTTAACAGCAGTGTATTCCATATGGATAAACAAGCCTTCACTAATGGAAAGATAGAAACAGCTAGTGCTAATGCTAGATAGACAAAAATAGGCAGTGATCTATCATAATCTAGAAATACACTTGGATCTGTGTGAAGTAGATTTTGGATTGTCTCTTTCATTTTTATACTCCTCTCTCTTTATATTAAAAAAGAAGCACCTTCTCTTAAATCCTGGTGCTTCCCACTCTTATCACCCAATCATTATAGGGTTTCTTTTTCAGCCACTAGCTTTACTATTTCTGTTGTGATTTCATCTTCACTCACATAGGAAAAGCTTGTCCTTTCATAGCCGCTGTAATGGGTGGATGTATAGCTGCCAGCCTGAACTTCTGCTTCCATATAGAGAATTTTCTCCTCTTGCTTTGCAATACCTCTAACGATATTATCAGCATTGAAATTTATGGAAACCTTTTGGATTTGTTTGATTGATTTTGCTACATTTACACGGGAAGCAAGCAAAATCTTCTTATGCTGAAGCTCATTATATGTCACTTGAAGTTCATTGAACCTTTCCTTCAGGACATTTTTTTGATCTTTAAGGACAAGCTGCTGCTGTTCATACAAATGCAGCTGCTGCTCAAGATTGATTTTTTCCTGAACTGCTAATTTAGCGATACCTTCGTCCCCTTTTTCAAGAGCCAGCTTTGCTTGGCGCGCTCTTAATCCGATAAGCTCCTTTGTTTGCGCAATAAGTGCTGCTTGTTTGTTTTCCACAAATATCTGTCTCGATAACGCTGCCTGTGCACTGGTCAGGCCCTGCTCCATTTTCCTGGTATACTCATTCAGCATGGCAATTGGATCTTCCATACTGTCCAATAAACTGTTGATATCTGCCTTTGCGATTGTTTTTATTCTTTTAAAAATGCCCATTTAAATTCTCTCCTTTTGCTCTGCTGTATTCTTTTCCCATTCGTCTAAAATCGCTGCATTGCTATAGTTAACAGATGGCTTTGGTGTATTCATAATCGAAGTGTCGATAAACTGCTGCATTGATGAAGCATGAGATTTCTTCCTGAAGAATTTAACTGCAAGAACAATCACAGTAACCAGGAAGAGAATAAAGAATAATGTCCAAATCCATGAAAATGATGGTTCATTATGATAGCTGACCATTACTTTTTCATGGACCACCATATCCTGGTGATGCATCACGGCTTCTCCTGGACCTCCTCTGTCGTGAAAGCCTGCAGCCATTGCAGTTGAAGCACCTCCAATCTGATTAAAGATAAAGCTAATCACAAGCGTCATAGAAGCAACCATAGCTCCCCAGAAAATACCTTTTTTTAAGCTAGCATTCACTGTTCTTATTCCTCCTTTCCTTTTCATATTCGTAGTTTAGTAGTCTTTGGTGAAAAGACGGTGAAAGCAAACTATCTTTTAACTCTATTAAAAAAATAAAAAAGACAGCACGATCTTTGTGCTGTCCTAAACGATTAAATCACCCTTTTAAATTGACTAGTATACAAACCATAATAGAAGCCCTTTTGTACAACCAATTCCTCATGGCTGCCACGCTCGATGATTTCCCCGCCATTCAGTACAAGTATCGTGTCTGCCTCTCTGATTGTGCTTAGTCTGTGGGCAATAACGAAGCTTGTTCTTCCTTTCATGAGCTGCCCCATTGCTGCTTGTATTTGCATTTCCGTCCTTGTATCAATACTGCTTGTTGCTTCATCCAGTATTAACACAGAAGGATCCGCAAGTATTGCTCGGGCAATTGTCAGCAATTGCCGCTGTCCTTGACTTAAGTTTCCTCCCTCTGCAGTCAAGACCGTATCATAGCCTTTTGGCAGCTTACGAATGAAGCTGTCAGCATTAGCAAGCTGTGCTACGTATTCTACTTCTTCGTCTGTCGCATCCAAACGGCCGTAACGGATATTCTCCCGGATAGTATCTGAGAACACATAAGCGTCCTGCAAAACAATCCCTAGCCGTTGACGAAGACTATCCTTACTGATAGATTGTAATTCGTTACCGTCAATCGTAATTCTTCCGCTGCTTATCTCGTAAAATCTCGTTAAAAGATTAACAATCGTTGTTTTCCCAGCCCCTGTTGGCCCCACAAGAGCAATCGTCTCGCCAGGTTTGGCAGTCAACGTGATATCCTTTAAGATAGAATGACCTTCCTGATAACCAAATGAAACATTCTCAAATATCACTTCGCCCTTTATTCCCTGCACATCATGAACTGCTTGCTTTTCATCATACTCTGATTCCTTATCCATTATTTCAAACACACGCTCTGCTCCTGCCACGGCAGACTGGAGCATATTAAATTGATTGGCAACTTGATTGATGGGATCATTAAATTGTCTAGAGTATGATAAGAAACTAACGACAACACCTATTGTGACCATATCTTCAAGAGCCATCCAGCCACCTGCTGCTGCAATAATTGCAAAGCTTGAATTCTTCATGACATTCATAACAGGACCAATAAATCCTGAGTAAATTTGGGCCCGGATAGACGCCTCCCGCAACTTTACATTGATGTCTTGAAATTCCGCCTTAACCTTTTCCTCACGGTGGAAAACCTTCACTGCCTTCTGTCCAGAAATGGTTTCTTCGATATAACCATTCAGTTCGCCAAGGTGCTGTTGCTGGCTTGTGAAGTATTTTCTAGTAAACTTCGCAATTTTCGAAGTCAGGAACATAACAAACGGGATTGTCACAAAACTCAACAATGTTAGCCATATATTCAGACTTACCATAAAGCATAATGCTCCGATAAGTGTGACTATGCTTGAAATAAGAGTTGTAAAGCTCTGGTTTAATGTGTTGGAGACACTCTCCATATCATTTGTAGTCCTGCTCATTAATTCTCCATGTGACTGTCTATCAAAAAAATTCAAGGGCAGCTTCTGAAGCCTAGCAAATAAGTCCTTGCGCATCCCTTGCACAGTATTCTGAGAAACTGCTGCCATGAAATAGGATTGAAGCCATGTTGTAACAGAACTGCATATATAAACTCCAAGCAAGCCTGCACAAAACAAGACAAGACCATTTGCGTTACGAGTAATAATATACTTATCTATGGAAGCACCTATTAAATAAGGACCTAAAAGGTTTAAAATAGCTGTCGCCATTGTCAGGACTACTACAAGCAATAATCCTTTACGCTGATTGCCAATATAGCGCCATATCCGCAAGCATGTTTCCTTCGTGTTATTTGCTCGTTGTACAGGCATATTGCCGCGGAAATGTTTGGGTCCTCCTCCTAATCCCATCTGTTGTGGAGGAATGTTGGTTTTTCTTTCACTCATAGACTACATCCTCCTTTCCAAGCTGGGAGCGGTATATTTCCTGATATACTTCACTATCCTTCATTAACTGTTCGTGTGTGCCTTCAGCACAAATCCGGCCATCCTCAAGCACCATAATTTTATCTGCTTCCAGCACAGAAGATATCCGCTGAGCGATGATAAATGCAGTGCTTTTTTCCAGCAATTCTCCAAGGGCCTTTTGAATGCGAGACTCGGTTCCCAAGTCTACCGCGCTTGTGCTGTCATCCAATATTAAGATGCTTGGCCGCACTAATAATGCTCTTGCAATGGAAATACGCTGTTTTTGACCACCAGACAAATTTATGCCCCGCTGACCAAGCATCGTATCATACCCATCTGGCATACTCATTATAAATTCATGAGCACAAGCTGCTTTCGCTGCTAATTCCACCTCTTCCTGTGCTGCATCAGAATTTCCATAAGTGATATTATCACGAATTGTGCCACTGAATAGTATGGTCTGCTGTAAAACCACACTAATAGATGTGCGTATATGCCCTAAAGAAATGTCACGGACATCTACGCCATCAATAGAAACACTACCTGCAGTTACATCATATAGTCTCGGAATTAATTGCACGAGTGACGATTTTCCAGAACCCGTTGCTCCTAAAATGGCAACCGTTTGCCCTGGACTAGCTACAAAACTGATATCCTTTAGTACGTCCGATTGTCCATCATAGCTGAAAGAGACACGATCAAACACAACTTCCCCACTTGTAACCGCCTGATGGTCTGCTTGCAGCTTGTCAGTTAGAGTAGAGTCTGTAGTAAGTACTTCCTGAATTCGGTCTGCTGATACTTTAGATCGGGAAATGGTAATCATCATCATGCCTATCATCATTACTGCAAACAATACTTGTGTCACATAGTTGATAAATGCAATCAAATCGCCAACTGGTAAGGCACCATTCCATGTCTCGTTTGCTCCAAACCACAAAATGGCAACTAAGCTGAAGTTAAGAATAAGCATTAAAACAGGCATATTTAACGCAACAATACGGGCTGCCTTAATCGCATAATTTGTGTAATCACCATTCACCCTCCCAAACCGGTCATTTTCAAAATCTGTCCGCACAAACGCCTTGACTACTCGTATCCCTATCAAGTTTTCTTGAAGAACTGTATTCACCTTATCCAGCTTTTCCTGGACAACTGTATATGTAGGAAATGCGTGACGAATAAGGAAATAGAGGACAATAAACAATATTGGAATTGTTACTGCGAATATGATTGCAAGTTTAAAGCTGATTGTAAAAGCCATGATGACACTTCCAATTGTCAAAAGTGGCGAACGAATGCTGCGAAGAACTGTCATGATAAACATTTGCAACTGGACTATATCTGCTGTCAGCCGAGTAATTAAACTTCCGCCCTTAAATTGGTCCAAATTTTGAAAAGAGAAGGTCTGAACTTTGTCAAACACACTCTGCCGCAAATCAGTCGCAAAATTTAAGGAAGCAGTACTTGAAAACACCGTACAACCAGCACCGCCAATTAAGCCAATAAAGGCTACAAGTATCATAAGCCCTCCTGTTCGCTTAATCGTCTCCAAATCCCCTGCTATAACTCCTTCATTAACGATTTTCGCCATTAATATTGGCTGAAGTAAATCCATCGAAACCTCAAGCACCATAAACAGTGGTGCAAGCAATGTGATTTTCCAATAAGGCTTAAGATAAACCATTAATTTCTTCATATAACTCCCCCCTTACCAAGAAAACGGATTGGATTACTCCAATCCGCCCCCATCCTCCAAATCCTGAGATTCCACCTTCTTTTGTAAAGGAAGTTCCTCTGCTACTATATCTTCTTGTACAGTTTCCGACATTTCATCCTCTTGAATTTCAAACAATTGAATAAACTCGTTTATTACCATATCAATAGCCTTCAATTCTCCAACTAAAATCGGCTGAATTGTTTGAAATTCAGGTGCCTCCAGCTGCTGTTTGATTGTGGAGCGCTTAAGATTCATCATCTCTAGAAAGGCAATTGCCCTGCCACGACGAAATGTTTTTGCGCCTTTATGCCCTCTGTCCTTCCGCTTATGATGGTCCCTCCCGTGATGCTTTTCTTTTCTGAATTCCTCATGCTTCATTTTCATCCCTCTTATCTGTATACATTTGTATACGGTTTTTATAATTATAATGTATACGTTTGTATACATTGTGTCAATAACCTTTTTGTTCAACCATTTTTCCAACAAAAAAACAGCTCCCAAAATAGGAAACTGTTAAAAGGAGGAAGACATGATCTAATTCCTAAACATAATTAAGGGTGTAAGGGGATGGAGAGATAAGCATTTATAACCTTTGCTTATTGGGAATTGCCAACCTTTAAGGCCTTATACTTAACGTTCGTAAAACAGAGCATTATTATAGACAAAATTTTATACCTACCGTTCTTACAGCCGTTGTCACAAAACATTTACAACGTCCTTTCCCAGGCACTTAGGGGTATGCTAGGAGTTATGTTTTTTCTCGGTCTGTTTAACGCAGCAAAGCGCCCAAAAGGCTAACAATCTCAATGCCTTTATTTTCCCAGAAACCCTTTGGCAATTAGTCCTGTTTCATTATAAATACTTCCCATTTCCAAAGCTAAAAACAGGAATCAAATCTTTAACAGACTTTCTGAGAATTAGTGATTACTAGCTACTTTATCACTTCTATTACAAATGCTTATCTCATACTTCCCCTGACAAACTTACCTTATCAATTCATCGCAAAAATTCCTATACCTTTAGCGGTTTGTTGCGATTATTGTCAATCTTTTTAGGACTTTTACTTTAAATGCTCCTAGTATTTTTTACTTAAAAGGTAATTTTTTTTGCGCTTACTTACTATTAAGTGGAGCAGTTAATATCTCACCATCATTTTTGGAAGAGTTAACAAGTGTTGAAACTTCATATTTTATCATTGCTTCTGTGTCATATGGAACGAGTAGCTGTTTTAGTTGTTTATAATCCACATTCTTCGGATTAAGCCACTGATTGTAGTCCTCCTTCTTTAAAATTACTGGCATTCTGTCATGAATATCCTTTGTTATGTCGTTAGCGTTCGTGGTAATAATAGTGCATGTCGCAAGCGACTGTGTATCGTCTTCTTTTTTCCACACCTCATATAATCCTGCAAAGGCAAATGGCTTTCTGTCTTTCATAACAAACCGAAAAGGCCTTTTTCCGCCCTCTGTCTTTTTCCATTCGTAATATCCATCAGAAACAATTAAACATCTTCTACTTTGAAAGGCTTGCCTGAAGGATGGTTTTTCATCAATACTTTCCATTCGAGCATTAATCAGCTTGAAGCCTACTTTTTCATCCTTCGCCCAAAATGGGACTAGTCCCCATCGCAAATAACTCCCAACCCTGCGTCCATTGTTATAACCTACTGCAAGAATATCCTGTCCTGGTGATATATTGTATCTTGGCGAAATTTCCTCGTAAAATTCGAAATCGATTTCAGCTTGTAGAAAGGCTAGCTCACTTATTAAGGAATATCTGCCGCACATTTTCACTTCTCCTTTTTTCTTTTTTAATAGTTTCGCCGAATTTAATAATAAACAAGCAAAAAATAAATAAAAGCTAGGAGCAAATTCAAATTGTCCCTAGCTTAGTACATTAAACTTTGGCAGTTAAATCTTGAATAAATCTTGCAATCCTATCAAAGCCTTTATGGATATTATCAACAGAGGAAGCATATGAGAGCCTCACATATCCTTCTCCCATCGATCCAAAGCAGTCACCAGGTGAAACGACTACATGCTGTTCGTGTAAAAGCTTAAGGGCGAATTCATCAGAGGTTAAACCAGTTTCCTTTATATTCATGAATACGTAAAACGCTCCCTTTGGCATAAGACACGAAATCTTATCAATCTGATTGATTCGTTCCACCATAATGCTTCTGCGCTCTTTATATTGCTCATTCATGTAGGTATAGGCATCTGTTGGACCTGTTAATGCCTCTATCGCAGCATATTGTGCTGGTGTGTTCACACAGGATAACATGAATTCTTGGATTTTTTGCATTTGTGCAATGATTGGTTTAGGAGCCAAACAATAGCCAACCCGCCACCCTGTCATTGCAAAGGATTTAGATACGGAATCAATAATAATCGTCCTATCTCTCATACCTGAAATCCTTGCAATATTAAAGAAAGGCTCATCATACGTCAAATATTTATATACCTCATCAAAAATGACATATATATCATGTTCAATCGCAAGCCGAGCAATCATTTCCATTGTGTCCGTGCTAGCGACTGCACCTGTCGGATTCGAGGGAGAGTTAAGTATAATAGCCTTTGTTTTAGGCGTTATTGCCTTCCTCAGACGCTCCTCTGTGAAATTGAAGCCTTCCTCCTCAAATACAGGAACCGTTACTGGCACAGCATTATTCATTTCAATCATGCCAAAGTAATTCGTATAACAAGGATCACTTACAATCACTTCATCACCTGGATTTGTGAGGATTAACAAGGATAAAGATAACCCCTGCATTCCACCAACTGTGATAAAAATTTCATTCTCTGGATTGTAGCTGACCTTATCGAATTCTTGAAAATGTTTGCTAACTGCAACGCGTAAAGGAAGTATACCTGCATTTGGCGTATAGTGAGTTTCTCCATTGTCCATCGCCTTCTTCGCGGCATCGATAATGTTTTTCGGCGTGTCAAACTCAGGTTCCCCTATTACAAAGCTGACTACATCATCCAAACCCTGTGATAACTCATACATCTGTCTAACTTTAGCAGCTTTAATTCCTTGAATTTTACTTGATAAATCCTTCATTGCCTTTCCTTTCCGAATGGAATCATTCTGCTTGTTTAATTTTTTCAATATTCAATCTTATATTTATTAGATTCTACCATATTCACTGTTATTAATTAATAATTATTTTTATAGTCAAAAGGTATGTCCCTTTATATTGCGTCTAATTCTTGTTACATAACAAAAAAGCACCTATCCAGTTAAGGATAGGTGCTTCACTTGTTAATCTTCGCTTCTTTGCATTCCTGTATATATAAGGATCAAACGAAGTAATTCAAGGACTGCAACAGCTGCTGCTGCTACATATGTTAACGCTGCTGCGTTTAGAACTTTTTTTGTTTCTCTTTCCTCGTCATTGCGTATAATTCCGAGGCCAACTACTTCGTCCATGGCTCTGCTGGAGGCATTAAACTCTACTGGCAATGTCACAAACTGAAATAGTACGGCTGCTGCCATAAATACGATTCCAAGTAATACGAAGTTGCTTAAGCCAGCAAACATCCCGATCAAAATTAAAATCCAAGAGAAGTTGCTGCCGATGTTTGCAACTGGAACAAGTGCATGTCGGAAACGCAGGAAGGCATATTCTTGCTGATCCTGAATAGCGTGGCCTACCTCATGGGCAGCAATTGCAGCTGCTGCCACAGAATGACCATGATAGTTGTCAGAAGATAGACGAACTACCTTTGAACGTGGATCATAATGGTCAGATAGTACTCCTCTTGTTTCTTCAATTGAAACATCATACAAACCATTTGAATCTAGTATTCTTCTGGCAACCTCTCTGCCAGACATATGTGAAGATGTGTTAACTTTTGAGTATTTCTTATATGCACTTCTCACTCGAAGCTGTGCAAATATAGGAACAATCAAGATTATCAAAAAATAGATAAGAAACATATTCCCTCTCCCTTTCCTTTTATTTAGCCGGTACAGCATCCATCAGGTCATCCCCGATTTCACCGACGATTTCTTCCAGAATATCTTCCATCGATACAATACCAACTGTTTGCCCGTTGTTATTTTTCACAATTGCTAAATGTGTGCTGCTTTGCTGCATTTTCAAAAGAGCATCCTTAATAGGAGCTGTCTCCATAAAGGTTGGTAGTTTATGGATAAATTCCCCCAACTTAATTTCTCTTCCTGCAACAATATTTGTCAGCATTTCTTTTGTGTTAATAAACCCGATAAATACTCCGTTTTCGGTAACAGGATATCTTGTGTATTCATGCTCATCCAAAATTGTAATTAATTCCGCAAATGGCATGCCTTTTTCTACAGAGACAATTCGCTCTTTCGGTATCATAATATCCTTCAAAATTCGCTCATCGAAAGCAAAGATATTTTCCAAGTATTCCAGCTCTGTTCTGTTGATTTCGCCACTTTCATAACTTTGTGTGACAATCAGCTTTAATTCTTCCTCAGAATGGACTGATTCATGACCAGCTGGTTTTACCCCGAACATTCGAAGAAGAGCACGGGAAGAGCCGTTTAAAGCAGCTATGAAGGGCTTTGTTATTTTACCAAACCAATATAATGGCGGCGCAAGCATAAGCGTCATTCTTTCAGCATATTGAATTGCCAATGTTTTAGGTGCTAGCTCTCCAAGAACCACATGGAGAAATGTAACGACTGATAAGGCAATCGCATAAGACAGCACTGTTGCTAAAGCTTCTGGAACATCAAACCTTTCGAATAAAGGATGAAGCATTTTCTCTACTGTAGGTTCGCCTAATGCACCAAGTACTAGTGCAGTTATGGTGATTCCCAGCTGACAGGCAGACAGGTAAAAGTCGAGATTTTGCGCAACCTTTTTTGCTATCAAAGCCTTCTTATTACCTTCTGCTATTAATTGATCGATCCGTGACATCCTTACCTTCAATATCGCAAACTCAGCACCTACAAAAAATGCAGTCAACCCGATAAATACGGCTACTAAAAACAAATTTAACACTATAAATCCGTCCAATTCATGCGCTCCTATTAATAAAGTTTTTCTTGCTAATTAACTGATTAGTTAAGAACCTCAATAGCATCCTCACTTGATTCCAAACGTGTCAATGCAACTTGTTTAATCTGATAATTATCCATTTCGGTGACTGTCCATACATACTTTCCATATTCGACTTGATCATCCAGCTGAACATTATCCACTAACTGAAACTGCATCCATCCTCCGATTGTATCAATCGTTTCCTTTTCATCAAAGCTGATGCCAAATTGCTCTTCCAAGTCTTCCAGTAATACTCGGCCATTTACTAGGTAACGATATTCTCCGATGCTTTGAATATCTTCCACTTCATCTGCATCAAATTCGTCCCTAATCTCGCCAACGAGTTCCTCCAGAATATCTTCCATTGTCAAGATTCCAGATGTACCTCCGTACTCATCAATGACCAATACCATATGAATTCTTTCTTTTTGCATTTTATACAAAATATCCTGAATTCGGGTAACTTCTAATACAATTGGTAAGTCACGGATAAATTCCTTGAGCTGACGGTTTCTACCTGTTGCCATATTGGATAACATTTTTTTGATGTTGACCATTCCGACGATATTGTCTTTATCACCATCTATTGTTACTGGATAACGTGTATAATTAAACTCATCCAATACTTTAATGATATCTTCTCTTTTCATATCTTGATCCAATGTAATTAAAGATGTCCTCGGCACCATAATATCCTTTGCAACACGCTCATCAAAGGCGAAGACGTTCTCCATATATTCTAGCTCTGTCTCGTTTAATTCTCCGCCTTGATAGCTTTGTGCCATGACTATCTTCAACTCTTCTTCTGAGTAGGCATGCTCATGTCCTGCTGGTTTTACACCAAAGATTCGCAGAATTCTCCCGGACGCACCGTTTAATGCCCAAATGAATGGGTACATAATTTTACCAAACCAATACAACGGTCCTGATAACATCAATGTCAGCTTCTCTGGAAACTCAATTGCTAATGTTTTAGGCGCCATTTCACCGACGACAACATGCAGGAAGGTTACCAGAATAAACGCAATTGCATAGGAAGCGATTGAAGATACAGACCCAGGCACATTCAACAAATCAAAAACCGGGTAAAGAATACGTTCTATTGCAGGTTTTCCGAGTGCTCCAAGTCCTAATGCTGTCACGGTAATACCTAGCTGACAGGCTGAGAGGTAATAATCGAGATTACCGGCCACTTTTTTTGCCATTACTGCTTTTTTGTTCCCTTCTGCAATCAGCTGATCGATTCGCGACATTCGAATTTTAACGACCGCAAACTCAGAGCCGACGAAAAATGCCGTAAGTACGATCAAGATTACAAGTATGAACAGATTTGTAAGAGTAATTATGTCCAATCAGTTCCCTCAAGTTGAGGGATTCACCTCCGTAAATAAATAGTTATAACAATGCTAACAGCGTCATAATTGCTGTCATTTTTGGTTCAATTCGTTTATATACCTTCAGTTTTTCTTCTGGTGGTACATTTTTAAGTTTTTCTTCAAGAAGAGACAGCTTTTTTTGTAAGCAGTTTATTTCATCCTGTACATCGCAAATAATCGGTTCGATGTCCCCTGAAACATCTGATTGGAGCACTTCCTTAATCTCCTCCATGGACATCCTTTGCTGTTTTAGTATCTTAATTCTTTTCAGTGTTTCTAGAACGTCCACTGGATATAGGCGGTAATTAGAGGAAGACCGCTGTACCTCCAGCAACCCAATTTGAGTATAGTAATCAATTGTCCTTGATGATAAACCACTTAATTCCGCCACTTTTCCGATACGCAATAACGCCTCCCCAAATTACTCACCCTTTCTATACATTATTATTTATATATAATGATAACATACTTTACAAAAACTGTACAGTATAACGTTACGGTTTTCGTTTTGGTTATTTACTTCTTATATTATATTTACCGACATATGCTGTAATAATGTATTTTTAGAGGCTGGGAGAAAACAACATTAGTAACAATGGCGCTTGGGATTATAATTAAAAAAGTTCGTTTCATTGCGCGAGGAGGTATGGTGTCTTTTCCTTTTGGGCTAATTCGTCTCTATTCCCTTAGTAGTCGAGTGTCTTGCTCCATTCCACTAAGATTTTTAATTATTGTATTCAAACCGAACCACAAAAAAAACTGAACTGGCATCGATAATCGATAAAATAGTTCAGTTAACCAAATCTTAAATACTTATGATACAACCTCCTACTCCTAGGTTGTTAATGTGCGTTTCTGAAATGAATCGAAATTTACTTTCTTCTTTCCAATATCCCATTATCCAACACAACATTTGGTTGAAAAATGATTGTTTCCATCCTTTCGAATTCGGTAGCTAATAATGATGTTGTCTGTTCAGAGATTGAACCATTAAACCAGTTAATCTATATATTTATTTTTCAGCTGATCTGCTCCAATTCCGCCAACAAGCATTAAAATTAATGGCAGGAAAGAAGTTCCCTTTGGAAACCCTTCTGAACTAATGTCTGTCAAACCAAAATGATTTAACAGCATGATTATTATTTTTCCTATTATCATCAGAACACCAATTGTAAATATGCTCTCAAAGAATACCTTCCATTTCGGATATGCGAGCTTCTTACTATCATTAATCACTTTGTCCTTCAATTCTTTATCACTCCTTAGCATTTCATCGATTGTAACACCAAATAAATCACTCAAATGAATGATTATTTCAATACTGGGATAGTTTTTGCCAGTTTCCCATTTTGAAACAGACTGACGGCTAACATGAATCTTCTCTGAGAGATCTAGCTGAGACCACCCCTTTTTTTCCCGTTCTTGTTTCAAACGTTCACCAAAAATCATCTTCTTGTTCGCCTGCCTTTACACTTTTTATATTATGAAAATTAGTTTAAAAGTAAAGATAGTTCTATGCGCATCAAGGCGCAACCTATGGTTGCACCTTGATATACTGACAAAAAAAGCTAATGCATAACAGTACTATGCATTAACTTTAATAGGATTTATTCAATCATGTCCTTCACAGGAGAGTCAGCGTTAAGCGTAAAATCACCATTTTCTGCATCTACAAAATCTGGATCTATATACTTGGAATTACTGTCACTATCTGTTGCTTCTTGGAAGTCAGTAATGCTTGTATATTCTTCATTTTTCCAAACCCAAAGCGGCTCCTTCTCCTCTTCCTTATCATAGATATTACTAGAGAGACTATTTTTTGTATTAGCAGTGAAATAATTAACAATGAATATTCCGTTATCACTTGACGAAAGGATATTTTGTTCGATTTTATTGCCGCTCGTATCATGCTGCAGCATTAATTGTCCGCCATCCAGTCCTTTGATATCATTTTTGTACAATATGTTATTAGAAATAGTTGAGTCCTTTGTGCCTCCTCGATCCGTATCATACCCACCAATAGAAATCCCCGTATAATTATTTTCATATACAGTATTATTGGTAATATCAATATTAATGGCATATTTCTTAAGATGTTCAGACGTTGCTTCAATCCCAAGGTCATTATTGTAGATAGTATTTTGGTCTATCGCAATATCCCTGCCACCATCAATATAAATCCCCCCTGCACTGTAGTCCTCTCCATAAGCAGGGTTTCCAAATGATGTATTGTTGTACACAATATTGTGATCAACCGTTCCATTTCGGACATAATCATTCTCTTTACTTGTGCCCTCATATCCAATCATATCAATTCCAATATTGTCATTGTTGCGGACAGTATTATGCGAAATTACAAATCCATCAATATTTCCGTTTAAAACAAGCGCTTCGCTCGCTCCAAGCTTTAAGTCTTCAACAAGATTATTTTCTATCCTTATGTCTTTCATAGCTTTTGTCGCATAAAAGGCAATTCCATGACCATTTCCATCATCATGAAGTATTTTAATATTTCGGACCGTATTATCTTTAATCGTAATATGACTACTGTTTCCTGCAACATATATTCCCATGACCGTTTCATCTGCTAGCCTCGTAGATAAGTCTGAAAACATTAGACCTTTTATAGTTATATAGCTTTTATCGATAATAGATGCGAGAGCAGTGTCCTCCTCTGCATCCTCCATATTTTCACCACTAATAATAACTTTTTCCCCCTTATAAGCTTCAAAAGTAATTGGGTCTGCTTTCGTTCCACTATGGTTCACATTTAAAGCCTCATAATAGGTTCCTTCCCGTATATACACAGTAGTTCCAGGGGTAGCTTCTTCACTAGACTTTTCCAATGTCTTGAATGGTTCTTCGATGGTCCCGGCATTTTCGTCGTCCCCATCTTCTGCTACATAAAGTATCTGTTTAGCTGCTGCTACCTTTATTTCTTGTTCTTCTGTGTCTGTATCATCCTGTTGTAAATAAACAACAAGACAGATAGCAGCGATAACGATCGCCAGTAGTAATAATATTTTTTTCATCATAACGTCCTTTTCCTTTTATATGCTTCTCTTTTTTATCTTGCAGGAAAACCTCCTGTTTGGCAAGGTAGGTTATATTTACAAATGACGAGTAACTCTTTGTTAATTACGCCACATACAGCATTAACAATGGTGGATAAGGTGGACCAAAAATTCCCCGTCTCTAAAGACAGTTTATTAGTCGTATATCCCAGCCTGTAATAATGTTCAAATCAGTACTAAAATGACAGCTCTCCGCATAAAAATATTTTTGTTCTATTTACCATATTTGTATAGCTAGCGATTTTTCAATTTACGAAAACATTTGTTTCTTCTGAGGCAACTATATAGGTTTTTTCATCACATAAGTATAATGTTTTTTCAATTAGTTTTATATGAAATGGAGGTAGTAATCATGATTAAATTTTATTCCTATCAAGGCATAGTCAGAAGTATAGATGATTATCATACTGGAGAAAATGATGGCTGTTATAAAATCTTTGCATTAGAGGACAGTTCAGGCGGTATTGTTAATTTTATCATTAGTCCCTCCACCTTCTTTGTAGATCAATTAATCGTGCAGCCTGGCGATCGCGTAACAGGATTTTATGATGGAAATGCCCCTGTTCCACTTATTTATCCCCCACAATATCAAGCATTGGCAATCGCTAAGGAGGTTCCTTATCAAAATGTTAAAGCTGACTATTTTAATAGTCATTTAGTAAGCAGTGATGGCAGTCTGAAACTAAATTTATCACCAAGCACCCTAATACTTTTGAAAAATGGCCAGCCCTTTTCCAAGCTGCCGATAAACCGCAATCTTATCGTTCTTTATGGTCCAGCCACAAAAAGTATCCCAGCACAAACTACCCCTTATCGAATTATCGTTTGGTGCTAAGTACTATTTTTCCATTTTAATAATTTTATAGACATACTTATCACCTTCTTTATAGGAATATTATTTGCGTTTTTTAAGCGCTTACATTATTATTTTTAATGAAGTGTACAGTTAAATTTCTCGTTCTTATTTTTAGCTTCTATTTCATAGCTAGAAAGACTCTTTGCTATTTTTTTAGCAAAAGGATTGTTTGGAAGGGAGCTGATTTACGAACTGGTTTGATAAGCAGCTTTTTTATGTAAAGCCTTATTGCTGGAACAAACACACTCTATTGATTACTTCTGCTATTGCCTGTTTCCAATGTTTGGCTTATAACACCTAATACTTAATGGGAGTGGATTTGATGTCGATACCGAGCGGAGCTAGCATGAATATTATTATTCGCATACAATTGGAGACTAATATCATTTCTTTAGGGGAAATCGTAAATGTAATCGGAGATGAAGCTGGAGATATTATTGGGCTTGACGTTATATCATCTAGCAAAACCAGTACGGTTCGTGATATAACCGTCCGTGTTCACAATAACAATCATGGACAACAGGTAGTGAGTGCCATTTCCAAATTGGCTGGAGTTAAAGTTGTCAATGTATCTGATAGTACTTTCCTTCTTCACTTAGGCGGCAAGATTGAAATGAAGCCAAAGGTTCGGATTAAAAACCGTGATGACCTGTCAAGGGTTTATACACCTGGAGTCGCTGCCATCAGTGAAGCGATACATGCCGACCCAAGCAAGGTTTATTCTCTCACCATGAAAAGCAATACGGTAGCGATTGTCACGGATGGAACAGCAGTGCTTGGACTTGGTGATATTGGTCCAGAAGCGGCCATGCCAGTTATGGAAGGGAAAGCAATGCTGTTTAAGCAGTTGGCAAATGTCGATGCATTTCCGATTTGCCTTGATACAAAGGATACAGAGGAAATCATTCGCATTGTCAAATCGATTTCCCCTACATTTGGAGGAATAAATCTTGAAGACATTGCCTCTCCCCGCTGCTTTGAAATAGAACAGCGACTGAAGAGTGAATTGAATATCCCTGTATTCCATGATGATCAGCACGGAACAGCTGTGGCCATTTATGCCGGTTTGCTTAATGCTTTGAAAATCGTCCAAAAAAACGTCAAAGATATTAAAGTTGTCATTAATGGAATTGGAGCAGCAGGAATTGCCTGCACGAAAATCCTTTTAGCAGCAGGTGTCAAGAATGTTATCGGTGTTGATCGAAATGGTGCCATTTATCGCGGCGGATCATACAGTAACCCACATTGGCAGGCGTATGCAGAAATGACTAATCCAGAGAACCTCCAAGGCAGCCTTTCAGACGTAATAGGTGAAGCCGATGTATTTATTGGTGTTTCTGCCCCAGGTACTTTAAAAGTGGAGGATGTCCAGAAAATGGCAACAGATGCCATTGTTTTTGCTATGGCAAATCCAGTTCCTGAAATTGATCCTGACTTGGCATCCCCTCATGTACGAGTAATGGCAACAGGACGCTCCGATTACCCTAACCAAATCAATAATGTGCTCTGCTTTCCAGGCATTTTCCGCGGTGCATTAGATTGCCGGGCAAGTGAAATAAATGAAGCGATGAAATTAGCTGCCGCAGTAGCAATTGCTTCGACCGTCTCTGACGAGGAATTAAGCGAATCCTATATTATCCCTTCTGTATTCAACAATAAAGTAGTAGATAAAATTCGCGATGCAGTTGTCAAGGCCGCTGTTGAAACAGGTGTAGCAAGGAAAATACCAAACTCAAATAAATAAACTGTACTAGTTTCAGGCTGTCAGGACTTCCTTTACAGCCTTTTATATATAATATATTAATCTAGTATAAATACTCTCCCATATGGTTATCCTTCTTTTATAAGGGAGAGTTGAGACGATGAAAAAAACAATATTAATGGTTATATGCTTTTTACTATTAGTTACGATAACAACAAAAGAAACAAAGGCTTTTTATGAGGATAATGAATTAAGTCAAATAACAAAAATCGCTGTTCAAAACAATATCCAAGTTAACACATGGTCTATGTATATTAAAGAACCAATTAAACAATTTACGAAGATAAGCGACCTTGATAAAGCAGTAGCAGTTTATATGGAAACGGAAAAAGAATTTACATGGTCTAAAGAGCAAGCAGAGAAAGGTTATTATAAGATTGAAGGACAAAAGAAGTCATCTAAATTAGGATTGAAAGAAGAAAAGGTTTTAATTACTATTTACTCTCAAAACAACAAATACAATTTAAGTATTACATATGATATAAAAGGAAAGTGGAATGAAAGTAAATGGCCTGCCATTTACAACTTATATAAGCAAAAAATAGAGGATTATTCCGTATTTTATACTATTCAAGGAACTGCCAATATAGATCAATCCTTGTATATAGAAGCATCCAAAGTTATGGCTAGCTTTTCAGGAGAGGAAGTTCAAAGCCTAAAGGAAGAAAACTTCATTTCCTTATCTGCTTACACGAAAAGATGGGAAAATAAACTATCTATTGGGAACAATGAATATATGAATCTTCATATTGCATACAGAGCGACTAGTCAGTCGACAGATCAAGTCGATGTTACAATTGGAACTCCTATTATTACTTCTGAGTATTAGGATTAGTAAGAGGCTGGGACAAAACAAAAGATAACCTTTCTAAACACGAATAATAAAATTACATCTAAATTGGAAAAATGAAGCACGTGACTAAATAGAATATGGGTTTAAAATTAGTTCGTTTCATTGCGCGCTCGTCCTCGCGCTTTCTGCGGGGTCTAAAGCGTCCTCTATTTCCCTTAGTAGTCGAGTGTCCTCCACTCCACTCCACTCCACTAAGATTTCTAATCATTTGTATCAAACCTAAATAAACCAAAAAAACCGAACTATTTAATCATTAGTAGATTAAATAGTTCGGTTTTTACGTAGATTCACATACTTTTGTCCCAGCCTCTTTTACATTCTTATCAATGATGATGATTGGCATGCACTTGCTTTGTCTTCGTCTGGCAAAGTATAGTATTCTCATGATTATGAGTGCCTGTTTCCAATTGAATGGTCATATGTGTAATGCCTTTATGTTCGAGTTCATGCTCTAGATGGCGCAGTATTTTTTCACTTTCGGCAACTGTTAAATCATTGGCCACGACAGCATGACAGGAAAGGGCATTTAGCTCACTCGTAATGGACCAAATATGCAAATCATGAATACCTTGTATTCCTTCTGCCTTTTCCATTATTTCAATGACTTCCTTTACATTTACGTTCTGTGGTGTTCCTTCCATCAATATATGCAGGGCATCCTTCATAACGAAATAACCGCTTCTCAAAATAAGGATAGCCACGATAACGCTGGCAAGGGGATCTGCCCAGCCCCATCCAAACACCATAATTAAAATGGCAGCTATAATTGCTCCGACAGACCCGAGCATGTCACTTATTACATGGAGAAAGGCTCCTCTCATATTTAAGTTATGCTCTGTATCGCCGCCGCGCAGCATAATCCAGGCAACAATCACGTTAACCAATAATCCAATAATGCTGATTATCAGCATCCCTGTTGTTGCAACCTCTGGAGGATTAGCAAAGCGGCCTATTGCCTCATAAATGATATATAGCGAAATGAGTATCAATGTCACACCATTAATCATAGCTGCGATAATTTCAAAGCGCTTAAAACCATACGTATTGTTAAAACTTGCCGCCTTCTCACCTAACTGGAAGGCAAGGAGCGCAATCACTAAAGAGATGGAGTCGCTTAACATATGGCCTGCATCGGACAAAAGTGCAAGACTATTTGTAATAAAGCCTCCTATAGCCTCAATAAGCATATAACTCGTAATAATGATAAAAGAGAGCAGCAGTACCTTCTTATTTGAACTATGACCATGGCTATGACTGTGATTATGTCCCATTTTAAATCCCCCCTAATTACATTATGCCGCTTATCTCTAATAACATAAGCGAACAACCCTGATTGAGAATCTTATATTTGTTTATATGAGCATCTATTCATATATAGAATACAGCTAATAAAGCTGTTAGTCAAAATAATTTCTTAGTACTTTCCCCCTAATTACTTCTATTTAAACTTATTGCCAATAAATCATTTAAAGTAGCTGTTACTTTTGCTGAAACAGTAAATATTGTGTGCGTATCATCTTCTACCATCAAGGAGCTAGTTTCTCCTGTTTCCCCTATCCAAAAATATATTTGCTCAACATCCGCTTTCGTATACAGCTTAACCATATATTCTGGGGACGACATATTTACGATGCCTTCTTGCTTTATTGCATGGTGAGATATAACTTCGATTAGCTTTTTAGCATCTTGACCATTTAATTCAGCAAGACTTCCACTGTCTTCTATCCTTGAAACAGCAATTTTTTCAACGTCTTTTTCCATGGCAAGTTTAGATGAGATTGTGTCCTTTTGATAACAACTTGTTAAAAGGAAAAGGATAAAGGCTACTGACAACACGAGACTTTTTCTCATTTTGAATTCCCCTCCTCTTTATATTCCTTTAGACGATTTCTTACAAATAATGTTTCATTTAGAAAAAAAAGAAAGAAGTGCATCTAACATCACACCTCTTTCCTTCACACTAAACTGTTTTAATTTCTACGAATTTACGTTTACCAACTTGAAGAATTAAACCATTACTTATCGTCACCTCAAGTTTTGTATCGGTTGCCTTTACTCCGTTTATTTTGACCCCTCTGTTTTCAATCATTCTGCGAGCTTCACTTTTAGAGCTTAATAATTTCAATTCCACAAGTAAGTCAATGAGAGATATTTCTGTATTTCCTTCCCATTGAACTGCTGGAATTTCCTCTGGCATGGTGCCCTTCTGGAAAACAGAAATAAAATGCTGTTCTGCTTTCTCTGCTGCCTCAACTCCGTGGTACATCCTTACAATTGTCTTGGCAAGGAGCATTTTTGCATCTCTCGGATGAAGTGTGCCTGCTTCTAATCGGTCTTTCAACTCTTTAATCTCAGCTGGTTTCAGATCTGTTATTAATTCAAAGTATTTCGCCATCAATTCATCTGGAATAGACATTGCTTTACCGTACATTTCCTGTGGGCTTTCATCGATGCCAATGTAATTTTTCTTTGATTTGGACATCTTTTCAACACCATCAAGCCCCTCTAATAATGGCATTAACAGGGCTACCTGTTTTTCACTTCCGTACTTCTCTTGAAAATGTCTCCCCATTAAAATGTTGAAGTGCTGGTCTGTTCCACCAAGTTCAATATCACATTTTAAGACAACTGAATCATAGCCCTGCATTAACGGGTAGAAAAATTCATGTAAGGAAATAGGTTTATTAAATGCCATTCTTTCTTCAAAATCATCTCTTTCCAATAATCTTGCTACAGTGATTTTTCCTGCGAGTTGAATAACATCCTCAAAGTTTAGCTTAGAAAGCCATGTCGAGTTGTAATGAAGCTCGACCTTATCCATATCAATAACTTTGGCGAATTGTTCGAAATACGTTTTCGCATTATGCTTGACCTCTTCATCTGTTAATTGCTTTCTAGCAACCGATTTGCCTGTCGGATCTCCAATTTTCCCTGTGAAATCTCCGATAATTAATTGTATCGTATGACCATTTTCTTGGAATTGTCTCATTTTATTAAGAACCACCGTATGGCCCAAATGGACATCTGGTGCTGATGGATCAAGCCCCAGCTTAATTTTCAGTGGCTTATCTTCCAAAATAGACTTTGCTACTTTCCTTTCAAGCTCTTCTGTCGGAATAATCTCTTGCACTCCTTGGCTATAAAGGGTCATTTGTCGCTTTACTTCTATTCGTTGTTCCTCTGTCAATTGTTCCATTAACTTCTCCATCTCAAATTCCTCCTAAATGAAAATATAAAAAAACCACATCCCCAAAAAAGGGACGTGGTTTCTTGCACGCGGTACCACCCTTATTAAAGGACAAACTAGTCCTTCCACTCAAACGATTAACGGCTCGCCCGGTCTTTGCTTAAACAAAGACAGCTCCAGGAATGTAATTCGTGTTATCTTTGTGTCGATTTGCACCAACCATCGACTCTCTGTCAACAGGGAGATAACTACTACTGGGTTTCCTTTCATTGCATTTCTATATTAAAAATTATTTTCGCGAATTACATTTCTAAGCAATGCTGACATAGATTTTTGTTCATCCACTGACATACCAGCAACAAGCTCTACTTCCCCAATATGAAAGCGTGGATACAGTTCTTCCATCACTTGCTTGCCTTTATCTGTAATGGCAACATAAGTAATTCTTCTATCTCTCATGTCACTTTTCCTGTAGCATAGCTCTTTTTTCTCGAGTGTTTTTGTAATATTGCTTATCGTTGCTTTTGAAACACCGTTTGATTCGGCTAATTTCTTTGTCTCTATAGACTCCCATACCCATAAATCATAAAGCATGGAAAATGCTGTCCATGATAAGCCATATTCAGATAACACTTCCTGCTCCATTTTATTTCTCAACCCTTGTGCTACGCGGTAAATGTTCGTAACGACGGCTATCGCATCAAGGTTTAAAGACTCAATCGGAATATTAGTGATTCGATTGATTGTGTCCACTTCTTCAGGAAGCAAATCCCCTTTTTCATCAAATGAATAAATATCGAACCACCTCTTTGAATTTTCATAATCATTAGCTTTGAAACGATATTATCAGATTCAGTCAATGAATGCAATATTTTTTGTTTAAGTTATTTGTATTTGTGATAAAAGATAGAAAGCAAGAGAACAAGCTCTAGGCAAAATAAATGATTCGAAATGCGAAAAGTTTTATAATAAGATATGTCATAAAATCAAAAAATACTTTTTATTTTCTGGAGGGATTTGGGATGAGTTTTTCAGGAAAAGTTGTTTTAATTACAGGAGCTGCCGGGGGTATCGGTATCGCTGCTGCTAAAAAGTTTGCTAATGAAGGTGCAAAACTTGCGTTAGTTGATTTAAAAAAAGAAAATTTAACGAAGGTTGCAGCAGAGGTCACTAGTGATCATATTCTTTTGCTAGAAGGAAATGTTGCAGTTGAAGAAGATGTAAAAAGCTTTGTTGAAGCAACAAAAGAACATTATGGCCGAATTGATGTTTTCATTAATAATGCTGGAATTAACGGCAAATTTGCTAATCTAGTGGATCAAACAGCAGAAAATTTTGATGCGGTAATAAATGTTAATCTAAAAGGTGTTTTCTATGGTCTCAAGTATGTACTTAAGGTAATGAATGAACAGAAAAGCGGCGCGATTGTTAATACTGCTTCAAACGGCGGGCTTCTTGGAGCTCCAGGAATGGGACTTTATGTTGCATCAAAACACGGTGTTATTGGGTTAACGAAAACAGCAGCACTTGAAGGTGCTCCATACAATGTTCGTGTAAATGCAGTAGCTCCATCTGGTGTTGATACGCAAATGATGCGATCTATTGAGACAAATGCTATGCCAGGCAATGAAGATAATGCTAAAGAGCAATTTGAAGCTTCTGTCCCAATGAAACGTTATGCTACAGCAGAAGAAATCGTTAACTTGATGGCCTTTTTGGCATCAGAGGATGCATCGTTTATTTCCGGCTCTTATTACCGTATAGACGGTGGACAAGGTGCTACATCAGCTTAAATAAGAAGCAATAAAGGGGGTACCAGTTTATAATGGCATCCCCTTTTGTATACTTTTATGCCAGCCTATGTGGGTCGGCTCATTTATCCCTTACATATACTTTGAAGACGTACCGCTCCTTCTGTTGCATCCTTCATTATTTTATCCATTAAATGACTAACTGTGGGTACATCATTAATTAGCCCCATTACCTGTCCAGCCCATGCAAATCCATTTACTTGATCATCGTCATAAATAAATTTCAAATTGGATTTACCGCTTATCTTATCTTTTAAATCCTCATATTTGGCTCCTTGCCTTTCCTTCTCTATGATATCCAACGTATAATTTGATTTTAAAACCCTTCCTGGAGTACCAAATGTGCGTTTTATAACAACAGTGTCCATCTCTGTGCCTTCTACAAGTGCAGCTTTATATGTTTGAATAGCGTCGACACATTCAGCTGTCGCTATAAAACGGGTTCCCATTTCAATTCCTTGTGCACCAAGTGCTAATGTAGCGAGAAAACCTCTACCATCACCAATTCCACCGCTAGCAATAACAGGGATTGAGACAGACTCTGCAACTCGTGGAATCAGAACCATTGTGCCAATATCATCCTTGCCAATATGTCCCCCGCCTTCTTGCCCTACTGCAATGACAGCAGACGCTCCAAGCAGCTCTGCTTTAAGTGCTTGTCTAACAGTTGAAACAAGCACAAGTGATAAAATACCTTCCCCTTTAATTCGCTCTAAAATAGGCTGTGGATTACCGCCTGTGATGGAAATGACTTTCACTTTTTCTGCTATTGCCATTTCCAAAAGCTCCATATAAGCCCCATTATAAGAACCAATCGCAAAATTGACTCCAAAAGGCTTATCTGTCAGCTTCCTTACTTTTTGAATCTCTTCCTTCAGTCTTTCTGGTGTGTTTAGTGTCATTGCCGTAATCTGACCAAGTCCGCCAGCATTTGAAACTGCTGCAGCAAGCTCTGCATTTCCTAAATACGCTAAGCCACCTTGAATGATTGGACGCTCTATTTTCAGTAAATCCGTTATTCTCGTTTTCATTTTTCCCCTTTCTAACCTAAAATTCACTTCATTTTAGCATATTATTAATTCAGCCCGCTTCTTTATGGCACTTTATTATGTTTTAAAGATTCATTACTGGGAAAATTAATATAGAGCATATTCAGGCAGAATAATTTATTAAACAGTTCTGTTGAACTATAATTATTCTTATAATCCAATTACATGTTTCTCAGGTGAAGGAGCGATTATGATGAAGTTAACAATTACAGATAAAGCAGCTGAAAAACTGCGTTCATATGATCAGCCAGAGGATGCTGCATTCAAATTAACAAGTGTTTTCAGCGGCGGCTGCAGCTATACTTATAATTATGATCTTGCTATCGATCATAAAAAAGAAGAGGATACAAAATTCGAGGACAATGGGATTGTTCTATATCTAGATAAAATGACAATCAGTCACATTAACGAGGATTTAAAATTAGACTATAATGAAGGCCAAGGCTTCCGCCTTGTTGGCGCAAGCCAAATTTATACCTTCAGACTCGATGTGAAAAATAAAGTTAAAGCATAAAACAGTGGGATTTTTTAGTTCCCACTGTTTTTTTATGGACCCCTCTGTATCTGTCTAATCTTCAAGCCCCATATTATAAATGATGGCTTCATGCAGCCATTTTTCCTCCTCCTCTGTAAAGGGAGAATGCGTCAGCTCCTCAAGCTCATCAATATTTATGTTTTCCAGATCAACCTCAGCCAAATTTTCTAATATATCCTCCCCGAGAAAGGCAAACGATGCTTCTAAATAAGATGTGATCATTTTCTGTACTTCTGGGTCCTTTACCGGTCTACCATAGAGTAGCTTTAATTCCTTTGCCAATTGAATATAAGTTTTATCAAGATTCTGTATTTCTTTCTCTGTTTTTTGATACAGTTTTTCCCCTATATCTGCTAATTCATTTTTTGCCATCCAATATTTTTGAAGGGGTTCTGTTTTAATAGCATGTATTAAGGTAAATAAAACGCTGCTGTCAATTTCAGCCTCCATCTCCATTAAGGAGACAACTCTTTTTATGGCATGTATGGACTGCTCCACTTTTTCCTTCTCTTCCTCCAGCACTTGTAAATGAAGCTGCAAAGTATCATTTAAACTAACAGTAAAACTTTCTTCCCCTAATAAATTGGCGATTTTCTCTAAGCTATAACCTAAAAATTTCAAGCTTGTAATCTTTTGGAGCGTGATAATATCTTGATTTTTATATATACGATGTCCAGATATAGGATGTTTTTCTGGCTTCAATAAGCCAATCTCATCATAATAATGTAAGGTGCGAATAGATATACCAGATTTAGCTGAAATTTCTCCGATTGCAAAGCTTTCTTTTCCTTTCATTTACATACCTCCCATAATTAGTATGTTTCTATTATAAATCCTGACGTTACTGGAGGTTCAAGAGGTAAAAATGAAAAATCCACCTAAGCAAGGTAAGTTTTTGTGTTATATTTCTACCCTTGAGCCCATTCATAATTTTTGTGTATAATAAAATGGGTTAGACTATGGTATGCCTGTGTTTTTTTGCAGGGAATGTACTTCCCTATAACTATTTCATTTTTTATATCATTTACACAACAAGGATCTGACACATTATCTTTAATTTAAATGGAGGCAAGCAAACATTGCGGTTTATAATAGAGCTATGGGAGCAACAAAGGAGTTGGTATTATTGGCCTTACCAAAAAACTATCTAGTAGACGCAACACTTGAACGTTTGGGAACATCCTTTCTGGATTTATATAACAGCAAAATAGGCGATGATGTTAGAGAATTTTTAGCTGTCATCTTTTTTGAAGAACTAATTGAGCCAGAAACCGGCAGGCAAAGGAACTTAAAAGAGCTGCGCTCTCTCTATTATCGAGATAAGTTCAAACGAACGAAGAAAAACTGGCATTCTGCTCTAATTAAAAGCATAAACAAAACAAGCAAAAATCCAAAGGAATTGATGGCTGAAGTAAAATTCATCCGTGAAGGAATTGAGAAAGGATTTATTGACTTAGCAAATAATTACCATGTTACAGATATCAAGGACTTAATTGCTGATCGCTTAAGCGAAGTCGATAAATGGGTCAATGATGATACAAAGCTCTTGTCAGATTATAAATATATTAAAGACAAAACCAAAAACCAAATAAAAAACACTTTGAAGATTGACTCCATCATAACCGTAACAAGCCTTGTAATTGAAGAGTTCGGCGGTGATTTTAACCGAATTGTTAAAGAAGTGAATGATCTTTTCAGCGAGCTTCCCCTGCCAGGAAAAACAGGCAGAACCAAATTCATGGATTTTCACGAGGATCTAGCTGTTGAAAATAGTGTAACTGCTGAAATCTATGAAGATGGCAACTTGTCTATCCGGACACTTCTTGGCAAAACCTTGATTGAAGAAAAAAATTCAATCGCTTTGACTCCGATGGATTACGAGATATTTAACTTTATTCTTTCCAGAAGAGACTATGAATTTGTGGAAAAACAAAAAATCTATGTCGATATTGGCGACATTGTTAAAAACATGTATTCCTCAAGAGGTGTTAAGGAATATAAACGAATAAGAGAACGTCTTGAAAAACTAAAGCATCTTAGCTTTGACATTAAGGCCGATGACGGCAAAAAGTATATATTTGACCTTTTTGACCATATTACTTATTTAGATGAAGCAGAAACAAAAGCCGAAATAAAAATAAATGAATTCATGCATCAACGGTATATCGACAATCAAGTGACGAAAATCTATAGTGATAAAATCCAGAATTTCCAGCTTGAACTATCTGAGAATATTGTATTCATTCTGCAAAAAGAGCGATTTGCGAAAAACTCCCTTCTTGATGACTCCATTGATCGAAAGAAAGGTATTGCCTATCCTCTCGCCTTTTTTACTAGACGCCTACGATTACCTACAAGAAAAAAGGATGCTTTAACGAAAGTGGAAAACTCACTTCATGAATTAGTGAACAACCAGGTGACAATAAAAAGCTTCCGCCGTGTGAATGATGTGTTTCATATTGAGTTCCTTCCTATTACGGAGCATGAAGCCGAGGATTTAATCGATGCTAAGCATCAAAAGGTGTTATTCTTAGAAACATAAAACAAGAGCATCCCCAATGCCTAAACGCTTGGGGTGCTCTTTTTCTTTACGACTACCTAATTAAAGAAACATCTTATTGTTAGATAAAAAAAATTTACACCATTTCTTCGTGCTTTTTTCAGTGTTGACACCTTCATTTTTTTTCACCATTTCTTCGTGCTTTTTTAAAACATCTAAATGACCAAAAAACCTTCATTTTTTTTCACCATTTTGTCGTGCTTTTTTACCTTAGGAGCTTAATAGCCAAAACCACATTTTTTTTACACCATTTTATCGTGCTTTTTTAAAACCTATAAATTTTTTCACCATTTTATCGTGCTTTTTTTATTTCACTAAAATAAAACTGCTATTAAAGCTCTTTTTTTGCTATTTAATGGTTTATAAACAAGACTGTTATCGTCCAAACAGGTTCTAAGTAATATGCAAATCTCTTTTGATGAATGCTCTATACGGAATACTTTTTATTAAAACGCAAAATTTTTTCACCATTTCTTCGTGCTTTTCTTAAAATACAATAAATTTTCACCATTTCTTCGTGTTTTTCTCTATAAATGCGCCTAAATAATAAAAACAGCATTTTTTTTTCACTATATTATCGTGCTTTTTTTTTATATATTAGCCATTATAATGTCAATGTACTAGATGTCTGGGTTTATCCACTTCCAACCTCGAATTTTTACACCATTTCTTCGTGTTTTTTTGTTTTTTTCCCAATTATGTCGTGCTTTTTTTTCTCGCTTATCTAAAGTATAAAATTTTCACCGATTTTTCGTGCTTAAGAACGAAAATACTAATTTTGTTTTCGACAATATTCGACAAACATAATACCGTTCTTCGCTTTTTTTCACCATTTTATCGTGCTATTTCACTTTATTGTTTTTTACTTAGAGTGAATGTACTATCTTTTCACCATTTCTTCGTGCAAAAATTTTTTTCCATTATCAAAAAGACTTCAAAAACCTTGCTATTATAGTCTCCTTTAAAAATTTTCACCATTTCTTCGTGCTTCATTATTTGTTGTATTATAGCCTTCTACATCATTTTTTCACCATTTCTTCGTGCCATTTACACCTCTTTTTTTTGGTGTATATAATAAATGATATATAAATATAGATATTAATTTAAAGACTATGAAGTACATAATTGTTACACAGCTTTTATACTCTTATGATGATCCAATTTAATGGGAAAGGAGGTTACAATAAAGTGATTTACGAGGAAACGTATCAGTATTTATTACATAATGTATCATCTAAAGAATTTGATGTATGCCTGTATTCCCTTCTACACACTGATTGGGATGGTATAATCCAAGCACCAGATTCTGTCATTGCTGCAAAAGCAGGCACAAAAAAGAAATATTTACGGCAGATCATACATAAATTTACATCCTTTAAACGTGGAAACATCTATATTCCTGTTGAAACAACAGAAGGAACTAAATATAAATTTAAGCGTGGACTTACACGGAATTTAGGCTTTAACAGTAAAACAGATCGTTATTGCAAAAAGTATTCCTTCTTTTATGAAGATTCGTTTCAAAGGTTATCAATAAATTCTAAAAGATTGTTGTTAATGGCTGCATATCGTATGTCTGTTCAAAAAGCGGAATCTGTTATGTTTGATTATCACGATATTGTGCCTTCCAAATATACATATGGACATCCCTATTTTACAAAAGGCCGCCTTTATGAAGCCATTAGTGAACTCAATAACTCTGAACTTTCCAAAATAGTGAAGGTTCATTTAGTGAGCAATATTTACACTAGAAAACTAGCTGTCTCCTTTGAATTTAAACAAGGAACATTAGATGAATTCGCAAGCAATTATACAGAAAGGCAGCTTTTGCGCAAAAAGATGTTCGAATCTGGCTTCCATGGATATCTTAATGACAGTTTTTGTATGGAAATTGAAAGTGTCGGCAAGTATTTATACAACTCTCTCTTTAGCAATGAAAAAATAATGGCTAAACAGGGGGTTATTAGTGATGCAAAGGATGAAATACTTTCACTAGCCAGATTTATTTATGATACGGCAATCGAACAGCTGGCAGCCGTACTCCCTTCCAATATACATTTTTTGACTGAGCCTAAACAGGCTTCAGCTTATTTCAGCACGATTATTTATAATGTACTATTAGATGAAATGGGCAAATATGGTCATCAGGCAGAAAGCATCAAATCACTGTTAGATAACCATTACCTACATAAAACGATTGTAGAGAAAGAAACTGGCATCGATATTATGCATATAGGCATTGAAGATCATGTTAAACCGATAAAACAACGCTTTGAGAAAGCACAGCATATTTATCTTGTCCTGAAAAATTGGTCTGAAAACTGGGTTATTTCTCGTACTAAGTCAATAATTGAAGACTCAGAGACACTATTAACCTCAAGTAACGAAGATAAAAAACAGGCAATTCAACAAAAACGCGGCTGGAGTGATATAGAATCGGCGAAAAACCAATTACAACTATTAAAGGAGCAGTCATACGAGCAAATTAACAAGCTAATAAATCAATGTTTAACATATGGTAACAAAGCCATAGACATGAGTGAGCGCATCCAGTCTTTAACAAATGCAAAGGACTCATTAGCTTCATTTTTTGCCATACATACCGAAAAAATTTTCAAAACTCCATAATGACACGGGTTAACACTGGCTATTAGGCGAGTGGATCTTGTGCTACAAAAAAAAATCTTCTTTTATATTTTTGCTTGTTAAGACGTACTTTTTCCCCTTCTAACATTTTTCAACCATAGCGAAATAACCATATGCTGGAAAAGCATATTTTTTTTGACTTTTTTTTAGGCTGTGAATTGTAGTTTTATAGTTGTTAATAAATTTTTTTACTATGTTATTTGTAATCTAATAATTGTTATTAGTGGTGATTTAGTTGTTATTTACTTTTTATTACTTGTGAAAAAAAACTTTTTACTGTTAGCGTCTATTATTTACCTGTTTATTTTAAGCTTGTACATGTGATATGCCGACTTGAGCTTTTTTTTATTTTCGGAAACTTGATAAAATGAGGGTTTTTAGAGGTTTTTTGTTAAAGGTTCTAAATAAATGTTCTAAATAAAGATCTAAATATTATTCTAAATACTTATCTAAAATAAGGAAATAAAGCTTACCACCTATTTTATGTAAAAATAATAAAAAATATTATATTAAGTCAATTTCCATTCTTCGGCTAATTACTTAATAGTGAACACAAAAATACAAGCAGTTAAAATATGTCTCTATGTAGCATATTCGTCTACCAATTTATTTATTCCTTTTTTTAAAAAAATTATGTAATAGCAGAAAATTTGATTAGCCCAAATAAATTATCTAAAAATCCATGCTTGTCCTATTATATTAATCTAGTGCTCTTTTTCACCTGTGCATAGAATAAAAATAAATAAAGATTAGGAGGAAATAATAATGAGTAACGTATGGTTTCCAGGTGGAAGAAGTGACGATAACAATCAAAAAAATAACTCTAAATCCCGTTCAGGTGACAGCGATAGTCGTTCTAAATCAGATGTAGATTTTGATTCTGATAATGACTTAAGAAATGACACTAATGTCGATAACCAAAATGATTTAAAAAACGTCGATAAGAACACTAACATTGCGAAGGTAAAAGACTCTGGAAATGCTAAAATCGACTTAAATATCGATGTAGATTCAGATTCCAATGCACGTGTACGCTCTCGTTCTAGAGCTAATGCTGATACAGAACAAGATCAAGATAATAACCAAGAAAATGACCAAAACCAAGAATAAAAAAACAATGGCGAGCAGGATCAACTGTTTCGCCATTTTACTGTAAGGAGAATTGTTCATGTCTCCCCAAAGAAGGTTTACAGATAGGGAAAATAATATCTATCCGTTCCGTAATGACGAGAATTATGAAATTGATTTGAACAACGCAGAAATAAACAAAAGCGGTAATTCCGATGTGGATGTATATGTTAATGTAGAAATAGATACAAAACCAATAGCTCATGCTATGCTGTGTACTTTATTAGCAACAAAAAAAATCAGCAAAAAAGAATTTGAGGAAGCATTAATTAACTTAGAAGAAATCACCAAAAATCATAAAAACAGAATTCCTGGATTACGACTGTTTGGTCCATTAAGTAAAAATGACAATATTTAAATAAGATCTATAATACTATGTTACTTCTTGATTACAACTATAATTTAGCGGTATCATCATGCCCATTCTTTGGCTTATAGCACTTTTAATTCTCTCCATTAGATGATTTAAGAATCTAAACACTCCCTCTTACTCACCGTTTATACCTCATTTGCAAGCCCTTCGCCATTTCATAATCGGGAATCGAATACAGCAACATTCTATTTATGTTTACACTCTTACAAAATTTAAAATCCACACATCACATTACTAAGGGTCATTATAAGTCACTAAAGGGTGCTACATGCCTTCTAAATAGTTCTGAAGGAAAAGATACCATTAATAGTCACTGCTGCCGTTTTAAGAGGATTTGGTGTATTGGTTGGTGGAAAAAAGCCAAAAATAAAGGATAATAGCTGCCTATTTTAATAGCACTATTATCCTTTTTCACTCGTACATTATTGTGACAGCCTTTGTATGATATTATCCACCACATTGGACAAGTTACCATTTTTATATTGAAGAATGAAATCACTGTACAGCATTCTGAGCACATCCTTTACTTCAAAGCTATATTCTAAATCTAGCTCTGCAATATCACTCAGCATGACCTCTAATCTCAAAGCCTGCTTTCTATTTATAAGACATTTAATCATCTTCTTTTTTGGTGAATTTGCCGGGATTAAAATGGCATCCTCTTCCTCGTGATAAGAAGTGATTTTTATTGCCTTTTGACTTCTCGTTGTGAGCTCATGGTAAAGCTCAACTGGATTGCTTCTCCTTTTAGCCTGGTACAAAAAATCATCTAAAAGCAGTGTCACTAAATCTATATGTGTAAATTGTTCGTTAGCTGCTTCTGTAACATCATCACAAAACAGCTCACCACGTAAATACTCAGAAACAGGAACGTAAAAAGTATATGAAAGTAATGTAGGTGTTGTTAATTTCCTTGTAGCCTTCATAAACCATTTATCAAAGAAATTATATGGGCTATATGAGAGCTCCCTTATTTCATCATCGTAAATAGGAAATCTGCTTTTTTTCACCGGTTCCTTTTCACCTCTTCCTCCAGCATAAAGGCAAGAATCCGATATGCTGCTTCTTTTAAACTGCAATCCCATTTAACTTTCATTTCAAATAGTAAATCGTGATACACCCTCTCCAACTTTGCTGGATAAGGCTGTCCCTTTGGATCGTATATACGTATTGGGAAATCCTGATATTCCTCTAACCCCTTCTTCACCAATAAAGAGCAATACGGTGTGGGTTCAAGTCCTCTTTTTTTGGCTAAAATTTTTAGCAATCTCCTTTCTTGTGGTGTGAAAGGGATTTTCACATCCTTCTTTTTATCAACTCGTTCTTTACGTCCCTCTGTTTTGGTAATTGTTTTTTTCCGAACTATTTCCTTTTTCGTTTCTATTTTTGGTTTATCTATTTTGGTCGTAAATATAGGATTTATAGGTTCCATCTTCTCCCTCTCTCCTCCCTTTTGCCTCTTTTTTCTTTATTATCTCAGTGTCAAATTGTCAAAAAGTTATATTGCTAGATTATGAAGGAGGCTATGAAAATAGAACGTATAAACTTCAATTTTTTGGACAAACTATGTAACAACGAATATTGAATAAGTTGGAGGAGGAAAATATATGACTTCTGGAAAAGGAAAAAACACAGGAATAGAAAATGAGAAATTAAAAAAATTAGCAGAGTTAGCAAAAAAGTCAAAAACAATAAAAAAAAGCATCGTAAAATAACATAAGCTTTATGATTAACATTATCTTTACGATGTGAGAACTATTATAAATACGCGTCGGCTTTACGCCATTACAAGCATGTACGAACCAACTGAAAACATAAAAAAAGAACTAATAGAAAGAACAGAATAAACTAGTAATCTAGATCATAGTATTAAATTAAGTGCTGAAAATCAGTTCGTAAATGACTTGTAAAAAAGTGATTTACGTAAAAAACACAGCAGATAACATGTAATTTACGTACATACTTTTCGATTGTTATATTGATTTTTAATAAAGCAATGTCGTTTTTACGTAAAGGTTTGTAGTTTACTGATTTAATAATTTGAGATAGTAATTAATGGGGGAATTATTGACTAACTTTAAATTGGTCCGTGTATCTCTGAAAATCATATACATTTAAAATAGGCAGACACTATATAAGCCCACTATTAATAGTGGGCTTATATAGTGTCTATAGAAAAATATTTAATCAATATTACACTTAAACACCTATATAACAATATTTCTTTATAGACACTATATATAGTCACTATAAAGAAATTTCTTAGCATTTATTCTCTATTTTTACGTCGGAAAAATGATGAAAACCACCCGTTTTCCCCAAATTGAGCATTTTTAACCTAATAAGATATGTATTTTACATTGGATTCGTGCGCAAAATCGTAAATTACATATATAGTGTCTTTAAAGAGACACTATTAAAATCCCCCTTTGATAAAGGGTTTTACATAAAAATATAATTCTAAAAGTCATAAAAACTGCTATATAGACACTTGTATTAGAGACTATATTTAGTTATTATATAGTTTATAAGTATATGATAGGAGGAAGATTCTTGGATCATACCCTTCATGAGTTACATAAGCATGTTAAGTTTAGTGATGAGGTGCTGGAAATGTTCATTGATATTATTGGACAGGATCCCGGCTTGCTTAAGGTATTCCAGTACATAGCAATTGAAGAACAAAAGAATAAAGAACGAGGTGTTTCTATAAGCCATATCATTGAAAATGTTAAGGTGGAACGTCTTGTTAGAAAAAATGTTGGAAAAAACAAGTACGTATATGAAGAAGTATTTACGAACATTGAACGTAAAAACGTCGAAAAAATGGTCGATAAGCTTATGTTTATGTCGCTTATTTATCATGAAGCAATCAAACCTTATAAGTTTCTATTTCTAACAAATCGTGGAAAACAACTTATAGCCAAACTAGTAGAGAATAAATCGAAGAATAAGGAGCTGCGTAAATAATGGCAAAAACATTTACAAAGAACCAGCCTGCAATAAACATTACAATGGTAGGTTTTGGACAAGCTGGAACAAGAATGGCAGACCGCTTTGCTGCATTTAAAAAAGAAGATAATACATCAGTCTACAACTGTATCGCTTTAAACAGTAATGATGGTGATTTGGCTGGCTTAAAGAACATTTCAACAAATAACAGAGTAAGCTTGGAGCTTGGTGGATTGGGTAAAAACCCAGAAGAAGCTATACATATATTGGAGAGAAATGAAAAAGCGAAGGATAAGCTGAAGTCTTTTATACAAGAAAGAATTAGACCGCAAGATGATCTTGTTATGTTTTTCGCTGGCCTTGGCGGTGGAACAGGTACTTCTACTATTGTGAAGGCAATTGAGGAATTTTATGATTTCAATAATAAACCAAAAATCATTGAAGAATTTAACCTTATTCGCAAAGAGCTTGGTGAAGCTGAAGTTAAAACAAATCCAAAGAAATATTTAAAAGAAGCTTCTATCCGTGCAAGAAAAAAATTCATTAAGATTGGTATCGTTGTGACGATTCCTACACGTGCTGACGGTCCTGATGCCCTTCGACAAGTGAATAACTTTGCTCAGCAGATCTGGGATATTGCGAAAAACCCGAATAAAGGTGTTGCTTTCGTGGTATTTGCAGACAATCAGCATTTCTATGATGAGTTTAAACAGCTGCCAGAGAACAGCAGAAATGGCATTGATAACTACAGGGATTATGCTAACAATGAAATTGCAGAGATTTTCCATGAGCTTAATACAGCTACAACTGGTGGTGGAACTGCGGTTACCTTTGATAGTGCTGACTTTAGACGAGTTATCCTTGAGCACACAGGTTCACTTGTAATCAGCAGATTCTCAAAGTCTAGCAATACTGTTAGAAACGGCCATGATGTGACAGCAATGTTTAAGGAAGCAATTGATAGCAGTAATCTTCACCAGCCTATCCAGTTATTTGATAAAGAAACCAACACATCAGCTCGAATCCATCATATTGGACTACTTGCTATCCTTGATAAATCAAATGATATTGGCAGTTCTTTCATTGATGATGCGAGAGAAGAAATTATTGAAAAGCTTCCGTTAAATGGTACAGTGTTTAGCGGGTATTTAGAGGAAAAAAACAATTTTTCAACTAGTGTTTATACGTTCTTTAAGGCAGATGCCCTTCCAGAGCGTCTTGCTAAAGGTTTAGTAAAGGAATATGAAGATTTTAAAGCAAGACAGCAAGAAGTAAGCTACCAGCAATCTGTGATCAGTTCTATTGCTGCTGCAAGTGATGATGAGGAATTTGACCTTGATTTTGCTGAATTAGGCCTATCTGAGTACTTGGGGAATGATAAACCTGCAGAAAAAACAGAGCCAGAGAATGATATTGACTTAGATGATATCGATTTAAGCTTGCTTGATGATTAATTTAGGAGCAAAAAACTCATTTAATCCCCTTTTTTGGTTTAATTAAGAGTAAATTTGCTTTAAAAAATAGAAAAAGATGCTTTAGGAATGCTCCTGAAGCATCTTTTTTACGTGTAGTTTTATATAAATCCCACAATAATGTATTTTTCGTGAATGCCCGTATTAAGTGGTAATGAATTTTTGTCTATAGCTCCTATAAGTCTTCTTTAACAACCTTTTTTTGTGTTGTAAACGGTTCGTAAGCCCCCTCTTTTATGTAAATCCATAGATTTATACCAATAATATCCATAAAATAATATTATTCCTCGTATATCTACGTAAATCTTGCTTATATGTATATAATAATTACATTATTTCTATGATTTATGTACGTTAACTACGAGAAATACGTGTCGTAAATAAATAGTAAACCAGTAGTTTACGAAAAACACTATCAGATAAAAGGGTAAATATATGTAAAAGTTACGTTCAACTTACATAAATACAGTAAGTGTAACCGTAATTTTTACATAAAGATTGTATACAGTATTTATGTATATTTATAAATAAAGATTGTACATACTTCGTAAATACACAAAGTATGTAAAAGTCACATGACAATTTACGTAAATAGATAAAATATTTATCATAAACAAACACCGCAGTTACGTAAGCAATCCGTAAATTAATTCGTATTAACGTAAACAGAATGTATATTCACGAATGTTTATTATCGTAAAAGAGTCGTAAAAGTAAAATTTACGACTCTAATCAATAGATAAATGTAAGAATTACGTCAATTAACATAGGTTGTTTTTCATAAGATTATACATATTACGTAATTAGTACGTAAATATAAAGATACTTAATGAACTTTTCTTGTCGTAAGCGAGTTGTAAATAGATGTATTTACGAAGATTAGAACAGGATAAAAGTTTTTTCTGTGAACTAAACGGAAATTTACGTAAGAATACAATGTACTTTAACTATATTTTCAAGTACATTAAATTTGTTGAACGTAAATCTAACGTAGTAATTATATTAACAAGACAAAGGGATAGTCGTAAATGATTCGTAAAAATAGCCTTTACAAGCTTTGATTTTTTGCAGAACTAGGTGTAAAATCAAATAAAGTGTATTTTTTGAGCAACTGGAGGTGAGCAAGGTGGAAGACAAACATCAACGTGAAGAGTTGAGAGAATTATTATTAGAAGAATTTCAATATGATCAAATATATAATCTAGCATTATCGCATACTTCGGAAGAGGATATTTGGACAGATTCCATTTTATCCATAAATCCTGATACTCATTATGTAGCGATAAAAGCAAGTGAATTCATAGGCAGGGATGATGCTACGATTAGGCATTATTTACGGAGTGAGCTTTCTGATATATACATTAAACCACAAAAGCACGGCAGATATTACCGCCTTAATTACATAACAATTTTTAGAATACATCTTATTTCATTATTAATGGAAAAGGTAGGAATGACTACAAACCAGCTGTTAGTGGAATTAGGTGCTGAGCCGACATTTGAATCGAATAGGAAGAGTTCAAATGATGCTTTGATTGAACAAATCTCGAATTTTAAAGAAGCTGTTAACTATTTGTATAACAGCAATATGAATTATCAGAACCTGCTGCTTGAAATTTTAGCAATGGATCGTTCTGTTAATCAACTAAAATATGAAATTACTCAGCTCGAAAGGGAAATGAGTGAAAGCAATCAAGAAATTAAACAGTTAGAATCGGCTGCCTACCAGGATTATTTGCTAGACAGGCAGAATCATATTATGGTTGCAAGTTTAAGGAAAAAACAAAAAACTTCTATTTTTTCTTTGTTTAAAAAAGATACAGATGATGAGCCGCTTATTACAGAGGAAGTTGATAAGCAACTTAAGGATAAGCGCTTGGATGCCATTAAAGATCAAATTGCCCAGCTAAAATCAGATATTGAAGCATTTAGCGGCAAAAGAGAGAACCTTGTCAAGAAATTGACAGAGGATGAGAAGAAGCTGCTTGTACTTACGGAGCAGCAAAAGTATATGCTTTCTGACAGCAATAGTGGCAGAATGATCGAAGCTGCAGCCGATTTTGAAACAGTTGAATAAATAACTGCCAATTAATATGGACCCAGATGATGGATAAGAGACAGTAATTCTCTTTATATTCATTCTGGGTTTTTTATTTTCTCTAATTCCATAGTATGCTATAAGATTCTTGGTTATGATAAAATGAATCATTTTTTCAAAAAAGGGACATATGTCCTTTCTAACTTTTCCATTTTTCTTTTTAATAAGAAGAGAAGGGTGGAAGGATAAATGAAAGGCGTACTTTTTGCTTTACTTGGTGGAATGTTTATAACGATTCAAAATATAGCTAATGCCCATATTCGTGAGGATATTGGTATATGGCAAACGGCAAGCATAACCCAGTTTTCCGGCTTTTTATTAGCAGCGGTAATCCTTTATGCTTCTAGAGATATCAAATGGAAAAGTATCGGAAGTGTTAATCCAATCTATTGGTTTGGAGGTGCATTTGCAGCCTTTATTCTTTTCAGCAATATGGAAGCAATTCTGCAGATTGGGGTTACATTTACGGTTTCCTTTGTGTTAATTTCACAGCTAATAATAACCTTTATAATTGATATTAATGGATGGTTTGGGATAAAGAAACGGAACTTAAAAATTGCTGACATTCTAGGTATCGTGATGATGATTGGCGGTTTACTATTATTAAAACTTT
The DNA here is from genome assembly GCF_032818155.1 of Niallia taxi. NCBI lineage: Bacteria > Bacillati > Bacillota > Bacilli > Caryophanales > Bacillaceae > Niallia > Niallia taxi. The sequence goes on from NZ_CP102590.1 coordinate 964,194, forward strand.
GACTGGCGGGAGAATATGAAGGAAATCAAGGACGTAAGGGAGCTTCATTCCTATTTAGAGCAACATCAGTTAACAACTATTTTTAATGACCGCTTAAAAGAACATGCTGTATTATGTGAATTTGAGCAAGGAGAAAGAATTTGCACACAAGGTGAGTCTGCGCGCTCTCTTTACGTTCATGTTAGTGGGAAGATAAAAGTATATACAACCTCACAGGACGGAAAAATTCTGATCTTATCATTTAAGCAGCCTTTAGAGATAATTGGTGATGTAGAATACGTCAATGGTGCTGAACTCCTTAATACAGTAGAGGCTACCTCTACAAAAGTAAAAATGATCAGATTTGATTTTGAATGGTTAAAAAAGCACGGGAATGAGGATGCTGTATTTCTTCTATTTCTGCTGGACATAATTGCTCATAAATTTTATCGGAAATCGACAGCTATGAGTTTTAATTTAATGCATCCGGTTGAAGTGAGACTCGCAAGCTATTTGCTATCTGTTTCAGCACTGAAGGAGCATACATTTAGTGATAGGCTTGATTGGCTTGATTTAAAAGATGTAGCAAATTTTATCGGCACGAGCTATCGTCATGTGAACCGAGTAATAAAGCAATTCTGCATGGAGGGGCTAATTGAGAAGAATAAAGGAGTTATCGTCATTAAAGACAGAGCAGGACTTCAAATAATGGCAAAGGATAATATATATGAGCAGTAAGGGGGAAATGTAATGCTGGGAATTTTGTTGGCTATAATGGCTGGAGGATTAGTTGGGGTCCAAAATATATTTAATAATAAAGTGATGGAGAAAGCAGGCTCTTGGACAACGACAACACTTGTGCTTGGAATGGGGTTTTTGGCTTCTTTTATTACTGGACTTGTTGTCGAGGGCGGAAAGCTGTTTGTTTTCACAAACATGGAGCCGTGGTATTTGGTAAGCGGCTTTATCGGTGTAGGAGTAGTTTATTGTATAACCTCAGGTGTTAAGCTGCTTGGACCAACATATGCCATTGCAATAGTAATGTTTGCACAGCTTGGCTTTGCTTTAGTTTCTGATACTTTCGGCTGGTTCGGCACAGATCCAATCCCATTCACACTTAAACAAAAAATCGGAGTCTTTATCATTATTGGGGGGATTCTTATGTTTAAGTTAGGCAATTTAAAAGGACGTGAAACATCTTCAGTGTTAAAGAAAGCAAGCTAAAGGGCTATAAACAGCCCTTTTTTTGTTTTTTTATAAATACGTTTTTTCTTGCAGTGTGTGTTTTCTGGAAAAAGACTCTTCTATTAAAGCTAAAAGATGGGAAGAGGCCTTTCCATTTAAATTATTAGTCCTTCTTAACAATCCGATTACTGGAGCGGCATCTATTCCGTTGATTTCTAATACCTTTGTTCCAGAAAATGGGAAGGAATGGGCAGTGCGTGTAAAGAGAGAAATTCCCAGTCCTGCTTGAACATAGTGTTTATGCGCCATGCTACTGGATATCTCCAATTTTTTATAATTAGTGCCGATAGTCTCGACAATAGTTTGCTCTATTTTAATCCGAATTGGGCAATTATGAGGTGTAAACAAGATTGTTTCGTTTTCGAGATCCTTTAAGTCTACTATTGATTTTGTGGATAGAGGATGGGACTCGGAAACAAGAAGCACGATATCATCATAATAGAGTGGCTTAAAAACATTCTCCATGGAAACTTCCGGTGCGCCGCAGATAGCAAAGTCAATTTCATCTTGATAAAGCATTGTACTTAAAGTATTCGCGTCAGCAACATGAAGGGAAATTTCTATTTTAGGATATTTTTGGATGAAATCTGCCATTATTGTGGGCAGTTCAAGACTAGCTGTAGGCTCGGAAACCCCAATCCGAATCAAGCCTGCTAAGCCTCCCTCCAAGTCTTGTAATGTTTTATCTAAACGGTCGTATTCGCGTAACAGTGCGTTGGCTCTTTCATAGAACAGGCGGCCAGCCTCTGTCATCTTCAATGTTTTTCCTCTTTCCAACAGCTTCTCACCGACTTCTTCTTCCAGATGTTTAATATGAAGAGTGATGGTTGGCTGTGAATAGTTTAAAGCTTCGGCAGCCTTAAGGAAATTGCCGTATTTAACAATAGTTGTGAATGTGCGAATTGCACGAATCTCCATGTATAAACACCTCTTTTAAGTTTTAATTTAGTAATTCTGAATCCTGGCATTAATTTTACTGATTATACTTTCTGAATTATTTGCTTTATTATAATCTATATTATCAACTAATCCAAGTGGTTTAGAAGGAATTTTGGAAGGGGACGTAAAAATGCCAACAATTACGATTGTAGCTGGTGGAAATTCCATCCACTCTCGCCTAACGGGTGTATTAAATTATGCAAAAGAATTTTTAGAAAAGGAAAACATTAATCCAACTACTATACAAGTCCATCAGCTCCCAAGTGAGGCACTAATTAAAGCCGAATTTAATAATGAAAAAATTACAGAAGCAAACCAAATAATTGAAAATAGTGATGGGGTAATTTTCCTAACTCCAGTATATAAAGCTGCTTATTCAGGTATTCTCAAAACATATATTGACCTGCTTCCACAAAAGACGCTTAAGGATAAGGCAGTGTTGCCGCTGGTATTAGGTGGCACATATGGTCATTTATTGGTGATAGATTATGTCCTTAAACCTGTTCTTATTAACTTAGGAGCTTCCAATATTAATAGTGGCGTGTATATCCAAGACACCCAAGTAACAAAAAACGAGGATCATTCCTATAGTTTGGCGGATGAAACAAAAGCAAGGCTTAATGATGCATTAACTCAATTTATAAAATCAATCGTGAGGTGAGAAATTTGACAATTAAATTAAGCATTCTCGATCAGAGTCCAATTGGCGAAGGAGAAAAAGCAGAGCAAGGTCTCCAAAACACGGTGAAATTGGCTCAGGCTGCAGATTCTCTTGGATACAATCGTTTTTGGGTTTCGGAGCATCATAATAATGACCAATTAGCAGGTTCTGCCCCAGAAAGTTTGATTGGATTCCTGCTGGCATCGACAAAAAATATCCGCATCGGATCTGGCGGAGTTATGCTGCAGCATTATAGTCCATACAAGGTGGCAGAGGTATTTCATGTATTATCCGCACTGGCACCTGATAGAGTTGACCTAGGTGTTGGCAAAGCACCAGGGGGACTTAATCTTTCAACAAAGGCATTGCAGGAAGATAAACGAGAGGAACAAAAGTCGTTTGAAGAAAAACTGGCTGATCTTCATTCATACATAAATGAAGAAGAGAATGTACTTGAGTTAAAAGCAGCTCCTGCACCAAAAGTAAAACCAGATATATTCCTGTTAGGTGGTAGTGCAGAGAGCGCTGAGCTTGCAGCAAAGCTAGGAATTTCCTTTGTGTTCGCTTACTTCATTAACGGAGAAGAAAATATTCTGAAAGAAGCAAGAGCTAGGTTTAAACAGTTTTCACCAAATGGAGGAGGTGAATTTCTGCTGGCATTAACAGTTGCTGTCGCTGACAGTGATGAACAAGCAGATTCTTATATCAAGCAAAGAGAATCTGTCAAAGTCATTTTTGCTGATGGCAGGAAGTTGAATGTAGGGTCATTGGAGCAGGCAGAAAAAGTAATTAGTCAAGCAGGAGAATCAGAATATCAGCTGCTTGTTCAAAAAGCAGGCTATGTGGCTGGTTCAAAGGAAAATGTTGGAAAAGAACTAACTTTGCTTGCCGAAAAGTATGAAATCGATGAAATAATTTCGTTATCACCAATTGTAAATATTGAGGATAGAATTTATTCTTATAAGCTACTCAAAGAGGCATTTGCAGAAGATAGTAAGTTGAAACAAAAAAATAATCAAGGAGTGGGAATATAATGAGTCAAAATAAAAAAGTAGTTGTGTGGAGCAAAGTTGGATGCAGTTATTGTGAACAGGTCAAATCTTATCTATCCGAAAATAATTTTGAGTATTCTACGATTGATGTAACAGAAAATGATTCTTTAAGAGATGTACTTGAAGTGAAATATGGCATTCGTTATGTACCTGTAGTTGAAATCGGTGATGGTGTATCACCAGAGTATAAAGCAGTCTTTAAAGTAGACTTAGAAGCATTAAAAGAAGCACTAGTTTAATTTTTTAACTTAATACTGAGTATTTTTATAGGAATAATTAATTTTTAAAATAGAAGAAGGGTGGCTAAATGATGGCAAAGGATAAAAAAATAAAGTTTGGTGCAATGATTCACGGTATTGGCGGAACAACAGATGGATGGCGTCATCCATCTGTTCCTGCAGATGCTAGTGTCAGTCTACCATTTTACAAAGAAAGGGCAAAGCTTGCTGAATCAGCAAATTTTAGTTTTATCTTTGTTGCAGATGGACTCTCTATAAGTGAAAAATCTTTACCTCATTTCTTAAACAGATTCGAGCCTATTACGTTGCTTACTGCCATAGCGGGAGCAACAGAAAAGATCGGACTTGTCGGCACATTATCCACATCCTATAGCCAGCCTTTCAATGTTGCAAGACAATTCCTGTCATTAGATCATATTAGTTCAGGAAGGGCAGGCTGGAATGTTGTTACATCTCCATCAGCAGGAGCGGCTCAAAATTTCAATGGCAAGGACCTTCCATCACATGAGGACCGTTATAACAAAGCGGCTGAGCATCTGCAAGTCGTAAAGGGGCTTTGGGATTCATGGGAAGATGGCGCCTTCGTCAGAAATAAGGAAACAGGGGAGTTTTTTGACAAAGAAAAGATGCATGAATTAAATCACGAAGGGGAGTTCTTTTCTGTCAAAGGACCGCTGAATTTGGAAAGATCACAACAAGGCTATCCTGTCATATTTCAAGCAGGTTCATCAGAAAGAGGAAAATCCTTTGCTGCAGAGTCTGCTGACGCTATTTTTACAGGACACGAAACGTTGGAGGAAGCGATTGAATTTTATCGCGATGTAAAAGCAAAAGCAGCACAAACTGGACGCGGACATGAAGAGATTCTGATTTTTCCGGGAATTAGCCCGATAGTTGCAAGCACAGTTGAGGAAGCACACAAAATATATGAGGATTTTATCAGCTTAGTTCCAATCGCTAATGCCATTACCTATCTTGGCAGGTTTTTTGATCATTTCGATTTCAGTACTTTTCCACTAGATGAGCCATTCCCGGAAATTGGGGATGCAGGTAAAGAAGCTTTTCAGAGTACTACTGACAAAATCAAGAAAATGGCAAAGGAGCATAAGCTGACACTTCGTCAAGTAGCCCAGCAGGTTGCTGTACCGAGAAGTACATTTATCGGTACTCCGGAAATTGTTGCAGATAAGATTCAAACCTGGTTTGAAAGCGGTGGAGCAGATGGTTTTATTATAAACTCTGATATTCCAAGCCAATTTAGAGAGTTTGTGGAAAAGGTTGTGCCTATTTTACAGGAAAGAGGCATTTACGAGAAGGAATATACAGGCAGCACACTACGAGAGCATTTAGGAATTAAAAAGCCAAGCAATCAAAATAGTACAAATACGGCACTAGAAGTATAAGCGGGAATCGTCTATGGGGAAATTTATTGTAAATAGAATGATTGCTGCCGGTTTTGTACTGCTAGGGTCTTTGTTGTTAGTGTTCTTCATCAATTATTCCCTTCCAGGAGATGCGGTGGATCAAATGCTGGAGGGAACAGGTGCCACACCTGAAATGGCCGCTAATTTACGGGAAGAGCTAGGTTTAGACCTGCCTTTTCACACTCAGTTTTTGGAATATTTAAAAAATATTCTACAAGGAGATTTTGGGCACTCCATTGTTAACAACGCGCCAGTTTTAGACAAAATCATTACACAGTTTCCTGCCACCATTGCCCTAACCATCGTAAGTGCGATACTTTCCATTATTTTTGGTATTACATTAGGTGTTTTTTCAGCCATTCACCATAACAGTGTTATTGATTATGTTGCTAGATTAATAGGTTTATTTGGCATTTCAATGCCTACCTTTTGGTCAGGTATTTTATTAATTCTAATTTTTTCTGTCACACTCGGCTGGTTCCCTTCAATAGGGTCAGACGGCTGGATTACGCTTGTTCTGCCTTCTATTGCATTAGGACTTGTCGGTTCTGGGGCGATTGTCCGCATGGTAAGAAACAGCATGCTGGAGGTTATGAATGAGCAATATATCCTCACATTAAGATCAAAGGGGCTATCAGAAAAAACGGTTATGTATAAGCACGCATTAAGAAATGCGTTAATTCCATCGATTACGATTATCGGGATGATGATCGGGGATATGCTGGGCGGAGCAGTTGTTATTGAAACTGTATTTTCAAGACAAGGAATTGGGAGATTGGTTGCAGATGCGATAACTGCGAAGGATTTGCCAGTCGTCCAAGGAGTAGTGTTTTTTTCAGCCATCGTATATATAACCATCAATTTTTTAGTAGATATCTCTTATTCGGTTATTGATCCTCGTGTCCGAAAATCATTCTAGGAGGTGTAAATCACTTGAAAGAAACGGTATTAGCCGGCCAAATCAAAAAGTTTTCGGTTATTAAAAAGAGAAAAAGGATTTTTCTCCCTGAGCATGCTTTTATTTATGCGGCTTGCGGCATTATCCTTTTTTTAATGATTTGTGCAGTTTTTCCACAGTGGATAGCACCATACGCACCAACCAAAATGTTTACAGAAGAAATAATGCAAGCACCTTCAGGCATTCATTTCTTAGGAACAGACTATTTTGGCCGTGATGTTTTCAGTTTAATTGTCTATGGAAGCAGAACGTCGTTAATAATTGGTTTTCTATCAGTAATTGCTGCCGCTGCTACAGGGATGATAATCGGTTCTGTTGCTGGTTATGCAGGAGGAATAGTTGATCTTATTTTCATGCGGATTATTGATATATTAATGACAATCCCAGGAATGCTTCTATCCCTTGCTTTTGCAGCCGCATTGGGACCAAGTCTTAAGAATATAATACTTGCCATATCCATAGCAGCTGTACCGGGATATGCAAGATTGATGCGCGGCCAAATACTTACTTTAAAAAGCCGAAACTTTGTTATTGCGTCAAAATCAATTGGGGTAAGCAATTTCGTCATCTTTTTTCGCCATATCCTTCCTAATGCCTATTCTCCACTGCTAGTCATGGCAACAAATGGGTTAGGTTCTTCCATCCTACTTGGAGCAGGGTTGAGCTTTTTAGGCTTGGGCGTTGTCCAAGAGGTTCCTGATTGGGGCACATTATTGTCACAGGGTAGAGGCTATTTGGCAGCCGCATGGTGGATTGCTACATTTCCAGGTATTGCAATTACATCATTTGTGTTATCAGCAAATATCATCGGCGACAGTCTCCGTGACTTCCTTGATCCGAAGAAAAAGCAGAAAGGAGACAATGCTTAATGCTTGATATTAACAAGTTAAACATAGAGTTTAAGACGAAAACAGGCAGCATAACTGCTATATCTGACCTTAATTTGTCTATTAAAGCTGGTGAAACGGTCTGCTTAGTCGGCGAATCAGGAAGCGGAAAGACAATCACATCGAAAGCCATTATGAGATTAATAGAATATGAAAATGGAAGAATTTCCAATGGAGATATCTCTTTTCAAGGAACTAATCTAACTTCTATCGATGAAAAGATGCTCCAGCATATAAGAGGAAAGAAAATCGCGATGATTTTCCAGGAGCCGTTATCTGCCTTTGACCCAGTTTTTACAATTGGCTACCAAATAACGGAAATGATAAGAAAGCATCAAAAATCATCGAAACAGGCAGCTTGGCAAAAGGGAATCGACTTACTCAAAAAAGTAGGTATTTCTGAGCCAGAGCATCGGATGAAGCAATATCCTAATGAATTTTCAGGAGGAATGCTGCAAAGAGCCATGATTGCTATGGCCATTTCCTGTGAGCCTGATTTGCTAATTGCTGATGAGCCAACTACAGCATTGGATGTAACAATTCAACTGCAAATCATTGAGCTATTAAAGTCATTAAAGGATGAATTTAATATGGGCTTGCTTCTGATTACGCATGACTTAGGAATTGCAGCAGAGCTTGCCGACAGAATTGTCGTGATGTATGCAGGCGAGGTTGTGGAGAATGCAACTGTCTCTCAGTTATTTCACACACCACATCATCCTTATACAAGAGGACTGCTGAAATCTATTCCTAAGATGGACACTGCAAATAAAGGAAAGCTTTACTCAATTGAAGGCAGTATCCCAAGCCTAAATGAGCTGCCAGAAGGATGCCTATTTCATCCCCGCTGCCCATTTGCGAACACACAATGCAAACGAGTGAGACCAAATCTCGAGAAAGTTAATGACCGCTATGCTGCTTGTTTTTATTCTGAGGAATTAGTTACAAAGCCGGAATGGAGCTTGAGTTATTCAAAAGAGGAAACACTGGAGAAGATTAATGTCACCAAACCGGAGCCAGTCAGCACTGAAATATTGGTGGATGTTCAGCATGTCAGCAAGCATTTCCCAATTGGCAGAGGCCTTTCCTTAGCAAAAAAACAGGTGAAAGCTGTAGATGATGTGTCATTCGCTATCAATAAAGGCGAAACATTTGGGTTGGTTGGAGAATCTGGGAGTGGCAAATCGACACTAGGAAGAGCCATTCTGCAATTAGAAAAATTGACTGGGGGAGAAGTCTTATACGGTGGCAGTCCATTATCAGGCCTCAGCAGTAAAAAAATGGGCAAATACCGCAAAGAGATGCAAATGATCTTTCAAGACCCATATAGCTCTGTCAACTCTCGTCTTAAAATAGGTGAGATTATCGCAGAGCCCTTAAAGTGGCATTTAAAGCTGTCTAGAGAGGAAATACAATCAAGGGTGGAGGAGCTGCTTGAACAAGTCGGATTAAAGCGAGAATGGGTATCCAGATATCCTCATGAGTTTTCAGGTGGACAGCGACAAAGAATTGGAATTGCGAGAGCGATAGCGCTAAATCCAGCCTTTATATTGGCAGATGAGGCTGTTTCCGCCTTGGATGTTTCTGTACAGGCTCAAATAATCAACTTGCTTCAAGACCTACAAGCAAAAATGGGTTTAACTTATTTGTTCATCGGTCACGACTTAGGTGTCGTCCAGCACATATCTGACAGAGTAGGTGTGATGTATTTAGGCAAGCTTGTGGAGATTGCTCCAAGTAAAGCCATCTTTCAGGAGCCAGCCCATCCATATACAAGAGTGTTGATTGACTCTATTCCAAATGGAAAAAGGACAAATAAGCTAAAAGCAGAAGGAGAAATTCCGTCTCCTGCAAATCCGCCATCAGGCTGCCGATTCCGAACAAGATGCCCTTTTGCTACTGAGAAATGTGCAGAGGAAGAGCCGGCATTAAAGGAAATTCAAAAAGGTAGATTTACAGCTTGCCACTATCCTTTACCAATTAATTAGTGTTAAAAGCGAAAAAACAATTGTTCAAGGGGGAAGAAGATGATGAGAATAACTCGATTGCGAAGATCAATTTTATTTTATATGCTTGGAGTTTTGCTGCTGTTGACAGCATGCCAGCAATCAAATGAAAATACATCTGCCAGTGGAGATGCAGTACCTAAGGAAGGCGGAGAATTGGTTTATGGCTTAGCAACACCCCCTGATAGTCTTGATCCTCATACTAGCGGAATGGCTGTTTCAACAAGGGTGAATAACAGCATTTATGAAAAGCTTGTTTACCAGACAGAGGATAACAAGATAGAACCATGGCTTGCAACAAGCTGGGAGGTCTCTGATGATCAAAAAACCTTCACCTTTAAATTAAGAGATGATGTTACCTTCCATGATGGAAGCAAATTTAACGCAGAGGTTGTCAAATATAACTTTGACCGTATCGTAAATCCTGAAACAAAGGCTGCAAGTGCATATGCACTTATTGAAAATTATGAGTCATCTGAAGTGGTAGATGAATATAGCGTGAAAATTCATTTCTCTGAACCTGCAGCAACCTTCTTAAGTAATTTAAGTCAGCCTAAATTAGCGATTGTTTCCAAAGAAGGTGCTGAAAAGTATGGATTGTCTCTAGCGACAAATCCAGTTGGTTCTGGTCCCTTTAAGTTTGTCAGTCAGGATGAGAATAATGAAATTGTGTTGGAAAGATATGCTGATTACACAGGGAAAGCACCATTTGCTGAACATGAAGGAAAAGCATATTTAGATAAGCTCACATACAAAATTATCCCAGAAGAGGCAACAAGAATCGGCAGTGTACAAAGCAACCAATTGAATGCTGTTGAAACAGTACCACCTCAAGACTTGAAGTCTATTAAAGCAAATGGCAACCTGAAAATTTTTGAAACAGAAACAGCAGGCATGCCATATGGATTGTTTATTAACCCAGAAAATGCACCATGGAACGAGCTTGATGCCAGAATTGCATTGCAAAAAACAATTGATGTCGATAATATCGTCAATACGCTTTATTTAGGAACATATAAGCGGGCATGGTCTGTTATAACACCAACCATATTAGGGTATGACAAATCGCTTGAAAATACAGGCAAGGTTGACGTAGAGGATGCAAACAAACGATTAGAAAATCTTGGCTGGAAGAAAAACAGTGAAGGAGTAAGAGAAAAAGATGGTAAAGAGCTGGTACTTCGCTTAATAGACAGTAATGTCAACAGGGAGAAGCGTCACGATATTGCTACAATCATTCAGCAGCAAGTAAAGGAAATAGGGGTTAAGCTAGAGATTACTACATCAGCAGAATACTATAATATCACAAAAAACGGGAAGGATTATGATGTTATCGGCAACAGCAGGGTAGCGGGAGATCCGGATGTTCTTCGTCTATTCTTCCACTCTGAAAATCTTCCTGAAAATGGTGGATCGAGTCTAGCGAGACTTCATGACGATGAAATTGATCAGTGGCTAGAGGAAGGCGAGCTAGAAACAGATACAGAGAAAAGAGTGGAATTATACAAACAGGTCCAGCAAAAACTGATTGGGCAAGGATATTTTATTCCTATCTATGTATTCCCATATACTGTTGCAACCTCTAATGATGTGGAAGGTTTAGCATTTGATTCACAAGGATATCCACTTTTCAATGATGTTTTTATTAATAAGTAAGGATAAACCAAAACAAAAGATGAAAATGGGGGAGGATTATGAAGTTTATCTTATTTTCGTTAATTAGTAATAACACCAATCCAATCAGCAGGGAAACATTTACTACCCATCAGAAGCTGGAAAATGTCATTAATCAAGCTGTATTGGCTGAAAAGCAGGGCTTTGACGGCTTTGGGGTAGGGGAAAGGCATGGTTCGCCATTCCTTTCTTCTTCACCTGCTGTAATGCTTTCTAATATTGCCGCAAAAACAACGAAAATACGTTTGTTGACAACTGTTACTGTTTTAAGTGTGTTGGATCCAGTCCGAGTTGCCGAGGATTTTGCCACGGTAGATCAATTATCAAAAGGCAGACTAGATTTGATTATAGGAAAAGGAAATGATCCACGCCATTATCCTCTATTTGGAATTACTGAGGAAGAACAATGGGAGTCCCTTGCAGAAAGGTATGATTTGTTAAAAAGATTATGGGCAGAGGAGTCTGTCAATTGGAGTGGCAAGTACAGAGCTCCATTACAAAATGTCACAATTGAGCCAAGACCATACCAGAAGAGCATTCCTATTTGGCATGGAAGTGCATCAAGCACAGCTTCTACTGAATTAGCAGCCAAAAACGGCGAGCCGATATTTTCTTCCAATGTCTTTCATCCAATTGCAAAATATAAGCAGCTAATTGACCATTATAAAGAAAGATTGGCATTTTACGGTCATGACCCGCAAAAGGCCATTATCGGCTCTGGGGCAGGCAGTTTATATATTGCTGACACAAAGGAGGAGGCAATCAATAAATATCGGCCATATTATGATGCTTTTATGAATACGGATGCTTCTAAACATAATAATTCACCATTTAAGAATTTAGACGACTATGTTGAAAATGGGCCATCCTTAGTCGGATCAGCAGATGCTATTATCGAAAAAATTCTGTTATACCATGAAGCATATGGCCATCAAGTGCAAGGGTTGAGCGTTGACGGTCTTAGTGAAGCAGAACAGAAGGAGCAAATTCAGCGGTTTTCCGAGGAAGTACTGCCTGTCTTACGAAAGGAAATACCTAATTTTATCTGGGAAGAGCCAAAAAAAGTAGCTTCAAACGGACTATAAACCAAGTAAAAACATAGGTTTTAATTGATATTAGTTTTATTGAATTAACACTTTATTAATACTAATTAGTCAAGAAGCGAAAAACATATTATATTATATATATCCAATAAGAATACATGGATATAAACAAAGGCAAGGAAGGAGCGGAGGCTTAATCAAGGGATTGGCATTATGCTACTTGACTTTTAATAACTAGAAGTAAACCAATATCTTTTAAAAAATACACAGAATGGAGAATTTGTATGAGTGAAGATATCTTTCGAATCGCAACAAAAGAAGACGCCCCAGCATTTCTAGAATTATTGTCTAGTGCATTCAAGTCGGTTGGAGAACTTGGCATCAACTGGCCATCCACAAGAGCCACGCTAGAAATGGTAACAGAGAATATCGTCAATTCTACTGCTGTTGTTTTAGAACGGGACGGCAGACTTATCTCAACTTTAACGATCCGCTTTCCTTGGGAGAGTAAAGCACCAGTGTCAGGCTATCCATTTGTTTGGTGGTTTGCAACTGCACCAGACTTGAGCGGACAGGGAATCGGAAATAAATTATTGGAATATGTAGAAAACACATTGCTGCGAGACACATTTAAGGCACCTGCTTTTACGCTTGGAACTTCTGGCAAAAAGCATCCTTGGCTTTTGGATATGTATAAACGGAAAGGGTATAAGCAATATTTTCAGCATGAAAACGATGGCGACATTGGGATTCTGATGTATAAAGTATTGATTCCAGAACGCTTCGATGAAAATATTCTCGGGACACCGCCGTTTAGCGATGCTAAAGCGGAAAAGACTTCTGTATAACAAGAAAGGAGGCAGCCCATGGGAGAGTTTTTTAAATGGGAATACGTTATTACCCTCTTCCCGAAAGTGTTGAGTGCCCTTCCTACGACCCTTTTGATCGTATTATTCGCAACCTTAATTGGAGCTGCTATAGGTTTACTGATTGCTTATCTTCGGATAGAAAAGGTGCCTGTTTTAAGCCAATTATGTATTGTATATGTTTCCTTTGTAAGAGGTACACCGATACTTGTGCAAATGTTCATCGTTTTTTACGGTCTTCCCAGTTTGCTCGGTTCTATTGGGATTGACCTATCACAGTGGGAAAAAATCTATTTCATCTATATAACCTATGGCTTGAATGCAGCTGCGTTCTTTTCTGAAATTTTCCGTTCTTCCCTATTGAGTGTTCCTGCATCACAGTATGAAGCAGCAGCCTCAATAGGATTAACAAAAGGGCAGACATATCGAAGAGTGCTGATACCCCAAGCAAGTAAGATAGCAATGCCGAGCCTTGGAGCGTCTATTATCAACCTGCTGCAAGACACTTCTCTTGCCTTTTCTTTAGGTATATTAGATGTCATGGGCAAGGTTCAGACTTTAGGGGCTTTATACTATCGAGTCATGGAGGGATATTTCATTGCCGCTGTTATCTTTATCGTATTGAGTATTGGCTTAGAGCAGTTGTTTGGTTTGGTAGAAAAGAAATATCGGTACCCGAAAAGAAGCAAAAAAAGCATCAGAACACCAATCTTACCTAATGCTAAGAAGCTGCTGCTGTTGCCAAATGGAAAAAACAAAGTAAATTAAAACAGATGAAAGTGGGAAATAGCATGAGAATCGTGCCGAAACATAAGACTTGGAAGATTATTGGATTAACTGCTGCGCTTGGATTAGTACTTGCGGGCTGCGGTAACGGTGAAAGTACAGAAAGTGCCAGCGCAGGGAACAATGATTCTGATGCAAAAGAAATTATCGTCGGAACTGGAAATGCATATCAGCCTTTTGTCTATTTAGATGAAAACGGAAAACTGACAGGCTATGAAAAAGCTGTTCTTGATGCAGTTGATGAAAAGCTGCCACAATATAAATTTAAATATGAGTCATATGAATTTAAAAATATTTTACCAGCACTTGATGCAAATAAAATTGATTTGGCAGCACATCAGTATGAAATCAATGATGAAAGACAGGCCAAATACTTGTATGGGAAAGTAGGCTACACAGACTATACAAGTTATATCGTTGTTGACGCAAACTCAAAAAACAACTACCAGTCATTAGATGATTTGGCAGGAAAAACAGTTTACACATCAACAGGAAGCAATCATGCCTATATATTGGAGCAATACAACAAAGAGCATGATAATAAGATCGATATTGTGTACGGCAGCGGATCAAATGAAGTACTTGTCAAGGATCTTCAAACAGGAACAATAGATGCAACATTGCTGACTAAGTTCGATGTAAGCAAATTAAATGAGCAATTTAAAGCAGATTTAAAAACATTAGGAGAGCCTGCCTATGTTTCTAAAACATATTATCTTTACAGTAAAGACGATACAAAGCTTCAGGAAGATATAGACGGTGCCCTTGAAGAATTAATTGATGAAGGAAAGCTTTCCGAGATATCTCAAGAGGTACTTGGAGCAGATTATACGAAATAAGAAAGGAGGAGGTATAAATGGACTTCGATTTCCCATTTATGTTTAAGGCATTTTCAGCTGCATTGCATTATTTGCCAACAACGCTGCTGTTAGGGTTCGTGCCGCTCCTGCTAGGATCTGTTATTGGTCTTGTTATTGCACTTGTACGTTTTTATAAAATTCCTGTCCTTTCCACATTTTTCAAATGGTTTGTGACTGTTTTTAAAGCAATTCCCGTTATTCTTATCTTATTGGTCACGTATATTATCAGTTCAGATATGCTGGAGCAGCTAGCAAAGTCCATGTCCTGGGACATAAGCTTTAAGAATATTGATAGGAGGTGGGTTGCGATTTTTGCTTTAACCTTATACGCAACAAGCGGTCTGTCAGAGATATTCAGAGGGGCGCTAACAGCCATTCCGAAGGGCCAGTTCGATGCTGCCTATTCGGTAGGATTATCAAGAGTGCAGGTCATTAAGAGAGTAGTGATTCCACAAGTATTTCCTATTGCCTTCCCGATGATAAACAGCACATTAATTTCTCTTATTAAGGCTTCTTCACTAGTTTCCATGGTTTCCGTTGTGGATATATTAAACGGTGCTCTGATTGAGGCAAATGTTAACTACCGTTTCCTTGAAGCGTATGTGGCTGTATCGTTAATCTACTGGCCAATGTGTGCTGCACTTGAAGGAATATCATCCGGCTATGAGCGTTATTTCAGCCGCAGCAAAAGGAGAAGCTTCGCATGATTACAATTAAAAATATCTCCAAAAGTTTCGGGAAGAATGAAATTATTAAAGGTGTTGACTTGGAAATTAAAAAAGGTGAGGTTGTTGTCATTCTAGGTCCAAGCGGTTCAGGCAAAACCACTTTTTTAAGATGCTTGAACTTTCTTGAACGAGCAGATGACGGTGAGCTAACCATTAGTGATAAAAAAGTCCACTTTAAAAAGGCAAGCTCTAAGGATATCCTGGAAATTCGCCGAAAAACAGCAATGGTCTTTCAGCAATATGACCTTTTTCTTCATAGGACAGCAATAGAAAATATTATGGAGGGTCTTGTAATCGCAAGAAAGGTGTCAAAGGCGGCAGCATATAATAAGGGCTTAGAGCTATTAGAAAAGGTTGGTTTAAAGGGGAAGGAAGACGCCTATCCACACCAGCTTTCCGGGGGACAGCAGCAGCGTGTCGGAATTGCAAGAGCATTGGCTCTAAACCCGGAGGTTATCTTGTTTGATGAGCCTACATCGGCTCTTGATCCCGAACTTGTCGGAGAAACATTAGAGGTAATTAAAAAGGTTGCTGAAGAAGGAGTAACGATGGTGATCGTTACACATGAAATGAGCTTTGCCTATGATATCGCAGACAGAATCATTTTTATGGAGGATGGTGTCATCGTTGAACAGGGTACTCCAAAAGAAGTGTTCGAACAAACAAAAGAGGAACGGACAAAGCAGTTTCTAGCCCGTTTTGCTTATGAAAGATAATAAACAAAGCTTTATTTCATTGGAAATAAAGCTTTGTTTTGTTTGAAGAAAGGGAGTTCTTTCATCGAATTAACAGCACTAATAAGTACGATACCAGGTTATTGAAACCATGAGCAATAATTGACGTTTCAATACGGTTTGTTCTTATATAAACGAGTCCTAAGAAAAACCCTAAACCGCTATACAAAATCATTCCAGTTAAAGAGAAACCAGCCATCATATGCATTCCGCCAAACAAAAGGGAGCTGAAAATAAGGCCCACATATTTATATTTGGAAAAAACATGGCCAATTATCACTTTACGGAAGAAAAATTCTTCAATAATTGGAGCAAGTATGGTCACTTGAATAATCGTAATATAGCTAGTATGAATTAATACCTCTACAGCTTGTTGATTTTGGGGAGCTTCCTCCATATTTAGTCCAAACAACAAAGCAATAATGACCATCACAATGACGGTTACAAATTTCCCTCCGAAAAAAACAAAGATGGCATAAAGGAAATCCTTCCCCTTTACTTTCGGTTTTCTCCATTGAAATAAAGATGTTTTGAAATAAAGGAAAATGATAAAGCCTAGAATAATAAACAAAATGAGAAAGTTAAGGATAACGCTCAGCATTGCGGTACTGATTTGATAGTCTCCAAATGACATGCTTTTTGTTGTCCCCACTCCAAACAAGTCCAAAAGCAGTTGGATTCCGATAGGCAAGATTGTCATGATAAACAGGTATGTCACAAAAGTCCATATATATTTATTCTTGATGAGTTTCTTCAAAAGCATATCTCCTTCAATCTAGAATAATACAATTATACTAAATTGTTTTTTCAGATGATAGAAAATAGTATGTAATGACAGAATGCAACAGAAGTAAATAGTTTTATCGAAATAGTTTTTTGCCTTTCTGCCAAAAAATAGAATCGTAAAAATAGCAATAAAGTAACATGTAAGATAAATTTTACCATATTACTAAATTTTATTGGGATGCTTAATTTTGAGCAGTATATCTAAATGGAGTAGATTCCTCACATCCAGCGTATCAGTCTAAAATGGATAGAGACAAGGATAACTATGCTTGTGAGAGATAATAGTTAGGTAAAAAGAGGCTGGGACAAAACAAAAGATAATCTTTCTAAACACGAATAAAAATGAAGCACTTGCCTAAATAGAATATGGGTTTAAAATTAGTTCGTTTCATTGCGCTACAGTCACTCGCTTTCCGCGGGGAGGAAGCTGAGCCTCCTCGTCTTCGCCTGCGGGGTCTAAAGCGTCCTCTATTTCCCTTAGTAGTCGAGTGTCCTCCGCTCCATTCCACTAAGATTTCAATCATTGTATTAAACACAATAAACCGAACGATTTAATCATTTGTTGATTAAATCGTTCGGTTTTTAAACAGATTCACATACATATGTCCCAGCGTCTTTTTTATATTTATTATTAAATAAGGATTATTTTAATAAAGATAGGGTAGTAGTTTCGTAGTGACGAGTTATGTCCAAATAATGTTGGAGAATGGGAGGAAGAAAAATGGATAAAAAGCAGTCAAAACATGAAAAGAATCATGAAAAAGACAATACTTTGACAAACAGGCAGGGTCACCCTGTAACGAATAACCAAAATATTCGGACAGTAGGCAATAGAGGTCCAGCCACATTGGAAAACTATAATTTCATCGAAAAGATTAGTAATTTTGACAGAGAACGAGTTCCTGAACGGGTAGTTCATGCTCGCGGTGCCGGTGCTCATGGCTATTTTGAGGCATATGGAACAGCAGGAGATGAACATATTTCTAAATATACACGTGCAAAGCTTTTCCAGGAAAAAGGCAAGCGTACACCAGTATTTGTCCGTTTTTCTTCTGTAATCCATGGCGGTCACTCACCTGAGACACTTCGAGATCCACGGGGCTTTGCTGTTAAATTTTATACAGAAGACGGAAACTGGGATCTTGTCGGTAATAATCTGAAGATATTCTTTATTCGCGATGCTATGAAGTTTCCTGATATGATTCATGCCTTTAAGCCAGATCCGGTAACAAATATCCAAAGTCCAGAAAGGTTCTTTGATTTTTGTGCGAGCTCACCAGAAACATTTCATATGGTGACATTTGTTTATTCACCTTGGGGAATTCCTGCTAATTATCGCTTGATGCAGGGTTCTGGTGTTAATACATACAAATGGGTCAACAGTGAAGGTGAGGCTGTTTTGGTGAAGTATCATTGGGAACCAAAGCAAGGCATAAAGAATCTTACACAAAAGGAAGCTAATGAAATCCAGTCTACAAATTTCAATCATGCTACACTAGACTTATATAATGCGATTGAACAAGGAGATTACCCAGAATGGGAGCTGTTGGTGCAAATCATGAGCGATGATGAACATCCTGAGCTGGATTTCGATCCACTTGATGATACAAAGCTATGGCCAAATGACCAGTTTCCTTGGATTCCAGTCGGGAAGATGGTGTTAGACAAAAATCCAGAGGACTATTTTGCAGAAGTAGAGCAGGCAGCCTTCGGTACAGGTGTCCTTGTTGACGGATTAGAGTTCTCTGATGATAAAATGCTGCAAGGACGCACCTTCTCTTATTCCGATACACAGCGCCACCGTGTAGGAGCGAACTATCTGCAATTGCCGATTAATGCACCAAAAAAGCAGGTTGCCACTAATCAAAGCGGCGGTCAAATGCAATATCATGTAGATCGAAAGGACAAGCATATCAATTATGAACCATCTATTCTCGGCGGTTTAAAAGAAGCAGAACCTGCCGGCAAGGAATACACACCGACGGTTGCGGGCAAGCTTGTTCGCGAGTCGATTGACCGCAATGACAATACAAAACAAGCGGGCCAGACGTATAGAGAATTTGAACAATGGGAGAAGGATGAATTAATATCCAATCTTGTCGGAGATTTGTCTCAATGCGATCAAAGAATTCAGGATGCAATGATTGCTCTTGCAGTAGAGGCAGATGAGGATTACGGCCGCCGTCTGCGAGAAGGATTGATCAATGCCGCCAATGAAAATCAACAGAGCAGCCATCCATTAGGAAACAAAGATAGTGAAATAGCATCAGAAAAAGCAGTTGAAAAAGGTCATGAGGTAGATTCTTATTGATGATAAAAAGATCAGGTTATTGAAACCTGGTCTTTTTTTTAATTGGCGGGTCTATATTATCCTAAATTGGATGGTTAAAACAATGGGTGATATATTAAGATAAGTATATAAAAAAACTATTTAAGCTGGAGAATTAATTGATGGAATGGAAACCAGATAAAAATAACAGTAAGGCAGTATATAAACAAATTGCTGATTATATGGAAAAAGGCATCCAAAATGGACTGTTTCCGATTGATAAACCATTGCCGTCCGAGCGCAAGCTTGCAGAGGCTTTTAAGGTTAATCGTAGTACGATTGTTGCTGCATATGCGGAGCTTGAGGCAAATGGACTTGTAGAAAAAAGAAGAGGCAGTGGCACGGTTGTCAGCAAGGATATATGGGGACTGGCGAAAAAACGGATTCCGAGCTGGAATAAGTATATTGAAAGAGGGTCTTTTCAGGCTAATATGCCTGTTGCTCAGCGCATTAGGAATATTTCTGAAGAGGAAAGTCTTGTGAATTTTGCCAGTGGTGAGCTGTCCGATGAACTTATGCCAGATGAATATGTTCGTAAGATTATTAAATCTGGAGAATTTTCAGGGCATTTAGGCTATGATCATCCTCAAGGGAATATCGGCCTGAGAGAAACGATTGGAGAGCATGTGAAGCGATATAAAGGGATTAATGCCGAACCAGAATCTATTCTCGTTACCTCAGGAGCACAGCAGGCAATACACTTGATTATTGAGTGTTTGCTTAAGCCAGGAGATGCAGTTGTGATCGAAAATCCGTCTTATCATTACAGTCTCCCGATATTCAAGTCAGCAGGGCTGAATGTGTTCCATTTGGATATAAATAAAAATGGTATTAACCCAGAGGACCTAATTGACCTGCATAAAAAGCACCAAATAAAAATGATTTTTCTTAACCCTATTTTTCAAAATCCTACAGGAACATTGCTGTCTGTCGCAAAACGAAAAAAAATATTAGACCTGTCCTCTGAATTTGGCATACCGATTGTGGAGGATGATCCATACAGCCTCCTTAACTACACAGGGGAAGATACAGCAACATTGAAGTCTTTAGATGAAAATGGAAATGTATTGTACATAAGCTCCTTAACTAAAATTGCCGCATCAGGCTTTAGAATTGGCTGGGTAATCGGACCTCAGCCAGTTATTGAAAGACTTTCCGATGCTAAACAGCAATTTGATTTTGGACATTCTATCTTTTCACAGTGGTTAGGCAATGAATTTCTTCGTTCTGAATACTTTGAAACGCATATTCAATCCTTAAAAATTAGGCTCGAACAAAAAAGAGATAAAATGATAAAGAGCATAACAGAGTTATTGCAAGACCAAGTTGATTATTTCTTTCCACATGGCGGAATACACTTGTGGTGCAGGTTAAAGAAGGGCATTGATGAAATTAAACTATTGGAACAGTCAATAGAGGAAGGAGTTATATTTACACCAGGCTCTATCCTTGGCACAAAGTCAGGCTTTATGCGTCTTACATATGGAAAAGCTAGTGATGAGGAAATCCCTATTGGTATCAAAAGACTAGCGAAGGCATTGGGGAAAATAACCAGCCAAGCATGATTGGATGTTTAAATTATTGGTAATCGCTGAGTGACTAATTTAGGTCATTCGGCTTTTTTGTGTTCAATAATGCTTAGTATTAGTGAAATGGAACGTTTTAGAAAAGAAACTTTGTTGTAGGAGTGAAACAATAAAATTAACATAAAAGAATTTGAGGTGAATGATGCAGATAATGAAACAAGAAGCATTGGATGCATTGAAGAATAATTGGGGAGTGGCTGTGTTAGTTTGGTTTATTTTAGCTATAGGTTATGTGTTAGTATTGATTATTTTTTTTTACAATTAATTTATTTATACCATTCTATTTGATATACCCGTGAAAGAGAGACTTCTAATTTACCATTAACTACAGTACTTTCCTTTGCAGGGGGAGTGGTGTCTTTGCTGCTGATACCATTATCTATTACTATCACCTGGTTTTTTTTGATATAACAAGGCGAAATTCACCGCAGATTAGCGAAGTATTCAAACCGTACAATAATATAATTTTCGTTTTAAAGATGATAAAATTAGCGATTGCTCAAATAGTACTCATAATTCTATGGTCGTTCCTTTTCGTAATACCAGGTATTATTAAAGGAATCTCCTATTCTCAAGCGTTTTATTTGCTTAAAGGTCATCCCGAATACACGATATTTGAAGCACTTGCAGAAAGCAGGAGGCGGATGCACGGTTATAAGTGGAGGTACTTCATGTTGAATCTTAGGTTTATTGGATGGGGAATTGCTGTCAGCTTTATTTTAGGGATAGGCAGTCTTTGGCTTTGTCCTTATCTTTTCACAACACAAGGTGTTTTTTATGATAAATATATAGCTTAGGAGTTAGGGAACTAGGTTTATAAGTATGCTACTTTGAGGATAAGTAACCAAACTTTTTGGCAAGGATTGAATTCTATTCATTAAAAAAGGAAAAACCCATTTCTGCGGCGAAATATTATAGTACTTCAACTATTCAGATAAACACAATTAAAATCATCAAAAAGACTAGGAGAATTATATATGTATTTCGTACTTGATATCGGTGGAACGTTTATTAAATATGCATTAATGGATACTGCTGGGAACATTTCTTCAAAAGGAAAAATGCCCGCTCCTCGAACGAATTTGGACGATTTTGAAGAGGTTCTGTTTGGAATTTTAGATGAACACGATTTATCGGCCGTAAAAGGGATTGCTGTAAGCTGTCCAGGGACGGTAGATGTAGATACAGGTATGATTTATTATGGAGGGTCCTTTCCATTTCTTCATGAAGTGAATCTTGCGAAAAGAATTGGGGACAGGTATGAAAAAGATGTCTCCATTGAAAATGACGGGAAGTGTGCCGCTTTAGCTGAATTGTGGCTTGGAAGTATTAAGGGTGCCAAGGATGCAGTCGTATTAGTGCTTGGAAGCGGTGTAGGCGGTGGTATTGTTGTTGACGGCAAACTGCATCGTGGAGTGAATCTATCTGCTGGTGAAATGAGCTTTGTGATGGATAAAATAGACATGACAAGCAGGAAAGCACAGTTTTTTGGCTCCGATTGTTCGGCAGTCCGAATGGTGCGTCTTATCGGAGAAGCAAAGCAGCTTGATGATCCAACAGATGGCGAAGCCGTATTTGAATACATAAACAATCAGGATGAAGAAGCTAATGAAATATTCAATGAGTTTTGTTTTTATCTAGCTTCCCAAATATTGAACCTGCAATATATTTTAGATCCGGAGATATTTGCAATAGGCGGTGGAATCAGTGCCCAGCCTATCTTAATTGAAAGAACAAAATGGGCAATTGAGGAAATAAAGACAGCTAATCCTCCTCATATGGCTAATCCGAAAATAGAAGTTTGCAAGTTCCGAAATGATGCAAACCTTTACGGGGCACTTTATCATTTTTTTGTCAGCAAGGAAAAGGAAATAGTGACTAAACAGTAGGTAATGTAAGGCAAAATTAAATATAAAAAAGGAATAGCCTCATGTGAGGTTATTCCTTTTTGTGGTTCTTATATTACTTATATTTGGATATTAAATCAGCTAGTGGCATTGCCATCATGGAATCAAAGCGGTAATCCACATCGCAGAATTGCATAGCATTTGTCACTTCATTTGGGAAAATAACAACATTCAAGCCTGCTGTTTTAGCTGCTTGTGCACCGTGAGCAGAATCTTCAAATGCTATGCATTCATTTGGCTGAAGCTCCAGGCAGCGGGCTGCTTCTATGTATAAAGCTGGATCTGGTTTTACTTTTTCTACATCGTCAGAGGTTTTGATGCAGTCAAAATAATCAAATAAACCTAATCTCTTTAGATGCTTGGAAACCCAATCATAATTGGAGCTAGAAGCAAGACCAATTTTCAAACCTAATGATTTGGCTGTATCAAGATAATCTTTAACACCAGGTCTTTCTTTTTCCAGTTCGAGCTTGCGAAGAAAGTTTTCTTGAAAAGCTGTTTCTAAAATTTTTAAGTCGAGTTTTCTTTTAGCCTGTTCTTCCAGGTAAACAAATGGGGAGAAATCTGTGTGTGTGCCTATTTCTTTTTGCCATAATTCTAAAGGCAATTCACAGCTGTGTTCTGTAAATAGCTCTTGCAGTAAGTGATACTGATGTGTTTCTGTGTCAAAAATAAGCCCATCAAAGTCGAAAATGATTCCTTTTATCATATGTTCCTCCTTTAAGATACTGTTGCTGTTTAACATGTGGATTATTGGGAAGCAATGAGTTCCCCATCCACTTAATAATATTAACATAGTTTAATGAAACATAAAGAACCCTGCATAAACAGGGTTCTAAATTCCTTTATTATTTAGACAAGGAATATCCTTGCTCTGCAGCAGGCTGTTCACTTCTGACCATATTGTTAACGGCACTGAACAGGGCTTTAATGGAGGATGTCATAATGTCTGCATCGATTCCACATCCCCAGTAAATGGAGCCGTTTGCGGCTGTAAATCCAACGTAAGAAACGGCTTTTGACTCAGAACCTGTTTCAAGGGCATGCTCTGTATAAACTAAATCCTTGTATTGGATACCCAATGACGATTGCAGGGCATTACTGATAGCGTCAAGTCTTCCGTTCCCTTTGCCACTATATTCATGGACAGTATTGTCCTTTTTCACTGCCACTGTTGTGTCATAGCTGTTCTTTTGCGAGAATTGATATTCAATGAATTCAACTGGAGCATCTATATTGACATATTCATTCAGGAAGATATCATGAATTTCGTCAGGCATAAGCTCCTTATGAAGGTTATCGGATACTTTTTTAACAGCATATCCAAAGCTTTCACGCATTTTAGCAGGAAGATCAAGACCATAATTTTGTTTAAGGATATAACCGATGCCACCTTTACCGGATTGGCTGTTAATGCGGATAATATCTCCTTCATATTGTCTGCCAATATCCTTAGGATCAATTAATAGGTAAGGCACTGTCCAATAATCGCGATTCTTTTCCTCACGCCATTTCATGCCTTTAGCAATTGCATCCTGATGGGAGCCTGAGAATGCTGTAAAGACAAGCTCACCACCATACGGATGTCTTTCAGGAACCCTCATTCTTGTCAATTTTTCGTATTTTGCTAGGATGCCAGGAATATTATTGAAATTCAAATTCGGCTCTACGCCGTGTGAATACATATTCAGTGCAAGTGTGACAATGTCAACATTTCCTGTTCTTTCCCCATTTCCGAACAATGTTCCTTCCACCCTTTGTGCGCCTGCAAGGACTCCAAGCTCGGCATCTGCAACACCTGTACCTCTGTCATTATGTGGATGAAGCGATAGAATGACGTTGTCCCGAAAGCTTAAGTGCTCACTCATGTATTCGATTTGGCTTGCATAAACATGTGGCATTGACATGGATACTGTTGCTGGTAAGTTGATGATAACCTTGTTTTCCAAAGTTGGCTGCCAGATGTCTAGTACACTGTTACAGATGTTTAGTGCAAATTCCATTTCTGTTCCTGTGAAGCTTTCTGGAGAATATTGAAACTGGAAGTTGCCTTCTGTTTCTGCTGCGTATTTTTTCAATAGCTCAGCACCAGTAACGGCAATATCTATTATTTCTTGTTCTGACTTTTGGAAAACCTGTTCCCGCTGTGCAACAGATGTGGAGTTGTACAGATGGACGACTGCTTTATTAACACCTTTAAGAGATTCAAACGTCTTTTTAATAATATGCTCTCTTGATTGTGTCAGCACTTGGATTGTTACATCCTCTGGAATCAAGTTTTGTTCAATTAATGTCCGCAAAAAGGCATATTCTGTATCAGATGCTGCCGGAAAACCAACTTCAATTTCCTTGAAGCCTACTTCCAATAGCAATTGAAAATATTCCAGTTTTTCTTCTAGGCTCATTGGTACAATTAGCGCTTGGTTGCCATCACGAAGATCCACGCTGCACCATGTTGGAGCTGCTTCAATGTACTCCTTCTCTGTCCATTTCAAACTTTTTGCGGGAGGGGTAAAATAACCTCTGGAATATTTTTCGGTATTTTTCATCACTACTGACCACCTTTTTGGATTAATTTAATAGGGAGAATCTTTGTAAGGAAAATAAAAAAAGCCCGTTGTCTCTATAAGAGACGACAGGCTTTACCTTCGTGGTACCACTCTTTTTGATTCACCTTAAATAGAAATAAGATGAACCCACTTTACGACTTGATTACGGCAGTCAGCCGTTAAGACTTACATTTCAGCCTTACCACTCCTGGGCGAGTTGGGGGAGTTTATTGTCTGTCTTTCACCAGCCGACAGCTCTCTAAGCAATAAATATCCCTTAATACTCCCAATCCTAGCGTTTCGTTTTCTTAATTTTCTCCATTTTATAATTAATTTCGAATTCAGTCAACAGACGATTTTTGTCATTTTGAAACTTTTCTAAATTGTCTAGTAACTTGTTATATTTTCTGACATTATTTTTCTCTATTGTCGGAAATCTATTGTTCGGTTATTATTAAACCTTATATTCAGTATAAGAAAGGATTTTAACATAATGCAAAGTAAGCAAGAATTTCGTTCTTATAGTTTAATTATTCTTGGAACATTTTTAGTAGGGTTGGCATTTAATATTTTTCTATTGCCTGCATCTATCACGGCAGGAGGAGTAGCAGGAATAAGTATCATTTTGAACAAACTGAATGGCTGGAGCCCAGCAGTTGTGCAATGGGCAATCAATATTCCTACATTTGTATTAGGCTATTTTCTTCTTGGTAAAGATTTCAGCATCCGCACCTTTGTTGGAACTACGCTGCTGCCAACATTTATTTGGCTGACATCTTATTTGCCGTTTTCAGTAGAAGATCCATTGCTGGCTTCTATTTACGGGGGAATACTTAGCGGAATCGGGATTGGTCTTGTATTCCGTGGTAAAGGCTCTACTGGTGGGACAACAATATTTGGACAGCTCATTAAAAAATATACTCGTTTGTCGAGTGGTTATTCCCAATTTTTGATTGACGGCTGTATCGTTATAGTAGCCATGTTCGTTTTTGATTTTGAAAGAGCACTATATGGAATGATAGCCATGTTCATCATTGGAAAATCAATAGATGTCGTCCAACTTCGCTCATCCACTTCTAAGCTTGTCTTAATAGTGACTGAAAACGAACAGAAAATTACAGATTTAATTCGTAATGAAATTGATAGAGGCTTCACGAAGGTTTGGTCTGAAGGAGGGTACAGCAATCAGAAGAAAGCATTACTATTCAGTGTAGTAGAACAATCTGAGGCTGTATATTTAAAAGAACTAATTCAAAGAAGCGACAATAGTTCCTTTGTAATTTTCTTAAATGCTTCAGATATAATCGGCAGAGGATTTTCATTGCCGAGAGATTTTCCAAGAAGCTAATCGATATTGAGGCTGGGACATAAGTAAGTGAACCAGCGTAAAGACCGAACTACTTAATCGACCATGATTAAATAGTTCGGCTTTTTTTGTTTTTTAGTTTTAATACACTGATTAGAAAACTTAGTGGAATGGAGCGGAGGCCACTCGACTACTAAGGGAAATAGAGGAAAGGATGAGACCCCGCAGGCGAAGACGAGGAGGCTCAGCTTCCTCCCCGCGGAAAGCGCGAGGACGAGCGCGCAATGAAACGAACTAATTTTAACTCCATATTCTATTTAGTCACAAGCTTCATTTTTCCAATTTAGATGTAATTCTATTATGCGTGTTTAAAAAGCTTATCTTTTGTTTTGTCCCAGCCTCATCTTTTATTTAAAGATAAAAAAATAAAGAAAGTTTTTCGAAGGATAAGTTATAGAAGAATAACAAAGTCGAGGATGCTTATGAAACAGTTTTTCTGCTATAGGAAAGTATTAATTACTACTATTATAATGTGAAATCCCCAACAAGTTACTAGCACATAATCTAGTAGGACATATATAAGGTTAGTAAACATACGGAAATAATAGGAGAAAGTACTAATACTATTGTATTAAAGTAATGTTTTGGAGAAAGTGAAAAATACAAGAAAACTTCCATTGACATAATGTATTTATACCTTTTATAATCAGCGGAGTAAAAATTTCGAGCAATTAAGAGAGTATACCTAATTTAGAATAAATTGTTTGAAAATTTTAATTTTAATTAACATTCTGGGAGGATTACAGCTTTGAGTCAACTTTTTCGTAGAAAATCTGTGAATGTGATGATTTCGCAATCTCAAAATAAAACGCTGAGCCGATCGATGGGTATTATGGATCTCATCTTTTTGGGTGTCGGCTGTGTAATTGGTACAGGTATTTTCGTTGTAACAGGAGTTGTAGCAGCGGAAAGTGCAGGTCCAGCCATTATTCTTTCCTTTGTACTTGCAGGTATCGCTTGTGCACTTGCAGCATTTTGTTATGCAGAATTTTCGTCTGCAGTACCGCTGTCGGGTAGTGTGTACACATACACTTATGCAACACTAGGTGAGTTATTTGCCTTTTTAATTGGCTGGGATTTGATGATGGAATATGTTCTCGCCATAGCAGCAGTTGCAACAGGCTGGTCAGCTTACTTCCAGTCCTTGATCGCAGGCTTTAATATTAACTTGCCAGCAAGCATTACGTCAGCTCCAGGAGTAGGTAAAGGTGGGCTTGTCGACCTTCCGGCGATGCTTATTATTTTAGCCATCACTGCATTGGTCTCAAAAGGTGTAAAAGAAAGTATTAAGTTCAACAATATTATGGTTTTCGTTAAACTAGCAGTTATCCTATTATTCATTATTGTCGGTGTTTGGTATGTGAAGCCAGATAACTGGACTCCATTCATGCCATTTGGTTTCAATGGGGTAATTACCGGAGCGGCAACTGTTTTCTTTGCATATATCGGCTTTGATGTTATCGCAACAGCTTCTGAAGAAGTGAAAAACCCAGGCAAAACAATGCCTATTGGTATTATCGGGTCACTGGCAATTTGTACAGTATTATATATTGCGGTATCAGCTGTCTTAACTGGAATGATTCCATTCACACAACTTGGTGTAGGAGCGCCAGTGTCACTTGCATTAGAATCAGTAGGACAAGATGCGATTGCAGGGATTATATCGATTGGGGCAGTAATGGGGATTACAACAGTTATTCTAGCGTTGATTTACGCACAAGTGCGTTTAAGCTATGCAATGAGCCGTGATGGTCTTCTTCCGAAGATGCTTTCTTCTGTAAACAATAAGACAAAAACACCATTCAAAAATACATGGCTGACAGGAATTATTGCTGCATGTATCGCTGGTTTTGTAGATTTGTCTACACTGGCTCATTTAGTAAACATGGGGACATTGGCAGCCTTTACGTTAATTTCAATCGCGATTATTGTATTGCGTAAAAAATTCCCTGAGCTTAAAGGTTCCTTCCGGGTACCATTCGTACCTGCATTGCCAATCATCAGTGCCCTTCTTTGTATTGGTTTAGCAATCAGCTTGCCAGGAATTACTTGGATTGCTTTTGTTATTTGGCTGGCAGTTGGAACGGTCATTTACTTCGTATTTTCAAGGAAAAATAGTAAATTGAATAATTAATTGGAAAGCAGCCATTGGCTGCTTTTTTGTTTTGTATGAAGGCAAAATAAACGACAGCTGCTAATATTTGCAACTGTCGTGAGTGTTAAGCCTAATTAAGCTTCTTTATGTACCATGCATCCATCGCTGAGTGCTCTGACCCATCTAATGGCTTCGCTAATAGCTCAAATTCAAACTTTTCATAGAGAGCACACGCAGCCTTTAATTGTTGGCGTGTCTCCAAATAGCAATTATTATAATGCTTTGCAGCAAAGTCCAAGGCAGTTTCCATCAGAAGGTTAGCATAGCCTTTTCCTTGGGCTTTAGAGCTTAAATACAGCTTTTGTAATTCACAGGTCCTGCTTTCTTCATTGAAAGGGGCTATTCCTATGCCGCCGACCACTTCACCATCATGTATTGCCACCCAGTAGGCAGCAGATTCCAACGAATTGTAGTAAGAGGTCAAATTATCTAAAGATGGATCAAAATAAGCAGTGCCTTTAATATTTAAACCGACAGACTCAAGTGAATGACGGATGATGGCAGCTATTGTTTCATTGTCTTGATGTTCTATCTCTCTAACAATCATTTAATATTCCCCTTTGTTCTATGTGATAAGTAAATGTTACCTCATTTTTTTGAAAATACAAATAGTTTTACAGGTGGTTTATTGTAACACTAAGTTTAACTGAAGGAGGAAATGGGTAAATTGAACTATAATTTTTCTGGAATGAAGGAAGCTCTTTGTTATTTTTTATTACTTTGAAAGTAAGAAATTGGTGATAGAAAAATAAGATCTATACACAAATATACTCCTCTGAAGGTGTTAACTGATTGTCAAACATTAACAAATGCGTATATCTTCCTTTCTTGATTAGTTGCAATATATAATAGGTCTAAAGTAGTGTGTTCGGGTCTTTAGTGGGAGGTTAGTTATGATTAATCCAATTTTGTATTTTTCTATGTTGTATTATTTGTGTGCCGTTGCTAAATATAAATATGTTTGTAACTACAACAGTTGCAGGGAAGAAAATGCATGAAGCATTATATACTTTATTTTTAGCTATTATATGTGGTTTTATCATTTCTATTATTCCTTATATAGGTCTATTAAGTATAAGAGCTATGGAATTGTCGAAAGTAAGTTTACTGCTTACTTTTAAAAATACTGTATATACAATTTTATTCTGTTTTGTAAGTTTTTTGCTGCTGAGTACTATTGGAAAGGTTGCGGTTAAGCCATCTAGGTATAATACAAACAAAAAGAAGGGGATTATTCCTTATTTAGTATTGAGTGTTGTGGTTGCTGCATTTATCTTACTTTATATTGTTTATTTATTAGATAGAGTTTACTCCATTCCTTTATATTTAAATAATATTAATGTTTTTTATTCTGTTACACTTTTAACAACCTCTATTTATAATATAGCGCGAATTATTGAGCATCTTCATATAGATCAATTAATGATTAATAGGGGAATAACTTATACGAAGAGTTCCATTTTCTTTACGGTATTCAGTATTTCTTTTGGTTCAACCATCTACATGTTTATACAAAGTTTATTCCAAGCTGCAGGTTTCTCTATCGTTATGGTCTCTATTATCAGTTTACTTGTATTATTTATCATAACGATTAATTATATTGAAAACCAAATGATTTATCAGAATGGTACAGTAGAGAATCAAAATATGAAACTTAAAATAAATGAACAGCAATTCAGATCATTATTTCAGTATAATCCGGATGCGATTTTTATTTTAGATTTGGAAGGGAATTTCAAAGAAGTAAATCCTTCTGCTTTAACGTTAACTGGTTACACATTAAGAGAGGTTCTCCAGCTGAAAATAACAGACCTTGTGTTAAAAGAAGAAACGGAAGGATTAACGGCATTTCTTCATGAGGTTATAAAAGGAAGCAGTATCTGCTTTGAGACCTTTATCTACACTAAAGATGCTCAACGTGTAAATCTCAATATTACAGCAACACAGATTAAAATAGATGATTCTATCACAGGTATATATGTCATTGCCCAGGATGTAACAGAACAAAATCAAGTGCAAGATAAGGTAAACTTCTTAGCGTATCACGATGAGCTTACAGGACTGTTGAATCGTCGTGGGATTTATGGACAGGTAGATGAGCAAATAAATAAGGGGACTAATTTTGCGACAATTTTAATTGATGTTGATATGTTCAAGGACATTAATGACCATCTTGGTCATGCAGCTGGGGATACATTGCTTAGCCTTATTGCAAAAAGGTTCCAAAATACCATTAAGGATAGAGGGTTAATTGGAAGACTTGGTGGAGATGAATTTCTAATCTGCTTTACTGAGATGAAAAGCTCAGCAGAAGTTAAATGTTTGATAAAAGATATTCAAACAGATATGAAGCGCCCCTTTAAAATAGCAGGTGTGCAAAAAGAAATCACACTGAGTATCGGTGTTTCTTATTACCCAAATGATGGCGACGATTGTGAAACGTTAATAAAGCATGCCGATATGGCGATGTATGCTGCCAAAAAAGCTGGACGGAATAACTATTCAGAATATGAATCATGCTTAGAGCATGATATGCTTTCGAAAATTACGATGTACGAAGAAATCAAAAATTCTATACAGGAGGAACAGTTTGAACTCTATTATCAACCTAAACACAGTGTAAAAGATGAGAATATTGTTGGTGTTGAGGCTCTTATACGTTGGCCGCATCCCGAAAAGGGATTTATCAGCCCTGGAGAATTTATACCTTTAGCAGAGGATACAGATTTAATTATTCCGTTAGGTAACTGGGTAATTAGAAAAGCCTTTAGACAGTATAGAGAGTGGAATACAATTTCTCCAATTGACTTGCACTTGTCAATAAACATTTCACCAAAACAGTTTATTGACGATAATTTTATCCCGTTTTTATTAAGAAGCGTAAAAGAGTTTTCCGTTTCACCAAAAAAAATAGATTTAGAGATAACTGAAAGTTTAGCTATTGAAAATACCGAATTAACATTAGAAAAAATCAATCAATTAAAAAAGATTGGTTTTAAAATTACTATGGATGATTTTGGTACCGGATATACGTCATTAACGTACTTATCTAAATTTCCATTGGATAGAATTAAAATAGATCAATCCTTTATTAGAGATATTACAAGCAATAAGAACCATGCTGCTATCGTTCAATCATTAGTATCAGTTGCTAAGAATCTTGATATCAAAGTAACCGCAGAAGGTGTTGAAACAAAGGATCAACTACTGTATTTGCAAGAATGGGATTGTGATGAAATTCAAGGATATTATTATAGTAAACCAATACCTTCTAATTCTTTCGTTGAATATCATCATAAAAAAATGAAAAGGTACTTAATGACATAAGATTTTATTTATAATTAAAGCTAAAGAAGCTGCATTTTGCAGCTTCTTTGTTAGTTATTTGAGCTTGGCAGCAAAAAATTACATTAACGAAATTTTCCAGACCTATCATTTTCTGAGGATGGCGATTATCTGAGCAACAGAGCCAATATCTTCTAAAAAGAGTACAAAAAAGAATACGATAGTACAGTAAGCCTTATAGTCATTTACAAAACTCCTCCAGAAAAATATAGTGGTGATAGGAGGTGCAACAACATGAATAAAATACAATTTCCGAAAGATTTTTTATGGGGAACTGCTTCAAGTGGTCCTCAAAGTGAAGGATATAAACATAAGACAAATGACTCTATATGGGATTATTGGTATAAAAAAGAACCAGAAAGGTTTTACAACCAGGTTGGGCCGGAAATGACTTCCAATGTGTACGAACAATATACGGAGGATGTAAGCATAATGAAAGAGCTAAACCTGAATTCCTTCCGTACGTCAATTCAATGGTCGAGGTTAATTAAGGACTTTGAAACAGGTGAAGTCGATCAAGAGGCTGCTCAATTTTACAACCGTTATATTGACGAAATGATTGCAAATGGCATTGAACCGATGATGAATCTGTTTCATTTCGACATGCCATATGAGCTGGAACAAAAGTACGGTGGTTTCAAAAGCAGACATGTTGTGGATCTGTATGTAAAGTTTGCAGAGGCAGCGTTTGCGTTGTTTGGGGATCGCGTTAAGTATTGGATTTCTTTTAATGAACCTGTAGCTTATACAAAGGGAGCGTATTGGCATAATCTTATTTATCCAAATGAAATGAGTATGCAATCATATGTTCAAGCAAACTATCATATATTGCTTGCCCATTCATTAATTGTAAGCGCATACCGTAAGGGTAACTATAGTGGTGAATTTGGTATTGTTGTTGATTTGCTGCCACCAATACCTCGAAGTGAAAACCCTGCAGACGTGGAAGCAGGCAGGATTGCTGATTTGTTTATTAACTTAATTTTTATGGATCCATGTGTAAGAGGGGAATATGATCAAGATTATTTGAACATCTTGAAAAAGCATGACTGTATGTTTCATTATCATATAGAGGATTTAGAGGCAATTAAAGAAAATACAGTAGACTTTATCGGCATCAATTACTATCAGCCGATGCGCGTTAAAGCTAGGGATAGTATGCCGAACCCATTTTCACCCTTCACACCAGAATGGTATTATGATCCATATGAAATGCCGAACAGAAGAATGAATGAATATAGAGGTTGGGAAATATATCCGAAAGCCTTATACGATATTGCCATGCGTGTGAAAAATGAATATGGCAATATTAAGTGGTATGTTTCGGAAAACGGCATGGGTGTGCAAGGTGAGGAAAGATTTAAAAACAAGGATGGCTTCATTGAAGATGATTATCGAATTGATTTCATCAAGGAGCATTTGGGATGGCTGGCAAAGGCTATTGATGAAGGATCTAATTGCTTTGGCTATCACCTATGGACATTTGTCGATAACTGGTCATGGACGAATGCTTATAAAAACAGATATGGTCTTGTATCATTAAATCTTGATAATACGGAGAGAACGATTAAAAAGTCTGGTAACTGGATAAAAGAAGCTATAAAAAACAATGATTTCTCTTAAAATAATTTAAAAGACCTTTTAAAGGAATGATTAACTTTGTCTATCAAAGTGAACTTAGCAGAGTTTAGCGAAATTGAAAAACAGGCCTATGAATTTATGGTCAAGCATCCAGACAAAGTGATCCAGCTTTCAGCAGATACTTTAGCAAAAGAGATGTTTGTCAGCAAACCGACAATATTTAGGGTGTGCAAAAAATTAGGATTTACTGGCATTGTGGAATATAAGCATTTTTTGATAAAAAGCAAACAAGAAAAAATGAAGGAGTTGAATCCTACCTTGCAAATGGTCGAACTGCTTCTTAAGGAATTTGACAATGATTTCACTCCTGGAAACATTACAGTATTTGAGCAGTCAAACATAGTGATTTTATATGCAACACAAGCAAGTACGATTGCGGCAAGCTTTCTGTCGAGACAGCTTACTAATCTAGGGTATTTTACAAGAATTGTTGAAGATGAATATGAATTTATCCAAGTTGCAGAAACGATTCCTGACAAATCAATTATTATTGCCATAAGCAATACAGGCGAAAATCATCTGCTTACACAGCATTTGTTAAAGGTCACTAATAAGGTCCCAATCTTTGCGATAACAAAAAAGAATTCATCTCTGGCAAGAATTGCAGATTATGGTCTTTTTCATAATCTTGATATTAAAACGGCATCAAAAACGGTTGATAGGGAGAACCAGCTGCCATTAATGATTCTTATTCATGAGCTTGTTGAAAGATTATGGTCATCAATGCAGGAAAGAAATTTACCAAGGGGAGATTATGATGAATAATTTGCTTTCCAAACTAGAAAGTAAACTAGTTCCACTAGCAACGAGAATTAGCAGCAATAAGCCTTTAAATGCCATAAAGGATTCAATGATAACAATCATGCCATTTTTGATTGTCGGTTCCTTATTCCTCTTGGTTGCTTATTTGCCTATTCCTGGATATAGTGAATGGATGATTGGCATATTCGGGGAAAAATTCCAATCAACATTAACGAAGGTAACAGATGCTACATTTGGTATTATAGGTCTTTTTACGCTTATTAATGTTGCATATCAATATGCAAAACAACTGGACATGGAACCGATTTTTCCAATTATGTCCTCAGTTATGTCCTTTATTATTTTAACAACTGTGACAGATGGAAGCTTTGGATTGGAATGGCTAGGAACAAAAGGTATGTTTGTTTCAATTTTAATTGCACTAGTTGCAACTCGTTTATATAAGAAATTTTACGAGTTTGGTATCGGGCCAAAAATGCCTGAAGGAGTTCCGCCAGGCGTTATCAGATCATTTTCATCCTTAATTCCTGTAGGGCTGATTGCTGCGATTGTTCTTGCATCGCAAATTGGATTCAGCTTTACACCATACAAGGATATTCATCAATTTATATACCATATTGTACAAATGCCGTTATTAGGTTTAGGAGATAGTCTTATTTCCATTATTATCGCTGAGGTAATCGGCCAGCTGCTTTGGTTCTTCGGACTTCATGGTAATGCAATTGTAAACGCTATTATGGATCCGATTTGGCTTGGTTTATCTGCAGAGAACTTGAACGCTTTCCAGCAAGGACATGAATTGCCTCATATCATCACGAAGCAGTTTAAAGAGATATACATGCAAATAGGTGGCTCTGGTTCTACCATTGCATTAGCATTGTGTATGACACTATTTTCCAAATCAAAGCATTTAAAAACACTTGGTTTGCTTGCATTGCCTGCCAGCATCTTTAATATCAATGAGCCAATCATCTTTGGTTTATCTATTGTATTGAACCCAATCATGTTTATCCCTTGGTTGATTATGACACCAATCTCTGCTGTTATTTCATTCACTGCAATGAGCACAGGGCTTGTATCAGCAACAAGCGGTGTCATCATCCCATGGACTACACCATTGTTCATCAGTGGTTACTTAGTTTCGGGTGTAAGTGGAATGGTTCTGCAAATTGTCCTGCTTCTTGTTGGCTTCCTAATCTACATGCCATTCTTCAAGCTGCTGGATAAACAGCTGTTGGCTCGAGAGCTGGAGGAGGCTAATGGTTCCGGGGGCTTAAAAATGTTTAAGTAATTCCCAAAAATATTTATACAAAAGCAAAAAAAAATCCTATGGATATCCATAGGATTTTTTACTGTTTACTTCGAAAACAGCTTCTTAGCTTCCTCCATTGCAAGCTTGTTACCGAGTGCTGAGTAGTCAAGCCAAGGCTGATCGGAAACAACATAAACATGCTTGTTTTTGACAGCATTTAAACCTTGATAAATTGGGGATTCTTCGAGCTGCTTGAAGGCTGTTTGGGCTTTGTCGTCACTGTTTACAACGACAAAAATAGCATCAGCATCGAAATCAGGTAAAACTTCCTGGGAAATGACTTCATATGGCTGTGTGGAATCTAATTCTTCTATTCCTGCTGCTGGCTTAAATCCTAAATCATCAAATAGTATTGGGCCAAGTGGACGTTTTGTCGTAAATACACGAAGCTCTTTAGCAGTTACACGGATAGCCATAACTTTACTGTTTTCCCCAAGTTCATCAGTAGCCAATGTTTTCACTTCACTTGTCAGGCTTTCATAGTCTGCAATGAAATCTTCCGCTTCCTGGGTGCGGTCGACGAGCTTGCCGATTGCCTTCAAATGATCGCGCCAAGTTCCCTCATCAAGGTTAAAGCTTTCTGTTGGAGCAATGTCTTTGAATTTTGAAATATCCTCCCCTGAAATTCCTTCATCAATATATATGACAGAAGGATCTAAGGCGATAACTGCTTCCATATCAGGGTCTTTTGCAGGACCAAGCTTTGTTGAATTCTTTAATCGATTCTTAACATGTGGAAGAAAATCATTTAGCTCACCGCCGACAACAGAGCCGACAGGAGTTATTCCTAATGCAAGGAGGTCATTTGTAAGATGGATTGAAAGAGACGCGATTTTTGGTTCGTCTTTTTCTGTTTTAGTGTCACTTGCCTTACTGTCAGTTGAGGATGTTTGTCCGCAAGCAGCAAGAATTAATAACAGCATTGCTGTGAATACCATAAGTAGTTGCTTGTTCATTGTGTTCTCCTCGGTGAATTATTTTGTTTTTGTTAATAAGTAAAGAAAATAAGGTCCGCCTATCGCTGCTACAACAATCCCAGCTGGTATCGCATTTGGTTGAAAGATCGAACGCCCAACAGTATCCGATAAGACAAGTATGACCATACCGAGAAGCCCTGCGACAGGAAGAAAATGCTGATGTCTAGGTCCGACTAAACGGCGTGCAAGATGGGGGGCCACGAGCCCTATAAAGCCAATCCCTCCAACCATTGCTACACTTGCACTGGATAAGGCAACAGCAATTGCTAGCATGCTCAAGCGAGTGCGGAGCACAGAAACACCGAGCCCCACCGCCGTACTGTCTCCAAAAGATAAAGCATCTAGCTTTCGTGATTGCAGAATGCCTATAGGGGTCAATATAACAATCCATGGTAGTAGTGCGATAACATGTATCCAATCCCTGCCCCAAACATTGCCGACTAGCCACCTTGATGCAAATGTGTATGTATCCTCATCAAGACGCAGGGACAGAAACAAGGTGATAGCATTAAAGCAGGCTGCTATCGCAATCCCGACAAGGATGAGTCGAATTGGCAGTATCCCTTTATAGCGATCATATGTAAGTAAGATGATGATAAATGCCGTCAAGCATCCACCAATAAAAGTGAATAATGGAATAAGCAATGCGGCTTTATCGTTCAAGGAATGAAAATAGGTGACAAACATGATTAGCCCAAATGAAGCACCTGCATGTAATCCGATAACGCCTGGGTCTGCCAATGGATTCCTTGATACGCCCTGCAGAATTGCACCTGATATACCAAGACCTATGCCTGCCAACATTGTAATGATGATGCGAGGCAGGCGATAGTCAAACAGCACAAGTGAGGATTTGTTATCACCAAACCCAAGCAAAGTTCGCACTACTTCAAGTGGTGCAATCCGCAGTGAGCCTGTATTCAAACTGATTAAAATGACGATAACATTTATAAGAACTAACGCGAGAGCGACTGTAAGGGTTTTAGAGCTGCGTAAGTTTGCTTTCATCTATAAATCCCTCCCAACCTTACGTGCTGTATAAAGAAAGAAAGGAACACCTACTGCAGCGACTATTATCCCTATTGCCAATTCTCGCGGAGGATTAACAGTACGTGCTCCTAAATCGGCAAGCATTAAGAGAATTGCCCCTAGCAAGGCTGACATTGGAATGATAAAACTATAGTCAGAGCCTACAAGCTTGCGAGCAATATGTGGAATAACTAGTCCGATAAATCCGATAGAACCGACAGCCGACACAGATACGCCTGCCAAAATGACTGCGGCAATGATGGATAGGAGTTTAATCAGATTCACTTTTATGCCGAGATTCATGGCGGTTTCTTCACCTATTGCAATAAGGGATATAGAGCGTCCCATGCTAACAGCCCATATAATTGTGAGCACAATCACAGGAACTAGCACCTTCAATTGGTCCCATTTAATGCCTGCAACCCCTCCTGCATACCAAAAGGCAAGATCTTGGCTTAAATCGAAGTATATCGCGATGCCTGCACTTAAAGAGTGCAATAGAGCAGCAATCACTGCTCCTGATACGGTTAATCTCATTGGGGTCAGGCCGCCAGGAACAGAAGCACCCATTATAAAGATTAATAGTGTACTAAGGGCAGCCCCAATAAAGGAAAATACCATTAATAGCGAGTAGGAGATGCTCGGAACAAAGGCAAAGCATAGAGTTACAACAAACATCGCTCCTGCGTTAATGCCAAGTACCCCTGCATCTGCTAAAGGATTACGTGTTACGCCTTGCATAAGTGCTCCGGCAACAGCAAAAGCAGCTCCGACAATGGCAGCACCAATCACTCTCGGTAGTCGCAGTTCATAAATGATTTGCTGTTCAGTAAGTGAGGAATCATAGTTGAAAATCGCTGTCCAAACATGATGAAAGGTGATATCCTTTGCTCCGAAAGAAACTGCTGTTACTAATGTAACAATTAATCCAGCTAGGAAGAAAATGAATAATAGTAGCCTCCACATGTTGTGTAAACGATTATTTAAATGTTTTAGATGAGGGGTTTGCAACATATAAGTAGCCTTTTCCTTTTCTTAATTACTAATAATGAAAATCATTATCATTTTCATTTCCCTATTATATGGACAATATTTCCGTAACGCAATCTTTTTTTAGTTAATTAAATAGGCTAATAGAATTAAATTTAGGTTGGAGGGGAAAAGAAAAAAGAGCTACTCAGCTCTTTTTTCTGAAACATTAATGATGGTGCTCATGATTTTCCTCTTGCTTTGGAAGATTCTTCTGTAAGTAGTTTAAATCACCTTCAGAAAGCTCACCAACAATAAATTGCTTTTGCGGCATAATGATAGAGTCATTATAGCTTGCATGCACTTTTACATAATAAAGACCATCACTGCTTAAAATCTTTTTTATGCTATAGACGCCATTGCCTTGTTTCTCCGCCTCTTCCATAATTCTTTCGGCAGAGCCATCTTGCTTCCATACTTCAAAATGTACATAGTCAGCATTATTAACTTCTTCGCCATTTTGATGAAGGGTAACTTTTATCTCAGCCACTGCATTTGCTTTTATGGAAGCAGGAAGAGCTATTTCGGCTTCAAGAGATGCTTCTTTTTTATAAAGGGAAGCGGCATCCTGTTTAAGAAGGGAGCAGGCACTCAACAGCAGGCATATAAAACAAGCTAATAATAGGACTAATAATGTTTTTTTCACGAAACAAGCCACCTTTTATGCATTTAGAAACCTTTTAGCTTTAGGCATTCTTTGAATAATCAACCAGTCAATAAGCCAAACAAAGATAAGTGATAAGCCTACTAAAGGAAACAATATTCCTAAAATAATAAGCAGGAAGAGCAGAGGTTTCATATTTTTTATCTTTGGTGCTTTTGGAGCTCCTAATCCTGTGTTAGGCTTGCGTTTCCACCACATATAAACACCTGTGAAAGCTACTAAAAGAGTACCAAGACAAATAAGGAGGCTAACTAATTGATTAAGGAAGCCGAGTTCTGTTCCTTTATGCAAAGTAATCCCGACAGCAACTATCTTGCCGATAAGGCCGTAATTATCATAGCGATAATCGGCTAAGACCGCTCCAGTATATTGGTCGATATGGATGGTTGCTTCATCCTTTGCTTTTGGCGGAAAAGCAGACAGAGTGTAAACACCTTCTTTTGAGGAGGGGAAAATAACAGAATAGCTTGGATGCATTCCCTCCCGCTCAGCAATTTCGACTATATCGTCAATAGAAACAGGGATGAAGCCTTCAAGCTTTGATTTTGGTACATCCAAAGTTTCAGCAGCCCAAGGGACCTCTGCAATATCTTTTGTTTTTATATTAGATGTCGGTGCAGCTCCAACCCACACAGATGGAGGATAGCCTTCTCCTGTATTTGTTACTAAAGCTTGAAAGTTTGTTCCCCAAAATCCTGACCAAGGCAACCCAGTCAAAATAAGAAATAACAACCCACCTGTAACCCAAAAAGCAGGTACAGCATGTAGATCTCTTCTAAGGACCCTGCTGCCTTTTGTATACCGTGGTATAAGGGTACCTGCAAAGCTTCTCTTCTTTTGCGGAAACCATAAGTAAATTCCAGTTACAATTAATACAATTGCCCAGCAAGCGGCAAGTTCTACTATTCTATCACCAGTGGTACCTGCCATTAATTCACCATGAATTTCTTCTATTAAATCCATAACTCGATTATTGCTGTTTAATTCACCGAGTATACTACCATTGTATGGGTCAATAAAAACTGTCAATGACTCGGTTTGGTAGGTGATATTTACTTCACTTGAACGAGTTGCTTGTTCTCCAGGACGATAGCTTGTAACCTCTGCTCCAGCGTAATGATTTGTCACAATATCAAGCTGTTCAGACGGAGCTATTCGCTCTTTCTGCTGTTTAACTTCGTAAAAATCCTGATAAAGCATCTGTTCAATTTGTGGCTTAAATAAGTATACAGAGCCAGTGATTGCAAGAATAATTAAAAATGGCGCGAAAATTATCCCAGCATAAAAATGCCATCTCCATATTGCTTTATAGAGAGCGGCTTGTTTTTTCTTCTGATCTTGAGTTTGCTTGTCAACAGTCGCAGGCTCCACTCTTATCTTCCTCATTCCTTTAAATTAAGTAGTTAGTTAGCTTAAAGCTATCTTAAAATATATCGGATTACTTAGTAGTTTTGTTAAGAATTCTATATATCCTTCAAGCTAGAAGTATAGTATAGAGAGCAGATTTATCACCATATTATATACAGAATTTACAAAATCTTAAAACATGGATAAGGATTTTTATCTTATAATGAACTTAATTCCTAATTTCAGCATGTCTTGTTCGACCTTCCATTGAACAAACAACAGTAGAAAACCACCGGACAAACGTGCGGTGGTTTTTTTCTAAGAGGCATTATTCGTTTTTTCAAGCAAGTCATAAATGAACCCATCTCTAACTGATTGAGTGCAATAAGCAAAGTAGGGAGACTTGGTCATTTCCATTAAAGTAGAGATAATTTGGATGGCTGGTATGATAATATCTTTCCTTTTTTTAGATAAGCCTTTAATATCAGAACGCTCCGTCACACTTAAGGAGGATAATTCTTTGAATACATTGTCGATATCTTCTATTGACATATTTAAAGAGTTTTTCTTATCTTTCGCTTTATGTATACGGGATAGATTTTTAGCACTGCCACCAATTCCAATAACAGGAAGTCCAGCTGCAGATAACCACGGAAGTGTTTGCAGTTGTTCAGACAGATAAGCTTGTAGGTTATCAATTTGCTCTGCTGTGACTATCTCACCTTTTGTGAATTTTTCATTTAAGTTAACTGCACCGAATGGGAAGCTGTAATACTCAATTAATTGGCGATTTCGGAATAAAGTGATTTCAGTGCTTCCTCCACCAATATCAATGGTAATACCATCCTGCAGGTCGATTGCTTGAATGATGCCAAGATAACCAAAATAGGCTTCTTCATAGCCGCTTAAAATAGAAAATGGAATAGCTGTTTTCTGTTGGATTTCTGCTAAAACCTCTTCCTGGTTAGCAGCATTCCGAATCACGGCAGTGGCAAAGCCAATCATTCTGCTTACGCCATTTTCTGCGCCGATTTTTTGGAAGTCTTGTAAAATTTGTAATGTTAAGTCTATGCCTTCCCTTGTGATATTTCCTTGCTTATCTATGTAACTGATAAGTCTTGCAGCTACTTTAACTCGCTTTACTTCCTCTGTATGAACAGAATTGTTTTCAATGTTATAGATAGCAAATTGAATCGAATTAGATCCGAGGTCTATGATAGCAATTGAATTCTCTTTCAATTATCGAATCCTCCTTATGTAAATGGTGATATGTATATCTTATAAGAAAATGTAAAGAAAAAATATTAAGCTTTTGTAAAGTCATCTAACCATTGTACCCTATAGTATAAAAACTTAATCTTACGAGCTACACATCTGCATATTTCTACAAAAATTTACAAAAATTTTACAAAGTAATCAGATGTACACATGTTATGCTATTAATAGAATATTAGCAATAATCGTTAAGGGGATGTAATAATGCAAACTCATCAAGAGAATTGGAACACCGTTAATTTAGATAATCCTTCCTATTACAATAATCGAGAGTTAAGCTGGCTCGATTTCAATAGTCGAGTGCTTGAAGAAGCGGTGGATGACCAAAATGCCTTATTGGAAAGGTATAAATTTTTATCAATTTTTAGTTCAAATCTGGATGAGTTTTTCATGGTACGTGTTGCTGGACTCCTGGATCAAGTGAAGGCTGGGTTTAATAAACCTGAGAATAAGGCGGGGCTTACTCCTAAAGAACAGTTGAGTGCTATTTCTGAAAAAGCGCGTTTGCTAGTAAAAAGTCAAGATAAAATATACAGTGATTTGTCCAGCTTATTAGAAGAAGAAGGCGTACGCATCATTTCCATCGATGAGATTTCCTCGAAGGAAATGTCGATTTTGGAAAACTTTTTTGATGAACAAGTTTACCCGGTGTTGACTCCAATGGCAATAGACGCGTATCGTCCCTTCCCAATGCTGTTAAATAAATCCTTAAACTTAGCGGTAGTTATCGAAGAAAAATCGTTAGAAAAAAGGAAGGAATTAGAACTTGATGGCAATTTAGTGATTGTGCAAGTTCCTGCAGTAATTGGCCGTTTTGTAGAGATTCCACAAAAGGGGCAGGAAAGAAAATTTGTTTTGTTAGAAGAAGTTATTTCTCGTTTTATTGAGAAGTTATTTACAGGATTTAAAGTGAAATCTGTGACATCATTTCGGATCACCCGTAATGCTGACTTAACAATACATGAGGATGAAGCAGAAGATTTACTGCAGGAAATTGAGGAAGAATTGAAGAAGCGGAAAAGGGGAGCAGCAGTCCGCTTAGAATATCAGCAGCAGCACAGCAGTCAAGAGGTGATTGATTACCTTAGACAGGTGCTTGAAATTCATTCAAAAGACGTTTTTGATGTACAAGCTCCTTTAGACTTAACATTCCTGTTTTCGTTTTGCAAAAAAATCGAAGCAACACATGAGCATATTGCAGCAAGAACATTTATTCCACAGCCGCCAATCGACTTGGAAGGGGAAGGAACTATATTCGAGAAGATTGCAAAGCAGGACGTTTTGCTGCATCATCCATATGAGTCATTCGAACCAGTTATAGAATTCATGTCACAGGCAGCAGATGATGAAAATGTATTGGCAATTAAGCAAACCTTGTACAGAGTGAGCGGTGATTCCCCGATTATTGAAAGTCTTAAACGAGCAGCAGAGAACGGCAAGCAGGTAACGGTTTTAGTTGAGCTAAAGGCGCGGTTTGATGAGGAAAATAATGTTCAATGGGCGAGGGAATTGGAGCAAGCTGGCTGTCATGTAATTTATGGGATGACCTATTTGAAAACACATAGCAAAATTACGCTCGTTATCCGCAGAGAAAAAGGCAGGGTTCAAAGTTATGTCCATTTAGGGACAGGCAATTACAATGATGCCACGGCAAGAATCTAC
Organism: Niallia taxi; assembly: GCF_032818155.1. Classification (NCBI taxonomy): domain Bacteria; kingdom Bacillati; phylum Bacillota; class Bacilli; order Caryophanales; family Bacillaceae; genus Niallia; species Niallia taxi. The sequence goes on from NZ_CP102590.1 coordinate 1,007,996, forward strand.
ACAGACATGGGATTGCTGACATGTAATGAAAAAATAGGCACTGACGCGATTAATTTCTTTAATTATTTGAGCGGGTATATGGAAAGACCGTCCTATGAACATTTATCTGTCTCACCATTTGGAATTCGTGATACGTTTATTGAGTTAATTGATAAGGAAATGGACTATCATAAAAAGCATCAGAATGGTAGAATCATAGCAAAAATGAACTCCTTGACAGATAAAATAATTATTAAGAAATTATATGAAGCATCGATTGCTGGAGTAAAGATCGATCTTATCATCAGAGGAGTTTGCTGCTTAAAACCTGGTATTAAAGGGGTCAGTGAAAATATAAGAGTTCGAAGCATTGTGGGAGCATTCTTAGAACATACGAGAATCTTTTATTTTCATCAAAACGGTGCAGAGAATGTATCTTTATCTTCGGCTGATTGGATGACAAGAAACATGGAAAATCGTGTGGAAATACTTTTCCCAATATTAGAAAAACATATAAAAGATAGAATTCATGACTGTTTGCTTTTAATGCTGAAAGATAACTGTAAAGCACGTGAACAGGACAGTAATGGAAGATATCGTTATATACAGAGAAACGATAACCAGAAACAGATAAACAGTCAAAAAATACTCTGTGAAGAAGCAATCCAATATAGAACGAAACTAATGACAGCAAACTTGAATTCAGTTAAAAAATCTAAATTCTTTAATTTTACAGAATTCTCTTTGTTTCGCCTTAAAGCCTTTGTTCCTATATTTAAAAAATAATCTTTTACCGAGCATTCCTTCGAATAGAAGGAATGCTTTTTTACTGATTAAACAATAAAAATAAATTTAAAAACAATATTAATTTATTGTAAAACGATAAAACTTGTGGTAAATTAAACACATAATTAATGAGTGAGGTGTATTTTTGTGAACCAAGTGTCCACGCTGTTTTTAAAGATAGCTGTTATTTTTATTGGTCTACCCATTTTGGCATTATGTGTCTTTGTTGTTCCAGAAATTGGGAGATATGCAGGAGAGCTGCTTTCAAATATAACTTATATAAAATATCTTGTTATTAGCTTTTTTTATGTTTCTGCCATTCCTTTTTTTATTGCGCTTTATCAAGCATTCAAGCTGCTAATTTTTATCGACAAGAATAAAGCCTTTTCGGAGTTATCTGTGAAAGCTTTAAAGGTAATTAAATACTGCGCAATTATCATTAGTGGACTGTTTGTTATCGCAATGCCGCTCTTTTATTTCATGGCTGATGCAGATGATGCGCCTGGAGTTATTATTATTGGTTTGGTAATCATCTTTGCTTCTATGATAATTGCGGTATTCGCAGCAGTGCTTCAGAGGCTTTTACAAGAAGCTATTGAAATAAAATCAGAAAATGATCTAACGGTCTGAGGTGAAAACAATGGCGATAATAATAAATGTTGATGTAATGCTGGCTAAACGGAAGATGAGTGTAACAGAGCTTTCAGAAAGGGTTGGCATAACAATGGCTAATTTGTCGATATTGAAAAACGGCAAGGCAAAAGCAATTCGCTTATCAACTTTAGATGCGATTTGCAAGGCTCTCGATTGCCAGCCTGGCGATATTTTAGAATACAAAGATGAAGATGTGACAGAAGAGTAATAGGTTATGAACTAAACTAATAGGAGGCTTTGCCATGAATACATCATCATTGGTAAAACGGAGCTATAAATCATCTATAAAACAATTGCTTGTGTTTGGGTGGGAGCAGGCTTTGTCTTGCTTGTTTCCAGTCGTTATCTTCGCCTCTTTAGCAATTACACAGTATATACCGCTTCCGTTATTGCCTCGGTATGATTGGCTGCTTCTCATTTGTCTTTTCATGCAATGGCTGATGGTAATGTCTGGTTTGGAAACGAAGGATGAATTAAAGGTTATTACGTTATTCCACATAATCGGACTTGCTCTCGAACTGTTTAAAGTACATATGAGCTCCTGGTCCTATCCAGAGGAAGGATTTACAAAATTCTTTGGTGTTCCATTGTACAGTGGGTTTATGTATGCAAGCGTAGCAAGTTTTCTTTGTCAGGCATGGAGGAGACTGAAGGTAGAGCTAGTTAAATGGCCACCATTTATTGCAGTTGTTCCACTTGCTGCTGCCATTTACCTGAATTTCTTTACACATCATTATTGGATAGACCTGCGCTGGTGGTTATCCGGGTTGGTGATTATCATTTTTTGGAAATCATGGGTAACATATGAGGTCGATGGAATACGGCATAAGATGCCGCTATCGCTTTCTTTTGTGCTGATTGGATTTTTTATCTGGGTAGCCGAAAATATCGCGACATTCTTCGGAGCTTGGCAATATCCAAATCAAGCCGAAGCTTGGAGTCTCGTACATTTTGGGAAGGTAAGCTCATGGCTGTTATTAGTGATTGTCAGCTTTCTAATTGTCGCGACATTAAAGCAGTTGAAAGGAAAAATAACGGAATAAGTGGATGGAAAAGCAACATGTGAATATTGCTTTTTTTAGTGTTTTTGGAAAGTTGATTCGTATAAATTGATGAAACATAGGTTTTTTATCATGAAATTTAGCTGGAAGGGCAAGATAAATTTGGATAAATATTGGAGGGAATCTACAAAATTTTAGAATGGGTGAAGGTGTTTGCGATGGTTTTTCATACATATGCATGTACTGCTGTTATTATCCTCTCTGCTATAGGTTGCTTATCTATTATACGGTTTGACTGGAAGCGTTACGGTCTGATTTTTATCATCAGTGCGATTTCAGGTAACCTATTATGTTTTGCGTTAACGTATATAGGGTTCTATACTTTTTACAACTATTTACTAGAGGATATTTTTATAACCCCAATATTGCTTGTATCGACGTTGTTTCCATTTATCGCTTTATTTGGAATCAGGTACAGCCCTGAGCAATGGATATGGAAAATTCCTTTTTATTGGGGAATTGTCCATTTAGGAGTTTTAGGGGAAGTAATACTGAAATACTCTGTTTTATTTAAATTTGAACCAGAGTGGGATTTATGGGACAGCTATACGTTATGGTGGATAAACTATTTGTTGTTTGAAATGTTAGGCGGGAAAATCATTCCCCCTGAAAGAAGAAATCCGCTAAAGGCATCACTCTTTCGTTATGGTGCATGGGCATGGATCGTCTTACACGTAATATTTATTACAACCATTTTTTTCGCAGGTGTATATGTGGGAGTAACCGTCTTTAAATAATGCTTTCGTATATTTATTTTATACTTATTAAATTATTCATATAGTCATAAAGCTGATTTATAAAGGTTTGAAGTGCTGTATGAGATAAACTAATAAAAATACGTCTGTAAAAAAAAGATTGTCAGAAGTTAATAGAGCATGATACTATTAGTTAAAATTAATTCCCTTTAATCTGGTCCAGAGAGTCCAAAAAGGCGAAAGAGCGGTCAGACATATTATATATGTCTAAGTATACCCTTTTGTCCTTTGGATGAAAGGGTATTTTTTATAACTATACTTTAATTAAGTCCTGTGAGGCTTGAAAGGAGAATGACAACATTGGATTATCGCAAAAAAACAGTAGTTGCATCAGTAGCTGGATTAACATTAGAGGGTATGGACATTATGTTTATTTCCTTTGCAATGTCGTTGATTATTGCAGATTTTCATATCGGTATGACTGCAGGAGGACTTATTTCATCTATTACCAATATAGGAATGCTAGCTGGAGGAGTAATTTTCGGGATTTTAGCAGATAAATTTGGAAGAGTAAAAGTTTTTACTTACACCATTTTACTGTTTGCAGTAGGAACAGCCTTAACCGGGCTTGCACAAAATATTGAGCAAGTATACATCTTTAGATTTATTGCAGGATTAGGAGCAGGCGGAGAATACGGCATCGGTATGGCGCTTGTTGCAGAAGCATGGCCAAAGAATAAACAAGGACGTGCGTCTTCCTATGTTAGTGTCGGTGCACAGTATGGTGTTATTTTAGCAGCATTGCTCAGTGCGATGATCCTTCCTGCATGGGGATGGAGAGGGTTGTTTTTCGTAGGTTTAGCACCGGTAATTTTCGCGTTTATTGTTCGTAAAAAACTGGACGAATCGCCAGAATGGGTTGCGTCCCAACAGAAAAAACAGCCTGCACAAAAGAAAGAAGGCAAATTAAAGCAATTGTTTGCAACTCCGAGAATTACAGCAACAACTGTTGCGTTGGCAGTAATGGCCACAGTACAAATCGCAGGATATAACGGCTTAATGATTTGGCTTCCATCGATGCTTCAGCAATCTCAAGGATTGTCCGTATCGAGCTCTGCCCTTTGGACAATTAGCACTGCTGCTGGAATGATTGCAGGTATGCTGACATTTGGACAAATTATTGATCGCCTTGGCATGAAACGCTCTTACGGAATCTTCTTATTCGCTTCAGCAATTGCAGTGTTCTTATACTCCTATGCGTCTGGAAGCATTGGTCTGTTAGTAGGTGGAGCAATCGTTGGCTTCTTCTCAAATGGAATGTTTGCAGGGTATGGGGCATTAATAAGCAAGTATTATCCAGTAGAAATACGCAGTACGGCTACAAATACGATATTCAATTTTGGGAGAGCCTTAGGCGGCTTATCTCCGATATTAGTAGGGTATATTTTACAGCATTCAAACGTAGCAACAGCAATGGGATATTTAGCACTGCTTTATTGCATTTCCTTTGTAGCGATGATCAGCTTGCAAAAAGGAAAAGGGAATGGACAAGCAGTAAACTCTTTATCAAAAGCAGTATAATCAAAAACCGCCATCCTCATTTTGAGAATGGCGGTTTTTTTTGCTTGATTAGCTATGACCGACGATTGAATGTGGTATATAGGGCTCTTCAAGGAAGGCTATTTCATCTGATGTCAGTTTAAATGACAAGGCACCAGCAGCATCCTCAAGATGAGATAATTTTGTTGCACCAATGATAGGAGCTGTAACCTGTTCCTTTTGCAACAGCCATGCAAGTGCAATATTGGTGCGAAGGACACCGTGCTTGTCTGCTAATGCTGCCACACGCTCTATTACTAAGCGATCAGCCTCTGACGTCGCATCATATTTAGATTTCTGGATTTGATCTGTCTCAGAGCGATGTGTTGTTACAGATAAGTCACGCGTTAACCGCCCTGATGCAAGGGGACTGTATGGTGTGACAGCGATATTTTCCTCCTTACAAAGTGGGAGCATTTCTCGTTCTTCCTCCCGGTAAATTAAATTTAGATGGTTCTGCATGGACACAAACTTTGTCCACCCATGTTTTTCTGCAGTATGCAATGCTTTTTGAAATTGCCAAGCAAACATGGCAGAAGCACCAATATACCGTGCTTTCCCTGCTTTCACCACATCATGCAGTGCTTCCATTGTTTCTTCAATAGGAGTGTTATCATCCCAGCGATGGATAATATATAGATCTACGTAATCAGTTCCTAATCTGTTAAGGCTTTTATCGATTTCACTCATTATGGCTTTGCGGGAAAGTCCAGAACCATTAGGACCTGTATGCATTTTTCCATGGACCTTAGTTGCAATGACAACCTCATCACGATTTGCATATTCCTTTAATGCACGACCAAGGTATTCTTCACTTGAACCAAGAGAGTATACATTTGCTGTATCAAAAAAATTAATTCCCATTTCAAGCGCTTTTTTGATAACAGGGCGTGAGTTCTCTTCGTTCAGCACCCATTGATGCAGCCATTTACCTGCATCACCAAAACCCATACATCCAAGACATAATCGAGACACATCTAATCCTGTATTACCAAGCTTTACATACTCCATGTAGCATCCTCCCTAGATAAATTAGCCACTAATACGTGCTGTGTTCATTATGTCATAAAGAAGGAAGGAGTCTTTAGCTTATTCCTATCAAGTGTTTGCCTAATCCTCGCAATTTAATAACAAACACAGCGAAAAAGCTCCTGCTGCCTTGAACTCCGTTAGTTTGCATATACCTTTAGCGGCAAATTAGTCATTCGCTGAATTGTTGTTAAAGGGTCAGGTTGACTACCAATTTAAACTCCTTCGACAGGTTTAATCCAAGAGAATTTTCATAGTAGTAGATAGTGATTTGCTTACAAAAATAGGTAATATATCCCGTCATGTTGCAAACTAGTAAGCTTGTTATTGTAAGCGTATTCTTTTATAATTCAATATGAAGATATTGGAAATGATTTAATTATACATCTTGGTTAATGGAGAGGAGTGATTTGGTGGATTTGACGAAATATCTGTCCGGAAAAATTTCACTGAATGATTTTGTTCATCGCATAAACCAAAGTGGCGCAAGCTTTCATGTTCACTATTGGGGCGTTATGCCGAGGCATTATGACAATCAACTGCATAAGCATTCTTTTTTTGAAGTTTGTTTTGTTGTCGACGGAGAAGGCACTTATATGGATGAACAATCCAGTTACATTCTTCAAAAAAACACAATCTTTTTATCAAGACCAGGAGTACTACATCAAATAAAAAGCGAGCATGGCCTGTCACTGCTTTATGTTGCCTTTGAACTGATTGATTCAGAGTCAAATGAAAGCTGGGTTCAAATTATGGAATCAGCAGAAAAATGTGAGAAGGTTGTTTTATATAATAATAGTGAAACAGAAACAGAGCTATTATGGAAGTCTTTGCTTATACAGGCGACAAGGCATAAGCAACATTTTTTTGAAGAAATGCTAACTAATATCGCTGGCTCCCTTATTATCTCTATTCTTCAAGACTTTGTTTCTGACTTAAATAGAAATAATAATCATAAGCATGATCCTGAACAGCATTCTTTTTTACTTACTCAAGCTCGATTATATATTCACGATAATCTTTCCAACTGCTTAAAGCTGACAGAGGTAGCGCGCCATCTTCATATCTCAGGCAGGCACTTATCGAGGATTTTTATGACAGAATTAGGGGTAAGCTACTCTAAATATGTTCAAGATGAGAGAATAAAAAAGGCAAGCATGCTGCTAAAAAGAAGTGACTTATCATTAAAAGAAATTGCGGAAGAAACTGGTTTCATGAATGTCCAGTATTTCACTAGAGTATTCACTACCATGATGCAAACCTCACCAGGCCGGTTTCGGACCATGTTTATTGATATACATACAACAACATATTCTGATAAATGACCTCCAGCCTTCTGGAGGTTTTTTTGTGATCAATAAAAGATGTCTTCAAAGTATAAAAAGATGTCTCCAAAATTTAAATACTAATCTAGGCGTTTTTAATATAATTACATACGTAGACAACGTAATAATCTTTTTAAAGCAGGCGGTATTTTCCGCTGAATGTAAACGGATTCAATAGAAGTTGATTTAATAGAGGAGGAGAAATCGATGAAATTATCTTATGTAACAGACAGTCTAGCACATCTGCCTTTTGAGGAAATGCTTGATCAAGTGTCAGAGCTAGGAATTGATACAATAGAAATGACAACAGGAGGATGGTCTCCTGCACCGCATTTAAGATTAGATGAACTATTACAAAGTGAGCAAAAAAGAGCGGATTTCTTAAATAGTCTAGCAAAGCGCAATATCAGATTATGTGCATTAAATTGCTCTGGGAACCCATTGGATCCAGGAGAACTAGGGAAACAGCACAGAGAAATTACAGATAAAACGATGGAGCTTGCAGAACTGCTAGGAGTGAAAAAGGTCATTATGATGAGCGGACTGCCTGCAGGAAGCCCTGAAGATAAAATTCCTAACTGGATAACGTATACGGTTAGCTGGCCGCCTGTGCTAAAGGAAATCTTAGATTACCAATGGAACGAAGTAGCGATTCCATATTGGAAAGAGCTTGTAAAAAAAGCCGAAGCTTGTGGTATTGAAAAAATTGCTTTAGAAAATTTTAGTTCCCAATTAGTGTATAACCCGCAAACACTCTTCAGACTGCGGGATGCTGTCGGACCAATGGTAGGGTTGAATCTTGATCCAAGCCATCTAATATGGATGGGAGCAGATCCAATTTTGGCAGCGAGAGAATTGAAAGAGGCAATCCATCATGTTCATGGTAAAGATGTAAGGATAGAGAGACATTTATCTGGTGTTAATGGCATTTTGGAAACGAAAGAAATCACGGATGTTGCTAACAGAGCTTGGAACTATGTAGCAGTAGGCTGTGGGCAAGACTTGCAATGGTGGAAGGAGTTTTTCTCTGTTGTGAAGATGATGGGATATGATGGAGACGTTTCGTTAGAGATGGAAGATTTAACTATGTCAGTGGAAGCAGGTATAAAAACCTCGATTGATGCATTAAAGCAAACACTTAGTTTCTAATTCTTTTTCAATGTCTTTGTAATATAAAATCGGAAAATTCGGATAAAAAGGAGTGTGCCACATGTTGAATGGAGAGAGAAGAATTGCAAGACCGTTACGCTGGGCAATGGTTGGCGGAGGGCGGCTTGGCCAAGTCGGCTACAAACACAGAATTGGAGCATTGCGTGATAATACAGCTTTTCAATTAGTTGCAGGGGCATTTGATATTGAGCCGGAGAGAGGCAAGGATTTCGGCGTAAATATTGGGGTTTCAGAAGGTCGCTGTTACCCTGACTATAAAACAATGTTTGCTAGTGAGGCACTAAGAGAGGATGGGATCGAGGTAGTTTCCATCGCAACTCCAAATGGCACACATTATGAAATATGCAAGGCAGCACTAGAAGCAGGCTTACATGTTATTTGTGAAAAGCCATTATTTTTCACTTCTGAGGAAGGAGAAAAAATTAAAGCACTTGCTAAGAAAAAAGACAAAATAGTCGGGGTAACATATGGATTCTCTGGAAATCAGATGCTTCTGCAAATGAGAGCGATGATTGAACAAGGAAAAATTGGCGATATTCGTGTTGTTGACTTGCAATATACACATGGTTTTAATTCCAATGACAAGTCGGACAAAACGAGCGATGCCCAAAAATGGCGCATTGATCCGAAGGTTGCAGGACCAAGCTTTGTTTTAGGAGATCTGTCTACACATACTTACTATATGTCTCAATTAATCATGCCAGAAATGAAAATTAAAAGGCTGCTATGTGATCGTCAAAGCTTTATTGAAAGTCGTGCTCCACTTGAAGATAATGCTTTTGTAATGATGCAGTATGAAAACGGAGCTGTAGGCAGGCTTTGGACATCCTCGATTAATGCAGGCTGTATGGATGGCCACCGAATCAGAATAGTTGGAACGAAAGCAAGCCTAGAATGGTGGGACAGCAAGCCTAATGAGCTAAGGTATGAAGTTCAAGGTGAGTCGATTCAAACCCTTATACGTGCAATGCCTTACTTGGATGAAGCCTGCATGGCGGATGAGCGATTAGGTGCACTTCATCAGGAAGGTCTTTCTGAGTCCTGGGCAAATATTTACCTGAAATTTGCAATTGCTATTGATGCGAAAAACCGCAAGGATGAAGAAGCATTAAGCAACTTGGTATACCCAGATATTGATGCTGGAATTGCAGGGATCCGCTGGATTGAAAATTGTGTCCGATCTGCCGACAATGGTGCAGTTTGGGTAGAATTTGAGGCAAATAAAGAATTATCCTCCACAAAATAATGACTATCCTCAGGGTCATCATAAGAACTGGTCCCTGAGGAAGAAATCGATTTCATTAGTCTATTAATGAAAGCGCTTCATTTAATAATTGTTAGGTCCTCAGCAGGAAATTTACAAATGGCATTATCCAATATTGTATAAAGGGGTAGTCAAGTATGGGAAATGCAAATATTTCTGAACAACCAGTTCAAGCAAATCGTCCCGAACAAAAGGACCCGAAAAAATTTCTGAAGCTAATAACAATCGTTTCGACTTTTGGCGGACTGTTATTTGGGTATGATACAGGTGTAATCAACGGTGCTCTGCCCTTTATGGCTCAAGCAGATCAATTAAATCTTACACCTTTCACAGAAGGGCTTGTAGCAAGCTCATTAGTGTTAGGAGCTGCCTTCGGTTCTATTTTTGGCGGAAAATTGTCAGATACAAAAGGACGCAGGAAGGTCATATTATATCTTGCCGTACTTTTTTTCTTTTCAGCAGCCGGTTGTGTTATCGCTCCAAATATATCTGTAATGGTCGGCTTCCGCTTTTTGTTAGGTCTTGCTGTCGGTGGTTCTTCTGTCGTCATTCCCTCCTACTTGGCTGAAATGGCTCCTTCAGATAAACGGGGGCGGCTCGTTACTCAAAATGAATTAATGATCGTAACAGGGCAATTTCTCGCCTATATATTTAATGCATTAATCGGCAATATATTTGGAGATACAGGACATGTATGGCGTTATATGCTCGTCATTGCTACATTGCCAGCAATTGCCTTGTGGATTGGTGTCCTTATTTTACCAGAAAGTCCTAGATGGCTTGCATCAAAGGGCAAAATGGGAGAAGCACTGAAAGTCCTTAATCGTATCCGCTCAGAAAGAATTGCCCAGCAGGAATTGCAGGAAATTCAAGCAAACCTCTCAAAAGAACAGAAGCAAGAAAAAATGAGCTTTAAAGATTTAGGCATACCTTGGATTCGCAGGATTGTGTTATTAGGCATTGTACTAGGCTCTATTTCCCAGTTAGTCGGTATTAACTCTATTATGTACTATGGAACTCAAATCCTTGAAAACGCTGGTTTTGGCACAAAAACAGCTTTAATCGCAAACGTGGCAAATTGCTTGATTGCTGTCATAGCTGTTATTGTTGGCATGTCCTTATTAAATAAAGTCAATAGAAGACCGATGCTGCTTACAGGCTTGGTTGGGGTAACAATTGCACTAATATCAATTGGTACATCCGCACATTTTCTAGCAGGCTCTCCCATTCTTCCATACATCGTTTTATCAATGACAGTTATTTACCTAGCCTTTTTCCAAGGAGCTATTGCTCCATTAGTTTGGCTAATCCTTGCTGAAATTTTCCCAATGCGCTTGCGCGGTGTCGGTATGGGGATGGCAGTACTGTTTTTATGGCTGTGTAATTTCTTAGTCGGGCTGTTCTTCCCTATTTTGCTTGCTGGTATTGGTCTTTCTGCAACGTTTTTCTTATTTGCCTTGTTTGCGATTATCGGTGTGATATTTGTAGGCAAAAAGCTGCCAGAGACAAGGGGACTATCATTGGAGGAAATTGAAGGGATTTTTAAAAGCAAGAGTGCTAGTTAATAGTGAGTGTAAAGAGGAAAAAGAGCTCTGCAGTACAGGGCCCTTTTCCAGATGCAATATTATTCTTTCTGATTGTTCTCTGCTGTTTTTATCCAAGAATCAATATAGTCTAGGTTGAAAATAATTGTTTTGCCAAGTAAACGCTGATGCGGAATGCGCTTTGCCGCAATCAATTTCTGCACTGTTTCTTCGGATAAGGGATAGTTTACCGATTGAAGGTAAGCTACTAAACTTTGTATTCCAACTGCCTTTCTCAAGGGAAATCACCTCCTACAAATGCCTCCTTAAATTTTGATAAGGAGAAATCAGTTGAAGGTACTTCTCTAAGAAAGGTTGCTATATAAATACCCTAATAAAAAAAATATAATCTTTTTTAACTAGCTGTAAAAGTGAAAAAAAAGACAACCGTTTTACTATAATTAACCGTTGATATATAAGCAGTAAACAGGGAATTCTATTCCTTTTAGTTTTCTTATTTTTATCTTTTGTTTTCACTAATTTCTTAAACTTTTTTTGAAAGTGCTGTTGACAATCTTCAAAAACAGCAATATAGTAATAATCAAATCTTAACAAAACAAAACCGAATAAATCATTTCTTATCCAGAGAAACCGAGGGACAGGCCCTATGACGTTTCGGCAACGGGTTTAATTAACACCGTGCTAATTCCTGCAAATGTGTTTTACACATTTGAAAGATGAGAATTGAGGATTTTATATGAAAACCCTCTTTTTTTTCTTCTGGATATAGAAAAAAAAGAGGGTTTTTTGTTGTTTATGAAGCAAGAGGAGAGTGAAGGAGCTTGATAGAATTCAGCCAAGTGGCTAAGACATTTGTATTGGGAAAAAGAAGAGTGGAAGCTGTTAAAGACGTTTCCTTAACCATTCAGAAAGGAGAAATATTTGGGATTATCGGCTTTAGTGGTGCTGGTAAAAGCACATTGCTGAGACTTGTAAACTTACTTGAAAGTCCGTCAAACGGCTCCATTAGTATTCAAGGCGAGGATTTATCAAGCTTTAGTGCAAAAGAGGTGCGTAAGCTAAGAAGACGGATCGGCATGATTTTTCAGAACTTTAACTTATTTACTTCAAGAACAGTAGCAGGCAACATCGCCTATCCTTTAAAGCTTGCAGGCAAGCCAAAGGGAGAAATCAAGGCAAGAGTCGATGAGTTATTACAATTTGTTGGATTGACAGATAAAGCGAACGATTATCCTGAACAGCTGTCTGGCGGGCAGAAGCAAAGGGTCGGCATCGCAAGGGCACTTGCGAATTCTCCAGATATACTGATATGTGATGAAGCAACTTCGGCTTTGGATCCTGATACGACAAATGAAATATTGCGTCTGCTAAAAAAAGTAAACAAGGATTTAGGAATTACGATATTGCTGATCACACATGAAATGAATGTTATTCAAACGATTTGTGACAGAGTTGCTGTTATGGAGAATGGGGAAGTCATTGAATCAGGTAATGTATTTGAGACTTTTACAGACCCGCAGCATCCGACGACAAAAAGATTCATTCAATCTGTACAACAGGATCGTCCGTCAGAATCCTTGCTTCAGCAATGGCAACAGAGTGGTGGTAAGAATCTGTATCGAGTCATTTTTAAGGGAGAGCTGGCAAATAGGCCATTACTATCACAAATTTCACGAAAGAATAATGTGGATGTCAATATAGTGTATGGTTCTGTGCAAGAGCTGCAAGAAAAGTTTTTTGGAAATTTATTAGTCTCTTTTGAAGGAGAAGCATCAGCTATCCATACAGTTATAGCTGAATTAGAAAAGGAAGTCTCTATTGAGGAGGTGCTTATAGGATGAAGGTCGATTGGGCAACGTTTTGGCCGCGAATTGTAGATTCGACAGGCGAAACCATTTTAATGGTCATCATGACTTTGATTTTTGGTTCAATTCTGGGTATTTTGATTGGATTACTTTTATTTGTTACAAGAAAAGGCAATATTTTGGAAAATAAACTAGTTTTCCGATTGCTGAATTTACTTATTAATATTATCAGGCCTATTCCATTTATTATTTTCCTTGTTGCAATTAGTCCTCTTACTCGGTCAGTTATTGGTACAACAATTGGCACATGGGCAGCGATCTTTCCAATGACAATAGCTGCATCATTTGGTATAGCAAGGGTAGTTGAAAATAATCTTATTAGCATTGATCCAGGTGTAATTGAAGCAGCAAAAGCAATGGGTGCAAGCCCGTTCCAAATCATCTTTACTGTGTTAATACCAGAAGCACTGGGTCCGCTTATTCTCGGATTAACCTTTGTAACTATTAGCTTAATAGATTTCTCCGCAATGGCAGGAACTGTCGGCGGCGGCGGATTAGGCTATGTTGCAATGACATATGGCTATCAACGGTTTGATGGCAGTGTCATGCTGGTGACAGTCATCATCTTAATATTGCTTGTGCAGATAGCGCAATGGATAGGCAATACATTATCTAGAAAAATAATGCGCAGATAACAAAAAACAGAAAATGAAGAGGGGAAAAGAACATGAAAAAATTAGCGAAATTATTTATTGTATTACTTGCAGTTTGGGCTCTTGCAGCATGCGGAAATGAATCAGCTTCAGGCGATTCAAAAACAGTGAAAGTAAAAATTGGTGTAACCGGCACAGATGGTGAAGTATGGCCACTTTTAAAAGAAAAAGCGAAAAAAGAGGGAATTGATATTGAACTAGTGGAGTTCTCTGATTATACACTTCCAAACCAAGCACTAGCGAACAAGGAGATTGATATTAACTCATTCCAGCATATTGCCTTCCTTAGTCAGTTTGCCAAAGAAAATAATGCAGATTTAGAACCAATTGGTGCTACAGTTATTGCTCCTATGGGTATTTACTCGGAAAAAATCAAGGATATTAAAGAATTGAAAAAAGGCGATAAAATTGCTATTCCTGATGACCCATCAAATCAGGCGCGTGCATTAAAGCTTCTTGAATCAGCAGGCTTAATCAAACTTTCAGATGACTTTGGACTTTTCGGTGATCCTACTAAAATTGTTGAAAATCCAAAAGACCTAGATATTTATCCAGTTGTTGCACAGCAGACTCCACGCCTTCTTCCAGATGTAGCAGCATCTGTCATTAACAACGGTGTTGCAGGCCAGGCAGGGTTTGACCCAGTTAAGGATCCAATTTACTTAGAAGATGCAGATGATGAAAGTGTTCTACCATATGTAAATGTTTTTGCGGCACGATCAGAGGATGCAGACAATGAAACATATAAGCGCATTGTGGAGCTATACCATGAGGCAGACATGATAAAAGCAGTAGAAGCAGATACAAACGGTGGCTCCATCGTAGTTGATACACCGAAGGAAGAGCTAGTAAAACAATTTAAAGGACTATAGGAGGGTATTAGCATGAGCAAAGTGGATACAGGTTTAGATGTAATTAATAATTCCGTTGAGAGCAAAAAGGATCTTTATGTACAAACAAGTCAAGCAATACATGCCAGACCTGAAATCGGCAATCAAGAGTTTTTTGCAAGTGAATCCTTAGGAAATTTATTGGAGAGCGCAGGATTTACGGTAGAAAAGGCAGTAGCTGGGCATGAAACTTCCTTTTATGCAGTGAAGGACAGCGGAGTATCTGGACCAACTATCGCTTTCCTTGCAGAATATGATGCTCTTCCAGGTCTTGGGCATGCGTGCGGTCATAATATCATTGGTACAACAAGCACAGCTGCAGGAATCGCACTTGCAGAAACACTTGCAGAAACAGGGGGGCGTGTTCTTGTATTAGGAACTCCTGCAGAAGAAGGCGGACCAAATGGCAGTGCAAAGGGCAGCTTTGTAAAGCATGGCTATTTAAAGGATGTTGACGTTGCATTAATGCTGCATCCTGCTGGAAAAACATCCTTGACGAGTGAAACACTTGCTGTTGATCCTTTAGATTTTCATTTCTACGGAAAAGCAGCACATGCTGCAGGCTCACCTGAAAAAGGTATTAATGCATTAGATGCGGTCATCCAGCTTTTCAATGGTATTAACGCACTACGACAGCACCTCACAGATGATGTAAGAATACATGGAATTATTACACATGGCGGAGATGCTCCTAATATTGTTCCTGAATATGCTTCAGCACGCTTCTTTATTAGGGCTGAAGCATGGAAAAAAGCAGAAGAAGTGTCATTAAAGGTCCGTGCTATTGCTGATGGTGCTGCACTCGCAACTGGAGCGACTGTTAAAGTAGAAAGATTCCAAAATGAAGTGAAGGATTTTGTGCTAAATGACGTATTGGATGATATTTTAAAAGGGGAGCTAGAAGCAGTTGGCGAAAAAGTTTCGTTAGAAAAAGCGACTGGAAAAGGGTCAACAGATGCTGGTAATATTAGCTATGAAGTTCCGACAGCTCACGGCCATATTAAAATTGGGCCAGATGATTTAATTGCACACACAAATGAATTCAGAGAGTCTGCACGTTCAGAAGTTGGCGATAAGGCAATTATTAGCGGAGCAAAGGCATTGGCGGCAACAGGCTACCGTCTGCTGAAGGATTCTGTGCTGCTTCGTCAAGTTAATAAGGCATTTGATACAGCTAAAGCGGCAAAAAACAACTAACAGCTAATAGCTTTAAGAAAAGACATAGAGCTTAGGTAAATGCCGTTTCTTAAAATACGATGAATCATATACTCATAGTGAGGATATCGTCCATTCTCATTTCAATTGGATCCATCATCATATTATTATTTCTTTTAAGCGCACCGTTATAGAAGGTGCGCTTTTTTTTGATTCTAGTATTAGTTACCCTCTGCAAAATAATCGAAAATAAAGCCTTTAAACTGTAAGGCAGCAGGGGAAAGATAACGTCCATCAACCCAAGCTAAAGCAATAATTCTTTCATATTCAGGAGGATTAATGGTTATCTTGACAATGTTATTCATGTCGGTTCCTTTCATATCTGGCAGGATGGAAATGCCTAATCCTGCTGCGACTAAACCTGCAATAGTGTCTGCTTCATCCCCTTCAAAAGCTATCTTAGGCTGTATTCCTTTTTCCTGTAACATTTCCTCTGTTAATATCCGCAGTGCATAGCCCTGCTTTAACAGAATGAACGGTTCTTCTGCTAACAGGTGCAAATCGATGCTAGCATGCTCAGCAAGCATATGTGTTTTAGGTACATAAACAAATAGCTGTTCACTAAAAAGCTTCGTCCATTCGATTGGTGTAAGTAATTCAATCGGACTTACTAGACAAAAATCTAATTCTCCTTTTTGCATATCATCCAGTAGGGAGTGTGAGGGGCTTTGCTTTAAGGTGATATTAATATTGGGAAATTTGCAGCGGAAAGCTGCAATTACATCTGGGATTAAATTCGTACTTAATGTATGCAAAAAACCAAAGGAAACGGCCCCTCGTCCAGGCTCTAGAAATTCCTGTATTTCCTTTTTACCAAGTTCAAATTCCTTCATCATAATGTCAACACGCTGTAAAAACAGCTTTCCATACTTATTAAGTCTGATTGAACGTCCTTGTCGTTCAAATAATGGAGCACCTATCTCTTCTTCAAAGCGGGCAATCGACCGACTTAAGGCAGGCTGTGTAATGCAAAGTGCTTCGGCTGCTTTTGTCACATGCTCCATTTGGGCAAGCGTTCGGAAGTATTCAAATTGTTGCCATTCCATTTCGGCTTCTCTCCTTATTACATTAATGCATTAATATTATTATTATTATGAATTATACATCATAATTGACAGATGATAACATTAAGTCGAAAACATTAGAAGGAGATGTACTTTTGTAATGGCCATAAAATACGGTACACCGATATTTCGTAAAACAAGCTTTGCTTTTTTTGCGGCAGGCTTCAACACTTTTGCCATTCTGTATTGTGTTCAACCATTGATGCAGGACCTTGCTTCAGAATTTCAGCTTTCTGCAACAATGGCTAGCTTAGCTTTATCACTTTCGACGATTTGCTTAGCGGTTAGTATGCTGCTTTTTGGGTCATTGTCTGAAGTATGGGGACGAAAGCCTACTATGGTTTATTCGATGCTTATAGCTTCCATTCTATGCTTATTGACTGCCATCACTGATAATTTTCATGTTTTGCTTTTTTTGAGGATTTTAACAGGAATTGTTTTGGCAGGAGTGCCGTCTGTTGCAATGGCATATCTGGGAGAAGAAGTGGAATCTGTTAGCTTAGGAAAAGCGATGGGACTTTATATTAGCGGCAATGCTATAGGAGCAATGGGTGGGAGAATTATTTCAGGAATCCTGAGTCATTATTTTGGCTGGCATATTGCGATAGGTGCTGTTGGGATTATTAGTATTGCAGCTACCGTTATTTTTGCTTTAACGCTAAGACCCTCGCACAATTTTAATGCAAAAAGCTTCGGAATATATAATCTCGGCAAGTCATTAACTGCTCATTTAAAGGACCCAGGCCTGTTATGTTTGTTTGGATTAGGGTTTTTGCTGCTTGGAGGTAACGTAGCACTGTTCAATTATATTGGCTATGTGCTGACAAGTGAACCTTATTCGCTGCAGCAAGGCGTGGTGAGCTGGATTTTCCTATTATTTGTTATCGGGATGTTCAGTTCGATTTGGATTGGCAGACTAGTAGACCGCTATGGACGTCAATATATTCTGCTAATGAATCTTGTGCTTATTATAGCAGGAGCCTTACTTACGATTAATGAGAGTTTACTAGGTAAAATTATCGGCTTAGGCATGACAACATTCGGTTTCTTCGGAGGCCATTCGATTGCAAGTGGCTGGGTCAGTCAAAGAGCAGTAAATAATAAAGCCCAAGCATCTTCGCTGTACTTATTCCTGTATTATGCTGGCTCAAGTGTCGGCGGAACACTTGGTGGAGTGTTTTGGACATCTATTGGCTGGAGTGGAGTAGTCTCAATGGTTATTGCCTTTTCCATTCTAGGTATTATTCTTGCTGCAGTGCTTCTTAAGATTACAGGAATCAGACAGCAGCCAATTAAGAAAACAAAACATCTGCAAATAGATAAGTAAGGAGGCTGAGGCTGAGACAAAATCCTAACTTAACACAAAAAAGGGATACCTTCTGCCATAAACAGAAATATATTTGCCACAGCTTCCTTATAAGAAGCGATCAAATTATCTTAAAGAAACCGATAATAAAATAATTAAAGACTCTTTCACTTAATCCTCTCTTCTTTAAAATTTAGTTAGTCTAGATTCTCTAAATCATGTAAAATAAGGATAAGTTTTACAAAAATAGATAAGGACGTGTTTAAATGAAATTATCTTTAATGGAAAAACTCACTCTTATTATCTTAGGTATTTGTACTTTAATTTTTATTTATGGGTATATAGAGAATAAAGACTGGATAAATATTGCATTTTTATTAATTCCTGCTGTGTATGTTATTAGACTTATTATAATAAAAAAAAGAGAAAATGACATGGTAGATTAGGATAATAGAATGATAGCTTAGAATTGCCAGATTTAAATAAAGAAAAAAATAGTGGGTAGTCATCCGTCGATGACTTTACCCACTATTTTTTGTACATTTTACTTATCAGTCATTTGATTTCATTTCAATTTGACGTAATACTCTTCCACCTAAAGTAGAGGAGGCATTATATAAATATTGGAGAACAACACTTCTCGTTTCATCAGCAACCTTTGCAAGGTCATTGGCCAGATTCTCAACTAAATGGTCCTGCTGTATGGAAGGAAGTGTATGAAAGTACTGGCCGGCCTGTGTAAAGTCGTCTTGTTTTGGAATACTGGAGCGTTGGAGGCGACCTTCTACATGCCTTCCTTTACCGCTTGTCACGAGCGCTGATGGCTCCCAGTCCTGCTGGTTGTTAATGGGTATTGATCGAAAACCAGAGCCTAGACGGTGCCGCTGAGAATCCCAGTATATATTGGAGCGCCCCTGCAGCATCTTATCATCAGAAAGCTCTGCCCCTTCTAACAGATTGGAAGGGGAAAAGGCCACTTTTTCGACCTGTTCCATATAATTGTATGGGTTGCGATTTAAAATCATCCGACCAACAGGAAGAAGGGGGTACTGCTGTTCATCCCATACCTTCGTGTCATCAAGTGGGTCATATGGCAAGCGAGCCTCATCAGCTGTTTCCATTAACTGAACATAGAGAATATATTCGACCTTTTTGCCTTTTTCAATTGCCTCAAACAAATCCTTCCCAGCAATATCAGGATCCGAACCATTCCAATAAGCAGACTCTTTACTGTCAATAAATTTGATGCCAGAGGACGGAAGCCAATGATATTTTACATAACGTCTTACACCTTGGGCATTTCTCCATACATATGTACTCACACTGTGGCCAGGGATATGCCGGAGACTCTTAACTGTACCTGCATCAGAATATAAGCGGACAACGAAATGTATGGACTCAGGGGCACGGGCAACAAAGCTCCAGAAGCGATTTGGATCAAGCAGATTGTTCACTGGGGAAGGAAGAAAGGCTTTAATCGACTCAGGAAAGCGAATCGCATCACGGACAGAAAAAACGGGAATATGATTGCAAATCAAATCGAAAATACCTTTTTCTGAATAAAACTTTGTAGAAAACCCTCTCACATTCCGCGACGTATCCGGAGTGCCTTTCGTACTGACAGCAAGCGAAAACCTTACTGTAACTGGCACCTGCTGTCCTGGCTCCTGTAAAAAACATAGCTTCGTATATTCGCTCATAGAATGAATCGTTTGAAAGTAGCCAAAAGCACCATAGCCTTTTACATGTACGGGTCTTTCTGGAATTTTTTCATGGATAAAATTTTCTAATGTTTCATGAAGAATATTATCCTGTTCCAAAACAGGACCTCTTTCTCCAACCGTCTCTGAATGCAACGCCCCAGGTAAATCATCCTGCCAGTTCGAGAGGTCTGTGTGATTCGCTTTTTTACTGTAAAAATGTCGTTCCTTTTCTTTCAATATAAACCAACCCCTGATTATTTATTGGAAATAATCCTTTATAAAAAGGAATGCTTAATCTTAATAACGATACAAGTTATTCCGCAGTTTGCTAATATATGACAGACTTAAGCTGCTTTATTAAGAATGGGGTCAAATCCTCCTAAACTTTAGAACTTAGCTTTACAAAATAAACACAAAAGGTTTTTTTGTTTCCTTTTGTGTAATTTTATCCTAGATGTGTTAAGGTAATTAAAAAAAGTGGAGGTTTTCTATGAGAAAATATGCTGCTGGACTTTCCATTGTTTTAACATTAATAAGTATCAGTCCCTTTTTTTTAAATGCTATTGATGAATGGCTAGTGGAAATATTTATTGTTTCTTTCCTAGCATCATTAATATTAGGATTGTATGCAAAGAAAAGTATTTTGAGAAAGCTTGCTCTTTGGTTTTTATGCATAGTATTTCTAGTCCTTGTACTATTTTATGTTGTGATGACCTTGCTGTGGAATAAACCATAAAACTGGAGACAAGCGGTATATTTTCTTGGTTTATTGCTTGTTGTGACTTCTCTATGTAGTTTATTAAGAAATCGTATAAAACTGGTGCTATTAATACTTATAAGTCTTTATGACAAAGAGGAGGGATCACCTAGTGAATCTTCCTTTTTTGTCATCAAGACTTTTTCATTCATAAAGAATAGATTTTCATAACCGCATTATCCGATTAATTTCTTTGAACATACTTCAAATGGTGTTAACTGATTTCTTATTGCCAGATATGAAGAGACTAGATATAATAGTTTTATAATTTGTATGTACAAATTTAATAAATATACAACAATTAGATAGATAAGTATGAATGAGGAGGGCAATAATGAAATTTCCACATGATTTTTTATTTGGTGCAGCATCTGCTTCTTACCAAGTGGAAGGAGCATGGAATGAGGATGGTAAGGGGGTAACAAACTGGGACGTATTTTCGAAATTACCAGGAAAGACTTTCGAAGGGACGAATGGTGATGTCGCAATTGACCATTATCATCGCTATAAAGAGGATATTAAATTAATGGCTGAGATGGGTCTTGAATCCTATCGTTTCTCTGTGTCATGGGCACGCATTCTGCCTACAGGTGATGGAGAAGTTAATGCTAAAGGCTTGGAGTTTTATAATAATCTTATCAATGAGTGCTTGAAATTCGGCATCGTGCCATTTGTGACATTGTATCATTGGGATTTGCCACTAACTTTAGAAGAGGATGGCGGTTGGACAAATAGACGTACAGCAGATGCATTCGTTAAATATGCAGAAGTTTGCTTCCGTGAATTTGGGGACCGTGTTAAACATTGGATCACTTTCAATGAAACGGTCATGTTTACAGGGTTAGGCTATTTAAAAGGTGCACATCCACCAGGCATTACGAATGATGAGAAGAAATATTTCCAAGCAACACATTATGTGTTTTATGCTCATGCTAAAGCAGTAGAAGTGTATAAGAGCTTAAAGCAATACGGTGAAATCGGAATTACACATGTGTTTTTGCCTGCCTACAGTGTGGACGGCAAGCAAGCAAATATCAATGCTGCACAGCATGCGAATGAATATGAGACTTTTTGGTATTATGATCCGATTTTACAAGGAGAATATCCATCTTATGTTGTGAAGCAGCTAGAAGAAAAGGGTTGGACTCCTAGCTGGACAGAGGAAGAACTAGATACATTGAAAAGAAATGCAGAAAGTAATGATTTTATCGGCTTGAATTATTACCAGCCAATCCGTGTTGAAAGAATTGCAGAAGGTTCGCTTGCAATGGAGCATTCAAGAGAATCCTCCACACTTGCTCCTGGTAACCCATCCTTTGACGGATACTATCGAACAGTCAAAATGGATGACAAAACATATACAAAATGGGGCTGGGAAATCTCTCCACAAGGCTTCCTTGACGGCTTGCATATGTTAAAAGACCGCTATGGAGATATTAAAATGTACGTAACTGAAAATGGCCTTGGCGACGAGGATCCAATCATTGATAACGAAATAGTCGATGTTCCTCGAATTAAATATATTGAAGAGCATTTAAAGGTTGTGAAGCGTGCAATAGAAGAAGGAATTAACTTAAAAGGCTATTATGCATGGTCTGTTATTGATTTGTTAAGCTGGCTTAACGGTTATAAGAAGCAGTACGGATTTATTTATGTCGACCACGCTGATAATCTGAACAGAAAGAAAAAGCTTTCGTTTCATTGGTACAAGCATATCATTGAAACGAGAGGGGAAGAGCTTTAATATAAAACGAAACCTCCTATTGTAAATAGGAGGTTTTTTTGCTGGTGAATCATTTTAATCAAGTCATTTATTGTTTACAATAGAGTCAATACACTAACTGTTTTTTTATGAAGGAGACTTTTATGGCAGTAAAATATAGAGAGATAGCGGAGTTCTTGGAGAAGGAAATTACAGAAGGGAAATTTGACGAGACGAATAAACTTCCAACAGAGGAGGAGCTTGCCAAACAATTTGAGGTAAGCAGGAGCACTGTCAGAAAAGCAGTCACACAGCTTGTTAATCGGGGCTATATTTACCAGGTTCAAGGGAGCGGGATGTTCCTGAGAAAAAAATCGGAAACAGATTATATCAACTTAGGGAGCTTGCGTGGTTTAACAAAGGATTTGCCAGCTAAAATAATTGAAACGAAGGTTTTAGAACTGCATGTCATGGAGGCAGATGACGAGCTGGCAAGTAGACTTCAATGTGAAACAGGAGCCAAATTGTACTATACAAAGCGTTTGCGCATTGTCAATGAAGAGCCTTTTTCCATTGAAATCAGCTATTTTAAAAAGGATATTGTTCCATATTTAAATGAGGAAATAGCTGTACAATCAATTTATACCTATTTAATTGAAGACTTAAAGCTAAGCATCGGGTTTGCAGACAAGGTGATAAATTGTGCGTTGATGGAGGAAGACACAGCCAATTTGCTGCAATTAAAAAGCGGCGATCCTGGATTGATAATCGAAAACACCGTATCACTTACAAATGGCATCATATTTGAACTGTCGAAATCGATCTTTCATTTTCAGAAAGCAAAAATATTGAATAGAGTTAGCTTTAAATAAGAAGCAGATTAGTCGGATATTTAGGTATTCCTGCTCATAAATGATAACAAAACAGTCCCATTTCCTAAAAGGAAATGGGACTGTTTTAATAAGTGTTAACGATATTTAATTATTACAATTTAAATTTCTTAACACTATCACGCAGACTTTCCGCCATTGTAGACATAGTCGAAGCAGAATTTGCGATTTCTTCAAATATTGCAGTTTGCTCTTCAGAGGTAGCGGCAATTTGTTGAACATTGCTTGTTGTTTCAACAGATATTGCACTTAGCTCTTCCATTGATTTAGATACTTGTTGAACACCATTATTCATGTCTTCAATCGCAGTATTAACCTCTGTGATTTGCGTATTAACACCTTCAACTGATTTCTTGATATCAGCAAAAGCACCTCTTGCATGCTCAAACGTTGTAACACCATCTTCTAATTTGCTGTATCCAGAGTTCATTGCCTCAACAGCATTTGAAGATTCTACTTTAATAGTTTCAATTTTATTTGTAATATTGTTTGCAGCAGTTCTAGATTCCTCCGCTAATTTACGCACCTCTTCAGCTACTACTGCAAATCCTTTACCATGATCCCCGGCTCTTGCTGCCTCAATCGAAGCATTAAGCGCCAACAGGTTAGTTTGGTCTGAAATGGCAGTAATCAATGAAATAATTTCGCCGATTTCATTCGTTTGCTTGCTTAATCTATTAACAACCTCAGAAGTATGTTTCATAGATTGGTGAATTTCATCCATTTGCTCAAGCGCGGAATCAATAACCATGGAACCATTTGTTGCAACCTTAGAAGTTTCATTAGAATTTGTAGACACGTCCTTAACATTTGCAGCAATAAGCTGCATACCATTAGAAACATCAAATATCCCTTTGTTCATTTTATCGATATTTTGAGTCTGATTTTCCACACCACTTGATACTTCCTGAATAGATTCAGTTACTTGAACAACGGAAATATTTGTTTGCTCAGCACTTGAGCTAAGTTCTTCAGCAGTTGTTGAAACCTCTTGGGCATTATGAGCGATTTTATTAATTAAAGTGTTAAGATCCAATACCATTTGCTGTGTTCCAGCTGCTAGCTGACCAATTTCATCTTCTCTATTAATATTCAGGTCTTTTACTTCTAAGTTACCATCAGCAACTTGGTTTACGTAGTTCTTTATAGCAATGATAGGATTTGTAATTCGTTTGCTAATAAAGTAGGCAATGATTATTCCTAAAATAATAAAGATGACAGTTAAAGCTAATGACGTATAAAGTGCCTGTGATTTCAGTGCATTGATAAATGATGCATCCATATCAATACCAGCAATCATATCTGTTCCCTTTATAGGAGCAAAGATAGATTTATGAACCCCGAATTCATCCTTATAAATATCACTATATTGAATTTTTCCTTCTGATAGTGTTTGTTTCATAGCATCAGAAAAAGTGTAATCCGACCCTTGCTCGTCAGAGTTACTTAATGCAACAATGTATTCGTTATTCCCTTTTTTTGCAAGAACATAAGTGTTTTCAACCTTATGTTTTTGCTGGTAATAATTCACTTTGTCTAGTAGTTCTTTATATGTATCTGCATTGCCACTATCAGCACTTTCTACAAGAGTAGGATCAATGTTTTCAACCATGTCATTAAGAACTGTTTCTAAACGATTCTCAAACTGGTCAATAACATAATTGTTAATAATATTCATTGAAAAAGTATAAAGAGTTGCACTAAATATAACGGAAAAAATAGCAATAGGTATAACAAAATCTAAAATGTTTTTAAATAGTATCGACTTTTTTCTAGAGGGTAACTTCAACTTTCATACCCTCCATTTTCATTATGGATTTCTCAATAGCTGTTATCATATGGTCTAAATGTTCCACTTCTGTATATGGTGAAATCGAGAATAATTTAGAAACATAAATAGGAAGACGCTCAATTGAATCACTTACATCTACTAAGCATTGCTTTTTAGTATCACCGAAAAATACATCTTCACGTTGTTGACCAAGAATTTCAAATAATTCATAGTTTAATTCGTTTGTAAGATTTATTTGTTCAGCAGTTGCTTGACCGCTTTGTTCAAGATCCCATTGTACAGTGTCTTGGTAAATACGGAATGTAGTAATAGGACCGATATTTTTTTCGTTAGTAATTCCCATATTAGGGATTCTTTCTTTTAGCATTTTTCTGAAGGCGATATTAACGCGAACATAATTTGCCAGAATCTGTTGGTAGCCTTCAACACCGAACGCTAATAATGCTGCATAAATAGCAATTGAGCTTCCCATTCTTGAGCATTCTAATGTATAACCTGTATGGTAGCTTCCATAACCACGATTACCAACATAAGGAGTTTCAAACTCTTCAAGGTCAAGAAGACCAAGGCTCTCACCATTTTTCACTAGGAAAAGACTTGTTAAATATGGTGTTTGACCAAGCTTTTGGAAGTCAAAGCATAGGCTATCCGCGATTGAGATATACTGCATTCTTTCATTAATTTGCATTAAACCTTCCAATACATCCTTTTCAAAGTTAAGAGGATTGTTAGTGAAATTGTAATTGGCAAATAATGAATAGAATCCGCCTAATGCAGAATCTGCATGAATATGTATTGGTTTTAACTGATGTTTTTTCTCTAATTCAGTCGTAATTTCTTTAATACTTTTCACATCGTCAATACCGAAGCTATCAGTAGTTCCAGTTGTAGCTACAACATAGATTGGAATACCGCCTTTTTGAATAACAGCTTCCATTTTCTCTTGAAGATCTGTTATGTCCATTGCAAAGTCGCTTCCAGCTTTAACGCGAATTAAATGGTTGCTGCCTATTCCAGTTGCTTCAACAGATTTTAATAGACTATAATGGGCATTTTCTGAAGCGAAGCAGTAAAGATTATTTGGTACGCCTTCCTCTTTAGCATTTGGAAATTGCTTAGCAATTGCTAGACGCAGACCGCTGAAAACGGCACCCTGTCCACCCCAAGTAGTGTATCCCCAGCTTTTTGTGTAATCATACCCAACAAGCTTAGACATCATTGAAATTACTTTAACCTCTGCTTCTGCTGCTGCAGGGCCATATACATCCCATAGGTTGTTTCCATTTAAAATCGAAGTCGTTAGTAGTCCAATAATTCCAGGAATACTTGCCATTGGTAAAACATTAGTAACGAAATTTCTAGTATGGTAAGGATGTCCATCAGAAAGAGCGATCAGTTTATTTACTATTTCCTCCATATTAATTCCGGAGTTTGGAGTAGCGGCATTTTCAACTATTTCTTTGTACAAATTGTCACTTTTCTCTTGAATAGGACCTAATGTAGATTTGTTAGGATCCTTCTTGCTATCAATTCCACTTAATAATTGCTCGATATAACCTAATAATTCTAATTGCTGCTGTTTATTTCCATCTTCACTAGGAAATAACTGCTGTACTTTTTTAAAATCCATAATTTCCTCCAAATTATTTTTTGCTAATAAGATAAATACTTTAGAATCTAAAAAAGAGGTTCAAAAAAAAAGGCCCTATGTAAATAAGGGCTGCAAACAAAAATACATTAATAATATGTATGTTGCAGCTCAGCCATCATAGCTATAAAAATGCCTTAGACCCGAAGCTTTGCGTCTTCACTTTTCAGTGAGTTTGCCAGAGATATATAAAGAATTTATCCTACTAACCTATGTCAAAATTATCGGTCGAATTTCCTATTTTTTTAGCAAAATTTTAAAGTTGTTAAATTCTGAAAGTTCAACACTTTTAATTTTCTTTAAACCTTTAAATGTTCGTTTGCTAAAGTACATACTTCTTTTACAAAAACTTAATTTATTGTTTTTATAGTTCTTTTATTTATTAAAGATATTTCACCATGTTTTCACTAAACATTATTAAACTGCAAATATCGAAAGGAGGAAAAAAACAGTCAACATTAGGTTTAGGAAATGTTCTGGGTTTTCTTTTATAGCAACCAGTTATCATCTTTCACAGTTTTATTAGGAATAAGGAAGTTAGACAGGAAGAACACAAATTTGTTTATCCTTTCCAACTAAACCATCTATAAATTAATGAAATCCACGCTTACTTATAAAATGAAAAAATAATACTAACAACAAGGAGCGAATAAAATGGGTATTTTCAAGCGAATTAAAACAATTACAACTTCAAGTATAAATGGAATATTGGATAAAGCCGAAGATCCAATTGCGATGCTGAATGAATATTTACGAGAAATGGAGCAAGAGCTAAATAAAGCACAATCTGCCATTTCCAAACAGCTATTTGCTGAAAACAAACAAGCTGCATTAATAGCACAAACGAAGGAATATATTGGGCAAAGAACACGACAAGCAGCATCGGCTCTCCAGAAAGGAGATGAGGCCGCTGCTAAATTGGCGCTCCAGGAAAAAATCAATCTTGAACAACAGCTTAGCCTGTATAATCAACAGCTTGATGCAATCAAGGAGCAGACGATTATACTGGAGGACAAGTTTAGAGAGCTGCAGAACACACTTAATGAACTGAAGCAAAAGAAAACGGTGCTTGCATCTCGTGCAAATGTTGCGAAAAACGCTAAGCAAATCCAAAACATTACTGTATCCTTCGGTGCAGATAATATTTTGCGAGGTGTTACTAGAATGGAGGAGAAAATCCTCTTTTTGGAAGCAGAGGTCCAAGCTGGAGGATATACAACGACTCCATTGAACGGTGTTGACAACACTGTTAGTGAAGAGGCAATAGCTGCTGAGCTGAATAAGCTTAAGGGTGAAAAAGAGGCTATATAATTTAGGGGAAAGCACCTGGTTTGGTGCTTTTTCTTTTTGCGATGAAGAGAGAAAGTGCTTAATAAACAGACGGAAATCCGCAGAACGGTTCTTTAACAGAACAACGGAATAAGACAAGGACACATAATGGCGGCAGGCTTTGTCGGGCATGAGAGTGCACAGGTTTGAATATTGCTTTTGTGCATGAAGGTAAGTGTTTCAGATAAACTTAACAATAATCATTGTCTTTACGAGATTTTGCTTAGATAGGAAATTAATGCCAAGTCTATCATAAGGGTAGATAATTTCTGCCTTTTACGCTCTTTTCTTATTTTTAAAAAAATAGGTGTGTCCATGGGGAGAAGCGGTTTCTGTTAAGCACTTTCGCTAATATATTATAAGGTATTAAGAAATCAAGTTTGGTAAGGGAGGCGGCGGTTCAGTTGGAGTCAATCGTAATGGAGAAGGACAAGCTGTAATTACCATGATAACGGAAAAAAAATAATGGTGTACAAGCCTGTGATAGGAAGATAATTACAGATAGAAATAAAAATATGATGATGTATCTAAATGCCAACAAGCAGGGCAATGAAAGAAAAAAAACCATTGCATGTTGAAACAATATACGAAGTAATTAACATTCTATTATTAGTTTAAGGAATCTTATTGTGCATACCAATGGCTTGTCTTCACAGGTTAACGCAGGTATCTTCTTAATTTATGTATTCTTCGATAAAGTGACTGGGCTCATTACCAAAAGCACCTCTTAATACAATCCCCTATAATACCATTAAAACCTCCTTCTCACTTACTTGAAAGGTGTACTCATTAAAAGAGTGCACCTTTCTCTATTCACATCATAGACTGATATATTTAAGTCAATTCATCATTTTTCATCACTGTCTCATAAATCGGTATCTGTATTATAACAGAAAAGGACGAGCTGCAATATATTGTTAAAGAAGAAATAATTAACAGATGGAAGGGGAAATATTTATGAAGCTTCATTTAGATTTCATGTTATTTCATAAGCATAATAAGAAAAAGGACTGCAAATGCAAGGATAAACACAAACATGGTCACAAATGTGACGGCAAATGTGTAGATGGCATTAAAGACGAACTTAAAAGACTTCATGGTCGTCTTGTAAAGATTGTTACAAATGGCGGATATTTTATTGGTGTGGTAGGTAAGGTTGATTGTGACACAGTAGCAATAGGACCTGCACCATGGTATTATCCTATCACTGTTTCCCTTTGTGAAATTAATGCAATAATTGAATTGCCATATTATCCTTATTACGGCGGTTCAGAAATGACTGTTGCTGATCAGCTGGCAATGAACTATGCTGGTACTCTAGAAGTTGACGCTGACTAATTGGCTAATGTAAAAAGGGTGTACTCTAAAAGAGAGTGCACCCTTTTTCTATTATCCGATTAAGTGAAGGCAAAACTCGAGGTCTGCTTGTAAATGGCTCTTCATCAGCTGTTCTGCTTTCTGGCCATCTCTTCCTTTAATTGCTTCATATATTTGCTCATGTTCATCAATAAGATGTGGGCGGTTATAGAAAACAACTGTTTTTCTGAAAAGATAAATAGTGGATTGCATGCGGTCAATAATGTCAATCATGACAGGGTTATTGCTTGATTGCACAATAATTTCATGAAAGCGCTCGTTCGCCTTCATGATTTCTTCTACCTCCCCATTCTTACCGATTTCAACACATGTCAATAATTCCTCGAGTTCTTTTTCTTTTATGTATGAGGCTGCACATTGAGCGGAATATCCTTCCAAAAGAATGCGGACTTGGAACATATTTCGTAAGTCTTTCTCTGTCGGTTTCACAACTCGTTTGTTGACGATTAGTCCCTCGTACTCCAACTTCCGAATAGACTCCCTGATTGGTGTTCTGCTCACACCCAGCTCTGCTGCAATTTTTTCTTCGACAATCTTAGTACCACCTTGCAGCTCACCATTTAGTATCTTGTCCCGTAAGATTTCATAGGACTGATGCGAAGCAGAACGTGAACGTTCACTTCCATACATAGTTTCACCTCCAGTACATTAGCTATTTATCTGTATCTTACCAAAGAAAAGCTAAAAATAATATATAGAAAAATACCTGACAAGAAATTTTGTATACAAAAAATAAAAAAATGTATACATTTTTTATGTAATCGTGTACAATGAGTTTGTGGAAAGTTGAAAACGATTGCATTAGTTTCAATATTTTAAAAAAACATATGTATACAAATTTGCAAATGCTTACAAGCCTGAGGAGGAATATAGATGGAACAAAAAGTTGGTTTTATTGGATTAGGAATTATGGGGAAGCCAATGTCGCTGAACCTTATAAAATCAGGACACTCTCTGACTGTATTAGATCTTAATAAAGAGGCAGTTGCACAGCTAACAGCTGCTGGAGCGGAAGCTGCTTCTACTCCAAAGGAGCTTGCAGAGAAAGCAGATATTATTATCACCATGCTACCGGCGTCAAAGCATGTAAAGGACGTTATTGTTGGCGAAAATGGAATTTTGAAAGGTGCTAAGCCAGGTACTGTAATAATAGATATGAGCTCAATCACACCAAATGTGTCGCGTGAGCTTGCTGCAACTGCCGCAAAACAGGGCGTAGACATGCTTGATGCGCCTGTAAGTGGTGGAGAGCCGAAAGCAATAGATGGAACATTATCGATTATGGTTGGAGGAAAGCCAGAGGTTTTTGAAAGCGCTAAAAAAGTTTTAAGTGGAATGGGCAAGGACATCGTTTTAGTTGGAGACAATGGCTGTGGCGTAACAGCAAAGCTTGCTAATCAAATAATTGTAAACCTTAACATTGCAGCAATGTCAGAGGCGTTAGTTCTTGCAGCAAAAGCAGGTATTGATGTTGAGAAGATGTATGAAGCAATTCGTGGCGGACTTGCAGGCAGTACAGTATTAGATGCTAAGGTACCAATGATTCTGGAAAGAAACTTCACTCCTGGCGGCAGTATCGCTATTAATATGAAGGACATTACAAATGTGATGGACACAGCACATGAAATTGGCGTGCCATTGCCTTTATCTAGTCACCTGTTGGAAATATTCCATGCATTAAAAACAGACGGAAAAGTGAATGATGACCATTCAAGTATTGTTCGATATTACGAGAAGCTTGCTAATACTGAAGTAAAGAAGGCGGAAAAATAATGGAAAGCATGCGTTTAAATGCAGAATACCTTAAGCAGCTGCCAGCGGTAGATAAGAAGGAAGCAGATAAGGTAGCAGCAGAGGCACTCAAGGAATTAAACAAAAAAATCATCGTGCTTGATGATGATCCGACAGGTGTGCAGACGGTGAATAATATTTCTGTCTTCACGGATTGGTCAGAAGAAGCAATAGAGGCTGGTTTCCAAGAAGCTGCTTCCATGTTCTTCATTTTGACGAACTCAAGAGGGCTGACAGAAAAAGAAACAGAGGCTGTTCATCGTGAAATTGCTGAAAATATCCTAGCAGTCGCAACAAGACTAGATAAGGAATTTTTGATCATAAGCAGAGGAGACTCCACTCTAAGAGGGCATTATCCTCTTGAGACTACTGTCCTTCGAGATACACTTGAAGCAAATTCTGCTCTTAAGATAGACGGAGAAGTAATACTGCCATATTTCAAAGAAGGCGGTCGGTTTACACTGAATAATGTCCATTATGTCCAAACAGGTACAGAGCTTGTTCCAGCTGGAGAAACGGAATTCGCAAAAGACCGTACATTTGGCTATTCCAGTTCTCATCTTGGAGAATGGGTCGAAGAAAAGTCAAATGGGGCATTTTTAGCAAAAAACACCTTATATATTTCGATTGAACAGCTTCGTGCAATGGAAGTAGAAGCTATTGCTGAACAGCTTACTAATGTACAGGATTTTAATAAAATAGTTGTCAACGCTGCTGATGAAGCCGATGTGAAGGTCTTTACAGCAGCACTTGTAAAAGCAATTCAGGCAGGCAAAAACTTCTTGTTCCGAACAGCTGCAGCACTGCCGAAGGTTATAGGAGGAGTTCAAGACAAAGGTCTTTTAACAAGGAAAGAGCTAGTGAACGAAGAGACAACAAACGGTGGGTTAATTATTGTTGGTTCTCATGTGAAGAAGACGACAGAGCAATTAGAAAAATTAAAAGAGTTATCTTCCATTGAATTTATTGAGTTTAATACAAACCTAGTTTTAGAACCTAATAAATTTAAAGAAGAGTGTGAACGGGTAATTGGCGCAGTAGAGGATTTTATCACGGCAGGCAGGACAGTAGCTGTTTATACAAGCAGGAAAAGGCTTGATCTGGGAGAAAACAAAAAAGAAGAAGAATTGAAGCTGTCTGTCTCCATTTCGGATGCTGTTACGTCCATTGTCACTAAATTAAAGGTGCGACCGAATTTCCTAGTAGCAAAAGGAGGCATAACTTCTAGTGACGTTGGCACAAAAGGCCTCGCCGTAAAAAGAGCAACCGTTGCTGGTCAGATTAGACCAGGAATTCCAGTGTGGATTACAGGAGAAGAAAGTAAATACCCAGGTATGTCCTATGTAATCTTCCCGGGGAATGTTGGAGCAGTAGATGATTTAAAAACAGTTGTTGAGCTGTTGAGCGGTAAGGATTAAGCAAATATAGTCACGGAATGCCTTTATGGCATTCCAAAACTCAAAAGGGAATCGAGGGAGAAATATGCCGATTGTATATATATGTATTGGGGTAGCGCTTTTGCTCTTATTGATGGTGGTCTTTAAGTTAAACGCTTTCATATCGCTTGTGATTGTGTCTCTGCTAGTAGGTGTTATGGAAGGCATGGCACCAACCGAAGCAATGGAATCTATTACAACTGGTCTCGGCAGTACATTAGGCCATCTTGTTTTAGTTATCTGTTTTGGGGGTATGCTCGGTAAATTAATGGCCGATTCTGGTGGAGCCCAGCGAATTGCAACAACGTTGATTAATTCATTTGGGAAAAAACGAGTCCAGCTTGCTGCCGTTCTAACAGCAGGGATAGTTGGGATTGCATTATTCTTTGAAACAGGTGTAGTTGTATTAATTCCGCTTGTGTTTACAATTGCAGCACAAGCAGGTGTGCCAATTCTTTATATCGGAATGCCAGTCATTTCTGCTTTAATCACAATGCATGGCTTTGTACCACCTCATCCAGGACCAACAGCAGTTGCTGCTGTTTATGATGCTAATATTGGCAAAACATTGTTATATGGTGTGCTTATCGCGATACCAGCTATTTACTTAAGTGGTCCACTTTATGTGAAGACGTTTAAGAAAGCAGATTTAGAAGTTGAAATACCAAAAGGGTTATTCACGCCAAAGCATTTTAAAGAAAGTGAGCTTCCAAGCTTTGGTATCAGTGTGTTTACTGCACTTATTCCAGTTATTCTTATTGCATTCCAGGCAATAGTTGAAATAGCGATGCCTAATTCATCATTGCTGCCTGTTGCACAGTTTTTAGGTGATCCTGGCTTTGCTTTACTGGTAGCGGTTATTGTTGCCATTTTTACATTTGGCTTAAACAGAGGCAGAAAAATGCCGGAAATTATGAATTCCATTTCTGAGTCAGTAAGCAGCATTGCGATGATTCTGTTAGTTATTGCAGGGGGCGGGGCATTTAAGCAGGTTCTGATTGATACACATGTAGATCAATATGTCGCTAACCTGATGGAAGGCTCCACAATGTCACCATTAATTCTGGCATGGCTTATCGCTGCAATCCTGCGGGTGGTTCTAGGTTCAGCAACAGTTGCAGGCCTAACAGCAGCCGGCATTGCAGCTCCATTAGTCGGAGCGGCACATGTGAGTCCAGAGCTGATGGTATTAGCGACTGGGGCAGGAAGCATGACATTCTCCCATGTTAATGATGCAGGATTTTGGATATACAAGGAATATTTCAATCTTTCCATTGGAAAAACAATCCGTACATGGTCTGTTATGGTTACAATAGCTTCCTTAGTTGGACTCGCTGGTGTGCTGATTATTAACTTCTTTATTAGTTAAATAGTTTCTACTATAAAATTGGTGTTAAAGGTAAATATTCATATGACTGCATTCTAAACATATTTAGAATGCAGTTTTTTTGCGTATGCATATGTAATAGGTTCAAAGCTATGTATGCTCGGGAAAACAATAGGAATAATAAAAGGTAGATAACTTAAATGTGAGGAGAGTTGTATTGGCAAATTTTAAAGGTCTCCCGGCACTGATGATATTGGATGTACAAAAGGGATTTGATGATCCATATTGGGGAAGCAGGAATAATGAGCAAGCAGAAGAAAATATTGCGCGGCTTTTGAAGGAATGGCGAAACAATAACGGGAAGATTATTTATTCTCAACACCTGTCCGTTCAACCGCAATCTCCACTCCACTATAAGAATAAGGTTGGTATACAGTTTAAGGAAATAGTACAGCCGAAAAGCACTGAAAAAATTATTCAAAAAAACGTTAACAGTGCCTTTATTGGTACAAGTCTGGAAACCTACCTTCAAGAGCAACAAATAGAAGAATTATTGATAACAGGTTTATCAACACAGCATTGTGTTTCAACGACAACACGAATGTGTGGAAACTTAGGGTATAAAACATTCCTCGTAGCTGATGCTACTGCTGCATTCGAAATTACCGATCATAACGGAGTTCCATATGGTGCAGAAGCAATACATAATCATGAGTTAGCGATGCTTCAAAAAGAGTTTGCGACAATCCTAACGACAGATGAGATTATCGGTGAGTTAAACAGTTTATAGTATATGAAATGTAATGTAGTAATTATCAAAGTTAAACTAGGAACCAGCCACATGTAGCGGCTGGTTCCTGTTTTATCCTTATTATAAATCCTGTAAGTCTTCAATAGAGTCTATATCCATATATGCCGGAACTACAAGACCATTTTTTAAACCAGTAAAGTTTGGTCCTAAGTCAACGAAGTCACCTTCGAATTTCTCATAATAGGCAGCATGTGTAGTCGGTAATGCGGCGCCTATCATCGCATCGACACTGCCGTCAGAAACACCTGCCCACATTGCTCCTGGCTCAACTTGTATTAAGTTCACGGAATATTCCAATTCTTTTTCTAACACGTATTTAACGACATTATTACTTGCGATGGAATCCGCCCATGCAGCATATGTCATACTTATTTCTTCACCATTACCAGGCTTGACACCTTCTGTCCAGGAATTCACTAAATCCGCATTTTCAGCGACCCATTCCTCAGCTGCTTCCTGTTCAGATTTTCCACTTTGAATTTTTACCATTACATCCTGCATTTCTTCAGGGCCCCATTCGAATTGGTCAAGGAACTTATATGCTTCAGGTAAATCGTCTTGCAAGCCATGTCTAACAAGTGTATGTATGTATTCCTCCCCGCCGTAAAGTTCTTTTGGATCCTCCAGCATTTTTAAATCGAACTCATTAAATATCCAGTGTGGAACCCAACCAGTTACAATAATCGGATCTTCATTTTTTATGGCTTTTGTTAATTCAGCTGTCATGGCAGTATCTGATCCTTCGATTACTTTCCATTTTTCATCAAGTCCATATCCAGGTAATACATTATTTTGGGTAGCATTCATAAGACCAGATCCAGGGTCTATACCAACAATTTCATAATCTAACTGTTCTCCAAGTGACCCACTCCCACTTGTTTCACTTCCTCCACAAGCAGTTAATCCAATCGTTACAGCCATTGCTAATGTTACTCCGCTAAGTTTTTTTAGCACCAAAAAACTCCCCTCTGCATTCATTTTTAGGCTAAATAAAGTGTAACTGTATAACAAATTGAATACAAAGGGCGTAATTGGGGTTAATCCTCTGTAAACTATGTACAGACGAAACTGTATGTTCAACATGTACTGTATACTTAGTAATCCTCTTGTTTCCTCCAGATTCCTTTTGAGAATTTAAAATAGTCTGTGTATTTCCAACCTCTTTTTCGGGAAAAAAATTAATTATTTATAGTTGTACTTATGATTTAGCCAGGAAAAAAGACTATTATTCATACATAAAACCAATAATGCTACTCCAAATGAGACCAGTTTCATTCACTAAAGAATAGTATAATAGACAGGAAGTTAAGTAGGTAACAGCACTTATTAAACTAATTTAATAAGTGCTGTTACCTAGAGCTAAATAAATTAACTATTATGGAGGGACTCAAATGATTAAATTAGTTATTTCTGATATGGATGGAACATTTTTAAATAATAATGGAGACTTTAACAGGGATTTATTTAAAAAAACAAAAAAAATCATGAAGGATAAAGGAGTCTTGTTTGCTCCATGTACTGGAAAGCAATGTGAACGGATAGAAGAACTATTTGGAGAAGATGCGAGTGATTTGTGGATATTAGGTGATAGTGCTACACGTATAAAGCACAACGACCTTTTTGTGTATGAATCCTTAATTGTAAATGATCTGGGCTTGAAAATAATTGATCTTCTAGAGGAAATAAATCTAGATCATACAATAATTGCTTGTACAAAAACAGGGGCGTATGTAAAAGAAACAATTTCTCCTGATGAGTTTGCGATTGTACGCCGTTCCTTTGCTAAGCTTAACCGTGTAAAGGATTTTCATAGTATTTCTGAGAACTTTATAAAAATAACAGTACATGATCCAGCATTGCAATGTGTGGAAACAAGAGAAAGGCTAGCGACATTTTTTGACCATGCTTATATTGTTGCATCAGAAGCAGCATGGATTGATATTACAAATGCAAATGTTCATAAAGGTACGACGATTGATCATTTGCAGAAGCTGTTGAATGTGACACCAGAGGAAACAATGGTTTTTGGTGATGGATACAATGATTTAGAATTAATGGCTTCTGGGGCTTACAGCTTTGCGATGAGAAATGCTTTTCCAGAAGTACAGGCTGCAGCTAATTTCATTACTGGATCAAATGAAGAAGATGCTGTTATGAAAACAATTATGCAATTTCTTTCCTTGCAGAGTGATAAGGAAGAATCAGCTTCGGTCAAGGATATTTAAAAGATTGTGATAAAAATGTATTTATGCTATATTAGCACCATGCTTTTTTAAGTAATTTAAAAAGGTTTATTGGTGGTGAAAGTAATGAATGAATTATCAGCTACTCCAAAATCTATGAAAAAAGTTATCCATACTGGTATTCGCAAATCATTGTTGGAATTGGGGAGCGCTACTAAGGTTGAACTTAGTAATACATTAGATATCAGTTTTCCGACTATAAGCAAATTTTTGTCCCAGATGGAAAGGGA
This sequence comes from Niallia taxi, assembly GCF_032818155.1. Classification (NCBI taxonomy): domain Bacteria; kingdom Bacillati; phylum Bacillota; class Bacilli; order Caryophanales; family Bacillaceae; genus Niallia; species Niallia taxi. The sequence goes on from NZ_CP102590.1 coordinate 1,045,131, forward strand.
CGGAGAGATTTATTTAGTTGGGCTAGATGATTCTAGTGGTGGAAGAAGAGCAAAAAGATATTCATATAACGCGGAATATATGTTAGGTTTGTCCATATTTTTGGAACGAACCGAAACGAATTATACAATATTCAATTGTGCGGGTGAAATAAAAGAAACAGGAACTGTTCAAAGTGTGTTAAAAGATGATGACTTAACGTCCTTGAATGGCTGTATCGAAAGCATCATGGCTAAATACCCGAAAATAAGCTCTATTGCAATTGGAGTTCCAGGTTCTGTTGATAATGGCCGAATATTTTATATACCAGGTTATGATTCCCTTCAAAATTTTGACCTGAAAAAGTATTATGAGGATCGTTTTTCTATCCCTGTAGTTGTGGAAAATGATATGAATGCAGCTGTGCTTGGATATCATTTCAATATGGGCATGACCGAAAAACACTCGCTCGTATATTTGTATTTTGGTCAAAATGGACCAGGAGCCGGCATTATGATTAATGGAGATGTAGTTAGAGGAAGTACATTTTTCTCTGGAGAAATCTCGTTGATTCCTCAGTATAATGATAAGAATTTTCAAGAGGCATTGAATAATGAAGCTATTAAGATTGATGCAATCAGCAGGTTAGTAGCCTCATTTGTATCCATTCTTAATCCACATGCCATCATATTCAACAAGGCTGAGGTTGAACAACAGCTATTAGATGAAATTGTAAATAATAGCTTAATATATGTACCTGCAGAACATCTTCCAGAACTTACATGGAGCGATTGGAAAAAGGATTACTTATACGGGCTGCAAAGTCTTGCTCTTGAGCAAATTATGAAGGAATAATCAAAAAAAGGTGCTGTACTGCTATTTTGCTTCTATCCATTTTGAGCAAAATAGCAGAAGTACCTTTTTTTCTATTTAGTCACTTCTAATAATTTTCAAATGTAATGGCAATAAAAAACCAAAGGCAATTACAAACGCAATGATCGAAAAATAGCCATTCCACCATTTAAATTCAATGGTATTTTGGGTTGGAAGGTGGCAAAATAAGGGCGCAGTTATCATGATGATAACTGCGCCCTAAATATAAGCTATTTTAAAGCTTCTTCGTTTTAGGTAATGATATGCCTGTAAAACCATAAAATAACGTAATTAATGGTGATAAAAGGCAGAAGAATGCAAATAGAGCATACTCTGTCACAGTAACACCGAGTACAGTTGACAGAAATACCCCACATACACCCCAAGGAACAAGTGGATTAACGACTGTTCCTGCATCTTCAAGCACACGTGACAGATGCTTTGGTTTTAGACCTGCCTTTTTGAAGTTTTCTTTAAAAGCATTCCCCGGCAGCAGGATGGATAAGTACTGTTCACCAATTATAAAGTTAACAGCAACTGCCATGCCTGCAGCAGAGCATACTAGTAAGGAAACGCGGTTAAGTATGCGTTGCACTACAGATATAAGGGCAGGAACGATTCCTAGTTTAAATAACAGGCCTCCCATGCTTAAGGCAAGTAGAATAATGGAAATACTGAACATCATGCTTTCGATGCCACCCCTTGATAGCATGGAGTCTACTTCTGTAATTCCACTATTTGATTTGTATCCTGAGTAAAGTAATTCTAATATCCCTTTAAATCCTAAGCTGTTATTCACCCAAAAGGAAATAATAAGTGCAGAAATTGTACCAGCGAATAATGTGGCAATAACAGACACCTTTTTAAGTGCGAGCACTGCTAAAATAATAAATGGGATGATAGAGTACCAGTGGACAAGGTTCTGATCCAGCAGTGTCCCTTTAATCGCATCTATTTTCTGAATGCTTTCACTTGTTGTCTTAGGTGATATCATTAAGTAGACAAAGAAAGAAATAATAAATGCAGGAACAGTTGTCCATGCCATATCCTTAATATGTTCAAATAAATCAGTATCAGCAACACTTGCTGCTAGTGTAGTAGTATCAGATAATGGCGACATTTTATCCCCAAAGAATGCACCTGAAATTATCGCTCCCGCTGTGATAGCAGGCGAAATGTCCAATGCAATGCTTGCTCCCATAAAGCCAACTCCAATGGTAGCTGCAGTAGTGAGGGAGCTTCCAATACAAAGACCGATAATCGCTGTAACAACAAAAACTATTGCATAATAAAATTTTCCAGTAACTAGTTCAACAGATAAATAGATAAATGTTGGGATTGTGCCGCTTGCCATCCAGCTGCTTATAAGCATTCCTATGAAAAAGAAAATCATTACAGCACCTAATCCTGGTTTAATGCCATCCACCATCGCTTGCTCTAGTTCACTAAAGCCAACTTTTTTGACTGCGCCATAAGTTAATAAAAGTGCAATTCCTGTCATTATCGCAATATGAGGAACAACCTTAACCCCAATGATGAGGTATCCAAGTATCCCCATTAATAATATAGTAACAATCGCTGCTTCAATCGGGCGGACTGTCAGCGTGTTTTTTTCTAACTCCATCATTTTTCCTCCAAAACTCTTAATACTTCGTTCTTACTAAAAAGAGATTGTTTAAATTGTCACTCTTTTTCAAACAAACGCTTTTAAGCGTTAAAGCGAACATGCATTACATTACACGATTTTTTTTCTTATGTCAAAATAATTTATTTTAACTAGTTAAGAAAATAGGAGGTTTTGACCAAAAAAAGAGAAGGGTGTTTACCGTTTTTGGAAGCTAAAAAATAAATACATAACAAACAAGCAAGGTAAATGACCCTTGCTTGTTTCTATATTAATGGCTGGTGCTTGTGCTCTCTGCCATTATTAAATCGCTATTGTAGGCGGCAAGTGCTAGCTCGTACCGCAACCTTTTACTTGCTTCCACATAATCAGCTTCCTTCACAAGACCAGATATAGAATATTTATGGCCCATGAAATCAACATTTAGCTCGGTTATCTCGTTAAATTGAAATCTTTCAACGGAAACACCGTTTTCATCCTTTAATAAATATTCGCCATATTTTTCATTACAAATTCGAGCTACTTCCTCCATTACTTTGAAGGCAGCATCTGGATTTTGTCTGTAATTGAGGATAAGGCTTTCATTTACCCTGCGTCTGCCTCTTGTCCCATTTTGAAGCTCTGTTATATTGCTATAGGAAACAGTATACAGGTAGCCATCGTATTGGCGGATTTTGAGATGGCGCATGCTGATTTCTTCAATTTTCCCCTGGCGCTCGCCATTAATAATAATATAATCGCCGTAATTAATTTGGCGTTCAAACAGGTATGTTAGCCCCATTATATAATCCCTGATAATATGCTGAAGAATAACAGCCAAGGCACCTGCCACAACAACGGAGCCAGTAACAAGCTTTTCAAGATCAAAGAAGTGGCTAAGTAAATAAAGGAGGAAAAAGACTACTCCTATTACCTTTGTCGCCTGATTGGTGAAATGGATAATGGTCTCTTCACGATTTTCATCTAAAAAGCTTGTTTTATCAAAGAAAATCTTAATAAATTTACGGATTAAATAAACAATTAGTATAATAAGCAATGCTGCTACAGTGATTTTAATAGGAAACTTTTCAAGCAGCTTCGAAATATCATTCATTTTTTCACCCCAATATTTAATGCAGAGGATTACAGTCTAGGAGAAAAAACTCCTAATAAAAATTAACAATATCATGATTTCGAAAAAAAAAGAAGTTTTATCTAGGCAGGATGGAGAGCTGACTGGTAGGAATACAGGGAGTTAAATACTATTTTTTGCAAAATGTATTTAAAAGGGGAATGTAAAGTGCTTTTTTCTAAGTTCATTGACCACTACGCTTTAAATCAGTTACATAAAAAGAAAAGTAAAAAATCGCAGTTTTCTGTGCCGAAAGAGATATTAGAACCTATACGGAGAGAGGATTTTTATCAAGTTGATACAAAGGATGTACAGGTAAATATTGATTATGACACAGGCATTTATCGCTTTAAGTCAATAGTTACATCGGAATTTCCTATAAATGATCTAGTAAGTGGCGAGGTATACTTGCATGCCGAAGGGGCAGCTAATCCGAATGTTATCTTTGTTCATGGCTGGAGAATGAACTCATACAGTAAGTTAAAAAGTATGTACCATAGCCGCATGTCTCAGTTAGGCTGGAATATGTATTACTTTCCACTGGCATATCATATGGATCGTACTCCGCCACACTCCCTTTATAATGGAGAATTAATGATAAGTGCAAATATCGATCGAACAGTTGCGGCGGCTAGACAATCAATCATTGATTTAAGGACATTAATTCATTCAATCAAACAAATAAATGATGGGCCGATTATTTTAGTTGGGGTAAGTTTAGGAGGATGGATTACAAATTTAATCGCAACACTTGAATCAGAACTTGATGCAGTTGTTTCTGTGTTTTATGCAAATAGGCTAGCCTATTCCATTTGGAATACTATTCCTGGAAGGTATATTAAAGAGGATTTATTGCAGAACGGGATAGATTATAAAGCTTTATTAAAACACTGGGAAATAACTGATCCAAGTCTTACACTTCCTAAAATAAAGAAGGATAATATCCTATTAATTTCTGGTAAATATGATCAGTATATCTCATTAGAAGATGCCGATTATTTATGGGAGTCATGGGGAAAACCGCCAAGAAAGTTATATAATTGTGGTCATTCTGGCATAGTGTTACAGCAAAAAAAAATAGCGGAAGATACGATTACTTTTATTCAAGAGCGTATCAAAAGCGGATATAGTTAGATCGTGCAGGACTGCCTTTTTTTGGTAGTCCTTTTCGTATAGTCAAATATTAGTCATTCATCTTTATAAAAATGGACCGATAATATTATTAAGTTCTAACTGCTTAAACAAATTCTTAGAAGGAAGGCTACTAATGAAAAGAATGTCTATAAAAGTAAAAACACTGGTTTTTCTTATGCCGTTAATTTTTATAACGCTAGTGGTGATGACGACTGTTTCTTTTAAAGCATCCCATAATTATATATCCAATGAAACAGATCAAAAGCTGAAATATCAGTTAGATTCCATAACTAGTAACGTGCAAGGAGTTATTGATACACATACTGCCTTTTCAAAAGGTATTGCTAATGCATTAGAGAGAAAGGCAACAAGCTATACACTGCAAGATTTTGACTCCGTGTTTAAAGCGGTGCTTGAGGATAATCAAGATGTATACGGAATAGGAATATATTTTGATCCTTATAAATATAAAGAAGACACAAAATACTTCAGTACGTACAGCTATAGAGAGGGCGGCAAGATTACATCCACACAAGCTTATAATGATCCAGGTTACGATTATCCAAATCAAGCTTGGTACAAAGCTGGTGTTGGGTCAGATAACACTGCGAATATTGCTTATACAAAGCCATTATACGATGAAAGTACTAAGGCAACGTTGATTACTGCAGCAATGCCAATCTATAAAGAAGAGAATGGAAATAATACTTTACAAGCAATTGTAACGAGTGATATTGATCTTGGAGAAATAAAAACACTAATATCTGAAACAAAAGTGGGAGAAAAGGGTTGGGCGTTTCTCTTGGATAAAGACGGGCAATATATTGCAGCAAAAAATGAAGAAAAGGTAATGAAGCTAAACATAAAGGACGAAAAAAGCAAGGAATTAGCTGGACTATCAACATCGATGCTTTCTGGTAAAGAAGGTGATGGCTACTTTACTGAAAATGGTCAAGAATACTATGTGCAATATCAACAAATTCAAGGTACTGACTGGGTATTAGGGTCTGTTGTGCCTAAGCTTGAGCTTACAAAAGCATCTCAATCTATTTTAAAGTATTTAATAATAATTGGCATTGTCGGTATCATTATTATTGCTGCTGGAATCATATTTTTCTCTACGTATTTATCTAAGAATGTGAAGAAGGTCAATGATTTGTCTGTAGATATGTCCAATGGCGATCTGACAAAGGAGCTGCATATTAAAAGCTCTGATGAATTCGGTGTAATGGCTAGTAATTTTAACAAAATGATTAGTAATCTTAGAGAGATGATTTCACAAGTAGCTGCAAATTCTGAAGCAGTATCCACAACCTCTTTTGAATTGAGAGAAGGAGCAACAGAAACAACGAAGGCTACAGAACATATAGCTGATGCTATTCAGGAGGTTTCTGAAGGTTCACAAGCACAAACAGAAAGCTCTCAGCAAATCGTTTTGGCAATGGAAGAAATGAGCTCTGGTATTCAAAGAATTGCGTCTTCTTCTGTAGAAATGCTGGAGAATTCTGCAGACGTAATGGAAAAAGCTAAGGATGGTCGCCGTTCATTAGAAAACTCGTCAACACAAATGAACTCCATTCAGCAAAGTGTGTCTCAATCAGCTGAAGTAGTAAGAAGATTAGGCGAGCATTCGAATAAAATTGGGGATATTGTCAAGGTTATTTCCGATATTGCTGATCAAACGAATCTTTTGGCTCTTAATGCAACAATTGAAGCAGCACGAGCTGGGGAAGCCGGAAAAGGATTCGCTGTAGTTGCAGATGAAGTTCGCAAGCTCGCAGAAGAATCTAGTCAATCTGGTAAGGAAATAGTAGAGATAATCTCAATAATCCAGCAAGATACAAAGCTAGCTGTTGACGTAATGGATAATGGAACAAAAGAGGTTCAAGCAGGTATAGTTGTAGTAAATGGAGCAAACACGGCATTTTTGACAATATTAGAATCTATTCAATCCGTGGATAGTCTAATTCAGGAAGTGTCCGCTTCTTCTCAACAAATGTCCGCTGCATCACAAGAAATCACAGCATCTGTTGAGCATTTATCAGATATTGCAAGAAATGCGTCTGATAATACGCAAAACGTTGTTGCAAGCACAGAGGAACAACTAGCTACCATGAACAATTTGAAAAATGCAAGTGGCCATTTACAAAGCATGTCACAACAGCTGAAGGAACTAATTTCTCAGTTTAAGATATAAATAAAGTCAACAAGGCATGAATCCGATATACAGGAATCATGCCTTTATTTAGTTTTTTCCTTTTCCTGCTGCGTATATTTAATTAATGATTTCCTCACAGTGGCTATAACTGTTCTTTATAGCCACTAATTACTTTTATCCGTTACAACTGTTCTTTATAACCACCGATTACTTTTATCCGTTACACTATAGCTCTTTAAACATGATAAGCTACAAACAACGTTAGAGATAAGAAAAAAAGGAGGCAGTTTAGATATTTAAAAATTAGTATTTTTAAAATTGGGAGTATAGGAATGACCCAATGCTAGCTGCAGTCCTGCTTTTACTGCCATTTAACTTCCTGTTCTAAAACATTGAAAGTGAGGCTCTTGAAGGAGGGGAATTGATGAATTTCAGAGATGAATTGCAAAAGCGAATTTTAATCGGTGATGGGGCGATGGGAACTCTTCTTTATTCAAATGGAATTGATAATTGTTATGAAGAGTTGAATATTACCCACCCAGACAGAATCGAAACAATCCATTCAGCGTATTTAGAGGCTGGTGCTGATATTCTCCAATCCAATACATATGGGGCGAACTATTATAAACTTAAGCGATATGGTCTGGAGGAAGAGGTTAGCACTATTAATAGAAAAGGCATTGCTATTGCCAGAAAAGCAGCAAACGGGAAAGCCTTCGTCTTTGGAACTATTGGTGCTTCTCGAAGCTTTCGGAAATCTGACCTCGATTTGGATGAGATTAAAAGATGCTTTCGCGAGCAATTATACAGCCAGCTTATTGAAAATCCAGATGGGTTGATATTAGAAACCTATTATGATTTAGAAGAACTAGAAATGGTATTAAAGATTGCCAGAAATGAAACAGAGTTGCCGATAATTGCAAATGTTTCGTTACATGAAACGAGTTATTTGCAGGAAGGTATTCATTTAAATGAAGCCTTACTAAGGCTCGAAGCGTTAGGTGCAGATGCGGTTGGTGTGAATTGTCATTTAGGTCCGCACCATATGATACGCTCACTTGAAGAGGTTCCGCTTCCAAAGAAAGCGTTCCTGTCTGTTTACCCAAATGCGAGCAGTCTTCCTGAATATGTTGACGGGCGCTTCATATATGAAGCTGTTCCTGATTATTTTGGATATAGCGCAGTTAATTTGCGTAATCAAGGAGCACGCATAATCGGAGGCTGTTGTGGCACAACGCCAAACCATATTGCTGCAGTTAAAAAGGCGCTTGGCAATATAGCTCCAATAAAGGAAAAGAAAATAATCAAACGTAAAGTTGAAGTGATAGAAGCAGCAGTTAAAGAAACGAAAAAAGGTCTTTATGAAAAAGCAAAATTGGAACGAACCATTTTAGTTGAATTAGATCCGCCGAAAAAATTGGGTATTAAGGAGTTTATGAAAGGGGCAAAAGCACTGCATAAGGCAGGAGTAGACTCTATCACACTTGCTGATAATTCCTTAGCAAGCCCAAGAATTAGCAATGTTGCTCTTGGAACGATTTTAAAAAAGGAAATTGGCTCAGAGCCACTGATGCATATCACCTGTCGTGACCGAAACATGATTGGCCTGCAGTCTCACTTAATGGGCTTGCAGACACTTGGCTTAAATGAAGTGTTAGTCGTGACCGGAGACCCTTCCAAAATCGGTGATTTTCCAGGTGCGACAAGCGTTTATGATCTTTCTTCATTCGATTTAATCAGCCTTGTGAAGCAATTTAATGAAGGGTTATCCTACTCTGGACAAAGCCTTGGTCAGCGAACAAATTTCAAAATTGCCGCTGCCTTCAATCCTAATATTCGCCATATGCATAAAGCAGTAGAGCGGATGGAAAAGAAAATTGCTTGTGGCGCACAGTCATTTTTGACACAGCCAGTTTTTTCAACCAGCCAAATAGAAGACGTTTATGAAGCCACAAAGCATCTCGACACACCGATATTTATGGGGATCATGCCACTAACAAGCACACGAAATGCTGAATTTATTCATAATGAGGTTCCTGGAATTAAGCTTCCTGATACTGTAAGAAAGGCAATGGCTTCGGCAGGTAATGATCCTATAAAGGCCAGAGCTGAAGGAATTGCGATTGCAAAAGAGTTAGTAGATGCAGCTTCAGAGAGGTTTAAAGGGATTTATTTAATAACACCTTTTCTGCGGTTTGAGCTGACAGAGGAGCTGTCAAAATATATAAGAGAAGTGGATAATAAACGAGTTGTGGAACTAACAGCAAACGAGCAATAAGAAGCAAGGCATATAGAGGAAACAATAGTATGTTAATACCGATTAATAATATAGGAAAACTTTTAATAATTTAAGGAGGAACAAATAATGAATTTAGTTAGTACAGTGATTGGCTATCCTTATATTGGTGGAAATCGTGAATGGAAGCGTTGTGTGGAATCTTTTTGGAATAAGAAAATATCTGAGGAACAATTTACGACAGAAATGAAATCAATCCGTTTGAATAACTTAAAGCACCAGCAAACTCTTGGTCTCGATCTACTGACTGTCGGGGATTTTACCTTTTATGATCGTATGCTTGATGTTGCGGCAATGTTTGGATTGGTCCCAAACCGCTATAAATGGACAGGAGATGAAGTAGACTTAACAACATACTATACAATGGCTCGTGGCGGTAAAGAAGCAGTGGCATGTGAAATGACTAAGTGGTTTAACACAAACTATCACTATATTGTACCTGAGTATGAAGGCAAGCAGCCACAGCTAACAAAAAACTATATTTTAGATTATTTCATTGAAGCGAAGGAAGAATTTGGTGTTATTGCTAAGCCGACTATTATCGGTCCATTTACTTTTGTACAATTAGCAAAAGGATATGATGGTAAATCGAAAAATTCGTTTTTAGTTAAATTATTGCCTCTGTATGTACAGGTTTTTCAAGAGCTGCTTGAAGCTGGAGCTGAATGGATTCAAGTAGAAGAACCTGCATTATGCCTTTCTTTGAATGAGGAAGACATAAAACTTGTACAGGAAGCTTACACATACTTGGCATCAGAATTACCTGAAGCAAAATTGATGCTGCAAACATACTTCGAAGCACTATCAGCATACAAAGAACTAACACAGCTCCCTGTTGCAGGATTTGGCCTTGATTTTGTCCATGGGGCAGAGGAAAACATCCTTTCTATTCGCAAATACGGCTTCCCACAGGATAAAGTATTAGGAATAGGTCTAATAAATGGAAGAGATATATGGAAGGCTGACTTAGTTGAAAAAGCTGCGGCAGCACAATCATTACTACTATTAAGTGGTGTTAAGGAGGCTTGGATTCAGTCATCATGCAGCCTCCAGCATGTACCTGTTACAACGAAAACGGAAAAAGAGCTTGATGCAACATTAAATGCTGCGCTGTCATTTGCTGATGAAAAGATAGAGGAGCTGACACAAGTAACAGCTTATTGTGTTGGAGCAGGAACGTCTGATAAAAATAGCCTCAAAAAAAGCAAACAAGCAATTGAAGCACTTGCACAGCATAAAACGAGAAATAATACGAATGTAAAGCAGCTTGAAGCTACAGTGAAGGCAGCGGATTTCTCACGCCCGCTATCATTTAAGGAGCGTCAGTCACTACAGCAAACAGCATTGAATTTACCGGATTTCCCGACAACAACAATCGGAAGTTTTCCTCAATCAGACCAAGTGAAGCGGACACGAACTGCTTGGCGTAAAAAGGAAATTACAGATGCTGCTTACGCGGAATTTGTAAAAAACGAAACAGCTCGCTGGATTGAAATCCAAGAGGATATAGGTTTGGATGTGTTAGTAACTGGTGAGTTTGAGCGTACAGATATGGTAGAGTATTTTGGAGAAAAGCTAAGTGGTATCGCATTTACTAAATTCGCTTGGGTTGTTTCCTACGGTTCCCGCTGTGTAAAACCACCAATTATTTATGGAGATGTAGAATGGACATCTCCAATGACAGTGAAGGAAATAGTAGAGGCCCAAGAACTAACGGAAAAATATGTGAAAGGAATGCTGACAGGTCCTATTACAATCTTAAATTGGTCTTTCGTCCGTGATGATATTTCCAGAGAACAAGTTGCAAACCAGTTAGCATTAGCTTTAAGAGAAGAGATTCAAGCACTAGAAGATGCAGGTATCGCCATTATTCAAGTAGATGAGCCGGCACTGCGTGAAGGGCTGCCATTGCGAAAAGAAAAATGGAATGAATATTTGCGCTGGGCCGTTAACGCGTTTAAGCTAGCGACATCAAGTGTGCAAAATGAAACGCAGGTGCATACTCATATGTGCTATTGTGAATTTAATGATTTTATTGATACAATTCGAGCACTAGATGCTGATGTTATATCAATTGAAACATCAAGAAGCCATGGTGAATTAATTCATTCACTTAAACAAAATTCCTATGAGCTTGGCATTGGTTTAGGCGTTTATGACATCCACAGCCCACGCGTACCGAGTGTAGCAGAAATGGAAAATATACTTAATGATAGTCTTGAAGTTATTTCAAAGGAACAGTTTTGGGTTAACCCAGACTGTGGCTTGAAAACACGCCGTGAGGAAGAAACAGTTAAATCGTTGAAAAACATGGTGGCCGCAACACAGAAACTACGCGAGCAGCTGTCACAAACTGTATAAGGTGAAAGGAGCAGACCAGACTGGTTTGCTCCTTTTTAAGGTGGTTATTGGGGCGAACTATCCATTTAGTAATTACTGCACAGATTAAGAGTTTATGAAAAACAGACAAAAAGCCTACTATGTACCAACAACATAGTAGGCTCCCTGTTTGGGTTGGTTATTATCTTGCTAAACCATTTTATCAGAACACTATTATATCAATAAAAACGCGAAAAAAAGGATTTACGAAGAAAAGTAACGATATAGTAACCGTATTGTAATTCAATGAAGAAAATCTTAAAAATGGGTGAATATAGCAGTTGTAGAAGTAAACCGAATGATGCAAACAATTGTTGGTAATATTAAGTAGAGAGTTAGCCAGAGGAGAAGGATAATTTATGCCACATCAAAGGTTCCAGTCAGCTAATATAAAACCTCGCTATACAAAGGGCCTAATTTCAGCATTAGGAGTAAACTCGGCATATCCCCGAATCCCTTGGATTGCCGCATGGTGGTCTGCAGCCTTCCCAGGTTTTGGTCATATGTTTTTAGGAAAATATCTACATGGATTTATTCTGATCATTTGGGAGCTTGTTGTAAATAGTCAAGCCAATTTAAATAAAGGCATAGCCTTATCAATGCTTGGCAGGTTTGAAGAAGCCAAGATTCAAATAAATGAAGACTGGTTTTTACTGTATATGGCAGTTTATGTATATAGTATCTGGGACAGTTATCGCTGTGCTGTTGAGGTCGCTAAAAGTCATGTTTTAGCAGAAGTGGAAGATGCACCGGTCACACCCTCAGAAGTAACGTTTTTTGATGTTGTTATTCTCGACAAAAAGAACCCTTGGGTAGGTGCTATCTGGTCCTTATTGTCTCCTGGTCTTGGCCAATTATATGCTGGCAGTACTGTTGTGGGGACACTTGTTTTAGCATGGTGGATATATGTCGCATATAAAGCAGAGGCCGTTCGGATGTGGCTTTACTCTTTCCTCGGTGATTTTAATGCAGTAGTTGAAATGGTAGATTGGCAATGGTTTCTATTTATGCCTTCTATGTATGCTTTTGCTATTTATCAGGCATATACAGCCGTAATTGAAAGTAATACACTTTACGATATTGAGCAAATTCGTTACTTAAGAGTGAGGGATGCGAACTTGTCACAGCAAAAAACATTTGTGAACAATAAAGTCCAAATAATAGCTACATTTGAACACTCGCCATTTGTAGAAATCGTCATTCACGAAATGGAGAAAATAGGGATACCACAGGAGAATATAGTTGCAATGCCATTAGAAAATCTTAAGGCATCAACTCATATCCTCGATTCTCTTCATAGCGTAGATGGCAGAAGTCTATTGGACGGAGCAATGCTTGGAGGAACAATAGGAATGGTTTTAGGATCAATATACGGTTTTGTTTTATACTTAGGGCCGATAATTTGGGGCTTACTGGGACTTGTCGGCGGTTTTACATTGGGTCTGTTAATCGAAATAGCCATAAGTAAAGGGCAATTAAAACTCTTTTCCCCCAAAAAAAGCGAGGTTATCATACAGGTAACATGCAATGACACTCTTCAGGAACAACTGATTAAAATCCTTAAATCACGGAAAGCGATGGGGTATCTAGTTCTTCCGCAACGGATAGATGTTTAGGTTAAGTAAATTTAAAATTTGGTTTATGGCTGCAGGTAACTGCAGTTTTTTTATGTTATGTGTATTGTTTTATTGCAGTTTAATGATAGGCATTTAGAAACTAGCAGGCTGACTGAAATTATATTGTCATATCTTAATTGTACAGAGTTTTCCGAAAAGAAGAAGCTAATGCAGGTGAAAGGTTGGCCGTTAAAATTGCAGTAAAAGGCAGTATTTTAACAAAAATCCCTATTGTCCAGTCAGTATTTATTGATAAAATAAAAGAAAAACTTCCTGAAACAAAATTCATTACAGATGATGTATCATCAACATTAGGGGGTTATTATTTAGCCTTGAAGAAGCTAAAGGAATACTAGGAAGGAGGTAGAATAATGGTTTCCGTTAATATATTAGTGAGAATTGAGAGTGTTATTGATGAGCTGCCTAATTCAGAAAGAAAAGTTGCTCAATACATATTAGAAAATGCAGACCATATTGTTAGAATGTCTGTTCACGAATTAGCGACCCAAGCAAATGCAAGCAGTGCTGCTGTTATACGTTTATGCCGTTCTATTGGGGTTGAAGGGTACTCGGAATTAAAGCTCTCCTTATCCTCTCAATTATCACATTCTTTAAAAAGTGGCTTTTACGATATAGAACATAATGAAACAATCCAATCTATAAAAGGGAAGATTGTTTCAAATTCTGTACAGGTGATCAAGGAAACAGCAATAGAGTTAGATGAGGAAATCATTGGTCGAACCATTGAAAGTATTAAAAATGCTGATGTTGTTTATGTGTATGGATTAGGAGCCTCTTCTCTAGTAGCCGATGATATTATGCAAAAATGGTCTCGCCTTGGGAAAGTAGTTGTTGCTATTCAAGACGCACATATATATGCTTCAATTCTTTCTGGCGTAACAAAGAACTGTATCTTTTTCTGTGTTTCCAACACGGGAGAAACCTCAGAGGTTTTAAGCTTAGTTGATATTGCAAAAGAAGCTGGCTGTCAAACAATTGGATTATCAAGATTTGGACAAAATAGCCTTTCACAAAAGGTCGGATTGTCACTCCAGTATGTTCGGGCACCAGAAGCACAATTCCGCAGTGCTGCCACTAGCTCTATCCTTGCACAATTTACAACTGTAGACATTATCTTTTATGCCTATGTTTCTAAGTATTATGAAGATAGTATGGAAAAAATCGTTAATTCACGAAACGCTGTCTTAAAATTTTCACAAAAAAAGTAAAGAATATGACATTTTTAGGTGCGAAGTATGACAATCTCAAATACGGAATCAAAGCTAATTATTCTGCGCGGGAATTCAGGGAGCGGGAAAACCACGATAGCCAAAAGTCTTCAAGACCATTTTGGTGCAGGTACTCTGTTGGTTTCTCAGGATACAATTCGTCGCGATATGTTAAAGGTTCAAGATAGAGAAGGCAATCTTTCCATTGATTTAATCCGTCAAGTTGCCGAATATGGTAAAGGCAAATGCGAATATGTAATAGTAGAGGGTATATTATATAAAAAGCGTTATGGCGACATGCTTGCTAACTTGATTGATTTCTATGAAGGAAGGGCATTTAGTTATTATCTTGACTTAACCTTTGAAGAGACAGTCAAACGTCATAATACTCGTTCAAAAAAGACGGAGTTTGGAGAAGATGCACTACGCTCATGGTGGATTCCAGAGGATTATTTAGGTGTTGATGGAGAATGCAAGTTTACTAATGATATGACACGTACCGAAATAATGGAGCTACTATTAACTCAATTAAAGGAATAGCACAATTTTATTTTTTAGTAGAAGGTAAATAATTCCTTTTGAAGGAATAATACATAATACCGTAAAGGTCGTCCTTGCTGGACGGCCTTTTGTTTTGAAAAAAAGTGTAACTTTTCATGGTGCTCATACGATTAATAATTGAAATAAAAAAGGGGGGATAATGTGTTTCAATCTAATGAGAAAGAAGAAAAGATACTAGAAATATATAATATGTACTATTTAGATGTATACCGTTTCTTAATTGTTTTTACAGGAAACCGCAGTGATGCAGAGGATTTTACACAAGAGGTATTTATTCGAGTACTTCATAATTTATCCGAGCTAAATCGAATCAGCCATTTAAAAGCATGGGTTATGTCGATAGCAAAGAATGTAGCGATTGATCATTATCGAAAGAGGCGCTGGCTTGTTTATCTTAGTGAAAAAGTATTATGGAATGAAATAACAGCCGAAAAGGAACCTGATGTAATGCTTGAGCAGGATGAATTGAAAAAATATGTTCATGCAGCAATTTCAAAATTAAAGCCTCCATTTAGAGCAGTTGTTATATTAAGAGGAATTAATGAATTTTCTATCAAAGAAACTGCAGAGATACTTCAATGCAGTGAATCAAAAGTGAAGGTAAACTATCATCGAGCATTAAAGGAGCTTAGAAGAAAGCTGAATGTTGAAAATGTGGAGGTGTTTATTAATGCGAACTGAAAAAGAGCTAATGGAATTAATAAAAAGCTCCTATTCACTTGAGCCAAGGGAAGATTTCATTCAAGAGACAGAAAAAAAATTAAGACTTAAAGCAAGAAAATCTCGCAGCAAAAAGGCTGTTGGATTTCTAACAGTTGCAGTAAGTGTTTTTATCTTAGGTTTCTTTGCTTTAACCTCATTCAATCAGCAGACAAAAGAACCAGCAATCCAGCTTTCCACAAATACGAATCAGTATCAACCTTCCACCATACTAACAGACGATCCTCTTGTGTATATAAGTCAAACACATAATTACGAATCCTTTTTACCTGAACTAACGGCAATTTACCCTGAAGAAACTTTTAATGTAAACGATAGTATCCATGAAACAATTAATATGACATTAGTCGGCCAAAGGCTAAGCAGCGCTTTAAAACAAAGGAATATCAATAATATTCTTGATACTAATGATAATACAAAGCAGCTCCAGGAAAAGGAATTACCTTACCAAGATGCCTATAAAATATCGAGGATAAATATGCAAGACGCACTTATGAAGAATCAAAGCATTCAAATGGCATTTGATTTACATAGAGATTCTGCAAGAAGAGAAGTAACAACCTTGGAGATTGATGGCAAAGCTTATGCGAAGATTACCATTGTTGTATCAGAAGGAGATGCGGGAAATTCTAATTATGAAAAAAACCAAGAGTTTGCGAGACAGCTTCATAAGAAAATAAATGACAAATATCCTGGAATATCGAGAGGTGTATTCTCGAAAAGCTATGACACTTATCAAAATCATTATAATCAGGATTTATTAAATCAATCTGCCGTCATTGAAATAGGTGGTTTTGAAAACACGTTAGAGGAAGAGTATAACACGGTGGAGGCTTTGGCGAATGTGATTCAAACATTGGTTAAGTAGATTTTGAGTGAATATTTATACGGAATTTAAGGTTCATAAACAGGAAAATAATCTAAAGCCGCCTATCCAGAACAAAGTATTAGATGGATAGGCAGCTTTATGTTAATTTAGGCTACCAATTTTATCGTCTTTATGAATATCTTCCGTTCCTGCGTCTAAAGCAGTTTTATAATAATCACATTTATGATTAATGATCTCCATTGTCTTGTTCAATTCTGCCATCTGTGCTTCTACAGCAGCCTTTCGTTCTAAAAACATATCAAATCTTTGCTGCAAGGTGGAATCTCCATCCTGACACCAATCAATGAAGCTTTTAATCTCTTTAATAGGCATTCCAGTGGATTTAAGGCATTCAATAATTCTTAAAGCACCAATATCAGATTCTTTAAACAGTCGTGTTCCGTTAGGTGTCCGTTCCACAAAAGGCAAAAGGCCTTCCTTGTCGTAGTACCGTAATGTATAGGTTGTTAGGTTCAATTCCTTTGCCACTTCACTAATAGAATAAGTACTCATCTTTTTCTCTCCAATTCTCCTAAAGATAAATTTCGAGTTAACTCTAACATATGCGAAAATAGTAACACGGGTATCGGTGTATGTCAAAATCACAAATAACTAATTTAAAATAAAACGATAATGATGGTTTCCTGCCTAAAATAAAGATGAAGTAATCGCTTGACTTCGAGTTAACTATAAGGTTTAAGATTGCTTTTGCAAGAGAATGAAAATTGAAAACGGAAGATTTCTCATTCGCACCAGTGCCTCTTGAAAATATAATAATGGATTAGTATTCAGCCAAGTATCATCCTGAAGAATTAACAAGTTTAACATTAGGAAGGTGAATATGGTGTTTGTAGCAAAGGAAAAAGTTAGACTCTACCGTGGACTTCAAGCAAGAAATACTACCATATTTGTTGCTAAAGCTCGAACGTTTAGCAGTGATGTGATACTAACTAAAAATGGTAAATCCTCTAATGGGAAAGAGATTATGAAGGTAATGGATTTAAATGTAAATAGTGGCGATGATATAACCTTGCTAGTAAGTGGGACAGATAAACAGATTGCCATTCATACATTAAAAGATTTTCTGTTAAATAAATAAAAATAGCAGAAGGAGGAGGAGAAAGATAAAATGACAGATAACTATATTTTTGAGTTAAGCAGTAATGTTACAAGAAAGTCTGTTTTATACAAAAACAGGTTCGGAATTAACATTTCAGCAGATCTTTACATTCCAACTAATTTTGATGAAACAAAAAAATACGCAGGTCTTATTATAGGGGCTCCATATGGTGGTGTAAAAGAGCAGGGTCCAGGTATTTATGCTCAAAGCATGGCAGAACGAGGGTTTGTGGCACTTACATTTGACCCGTCCTATAACGGATACAGCGGTGGAGAGCCACGACATATTTCTTCACCTGATTTATTTGTTGAAGATTTCAGTGCAGCTGTTGATTATCTTGGTACTCGTTCATTCATAGATAGAAATAAAATTGGCGTAATCGGAATTTGTGGAAGTGGTGGTTTTGGAATTAGTGCTGCACAGGTGGACAGACGAATTAAGGCTGTTGCAACTGTAAGTATGTATGATATTTCTCGCGTTGCGTCAAACGGTTGGAAAGACTCATTTACTGAAGAAAATCGCAATAATATACTCGATTCAATTGCAGAGCAACGTTACGAAGATTTTGAGGCAGCACAGCCAACGCTTGCTCAGCGTGGAGCACCAATCGGATTTGATGAAAATACAGACCCTATTGGCCGTGAGTTTGGTGAGTTCTATTCAACTCCGCGTGGTTACCATCCGAATTCAATTACTCAATTTACGGTAACAAGCAGTATGTCATTTATGAACCTTCCTCTGTTAACACATATTAAATCCATTTCACCACGTCCGCTGTTATTAATCATTGGCGAACATGCACATTCACGATACTTCAGTGAAGATGCTTTTGAGCTGGCAGCAGAACCAAAAGAACTTTACGTCGTTCCAAATGCAGGACATGTTGATTTGTACGACAAAACAGATTTGATTCCTTTTGACAAGTTGGAAGCATTCTTTACCGAGAATTTTAGATAATAGCCAAAAACCAACAGGAGTGTGATACTCCTGTTGGTTTTGTACACAGCTGACTTGTGAAAATTTGAAGCTTTATATTAGTTAAGCAACAAGCTTCAATCCTACCGCAGAAAACAATATAACACCGATACATGCTAGTCTTTTCCAATCCTTTGGTTCACTAAATAAAAGCATTCCTAATAGTGCAGACCCGATTGTTCCAATTCCAGTCCAAATATCATAAGCCATTCCCATTGGAATTTCTGTCATAGCATATGATAATAATAGAAAACTTAAACCAAAACAAAATATCATGTAATAAAGAGCATTTTTCTGTTTTTCACCAAGTCTTTTTACATTTAAAACACCAACAACCTCAAAACCACCTGCTGCTATTAATGCTAACCAAGTCATTTTTCAGCCTCCTTTTACTTCCATTTCTGTTGTTTCTTTTGAACTACTTAATATTTTCAAGCCAACAACTCCACAGAGAAGTGTCGCAATAAAGATAATTTTGTACATATTAAAGGGTTCTCCGAAAACTACCATTTCGGCTAAAACAGTACCTGCTGTGCCAATTCCTGTAAAGACCGCATATAACGTACCTACAGGTAAACTCTTTGAGGCATATGTTAACAAACAAAAGCTAGTAGCAATTGCTGTGATGGTTACTATCCATTCAAGGGAGTTATCTGCGTGCTTAAGACCAGATACCCAAAATATTTCTAATACTCCTGCTATCAGGACGAACAGCCAATTTCGATTCATCATAATCACCTTTTCTTGAATATTCACCTTACGAATGTTCGTAAGGTTTAGTTTGCAATGACAGAAATAATGTCATTGCTATGCCTACACATTATAATTTAACTCTATTATGTATAGGCATATTACTTATATATCATTGGAGATTCCTCTCCAGTATATCTTCCAAGAGATGTTCAGCCTATTATCAACATTATTTGCATAAATTAATTCCACAAGTATTCCATCTAGAAAATTCAAGAATGAAACAGTGCCTTCTTCGGCAGTTACATGGATATTTGTTGCTTTTACAAACACCTCGAGCAAATGCTGTTCTAAATTATGGTTATAAAAGTTAAATTGGTCTATGACAAAATCACGCAAATGATACGGTGGGATGAAGGCCATCCGCAGCAAAAATTGAATGTTTTTATCTTCTCGATGCAAATACCTTTCTTTATACTTTACTAACAGTTGAAATAAAACCTCTTCAAGTTCAGCCTGTTTGCGCTCTTGAAAAAAGTTCTTCAAAAAAGATATTTCTTCATCAACGACATCCTTCATCACTTGAAGAAAGATATCTTCCTTGTGCTTGAAATGTGAATAAACAGATTGTTTTTTAATACCTATACCAGCCACAATATCGTCTAAAGATGTTGCTTCATACCCTTTGTTAACAAACTGTGCTAAGGCACTTTTTTTTATTTCGGTTGCTTTCATGATAAACCTCCCTGACGAACGTTCGTAAGTTAGTATATGTGAGAAATCCGAACATGTCAATCACCTTTTATAGTGTGATAAGTTACACTTAAGTTGGCTATAAAGTCACCCAAAAATCTGTTAACGATCCGAGCTTTTTTTAGCAGTTTGATTACAACTAGAGTAAGGGTATATGTTTTTCCTAAACATGCTCCCGGTTTCCACTGTTGGCAGTCAATTGACATGAACAAATACATCGTGTAAGATGTTTTTTAATTAATATATCTAATGCGATGTATCGTAACCGATGTTAATGAGAGGAATGGAAAAATGTTAGAAAGAGCTGATTATCTTCGCGAATCGATAGATTTTTTACAACGCTTTATAGCAAAAAGTATGCAGACAGAAGCTGAGGGGTATGGCCTTACAGTCCCGCAAATTAGGGTTATTGCCGAAGTAGTGACAAATAAAATTACAAACATTAAATTATTAACATATAATTTGAAAATGACGCAAAGTACTGTTTCAGATATTGTTGATAGGCTTGTAGGAAAAGGCATACTCGAGAAAAGTCCTAATCCTAAAGACAAGCGCTCGGTCGTTATTACATTAACGAAGGCTGCTGAAGAAGGCATAAACAAAAAAGATTACACTTACTTAAATAAAATGATAAATGGTGCACTAGATCAGTTAAAAGCAGAAGAGCAAGAAATCGTTATGAAGGGAATGCAGCTTCTCGTTGGCGCAGTAAAAGAAAAAATGACAACAGAAGGTATAAATTATAAGGAATCCTTTGATGTAATGCTTTTTCCCGATAAAGATAATAATCAATAAAATTATCTGAGGTCTATGTATCTAAATAAACTATTGTTATGTTTTTTATGATACTTTTATTGATTAAATTTTATGAGTTATAAGTAGTCGGGAAGCTTGCTTGACTAGATCATATGTGTACACTAAAAGGAACTAAGCTGAATATATGGATTTAGAAACGGAAACTAAACGGGTTCCGTTTTTTTTTATTTTTCAAGCAGAAAAAAACCATTTATTAAAAATTGACAAGGTAAAATATATCGTATAAGATGCATGTTATACGATATATCCTGTACGATGTAGTTTGCGAATTGTAAACTATGTCTCTCAGTAACAATAGAGACGTACGTGGATAATTATGGATTATAAGATCATTTTTCACTTAAAATTATACGGACCTTAAGAAGCGGGTTTTGCAAAAAGGAGGACATTTGATGTTAAAAATATTTAGCCATTTTCAAAGGAAGGATTGGCTGTTAGTTTTTTGTGCATTGATATTTATTGTTATACAAGTATGGCTTGATTTGAAGCTTCCTGATTATATGGCGGAAATTACTAAGCTTGTTCAAACAGAAGGTAGTGAAATTAGTGATGTTCTTTCCCAAGGCGGTTTTATGCTATTGTGTGCGGTGGGAAGTATGGTAGCATCCATTATCACTGTCTATTTTGCTGCAAAAGTGGCGGCGAAATTCTCAAACCGTTTAAGAGGAAAGGTGTTTGACAAAACCCTTTCGTTTTCGATGGAGGAACTCACTGGTTTTTCGACAGCAAGTTTAATTACTCGTTCTACCAATGATATTATGCAGGTTCAAATGCTTATTATTCTTGGTTTGCAGGTTGTTTTGAAAGCACCTATACTGGCTGTTTGGGCTGTTTTGAAAATTATGGGCAAAAGCTGGCAGTGGACAGCTGCAACAGGAGTCGCAGTCTTCGTGCTGTTAGTATTAATTGCTATCATCGTATTAGTGGCATTGCCTAAATTTAAAGTGATCCAAACATTAACAGATAATCTTAATATGGTTACAAGAGAAAATTTAACAGGAATTCGTGTAGTTCATGCCTACAATTCTACTAAGTTCCACCAGAATAAATTTGAAAAAGCAAACAACGAACTGACAGAAACAAATCTATTTACAACGAGAACAATGGCGATCTTAATGCCGACTATTTCTTTAATAATGTCTGGAATCAGTCTTGCTATCTATTGGATTGGTGCTGTCTTAATAAACAATGCACCGATAACAAGTAAGCTGACTATATTCTCTGATATGGTCGTATTTTCATCTTATGCGATGCAGGTTATTATGGCCTTTATGATGGTTTCCATCACCTTTGTCTTGCTCCCTCGTGCAGCTGTGTCTGCAAAACGAATTAACGAGGTCCTCGATACGGAAGTAAGCATAAAGGATGGAAGTGCAACAGACGGCATATCAGAAGCTGAAATCGAATTTCGAAATGTCAGCTTTAAATATCCTGGCGCGACAGAATATGTTTTGCAAGATATAAGTTTTAAAGCATCTAAGGGAGAAACGCTGGCCATTATTGGTTCTACAGGCAGCGGAAAAAGCACGCTAGTTAATCTAATACCTCGTTTTATGGAAGCAACAGAAGGAGAAATTTTAGTGGATGGTCTTAATGTAAAAGATTATAAGCTAGAATCACTCAGAGACAAGCTTGGTTACGTCTCCCAAAAAGCAGTTATGTTCAGCGGGTCCGTTTCTTCCAATGTTGCTTTTGGTGAACCCGACAAAAAGTCAGCAGAAGAAAATAATATGAAAAGAGCAGTAGAAATTGCTCAAGGAAAAGACTTTATTGAAAATATGGATCAGCAATACGAGTCAATTATATCTCAAGGAGGAACAAATCTTTCAGGTGGACAGAAGCAAAGATTATCCATTGCACGTGCCATCTATAAGTTACCTGAAATATATCTATTTGATGATTCCTTCTCTGCCTTAGATTATAAAACAGACCGTGTCCTGCGCTCCAAATTAAAGCAAGAAATAAAGGACGCAACCTCAATTATTGTTGCTCAACGAATAGGTACGATTAAAGACGCTGACCGCATCCTAGTATTAGATGAAGGTAAAATAGTCGGAATAGGCACACATGCTGAATTAATGCACACATGTGATGTTTACCAAGAAATTGCGTATTCACAATTGTCAAAGGAGGAACTGGAAATTGGATGAAAAACGTCAAGCTGAACAGGAGCATACTAACAGAAAATCTGATGAAAAGCTAAAGGATGCTAATATTCAAGGCCCTAAAAAAGGCATGAACGTTAAAAGCTTAAAAGAATTAGCAATGTATTCCAAGGTTTTCTTCCCAGCAATAATCATTGCCTTAATTCTTGCTATGGCTGCAGCAATCTTTAGTATTGTTGGCCCGAATCAGCTAAGCAAGATGACGGATCTTATCACAGAAGGATTAATGGGAAGCATTGATTTAGATGCTGTGTTCGATGTTGCCATTTTACTTGTATTTTTATATGGATTGGGTTTTATATTTAATTACGTTCAAGGCTTTATTATGGCTACCGTTACCCAAAGAGTTTCTAAGCAATTACGACAGGATATTTCCGTGAAAATAAACCGTCTGCCTTTAAAATACTTCGATTCTACTACTACAGGAGATGTGCTAAGCAGAGTAACTAATGATGTAGATATGGTCGGACAGACAATGAACCAGAGTATCAGTGGATTAATTTCAGCAATTACGATGTTTGTGGGATCATTGATTATGATGTTTTACACAAACTGGATTATGGCCATATCAGCAGTGCTGTCAACCTTTATTGGATTTGTATTGATGGTTTTTATCATCTCAAAATCACAGCGTTTCTTTGCACAGCAGCAAGCAGAACTTGGAAAGCTGAATGGTCATATTGAGGAGACATATTCAGGGCATAATGTGGTGAAAGCATATAATGGGGAGAAGCAGGCAAAACATGATTTTTCTCTAATTAATACAAGATTATATGATAGTGCATGGAAATCGCAATTCTTGTCAGGTCTAATGATGCCATTAATGATGTTTATTGGTAACTTTGGGTATGTAGTCGTTTGTATTGTTGGTGCTGCCCTTGCAGTCAATGGAACGATATCGTTTGGGGTAATCGTCGCATTTATGCTGTATATCCGCTTATTTACACAACCACTTCAGCAGCTCGCCCAAGCAGCGACTAATCTGCAGTCTACAGCAGCAGCAAGTGGAAGGGTCTTTGAATTTTTAAATGAAGAAGAGCTTGTTAAGGAAAGCAATAGGTTAGAAAAATTGGAAAATGTTAAAGGTGATGTGGAATTTAAGCATGTTCAATTTGGTTATGACGAAAACAAATTAATTATTAAGGATTTTTCTGTCAAGGTGAAAGCAGGCCAAAAAGTAGCGATTGTTGGTCCAACAGGAGCAGGAAAAACAACCTTAATCAACCTATTGATGCGTTTTTATGAATTAAATGGAGGAGAAATTACCATTGACGGTATCCCTACTAATCATATGACGAGAGAATGCTTACATGATCTCTTCTGTATGGTGCTTCAAGATACATGGGTTTTTGAAGGGTCAATCCGAGATAATATTGTTTATGCAAGGAATGACGTATCAGAACAAGAGGTAGTGGCAGCATGTAAAGCAGTAGGACTGGACCACTTCATAAATACGCTGCCAGATAAATACGATACCATCTTAAATGACAAATCAAGCTTATCAGCAGGACAAAGACAGCTGATTACAATCGCTCGAGCTATGGTGAAAATGGCACCATTACTTATTCTGGATGAAGCAACTAGTTCGGTTGATACACGCACAGAAGTACTTATCCAGCAAGCAATGGATAAGCTCACAGAAGGAAAAACATCCTTTGTTATCGCCCACAGGCTTTCTACAATAAAAAATGCAGACTTAATTTTAGTGATGAAAGATGGAGATATTATTGAAGCAGGCAACCATCAAGAATTAATCAGCAAAGACGGTTTCTACGCGGAACTTTATAATAGCCAGTTTGAAGAAGCTTCTTAATAGTTATAAGAATAAAAATCTAGGCAACATAGAGTAAGAGGTTGGAAATAAGTTTTATTCAAAGTAAGTCCGAACTAATAGTTGGAAATTTATTTAAAAGTAGGGTTTAGTTTGGGTTCTTTATTTGTCTTGTTCAATAAAGTTTGTAGCTTTAGAATATCTCTTATAATAAAAAATCTTAGTGGAATGAAGCGGAAGCCACTCGACTACTAAGGGAAATAGAGGAAAGGATGAGACTCCATAGGCGATGCTAGAGGAGGCTCATCTTCCTCCCCGTGGAAAGCGCGAGGACGTGCGCACAATGAAACGAACATAATTTTATAGCTGGGCTCCATCAGTAAACCTTTTCAACGATGCTGATCTACAAGAATTTGATTCCCGTCTGGATCTTCAATGAAAAAATGAGCAGGTCCCTCTTTTGTTTCAACAGCTGCAGAAAGCATGGTTATTCCCTCAGTCTTTAGTTGGTTATGAATTTCTCGGACATCTGTAAACGATTCGAGATTTTCAGCGTTTTGATCCCAGCCTGGATTAAAGGTTAGAATATTCTTTTCAAACATTCCTTGGAATAAGCCAATGATGCTATTTTCATTCTTCATAATAAGCCAATTATTAGCTATGTCACCACCTAAAGCTTGGAATCCTAATTTTTCGTAGAAAGCTTTGGAAACATGAATGTCTTTTACGTTTAAACTTACAGAAAATGCACCTAATTTCATTTGTCCTTCTTCTTTTTTGTGAATTTTCGGAAAAATTTTATTTCATTTTACTATAAAGGAATGATGGAATACTAGCGTGGTTAAAAGTTTTATGTAAAAGCCTCATTTCTGCCACTGAATAGTTTCTATACTGAATAAAATTCAGCAATTCTGCTATATTTTTCCCTTTTCAGGGTAAAATAAAAGGGTTCATTCCAACTAAAAGGGGAGTTTCATTTGACTAACATTTATAATCTTTATAGTTCAGACGAAAACCATTTAGGCATTAGTAAATCCTATCATATTCAATGCGATTTACCTCCGCATAAATTCCGTCAAATCCTGATGGAATTCCGTCAAAATAACAATGTTGGCAACGACATTCAGGCATTTGTTGATTATTTAAAGGAAACATTTCCGGAGAGTTTACACACCTTTGATTATGATGATGTTGTCCAGTTTGACGCAGACCAAGAAAATAGTGCAATACTGACTAATTTGACCGATCAAATGAACAAGCCAGTTTAACCAACAGATGATTTTAGAAACTTGAATTTACCCATCGCCAGTACAAAACACCAACCCACGCGGGTTGGTGTTTTGTGTTTTTTTACATCCATGTATTCATTTTAGTTTGCATTAGTGTATCTATCAAAGCATAAAGTTAATATCGATACTGTACTCATATATATTTTCCATATCGGTAAATGAAGAAGTGAGGTTGAGATATGTTAGAAAAAATAAGGTTAATTAAATGGAAAACAGCTGTAAATATGGGGATTTGGTTTTATACATTGACATTGCTGCTGCATGTTCTTATTCTGTGTGGTGTTATTCCATTCACGATTGTTAATGGCGGACGCTCTCAAGACTTCGAAGCTCAAGTGCCAATCTCTATTCTCAATATCATTATTAGTTTAATTGGCGGAGTTTTTACACTAGTTATTGGAGGGAATCTGATTAAACATAAAAGGGGAATAACCGTGGTCTGCTGGTTTTTTGTTGCTCTATGGTCCTTCGGATTCGCACAGCAGCTTTTTGGAACGACATTTGAAAGGCTGTTTTGTTCCATCCTTTTGCTCCTTGGAGTTATAGCAAACTTGCGGATGGCAATTGAAAAAAAGCAGTGAAATCGGTGTCTGCAACTACTTTTTCTTATAAAATAAAGGTAGACAGAATTTTTGCCCCGATTTGGGACAGCAACAGAATTTCCAGTATAGACACTTTACAAAAACTATTTTATTTTAAATAATGAATGTAACAAGCAGTTTTTTAGAAAAGGTGATCGCAGTGTTACTACAAGAAAAAATGAAAACTTTAAAGTTCTCACCTAATGAAAGGATTGTTTTAGATTTTATTCTAGAAAAACAAGAACTTATTGATGATTATTCGACAACAATGATTGCTGAAGAGACATATACCTCCCCATCCATTTTAGTAAGAATATCAAAAAAATTAGGCTTTAACGGGTGGAATGAGTTGAAAAAGGCCTTTCTTAAAGAAGTGGATTATTTAAAAACAAATTTCACGGATTTAGATGCAAATACTCCTTTTACAGAACAAGACTCTATGATGAATATTGCCAGTAAAATTACACAGATACATATTGAAAGTGCGAAAGACACTTTATCTCTTATTCACCATGACTCCTTGAAAAAGGCAGTTAGATTATTAAGTAACAGTAGTGAAGTAAAGGTTTTTACCATATCTAATTTAACTTTTTTAGGGCAAGAATTCGTCTATAAATTAAGGCATATTGGCAAAAAAGCAGACACTAATCCTACAGAAAGCATGATGTATCAGGAAGCAGTTATGACATCTGCAAATGATTGTGCAGTTTGTATTTCTTATTCAGGTGAGTCTGCATCCATTTTGGAAACAGCGAATTACTTAAAAATGAATAAGGTCCCTATTATCGCTATTACTAGTATTGGAGAAAACAGTTTGTCCAGACTTGCGGATGTAACATTACATATCACAACAAGAGAAAAATCGTATACTAAAATTGCTGGATTTGCCTCACTTGAATCGATTTCTCTTATTTTAGATATTCTATACTCTTGCTTATTTTCTGTTGCATATGATAAAAATTATGACTTTAAAGTGAAATTAGCTCAAAGAACGGAAACACGACAAATTAATAATCAGATTATTAAAGAGGATGAGCAATAAGATTAAGAAAATATTGAAAAGCTTTTTACGTTTTATCGTTATTAACACAGAAAATAATAGAAAACACTTCGAAGATGATTGAAAGCCATTTCATTTTTAGTTAATCTCTGTTAAATTCAATTTCAAGGGAGGAATGATTGATGAAGGTCGTAGTTATCGGTGGATGCGGGCATATAGGATCTTATTTAGTTCCTAAGCTAGTTAAAGCGGGATTCAATGTTTTTAATATAAGCAGAGGGAAAAGCAAGCCATATACAAGTGATTATGCATGGAATGAAGTTACCAATGTTATTTTAGATAGAAGCAATGATGAAGCATTTGCTGAAAAAGTCGCAGCTATGGAAGCTGATATTGTCATCGATTTAATCAATTTCACTTTAGAAGATACGAAGAAAATGGTAGAAGCACTTCATAATACAAGATTGTCTCATTATTTATTCTGTTCCTCTATTTGGGCACATGGTCGTGCTGAAATGCTACCTGTAATAGAGGATTGTGTTAAAGAGCCGATTTGTGAGTATGGAATCGAAAAGTACAAATGTGAACAATATTTGCAGGAGCAATATCGTGTAAATGGCTTCCCTGCAACTACGGTTATGCCAGGACAAATCTCTGGTCCAGGATGGAATATCATTAGTCCGTTAGGAAATGTCAATCCTGACATTTTCCAAAAAATTGCTGACGGAAAGGAAATTTTTCTTCCTAATTTAGGCATGGAGACATTACATCATGTTCATGCAGATGATGTTGCACAAGTTTTTTTGAATGCGATTACACATAGAAACCAAGCTTTAGGTGAAAGCTTCCATGCAGTTGCTGCAGATTCCATGACCTTATATGGATATGCAAAAGCGATGTATCGTTTCTTTGGCCAAGAACCGAAAATCAGTTTTCTTCCATGGGACAAGTGGTGTGAGCATGTCGAAAAGGAAGATGATATTAATTCTTCTTATTATCACCTTGCACGCAGTGGTCAATTTAGTATCGAAAAGGGAAAACGGCTTATTGAATATCAACCAAGATATACTACATTAGAAACAGTTGAAGAAAGTATTAAGAATTATATGGAGAGAAATCTTGTTATTAATTAGTGCGGGAAGCTTAAATTAAGCTTTCAACTAACTAGAAGAAAATACTGACTATAGTGTTGAGATTTTATCAGTGGCTGCCTTACATTGGCAGCCTTTTTTGTATCAAAAATAGTGCGGCTATGTAACGAACGTTATTGACTGAGTAATTGAAATGAAAAGAAAAAAGGATTGAATTAAACAACGTACCGAAATAATAGCTTTTTACAAATTAATACATCTTAAGGCTGACAAGGATATATTACTTTAGGTTGATTACTTTATTTAAGATGTAAAGTAATATGGACTAAGAGTTATTTAGAAAATAATGTAAAAATCATGTGCTGAAAAGTTAAATAAGAAAAAGGGAGTGAGGAATTGAGTAAAAAAAAGAAACGAAGATTTTTAACTGTTTTGAAAACTATATTGTTAGTGGTAATTTCGGCTCTCGTTATTTGGTTTGTATGCAGTAATTTACTAACTATTTACGAGAAAAAGAAATATCCTCCAATAGGAGAGCTAGTCGAAATAGACGGAAAGAATATGCATGTCTATAAAAAAGGGGATGGAAAAAATACAATTGTTTTATTAAGTGGACTTGGAACGACCGCACCAGTTCTTGACTTCGAGCCGTTAGTTAATGAATTAGCAAAGAAAAACAAGGTCGTTGTAGTAGAAGCTTTTGGATACGGTTGGAGCGATTTAACAGGGAAAGAGCGAACCGTTGAAAACATAATTGGGGAGTTGAGAGCAGCTTTACAGGCAGCTAATATAAATGGGCCATATGTATTGATGCCCCACTCCATATCGGGTATTTATAGTATGTACTATGCTAATGCATATCCTGAGGAAGTTAAAGCAATTATCGGAATTGATCCCACATTACCTCAGGCATTGAATTATTTCGGTGAATCAGCTCCTTCTATGCCAAAATATATGAGTTATTTAGTCCCAACTGGTGTGGCGAGGTTAGCTTCCTATATAACTCCAGATAGCTTTCTGCCGATTGCTGAAGATGGTACATATTCCAATACAAACTTAAAAACAACAAAAGCTGTCACAGCCTGGAAAGGCTACAATAAGAATGTAGTGAGTGAAGCAAACGAGATTAAAGATAACATCAATAAAACAGAAAAAATGACTTTTCCGGCTGATATACCAGTTCTGATTTTCACTACGAAGGAGGACTTGAATAATCAAGGTAAGTCAAATATCACCTTTTATAAAGACCAACTAAACAATGTAGCTAATAAAAAATTAGTTAGCTTGGATGGCCATCATTATTTACATTGGACTTATTTCAAGGAAATGTGTAAAATGGTTAACGAGTTTTTGAAAATTCAATGACATGAATTTTTTGATTATCTGACTCAGAGAAACAGAGCTGCAAATTATCTGGAAATAAGGGGTATTATCCTTTTTCTAGATAATCCCCCTCGAAATAGCAGCTATTAATGCCATTATACAGGTGTATCCTCCGTGTAATGGTCTAATACCATACAGCC
Organism: Niallia taxi; assembly: GCF_032818155.1. Classification (NCBI taxonomy): domain Bacteria; kingdom Bacillati; phylum Bacillota; class Bacilli; order Caryophanales; family Bacillaceae; genus Niallia; species Niallia taxi. The sequence continues at coordinate 1,075,451 of NZ_CP102590.1, forward strand.
TGCGCCTTGTGCGACAATATTGTATGCATCAGATGATTTTACCATTTTGATTTTTGCACTTGAATAGTGTGTCAGTCGGTTGCTTGCTGCTTTAGCAGCTGCTTCAAAGAAAAGAGGTTTCGGAACTAAAGTTCCTCCGAAGATGACAATTTCCGGACGTAACAGGAAGATTAGGTTACTTAAGCCGACACCAAAATAATAAGCAGCTTCCTCCACAACTTCTAGACAAAGTGAATCATTTTGTTCTAGCGCGTATAAAATATGGTGAAAATTAATATCCTCCATGTTACTCAGCTTTTCTTGCAGGAGAGACGCTTTCCCACGTTTTAATAGACGTATTACTTCATCACGAATGGCTGGCAAACTACTGTAAGCTTGCAGACATCCGTATGCCCCACATGAGCAACGACGCCCATGAATATCTATGATGATATGCCCAAAAGCATCCTCCATTTCAAATTTGTTAGTAATCAATCTCCCTTGAGAAATAGTTCCACAACGAATACCGATATCACTTGATACAAAAACTATATTGTCAGTATCCTGCCAGTAATTCATCCTATATTCGGCTAGTGCTGCTAAATCTGTTCCATTATCAAGGAAAACGGGGACATTATTAGTTTGTTTTAAATAGTCTACCAAATTTATGTCCCATCCACCTGCAGGAAAGGAATGAGTGGATGTAATCATTCCTTTTTCTGCATCAAAACGGTCAAGCACCCCAACGCCAATACCTAATAACTTATCCTTTGGAATGTTATTTTGGATCAGCAGTTGATCAACGCAGGCAGTTATATAGTTTAATGTATATTTCCCCGTACATTCAGCAGTCATTTTTAGCTTTTCAACGCTTACAATATTCAGTTTTAAATCAAGTAGTAATACGGTTGTGTAAAAACTGGTGATTTCGACACCAATTAAGTAATAAGCATCTGGCTTGATTACGTACATTAACGGCTTACGGCCACCACTTGATTTGCCTACACCACTATCATAGATTAGCCCTTCATCAACAAGCTCCTCCAGTAAACGAGCACAAGTGACATGTTTAAAGCCTGTGAGCTCCGTTAATCTATTTATTTTAACTGGCCCCAATTTACGGACCAAGCTATATAAGAGCTTTAGGTTTCTGGCTTTTGGCGAAGATAATTCGGTAAATTTTTTTAGCATGTGTTTCCCCCATAATTTGGCCCTGTAAAGGCTATCGCTTATGTTCATTTTATCTAAAATGAACATAAAGAAAAAGGTAATCTGTAAAATACTTTTTTTATAAAAAAAGAAAAGATTTAAATGTTAGTTTCATTTTATATTAGTTAATCAGATTATTTATTATACTTTTTATAAAAATGATAAAAAGTCATTTACATCTCAAGACTAACCTATTAAACTGACCATAGCAGAAGTATTTTAAACAATAAGAATTTAGATATTTCATTCAAGGAGGAATTAGTAATGCACAAGACACATGAAATTTTCGAAGCAAGAGATTTTATCATGACTAAGACGGCTTATCGCCCGACGATTGGTTTAATTCTAGGGTCTGGCTTAGGGAATCTGGCAGACGAAATAGAAAACCCCTTTATCATTCCGTATAGTGAAATTCCTCACTTTGCAAAATCTGAAGCAGTAGGGCATGCAAATGAATTAGTTATTGGAAGCTTAAATGGGAAAACAGTTTTGGCGATGAAGGGACGTTTTCATTATTATGAAGGATTCACCTTGGATGAGGTAACTTTTCCTGTACGTGTTATGAAGGCGCTTGGTGTAGAGGAGTTAATAATTACAAATGCTTGCGGTGCCATTAACACAAGCTTTAACCCAGGCGACTTAATGCTAATTACAGACCACCTTAATTTGGTCGGTACAAATCCACTAATCGGACCAAATAATCCTGAATTAGGCACTCGTTTTCCTGATGTTTCGGAAGTGTATAATCGCAATTTGCGAACAATTGCTACTGAGGTTGCTAATGATCAAAATACGACTTTGCAAAATGGAGTTTATGCATGGTGGAGCGGACCTGCTTATGAAACACCAGCTGAAATCCGCATGATTCGTACATTAGGCGCAGATGCTGTTGGTATGTCGACCGTTCCAGAAGCGATAGTAGCTGTTCATGGACAAATGAAGGTCCTTGGTATTTCCTGCTTAACAAATATGGCATGTGGAATTCTTGATCAGCCGCTAAGCCATGAAGAGGTAATAGAAACAGCAGCAATGGTGAGGGAGAAGTTTATTCAATTAGTTAAAGGGATTATCGAGAAAATGTAAGTGTAAATCAAAAAAAGGTTATGTGATTGGAGCTTCTAACTGTGACAAATAAAGATGAATTGTTTATGAGAAAAGCAATTGATATAGCTAAACAAGCCCGAAAGGAAGGCAATGAACCTTTCGGAGCTATTTTAGTCAAAGACGACGAAATTGTAATGGTCGGCGAAAACAAAATAAATACTTTCTGTGATCCTACACATCATGCCGAAATTGGGCTAATCAGAAGGTATTGCTCTGAGAACAATATCTTTGATTTGAGCGAATACACGTTATACACAAGCTGTGAACCATGTGTGATGTGTTCTGGGGCAATGGTTTGGGCGAATTTAGGAAGATTAGTATTCAGTGTCACACACGATCAGCTATCAGAAATAGCTGGCAGTAATATAATGATTTCATGCAGCGAAGTGTTCGAAAAAAGCCCAAATACACCATTAGTAGTAGAAAAAACATTAAATGAAGAAGGCTTAAGTGTTTTTGAAGGATATACGTTTTAAACATAAAGGCTCATGCATTGATAGAAAAAAATAGTAATTTTTTTAAAAAGTCCAATCAGTTTTTATTGGGCTTTTTTTTTGTGAGAAAAATAGGAATGGAGATTACCTTTGGTGGTGGCGAGCTAATTAACTGAAACAATTTTCATAGTTTGGAAGAGATGGATGAAAATGCTTGAAACCGTTTGAAACCCCATTGAACCAGTCTATTTGCGGATATATGATAACGATATAGAAAGAACAAAAATCAAGATAAGGGAGGGGAACAGCAATGAAAAAAGCTTTTGAAAAAGCTCAGCAATTTGGTAAATCGTTTATGCTGCCGATTGCTGTATTACCAGCAGCGGGTTTGTTATTAGGTATAGGTGGTGCGCTGTCAAATCCAAATACTGTTTCAGCATATCCATTTTTAGATATTAGTTGGTTACAAGCTATTTTTACCATTATGAGTGCTGCAGGCTCCATTGTATTTGGTAACCTGCCTATTATATTCGCAGTAGGTGTAGCGATTGGGTTAGCTCGTTCCGATAAAGCAACAGCAGGTTTAGCTGCAATGATTGGTTATTTTGTCATGAATAGTACCATCAATGCCTTACTTTTTTTAACTGGTGACCTGGTGCACGAAAATTTGACTGGGGCAGGGCAAGGAATGTCAGTTGGAATACAAACATTAGAAACTGGGGTATTCGGTGGCATTATTGTTGGTATTGTGGCAGCTGCTTTGCACAATAAATACAATAAAATTCAGCTGCCTCAAGTATTGGGATTCTTTGGAGGCTCGCGCTTTATTCCGATCGTTGTGTCGTTTGCTTCCATTTTTGTAGGAGCAATTCTTTTTCTAATTTGGCCTTATTTCCAAGCGTTTATTAACCAATTAGGATCACTTGTAACAAGTACCGGAGAAATTGGAACCCTTTTTTATGGATTTCTTTTGCGTATGCTGGGACCGCTTGGGTTGCACCATATTTTCTATCTTCCATTCTGGCAAACGGCTCTTGGCGGAACATTAGAGATAAGCGGGAAAATTGTAAGCGGTACTCAAAATATCTTCTTTGCCCAATTAGGTGATCCTTCGACTGAACAATATTATGAAGGGGTCTCAAGATTCATGTCTGGCCGATTTATTACGATGATGTTTGGTCTGCCAGGTGCCGCACTAGCTATCTATCATTGCTCTAAAAAGAAAAATAGAAAAGTAGTAGCAGGAATACTACTATCAGCGGCGCTAACTTCATTCTTAACTGGAATTACAGAACCACTAGAATTCAGCTTTTTATTCGTGGCACCGCTTCTTTATTTAGTACATTCCATTTTTGATGGTTTTGCTTTTATGATGGCAGATATTTTTAATATTACTGTTGGTCAAACCTTCTCAGGCGGATTTATTGATTTTATTTTATTTGGAGTATTGCAAGGTGTTGATAAAACAAATTGGCCATATGTGTTATTGGTAGGTATTCCATGGTTCTTCTTATATTACTTTACATTCAAGTTTTTGATAAGAAAAAGGAATTTTAAAGTCCTTGGACGCGAAGATGAGGAGCAGGTTACTGAGCAAGTAGCAGCGACAGAGCGGGCTAAAACGATTGTTCAAGGATTAGGCGGAGAACAAAATATTGATGTTGTCGATTGCTGTGCGACACGTTTACGTATAACCATTAAGGATGAATCCTTAGTGAATGATGATGTCATTAAACAGACTGGTTCAAAAGCAATCGTGAAAAAGGGAACAGGTGTCCAAATTATTTATGGGCCTCAAGTTACTATTATTAAAAACGAAGTAGAGGAGTATTTAGGTCAGTAATAATTAAAGGAAGTGTTTGGAATGTATCAAGTACTAGAACAAATTAATAAAGGATTAATCGTTTCATGTCAAGCTTTAGAAGGGGAACCATTGCATAGTTCGTTTATCATGGGCCGTATGGCAATAGCCGCAAAGGAAGGCGGTGCAGTTGGAATTCGGGCAAACTCTGTCTCTGATATTATCGAGATAAAGAAGCAAGTATCTCTTCCTGTAATTGGCATCATCAAAAAAGTGTATGGGGACCAGCCTGTTTTTATTACGCCAACCATGCAAGAGATCGATGCATTAGCCAAGACAGGTACCGAAATAATTGCGACTGATGCAACGAATCGAATCCGCCCTGATGGTAGTGATTTACAATCATTTTATCAAGAAGTTAGAAGGGCGTATCCTCATATACTTCTGATGGCTGATGTTTCAACAGTTGATGAAGCTATTTTCGCTGATGAGTTAGGATTTGATATTGTGGCACCCACGTTATATGGATATACGGAAGAGACAAAGGGCTTAAAAATTGATGATCATGATTATGCTGTTATTAAACAAATTATCAAAGAAGTGAAAAAAGCAAAGGTTATCGCAGAAGGGAATGTATTAACCCCAGAAATTGCCCGCTCCTTGTTAAATATGAACGTCCATGCAGTTGTTGTCGGAGGTGCGATTACAAGACCACAGTTAATTACGAAAAGATTTGTGGATGCTTTGCAAAGATAATAAACTTAAGCGGTTTCGCGAATACTAAAAAGTCTGAAAATTATTTAGGCAGTAGAAGGTTTATTACCATTAAACCTTCTGCTGCCTTTTTATTTCTAAATACAAAAACTATTTCTAATTCTGGCTTTCCAGACATAATCATCTCAAAACCGAAGGATATCTCAATAAATAAGAAAACATGTTAAATAAAACAATAATGGTGAATGCCACTCAAGCAATAGTAAGTTATAATTAATCATCACCAAACTAAAAAACTTAATGTAATCAAGGTTTATGGGGTTATTTTATTATCAATTGCCAGTGATGCATTCTAATTGCTTCAAGCACTTTGAATAAGGTCATCAGTGTGTTTATAGAATGAATATTATATCTAAAAGAGGAGAAATCATTATGGAATATCTCGGTGAGAACCTTCTTAATGGTATAGCTTCCACCATGGAGAAATTTACAAGCTCTGAGGCGGACTTAGCAAATTATATTATTAAAAATCCTGATGAAATCAGTCAATTAACAATTAGTCAAATTGCAAAAAAAATTCACATATCACCTGCTACCATTACTCGTTTTTGTCAAAAAATATCTTTTTCCGGATTTAATGAATTTAAACATGAGTTAAAACGATATATCGACCTAAGAAACAAACCTACGAGGAATACTGATATTAAAGAGATTGATTATTTTTCTAATCTCTATCAAAACCATTTGGAGATTATTGAAACAACCTTCCGAAAAATGAATGTTTTGGATATTCAAGAAGCCGTGTCACTTATAAACAGTGCACATAAAGTTCATGTTTACGGTATCGGTAATTCAGGGATTGCTGCTCAAGAGTTTAAATGGAAATTTTTTCGAATCGGTATACATGTTGAATCCATCACAGATCCACATCAAGCTGTGATGGATGCCGCTTTAAGCACAAAAAAATGTCTCGTCATTGGCATTTCTGTTTCTGGTAAAACGAGAGAAGTTACCGATGCTATTAATATTGCCAAGAAGCAGGGGGCGTCTATTCTTGCAATTACAAGTGATAAAAAATCGCAGCTGTCTCAGTTAGCAGATCTGACACTTTTGGTTACAAATAAAAGTAATATGCATATGGGTCAAAATATTTCTCCAACTTTACCTCTATTTTTACTTTTTGATTTAATTTACACAGAACTAGTGGCAAAGGACTATATGAACCGTATTCAGTTTCGCAATAAGACTTTAAATGCTTTGAAAGATATTTAAGCAGTCACTTTTTACATATTGTTAGCAATACCTAGACAAATAATTGGTTTAAGACTTAAGTCAAAAACGAGTTATAAGTGGTAGAAAGAAAGGAAGTTTAAATTACTATAAAAAGTGTAATTTAATGTTAATAATTTGTTTGTTTTCAACAGACAGAATAATCGGCTTTAGAAAGTAATTAGGTAATAATTACTTTAAATACCAAATATTAAAAGCGAATTTTGGTAAACATAGTGAAGGAATCGAGTGCTGGGACATAAGTATGTGCGTAAAGATCGAACTACTTAATCAACTATTTATTAAATGGTTCTGTTTTTGTTTTTAATAGTTTTTAATACAATAATTAGAAATCTTAGTGAATGGAGCGGAGGCCACTCGACTCCTGCGGGAAATAGAGGAAAGGCTGAGACCCCGCAGGCGAAGACGAGGAGGCTCAGCTTCCTCCCCGTGGAAAGCGAGTGGGTGTAGCGTAATGGAACGAACTTATTTTGAAACCATATTCTATTTAGCCACAAGCTTCATTTTTCATTTTTTAAATATTGATGTAATTTTATTATTCGTGTTTAGAAAGGTTATCTTTTGTTTTGTCCCAGGCTCTTTTTATTGAAGAAGGAATTTATATTTATTTCTTGAATTTCTATTATGAGTAGAAAAATGAAGTACATGGAAGAAGGGAATGATGTTTTTATGATAAAAGGTTTTGGCGGGATATTTTGGAGGACTAATAATATAGATGTCGTGAAAAAATGGTATAATGAGGCGTTGAAATTGGATATAGGAGATTGGAACGGGACTATTATTAAACCGCAATCAGGAAATGAAACGATTTTTTCTTTGTTTGCTGAAGATGACCAGTACTTTCCAACAGAACAGCAAGTAATGTTGAATTTTCAAGTATTTAATCTAGACGAGACGATAAAGCATCTTGAACAAATTGGTGTTCCGCTTGAAAAAAATAAAGAGACTAGCGAATTTGGTGAGTTTATATGGATTAAAGACCCTGAAGGCAGGCTAATTGAGCTATGGGAGAAAAGTGAGCTGTAATTAGACAAACTCGAGCAGCTTCTTAAGGTATGACAGGACAGGATTAAGAAGGAAAAAACGAGAACTTTCGGTAAATGATAGAAAGTCCTTTTCAAATGTATCCAGTTTGCAGGCGCAGGTGGAGATAGGATGATTGCCGAAATAAGCTTTCCGCAATTGAAATTTAAAACTGATGTGGTAGTCCGTCTGTAATCCCCTTGTTAGAAACCTTATGATATACAAAAAGAGCACTTCAATTTGAAGTGCTCTTTTACTCAAGCCAAAATGTTTCCCCAATAAGCAGTTTTTTTAATTGCGAAGCATCTACATTTAATCTGTGCCACTCTGCATCTAATCTTGCCAAAGCCTCTGGACCAGTATCATCAGCTAAATGATATGTTCCATAGTGCATGGGGATAAAGGTGCTTCCGTTTAACTCTAAAAAAGCACGAACCGAGTCCTCTGGGTTTATATGACTTACTTTCATAAACCACTCTGGTTCGTAGGCTCCAATTGGCATTAAGACTGTTTGGATGTTAAATTTCTCAGCTACTTCTTTAAAGCCTCTAAAATAACCTGTGTCACCGACAAAATACACGGAATGCTCCTTTCCTTCAATAATCCAGCCACCCCAATGAGATGTATTTGTGTCAGTAATAGTTCTTTTTGTCCAATGCTGGGCGGGGACAAAGGAGAAGGTTAGATCATGCTGCTGGAACGAATCATACCAATTACTTTCGATGACTTTAATTAAACCGCGCTTTTTAAAAGCTTTGCCTAAACCGATCGGAACATAATAAGTAGGATTGCCTTTTAGCTTTTTTAATGTTGGGTAATCGAGATGATCATAATGTCCATGGGAGATAAATACTACATCAATTGCAGGTAAATCATCTAGTGGAATTCCTGGCACAGTAAGTCTTTTTTGAAACCCCATTCTATTAGCCCAGACAGGATCTGTTAACATATTCAGACCATTCATCTGTATCAAAAAGGTAGAATGTCCAATCCATGTTATAGAAGCACTCCTATCATTATTATGTAATTTCTCTACTTCTTTAATGGGTGCCTGTTCAATCTTGAGCTTTAAATCCTTTTTATTACTTCTGCGTTCCTTTTGCCAGCGTCGAAAATCATTAAATGTTTTTTTCGTATCAATATTATCTAAATTTGCATAGCGTTGTTTCTGTTTCATCATTACCTCCACTATATAATCGTTATCTCTTTATAGTTCTTAAGGTTATTTTTTTAACCCAGCAGCATAGAAGGGACCATTGACATTAATAATAGTCAGGATTCGAGCCATTTCTTGAGGAGATTCTTTTCGGCCGCTATTAAGCCATTGTTGAACAACTCCTATTAAGGCAGTTCCCATGTAAGAGGATAAATATTGACCAGGTACAAGAAAGTTTTCTTCCTTTACAAGGGCAATTGGATTATTTCCGTAAAGTGTGTCCCACATAAATTCTTTCAGTCTTGTTTGAAAGGATAAATCTCCTTTTGGACCTAATAAAGCTTTCATAATATCACTATTTTTATTTAGATATTCAAATAAAGAAACAGTGAGCGGGAATGGTGGTACATTTGAAGAATCCATTTCAAGTGAAGCGATAACGTTTGGGAAGTTTTGCTTTGCAATACTAGAAATTTCTAGCATCACTTTTTCTTCACATTTTGCCATTAAGTCGAATTTATCTTGATAATGTGCGTAAAATGTTCCTCTATTTATATTTGCCCGATTCGTTATATCTTTTACTGTAATTGTTTCAAAGCCTTTTTCCTCTATTAAATCAATTAGAGCAGTAAGGATGGATTCTTTCGTGCGAATTATTCGTAAATCGGTTTTACTATCAGCCATTTTTTCCTCCTATCCACTTATCCCACACATTTAAGGAATGTGTTCTGTAACCAACACATTTTGCATTTTTGCTTATTGAAGGGATTGTCATTCACATTTATAATTTAGAACGTAATAAAACAACACGGTGTTCTTTTATTATAACTTATTATTTTGGAGGAGCTCAAATATGTTTAAAAACAAATTATTGTTGCTAACACCAATCATTGCATTGGCTATTATATTTATTTTTTCCTTAACACTAATTCCATCTGTTCAACCAGAGCCTAAAAACTTACCGATTGCTATCGTTAATGAGGACGAAGGGGTAGAACTTCCTAATCAGGCAAAAATGAATATGGGCAAACAGCTCGTGGAAATGATTAAAGAAAACTCAAAAGCGTCATCAGATCAAAAAGACCCAACAGTAAAGTGGGTTGAAGTGAAAAACACAGAAGAATTGCAAAAAGGCTTAGATAATCAGGAATATTACGCAGCATTAGTTATTCCAAAGGATTTAAGTGCGAAGCAAGCTTCCTTACAAACTGCAGCACCGTCTCCTGCAGGAATTGAAATATACGTAAACCAAGGTATGAATACAATGGCATCAACTTTGGCAGGACAAATATTGAATGGAATTGTTGATAATATGAACAATAATGTTCGTACACAGCTTCTACAAGGATTAGAACAACAAGGAGCAACAATAACAGCAAAGCAAGCTGAAATTCTAGCAGCACCTATTACAAGTAAGGTCACTAATGTCAACGAAACAGGTACTAATAGCGCAAACGGAAATGCTCCGGTTTCTTTATTCCAGCCACTTTGGATGGCGAGCTTAGCAAGTGCTGCTATTATTTATGTCGCTCTTAGAAAAATAGCTAATACTGCTAATAGAAAAAGAAACTTTGCAGTAAAATTAGTGCAAATTCTAATTGGTGCGATTGCCACGCTTGTCGTTGGATTTGGATTAACTTGGATTGCAAGTGACCTGGTGGGACTTCACATTCCAGATTTCACAAATACAGCTCTGTTTTTATCTTTAACATCCTTTAGTTTCTTCCTTATGATTTCAGCAGTTCTGTCTCTGATAGGACTTCGAGGGATGCCATTATTTATCTTAATGCTTTTCTTTGGTGCTCCATTACTTGCTATGGCTCCGGAAATGATGTCACCATTCTATCATGATTGGGTGTATTCTTGGTTGCCAATGCGCTTTATGGTAGGTGGATTACGTGAGCTTCTATTCTTCGGAAAAGGATTAACTTGGGATTCTGTTTCACATCTTGTTTGGATTGGAGCAGGTGGCTTAATTGTTATGCTTGCTACTGCATTAAGAGTTAATGAAGCAAATAAAAACCCACAAAATCAAAATTTAGAAGGATAATCTTAACGAGGCTGGGACAAAAGTATGTGAATTTATGTAAAAACCGAACCATTAAATCGACTAATGATTAAATGGTTCGGTTTTTTGGTTTCTTTAGGTTTAATACAAATGATTAGAAATCTTAGTGGAGTGGAGCGGAGGACACTCGACTCCTGCGGGAAATAGAGGAAAGGCTGAGACCCCGCAGGCGAAGACGAGGAGGCTCAGCTTCCTCCCCGCGGAAAGCGAGTGGCTGCAGCGCAATGAAACGAACTAACTTTAACTCAAAAATTCTATTTAGACACAACCTTCATTTTTCAAATTTAGTTGTAATTCTATTATTCGTGTTTAGAAAGCTTATCTTTTGTTTTGTCCCAGCTTCGTTTTATTTTTTTCTTTATGGCTTTCTAAAACAGCAAATAAAAAATTACTTGTTCATTTTTCGAAAGTATTTCTCTCTTTGGGTCTTTATAATGAATAATACAAGCTAAGAAAAGACGGGAATCCGTTAATTATTCCTTAAAGTATGGGCATAGATGAAATGATGCAGAAATGTGTACTTTGAACAGTTGAAGAGACTATTAAAGACATGGAAGACATCTTTTGTCTGTTTATTTTTAAAAATTAAATCAAAAATGAGGTGAGCCGACTTTGATTATGTCTGAAAGAAAGAAACAAGAATTCTATAAAGCGTTAGTAGAAAAAAATCCTCAATACGATGGTATTTTTTTTGCGGGGATTAAAACAACAGGAATATTTTGTCATGCAACATGTACTGCGAAAAAGCCGAAATACGAAAACTGTGAATTTTATTTAACCGCAGAAGAAGCGTTATTAGCAGGGTTTCGTCCTTGTAAACGATGTAATCCGCTCCATTATCCTCACAGTATCCCAGAGGAAGTCGAGATATTAGTTGCGGCAATTGAAAATAATCCGGAGAAAAGATGGAAGGAAGCAGATTTTCATGAATTAGGTATTCATTCTGCAACAGCCAGAAGAAAGTTTAAAGAAGTGTATGGAATGACATTTGTACAATATGCCCGCTCTCGTCGCATGGGAATGGCATTCAAAAAGATAATTACTGGAAAAAAAGTAATTGAACAGCAAGTATCTGTTGGCTATGATTCTCCAAGCGGATTTAATGATGCATTTACAAAAATTATGGGTAATCCGCCAAAGAAAACCTCTATTTCGATTATTCATGCGAACATCTTTTCCACACCGCTGGGAAATATGATTAGCTTGACTGATGCAGATTATTTATATTTGTTAGAGTTTACAGATAGAAGAGGGCTTGAAAGGGAAATAGAAAAATTGCGGGTGAAGCATAATGCAAGAATCCTACCTGGAAATACGGATGTTCATACAAGCTTAGTACACCAGTTGAATTTATATTTTTCCAATAAGCTATTTCAATTTTCCATTCCTATTTTAAAAAACGGTACTCCTTTTCAAATGAGGGTATGGGATATTCTTTCGTCCATTCCTACAGGCCAAACGATGTCCTATCAAGATATTGCCTCTAAATTAGGAGATAAAAATCTTGTTAGAGCTGTTGGCAATGCGAATGGTGCAAACCAAATTGCCATCATTATTCCTTGTCATAGAGTAATAAATACAAACGGGGAATTAGGCGGGTATGGTGGTGGAATAGAGCGGAAAAAGTATTTACTTGAGTTAGAAAAACCAATTGGAAATTAAAAAGGACGGTTTGCCTTCATATGCAAACCGTCCTTTTAATTATCGCTAATACATAACACTTTTAACTAGAGTACAAACTAATAAAATATTTTGGAGGTGATTTAATGGAAAGTAAGGACTTTCAAAAAACATATGATGAATACATGCAACAAGGAAAAGATCAGGCTCGAATGGAAGCAGCTGAGGAGGCAGCATCTGGAACTGAACAAATTATTGCGGTACGCAAAAACGAGGATGAAGATATTATCGCTTTTAAAACAAGCAGTGGAAGAGAGTTAGATTATTTAACTGCACTTGAGGAAGCTAAAGCAGGTAAGTTAGCACATATAGATGTATTTCATAAGTATGGCAGGGATATTATTCGAAGTGAGCCTGATGGTATTACTGAAAATAACTTAGATAACCTACCGTCTTTTTAGGAAGATAGAAAGTAAGGACGCCTTTCTCTCTAAAGGCGTCCTTACTTTCTAATATCATTGCTTACGGTATCTCTGCAAAATAAAATCAATAAAATGCCTACAGGCGATTGGCAGCACTCTTTTGTCCTTGTATGCAAGGCTAATGGTCCGGACAAAGGGCGGGTTTATTTGCTTCGTTACAATTTGATAAGGGCATCTTTGCAGCACGAGCTTTGGCAGGATAGAGATGCCAAGTCCTTGTTCTATCATGGACATAATGGTGTAATCATCATGAACGTGATAGTGAATGTTTGGTTCAAAATGATAATGATTGAAAATCGTTAATGCCTCGCTAATTTCCCCATCTTTTAAAAGAATGAACGGATCATTTGTCAGCTGTTGAAGCGGTACTTTATCAAGACTTGCCAATGGATGATCTAAAGGTAAAACAGCAAGCATGTCATCCTCCTGCAGCTTTATTGTTGTCAGGTTATTGATGCCGTATGGATTTACGAAGCCAAAATCAACACTTCCCTCTTTAATCCAATTGGAGATATCAGTGTAATCCCCTTGATGTAATTCAAAGTGAACGGCAGGATGCTGTTCCTTAAAATCCTTCATTAATCTTGGAAGCCAATGGCTGGAGACGCTGGAAAATGCGCCAATCCTGATAAGTCCGCTTTCAAGACCCTCCATCTCCTTACGCCTTTCAAGCAGCTCCCGATGTGAATTGCATATTTTCCGAATGAAAGGTAACAATTCCACTCCATCAGGTGTTAAGGTTATGCCTGTTCTGGAGCGAATGATTAAGGTTGCAGAAAGGTCCTTTTCAAGCGTATGGATCATTTGACTAACGGCGGATTGTGTGTAGCCAAGCTCTTCTGCCGCTTTTGTAAAGCTGCCTGTTTCAATCGCTTTAATAAATGCGTAATATTGATTCATTTGCATTCTCCCTTTAGATTAGGAATTCTAATGGTTAAATTATAAATATTCGTTTTACTAATGTAAATGCTGTTGATAATATTAAGCCGAAAGAATATTTAGAAGAGGGAAGGGCTTAGGCACTATGACACAGAAGCAAGCAAACTTAATATTGGCGACAGTCTCAATGGGATGGGGAACTTCATATATTTTTATGAAGATTTGTGCTGATTCCATGTCACCGATGACAATGGTGGCATTTCGATTCGGTATCGCATTTTTTGTCATGATTGCGTTATTTTCAAAAAGAATTTTTCCAATTGATGTTAAAACATTAAAATACAGTATGGTAACAGGTTTGCTTTTATTAGGGATATTCATCTCCCTCTCTTACGGGATGAAAACCACAACTGCCTCTACTGCAGGCTTCCTCACAAGTACGACAGTAATACTTGTACCAATGCTGCAAGCACTTATATATAGAAAATGGCCGAGTACCATGATTTCTGTAGGAGTAATTATAGTTGCTATTGGCTTGGCACTTCTGACAATTGGCGATGACTTTGCACTTGCAACAGGCTCTCTCTATTGCTTGGCAGCTGCTGTTTTTTATGCATTGCATATTATCGTGACAAACCGTTTTATAAAGAATGTTGATCCGTTAAAGCTTGGTGTATATCAGCTTGGGTTTGCAGCCTTATTTGCAGCAATTATCGGGATATTCGTGTTTGGTGATCTGTCACTGCCAAATAACGGTTTAGATTGGTTTGCTATCCTTGGTCTTGCGCTCATTTGCTCAGCATATGGGTTTGTGATGCAGCCTATTGCCCAAAAGCATACAACACCTGAGGTCACAGGCTTTATTTTTGCGCTCGAACCGATTTTTGCAGCAATATTTGCAGCCATTTTTCTGCACGAAAATATTGGCTTGCAAGGATATGCAGGAGCATTACTTGTATTAGCTGGTGTAATTGCGGCAAGTCTCAAGTCTGAGAAGAAGGAAGACGAGGCAATCAGTCAGCCTGTGATGAAGATAAAGAAACAAACGATTTAAAAAATCAGCCAGCTAAGCGAGGACGTTTTGATTGTAGATTAAATGGTTATGAGATAATCTTTTCATGGAGACTTTCAGTCAGAGTAAGATATAGGAGAGAGGTCACAAAATGAAAAAATTATCTCAAACAAAGACGATATTGCTTTTGACTTTTCTCGTTATAGTATGGGGAGTCAACTGGCCGTTATCAAAAATGGCCCTTGAATACACACCACCACTGCTTTTTGCCGGGATACGAACCGTCCTTGGAGGATTAATATTGCTTGTGTTTGCATTGCCACGTATCAAGCAACTAAGATTTAAGGAAACATGGCACTTATATGTTATTTCTGCTGTATTAAACATTATTATTTTTTACGGATTGCAAACAGTCGGGTTAGGTTTTATGCCGGCAGGCCTATTTTCTGCAATTGTATTTATAGAGCCAGTTCTTCTTGGCATTTTTTCATGGCTTTGGCTTGGGGAATTAATGTATGGATTGAAAATTGTTGGATTGATATTAGGGTTTGTTGGCGTTGCTGTTATAAGTATGGGCGGTCTAACTGGTGATATCTCTGTCATTGGAATATTCCTTGCCCTTGGTTCAGCGGTTGGCTGGGGCTTAGGCACGGTTTTTGTGAAAAAAACAGGCAATCGAGTTGACTCGATATGGATGGTTACCATGCAGCTTCTGATAGGCGGAATCGTCTTATTAACGATTGGATCAGGAACAGAAAGCTGGTCCAGTATTGATTGGCAGCTTCCTTTCATTGCTAACCTGTTGTTCATTTCCATATTTGTGATTGCATTTGGCTGGCTCGTCTACTTTACACTTGTTGGCGCTGGTGAGGCAAGTAAAGTTGGTTCGTACACCTTTCTCATACCGCTAATTGCCATTTTCTGCAGCTCTATTGTTTTAAATGAATCGATAACCTTCAAGCTAGTATTAGGACTAATATGTATTGTTATCAGCATATGCTTTGTGAATATTAAGCTAAAACCTAGAAGTGTGAAAACACAAATAAATGAAAGATTATAGTATTTTGTAGAAAAGAGTCTTTTGCTTACAAAAGGCTCTTTTCTTTTGGGGATTTGTCAATAAAATGAAATTGACTGAGGCGGAAATGTTGAAATTTATATAAATTAACAAATTGTGGTTTATTATATGAAAAATCCTTAAAAAATTCAATGAAGATGCTTGCATCCGACTGGAGAAAATAATAAGGTGTATGTAGCAATTTTATAAGTATTATTTCGGGGGTACTAAATGTCACATGTAAAACAACATGTAGTGAGCATACTAGATTATGAAAAAACAGGGCATCAAACCATTTTTGTGCAGTTTTCAGGAATGGATGCCATTACAGGCAAAAACTTTGCAGGAGAGGTCAAGTTTGTCGGCTCTATGCCATATGGTGATTTAATTCATCCAAAAAGAACCTTTTTATCAACAGAATGCAGAGAACATGTACAAGCATGGCTAATAGATAAGTATTGTTCAGGTGCATTTAACTAAATCATTTAAGGGAGTGGGAAGTATCGACAGTATAAAAGTGAAAAGTCCAAAAGACTGCGGTAACTCACCTAAAAAAAGATTTATTAACGAACATATTATTGCTTTAGCAAGGAAAGACATCGGTATGCTAGAGACTACTTTTACTAATAATAGTAATTGGATTTTAGTCGGACAAGAATCAGCTACTGGGAAAAAAGAGGTGCTTGAGGCGATACTAGACCGCTTCAATAGAGAAATAGCAGAAATAGAGGTTCAGCAAATCATTACACACGGCAGTACCGCTGCTGCTCATGGCAGCTTTAAAACAGCAGAGGGCAGTGAGTTCTCCTTCGGTCAT
Organism: Niallia taxi; assembly: GCF_032818155.1. Taxonomy (NCBI): domain Bacteria; kingdom Bacillati; phylum Bacillota; class Bacilli; order Caryophanales; family Bacillaceae; genus Niallia; species Niallia taxi. Next base: position 1,092,096 of record NZ_CP102590.1, read on the forward strand.
TTATACCAATTCGTTAGTGCAGGAAAGAATGTAATTAAGGAAATGACTACATATTTGATAATGACAAATTGATTGGGGGCATATAATGAAGGAGTCTGAATGGCTGAAATGGGCGAAGGAGCTGCAAGCAATAGCCCAAACAGGATTGACTTACTCAAAGGATGTATATGATAAGGAAAGATTTGAATCAATTCGCAGAATAAGTGTGGAGATATTGGCTAAGTATACTAATATGGATGCTTCCATCATCAAGGACTTGTTTGCAAATGAAACAGGCTACGCAACTCCAAAGGTTGATATAAGAGCAGCTGTGTTTTTAGATAAGAAGATTTTGTTAGTAAAGGAAAAAACAGATGGCAAATGGGCATTGCCTGGCGGTTGGGGAGACATCGGCTTATCTCCAAGTGAAGTTGCTGTTAAAGAAGTGAAGGAGGAATCTGGTTTTGACGTAAAAGCATTGAAATTGATTGCAGTGTTTGATAAGAAATTTCATAACCATCCTCCATCTCCAATACATGTGTATAAGCTGTTGATCCAGTGTGAAATTATTGGTGGTCTTGCAGCAGAAGGGATAGAAACAAGCGCTGTTCAGTTTTTTGCAGAAAGCAATCTCCCGCCGCTGTCATTGCCAAGAAATACAGAGGCACAGATTCAACTTGCTTTTAAGCATTTATATAATCAAAATGAGCCAGTATATTTTGATTAATATTTTTTTTAAAAAGCTGTTGACATCTAACGATAAATATTTTATTATTATCTCATATTCAAGATATATTAATTCGAGATATTGTTAATCAACTTCATTTTATTTTTTTAAATAAATATCTCGAATTCAAAATAAATTAATTAGAAGAGTGGAGGAAAAATGAAATGAGCAAAAAAACAATGGGAATTCATCATATTACAGCAATTGTCGGGCATCCACAGGAAAATGTTGATTTTTATGCAGGTGTATTAGGATTAAGATTAGTGAAACAAACGGTTAACTTTGATGATCCTGGAACATATCATCTCTATTTCGGTAATGAAGGCGGCAAGCCTGGTACAATTATTACGTTCTTCCCATGGGCTGGAGCAAGGCAAGGGAAGATTGGAGATGGTCAAGTAGGTGTCACTTCTTATGCTGTACCAGTCGGAGCATTAAGTTTCTGGGAAAAAAGACTAGAAAAATTCAATATTCCTTTTGAAAAAGCGGAGCACTTTGGAGAAATGTATCTTGAATTTAATGATCCACATGGCCTTCAGCTACAATTAGTTGAAAGAGCAGAAGGAGAAGAAAATACTTGGACATTCGGCAATGTGACTCCAGATGTGGCCATTAAAGGTTTTGGCGGTGCAACATTGTTGTCTGCACAACCAGAAAAAACGGCTGAATTGTTGGAGCATGTAATGGGACTTGAAGTCGTCGGAAAAGAAACCGATATTATCCGATTCCGCTCAACAGCTGATATCGGTAATATTATTGATCTAAAAACAACGACTATTGGCAGAGGTGAAATGGGAGTCGGCACTGTTCATCATATTGCTTGGCGTGCTACTGATGATGCAGACCAATTAGACTGGCAGGAATATATCGCAGATAAAGGATATGGTGTAACAGCTGTTCGTGACAGAAACTACTTTAATGCTATCTACTTTAGAGAGCATGGAGAGATTTTATTTGAAATTGCTACAGATCCTCCAGGGTTTGCTCATGATGAAACGCTTGAAACAATGGGAACAAACTTGAAGCTGCCAGCGCAATATGAGCAGCATCGTGCACAGCTTGAGAAAGTCCTTATCCCAATTGAAGTAAAACAGCTAGATTAACCGTGTGAAGCCATAGGTAATATGGCTTCACAGGAGGGTTATTTAAGTCACATAAAAAAATGAAGAAATAGTAGAGGAGAAGATAAAAAATGGAAGATTTAGGTTTATTATTAATTCGAGTAATGGTTGGAATTGTGTTTATGTTTTATGGATCACAGAAGCTGTTCGGATTATTTGGTGGACACGGAATAAAAGGAACAGGCGGCTGGTTTGAGTCTATTGGTGTGAAACCAGGGGTACCTGCAGCAGTATTGAGCGGCCTTGGTGAGTTCTTAAGTGGAATTTTGTTTATTATAGGTTTATTTTTACCATTGGCAGCAGCTATCATTACGATTATTATGGCAGGAGCAATTGTAAAAGTTCATGGTTCGAAAGGCTTTGCCAATGGTGCAGGCGGTTATGAATATAATTTAATGCTTATTGTTGTGGCAATTGGAATGGCTTTAGTTGGACCTGGAGCATTTGCATTAGGCTTATAAGAAATTAAGTAGGTATACTGTTATTGACCTTTATATATGTAAGTGATATAATTATCACGAATTAAAGATATCTTAATTAAAAATAAAAATATATTTTTTCGCTCATATCTCGATATCGAGATAAAAATAGGAGGACTATTCCATGAATGAATTAAAAGGACTTCATCACATTACAGCAATTACAAGCAGCGCTGAAAAAATTTATGAGTTTTTTACTAATGTTCTAGGATTAAGACTTGTGAAAAAAACAGTTAATCAGGATGACATCCAAACATATCATTTATACTTCACTGATGATGTTGGCAGTCCTGGTACAGACATGACATTTTTCGATTTTCCTGGTATCCCAAAAGGAGTGCACGGCACGAATGAAATTTCAAAAACCTCTTTCCGTGTGCCGACAGACGCAGCTCTTGCATATTGGGTGAAACGCTTTGACAAATACGATGTAAAACATAAAGGCATTCAAGAGCAATTTGGTAAAAAGACGTTAGCATTTATCGATTTTGACGACCAGCAGTACCAGTTAATTTCAGATGAACAAAATGAAGGAGTTCCAGCAGGTACACCGTGGCAAAATGGTCCAGTGCCATTAGAATTTGCGATAACTGGTTTAGGACCAATTTTTGTTCGAACATCTTATTTTGATTACTTCAAAGAGGTATTGGAGAAAGTGTTCCTCATGAAGGAGGTAGGGCAGGAAGATTCATTCCATCTATTTGAAATGGGTGAAGGCGGGAATGGTGCACAAGTAATCGTCGAATTCAATAACATTCTCCCTCAAGCGCGACAAGGATTTGGGACAATCCACCATGCTGCATTTCGTGTGGCAGATCGCGCTGAATTGGATGAATGGACAAATCGGTTATCAAGCTTCCAATTACCAAATTCAGGTTTTGTGGAGCGATACTATTTCGGATCCTTGTACTCTAATGTGGCACCACAAGTATTGTTTGAATTGGCAACAGATGGACCAGGATTCATGGGTGATGAGCCGTATGAAACGCTTGGAGAAAAATTATCACTACCGCCATTCTTTGAATCAAAACGAGATGAAATTGAGCAGCTTGTCCGCCCAATCAACACCGTTCGCAGCAATCTAAAAATAGACAAAGAATATTTGTAATAAAAGGGGATTATGTTAATGGGTTTTTTCAGTAAACTATTTGGAACAAAACAAGAGGAGGAACAAACAATGGAAAAATTAAATATCGGTATTATACTTGGATCTACTAGAGAAGGACGTGTAAGTCCACAGGTTGGCGCATGGGTGAAGGAATTAGCAGATAAACGCGGTGATGCAAACTATACAGTTATTGATATCGCTGATTATAAATTGCCATTCTTAGGTGAGCCAGGTGCGGATGCTTCAGGAGCTGCTGCTTGGTCTGAAATTATCGCGAAACAAGACGGCTTCGTATTTATCGTGCAAGAATACAACCACTCTATTACAGCAGCATTGAAAAATGCTTTAGACTTCCTTCGTGATGAATGGAATAACAAAGCTGCAGGTATTGTTTCTTACGGTTCAGTTGGTGGCGCTCGTGCAGCAGAGCATCTGCGTGGAATACTAGGAGAATTGCTTGTGGCAGATGTTCGTGTACACCCAGCATTGTCTTTATTCACTGATTTTGAAAATGGGACAGAATTCAAACCGAAAGAAGTTCAAGGAGAGTCAGTTAACCAAATGCTAGACCAAGTAATACCATGGTCAACTGCATTGAAAACTATCCGTAAATAATAGTATGAAGATAAGCCTGTGCATGCTGCACAGGCTTATTTGTTAATATAGGGCAGTTTTTTTATATTTACAGAGAATCAATTCAAGTCAACACGCACCTTGCTATGCAATGTTCGTGTTTTGCTTGTTTTTTATTACACTCGAGAATGAACTCTTTCCCCTTGAACCCAAACCTCTTTAATGTTTTCTGGGCGAACAAGATAAATGATCTTTTGGAAAATGTCATCTAAAGCTTCATGAGCATCAAAAATAGGAAGCTTTGCTGATGGCGTCTTTGTATCAATAATTTGGACGTCCCACGTATAGTTTTCTTCTAATTTTCCAATAGGCAGGCTTAAGCTTTCACCACCGCCAGCAGTAGCTAAATAAAAGGCTTCATGAATGGAAATACGAGAATCTGCCACGCCACGTTCTTCTGTACAAAGAGCGGTACTGACACCATCCTCTAGCATTCTAGACGAGACGACTGCTTGTTTGGCATTGTCATAAATACTCGGTGTAGCACCTGCTGAAATGTCTGTTCCAAGCCCTACATCGATTCCCATCGCTTGAAACCTTTTCAACGGCAATACACTGTTGGCAAAGTATGCGTTTGAGAGTGGACAGTGGCTAATGGCGGTACCAGTGCTAGCGAACAATTCAGCATCCTTGTCATCAAGGAAATTACTATGTGCCATGACAGATTTATCGCCTAACAATCCGAAGTCATGAAGTGCGAAGGCATCATTTTTCTGGAATCTATCCTTCACATATTGATGAGCCCAATCACTTTCACTGCAATGTGACTGGATATGAGTGTCGTATTTAGCTGCAAGCTCACCAAGTCCTTTCAATGCTTCATCTGAACAGCTCGGGATAAAACGCGGAGTTACAACAGGGTAGACACCTTGCTTTACTTCCTTGGCTAAATCCTTCATTGCAAGGATAAACTCCTCCGTATCTTTTATAGCTGTTTTTGGATCTGCATCTCGGTAGTAATCTGGATTTTGGTCTGGATCATCCATGACTACCTTTCCAACAAGACCGCGTTGACCCTTTCTTGCACAAATTTCTGCTAATAACAAGCTTGCTTCCTTGTGGACTGTCGCAAAATACAGGACAGTAGTGGTTCCGTTAGCGAGTAATGTACTAACTAAATCCTCATACACAGTTTTGGCAAATGCCAAATCCGCATATTTTGCTTCAAGTGGAAAGGTATACGTATGCAGCCAATCATACAGCGGAAGATCCAGGGCAGTACCTGATTGAGCCCATTGCGGAGCGTGAACATGTAAATCGACAAAACCAGGTAAGAAATATTGGCCATCTTCCAACTGATGAAAGTTAGCTTCTTCTTGATGTTTAGCTAAAAGGGATGTGTAATCCTCTTGTTCAGGACTAACAATCTTTTCGATTATCCCATTGTCATTTACAAAAAAGAGATGATTCTCCAAAATATTTACTTTTTCAGGAGAGTAACTGGTAAATGCGGTCCCATGAAAAATATACGTATAATTAATAATAAACACCTTCCTATCGTTCGTGTTTTATGGTAATATAAATATTGTAATAGATGATTAATAGCTAGTCTACAGGAAATCAGATAGTTTTACTAGATTTTAAATATTAAGAAAAAACTATTTTTGAAAAATATCTTGCACTAAAAAAAAATCGTGGTATTGTAGTAAAAAACAAAACTAAATAGTGTTTTTCATATAATCGTGGGGATATGGCCTACAAGTTTCTACCTGTTTACCGTAAATAAACTGACTATGAAAAGCAAAAAGAATGGTCTATGGGTTTAGTCTATTCTTTTGATACTTTGAATCTATAAAGCTCGAAGTACATGCTTTTCTGTTGTCTGGAAAATTATGTATTTCGAGCTTTTTGCGTTGGTAGAAACTTTTGATTATATGAATGTCTAGTAACCTACAGGGGGAATGGGAGAATGGCAAAAGGTATGAAGGAGAATATGACGGGAGAAAAAGAAAATATTTCCGTTGGTAAGTCGATATTTTTAGGGTTACAGCAAGTATTAGCAATGGATTTATTTATTCCGCCAATCATCTTGGCAGGCTTACTTTCATTTTCTGTATCAGATAGTGCTTTGTTGATTCAAATGACATTTATTGCTTGCGGTATTGCCACAATTATTCAAGCAGGATTTGCAATGAGGCTTCCTGTTATGCAAGGGCCGTCATTTGTGCCATTAAGTGCACTGGCAGCAATTGGCACAACATCTGGTATTGGGGCGATGATTGGCAGTTTAATACCAGGTGCGTTAATCGTTGCTTTATTAGGTTATCCGCTTAAGGTTTATAGTAAGGTCGTTAGAAAAATCATTCCACCTATCGTTGCAGGGACGGTGATTGTGGTTGTTGGACTTTCATTAATGCCAAGTGCCATTAATTCTATTTACTCAGCAGAAGGCAGCTTTGGAGAGAACATCCTTATTGCTACAATTACAGCTGCTATTCTTATATTTTGTATGTATGTTGGCGAAAAAGCGAAATCCAAATGGAAATATATTAAAGTTGTGTCCGTTGTATTAGCACTTATTATAGGTTCAATTATTGCTTCCTTCTTTGGATTAGTTCATTTTGATTCGCTTAAGACTGCTGCATGGTTCCAAATGCCAGGTCTATTTTCATTCGGTATGCCAGAGTTTAATCTCCATGCCATTATCGTTATGATCGTTGTTTACCTTATTGTCACTATAGAAACTACTGGAACTTGGTTTACTGTAAGTAAAGTAACTGGCGAAGAGCTAGATGACAAGCGTTTAAATGGTGGAGCACTTGGTGAAGGGTTAGGCTGTTTTGTTGGTTCCTTCTTTGGAGGAACACCCGTAACAGGTTATTCTTCTAATGCTGGTATTATTGCGATAACTGGAGTGAAGAGCCGTAAACCAATTATTGTAGGTGGAGTTATTTTAGTATTACTTGGCATGATGCCAAAGCTCACAAGCTTAATCGCATGTATTCCTAGTGTGGTTGTGAATAGCGTATTTGCGATTTTATGTGTTGTTATCATGATGAATGGTTTTAAAGTTATTAAAGATGAAGCATTCACTGAAAGAAATATGCTTGTTATCGGTGTCCCAATTATGCTTGCATTATTTGCTGTATTGATGCCTGCTGATGTGCTAGCAGGATTGCCGGAAATCGTTACTTATTTTGTATCATCTGGAACAGCTATTGGAGCAATTGCTGCATTGGTACTGAACCTAGTGTTACCACAGAAAAAAGACGATAAAGTTAAAGTTAATGATGTTTCCATGAACGTAAACTAGGAAGAAAAAAGGAGAGTCAACACTATGATGCAACAGGATAGACTATGGAATGAATGGCATCCAGTATGTAAAGCAGAGGAGCTATTAGAAGATCCCAAGCAAGTATTTGTGCTTGGCGAAAGAGTCGCTATTTTCCGAAATGAAAAGGGAGTTCATGCCTTTAAGGATTTATGTATCCACCGTGGTGCTGCCCTTTCGCTTGGAAAGGTGAAAAACGGGAATTTAGTGTGTGCCTACCATGCTTGGGAATATGATTGTGTAGGAGCATGTGTAAAGATACCTGCCCTTCCAAATGGCAGAGCGATTCCAAAAAAGGCTAAAGCGACTGTTTATCATTGTGAAGAATATCTTGGGCTGATTTGGGTGAACTTAGGCGACAATCCGTCGCCGCTTATTTCTTATCCAGAATATAACATGGAGAATCACCGTACTGTCATTTGTGGCCCATATGATGTAAATGCAAACGCACCAAGAATTATCGAGAACTTTCTTGATGTGTCACATCTTATGTTCGTACATGAAGGCTTATTAGGAGACGAGGAACATGCGGAAGTAGTAGATTATAAAGTAGATTTTATCGATAATCGCTATATTACAAGCAAAATTCCTGTTTACCAGCCAAATCCAGATGGCCGTTCAAAAGGCGGGTATGCAGACTATGTATACGAAATCTTAAATCCAACAACAGCTCGATTTACGAAAACATCTGAAGGCTCTGATGATGCATTAACGATTCTGCTAATTGTTAATCAAGCGGGAAATGAACAATCACAGGCTTATATGCTGTTAACAAGAAACTATGATTTGGATATGCCTGACGAACCATTTGTTGAGTTCCAAGACACGATTTTTTATCAGGATCTTGATATTGTACAAAGTCAAAAACCAGAATTGCTTCCGTTAGATTTACAAGCGGAATTACATCTTAAATCAGATGCGTTAACAATTGCTTATCGCAGATGGTTAAATCAATTGGGTGTTGAGAATGGGACTACACCAGTATTAGAGAGAGTGTAAGCGCGGGGATACCCGTGCTTTTTTTATTGCGGGCAGGTGGAAACAATTATTATACGTTTTTAAGATTTATTTTGTCCGATCTTTAATATAATGAAAAAAAAAGACAGGAGTTAGGACAATGACTGAATTTCACGAAATAAAAATTATCAACACACAAAAAAATAATATGATAGATATTATATATTTTCACGATGATTTTTTTGGATATCTTGAAGAAGCACATCCTCGTCAAATAGAACTGTTAAATAATCTCCCGGTTTTTTATCCAGATAATATAGATTTCAATCATTTATCTGTACAAGATTTTAAGTTTTTAAAAAAATTCCATACAAAGAAAGCAACAGAAAAAGGTATTTCTTTAGCAGGAATAAGTATAATCAATGGTTGTTCTTTTGAAGAATTATTAGACATAAGTAAACAGTTAATAATAGCTGAAAATTCAGTTGATTATACACCTAATAAATTCGTTAATACTTTTACAAAAGATGAAACGAAAAGTAATCTTGAAAAATTATCAACTATATTGAGTAATATATCGCTACATAAAACAGAATATATATTGCTGTGGGAAGGTATTTAAAAGGAATGTTTAAGGTGTAGCGGTACACAAAAAGGCTGGAGCAAAAGTATTTAAGGTTAGGTTAAAACTGGGCTGTTTAATAGAATATTGTTTGATAGTTCAGAGATTTATTTGGGTATTTTCTGCTACCAAGAGGAGGCTCCATCCTCCCTGCGGAAAGCGAGTGGCCGCAGTGCAATGAAACTTCCATACTCGATTGTTTCAAAGCTAGATGATACGTTATAGCTGGTTCGTCTCGACCTCTTACTACATAATACAGATAAAAAGGTACAAGCACTCAATCACTTACTGAATATCATATAGGAAGTTTATGAAAAAGAGTGTGATGAAAATGAATAAACAAAGAAGTGGTAATTCGGGCTCTAACCGTACTCCGTTAACCCAATCTAGTTTACAGGCAACGTCAAGCTATACTGTCAACATAGCAGTTATTGGGGATAGTCATGTAGGCTATTTGAACAGCCAAAGTATTTTTAATAATTTTCTCCCAAGGGCGATAAATAGTGGGACGAAAAGGTATGTCATTTTTGGCGGAGACAATGCCCATGCATTAGGAGCTTTTACAACAGCAGAGGCGCGAAGCTATTATCAGCAGTTCAAAAACATTGTGGATCACAATTTAGGACCGAAAAATATCTACTATCGGACATCAATAGGAAACTGGGAGGATACGAGCAGAAATGATAGTAGGAATTTATTTCTGCAATATTTTAACCCGTTAACAGGCAGGGTGAGTATTCCGAGAACTCGAGGGTTAGTGCAGCATGTATGGCTTGATAATGGGACGGGGACATTCAGCCAAGACAGTATTAATCTATTAAATAATTTAGATCCTAATCATTACTATATTATTGATACACATTGGCCTCTTTATGTACCAGGAATCTATAATACAGTTAGTTCTGATCATGTCGTGAGCAGACAAGAAACAGACCGGTTTTTTAATGCAATTCCAGCTAATGTAAGGAGCAGAATCCTTGGTATCTTCACACATCATGCCCATGTTTTTTATTCAAAGCTAACAAATATTCATGCTAACTTTCCGAATACCCCATTTTTTGTGACTGGTTGTTCTGGTGATTATAAATGTTCTTCCTTTGAAAGTGGATACTATGATGCAGACATAACCATCCAAAGTAATAACCAAGCATCCTTACAGGTAAGAGAAGTGATTCTTTAATTTTGTAAAATAATGGGCTGAAGTACCCTTGATAAAAATATTCTTGCTATTTTTTATTTTATTTGATAAGATATAGGAAGCGTATACAGAACGGATTGTAACTGTTAAATCAGGCAAAACCGATTACCTTATTTTTAAAGGGTGGGTTTTGCCTTTTTCTCTATATATCGGAGGGTAATAAAGTGAAAATCGAGAAAATATTAAACAACAATGCGGTTATCTCTTTAAAAGATAATCAAGAAATTATTATCATTGGTCGCGGGATAGCTTTTCAAAAGCGAGCTGGTGATCAGATTGCTGAAGAGCAAATTGATAAAATTTTCACTTTAGAAAACGAAGATATGATGACGAATTTCAAAACCTTGATAGCTGATATGCCGATTGAATATATGCAATTATCAGAGAAGATTATTGCTTATGCAAAGATGAAGCTTGGTAAGAAATTAAACGAAAGCATTTATATTCATTTAACAGACCATATTTATTATGCGGTGGATCGCTTTAAGAACCACCTTCCAATAAAAAATGGATTACTTTGGGAAATTAGACAACTGTATAGAGATGAGTATGAGGTAGGACTAGAAGCATTGAATATGATTTGTGATCAATTTGGTGTAATCTTGCCAGAGGATGAAGCAGGATTTTTGGCACTTCACTTCATCAACGCTGAGTTGAATGAAGAGATGCCAGTTGTTCATGATATGACAAAAATCATGCAGGAAATCTTAACACTTGTAAGGTATCACTTTAAAATTGATTTTAATGAAAATTCGCTGCATTTCTACCGCTTTATTACACATCTTAAGTTTTTTGCGCAGCGTTTAGTGAAAGGTAATCACTATAACAGCTCAACAGATGACGATTTATATCAAGTAATTCAAATGAAATACCCTGATGCACATACATGTGCCCTGAAAATAAAGAAATTTATTGAAAGCATGTATACCTATGTGTTAACAGACGAAGAAATGATTTATTTAACCATCCATATAGAACGAGTTGTCAAAAGCAATAATGACAAATAGGGTTGTAACCTAGCGGGCAAAACCTAAATCAAACAGAGATGTTTTGATTTAGGTTTTTTTGTTGGAAATTTTTACGTCAATAGGGAATGAATATAAGTGTTATAAAGAAAAGGAGAAAAGAAAATGAGTAATACTAAACTTGCTAATGACATTGTCGATTTAGTAGGCAAAGAAGAAAATATCTCAAGCCTTGTTCACTGTGCAACACGCTTGCGTTTCAAATTAAACGATAGCAGCAAAGCGAACAAAGAAGCTTTGCAAAACTTAGACGGGGTGCTTAGTGTTGTAGAAAGTGGCGGCCAGTTCCAAGTAGTAATTGGCAGCCATGTTCCAGAAGTTTATAAAGAGATAAATAAGATTGCCAATATTGGCAGTTCAGAGCAAGCTCCAGCAAATGCACCGAAGCAAGGAATTGGTGCACAGATTTTTGAAGTTATCTCACGCAGCTTCTCTCCATTAATTGGAGCACTTGCTGGTGCAGGTATGTTAAAAGCAATCTTAACGGTCTTAACAATGTCAGGGCTGTTATCAACAACAAGTGGTACGTACTCGATTCTGTCTGCGGCCGGAAATGCAGTATTCTATTTCCTTCCGATTCTTTTAGGGATTACGATTTCTACTAAACTTGGTGCAAATCCATATGTTGGTGGAACAATTGGGGCAGCGTTACTTGAGCCTAATTTCACTGGGTTAATGACAGAGACAAGCAATGTGTCTAGCTTTATTGGAATTCCAGTTGTACTAATGGATTATTCCTCAACCGTATTCCCTGTGTTTATTGCGATTTGTATTTATGCACTTTTAGATAAATTCTTAAAGAAAATTATTCATAAAGACCTGCAGTTATTCTTAGTACCAATGCTTTCTTTAATGATTATTGTCCCATTAACTGTGTTGGCATTCGGTCCATTTGGAGTGTATGTAGGAAACTGGATTGGTGATGGAATTAGCTTCTTAAGTTCGAAGAGTGGTTGGTTAGCAGGTGCTGTTATGGGTGCAGGCTGGACATTCTTAACAATACTTGGACTTCACTGGGGTCTTGTGCCGCTTATCCTTCAGAATTTGGCAGAAGGTTATGATCCATTAATGGCGATGCTTTCTGCAGCTGTATTCGCCCAAATGGGATTAGCAGTTGGTATTTTCTTGAAAGCAAAAGACAAAAAGGTCAAAACAGTTGCTGGTTCAACTTTCTTGCCAGCAGCATTAGCAGGTGTAACAGAACCAATTATCTATGGTCTATTGCTTCGTAATAAAAGAACAATTCCGTTTGTGGCGATTGCTGGAGCAATCGGAGGGGGAATTAGTGGCGCGCTTGGAAATAAAGCAATGTCATTTGCTTTCCCAGCCTTCTTAACAATCCCAGCGTACACACCAATTGTTTCCTTTATCATTCCGATGCTAATTGCCTTTGTCATTGCTTTAGTACTAGTATTAGTACTTGGTTTTGAAGATAAAAAGAATAAAGAAGAAGTTCAAGAAGAAGTAGCTGTAAAAGAAGTAGAAAAGGTAGAAGTGCCTTCCCAGCCACTTTTAAAACAAGAAGTAATTCTTAGTCCATTAACAGGATCTGTTCTTCCATTATCAGAAGTCGATGATGTTGTATTTGCTTCTGAAGCAATGGGAAAAGGGATAGCGATTGAGCCAACAGTTGGGAAAGCTGTTTCTCCAGTGAACGGGACTATTACAACTATTTTCCCAACAGGTCATGCGATTGGTATTACGTCAACAGATGGAGTAGAAATATTAATTCATATTGGTATAAACACTGTTCAATTGAATGGGCAGCACTATACACCGCATGTTAAACAAGATGATGTAGTAAAACAAGGCGATGTGTTAGTAGAGTTTGATATTGAAAAAATTAAAGAAGCTGGCTATCCGGTAACAACGCCTGTGATTATTACAAACACAGGTCAGTATGCAGAGGTAGTTGGAACAATGGAAGAAAATATTGTCCAATCTGAAAAATTATTAACTGTTATTGTATAAACCAATGTGAATAAGGAGAGAGTGTTACACTATTCTCTCCTTTATTATAAAGGAGGAAACAATTATGACATCAACATTTAAGTTCCCAGAAGGCTTTCTTTGGGGCGGAGCTACAGCAGCAAACCAATTAGAAGGTGCATCTAATGAAGGCGGAAAAGGACTAAATACACCAGACGTGTTGCCAGGTGGAAAAGTTCGCTTAAAAGTACTTTCAGATCCAGGCTTTGACTTTGAGCTGGACACAGAGAAGTATACATACCCAAATCATGAGGCAATCGACTTCTATCACCGTTATAAAGAAGATATCGCACTTTTCGCAGAAATGGGATTCAAGACATTCCGTATGTCTATTGCTTGGTCAAGGATTTTCCCAAATGGTAATGAGCTTACTCCAAACGAGGAAGGCTTAGCATTCTATGACCGTGTATTTGATGAGCTACTAAAATACAATATTGAACCAGTTGTGACAATTTCTCACTATGAATTGCCGATTCATCTAGTAAAAGAATATGGTGGCTGGAGAAGCCGTGAATTAGTAACATTCTTTGAGCGTTATGTAACTGTTTTATTCAACCGTTACAAAGACAAAGTAAAATACTGGATGACATTTAATGAAATCAACAGCAGCCTTCATATGCCAATCCTTGGCTTAGGGTTTGCAATCCAAAGCGAAGAAGACCGTTACCAGCCAACATTCCAAGCATATCATCATCAGTTTGTAGCAAGTGCAAGAGCGGTTCAGCTTTGCCATGAAATCATTCCTGGTGCACAAATTGGCTGTATGCTTGTTTATCTGCCAACATATTCAGTAGATTCCAATCCAGAAAATGTTCTTTTCGCATTGCAAGAAGAACAAATCTTTAATTATTTCTGTGGAGATGTGCAAGTGCGAGGTCATTATCCAGCATTCATTAAGCGCTACTTCAAAGAACATAATATTGAGCTAGATATTCAAGACGGCGATTTAGAGCTGATTAAAGAAAATACTGTTGATTATGTAGCACTGAGCTACTATATGTCACGTACAGAAAAGAAAGACAAAAAACCAGAAGAAGTCGGCCAAGGAAATATCTTGGGCGGAATCAAAAATTCCTTCTTGAAAGCAAGTGATTGGGGCTGGGAAATTGATCCTACTGGATTAAGAATCTCACTAAACCAATTATATGATCGCTATGAAAAACCATTATTCGTTGTCGAAAACGGATTAGGTGCTTATGATAAAGTAGAAGAAGACGGAACTATTAACGATGATTACCGTATTGATTACTTAAGTGAGCATATTAAAGCAATGGGAGAAGCAGTACAAGATGGTGTTGAGCTTATGGGCTATACACCGTGGGGCTGTATCGACCTAGTAAGTGCTTCAACAGGCGAAATGTCAAAACGCTACGGTTTCATCTATGTAGATAAACATGATGATGGAAGCGGAACTTTAGAGCGCAGCAAGAAAAAATCATTTGACTGGTTCAAAAATGTGATTGCCACAAATGGTGAAGAGCTATAATAGTAAAAAGCATGGGACTTGGTCTCATGCTTTTTTTGTATTCAATAAGTTAACATAAGAAACCATAATTGGAGGGAAAATAAGCAAAAAGGAGGTTGTTTTATGGTGAAATATTCGGCAGTTATATGGATGCTTGTGTTATTTTTTCTTCCTTCTCAAGCTTGGGCGCAGCAAAAGGTGCCAATCCTTATATATCACTCTATCGATGAATTTAAAGGTCAAGGCTCTAAGGAGCTATATGTAACACCTGAAAACTTTGAAAAACAAATGATATATTTACGAGACCATGGTTTTACGTTATTAACATTCGAACATTGGCAGGACACTTCAAAGGTTAAAAAGCCAATTTTTCTTACGTTTGATGATGGATACAAAAACAATATGAAAGTTTATTCTATCTTTGAAAAGTTGGAAACAGACCAGTTTCGACCGACTGCTACATTTTTTGTTATCTCAGACTTTATCGGCCGTTCCAACCGCCTATCAAAGACTGAATTGAAAAAGCTGGCTGATAGTGGAATGGTCTCTGTCCAATCACATACGGCGACACATCCCGACTTAACGAAGATAACAAATTATAAGGAAGAGCTGGAGGGTGCAAGAGATGCTATTAAGAGTATTACAGGCAAACCAGTTATAGCAGTAGCCTATCCATACGGCAGCTTTAACAGCAAAGTGATGGAGGAAGCGAAAAAATATTATTCATTCGGATTAAGTACAACACCCCAATATTATTCCGAGAATGGTCTTAAAAACGAGTTGTTTCTACTGCCGCGTATATATATTAAGTACTCCACTTCAATCAGTGATTTTGAAAAAATAGTAAACGGTGGATAGCCTTTATTAAAAAAGGCAGATGACGAAAAAACTACTAATGAATATTGGAAAATAATGAGATATAATTTATGAAAGTTATATGTCATTCTTTGGGGTTTTGAGACGCTTTTTCATAAATAAGATATGATAGAAAAAAACATTGAAAGGGGAGGGGAAAAATTCAATGAGTTTAACTGTTAATATATCTAAACAGGACGACAAGCGTAAAACTATACGGTTTTTGACAGTGGGTATCATTAT
Source organism: Niallia taxi (assembly GCF_032818155.1). Classification (NCBI taxonomy): domain Bacteria; kingdom Bacillati; phylum Bacillota; class Bacilli; order Caryophanales; family Bacillaceae; genus Niallia; species Niallia taxi. Next base: position 1,107,768 of record NZ_CP102590.1, read on the forward strand.
TGCTGTAACCGCATTATACATAGTAGCTTATTTCAATTTAAAGCATGATGTAGAGAAAGAAAATATGCTCTTAAATTCAGTGCAAGGCGCAAATACACAGTGGAAAAGCTCAGGTAAGGAATTTCATTTGTGGAGTGCGATTTCCTATTTCCAAGAAGAAAAAACGATTGGCGAACAAAAAGTTGTCACAAGTTCATTGAAGGAGAAGGTTAGTGTTCTTGGCAATATGGAATCGAATTTAGAAGTTTCCATTTTAGCAGACAGCAGCTATGAAGATGACGGAAGCAAAGAACTGTTTTTTTATGATCCGAAAACAGACTATGAGAATCTACCGCAGGAGCTGAACATGCTGGCTGACATGAACAGCAATACAATGGCAGAGGTTGCACTTTCCTTCGATAATTCCTATTCTTTAACAGAAATAGAGGATATACTTGGCTCCAAGCATGTTAATTGGCTGTGGGTAGACACAGCAACAGATGCAGAATTACAAGAAATGAATATGTCGCTAATTGAAGATAATGCTTACGCTGGGGATACAACAATCGGTTTTCAAGTGAAAGGGGCCGGATTTGTTAGTCATGGACAAGTATTCCTTGATAAACTAAAAAAACTAAGTGATGATGAAGCATATCGAAAAGAAGCTGAACTCGTTTTATCTGGAATAAGTAAAAGTACTTTTCCGTCCGTAAAAGATATCAAAGTGAGAGGCGCTGTTATTTCAGGCACGCCAGAACAGTTGGCTGCCTTTATGAAAGTAAAAATGATTAAAGCATCCACGATAGGAACAAAAATACACCAGATATAAAGGGAGGCGAGAGGCTTGAAACATGAATGGAGAAAGCATGAAAAGAGCTTGTATTTGCCCAAAGCAACACCAGATCTTGTCGAGGTACCAGCACAAAAGTTTTTTATGATAGATGGCCAAGGAAATCCTAATGGAGAAGAGTTTGCCGAAAGGGTTAAAGTTTTATATTCAATGGCGTATGCTGTTCGTATGATGCCTAAAGGAGGAGTTACTCCTCCTGGTTATGTAGAATATACAGTTTATCCGCTAGAAGGAATATGGAGTTTAACAGAGAAAGGCAGGAAACTGAAAGAACTGAATAAAGATGAATTCCTCTATACAATCATGATAAGACAGCCCGAGTTTGTGACAAAGGAAGTTGCACAAATGGCATTAGAAAAAGTAATGAAAAAGAATCCTCATCCCTTCTTAGAACGAGTGTATTTCCAAACCTCCGAGGAAAGCCTTAATATCCAAATGCTGCATATCGGTCCATATGATGACGAACCAGAAAGCTTTGCCAAAATGGACGAGTTTGCGCAGGAAAATAACCTCCTAAGAATTGAAAAGGAGCACAGAGAAATATACTTGTCTGATGCAAGGAAAGTGGCTCCAGAAAAACTAAAAACCGTTTTGAGATATAAAGTCCAACCTAAATGAAGTTAATAAAAAGGGAACTTGATTAAGTTCCCTTTTTCGACTGTTATTGTGGGATAAAGTCATAAACAATTAAACCAATGGAAAGTAAAGAAACGGTAAAAAAGAGTATGGTATTACCGAATATGGAGATTATCTTAAACACTGATTTCTCCCCCTTAAACCCGAAAACAACCCCGAGTATTGGTGTGATAATCATAGGTGCGAAAAACAAATATCCTAACCATTCAAATCCAGTAAAATATGAATTGCCTGTTGGAGAGTATAGACTGCCAACCATATATGCCAGTAATGTCCATCCTATTGTTCCTAAAAAGCAATAAAATGAGAAGGAAGTATAAATATTTCTCAAAGTAAAAAACCTCTTCCAATAATTGTCTTATCGGTTCATAATATACAAATAATGGTATCGTTGAAAGTGCAATATTACCTGATTGAAGGATCGCAAACTAAAAAGGCTATAAGCAAGTTGGCCTATATATGAAACTAAAATGGAGTGATGACAATGGCTGAAACAACATGCCCTCAATGCAACAGCGACAATATAAACAAGGGAGTTATTGTATCAGGAGTTAATAACTTGCATATGTATGCTTATGATAATAGAAGACGCGGGTCTTCCCCAATTTTGTCTTATTACTGTGAGAAATGTGGCTATATTATTGGATCGTTTGTGGAGAATCCCAATAGACTAGCAGACTAGCAAGGGAATATGCCGCCAGCCTACTACAAAAATCGAGGTGGTAACTATGGGCAAATTTCCATTAATTTTGTCAATTTCAGCAATATCAGGTGGTGGAAAAACGACAGTAGCAAAAAGGCTGGCTGCTCATCTAAATGAAGGAGTAAGAATAGTACATTATGATGAATATCAGTTAACCGGACCAAGTGACTTCGGCAATTGGGCTGTGAGTAGCGGAGATTATAATGATTGGGATGTGTCGCCAATTGTTAAAGATATTAATTTACATATTAAAAATCCAGAAGTAAAATACATTATTCTGGATTATCCTTTTTCTTATCTTCATGCTCAGTTGAAGGATATGATTAGCATCTCTATTTTCATTTATTTTCATTGATACGCCATTAGATATAGCTATGGCAAGAAGGCTTATCCGTGGAAATTACATAACAGTGGATATGATAAAAATAGATTCTCAAATCTATCTGGATAAGGGCAGAAAAGCATATCAAATCATGATTGAGAAGGTAAAACCAAGTGCTGATAGAGTTATAGATGGAACTCTGTCAGTAGAAGCTATCACGCAAAAACTAGTAAATATAATAAGGAGCAAAAGCCTAAATGAACGTTAGAATATCAGCAAAAGCCATTATTATAGATAATGATAGATTATTGTTAACAAAGAATAAAGACGACGAAGGGCATTTTTATTTATTCCCAGGGGGCGGACAGGAGCATGGAGAAACATTACATCATGCTGTGAAAAGAGAGTGCTTAGAAGAAATTGGCGAAGATGTCGAGGTTGGAGAGCTGCTGTTTATCCGAGAATACATCGGGAAAAATCACGAGCACGCATCCTTTGATTCAAACTTTCATCAAGTTGAACATTATTTTATATGCCGTTTGTTAAATGAAAATGATATTCTGCCATCAAATCCAGATAGTCACCAAGTTGGAATGGAATGGCTGCCTATTCAACAATTACAAAACTACAGGATTTATCCGAAGGAACTGCTTCCGTATCTTATCAAATATACAAAAAATAGATCAACTCCTGTTTATTTAGGGGATATAAATTAAGCCTGAATACTGAGTCTATCTGTTTTGACAAAGTTTAAGACTATTTATTACTTAATTTCTCTTAGTGACTTACCTTCATGGAGCTCCTGGATTCCTTCTTCACATACTCCGTATGAACGCCAGGAGCATGTTTCACAAATAATTGGGATATCGGAAGGCACAGCATGTGTTAGAATAGCTGTTTCAATATCTCTCCAACGAATAATCTCACCAACATGAAGTCCTAGTTTTTCTAAAAAAGCAGAATCTCTATCATATATATGACTGTCTAAACAATGGTACTTTCCTGAATTAGGATATTTCTCGCATAATTGATCAGGACCTTCTACAATTTGAACCAATGTTTCGGGATTTTTCCGCAATGTTTGATGCAGCTTGGTCATGTTTTGTACGTACTCTGCTGAATAGCCCATCCCCCGGTATCCTAACAGACAGAAAAGATGATGACCCCGAAGTTTATACATGAAAATCCTCCTGTATTTTTGATATGTAAACTATAATTATATTTTAGTTAACTTATTATTAATATAGCATTTATTTCATACAAGCGTAAATAAAGAATTTTCTCGAATCTATATATTTCGGGAATTGCAAACGAAAATGCTCAAGGATAATAAAGTGAAAGTGGAGAGGGCGAGATATAGTCTTATAGATAAGTTAGGTGGTGGACTGTTCAACAGAGCTTTCGCAAATAAAAGCAAGCTGTTTCCTATTGTTTTTTAATGGATGTCTACCCGAAGCTTAGAGGAGAACTATAAAGGGCCAGCGACTTTGCTAGCCCCTGTTTCATATATCAATGGTTAACGATACTTTCCTCAACATCTTTAGCTGCTAATGCTCGCCTGCGACCGAGTTCAACATCCATATCTGTCCGCTTCTCATCCAGTTTATAAAAGAACATGGTAATTCCTATCAGTACACAAATAATTAATGGAACCCAGATAAAGCTGATTTCAATATAATGCAAGGCAGTTGTCGTTTGGGTGGCATTTGGCACATAGCCGCCCAATTTCAAAAACACACCTACAAGCGCACTGCCGAGACCTAAGCTGACTTTAACAAAAAAGCCTTGGAAAGCAGCAATCATGCCGGAAATACTGCGATGGTTTTTGTACTCTGAATAATCAATAACGTCTGGCTGGATGGAAAAGGTCGTGCCGAATATTCCATAAATCCCAAGTCCTGTTATTGTTAAGCCAGCAATCAGCATGGAAGGGGAGGTTTTTCCGAAATAAATAACTAAATCGCCAATGATATAAATGACAGTACTTAAAAGCAATACGGTTTTCTTCGGCATTTTCTTTTGCAGCCATGGTAATAGAAGCAGCATTGGCAGACCTGATAATATCCCGAATAATCCTACAAATGTGAGCCAATCCGTCCGTCCGAGATTGTAAGTGAAATAGTAGATGACGGTTGTATTGCGAATAACAAATAGGCCAAAGTAAAGAAAATTTAAGATGAAGAAAATAACAGCAGGTCCGGTTAATCCTTTAAAATCTTCTTTAAAGGAGGATTTGCCTGGCTGGACGGTTGGTGGCACAACCTCCTTCGTATTTAAGAAGGTAAACACAAATACAAACACAGCTGCGATACCGTATATAGTCATTGTTACTAAATAACCCTTTTGATCATCTCCTTGACCAAAGTAATGAACCATTGGTGTCGTAATCGTCATAACTAAAGCGCTTCCAATTAATGCGCAAATCATTCTCGTCGAAACTAACCAGTTACGCTCATGATTATCCGACGTTAATCTTGGCACAATGGTGTTTAAAGGGATATTAACGACCGTATATGCAATGTTTAATAAGCAGTATGTGACATATGCCCAGAGAATCTTACCTGACATGCCGACATCAGGAACAATAAAAGTCATGATCGTAAAGACAGCGAATGGTATTGCTCCAATGATGAAATAAGGTCTTCCTTGGCCCCATCTCGTTTTTGTTCTGTCTACTAATAATCCCATGCCGGTATCTGCAAAAGCATCGATGATTTTGGTTACTAACATTAACGTACCAGCAACCGCTGCGCTAATACCAAACACATCTGTATAGAAAAAAAGGAGATAAGATGCCATTGTACTAAATACGAGGTTGCAGGCGAAATCGCCTGCACCGTATCCAATTCTCTTTTTCCATTTATCCATTTTGTCACAGCTCCTTTTGCATATTTACTTAGTCAGCGTACTGAAATGCTTGTTAGTGTTTTCATATCTGTCTTTAAGTTTTGATAGATTGATTTATATACCTTGTAATAGTCATTATATTTACGATGATTTTCTTGATTAGGCATAATTTTATCATCTAATACCTGCCACTTTTTGACATCGTCATAAGAAAGAAGGCCTGTGCCAATACCAGCGAGCATGACATCCCCCATATTTGCTTCTACATCATGGATAGGGCAAACGATTGGATATCCGGTAACGTCTGCGAAAATTTGTCTCCAAAGCTTCGACTTTGTAACACCGCCGGCAAGGAGAATATATTCACCTAAATATTCTCCAGTTGCTTCAATTGCATCTCTTAAGCTGAAGGCAACCGCTTCCAAAAAGGCTCGATACATATGTGCCTTCGTATGTGCCAGCGAAAGTCCGACAATGGTGCCTTTTGCATCAGAATCCCAAATCGGACTTCTTTCCCCCATAAAGTAGGGGAGTACAACCAAGCCATCACTTCCTGCCGGAATGTTAGCCGCCTGTTCATTTAATACATCATAAGCATTTTTGCCGCCGGCTTTTTCTGCTTCCAATTCAAATTGACATAAGGTTTGCCGGAACCATTTTACAATCGCACCTGCAGTCGCACCTCCTGCAAAATAGTAGGAGAGACGTTTAGCATCATATAAATATGGCCAGACAATTAAGTCTTTTCCTTGCACAGGTTTATCAGAAATTAAAGCTGCACACATCGAGGTACCAATTGCTGCTGCATAAATCCCTGAATCGAAAACACCAAGTCCGATAGTTGCTGCACCGCAGTCAATTCCACTTGCAATAACAGGCATACCTGCAGTCAGTCCTAATTCGGCTGCCGCTTCTATCGTTAATCCCCCGACAATATCTGTTGATTCGACGATTTTTTCAGGCATCATGGAGAAAGGAATATCCATTGCAGCCATCATTTCCTTTGACCAAGCCCGATTATTCATATCGAAAATTCCACCAATATTTCCTGCAGAGGAATAATCAATGACAACTTCGCCAGTTAGTTTATAAATGACATAATCATTTGGCGGTAGGAAGAGCTTCGTTTTGCGCCAGTTTTCCGGCTCATTATTTTTCATCCACAATATTTTCGTATATCCATAGTAAGGATCTGCCCCATTATGGGTAACCTCAAGCAGTTTCTCTTTTCCAATAGATTCTAGAACCCAATTTGCTTCTTTTTCTGCTCTGCGGTCCATCCAAATCATACAAGGTCTGACAGGCTCCATATTCTCATCCAATGGGATGCCAGAGCCACCGTAAAGGCCGCTGACAGCAATCCCACGTATATTCTCAGGGGGGATTCCCGATTTTAATACAGTGTTTTTAATAGATGCTTTCGCCGCATCAAGCCAAACAGATGGCCATTGCTCTGCCCACAAAGGCTTTGGTGTTAACACATCGTATTCCTGCAGATCTTGAGCAATTAGATTGCCATCTGTGTCCATTAGTATTGTTTTTGTGCCAGATGTGCCAATGTCTGTGCCGAGTAAGTAGTTCATCGTTCATGACCTCCTAGGAATCTATTAAATCGCAGTGAAAGCTCCATCAATGACAAAGTCTGATCCAGTCGTAAAGCTGCTTGTGTCTCCTGCGAGATATACACAAATGGATTGAAGTTCCTCAGGTCTGCCCATACGCTTAAGCGGTGCCATTTCATTCCATTGTTCAATGAGTGGCTTTAAGCTTGGTGAGTTTAAAGTAAGCTCTGTTCCGATGTATCCTGGGCTGATACAGTTAACACGAACATTTCTTGTTGCCCATTCAACTGCAAGTGATTTCGTCAGCTGTATGACACCTGCTTTTGAAGCATTATAGGAGGCCTGTGGCTGCGGTACATTTACAATATGTCCTGACATGGAAGCAGTGTTAATAATAGAGCCGCCGCCTTGTTTTAACATAACCTTTCCAGCAGCTTGAGCTGTTAGGAAAACACCTGTGAGATTAATATCAATGACTTTCTTCCATTGGTCAAAAGTCATTTCCTCTGCAGGTATATTCAAGCAGATTCCCGCATTACAAAAAGCAACATCCAACCGGCCGAAATTTTCCAACACAGTATCAATCATAGCGCTTACATCTTTTGGGTTAGTAACATCTGCTTTAATGGCAATCGACTTAATGCCATTATTTTCTTCCAATTCCTTCGCAGTTTTTGTAGCTTCGTCGATATCTAAATCAACAATGGCAATATCTGCTCCAGCTTCAGCGAAGGCAGTCGCAACGCTTTTACCAATACCTCTTGCACCACCAGTTACAAAGATTTTTTTCCCGTCTAAACGCATTTTTTCAATAATACCCATCATTATCATTCCTTTTCGTTAATGTATTTTGTAAAATACTTTTATAAAATATATTTACATAATAAATCCTGTTAAGCGAATAGTCAATAATTAGAATAGAAAAAGTTGGCAGAAGGTTTTTGACAAAGCTGTGATTGTATACGTATATATGGTATATTTAATGTGCTAACATAAAGGTTTTTTATAAAATTAGTTTGTAAAAATGGGGTATTATCATGGAAAATAACATCACATTTAAAGATATAAAAAAAAGTAATTACTCCTCGATCTATCATCTAATCTATCATCATGAAAAGCTTTCCAAACAAGAAGTAGCGAATCAGCTTAATCTAAGCTTGCCAACAGTTACCCAAAACCTTGTTCGCTTAGAAAATGAGGGACTAATAGAAAAAAGCGGGCAATTTGAATCCTCTGTAGGAAGGCGGGCTGCTGCATATGCGATTTGTCCGCAAGCAAGAGTCAGCATTGGTGTTGAAATTGAAAAGAAAACGGTGCAAATAGTGGCGATTGATTTGCGTGGACATGCTGTTCAGCAGGAGAAATTAGTGATGAAGTATGCAGAAGAGGAGCATTATTATAAAAGCTTAAGTCAAGCAGTTCAAGCCTTTATTTCGAATCTTGAACTAAAGAAAGAACAGGTACTTGGGATAGGCTTTGCTGTACAGGGGTTAACATCAAACAACGGACAAAATATTACGTATGGAAAAATATTAATTTCAACCGGATTGAATATTGACGTATTTGCACAATATCTTTCATATCCTTGTAGTTTTTTGCATGATGCTAAATGTGCTGCAACGACCGAGCTATGGGTAAGAGATGATATTGGCGATGCTGTCTATTTGTCAATTGGTCCCCATCTTGGTGGAGCGATAATTATTAATGGTCAAATTTACATGGGAAAAGAAGGGCATAGTGGCACAGTTGAGCATATGACAGTGAATGCTGAGGGTCCTGCCTGCTACTGCGGGAAAAGGGGATGCATGGAAACATATAGCTCTGTTAATGCATTGCTGAAAGAGGAGGAATCATTACCATTCTTCTTTGAAAAAGTTCGTTCAAATGTCCCTTCCTATACAAATAGGTGGGATGCCTTTTTAGAGTATTTAGCCATTTCCATAAACAATATTCACCTTGTCCTCAATAGAGATTTTATATTAGGAGGACATTTATCGCCTTACTTAACGGAAGAGGATATAGATACTCTACATGAAAAAGTAAATGGAAAAACAGCATTCCCAAGCAATGAAGCATTTATTTTTATAAGTCGTTCTGCCGCAAATGGTGTACCTATGGGTGCAGCTATTCCATTCATACAGACATTTTTGAACAAAATTTAGAAAAAATCAGAAAGCTAGATACTTCACTGTGTCTAGCTTTCTTCCTGCCTGATTGCTTAATTTTCTTTGTTTTAATTCCGATTGGTTTAATCTCGGAGTTAACCTTAATATTCACTATTGAGCTTCTTTTGTATATATCCATTTATTTATAGTTTGTTAATTAGTGAGAGAGTATGAGTAGTATTTTGGGAGGCTGTAAGGGGAATAGAGAATAAAGAAAAATTGTAAACTTTCCAATCCCTAGTTGACAGATGGGTAAAATAAGTATAAATTACGAATTAGAAAACTTAATTTTAAAAATTTTATAAAAATGACGCTGATCAGATAACTGAAAGCTGCTACTTTTTTCTTAAAAAGTTGGCAGCTTTTTTTTATAAAAAAAAGGGGGAGCTCTAACTATGAAGAGAAAAAAGAAATCATTTTTTAAAGCAACTGCACTAATATTGGCCGCTTTTGTAACCCTTGCTGGGTGCAGCAGTTCGGAAAGCAGCGGGGAAAGTTCTGATTCCAAAAAAGTAGAATTATTGAATGTTTCCTATGATCCAACGAGAGAGCTGTATGAAGAATATAACAAAGCGTTTGCAGATTATTGGAAAGAGAAAACAGGGCAGGAGGTAACCGTTCAGCAGTCACATGGCGGATCAGGAAAACAAGCACGAGCTGTCATTGATGGGATTGAAGCAGATGTCGTGACATTGGCTCTAGCTGGAGATATTGATGCGATTGTGAAGGAAAGAGGAATCATTTCAGAGGATTGGCAATCGAAGCTGGAGAACAATTCCACTCCATACACTTCGACTATCGTATTTTTAGTAAGAAAGGGCAATCCAAAGAATATTCAAGACTGGAATGACTTAATAAAGGACGATGTTTCGGTCATTACTCCAAATCCAAAAACATCAGGCGGTGCTCGGTGGAATTACCTTGCAGCTTGGGCTTATGCCGACAAACAATTTAATGGAGACGAAACTAAAATTAAAGATTTTGTGAAAAAGCTATATTCAAATGTAGAGGTTCTTGATTCAGGGGCACGGGATTCTACTAACACATTTGTACAACGGGAGATTGGTGATGTATTAATTGCTTGGGAGAACGAAGCGTACTTAGCGATAAATGAATTAGGGAAAGAAAACTTTGAAATTGTCAGCCCATCCTTGAGTATATTAGCAGAGCCACCAGTTGCTGTAGTTGACGATATTGCTAAGAAAAAGGGAACAACAGAAGTTGCTACAGAGTACTTAAAATATTTATACAGTGAAACAGGACAAGAAATTGCAGCGAAGAACTACTATCGTCCTCGTGATAAAGATGTACTGGCAAAATATGCTGACCAATTCGAAGATATTGATTTAGTGACAGTCGATGATGATTTTGGCGGCTGGACAAAAGCTCAGGAAACACATTTTGCTGATGGAGGAACATTCGACGAAATTTACGTTCCATCAAACTAATCAATGAATCATCATTACCTTTGTCATTCGTGAAAAGGTAATGATGATTTACGATTCTTTACAATAAAAGAGGTGAGTAAATGAGGAAAGAAACGAAGCAAAGGAAAGGGAAAAAAAGTAATGTTCTTCCTGGTTTTGGCCTTTCATTAGGATATACGATGCTATACATAAGCATCCTTGTTATTTTGCCATTGTTTATGATATTTTTTAACACTACAAAAATGGGCTGGAGTGACTTTTGGGATACTGTCCTTGATCCACGCGTCGTTGCTTCTTATAAATTAAGCTTCGGAGCATCATTTACAGCAGCACTAATCAATGTTGTATTCGGTGTTCTCCTTGCATGGGTGCTTGTTCGGTATCCATTTCCGGGGAAAAGAATTGTGGACGGTCTTGTTGATTTACCTTTCGCTCTACCAACAGCGGTTGCTGGGATTGCTTTAACGACTTTGTATGCACCAAATGGATGGATTGGAAGTTTGCTAGGCTTTAAAGTGGCCTTTACGCCTATTGGTGTAACGATTGCATTGACATTCATCGGCTTGCCTTTTGTAGTGAGAATGGTTCAGCCGGTTCTGCAAAATCTTGAGCGGGAAGTAGAGGAAGCATCTTCGAGTCTTGGGGCTTCTAGACTGCAAACCTTTACAAGAGTCATCTTTCCAGAGCTGCTTCCCTCCATTCTTGCTGGTTTCACGTTAGCATTCGCCAGATCTTTAGGAGAATATGGATCAGTTGTTTTTATAGCAGGCAATATGCCGATGAAAACGGAGATAACCCCATTGCTGATTATTACAAAGCTAGAACAATACGACTATACGGGGGCGACGGCAATTGCTTCTGTAATGTTGTTTGTTTCCTTTCTCTTACTTTTCTTTATAAACCTTTTACAGTGGTGGACAAACAGGAATATGACAGCAAATTAAGAAAGGAGGAAAACCATTGGCAGGAAATGTACCATTACAACCAAATACAGCACCAGCATCGCAAAAGAAAACGGCTGCCTCAGAGCCGGTGTGGGTGCGAACTATTTTAATCACCATATCACTTGTTTTTTTAGGATTATTTTTAGTTCTTCCATTAATCACTATTTTCATACAAGCATTTGATCAGGGTGTGAAGGTCTATCTTGCTGCAATCACGGACCCTGAAGCAATGTCTGCAATTAAGCTGACATTATTAGTTATTGTAATAGCAGTCCCTTTAAATGCCATTTTTGGCGTTGCTGCAGCATGGGCTGTTTCCAAGTTCCAGTTTAGAGGGAAAAACTTGCTGATTACCATTATCGACCTACCGTTTGCAGTGTCACCGGTTATTGCTGGTTTAGTGTTTGTTCTGCTGTTCAGTACACACGGCTTGTTTGGGGAATGGCTCTATGCTCACGACATTAAAATAATCTTTGCTGTTCCGGGAATTGTTCTTGCAACCATTTTTGTAACATTACCATTTGTAGCAAGGGAATTGATTCCATTAATGCAAGCGCAAGGAACATCAGAAGAAGAAGCTTCTCTGACATTAGGTGCAAATGGCTGGAAAACCTTTTGGTATGTGACCATTCCGAATATAAAATGGGGCTTGTTATATGGAATTATCCTGTGTAATGCAAGAGCCATTGGCGAGTTTGGCGCAGTATCCGTTGTGTCAGGACATATCAGGGGCTTAACAAATACAATGCCTCTTCATATCGAAATTTTATATGGGGAGTATCAATTTGCAGCAGCCTTTGCAGTTGCCACATTAATGTCTATTTTAGCCATTATTACACTGATTATAAAAAGTGTGCTGGAGTGGAAAACAAAAAAACAGTTCAGCAATTAAGTAGGAAGCAAAGGGGTGGTTGGAAATGAGTATTGTCATAAATAATGTTTCAAAATCATTTGGCTCTTTTCAAGCATTACAGGATATAGATTTGGAAATCCAAACAGGAGAGCTTGTCGCGTTATTAGGGCCGTCCGGATCTGGAAAGACGTCACTGTTAAGAATTATTGCAGGTTTAGAATATGCCGATGAAGGCTCGATCTATTTTGGCAGTGATGAAATAACAGATATAAGTACAAAAGACAGGAAGGTAGGCTTTGTTTTTCAGCATTATGCATTGTTTCGCCATATGAATGTGTTTGATAACATTGCCTATGGTTTGAAGGTAAGACCGAAAAACACAAGACCAGGTAAAAAGGAAATAGAAAAAAAAGTGAATGAGCTCCTTCAGCTAGTGAAATTGGAAGAATTGGCAAAACGCTATCCTGCTCAGCTGTCAGGTGGGCAAAAGCAGCGTGTAGCTCTTGCCCGTGCTTTGGCTGTAGAACCGAAAGTATTGCTTTTGGATGAACCGTTCGGAGCGCTAGATGCAAAGGTCAGGAAGGATTTAAGACGCTGGTTAAGAAATCTTCATGATGAATTTAATATCACGAGCATTTTCGTTACACATGACCAAGAGGAAGCGCTTGATGTCGCGGATAGAATTGTCGTGATGAATGATGGGAGGGTGGAACAAATCGGATCACCTGAGGAGGTGTATGAGCACCCGAAAAACCCTTTTGTGTATGATTTCCTTGGAAATGTTAATTTGTTTCATGGCAGACTTGAAAACGGAAAGCTAAGTCAAGGTAAAGCTCAGTTTCCAGTTCCAGGAGTGCAGCATGAACAGGACCAGAAAGCAGTTGGGTATGTCCGCCCACATGATATAACAATAACAAAAGAGGAAAGTGGTCAGGATTCTATCAAGGCAACGATTACACATATTCACGTCGTTGGTCCTATTGTTCATATTGAGTTGAAAAGAATTGATAATGACGAGTTTTTAGAAGCAGAAATAACAAAGGAGCTTTATCGTACACTTGGCTTACAAACTAATAATAATGTATATGTTAAACCAAGTCAGCTGAAGGTGTTTTTTCCTGACGATTACTCTATATGATAGGATGAAGCTGCATTATGCAGCTTTTTTTTATGAAGCCAAACCCTTCCTCCAAAAAATTGCTCGTTACTTGTCTACCATTTTCCAATAGTCTATTCTAAAAAGAAGGAGCTGTGATAGATGGATAATAATACGAAGTTCAATGGAAAGGCGAAGGTGTATGCAGCATTCCGACCAGACTATCCAGAACAGCTGTTGAATGATTTATGCACAGAGTGTGGGCTAAGTATAAATTCAACAGTAGCTGATATTGGGGCAGGAACCGGAATCCTAACAAAACAGCTTTTAGATTTAGGGCTAACCGTGTTTGCTGTTGAACCAAATGAAGACATGCGGCAAGCTGCGATAAAATTACTAAAAGACTACAAAGGCATTACTTTAGTAAATGGAGCGGCAGAAAACACGACGTTACCGCAACATAGTGTTGATCTAGTTACAGCGGCTCAAAGTTTTCATTGGTTTAATGAAGACGAATTTCATAAAGAAAGTCAAAGAATACTTAAAAAGGATGGGAAAGTCTCTATAATTGCAAATGAACGGGTGAATGAAGCGTCAGTGAACTTGGAAATTGCTGATGTATACAGACGTTATTGTCCAAATTTTAACGGGTTTTCAAATGGATTGAATGGTTCACAGGAGATTTATGACTCCTTCTTTAATAGAAATTACCATGAAATAGTGTATGATTATCCGCTAAAGTACAATAAAGCAACTTTTATTGGCAGACATTTATCATCATCATTTTCCTTACAGGAAGGGGATAAGCAGTACCCTCTGCTTGTTGAAGCGTTAGCAGCTTTATTTGACAAGTATGGCGAAAACGGACTGTTATCAATACCTAATTTAACAAAATGCAGATACGGCGTAGTTCAGGCAAAATAACAAGCAGAAAGTCAAGAAATTCTCCAAGTCTCTATGAGAGCTTTTTCAATTGACTTTATTGCTTGATGTTCATCTACACCATCTGCCCAAATCTTAAAGGTTGTGCCAGGTTTAATTTCCAAAGACATGACGTCCATAATCGATGTTGGCGAATTTTTGAGACTAACAGACCGGCCTTTATATTCTAAATGGATGCTGGATTGGAACAAGGAAGCTGTGTTAATTAATAAGCATGTGGGCCGGGCAAATCCTGTGACGGCAATAATGTTGAATCGCATTTCGGTCAATTTTCTAGTTCCTCCGTTCAGTTATAAATTATTATTTTCATTATCGTATAGGATGAAAGGAAAGTGATAACCCATTCATCGCAAAAGGTTGCCTATTCCTATCAGGACACTTATCGAATCCGTATAAATCCTTTATAATGCAAGTAGTTAAGTGCAAAGGAGACAGTATGACAGTGCAAACGACAAATCAATTGAGTGAATTAGGCAAGCTTGTAGAGCGGTTTACAAAAGAAGAAGGCTTAAATAAAACAGCTGTGCCATCCTTGTTTTTTATTCGGGAATCACAGGTAACAGAGCCAATACATGCAGTCTTTAAGCCATCGATTTGTATTATTCTTCAAGGTGAAAAAGAGGTCCTGCTTGCTCAGGATCGCTTTCAGTATGGACCACAGGATTATATTGTTTCATCTGTTCATTTACCTGTTGTTGGGCAAGTAATCAAGGCATCTAAAGATGCTCCTTATTTAGCCTTTAAGCTTGAGTTCACACCGAGAGAGATATTTGGCTTGATAAGCGATTCTAACAGCCAATTCGAAAGAAAGAAGAATATGAATAGAGCCATGTATATTAGCAAGGCAGATCATCCTCTGTTAGATGCGGCAACAAGGCTTGGCCAATTGCTGGAAAAGCCAGAGCATATACAAGTGCTTGCGCCATTATACAAAAAAGAAATCCTGTATATGGTCTTACAAGGTCCGCATGGAGCCATTCTGCGGCAAATGGCGATAGAAGGCAGCCAAACATATCGAATTAGTGAAGTGATTGACCATATTAAGCTTAATTATGTCAGTGCCTTACGCATAGAAGATCTTGCAGATAAGGCAAACATGAGTGTGGCAACACTTCATCGTTATTTTAAACAAGTGACAGCAATGAGTCCGATACAATTTCAAAAGAACTTAAGGCTGCAGGAGGCAAGGCGCAGATTACTCGCCGAATCTACCGATGCAGCCGAAGTAGCATTTCAAGTTGGATATGAAAGCCCCTCCCAATTCAGCCGTGAGTATTCGAGGATGTTTGGACTTCCGCCAAAAGAAGATATAAAGCAGTTAAGAGCGAATCCTGTCCAAAGTAAAAATGCATAAGTCATACTAAAAATGTGGGGAATCTATATTCAACCACATTTTTTTGTATTTGCTTCCCTTTATAGGTAATAATAATTGCCGATAACACTATAATTTGGTATGATAACTAACGACCGGTCGTTAAGTTGATCGAGATAAAAATAATGATTTCATCATTTAGGGAAGTGAGTTCACATGCAAAAACCAATTAAGGAACAAAAAATGGTATTAATCATTTTATTAAGTAATCTTTTCATCGTATTTTTAGGAATTGGTCTAATCATTCCAGTTATGCCATCATTCATGAATATGATGCATATAACAGGAAGTACGATGGGCTATCTTGTTGCTGTATTTGCTTTTGCCCAGTTGATTGTGTCTCCGTTTGCAGGCAGATGGGTAGATAGTATTGGCAGAAAGAAGATGATTGTTTTTGGTTTAGTGATATTTGGAATCTCAGAGTTAATTTTCGGTCTGGGAACCAATGTTTCCGTATTATATATATCAAGGATACTAGGCGGAGTCAGTGCTGCCTTCATTATGCCTGCTGTAACGGCATATGTAGCCGATATTACGACAATCCAAGATAGATCAAAAGCGATGGGCTATGTTTCTGCCGCTATCAGCACTGGGTTTATCATTGGACCAGGAGCGGGTGGCTTTATCGCTGATTTTGGAATTCGCGTGCCGTTTTTCTTCGCAGCAGTGATTGCCTTTTTAGCAGCGTTCAGCTCTGTCTTTATCTTAAAAGAGCCATTATCTAAAAGTGAGCTTGCTGAACTTGCCGCAAATACACAGAAGTCTAATTTCTTTAAAGACTTGAAGAAATCGACACAACCGATTTATTTAATTGCTTTTATTATTGTCTTTGTCCTAGCATTTGGTTTATCAGCCTATGAAACAGTATTCAGCTTGTTTTCTGATCATAAGTTTGGCTTTACACCGAAGGATATCGCCACAATAATTACAATCAGCTCGATATTTGCTGTTATTGTCCAAATTCTTTGGTTCGGTAAATTGGTAAATAAGCTGGGAGAGAAAGCAGTCATCCAGCTTTGCTTAATCATCGGTGCTGTTTTAGCATTTGTATCAACGGTAATGTCTGGATTTATCGCTGTTTTACTTGTCACCTGCTTTATCTTCCTAGCCTTTGATTTGCTGCGACCAGCATTGACGACATTTCTGTCAAAAACTGCCGGGAAACAACAAGGCTTCGTGGCAGGAATGAATTCAACCTACACAAGTTTAGGGACAATTTTTGGACCAGCACTTGGCGGAATATTATTTGATATAAATATCAATTTTCCATTCCTGTTTGCAGGTGTTGTGATGATTGTTGGCTTGGGTCTTACGATGATATGGAAAGAGAAAGCTGATGGCGTAGTTTACGACGTTTCGAATAATACTGATTAAACCTCCGCTTTTGTAGTGGAGGTTTTTTTATACTTAGAGAATGTAAAAGGAAAGGGCATTGTGCTTAGTTTTATGTAGTGTACAAATTTAAACGCCGAAAGGAGCAGTCTTCATTGCTGAAAATGAGACCTGCTCTTTTTTCATGGACTAATATTAGATACACTGTAAAATCCATAGAACTTACTTCCAATCTATTGCCCTTAAATGCAGGAGGATTAAAATGAAAGAAAAGCAATTATAATAAAATGGCAGCGTTTTCTTATTGCTGGTATATAGAAAGGCGGGTAAAGAATTAATGAAAAAAACGGCGCATATTATCTCCCACACCCATTGGGACAGGGAATGGTACCTGCCTTTTGAACAGCATCGTTATTATTTCATAAAATTGATGAATAACCTGTTAGAGCAGTTTAAAAAAGAGGGAAATGCTTTTCAATCATTCCATCTTGATGGCCAGACTGTTCTGTTGGAGGATTATTTTGCTGTTCATCCGGAAAACCGGGAGGCTGTTACACAATTAATTACAGAAAGAAAGCTGCATATTGGGCCATGGTATGTTCTGCAGGATGCTTTTTTAACAAGCTCAGAAGCGAATGTCCGTAACCTGCAAATCGGGTTACATGATGTGAAACAGTACGGCCATGTATCAAAACTTGGTTATTTCCCTGACACCTTTGGCATTTATGGGCAAGCACCACAGCTATTAAAGCAAGCTGGAATTGACACAGCTGCCTTTGGAAGGGGAGTAAAACCAACAGGCTTTAATAATATGGTGTCAGATTCTCCAAACTTTGAATCACCATATTCAGAGATGATTTGGAAATCACCAGATGGCTCCAATGTATTGGGTATATTATTTGCTAATTGGTATTCGAACGGTAATGAAATACCTGTCGATGAAGAGGAAGCAAAAATATACTGGAACCGAAAATTGCAGGATGCCGAAAAGTATGCTTCTACCAATCAGTTATTGTTTATGAATGGATGTGATCATCAGCCGCTCCAGCATACAATTCCACAGGCCATTAATGCTGCAGCATCTCTTTTTCCTGCGTATACCTTTAAGCATTCAAGCTTTGAAGAATATATAACAGCCCTAAAAGAAAACCTGCCTGAGCAGCTTCAGGTCATAGATGGTGAATTACGTAATCAAAGGACAGATGGATGGTCCACACTTGTTAATACGGCGTCCAGTCGTATTTACTTAAAACAGTGGAATAATCGCTGCCAAACACTGTTGGAAAAGATTGCAGAGCCACTTGCCGTGATGGACTTTTTAGCAGGGGGGAAATACCCAAGGGAATATTTGCGTTTTATGTGGAAATCATTGATGAAAAATCATCCGCATGACAGTATTTGCGGCTGCAGTATTGATGAGGTGCACCGTGAGATGGTGACTAGATTCGAAGCAGTATCGCAGATGGGAGAGGTATTTGTGCAGGAGCATGCAGCAAAGCTTGTTGATAAAGTTGATACCTCAGGCGCACCAGAGGGTGGAATTCCCCTGATTGTTTTGAATACAACAGGATGGGATAAAAACGAAGTTGTTACGAAAACGGTCGATTTAAAAGTAGTGTATTTTTCAGAAATGCATTTTGAACAAATTCCAGCCTATCTAAACGAGGAAGAAACGACAGCATACAGACTCGTTGATGAAGCTGGCAATATTATCGAGTGTTTTATGGAAAAACCAGTTGTTGAGTTTGGATATGATTTACCAGATGATAAATTCCGTCAGCCGTATTTTGCCAAGCGAGCAAAGCTGTCCTTTGTTGCGGAGGATATCCCTGCATTCGGATACAAAACCTTCTATCTTTTTCCAATTGAGCAGTCAGTAGGGGGGATGCAGGAACAAGCTGTTAATGACGATATGGAAATGGAAAATGAATATGTTCACATCCTCTTTCACGAAGATGGTACATATAATTTAACAGACAAAGCAACAGGAAAGACCTTAACACAGCTTGGTATTTACGAGGATACTTGCGATGTTGGCAATGAATATATGTTTAAGGAAGCAAAAAACCATCCTCCGATAACAACAAAGGGTGTCCGAGCCGAATTTCGTCTCATGGCACGAACAGCTCTTAGAACAGTGGTTGAATTTACACATACTTTAACAATCCCAGCCTCAGCAGATGAGCAACTAGAAATGGAAAGAAACAGCTTGATTTGGCATAAGGAAAGGCAAGCAGGCAGATCTTCCGAAACAAAAACCATCACATTAAGGACAACAGTAACGCTTGAAAAGGGAATGAAGGGTCCAATTTTTAAGCTGATAATTGATAATCAAGCAACAGATCATCGTTTACGTGTTCTTTTTCCAACAAAATTGAAAACGGATACACACTTTGCGGATAGTATTTTTGAAATTGTATCACGCCCAAATACACCTGATCCAGAATGGGAAAATCCAAGCTTTTGTCATCATCAGCAGCGCTTTGCCAGCATTGCCGATAACGAGGTCGGCTTAACCGTCGCAACAGATGGACTTCAGGAATATGAGATTTTACAAGCAGACGGAACAATTGCGGTCACTGTTTTGCGTTCCGTTGCAGAATTAGGTGACTGGGGTTATTTCCCGACACCTGAGGCGCAATGTTTAGGTATTCATTCAGCTGAGTGGCAAGTGCTCTTACATGAAAAGGATGTTATAGGAGCTAATGCATATGTTGATGCGTATCAATATAAGGTTCCTCTTCAGGTTATTCAAACAAATGCACATAAAGGAATATTGCCGAGCGAACATAGATTTGTGAAGTGGGAGTCAGAGGGTCTTGCGTGGACATCGATGAAATTGGCAGAAGAAAGTGATGATGTAATGCTTCGGTGGTTTAACCCTGCCGCGTCAAGCGTACATCTTAAAGCATCCTTAGAAACAGCTGCCAATTCCTATAAAAGTACGATTATCGAAGAACAAAGCAATCATTCTAGCAATCAATATATTGTTGCTGGCTATGAAATTATAACACTCGGCTTTCGAAAAGGAGAGAGACTATGACAACTGTAATTCCAGAATCATTACAAAAATTAATCCAGCATGTAAAAGATTATTTTCCAGAGGATGAAAAGCTGCACAATATGTTCGAACAATGCTTTGTTAATACGTATACAACAACATTAAAAAAGCAGGCAGACGGAAAAACCTTTGTCGTAACAGGAGATATTCCGGCGATGTGGCTAAGAGATTCGGCTGCGCAGGTGCGTCCATACTTGCTTGCAGCTGAAGAGGATGAAGAGCTTGCTGATTTACTCGAAGGTGTCATTCGTCAGCAATTTGCCTTTATCCTTCATGATCCATATGCAAATGCATTTAATGAAAGCGCAAATGGCAGGGGGCACCAAACAGATCATACCGATATGACCCCACATATTTGGGAACGAAAGTACGAAATTGATTCCTTATGTTATCCAATCCAGCTTGCTTATCTATTTTGGAAGTCGACTGGACGTACGGTGTTTTTAAAGGAAAGCCTCCAGGAAGTGCTCGAAACTGTTATCCGTGTCTGGCGGACTGAGCAGGATCATGAAAATAACTCTGCTTATTTGTTTGAAAGGGCGGATGTGCGCCAATCCGATACATTAATTCGTCAAGGGAAAGGGGGCCTTGTCGTTCCAACTGGCATGACTTGGAGTGCTTTCCGGCCTAGTGATGATGCCTGCACATACGGCTACCTCGTGCCAGCAAATATGTTTGCTGCTGTTGTGTTAGGATATGCCGCTGAGATATGTGAAGAGGTGCTGCAAAACGCTTCCTTAAAAGAAGAATCCTTAAAACTGCAGGAGGAAATCAAAAAGGGAATTGAGCAATATGCAAAATTGGAGCATCCCATTTATGGAGAAATGTATGTGTATGAAACAGATGGAAAAGGCGGTGTTCATTTAATGGATGATGCCAATGTGCCGAGCTTGCTGGCAGCACCGTATTTAGGTTTCCAGCCATTTAATGACCCTACGTATCTCAACACAAGAGATTTTCTGTTAAGCAGGGATAATCCATATTATTATGAAGGGAAATTTGCCAATGGCATAGGCAGTCCGCATACACCAGACCACTATATTTGGCATATAGCCTTGGCTATTCAAGGAATGACTGCGGTTAGCGAAGAAGAGAAACAGCAAATATTAACAGTATTCAAAAACACAGATGGCGGTACCAACTTTATGCATGAAGGCTTTAATGCAGATTGTCCTGAGGAATTTACGAGAGATTGGTTTGCATGGGCTAACACGATGTTCAGCGAATTTGTCCTCAGTTTAACAGGAAAAGCCGTTAAAGGAAGTCCCCTGTATCAACATTTGCAACAAAATACTAGTAAGCAGGCATAGGCTGTTGTTTAGAAAGGGTGGTGCCGAATGAAAAAAGACTCTTGGATGATTGTTGGCTGTGAATGGTTATGGCGGGGTATCTTTGTCAATTTATGCTGGATAGCCTTTACCGCCTTAGGATTAGGGGTTTTAGGGTTTTTCCCTGCTTCTGTTGCCTTGTTTACGATAGTCCGGAAATGGCTGAGGAAGGAATCGGATTTCCCTGTATGGAAAACGTTTAAGCAAGTGTATGTGAAGGAGTGGAAGCGAACAAATGGAATAGGCCTTGTTTTTTATAGCATTGGCCTGTTTCTTTATATGGATCTCAGAATTATTGATAGCTTTATGTCCGGCATGCTTGCAAGCTTTCTCACTATCCTAATATCAATAATGCTGCTGTTTTTATTATTGGTTGTGTGCTATTTCTTTGCCGTCTATGTACATTATGAGCTGTCCAATAAGGAATATATCAAGCAATCGCTGCTGTTCACGCTAACAAGCTTACCATCAACAATAGGAATTGCTGCAGGCCTTTTTGTGATTAGCAGTCTGATAAATCAGATGCCAGGTCTTATCCCGTTTATTTCTGCTGTGGCCCCGGCCTTTTGGATGATGAAGGTTTGTCTCAGCAGATTTGCCTTTTTAGAAAAAAGGCTACAACAGCAGTATTAACCCAAATATCTCTTGGAAGAAAAGGAGGAAATCTTGTGGAACTGTTCTTAAAAGGTGATACAGAAAATGTCGCTGCAGGTCTTGAATACATGGCAAAAAGATTAAAGGTGCAGCTGAGTGCTAATGGTTATCCTATTGAGCTGAAGCAGCAGAAGGGACCGTTAAGGGTTGTCAATAAAAGTGGTGCTGGTGAAATTTCGTTTGAAAAGCCTATCCATTTTTTTCGAGCATTAGGATTATGGCTGGAAAACTATCAAAAAAGCAAAGAGTTCGACAAACAAGAGACTCCGCAGTTTACTATGAGCGGTGTCATGCTCGATGCATCGAGAAATGCAGTGCCAACAGTTACCGAGGTGAAAAAGCTGCTGGAGCATATGGCACTCATTGGTCTAGATACCCTAATGCTTTATACAGAGGATACATATGAGGTGAAGGAGTATCCTTATTTTGGATATATGCGTGGAAGATACACTCATAAGGAGCTCAAGGAGTGTGATCAATATGCGGAGAAGCTAGGAATTGACATGATTCCTTGCATTCAAACATTAGGCCATATGCGGGAGGGCATAAAATGGAACTATGCTTCCGCGATAAAAGATACGGACGATATTCTCCTTGTTGATGAACCGAAAACCTATGAGTTTCTAGAAAGCTGTCTTAAGGCAGTATCTGAGCCATTTCGCACGAACCGGATTCATATCGGCATGGATGAGACATTTCAGCTCGGCTTAGGGAAATATTTAGAGAAGCATGGCTATGAACACCATATTGATTTAATGACCCGTCATCTCAAGCAGGTTGTAGGGATTACAAATAAGCTTGGTCTAAAGCCAATGATTTGGAGCGATATGTATTTTCCTTTGTTTGCTGATAACAGCCCGTATATGGATGAGGATGGCAACATACGGAAAGATATTCTAAGGAATATTCCTGACGTGGAATATGTTTATTGGAATTATTACCGCAAGGAGCAGGAAGTGTATGAAAAGGATTTTCAAAAGCATAAGCTGCTTGGCACAAAGCCAATCTTTGCTGGAGGGGCATGGACCTGGAACGGACTTGCGCCAAACTACGGCAAGGCGATTGTAACGACAAATGCCGCACTTGCTGCCTGTAAAAAGGAAGGGATTGATGAAATCTTTGTGACATTATGGGGAGATAATGGGGCAGAAACACCGATTTCAACTGCTTATCCGCTGCTGCAATTATTTGCCGAGCATACTTACCGCAATGGTGTGACGATGGATGAAGTTGCAGAACGTTTTGCCTTTTGCGGTGAAGGGAATTTTGAGGATTTTATGAATTTCAAATTATTAGACGAAACACCTGGTGTTATGGAAGATAACTTGAATAGCTCGATGACGTCAAAAGTGCTCCTTTATCAAGATATTTTAATAGGTTTATATGATGAGAATATTCGCGGCTTATCTCTTGGAAAGCATTATCAGCGTGTATGGGAAATGCTCAACAAAGTTAAAAAGAAGAATCCGAACTGGGAGGCTTTATTTAACTTTTATGAACAGCTTGCTGCGGTTTTAGCGGATAAAGCTGAAATTGGAATTCAAGTGAAAGCGGCATATGAGCAGAAAGATTATGAAGAGATGAAAGCACTACTGCTTACCTTGGATAAAATAAGTGCGAATGTTGACCTGTTAAGACAAAAGCATCGCAGTCTTTGGTTTCAGGCAAACAAGCCATTTGGCTGGGAAGTAATGGATGTTCGTTATGGCGGTGTTTTGGCTCGAATCGCTTCCGCTAAATTCCGCTTGCAGGAGTGGATTAATGGGAGAATTTCCTTCATAGAGGAGTTAGAGGAAGTACGACTGAAGCATGAAGGACCATGGGAAATGGCTGATGGAATAGTGGGCGGCAATGTTTATCATCGCATTGTCACTGCAGGCAGCTTTTCCATTTAATCTTGTGATGTAGGGGTGAAAAATATGTTTTTAATAGAAAGAAAATTTGAAGAGCGCATAAAGGAACTGGCAGGTTACCGCTATAGAAATTTTACAGAAATTACTTCATTTCACATACAGGAGGATAATGGAGAAATAGGTGCCTATCCGCCAACAAGCTATGAAAGTCAAAATACTATGAAAATCGGTGACTACTGGAAAGGACGCGATCGCTATCTTTGGCTTCATGCAGAGATCGATACTCATTTGCCATATGCCGATCAGCAGGTGGCAGGTCTCTTTTCCTTTGGAAAAACTGGCGGCGGTAATAATTCCGGCTTTGAATCTTTGTTATTTGTTAATGGCAAACCTTATCAAGGCGTTGATTCCAATCATGAAGAGGTACTTTTTGATGAAGAAACAGCAAAAGGACCGATTGAATTAGATTTCCGGCTTTGGTCAGGGCTTGAAGGGGGAGGTGTCCCTGTTCAAAATGAATTTAAGCTTGAAAGTGCTGGAATCGGTTGGCTAGATCGCCGTGTAGATAACTTATATTACACACTTTTAGCGGCATTTGAGGTGCTAACAGAAACAGGTGAATCAGACTCGGCTTATACGATTTTAAAAAAATTGATTTCTGATGCCCTTAAGCAAATTAATTGGACAGAGCCAGGCAGCAATGAGTTTTACCAGTCTTGTTATACGGCAGACGAAAGTGTTACTGAGGCGCTGCAGACTATATCTAAAACCTCTGATATCACAATCCATACTGTCGGTCATACCCATATTGATGTAGCGTGGCTTTGGCGCTTAAAGAATACGAGGGAGAAATCTGCTCGTTCCTTTTCAACAGTATTGCATTTGATGAAACAGTTCCCTGATTACTTATTCCTGCAAACACAGCCTCAGCTCTATGACTATCTTAAATGCGATTATCCTGATATTTATGCTCAAATCAAAGAAAGAGTTGCAGAGGGCAAATGGGAAGCTGGCGGTGCGATGTGGCTGGAGGCAGATTGTAATATTCCGAGCGGAGAATCACTTGTCCGCCAAATTCTCCACGGCAAAAATTATTTCAAAGAAGAGTTTGGTGTTGACTGTGAATACTTATGGCTGCCAGATGTGTTCGGCTATAGCTGGGCATTGCCGCAGATTTTAATAAAATCGGGTATCAAAACAATGATGACGACGAAAATCAGCTGGAATCAGTATAATCGAATGCCACATGATACCTTTTATTGGAAAGGTATGGATGGAACAGAAATTTTAACACATTTCATTACTACACCAGAGCCTTGGAATTCTGCTGACTCTTGGTTTTATACGTATAATGGCTTTATAACAGCGAAAACAGTAAGTGGTGCTTGGAAAGGATACAGAGACAAGGAATTATCGAAGGACTTGCTTCTTTCCTATGGCTACGGTGATGGTGGCGGCGGCGTTAATCGGCATATGCTGGAAATGCGCAGGCGCTTTGATAAGCTGCCAGGTATGCCGAATGTGAAAACATCGACAGCAGGAGAATTTTTTGAAAAGCTGCACCAAAATGTTGTTGAATCTGATGGCTATATTCATAAATGGGATGGTGAGCTATACCTGGAATATCATCGTGGTACCTATACGAGCCAGGCATTTATGAAGCAGATGAATCGGAAATTAGAGCTGTCATACAGACGAGCCGAATTCCTGACAGCTTGGCTTTCTGAAAGTGGTCAGTGGTACGGAAGGGAAGAGCTTAATGATGGCTGGAAAATCATCTTGCGCAATCAATTTCATGACATTATTCCTGGCTCCTCCATCCATGAAGTGTATGAGGATGCTAGAGAAGAATACAAAGAAGCGCGAGAGATAGTTCAGAATTTGGAAAGCAGTATTATTGAAAATAATATGGTGAAGAATGACCGCTCTGTTGTGTTAGTTAATGCAGCCGGAAGCTTTGGAAAAAGAAATGTAACAGTACCTTCCATTCACGGTGTTAAGGAAGGTATTTGGAAAAACAGCAATGGAGACATCTTGCCACAGCAAAAACAAAATAATGGCTGGATGATCGAGGTTAATAACCTGCCATCCTTTGGTGCAATGAACTTATATTTTGAGGAAAATACAGTTCCGGAGAAAAAATCGAACTTCTCCTATCAAAATCAAAAACTAGAAACACAGTATTATACAGTGGAGTGGAACGAGTATGGTCAAATAACGTACTTGTTTGATAAGCAGGCAAATCGTCAAGTGCTTAGCAGTGGTCAAAAGGGAAATGTGCTGCAAATATTTGAGGATAAGCCGCTCGCCCATGATGCTTGGGATATTGATATCTTTTATCAAGAAAAAATGGAAGAAATCCGTCATTTGGATGTGTTTGAGGTAGTCGAAAATGATGAATTGTCGTTTGCTATTCATGCGAAGTGGTCCTATCACCATTCTGACATTTCCCAGCACATCGTTTTTTATCACAATGACCGCCGAATTGATTTCGAGACAACGGTAAATTGGCATGAAAAGCGCAAATTACTGAAAAGTGCATTCCCTGTTGATATTCGTGCAACAGAGGCAACCTATGATATACAATTTGGCAATGTGAAGCGACCAACCCACTGGAATACTAGCTGGGATATGGCTAAATTTGAGACGGTCGGCCATCAGTGGGCAGACCTGTCAGAACCGGATTATGGGGTCAGTCTGCTGAACGATTCTAAATATGGCTATGACATTAAAGAAAATACGATGCGAATTACGTTGCTAAAAGCAGCCATACATCCAGATCCCCATGCAGATCAAGGGACACATTCGTTTGTGTATTCACTCTACCCTCATATTGGTGATTGGCGCGAAGCAAGGATCGTGGAGAAAGCATATGATTTGAACGACCCTGTTAAGGTATTTGCAGGCACAGAGACAAAAGAAGCGTCCTTTTTAGAGGTGGATGCCAATCATGTTTGGGTAGATGCGATTAAACCAGCATACGATGGCAATGGAATGATTATTCGTCTGCATGAATACGAAGGGCGAAGAGGCAATGTGACACTAAATGTCTTAAAGAACAATTCGTCTTGGGTTGAAACTGATTTGATGGAGGAACCGATTGGAGAATATGCTGTTTCTCCTATTAAGTTTGACATCAAGCCATATGAGATTAAAACCATTAGAATTTTATAAATGCATAGAAATGGCCGGCATGAGCATAAAAGCCGGCCATTTTTGTGTTATATTGTCTATTTATTGAATAATTTTTTAAAAATTCTTAGATTTTTGCACTTAATCCTAAATTAGTCAACTATCCTTGAAACAATTTTCCCTATAAAATAAGATTATGTAAGTGCTTACATTAATAGTGGGGGGAGGGAAAATATGAAAAGTGTATTAAAAGACCTATATAAAAATCGAATCTGGCTGCTTATGGTTTTACCAGGAACAATTTGGCTGCTGTTATTTTCCTATCTTCCGATGTTCGGGCAAGTGCTGGCTTTTAAAAAGTTCCGAATAGATCCTGATGGCTTTTTTGCAAGCGTCATAAACAGTGAATGGGTAGGCTTTGACAACTTTACCTATCTATTCAGTACGAATGATGCTTGGGTTATCACAAGAAATACCATACTTTATAATCTTGTCTTTATTGTATTGGGATTAGTGACTGCAGTTGCAACCGCGGTTCTGCTCAATGAGTTAATTAATAAACGGCTGTCAAAGGTCTACCAGACGTCTATTCTGTTTCCTCATTTTATTTCATGGGTTATCGGCAGTTACTTTGTTTTCACGTTTTTGAGTACAGAGCATGGCTTGTTAAATATGATTCTCGGATGGTTTAATGCTGACCCTGTTTCTTGGTATAACGAGTCTAAATATTGGCCGTTTATTCTGGTCATCATGAGCATTTGGAAGGGCGTGGGATACGGAAGTATCGTCTACTTAGCCTCCATTGTCGGGATTGACAAAACATATTATGAGGCAGCAATGATAGATGGTGCTTCGAAATGGAAACAAATAAAACATGTTACTTTACCAATGCTTAAGCCGTTAATGATTATCTTAACAATCATGAATATTGGCCGCATTTTTAACTCCGATTTTGGATTGTTTTATCAAGTTCCAAGAGATTCAGGTTCCTTGTATGGGGTAACAAACGTTATTGATACATTTGTTTACCGAGGACTCATGAATTTAGGGGATATCGGGATGAGTACGGCAGCGGGTCTTTATCAATCGGCAGTTGGATTTATCCTCGTTATGATTACTAACTACATTGTGCGTAAAGTGGATGAGGAAAGTGCACTGTTTTAACATTCATTTCTTTATGAAGGGAGGAAAAGTCGCCCTGCGGCTAAATATATGCCAAAACTAGACCAAACAGAATCAACGCTTGAAATAGCCTCCACAAAAGGAATAAAAAAGGGAAAGACTAACTTCTCCAAAAAGTTTCGGGATCCGCATGCTTTGCATCCGGCAGCTAATGCCGTAATTAGTGTACTGCTTGGAATCCTCGCGTTTTCATGTGTATTTCCTTTTATATATGTTATTATCATTTCCTTTACAGGAGAGGAAAGTATTGTAAGAAATGGTTTTGAGCTTATTCCAAAGGAATGGAGTATCGATGCCTATAGGTATTTATGGGGTATGAAGGAAGCATTATTCCGCTCATATGGTGTTACAATCCTTGTAACCATTTTGGGGACTGTCATCAGTGTATTTATGATAACCTTTTATGCCTATGCAATCTCAAGACCTCAATTTAAATATCGAAGATTCTTCACATTTCTTGCTTTTTTCACGATGCTGTTCAGCGGCGGGCTCGTGCCGACATATATCGTTGTCACACAATTTTTGCATCTAAAGAATTCGATATGGGCTTTGATTTTACCGCTTGCTATGAACGCCTTTTACATTATCATCATGAGAACTTTCTTTCTGAAGTCTGTTTCTGAATCGATTTTAGAATCTGCAAGAATGGATGGGGCAAGTGAATGGAGAATATTCTTTCAAATCATCTTCCCACTTTCCTTGCCGGGAATTGCCACAATAGCCCTGTTTAGTACACTAGGCTATTGGAATGATTGGTTTACAGCATTGCTGTATATAGATAACCCCAATCTCGTTCCACTCCAGGCTTTACTCATGAAAATAGAGGCAAACCTTGAATTTATGAGAAAAAATATGGATGTTGCCATCCTGCAGAAAAGTTTATTCGATACGATACCGCAAGAATCAGCCAAAATGGCAATGGTAGTAATCGCCACATTGCCAATTGCAGTCTCCTATCCATTTTTCCAAAAGTACTTTATTAGTGGACTGACAATTGGTGGCGTTAAAGAATAATCAAAGAAAGAGGGTAAAGTGATGAAGAAGAAGAAATTAGGTCTTATGCTAGCATCCGTTTTGGCAGCTGGAGCAATTCTGTCTGCCTGTAGTAAGGACAGTTCTACAGATGGTGGCGGTGCTGATGGTGACAAGCCATATGAAATCAAATGGTATACGATTGGAACACCACAAAAGGATACCGATAAAGTTTTTGAAGAAGTAAATAAATATACAAAAGAGAAAATCAACGCTACAGTCAAAATGACGCAAATTGACTGGGGTGATTGGGACCAAAAATCACAGGTAATGATTAATTCAGGTGAATCGTTTGATATTATTTTTACAAATGGTACCGCTTACGTTCAAAATGCCCAAAAGGGTGCATTTTTAGCTGTAGATGATCTGTTAGAAAAGGAAGGTAAAGCACTTAAAGACGTAATCAATCCTGATTTGCTGGAAGGAAATAAGGTTGACGGAAAACTTTATGGTATCCCTGCAAACAAAGAGGTTGCCAGACAGGATGTTTATACATTTAACAAACGTCTTGCAGACGAATATGGTTTTGATCTTTCAAAGGTTAAAACATTGCAAGACCTTGAACCAATGCTGAAAACAATCAAAGAAAATGAATCTGGAATCACACCGATGGCAACATTTAAAGCACCATTACGTTACGACTATGTTGTCAATAATGAAATGCCTTTTGCCTTCCCGTTTGAAGGAGACACAGACAAGGTTATTAATCCATTTGATACGGATGATGCGATGCAGCAATATAAAACAATGCGGAAGTACTATAAAGCAGGCTACTTAAAAGAAGATGCAGCTACAAGCAAAGACAGCTGGCCGATGGATGTGGAAAACTGGTTTGTCCGTATGGGCGGTTCCCAGCCGTATGCTGATTTACTATGGTCACGTTCTGCTAAGTATGAAGTAGTGTCTGTTCCTTCTGAAGAGCCGACAATTATTAATGATTCTGTTTCTGGTTCGATTCAGGCAATTTCTGCAACATCAAAAAATCCTGAAAAAGCGATGGAGTTTTTAACACTGCTTAATACAGACCCATATCTTCGCAACCTTGTCGATAAAGGAATTGAAGGAACTCATTACAAAAAGAATGATGACGGCACGATTGAAGATTTGCCGGCACGTATTGACGGTTATAACATGCCATCGTATTCTTTAGGAAATCACTTTATCTTAGATTTATATAAAGATGATCCAAAGGATAAATGGGAGAAATTTAAGGAATTTAACGCTTCTGCTGTAAAAGCTCCGTCACTAGGATTTAAGTTTAATAGTGATCCAGTGCGCTCAGAGCTTGCGGCGATTACTAATATTTCACAGGAATTTTACCCAGCCTTGGCAACAGGCTCTGTGGACCCAGAAGAATACTTGCCGAAATTCAATGAAAAATTGAAGGAAGCAGGGTTGGAAAAGGTACTAACAGAAATTCAAAAGCAATTTGATGACTGGAAAGGCTCTCAGCAATAAGAAATATACTTCAAGCTGGATTATTCTTTCCAGCTTGATCTGTATCCATCCATATAGTTATATGTCTTCGATCCTTCCTATTGTATAATCCATGAACTGTTAACTTGAATAGTGGAGGGATTGGACTTAAACACCACACTCATCTGTTTTTTTATTACGATAGTTGGATGATTGCTGGCAATAGAAATATTCAATAGGAAGAGGAGAAGAGTAGTGAAGAAAAGAAGATTAAGTCTTATTTTATCAGCGTTTTTGGCAATCGGAACCCTTTTGTCTGCATGCAGTAAAGAAAGCGCTACACAGAGTGACAACGGTAGCGGAAACCAACCATATGAAATTAAATGGTACACACTTGGAACACCACAAAAAGATACAGAAAAGGTTTTCGAAGAGGTTAACAAGTATACGAAGGAAAAAATAAATGCCACAGTCAAAATGACACAAATTGATTGGGGAGACTGGGACCAAAAATTTCAAGTAATGATTAATTCTGGTGAAGAATTTGATATAATTTTTACATTTGGTAATAATTATGTTCAAAATGCTCAAAAAGGTGCATTCTTAGCTATTGATGATTTGTTAGAAAAGGAAGGGAAGGCCCTTAAAGACATAATTAATCCTGTCCTTCTGGAAGGGAATATGGTGGACGGAAAACTATATGGTATTCCTGCTAATAAGGAGGTTGCTAAACAAAATGTTTATACGTTTAACAAACGCCTTGTGGACAAATATAAGTTTGATCTTTCCAAAGTTAAAACATTGCAGGATCTTGAACCAATGCTGAAAATAATGAAAGAAAATGAATCTGCCATTACACCAATAGCAACATTTATGGCACCAGTGCGCTATGACATTGTGTTTAATGGTGAAATGCCTTTTGCCTTCCCATTTGAAGGAAAAACAGACAAAGTTATTAATCATTTTGAAACAGATGATGCAATGAAGCAATTTAAAACAATGCATGAGTACTATAAAGCCGGCTATTTAAAGGAAGATGCAGCAGTAAGCAAAGAAAATTGGCCAATGGATGTCGAAAACTGGTTTGTTCGTATGGGCTATTACCAGCCTTATGCCGAGTTATTATGGTCACGTGAAGCAGAGTATGAAGTAGTGTCCATTCCTGCCGAACCAGCAGCGATTGTCAATGATTCTGTATCTGGTTCGATTCAGGCAATTTCTGCAACATCAAAAAATCCGCAGAAAGCAATGGAGTTTTTAACACTGCTTAACACAGATCCGTATCTTCGGAACCTTATTGATAAAGGTATCGAAGGAACACACTACACAAAAAATGAAGACGGTACCATTGAAGACTTGCCTGCACGTATTGAAGGCTATAACATCCCGTCCTACACTTTGGGAAACAACTATATACTGGATTTATATAAAGGTGATCCAAAGGATAAATGGGATAAATTTGTGGAATTTAATGATTCTGCAGTAAGAGGACCGTCACTTGGCTTCAAATTTACCAGTGATCCTGTACGCTCGGAGCTTGCCGCAATTACAAATATTACAAAAGAATTTTACCCAGCCATTGCAACAGGTTCTGTAGACCCTGAAGAATACTTGCCGAAATTTAATAAAAAATTAAAAGAAGCAGGAGTAGACAAGGTGTTAACAGAAATTCAGAAGCAATTTGATGAGTGGAAAAGCACTCAGAAATAAAGGAGAAAATATTAGGCTGAGTAATGGATATTCTGTTTCCAAACGAATTTATTTGTAACAGCAGAGAAAACATTCTCATCTTCGATCCTTAACCATTTGGATAACTAAAACTGACATCTTAACATAATTGAGGGATTGAAAATGAATTTGAACCAGAATAGCCGCTTTCATGAAAAAATATTTAATAAATTGTTTTTAGCCTCATCTATCACTATTGTTGTAACCGTTATTATATTGATTGTAACCATCACTAACTATTATTCTGAAATAATTATCCAGAAGGAAGTTAATGTTACTACAAGAACAATAGAAAGGGTAGAGGATTATTTCTCTGCCAAAGATTCAGATATAAATAAAGCGATAAGTGATATTTATGTTCAAGGTGATTTAATCGATGATATCTCCTTTGCTCTTCATAATGGCTATGGGAAATATTTAGAATACCGCCTTGATCGATTTACAGAGGATCAGTCTTATTTTCCTAGTAATCTTGATACGTATTTTAATGGTTTTTTTAGTCAAGATAGTGATATTAACGCCATTAGTTTACGTTCATTAGATAATGCCGGAGTTGAATATTTGCTCATCAATAATTATCTTCGCTGGAATAGTAGTATTAATGAGGAAAAAGCAACAGATACCCTGCAGGAAGGGGACACTAACTTAATTGAGGCAGGTCTTCCGAAAGGGCGGATATTAAAGGATACAATCACGAAAAGGGTTGTCATTAATAATCCCGTCACATTGGAGAAAATAGGTGAAATCTCCATCTATTATTCTACGGAACATTTAAATAAGATGGTCAAAAGGGATGAAGGAGCACCTGCCTCTTTCTTTTTAATCGATGCAGAGGGACAAATTATATATTCACATAATGAAGGCGTGCCTCCCGCAATTGTTGATCAACTGCGTCAAGAAACAAATGAAACAAAAACAAGTTATAAATCTAAAAAATTTTATATAAATACTGTTGCGAATAAGGGTGACTATACATTCGTCAGCGTCATAACAGATGAAGGCTGGCAAAAGCTATCTATTGTTAGAGGAACGATGTGGGTCGTTATCATCCTTCTTATAGTAGCAGCGATTTTAATGTCTTATACGTTTATGCGCAATTATTCGCAGCGTATTAATAAGATTGTTACAACGATTCGCCAAGTAGAAAAGGGCAACCTGGCTGCACGTGTTCCAGAATCCCAAGATGAAGATGAGTTAGCTCAGATTGCACTAAATATTAATACGATGCTAGATGAATTGAATAATTACATTGAACAATTTTACCTGCTTACTATGAAGCAGCAGCAAGCGGAATTAAAAGCACTTCAAGCACAGATTAACCCCCATTTTTTATTTAATACGCTTGAAGCAATTCGCATGGTTGCAGTCTTGGAGGGCTCCAAGACC
This sequence comes from Niallia taxi, assembly GCF_032818155.1. Taxonomy (NCBI): domain Bacteria; kingdom Bacillati; phylum Bacillota; class Bacilli; order Caryophanales; family Bacillaceae; genus Niallia; species Niallia taxi. The sequence continues at coordinate 1,141,570 of NZ_CP102590.1, forward strand.
TCCAGCAAAATGATCGTCCATTTAGCAAAGCTATTCCGCTATTCATTGGAATCGAAGGATATTGTACCGTTCTACACCGAAATTGAATATGTCAAACAATATTTAACCTTAATGCAGTTTAAACATCCTGATAAGCTGAAGATTCAGTTTCATATTCCAGACGAATTAGAACACACACCTGTTCAAAAGTTAATCCTTCAGCCGATTATAGAAAACTATTTTGTTCATGGCTTTAAAAAGGATCGTGCCGATAATGAGTTAATTATTTATGCGGTGAATCGTGGAGAAAAAATAGATATATGTATTGAGGATAACGGCAAGGGAATGTCTGAGGAAGAACTGGCCAACATTGTTCACCATATTAATTGTGAAGAGGGCGATGAAATGAAGTCAATTGGATTGAGGAATATTCATCAGCGTTTGAAAGTAAAGTACGGAGAGCAGTACGGGCTTTCACTAGAGAGCACTAAAAACACTGGAACAAAGGTCACTTTGTCCATTCCGGTTCAGGGGATTGCCTATGTATAAGGTGCTGCTTGCGGATGATGAACCGATCATTACTAAAGGACTGTCAGCCATACTCGATTGGGAAGATTACGGATTTGAGATTGTGCATACTGCAGAAAGCGGCGAGGAAGCACTTTCCTATATTAAACAACATTCTATCGACATTTTAATTTCGGATATATTAATGGGCGAAATGTCGGGTCTTGACCTAATACAAGAGGTGAAAAGCATTCGGTCTGAGATTAAAAGCATTGTTTTAACAGGCTACCAAGAGTTTGATTATCTTAAACGAGGGCTGTTATTAGGGATTGAAAACTATTTGGTTAAACCTGTAGATGAAGAGGAATTATTGAAAACGCTTCAAGCGGTGGGGATGAAGTTAAAGGTTGCAATGGCAAACAGCAGGGCTAAGGAATCAACCACAATGCTGGATAATACGATGTGGAGCTATTTGACTGGAGAAATAGACAAGCATGATTGTCTGGAGCGATTAGCATTATACAATATTCACTTAAACCAGCCATATTACAATGTGTCTATTTTAAATATTGAACATTATCATCAGCAGGATGTTGTAAATGACATTCGCCACTTCCTTGAAACTAACTACTCTTCTTTATGTTTTAATAATCCTAATCAGGAAATAGTGATTATTTTTGGCGGTGCAAGTGAGGAAGAACTGATAAATTATAATCAGCGCTTAGTAGAGGACCTGCAGCAAGAAGATAGAGGGATTGGCTCCTTTTATTTAACAATGGGAAAGCCAGTCCGTTTGATTGATGAATTGGAAGATAGTTTTTCATTAGCAAGAGATTACAGCATGATGCAGTTATATTTAGAGCCGAATATACTTATTTCCAATAAACTAACTATTGATCGACAAGAAGAGCTAAAAAAGCAGCAGCAATTAAAAGAAATTATAGTAAAACGACTCATGAATGCAGAGGAAGAATCATTAGAGCTGATTGACTTATATTTTAAGAATTTAACAGAGAAGAACAATATCATTTCACCTCAAGTGGCGAAAAAATATACATTTGATTTGATCTCCTATATTCATCACTCCCTGCAAACAGAGGAGCTTTGTTTATATTCAGCTGTTGTGGAACGGATCGTGTATAGTTCAGATATCAGGCAAATGAAGGATATATTAATGGAATATTGTTATGAGTTGATTCTCACCATTCATGACCATGTTCATTTACGAAGTCCAATTGTTCAAAATGTCCTTACATTTATCCATACTCACTTTGACCAAGGCTTGTCCTTAAAGACGCTAGGGCAGCAATTTCATGTGAATGCTATTTACTTAGGACAATTATTTCAAAAAGAGGTTGGAGTCGTCTTCTCTGAATATATAAATCGGTACCGCTTGGAGAAAGCGAAGGAACTGTTAAAAACAACCCATTATCGAGCAGGAGATATTGGCAAAAAAGTAGGGTATTCTGACACAACTTATTTCTATAAGCAATTTAAAAAAATCGTAGGTACAACACCAAGTGAGTGGCGGAAAATTTAAGAAAGCGGTGATTATTATGAAAATAGATTATTCTTTTCCTGAAAAGTTTTGGTGGGGAAGTGCAGCATCAGGACCACAAACGGAAGGTGCAGCGCTAATGGATGGCAGAAAGCAAAGCATTTGGGATTATTGGTACAGCATTGAGCCTGAAAGCTTTCATAATGGTGTCGGTCCTGAGCAGACATCGGATTTTTATCACAGGTTTAAAGATGATATCCAATTAATGAAAGAAACAGGGCATAACTCCTTTCGCACCTCCATTCAATGGTCACGGTTAATTCCAGACGGAACTGGACAAATAAATGAGAAAGCGGTTGATTTTTATAATCAAGTTATTGATGAGCTGCTGGCAAATGATATTGAACCGTTTATAAATCTTTACCACTTTGATATGCCAATGTGTATGCAGGAAAAAGGCGGCTGGGAATCTCGGGAAGTAATCGATGCTTATGTCCAATATGCGAAAGCCTGCTTTCGTTTATTTGGTGATCGTGTCAAATATTGGTTCACATTTAATGAACCAATCGTTCCTGTTGAAGCCAGTTATTTATACAATTTGCATTATCCACATATCGTAGATTTCAAACGGGCTGCCGTTGTTGCACATCACACGATTGTTGCACACGCTAGGGCTGTTGAAGCATTTAAGGAATCGAATGCCCTTGGCCAAATCGGTATTATCCTCAACTTAACTCCTTCCTATCCAAGAAGCGAGGATAAAAAGGACAGAGCTGCCGCCCATATTGCTGATTTATTCTTTAACCGCAGCTTTCTTGACCCTGTCACAAAGGGGGAATACCCTCGTGAATTAGTTGATATTTTAGCAGACAAAGAGCTGCTTCCAATTGTCGAAGCAGGTGATTTGGAAGTAATTCGTAATAACCCGATTGACCTTTTAGGTGTGAACTATTACCAGCCCCGCCGTGTTAAAGCAAAAGAGAACCTAGAGCCGGACAATGTACCGTTTATGCCAGAACATCTTTTTGATCCTTATATTATGCCAGGGAGAAGGATTAACCCCCACCGTGGCTGGGAAATTGCAGAGGAAGCTGTTTATGATATCATGATTGACCTTCGTGATCATTATCGTAATATCCCCTTTTTTATTTCCGAAAATGGCATGGGGGTTGAGGGGGAAGAGAAGTTCCGCAACGAAGAGGGCTATATTGAAGATGAATACCGGATTGAGTTTGTGAAGGAGCACTTAAAATGGGTACATAAAGGCATACAGGAAGGCGCCAATTGTCTCGGATACCATATATGGACATTCATGGACAACTGGTCTTGGGCAAATGCTTATAAGAACCGCTACGGTTTAGTAGAAGTAGATTTGAAGAATGGTAGAAAACGAACTGTAAAGAAATCAGGGAAATGGTATAAGCTGCTGGCAGAGAATAATGGATTTTAAACTGACTGGAGAGTGGTAATCTGATGGAAGCCTTTATGGTAATCGATATTGGCGGCACCTATATCAAGTATGCTGTCATGGATGAAACAGCAAAAAAACGGAGAAGCGGCAAACTAGCAACACCTAAGGACGGATTGGACAGCTTCTTGCTGACTGTACAAAAAGTAGTTGAAGAAAATGCTGCTGACTTTAATCTTCAAGGATTAGCGATAAGCTCTCCAGGTGCAGTCGATGTAAAAACAGGTTTTATTGGCGGAGCAAGTGCAATTCCCTATATACATGGAGTTAACATGACTGGTCTCATCAAGGAGAGGACCGGACTCGAGACAACGATTGAAAATGACGCAAATTGCGCAGCCTTGGCAGAAGGCTGGTTAGGAGCAGCAAAAGAGGTTGATTACTATATTTGTATAGTGATTGGAACAGGCATTGGCGGCAGCATCGTTCTAAACAAATCAATCCTACGCGGTGCTTCCCTTCATGGCGGAGAGTTCGGCTGCATGATTATGGGCACCTCCTTTAACGAACCGCTGCAAGCGACATGGAGTCTTAACGCTTCAACAAATGCCCTTGTGCAAGCAGTGAAAAATCAACAGTCACTCAGGAAAGAAACTCTAGGTGGAGAAGACGTATTCAAAATGGCTGAAGAAGGCGACCCAATTGCCCAACAAGCTCTTAGCAACTTTTATAAAAGGCTCGCAATCGGAATCTACAATTTACAATACGCAATAGATCCAGCGAAAATCCTGATTGGCGGTGGAATCAGTTCCCGTAAGGACGTCATAGCCGGAATTAACCACGAATTACAGAAATTACGAAACGATGTTTCTACATTAGAGATAGAAGTAGAAGCATGTCAATTTGGAAATGATGCTAATTTAGTAGGAGCTTTGTTCCATTTTTTGAATTCTAAGCATTGATTAGAAAAGCGTATAAATATGCTGATAGCATGTAATGGTCTAATGCGAAGGGATTTATTAGGGAATAACTTCAACCTATAAATGTGCAAGCTAAAACTCACCTTTTATAGGTGGGTTTTTTTAATAGAATATTAAAATCCGAACAACTAGCGATGAAAGAGGATTCAGATACACACCAGTTACAGCGCACTTAAATCCTTGTTATTCTTGATACGTTATATTCAATAAAACGATGCTCACAATATAGAGTTCTCCCTTAGTCCATTGCTCGTATATCCCACCATTCTCCTCAACTGCTTTAATAACATTTCTAATTCCCATACCCTCAATCAACCGATTTTTACGAGTTTCGATTTCTGCTGTATTGAAATGGTTGGATATTTCAATTGCTAAGTTATTTTTGAAGTAATCTACTTCTAAATTTACTTCCTTCATTTCAATTGATGTTAATCGTTTGCATGCATTAATGGAATTATCTAATAGATTACCGAATATTGCCACTAGCACATCGTCTTGTAAATTGATTTTTCTTGGCAAAAAGGCTTTAATATTGAATTTTATTCCTTTTGATAGTGCATATGTATTTTTTTCATTTAACATGAAGTTCAAGGTATGGTTTTCAGTGAAAATTGTACTGTGTTCCTCTGTCAATGTGGAAAGGGAACGGCGGATGGAATTGATAGCATCTTCAACTTCTCCTTTTTGTAGTTTGCTTAAAAGCACCAAATATTGATTTTTTAAATCATGATTAATAGCCTGTATTTCAGTTTGTGATTGTTTTACTTGATCATAAAATTTCATTTCATTCTCTAGGGTTTTGTTGTGAATGGTAGTTTGTACAAATTTTTCATAGTGATTAGATAAACTCACATAAAGATATAGGATGCACAAGTTCATATATACAGTTCCGACAAACATAAGTGGAATTATAATATGAGGAAGGTTTGTTGAGCTTACTTCATTGATGAATGCTACACATAAAGTGAGTATGGATACAGAGGGGATAGAAGTAAGAGCAATTACTTTAAATAAATCTAACTGATGTTTGGACCAACTCCTTTTATAAACTTTAGTTTTTAAAAGTATAATGCAGATAATTTCAATTATTGTTGAAACGCTGGTGCTTGCTGAAACAAATATTAGATTATAAGATGAAATTTGCTTTAGTGGAAAGAAACTAGAGAGAATTAAGTAGGAAAGATATTCACATCCTAATGATACAACTATGAGGACAGATGTCCAAAAAATTGATTTCTTTAAAGGAACATGGTTTTTGATACCAACTGTTATTAAGATAGCTATGGTTAGTGCAATATTAATGAAAGGGACAATTTGAAGAGATACAATAAATCGCATTATACTAGAAGTGAGAAATAAAGCCAGTAATAATATATTTATTTTAGAAATGTACCGTCTTTTAATTTTACCGTAACTGGAGAAAAAATAATTTGCTAGAATAATATTAGCACATAAATTTAAAATCGTTATTATAATCATCGGATTTTTTCTCTCAATTTCATCAAGATAGATTTTCTTGCTGCTAACTTATAGTTTTTACTGATAGGAATCCAAATATCTGGACTTTTGTCCTTATCAAGTGTTAGATAATCATTCCGAATTTCACGAACAAAACGTATATTAATAACGTAAGAATTATGCACTCTAACAAAGTTATCATCTAAATTTGCTAGTAAATCTCTAGTTGTCATTATTACGGTGTAATCTTCTTCTAGTGTGTGGATTAATACTTTTCGCATGTTTTTCTCAAAAAACACAATTTCTTGAAGAGGAAGTGTATAGTTCACTTTATTAAATTGAAATACGAAGTGTTTCTCATCAATATTAAGGTACTTTATCACCTTATCTAAAACGGGAAATAGCTTCTCCTCATTCAAAGGTTTTAAGATATAATCGAATGTATGCAGTTTAAATACTTCCATTGCATAACTATCGAAGCTTGTTATAAAAACAATAGGAACTTGGGCGTTTAACTCACGAATCCTACTTGCAATTTCTAAACCAGAACTGTCAGGAAACTCAATATCTAAAATGAATAAATGATAGTTTGATTTTGAAAGAAATTCTATTAGTTTTATTGGATTATGAAAAACATCAATAGAAAAAGTTGGATTGTATTTTTTAATAAGGGCTTCTGTCTGACTAGTAACCTCAAAAATATCATCGCATATTGCTATGTTTATCAATCAAACCACCTCCGTTAATATTCAATTCCATTTTACCTTCCGTTCATTAAATATAGCAATTAATATTATGTGATTAATCTCACAAGTTTATTTATACATGTAAACAACACTAGTTATTACTTATAAATGACCAAACATTACATGTAGGTTAAAGGGTGAATTACGTGTGATATCTTTCACATAAGGACAAGGTATTTTTCGTAAATGTATTTTCTTTTAAGAAATCTATTGACGAGCCATAAAATACCTTTGTTACAAATATACAAATCCTTCTGTAGAGGATGGGGTGGTGATTTAAATGAAAAAAGTTACAGTTCGTCGTGCGACCAAAGTAGAAGCAACAACGTGGTGGATTATTATCTAATTTAGAAAATAGTCCAAAAACTAGCACTAAGTTAGTATATCTGACCTTAATTTTTATTGGGGAGATATTCTTCCTTAGTGTCTTTTTAATCATATGAAATAATTATTGGAGAGGAAATATGAAATATAAACAACCACGAGTAAAACCAATCTATCCATTGTATAGGTTAAATGAAAACGAATTTAGAATTGGAGCGCAACTAGGTATTACAGCAGAATTTAATGATCCAGAAAAACAAATGTGGGAGTTAGCCAAAAGGTTGGATGGACGCAATCTTAGGGAAGTCATTAATGAAGTTAGAGAATTATTTCCAGAACTAACTGTAGAAGATATTTTAGAGGGAGTTCAGTTGTTGGATGAAGAAGGTTTTATTGAAGAAACCTTTAAAGATAACGGAAAAAAAGTACCTGAACGTTACAAACCCAATGTAAATTATTTTAGTAGATTTATTGGAACTGAAAAAAATCGTTATGACATTCAACAAAAAATAAGTAATACAACAATTTTATTATTAGGACTTGGAGGCGGAGGTTCAAACATTTTAACTCTTCTTGCTGGATTGGGTCCAAAGAAAGTTATCATCCTCGATTATGATATCGTCGAAGAAGGAAACTTAGGTAGACAACTATTATATCGGGAAAAGGATATAGGTAAACTTAAAACAGAAGTAGCACTACGAGCTTTAAAAGAAATGAACTCAACAATAGAAATAGAAGCACATAATTTAAAAATTACAACCCCAGATGATGTGCTAGCTTTTGCTGAAGGAATAGATTTAGTAATTTGTGCTATTGATGAACCGCCATTCATAGCACAAAGAATTGTGAATCAAGCAATAGTCCGTGCTAATTTACCTTGTGTTTTTGGTGCTTCTCAAGTAAGTCGCGGAAGAGTTTATACAGTTATACCTAAGGTTACAGGCTGTTTCGATTGTCTAAACTTGCAATACAGCATAAATGATCCACAATTTGTTGAACAATTTATAGGTTTTAGAAATATTAATTTTTCCCCACCAACCGTTGCATATGCACCTGGAATTTACCAGCTGACTGCAGCAATAGTTGATGAAGCAGTTAGAGTTATAACTGGTTATGCCCAACCGAGAAGTTTAGGAACACAATATGAAATTAATTTTGAAGATGGTTCTTCTTTTACTCATCCTACTTGGAGTAGAAATGAAAAACAATGTCCAACATGTGGGAAGGGGAATATTTCTGACTGGGAAATATTCCAATATTATGAGAATAAGAAATAAGGAAATGAGGTGAAAGTATGCCAAGCAATATGATTGTAAAACACATAGCTAGTAGAAATTTAAAAAATGGAAAAGCAGTTATTATTGCTTCCGATTCAATTCCACTCGTTGTTGAAAGTGAAATTGCTGACATGTTAATAGAAGATCCCATGTATTTAAATAACTTTAATCAAGATGTGAAATTAATATTTGAACAAAGTGGGTATTTTCAGAAACCTGAAGAAGAAGCGAAAACAATGCCAATAGAACAGACAACGACTAGATGGAACTTATATCGCAAGCTATTTTTATTTGTCGGTATACTTTCACTTATTATTATTATTTCTGCTCTTCCTTTTACAGAGGGAATCCCAACAGGAAATAAAATATTGGCACAAAATGTGCCCTTTTTTTATACATTACTGTGTGTTCTCCTTGTTGCAGTATTAACCAGTCTCTTACATGAGTATATGCACATTTTTTTCTCGCACTCGGGTAAGAGATTAAAAAATATTATTAGGGTACAATTTATAAACTCGACAGCAACCGTTTCAATGTCACATATTTGGGTATGGTCACTATTTTCCAGATTAATTGCGTTATCAGCTGGTTTAATTTCGGATTTATTTCTATTAGCTATGGTTACAATAACACAAATTTTTATTTCGTATTGGGTTTTAATAGTGACGTCGGCTGTTTTGTGGGTTCGGATATTATGGCAATTTCGTTTTCAAAAAAAATGTGATGGTCAATTACTCATTCAAACATTGATGGACAACCCGTTATTTGGTGATGTGATAGAACTTACTGATAATCCTTTAGAGCAAAGGAAAGAAAAGAATATATTTAGGATACTTAAGACTATAGGTTATACCATCAATGCTCTTCTCTTAATATTCTGGTGTTTACCATTTATTTTGAGTATGTATAGATACTTAATTAACTATGTATCTATGAATTAGCAATTAATAAGTCAAATATTTATCGAGGTGGTTATGACACAAAAAGATAATAAGTTACAAATAATTTCGCTGAAAAAGGTTTATAAAAAAAATAATATTGTAGCTAATTCTGACCTTACAATGTCTTTTAAGGCTGGTGAGGTTATTGCAATAATTGGGCACAATGGTGCTGGGAAATCGACATTATTAAATCAAATTTTAGGATTGGTAAAGCCAACTTCTGGAGTCATCCAATATGATGGAGTTAATTTTGTTAATAATCCTCAAAAAGCTAGAGCTTGCGTTTCTCTAATGCCTCAATTTCAAGCGCCTTTAACTGGTGTTACGATGAAACAAGCAATTGAATCGATATTTTTAATTCGTGGTGGAAGAAAAAAAGACATGAAAACAATAACGAATATTCTCATGAAGAATCTGCAAATTGAGAATTATGCAGTACATTCGGGGGATAAGCTTTCCGGAGGTTTACAGAGACTAACTTCCTTTGCTATGACGGTAGTTTTTCCATCACCAATTTTATTATTTGATGAACCGACAAATGACGTTGATCCAATACGTCGAAAGTTAATCTGGCAATATATGAAAAAACTCGCTTCTAATGGGCATATTGTTATTGTAGTATCACATAATTTACTTGAAATAGAGCAGTATGCGGATAGATATATCATGCTAGAAAAGGGACAAATATTAAGAGAATCAGCAATCCTCACGAATCCTGCAATATCCGTAAGTATTTTAAGTATTTTTATTCAAGATACGGATGTTTTATGTGAGATACCTATAAATATAGAGGTTAAATATATTGAAAAAGAGCATAAAGTAGATTTAATTTTAAAACCAGAGCATGTTTTAAGTACATTGGAATGGACCCTGCAACAACTTCGGATAGGGAGGATTTCTAATTATAAACTTTCTCCTATTTCTCTTGTATATGCTTACGAAGGTCTTAAAACATGAGAGGAAATCTGATGGTTAATCCGATTTCTAAACAATTAGTAGGTTTGATTCGTTGGAGTTTATTGCGGCATAAGCATCTTTTAGTTGTTTTTTCGTTTACGCAGATAGTTCTTTCATTAGCGATAGTATACGGATTAGCACTCATGCTTCCAAATCTAGATGGAGAATCAACTATCTACTTATCTTCTGGATCAATTACATTGGGGATAATAGCTGTTGGTTGTGTTCTATCAGGCCAAATTGTAAATACAGCCAAGCTAGAAGGAATAATTTATTATCAAAAAACTTTACCAGTCTATCGTTTAAATATTATTTTGGCTGACATTATTATATGGGGATTTGCTTCGATACCAGGAATTTTTATGAGCAGCATAGCAGCAATTTTTCGATTTCGATTAAATATTGATGTTTCTTTCCAAAGTTTATTAGTTATAGTTTTGGTGCAAATTAGTATGATTTGTATTGGATTTGCCATAGCATATTGGTTTTCGGCAAATACGGTTGCTTTAGTAACTCAAATAATAATGATTGGAGGATTACTTTTTTCGCCCATTTTGTATCCAACCGATAGATTGCCGAATTGGACAAAGATTATTTACGAAAATTTGCCGTTTGTGCCAGCAAGTAAGCTTATTAGATCGACTTTATTTAACAATGGGTCAGTTTCTATTCGGGAAGTAATTGTGGTATCGATCTGGGGAATAGTTACTTTGTTGTTATCATTAATTGCATTGTCGAGGAGAGAGTAAGTAATGGCTAGAATCAATGTAACAAATTTATACAAGACAATTGAAAACAAAGGGTTGGTGAACAATGCAAATTTAAGGGTTAATAATGGCGAAATTTGTGCAGTAATCGGTCCTAACGGAGCAGGGAAAACTTCCTTAATAAAATGTATTTTAGGACTTTTGAAGCAAGATGTTGGAGACATACTTATTAATGAACAGGAAATGACTGCTATTACACGAAATGACCTATTAAAAGAGATAGGCACAGTTTTACAGTTTCCGGTAATGATCGGAAGATTAACCGTTGAACAAGTTTTTGTTGAGCACTTTCATTACTATGGAGTAAAAACTACAGGAGTTATGCAAGAGTTATTAAGAAAAGTAGAGTTGCCAGTTTCTATGAACAGCTTAGCTAAAAATCTATCCTTAGGAATGAAACAACGTTTATTATTATGTTTAGCTTTGGCGCATAAACCAAATATATTGATTCTTGATGAACCTTTTAATGGGCTAGATGTGGATGGAATCAGGTTAATGAAAGATATTTTAAAAGATTTTGCGGAAATGGGTAATAGCGTCCTTATAACGAGTCATTCACTAAATGAACTTCAGGATATAGCTACAAATGTAGTGTTTATGAAGAACGGTACTACCACCCATAATCAAAAGATGGAAGAAATTGTCCGGGATTTTGAAGGTGGATTGCTTCAATATTACGAGGAAGCTAAAACTTTAACTAGTGAGGAGGTAGGTAGGAGATGAAAATAGACAGTAATTTTGAATGGAGCAAGTTAAAAACTGTTCATAATACTATTTTTTTGATTGCTTTTTTATCCCAATTGGTATTTTTATTCTTCTTTGCGACGGTTGGACACTTTGAGTCTGGCGATACCTCCAGTAATATATTAAAAAATATTGCGGGAATTGGTGGTTTAGCGAGTACAATTACAATGTGCATTTTAGCTATTTACGGTGCTACTTTGGTCAATTCCTTTATTATCGAAAATTATATTGGTGAGAATCGTGTTCGTGTTTATTTATATCCTTATGGTAGAAAAAATTTGTTTTTATTAAAAATAAAAACCTTTGTTTTAACGTTTCTTAAACTTCAGCTATTAGGACTTCTTCTTTCAGATACCATTTTCTTAATAGGTGAATTTACTTTTCCTATTGTGAACTCTAAAGAAGGAATGTTATCAAATTTATTAATTGCAATAATCAGTTCCATAACAAGTGCTTTAATAACTCTAGTAATTATCCTATTGTCTGGTGTAGTTGGCATCCGTTATTCTTCATTACCAGCTACGATTGTTTCAAGTATCGTGCTAGTTGTGATATTAGGAAATTTAATTGCAATGTCCCTTGCTGCTAAAATATTTCTAAGTCTAATAATAGCGTTAAGTTTAACAGTTCTACTCTATTTTATCATTCAATCTGTGGGAGAAAGGATTGAAAATGAGGAAGTTGTATAGTTGATTATTATAGAGATAAACCTATAAATTTGTTTACTAATGAGTATTAAAGGAGGTTTTACTGTAAAATGATTCTCTACAAAATACCTTGTGCATTACTCCAATAGTTAAACCAATAACCAATTCCAGTGTCAGCATAAGCGGACACTTTTTTTATTCCGCTTCAAGCAAAACTGTTCTTTACTTTAACCAATGAATCTATGCTTTTACCAATAGGATGCTTAGATTAGGACTGCTAAAATAATGGAAGGGCTTACATTTTGTTTTGCCTGTTTTATAGCTGGTGTAAACAATATGTGTGAATGGAGGTGAAGCTATCACTCATTCAATCTTAATGGGCAGCTATTGATTACTACAGAAAGCAATCCTTCACTTCTTTGTTATTACATACATTCGTTACAAAAAAGGGAGGCAAATGGATGTTTTCGAAATGGGGAAAAACGAAAAAGACGCTAATCGTCACGGTTATTATGCTGTTTATGCTGCTGGCAGGCTTGTCTCCGGCTTTGGCTGGGGATACATTGCCATTTACTGGTGACAGTGCAACTGGTTTGAATCAGCCTACACAGCATGGATATACGGTGAATCACATTTTAGATTGGACACCAGAGACAGATAAAAACGCTGAAATGCTTAGGTCGAGAGTGCCATTGCAAGACCGAAATCAAGCGTTTTCTGCTACACAGGCAAACCCGGAGATAAGTGCGGATACGCAAATGTTTAATCTTGCTGGTGATTATGGGAATGCGTTTATGGACAGTACGACATATACGAATAAGTTTGGTCAATATACGTTTCCGTACTGGCAATATGTCGATTATTATTCGTATTGGCATGGAACAGCGTCAGCGGATGTTCCAGATTATTTATATAATCCGAGCCTACCTTGGTATGAAAGATGGTTTGAATTTGGAGCGTTAAATATTCCAAATCCTGCTTATACGAATGCGGCCCATAAAAACGGGGTTAAATCACTCGCTGTTATTTTCTTTTCGGATAATGATAGGGGACCACAGACATATTCACAAATGTTTGTTAAAGACAAGGACGGCAATTTCCCTGTTGCTGAAAAGCTTATTGAAATGGCTGAATACTATGGGTATGATGGCTATTTCTTTAATCAGGAGGAAGCAAGGGCAGGGGTTGCTGTTAAGGATATTCCTGTATATAAAGAGTTTTTAAAGGCAATGAAACAAAGCGGCCTATATGTGCAGTGGTACGATTCTGTTGATAATACAACAGGTAAAACAAGATATGAAAACGAATTCACGGCTGTCAACAGTCCGTTTGTAAAGGATTCAAAATACGGAGTTTTGACTGACTCCATTTTCTTAAACTATCTTTGGAACAAACAAAAGCTGGAAAAGTCGAAAGCCCATGCTGAAAGCTTAGGGTTAGATCCTTTGCAAACTGTGTTTGCAGGTGTTGAAGCAGGTGGTGACAGATTTAATAAACAGCGCAATGATTTACGAAATAATTTGGACAGCAACGGGAAGCCGATGAATAGTATTGCTATGCTTGGATCCGATTTTACTCATCATGCCTTAGATGAAGATCTTGGCGGAGAAGATTCAAATCGACGTAACAACAGTGATTACCAATGGATGTCCTTTATTCGTGACCGTGCTTGGTGGAGTGGTCCTAATCTAGACCCAACAAACCCAGGCAGAAACGCAGAAGCTAAGCTTGCAGACGTAGCGGCAAAAGGGGATAACTGGGACGGCGTTGCTTCCTATATCGCTGAGCGCAGTGTTATTCAAGGCTCCAACTTTGTGTCCAACTTTAATATGGGCCGTGGCTTAGATTACTATGTAAATGGCAAGCTAAGCAATAAAGATGAATGGTCAAATATTAATATTCAAGACATTCCGGTGACATGGCAATGGTGGATGGATACAACTGGAACACCACTGCAGGCAGATTTTGATTTTGGTCCTGATTACAATATTGGAGCAAGATACAGCTATCAAAAGGTTGGTGCCTTTAATGGCGGCAGCTCGCTTGTTGTGAATGGCTCGTTGGATACAGAAAACCTATTGCATCTTTATAAAACTGATTTACAAGTGAAAAAGAGCTCGAAGTTTTCAATTACCTATAACAAACCATCTCAAGATGACTCCTCACTTATGAGTATCGGTTTATTCTTTAAGGATAAACCAGAAAAGGCAGTAAAAGTGGAAGTGCCTAATTCCGGTAAAAAGACGAATGGATGGGTAACAGCGAATCTTGATTTGTCCAAATATGCAGGAAAAGAGCTTGCTGCATTTGGCATCGTATTTGCAAATGGAGAACAGGAAAAGATAGCTGATTATCAGATGAATATCGGGCAAGTGAAAATTAGCGATGGTTCGATTAAGAAACCGAAGGCTCCGACGGATCTTAAGATAACAGAAGCATTAAGTGACTCGAATGAAATGTATATCGCTTGGAAGCTGGACGATTATGAAAATGTGAAGCAATACAATGTCTATAACAATGGAGCATATGTGGGCGGAGTTTATGACGAAGTATTTTACATCAAAAACTTGCAGGGATTATCTGGTGATATTTCTCTGACAGCTGTGAGCCAAGACGGTCAAGAAAGTGCACCTGCTGTTGTGAAATATGATTTAACAAAAGGTGTGCGTAACATCGAAGCAACTCAAGCAGATAACGGTGATATGGTCGTGTCATGGCAAAATCCAGACAATGTGGATGGGAAAGTTACCGTAAATATTGCAACAGAGTACGACTATGCAAAGGAAGTTAATAAAACTGTCACTGTAAAAAAAGGAAAAACAGAGGCGACGCTACCTAATATGCCGCTGAATGGAGATAAATATCTGATTAAGATCAAAATCGGCAGCCAAAACTGGATTAGCTATCGCAGTACGTTTTTTGATAAAACGATAGAAGCATATCCGGCTGAAAAGGTCACCATTGATGGAAATTCTGTTAAGTGGGATTTACCAAATACGAGAGATTGGCACCATATATATGTTTATGAAAATGGAGAAGCCAAAACATTTGATACGACCTACAGTCAAGGCAAAAAGCCTTATATTGTGCGGGGGCGCACACATTTGAAGGAGCTTACCTTCCAAACGAAAGCAACAGACAGCATTCTTGAATTTGTGATAGAGGATTATTCAGGTAATAAGGCAACAACAGTTATCAGAATGTCGTTAGATGATCTTTACAATAAAATCAATGATTTTGTTGCCAGTGGTGAAATGACTGAGACAGCTGGCAAGCAATTAACAAAAGTCTTGAATGCTGCAAAGAAGCATTATGAAGAGAATCGTATAAAGCAAGCAGCAATCCAAATGAAGAAATTTAAGGATGAAATAAACAGTAAGAAAATGAAGGGAATGTCAGACGGCGCAAAAACTACATTAAATGCTAGTGCGGATTATTTCCTAAGAAATATGTCGAAGTAGTAAATAACGTAGGGTTAAGGGATGGCAGAAAGATTTGCTGTTTGCCATCCTCTTTTTTAATTTTTAAGAATACTAGCATCGGAGGGGAAGACATTGTCTTTGGAAAGAATACAGCGATTTATTCAGCATTTAGGGAAGTTTGAGGTTTTAGAATCGATTCAAGTGGAGGATTGGCAGGCAAAGCGTGGAGTTTATATGGAGCCGGGAAAATATGAATTTAACTCAGATGAAACAGTTCTTATTAATGAGGGTGATTGGCTAATTGATGCTGGTGCCACGATGTTTTTGGAAAAGGAAGTTTCGATTCCATCCAACTGGAGAAATCGCCCATTCGGTCTTACGTTTCTTTCCAGTGCAAAGGGGCGCAGGACTCTTCATGAGGGACTCGTTTCTATTAATGGCAAACCACATCACGGAATTGACCGTAACCGCAGCTATGTTCCTTTCCCGGAAGATGCGCGGAAATCAGAAAAGATTACTATTCATATAGAATTATATAACTATGCCGGCCAAACACTTGATGAGTTAAATTATCAAAATGAACCAGCAGAATATGATCCACCATCGTTGACCCTTTTGCAGGGCAGTCTTGATTTAGTAAATGGCGCTGTGCAAAGCCTGCTTGCAACAGTGAAGTGTTACTATGAAACAGCAAAACTACTACCTGAAGGTAATATAGACAAATCTACAATTATCACCTCTTTGTCAGAGGTGGAACGAAAGATACTGTCCGAAAAGCCGGCAGCATTAACGGATTTTTCCCTCGTTGCAGAAATAGAAGAAAATTTAATCGAAAGCCTCGCAGATTTGTCTGACAGCACGAACGGACAAATGCTGATGGTAGGCCAGTCTCATATTGATTTGGCTTGGCTGTGGCCTGTAAAAGAAGCTATTCGCAAGTGCAGCAGAACCTTCTCAACAATGAGTACACTGCTCGAGGAGAATCCGAACTTTACTTATGCACAAAGCCAGCCTCAAGCATATGCCTTTGTTAAAGAGCATTATCCTGACATTTATGAAAGAGTGAAAAAGCATATTGCCGATGGACGCTGGGAGGTAGTCGGCGGGATGTGGGTGGAGCCTGATTTAAATATGCCATCAGGTGAAGCGTTGGTTCGTCAGCTGCTATATGGAATGAAGTTTTATAAGGAAGAATTTGGAATTAAACCAAGGATTGAATGGCTTCCAGATACATTTGGCTATTGTGCTTCCTTGCCGCAATTGTTAAAGGGTGCTGGAATTGACTACTTTATGACCACAAAAATGAATTGGAATGATACCAACCCTTTTCCGTTTGATTTATTTTACTGGGAAGGAATCGATGGGACGAGGATTTTGTCCTTTTTGAATCATGGCTTAAATGAGTATACCCATCCACAAGAAATCCAAAGCCACTGGGACAGTTACAAGCAAAAAAATGCCCACCCGCATCAAATGCTGCTTTACGGCCATGGAGATGGCGGCGGTGGAGTTACACAAGAAATGATTGATTATGTTGATCGGTCTGCATCCTTGCCTGGATTACCTTCTGTCGTAAACAGTACAGCACATGAATTTTTCGATGGCATAACAGAGAAAAATCCGGCTTTGCCAGCATGGGTTGGTGATATGTATTTAGAGCTTCACCGCGGAACATATACAACACATGCCCGCAATAAAAGATGGAATCGTAAAGCAGAGGTTCTTTACCGTGATGCTGAAATTTGGGGAAGCGTTGCTGCAAGCTTTGCAGGTGCAAACCATGATCCTTCATTGGAGCATGGATGGAAGCTGCTTTTGCTCAATCAATTTCATGATATTATTCCAGGCTCATCTATTCCAGAGGTATATGTTGATTCGGAGTCTGATTATAAAGAAATTTTTGCATGCGGGGAAAAGGTAAGAAATACAGCTTTACAGGAGCTGGAACAGCAAATTAGCACAGAGGGTGATGGGATACCTGTTGTTGTCTTCAACAGTCTGTCATGGGAGAGGTCTGAAACAGTAAAAATCACCGGAGGATTAGAATTGGCAGGAAAAGGCGCTGTCAATCAGGATGGGGAAGTGTTGCCTGCAGATATTAGTCAAATGGAAGATGGGCAATTTGAGCTATCTGTTTATGTTCCAGAAATTCCAGAAATGGGCTATAAGGTCATTTGGCTTAAGGAGTTGGAAAATATCCAAATAGATAAACAGGAGAAAGCTGTGAGCAATTGGGAAACAGATTATTATCTTGTGGAATGGAACGAGCTTGGAGAAATTACTCGTCTATATGATAAGAACTTACGGCGTGAGGTAGTGCATGGTGGAGCTTTGGGCAATCAGTTCCAGCTTTTCCATGACAGACCGATGCTGTGGGATGCATGGGATATCGATCCGAATTTTGCAGAACAGCGCGCAGAAACGGTCAGTCTTTTAGAGCAAAGCAGCACTAAGGGTGCAACGAAGGATATCATTCGGTTTAAATGGCAGCTTGGCCAATCCATTGTTGAACAAGACATGATTTTATACCACCATAATAAACGAATTGATTTTCAAACGAAAGTCGATTGGCAAGAACAGCATAAATTATTAAAGGTTGCTTTTCCAGTCGATGTGATGAGCAGTAAAGCAACATATGAAATCCCGTTTGGAGCTGTAGAACGAGCCACACATACAAACACAAGCTGGGAGCAAGCGCAGTTTGAAGTATGTGGACATAGGTTTGCCGACCTGTCTGAAGCAGGATATGGTGTCAGCTTGCTGAATGACTGCAAATACGGATATGATGTGAAACAAAATGTTTTGCGTTTATCCTTATTGCGTGCACCGAAATGGCCAGACAAGGGAGCGGATATTGGCCTGCATGAATTCACCTACTCCCTTTTCCCGCATGAAGGAGACTGGAGAGAAGCTGAAGTGGTGAAGCAAGGCTATGAACTAAATCATCCTGCACTTGTTATTCAGGCAACAGCACATCTTGGAAGTCTTCCAAGTTCGTATTCCTTCATTAAAACAGAGGCTAAACAGACTATCCTTGATACGGTCAAAATGTCTGAGGATGGCAATGGTCTTACGCTGAGAATGTACGAATCGAGTGGTGGCAGAGAGCAAATTCACCTATCCTTGGCAGGGCAGGCTGATTCCGCATATGAAACAAATTTGTTGGAAGAGAAACAAGCAGATATTTCTCTGGAAGGTAATAAGCTGTCGGCAGCATTAAAGCCATATGAAGTAAAAACAATTGTCGTAAACCTGTAGTTTATGCAACCAATAAAATGATAAGAGTCAGGTGGGGAAATGGTTCATTTTAATCAAGCGCACGAAACGGAAAAAAGCCAAGTTGAAGCATTATTAGCTAAAATGACATTAAAGGAAAAGGTTGGCCAGGTTAATCAAAAGCTGTATGGCTGGGAGGTCTACGAAAAAACAGACACTGGCTATGTTCTAACGGAAAAGTTTAAAGAACATGTACAGCAATGGGATGGAATTGGTGTTCTCTATGGGTTATTCCGTTCTGATCCATGGTCTGCCATTCATTTTGACAATGGCATAACAGTGGAAGCGAGTGCTGAAGTAGCCAATATGATCCAGCAATATGTTAAGGAAAATACAAGACTAGGCATCCCAGTTCTGCTGTCAGAAGAATGCTCACACGGTCATCAAGGCTTAGATAGTATGATAACACCTGTTAATTTAGGGATTGGTGCAACGTGGAATCCAGAGCTGCATGAGAAACTAATGGCAGCTGTTGCAGAGGAAGTCCGTGCAAAAGGTGCTCATCTTGCACTCGTTTCGACATTGGATATATTGCGTGATCCGCGCTGGGGTAGATCAGAGGAATGCTTTAGTGAGGATCCTTTTCTCGCAGCACAGTTAACAGAGGCTGTTGTTAATGGGATGCAAGGGAAGCAAGCTGAGCTGATTCCAGAGGACAAAATGATTGCCGTATTAAAGCACTTCGCTGCACAGGGAAACGGTGCGGGAGGCAAAAATGCCGCACCAGCTTCCATTGGTGAAAGAGAATTGAGGGAAATTCACTTGCCGCCGATGAGAGCGGCTATCCAATCAGGTGTTCTCGCCTGCATGGCCGCCTATAATGAAATTGATGGCATACCCTGCCATGCTAACGGTCATCTTCTTCAGCAGATTCTGAGAGAGGAATTAGGATTTAATGGAGTGGTAATGGCTGACGGCTGTGCACTTGATAATTTAGTTGCCTTAACGGAAAGCAGAGAAAAGGCAGCAGCATTAGCACTTGAAAGTGGTGTAGACATAAGCCTGTGGGATGATGTGTATCCAGCTTTGGAGGCTGCAGTCGAATTAGGACTTGTTAGTGAGGAAAAGCTTAATGACGCTGTAAGAAGAGTGTTGACACTTAAATACAAAATGGAGTTGTTTGACAATCCTTTCGTGGAGAAGAACCCACAGAGAAATAAGGAACAGTCAGAAAAAATCAATTTGGAATCAGCTCGACAGTCGATTGTGCTGTTAAAAAATGATGGTATTCTTCCCTTGAAAAAGGAGCTGAAAAGAATTGCGGTCATTGGCCCGAATGCAGATGCGATGTATAATCAGCTTGGCGATTATACACCATTTCAAAGAGAAAGCCGAGTCATCACCGTCTTGAAGGGAATCACATCATTGGCAAAAGATGCAGAGGTGGTATATGAACAGGGCTGCGGCATTCGATCTGATAAGGAGGAAGGATTGGAAAAAGCAGTTCGTCTTGCCAGTAATTCAGATGTTGCTGTTGTTGTTTTAGGCGGTTCAAGTGCAAGGGATTTTAATGCCCAGTTTGATCTGAACGGTGCAGTTATTAATACAACTGGTGAGGAGGAAATGGACTGCGGCGAAAATGTCGATACTGCCGATTTGGAGCTTGGTGGTCTGCAGCTTAAGCTTTTGCAAAAGGTAATAGAAACAGGGACACCGGTTGTAGTGGTACTGATTTCTGGCAGACCCCATGCAATTCCTTGGATTGCAGAGCATGCGCCAGCAATCTTAAGTGCATGGTATCCAGGGCAAATGGGCGGTCAGGCCATCGCGGAGATTTTATTTGGAGAGGTTAACCCGAGCGGAAGATTACCTGTCTCGATCCCAAGGTCTGCCATGCAGCTGCCTGTTTTTTATAATTATAAGGATGGAGGATATAAAAAGGACCATTATGATATGTCTGGTGATCCTTTATATCCGTTTGGTTTTGGCCTTTCCTATACAGAATTCGTATATGATAATCTTCAGATTAGTAGAGAGTCAATTGCAGCAGAAACGTTAGCCGACGGGGAAAAGTTCTGTATATCTGTTAATGTTACAAATATTGGTGATAATAACGGTTATGACGTGCTTCAGCTTTATATAAAAGGGAAGGCTGGAAGCATTATTAGGAGAGTGAAGGAATTAAAAGGCTTTAAGAAGGTATGGCTTGCGGCAGGAGAAACAAAAGAAGTTCGCCTTGAGCTAGGAGCAGAGGAGCTGCAAGTGTTCAGCAGTCACAATACCTACAAGGTGGAACAGGGAGACTTTGAAATAGAAGTTGGAAACCCCGTCAGTAGCTTAGGAGCTGCTTTAAATATCAGTTGATTCTTGATGTGGACATATTTAGGGAGAGGACTAATTTTAGTCCTCTTTTTGTCTTTTGCTTCAAAGAAAAAGAAGAGGTTTGCTAAGTAGATTTTTCCTTGATGTAGATGGACTTTCAGAGGATTATAAACTAACTAAATTGCAAGATTTTTCATCTGAAAGCGGTTGAATTTAACTAGTGTTTTTGTTATGCTTAAAGCAACTTTACAGGAAATGGAGGTTTTCCTTTTGACAGCATCCATGAGATTAAGATTCTCACCATTCATTCGTTAATTGAATACGTATGAAGCTCTGCCTATGTTTTAGAGTAGGGAATGGTCTGTCTATTTTTAAGGAAGCCTTTATTTGACGGGTAGTTTTAAAGAGGGAATAGTCTGCCCTCTTTTTTGCTGTCTTTTATTGTTAGGACAGAGCCTTTCTAAGGATGTAGGTGAAGCACCATTTCTAAAAATATAAGATGAAATGAGTGGGGAATATGAACTTAGTTAATAATCAGCAAAATGAAACTTGGTTAAGAAACATCGTCCTGTTTTTAAGCAGCCAGACTATTTCGCTTTTTGGATCATCTCTAGTTCAGTATGCGATCATGTGGCATATCACATTAACAACAGAATCAGGAATGATGATGACATTGTATATCATCTGTGGCTTTATTCCGACATTTATTCTGTCACCAATCGCAGGAGTTTGGGCAGACAGATACAATCGGAAAATCTTGATTGTACTTTCTGATGGGCTTATCGCATTTGCTACATTAATCCTGGCCATTCTTTTTATAATGGGCTTTGATTCAATCTGGCTCTTGTTTGTTATGGCGGCGATTCGGGCATTTGGGGCGGGAATTCAAACACCTGCTGTTGGTGCCATCTTGCCACAGGTTGTTCCTAAGGAAAAGCTGACAAAGGTTAATGGAGTGAATGGCAGCATTCAGGCTATCATCATGTTCGTATCACCGATGGTAAGTGCTGCATTATTGGCAACTACAGCCATTGAGATTATCTTCTTTATAGATGTCATTACAGCAGCAATAGCAATTGTTACAATGCTTTCCTTTGTAAAAATATCTGTACATGAAAAGGCAGCTGAAAAACAGACAACAAGCTATTTTGCCGATTTTAAAGAGGGCTTGAGCTATGTGAACAGCAACAGCTTTTTGAAGTCATTTTTCGTGTTTTTTGCGATTTTCTTTGTGTTAATGGCACCTGCTGCATTTTTGACACCGCTCCAGGTTACTCGCAGCTTTGGAAGTGATGTGTGGCGTTTGACAGCAGTTGAACTTGCCTTTTCCATCGGGATGATTGCAGGAGGCGGCATCATTGCAGCTTGGGGCGGCTTCCGCAATAAGATCAGCACAATGACTCTTGCAAGTGTCATTATGGGTGTATGCACATTAACTCTCGGAATTGCGCCGTCATTTTGGTTATATTTAATCTTCATGGGAGTCTTCGGCATTGCGATGCCAATTTTTAACACACCAACTACTGTACTTTTGCAGGAGAAAATCTCTGAGGAATATTTAGGAAGAGTTTTTGGCGTGTTAGGAATGATCTCTACCTCCATGATGCCAATCGGTATGCTTATTTTCGGTCCACTCGCAGATATTATTAGAATTGAATGGCTGTTAATAGGCACTGGATTATTCATGCTTGTGCTTACCGTTTTCTTAAGCCGGAATAAGGCACTAATTGAAGCAGGTGAGCCTGTGGTTACTGAAGCTTAATGAATTCTGACAGTATCCAGTATAATACCCTGCTGTCGTACTGACAGCAGGGTATTAAGGTTGAATAATAAGACAATGTTTTGCTAAAAGGAGAAGAGGCATGTCAGTATCTATTGTAGAATTACACCCACACAATCCTGAATGGGAATCCAAATTTGAACGGGAAAAGACAAGGATTTTAGAGGCACTAGGCGATAAAACATTAGCAATTGAACATATAGGCAGCACGTCAATTAAAGGATTAGCAGCTAAGCCTATTATTGATATAATGGAGGTGTTGATAATCTTAACCAAGTAGCTGACTGGATACCATTATTACTCGATATTAAGTACGAATATGTACCTAAACCAGAATGTATAGATAGAAGATTTTTTAGGAAAGGTCCATGGGGTCAGGGGATTTGTCATCTGCATATTTGTGAACACGACAGTACAGAATGGCAAGATAAATTACTTTTTCGTGATTATCTCCGGTTTCATCCTGAAGCTGTAAGTGAATATGCTTCACTAAAGGAAGAACTTGCCCATGTACATAAATTAGATCGACATGCTTATACAGAGAGAAAAGGACCTTTTATTAGGAGAATTATAGATTTTGCTAGATTAACTGGAGAGAACAAATTAACAAAGGGAATCTAAAGCTTTAAACACTTATCTTTAATAATAAACCAAAAATGCTCCCGGAACACGGGAGCATTTCTACTATCCTAGCTTATTTACCTTTTTTCACGATATTAACAGCTTCTTGTGACACATAAAACTTGCCATTGCTTTGAACTGTTACTGTTTTTAGCTCTTTATCCTTGCCTTTGATTGTGACAATATTTTTATTTACTGGGATTTCTGCTGTAGTTTTGCCTTTTTTAACTATTAGAACAGGGTTTGTTTTGTCAGATGAATCAATGCTGACTTTTGCTCCAATTTTTTTGAATGCACTTTCTGCTTCCACGAATACCTCTTTATCCACTTTGCCTAAGCTGAAGCCTAATGCAGTTGCCGAAGATTTTGCAACATCTGTATTTTCGATTAAACCAGTCGGCTTGCCTGGTCCATAAGAATACATGAATAGGTCTTCGCCTGTATGTCCACCTGTTGTAAAGCCAAGATTTGCGCGGTTTGCAAGCAGCTGAACAAGCGTTTTACTTAAGTTAGTTGAAGAGTTTAATGCTTTCGTTTCGTCTGCAGTAGGATTAGTAATTCCATATAATGCTGCTACTTCTAAAACATTTGAATTGTCTTTTTTAAGCTGCTTTAATGCACCCTCTAATGTCATTTTCGCTTCTTTTAATGGATCAATATAAGCAGAAACTGGGGTAGCAGGGTAAGAAGAATTTGTATTTTGGTTACCGATTGAAATTCCGCTGTTCCCATGATCAGAAACGGCAATAACTAATGTGTTTTTATCTCTTTTCGCAAAAGCTACAGCTTCTTTGACTGCTTCATCAAAAGCTAGTGTATCACTGATCATTCCGATTGGATCATTTGCATGTGCTGCCCAGTCTGGCTTGCTTCCTTCAACAAATAAGAAGAATCCGTCCTTATCTTTTGAAAGTGTTGAAATACCTTTTTTCGTCATTTCTGCAAGAGTTGGTTCTTCCGGATTTGTTTGCGAACGATCCATATCATATGCTAATGCTGCTGGCGCAAAAGTTCCCCATAGCTTGTTTGATTTTGACTTCAATAATTCATCACGTGTTTCTATTATGTCATAGCCTTTCTCCTCAATAACATCTACAAGGTTCTCACCGTCTTTACGGTTTTTAGCTTCTAGTGAGTTTTTCCCGCCGCCTAACACAACATCTATGTTTTGATAGACTTGTTGTTCAGCGATACTGTCATAATCAGTACGATGTGTTACGTGTGAAGAAAAAGCTGCTGGTGTTGCGTGCTGGATTTCTGATGTAGCAATAATACCAGTTGCTTTGCCTTCAAGCTTGGCCCCTTCCAACACATTTGCAACAGGTTTTAGCGGATCATCAGCAAGGGAAGAATCTACTCCCGGTGACGCTATCTTTTCTGGAAGAACGCCGACTAATTTGTCGTTTGATTTATTACCTGTTGCCATCGCTGTTCCAGCTGGAGCAGAGTCAGTGACAGCCGATTCAGCAGAATATGTACGCACACCACCAGACATGATTTCGTCCATCGCTAGTGGCTCCCCTTTATACCATCTTGCAAGTGTAGTAGTAGTTGAGCTGACTCCATCCTTGACAAGGACAATAACGTTTTTAGCCTGTTGTGATTCTTTTTTCGCTTCTACTTTCTCATTTGCTGAAGTATATGCAAACGATCCTAGTGCTAAAGAGCTTGCTAGAGTGATTCCCATAACCTTTTTATTTATTTTCATGTTAACCGTTTCCCCTTTCACTTCTAAAAGTTAGATATGATTTCTGCTATTTTGACTAGGACTATCTGAATTAGAAAATCACTCCTTTAATAATCAATTGCTTCTTAGTATAAAGCGACTAAGTTAATAGATTGTAAAGAATGTGTAAACATTTGTTAATGAAGGGGAAAATAGGAATAATTACTCAAGTGAATGAATACTTCTTCATTTTCAGGAAGGAGTTATTTCCTGGAGGATAATTTCTTTATGTAGCTGCTCCTCACCGGAAAGTGTAATGTTGCCACATAATATACAGATATCTTCCATTCTTTTTATCTGGAAATCACAAGTGCCGCTGTAAAAAGTTGAATCTGTGCAGAATAAGTTCAAAATTACGTGAAGAATCCCTGACTTGTTTACTAATCCCACAAGCTCTCCATAACAAATGCTCTTACTATAAAAGCTTGCCGTAACAATGTCATTTTCCTGCGTAAAGTGAAAGATGGCATAATTTAATAATTCCTGTGCTTTTTCATGATGATTAGACAAAAAAACTTTTCCATTGATGTTTTCCATGTGGGACCCATCCTTCCTATTTTTGACTTAAGAATAAGTTATGGAACGCATTTCAAGTCAATAAGACTTTTAGACTTTAAATTTGTGTTTGACCTGGTACTCGTTTCATAAATTACAATTTAAGCAAATGATAAGAAGGTGAGGGAACGATATGCTGGCACTCATTTTACTTTGCTTCATTATCTTTTGCGGTACTTATGCTTGTATAAAAACATCAGGAGGAACAATTAACGTCACACCAATTGAAACATTTGATGATTATTTCTTAGATTCAAATACAGCAGCTAACAAAAGATAAGCAGATCCTTTTGCGCAAAGGGCCTTAATGGGCCCTTTTTGATGAATTGACCTGGTACCCGTTTCATACGTTAGTATCGTAATAAAGTATATTGAAGTAAATAAGGTGAGAAGATGACAAACATTAAGGATTTGGCAAAAATGTCAGGCGTATCTGTCTCGACGGTATCTCGTGTCTTAAATCACCACCCATATGTAAGTGCTGAAAAGAGAGCAGCTGTTTTGAAAGCGATTGAATGCACCAACTACAACAGAAATATTAATGCCGTTCATTTAAGCAGGGGAAAAACACAACTTATGGGTGTCGTTCTGCCTTGCACTGATACGCCCTATTTTGCATTGCTGCTTAAAGGGTGTGCTAAAAGAGCTTTAGAAAATGATTATAAGCTTGTCTTGTTTCAAACAGATTATGCTGAAGAAAAGGAAATCGAAGCATTACAGATGCTAAAGCAAAAGCAAATTGATTCCTTGATTATTTGTTCAAGAAAATGTGACTTAGCACTTATCCAAGAACATATACAATATGGAACGATTGTTCTTTGTGAAAAGACTACAGAAAAAAGCCTTCCCTCTGTCTTTATCGATCATTATGAAATTTTCTTCCAAGCACTAGAGTATTTATATCAAAAGGGACATAAAAAAATTGGTTATAGTGTTGGAAGAAAAACTGGTTCGAACAGTTCGCTGCGTGAGCAAGCATATAGGGACTTTTTGAAAAAATATAAGCTTCCATTTTATTCTGATTACATTATGGATGATTGCTTGTATTTCGAGGACGGGGAAAAGGTAATGCAGAGGCTGAGAAGCATGGATATTCAACCGACCGCACTTATTATTACTAGTGACCAAGTGGCTGCAGGGATTATGATAGAATGCCAAAAGAAGGGGATATCCATCCCGGAACAACTTGCAGTGATTGGATTCAATAATGAGCCTATTGCTAAAATGATGAATATTACCACTATTGATATACCGCTTGTTGAATTAGGGGGAGACTTATTTTTACATGCATATCACGGATATAATTCAAATAAGCAAATCTCTGTTAAGTTAATAGAAAGAGAAACTGTTTAGAACTTGAGGATCTGCACATCTTTAAGTTCTTTTCTTTATGTAAAGCTTGCAGGAAAACGAAACTTATTGGCAGAGTAACCGTACATTATATAAAGGGAATAATAGAGGTGAAATTGATGAGTGACGACAAACCTTTTAAGCCAGAAACGCTTCGAACAAAAATAATTATTATCATAGCAATCGCCATTATTGCTATCACTGTGCTAGGGGTGATAACCGCAGGTTACTTCTTTGGTATCATTGGCTTATTTCGGCTGTTGGGTGTTCAATACGATTCCTTTGGTTCCTTATTATGGTTTATTGGTGGATATTTACTTATAGGAGGAATTGGTGAGCTCTTCACAAATGTCATGCGAATATTAATGCGAAAAGCGCAAAAATGGCGAGAGTCGCAAATCAAAGCAGTCTTTATTTTCTTATCCTTTCTAGTAAATCTTATTATTATCTCATTTCTAGACAATGTAATGAATTCGATTGAAATGGAGGCAATCACAAGGGTGATAGTTTCACTCATTTTAGCGCTAGCAGATTATGTGATGGATGCAAATATCGGCAGTAATCAAGAAGAAAAACAAATATGATACCTGTTCAATTTTTAATTGCCAACTTCAATCATAATGGACTACAATTAATTGGAATTATATTATATTTTTGGAGGTTATTATGTCAATTAAACAAGTAACTCTCGCTTCTGAATGGAATCTTATTTTTCATGAAAAATATTCATTATTTGTTGAAATCTAATCTATGCACAAATACAGCATCATTGACGTTGATAATGACTTAATTGCCATTTTTACACTGGATGATTCATCAGTAGCCTTCCAGCACAGTGTTTATAATTTGCAGCATACAATAGATTTTGCTACTAAAACAATTGATATTAAGCATAAACCGTATGAGGAAGAGGGAGAATAAGAATCTCTGTCGTTCTATTAAATTTATATGATTTGTGTTAGCTCCTTTACTAACAGAAGAGGGGCTATTTCTATGAGGTAAAGGTATGGGACTCTTAACAAATAAAACGAACTTATCCGCGGAAACAATTCTATTAATATTAACTAGAACTATTGAAATCGGGGTATTTAGAATAGAAAATTGGAGGAATACATGGCATTAAAGCACGACTTTTATCTTATTCCCAGAACTACAGATGTCATAAGCTTTTGGCAGTTTACAAGTGATAATAGTAAATATATTGAACATATTGCCATGCATGATGATTTAATACTATATATAATAGACACCTTAAAATGGATACCAACAAGAAAACCAGGAATGCGTGTAAAAACCGCTGGATTCGGAATTAATTATCATGGCGTCACACTGCTGGATAAACACTCAGCAGTTCCTTTAAGAAATATATTTTCGGCATGGCGGGATTTATTTAAAAATGCACCAGAGAAAATGGAGTTAACAGGTGATTTTGTAGGGGAAGATAATCGAAATGGGGAGTATGAAAGGCTAATCCTGAATCGAGACGAAATAGTTAGACAACTGGAAAAAGTCATTGCTATGTCCGAGAGGTTGTTGGATGGGGAATATTATATTTATCATTGTGGAGTATGACAATAGTAGGAACTAATTAGGTACGATAAATTTGAACAAAAAAAGTTGCTAGGTATTTAAATAGTCTACCATTTTGCTTTTTATTCTTCTCAAAAATAAAAAACAATCCCATTACAGGATGCTCAATCTTTAAGTATACTATTTTCCATTATTTCATTTTGCATTTTCCTTGTTAACTTCCCAAAAATCAAGTTATAGGAATTACAAATAAGCTTCTGAAGAAATTCCACTGATAAATCTGATTCATAATAAACAGTTATCCAATGCGTTTTATTCATATGGTAACCTGGAATGATAATTCCTTTATGAACCTCTTGTAATTCTTCGGACTCACCTGGATCACATTTTAATGTTATATATTTTTGGCCGTTTTGATTGGAGCTTAACATGGCAAAAATTTTCCCGCCAATGTGAAAACGGTCTGCGTTCCAATCTACTTGAAAATCATATGTTGCGCCAAATAAACTTTTACAATATTCCTTTAAGATGTCCTCCATATTAACCCTCCTTTCATTTAATTAAGATGTCTTTTTGATATGTAGGAGCAAGCCTTGCATTTTTTGTGAAGTATTATTTCATAACAACCTCTTTTTAAGGAACACTAAACCATGGAGGTGAAGACAGTGTCAAACAGAAAAGCTGATCCATCAACAATTGGTTTAGGTTCTACAGAAGTACAAGGACAAGGTACTACGATGAAAGAGACGGGAAACAGAAAGTCTGATTCCTCAAACAAAAAGCAAAAAAAATCCTGATTAATGTTAGTAAAGGTAAGAACAGGCGGAGAATATTCCGCCTGTTTTATTTATATATTAGCTAGCTTGATTGAATTTGCGAGGGAGGAATTGACTTCTATATTATCGAATTTCAAACCGAGCTGGATCGCGGTTTGGGCTACTTCTGGACGGATGCCAGAAAGATTTGTTTTCACGCCAATTAGTGATAATGCCTCAATTAGCTGAAAGATTTGGTGTGCAACCATTGTATCGATGATAACTACACCAGAAAGGTCAAGCAGAAGTCTGTTTACACCTAGTCGATTACATTGTTCTAAAGTGTTCTCTAGTAAGATTTTTGCGCGTGCAGTGTCTATTTCTCCTACTAATGGTAATAAAGCTGTCTTCTTATTTAACGCGATAACAGGTGTGCTTAATTCAAGAATTAATTCCTGTTGGGCATGAAGTCTTTTTTCAGAGCTTTTGTTATACTCCTTTGTAAACCATTCAATTACATAACCCATCGTGTCTGTGATAATTTGATAAATAGTATGTATTTCATTTACTGAGATGCTGTCTTTATTTTGTTCTATAAAAGCAGTCATTAATTGAAGGTACTGATGCTGAGTTCTGTGAAATTCTCGGATAATAAAGTGTATCGGTGTTTGTGCATGTTCCTGATCTTGAGCCACCTTTAAAATCCATTTTTCAAAATCGGCTAAAAAGCTGTCCTTTTCTTTCGTAAAAACCTCTGCGAAATTTTCATGAAACTCATAGTTCTGTTGCTTCACTTCCTGGATTACTTCTGGGTCATTAGATGCATAAACTCCACTTGAATTCGTTTTATCTAAATTTTTATACCAATTTTCTGTGAGCTGCCATGTCTGTTCAACAAAAAACTGATAAAGTTTTTTATTCGAATACACTTTCAATCCCCCTGCTGATTATAAGTATTATTTGTCCATACAAATTTTACACTATAAAATGGATTCCGTCTAAGATTCCATCGTACTTTTTACTTACGTCTCTATCCTAATACAAAAAAATCCCTCCAAATAAGGTAACTACCACAAATTTAATGATGTCACTCTCTTTAGAGGGGATAATGTTAATTTATTATAGGAATGCCTTCAATGTATCTTGAAGTGTACCTCTAGTTTCTGCATCTTTTTCAAAACGAATACCAGCATGAACCATTTTTTTGACGAGTTCTGGTCTAAGGCCAGTAAGTATTGCTTTACATCCCATCATGGAGATGCCAGCTAATATCTTTTCAAAATAATCAATAACATCCATTTCCATTATCGCAATGCCTGAAAGGTCGATAATTAATGTTTGTATTCTTGATTCTGCAATATCATTTAATACTTTTTCCTCAATAACTCTAATCCGATAAGAGTCAATTGCGCCAATTAATGGCAAAACGGAAACAGACTGCTTCACAGGGATAATCGGGACAGATAAATGCTCGACCATTTCTCTTTGCTGGAAGATCATTTCGTCCTTATAGTTTGAATAGTTAAGGAAAAAGCTGTTTAAAAAGCGATCCATCTTTTCGTTGATGGTTTTCTCTAAAATATAATAATTTTTTCGGTCATTAATGATATCTTTTTGGTCATCAAGGATATGGATAAAATGCCAAATCGTTCTCCGAATAGCCTGAACCCATTCCAATTTTAGCTCAAGTGTCAAAGAATGCATCGCCCATGCAATTCCTTCTTGTTTAGCGAAAGAAACCAATTCTTCCTCTTTATTATCAACAATATAAAAAACCATTAATTTTGCGTTTTTTAATAAATCAATATTTCCCTTATTTAGTATATCAGAAATTTTTGTTGAGACGTTTACTGCTTCAGAAAGTAATTTATTTTCGAATTGTTCCCCATTTTCGTTAATAAACTGCTTTATTTCTTCCCTAATGCTCTCGATTGGATTCATGTCAAATACCCCTTTGGCAAGTAATAAATATATTTCTTTATTATTTATCTTATATTATATAAGTAATGAATATATAAGGGAAATTTAAAGTTATTATTTGATGAGTCTTAAGGGAAGGGGTAGTAGGATAAGTTCTCTATTGTTGTAGCACAATATGTGGAGATACAACAATATTGGAAGGAAGGTGTGTATGGTGAAATATGAACAGTTGGCAAAGGATATTATTGCAAATGTTGGAGGTAAAGAAAATGTCAACAGTGTAGTTCATTGCATCACTCGTTTGCGTTTTAAGCTGAAAGATGAAGGTAAGGCGAATACAGATGTTATTAAGAACATGGAGGGTGTAGTTACCGTTATGAAAAGCGGTGGCCAATATCAAGTGGTCATTGGAAATCATGTACCTGACGTATACAAAGCGGTAGTGGAGGTAGGCGGGTTTAATAACCAAACCTCTGAAGAAAAACAAGATGAGAAGACTCAAGGTCTTTTTAATCAATTCATTGATATCATTTCCAGCATCTTTACACCTGTATTAGGAGTGCTGGCAGCAACTGGGATGATTAAAGGGTTTAATGCGTTATTTTTAGCATTAGGCTGGCTAGAAACTACGTCAGGAACCTATCAAATATTAAATGCGCTTGGTGATTCTTTATTTTATTTCTTCCCGATATTTTTAGGATATACAGCAAGTAAAAAATTTGGCGGGACTACCTTTATTGGAATGGTAATTGGTGCTTCACTTGTTTACCCGACATTAACAACCTTGTCGACAGGAACTGCCATTACTACATTATTTTCAGGTACCGTTTTCCAGTCACCAGTATATATAACTTTTTTAGGTATTCCAGTAATATTAATGAGCTATTCATCATCCGTAATACCCATTATATTGGCTGCTTACTTTGGGGCAAAGCTGGAGAAGTTCTTCCGAAAGGTAATTCCAGATGTGGTAAAAGCCTTTTTAGTCCCTTTTTTCACCCTTTTAATAGCAGTGCCGATTACGTTCCTAGTAATTGGACCAATTGCAACATGGGCAGGTGTATTAATTGGACAAGCAACACTTTGGCTATATAATCTTAGCCCTATTATTGCAGGTGTTTTCGTTGGAGGGCTATGGCAGGTGTTTGTCATATTCGGGCTTCATTGGGGGCTTGTGCCAATTGCGATCAATAACCTGACAGTAAGTGGATCAGATCCGATCCTTGGTACTATGTTTGCTGCATCCTTTGCGCAAGTCGGTGCAGTACTTGGTGTATGGGTTAGAACTAAGCAGCAAAAATACAAATCATTGAGCATACCGGCGTTTATTTCAGGGATTTTTGGTGTAACAGAGCCGGCTATTTATGGCATTACGCTACCATTAAAGAAACCATTTATTATCAGCTGTATTGCCGCAGCTGTCGGCGGTGGAATTCTTGGGTTTGCCAATTCACAAATTTTTATGGTTGGTGGCCTTGGAATTTTTGGAATTCCTACTTATATTGATCCAAAGGCAGGAATAACATTTGGGTTCTGGGGAGCAATCATCGCCATTATTGTCGGATTTATTCTGGCATTCATTCTAACTTACTTATTTGGAAACAGTAAAACAGAATCGACAGACACCACTACTGTAAATAACCAGGTAACCAAAGAGGAGCAGGTTCCTGTGCAGTTAGGTGATGAGGTGATTTATAGCCCAATAAATGGTGCAGTACTATCTTTATCAGAACTGAAGGATGAGGCATTTGCTTCAGGTGCACTGGGTAAAGGTGTAGCGATTGAACCAGCCGAAGGAAAAGTGTTCTCACCTGTAGATGGTACAGTAACAGCCCTTTTTCCGACCAATCATGCAATAGGCATTACATCTGATAAAGGATCAGAAATTTTGATCCACGTTGGTATGGATACGGTCGAGCTTAATGGCAAGCATTTTAATGCACATGTTGGCCACGGATCAAGAGTTAAGAAAGGGCAACTGCTAATTGATTTTGACATAAATGAGATAAAAACAGCGGGATATGTTGTTTCTACACCTGTTATTGTCACAAATCAAGGGGATTATACAAGCATAACATCAACTGAGCTAAAGCAGGCAAAGGCGGGAGATCAGTTAATCGAAACAAAAGTAAAGGCTTAATAAATAGATGAGGTGAAGAAAATGAGCAGGTCAGTGCAATTCCCAGATGGATTTCTCTGGGGTGGTGCCGTTGCAGCAAATCAGTTAGAAGGAGCATATCAAGCGGACGGTAAAGGTTTATCTACTGCAGATGTTTCTCCTAACGGTATTATGAGTCCTCCTGATTTTTCCATGAAGAATTTTAACTTGTATCATGAAGGAATTGACTTTTATCACAAGTATAAAGAAGATATTGCCCTATTTGCAGAAATGGGCTTTAAAGCCTTTCGTTTTTCCATCGCATGGACACGAATATTTCCGAATGGTGATGACAAGCAGCCGAACGAAAAAGGCCTGCAATTTTATGATGACATGATAGATGAATTACGAAAATACAATATCGAACCTGTTGTGACTATTTCTCACTATGAGATGCCCCTGAACTTAGTCGAAACATACGGCGGCTGGAAAAACAGACAGGTAGTCCATTATTATGAAACTTTCGCGAAGACGATTTTTAAACGATATCGCAGCAAGGTAAAGTATTGGATGACTTTTAATGAAATTAATGTGCTATTGCATGCCCCATTCACTGGCGGAGGTCTTTTGTTCAAGGATGGCGTTCATAATGAACAGGAAATTTATCAAGCGGCACATCATCAGTTTGTTGCTAGTGCCCTCGCTGTTAAAGCAGGGCATGAGGAGATACCTGAATCACAAATAGGCTGTATGATCGCCTCGATGATAACCTATCCTTTCAGTTCTAAACCAGAAGACATGTTTGCAGCATTATCACAGGACAGGAAGACACTGTTTTTCTCAGATGTTCAATCTAGAGGCTACTATCCAACATATATGACCAACTATTTTGCTGATAATGGAATTAATATAGAAATGCAAACAGGGGATTTGGAATTATTGCAGGATTATACTGTCGACTATATAGGCTTCAGCTACTATATGTCATTTGTCGCAAGCACTGACCCAGAACATCAAGCAGGCAAGGCATCAGGTAATCTATTTGAAGGTGTCAAAAATCCATACTTAAAATCGTCAGAATGGGGCTGGCAAATAGATCCTGTTGGGTTAAGAACGGTCTGTAATCAACTGTATGACAGATACCAAAAGCCGTTATTCATTGTAGAAAATGGACTTGGTGCAGTTGATAAGCTTGAGGAGGATGGCACAATTCAGGATACTTATCGAATTGACTATCTTCAGCAGCATATTAATGAAATGAAAAACGCAATTGGCGATGGTGTAGAAATAATGGGTTATACGTCATGGGGACCAATTGATTTGGTTAGTGCCTCAACAGCTGAATTAAAGAAACGCTATGGATTTATTTATGTTGATAGGGACAGCGAAGGAAAAGGGTCTAATGAGAGACTAAGGAAGAAAAGCTTTTATTGGTACAAGCAAGTAATTGAGACTAATGGAGAAGTCCTTTAGTTAGAAAAGCAGGGCCTTAAAATTTAAGGTCCTGCTTTTGTTTATACTGATGTAAGAATAGGCAGCTGGTTGACTTCATAATTCATACATACTCGGTTTCTTCCAGATCTTTTTGCTTGATACAATGCTTTATCTGCCTCTTCGATAAGGACACTGACATCATTAGTTGTTTCTGGATAGCTTGCAACACCGATGGAAACGGTAATATTTATTTCTTCGCCAGAGCTTAATGTAAAAGGAAATTGTTCTACATTTTTTCTGATTCTTTCACTAATCTCATTTGCTCTTTCAAGAGAACAGTCTAATAAAATGACAGAAAACTCCTCACCGCCATTCCTGCTGACTATATCAAATGAACGGGTGGAAGAGGAAAGCAGGGCACCTAATTCTTTTAAAACAATATCACCATCACCATGACCATATGTGTCATTTATATGCTTGAAAAAATCAATGTCAATATAAAGGAGAGAAAGCTTTTCTTCCTTCTGCCCCACATTATTAGTGAGCGTATTAAAAACCTCATCGAATTTCCTGACATTATTTAATCCAGTTAAACCATCTGTAGTTGATTCCAGCTTGTACTTATCCAAAAGCAGCTTCGTTTTTCTAAGATATACGAGCATATAAAACGCTAATACACCGGCAGAATAGGAGGCAACCCAATAAGTCGGAATCAGCAAAGAAAGTGGTTCCTTAGTATCAACAAGAAAAACCGCGATTACAGACAGCAAAACATTGTTTGCAGTTAATATGACAGCGATTTTCATCTGAATGCTCATCTTTACTTTAGAAGAAGAAAGTAAAAGTGTAATAACGGAAACAGTAAGGATATAGCATATTGCGATGTAAGAAGCAAAACTAAACCCTATCATCAAACGCCCGACAATAAAAAACAGTAATGCAATAGTAATGGGGGTTATGCCTCCATAGAATGCAACTAATATAAGTGGGATATGCCTTAAATCAAAAATAGTATCACCTATATCGATGCTGTAAAACATTAATATATCTGAAGAGATACCGGCAACAATGCCAGCGTGAATTTTGTATTTTAATTTTGAGCTGCGGTTTAATGGTGTTTTAATTAGCTGTGTGTATAAAAAGATTAATGACGTTAATATCGCAAAGTTTGCAAATAATTCTTTTAGTATCATAAATATATATCACCATAGATAATTTAACATAATAACATCATCGTGTAACTAGAACTTTTCACCAGTTAAAAGCTAAGCAGGGCAATAATGAAAAAGTGGGATAACTTTGTTCTCAGAAGATAGCATACACGTTCTATTTAGAAATACTCTTCAGGTAGATCGCTAAGGAAAAGCCCCTCACTCAAAAGCTTAATATCATTAAATATTTGCTCCTTGATTACTGCGTCATCACAAGTATAGTAATCATCCATTAATCGCTTCAGTTCGTGACATAGTAGTTCAATTTGAATCATATGATTTTCCTTTCTAGTAGCAGCTAATAATTATTATGCATGAACAGTATTTGGGATGGAAGGGATTCGACAAAAGAAGTGTTGAAAGGAATATGTTTTTTCGTTTTTGTGGAGAAATTTAGGCCTATACATTCCAAAAGGAAAGGATACAACTGATAAGCGCTACGATAATAATGTACAGTATCATTCTCGTCTAGTTTATAAATGTTACATTCCAACTAATTTATTTTTTGTAATATTATAAAATTTTCTTCGGAAAAGGGAACTTATCATGAAGTTATCCGTAAAGAAATAATGAATAGGAGAGATGAGATGAATATAGGGCGGATTTTATTAATCATTGGTTTATTAATGTTTTTGGCGGGAATTTATATTTCCTCAAATTGGACTGTTTTAGGATCAATTATAGGAATTACTGGTGGACTAGTACTAGGGTTAAGCACTTTTTACTTTATTAAGTCTAGACCAAAATGACATTTGAACTTTATTGCTGCCGCTTGGCAGTTTTTTTGGTATTTGTCTTATTTTTAATAAAACTCTTCTCGATAATGTTTTCTTTATACTCTAAATAAAAGGTGCGCTTCCATTTGAAGCGCACCTTATTGTCGGCAATCCCTGTAGCAGACATATTGTATTAGTTTTCTATTTTTCTCTATTTATATATCCCAAGAAAATGTCACGGCACTTTTGTTAGGAATGCTATAGGTAAAGAATTTGCCTTCAAAATTAACTTGGAAGCTTTTCTTTTCGTTACTTTGATTCAGTGCGATAAGAACAATGGATTTGTCAGGGTTTTGGTAAGCGACAGTTTCTAATGCTCCTGGAAAATTGGTGGAAGAAATGCGTGCAGCTTCCGCTTGAACAAATTTGCTTGCGTGTCCTAACGCATAATATTCGGCGTTTTTTTCTACATTGCCAGTAGCTTGATCAATCGTCAGTAAGCCTGTGCAGTTGTTACATCCACCGTTTGTTGGACCATTATTTTCATCTAAAGCGATATTCCACATAAGGACAGACTTAGCCCAGTTGCGAGGACCTTCAATAATAAGATTGGACATTTGCCAGCTGAAATTATCCGCAAAATTTTCACTCCATTTACCTGAGCTGCACTCTGTTAAATAGATTTGCTTTGTTGGAAAGTTCTCATGAACCTGTGACATAGCAGCTGGTTCTCCTTCATAGCAATGAAAGGCGAAACCGTCTAAATATTCGGTGGCAATATCAGTCTGAGAAAGAGAGTTTATATAGTCTCTTGCGCCATGCCAGTTATGATCATAACCAATGATTTTAGTTTTAATATTATGCTCTTGAAAAGCAGGTCCTAAATACTCTCCAATAAACCTCGCCTGCTCCTCTGCACCCATGCTCATAGATGGATAATTCTCTGAAGTGAATTCTGGTTCATTTTGCAAGGTTATAGCTGATATGTTAACACCGTTGTTTTTATATGCTTGAATGTAACGGACAAAGTAGTCTGCATATGCTTCATACACTTTGTCATCCGTATAGTCCAAATACCAGCCGTTGAGTGTTTTTTCGCCAAATTTCATCCATGCAGGCGCAGTCCAAGGTGTACCGATAATCTTCATACCCTGTTTTACGGCAAGTATTTCCTGCAGGCTTTTAATGACATTCCTGTCTTTTTCAATGGAAAAATCCTTCAGATCATAATCTGTTTCATCCTTTGTATCATCGTACGTATAGCTGCTTGGATATCCATTTTCATCTACGGAGAAATCAGATGCACCGATTGTATGTCTAATAGTTGAAAGATTAATACCTTTACTTGTAAATAAGTCTTCATACATAGAAGTTCTATCAGCAGAATTCATGTTTTGAAACAAATATGCAGAAGAGCCTGTGACAGCTGCTCCAAAGCCATCCATTTCCTGATAAGCAGTATTTGGGTCAATCGTTATAGACAAGGGAGGGGAGGAATCACTGTTTGAAAGGTACAAGGACTCTTTTTTCTCCAGTAAGTCCTTTTTATCTCCAGTTGTTTGCCAAACGGAAACCTCAATGTCTTCTTCTGCATAGTTGTCGTTCTGCTTTTTTAATTGAACTGTCGTAATAAGTGCAAGAAGAATTACTAATAAAAGCAGGAAGGTTACCATTTTGAGTTTAATTTTCATTGTTAATTTGTCCTCCTAAAACAATCCCCACAAAAAAGGCTTGTGGGGAAATGGTTAAGAACTAAATTTATCGTCTTGCTTGATCGTCCTTTTTGTTTTTCTTGCTTGCTTTTTCATGTTTTGCTGTATTTTTGTTGCTGCCGTTCGATGAAATGATATTTTCATTTGTCGAACCAGAATTATTTTCCTTGTTAAAATAGTTGCTTGTATTTTTTGAGATATGAACATTTCCCTTTAAACGGATATCAGATGAAGAGCTTCCAACATAAATTGGCACATTACCAGTAGGCGTTACCCATTCGTTTTTCGCTTCATCATAATAAGAGAATGCTTTTGGGTCAAGCTTAATCGTCACTTTTTTTGTTTTTCCAGGTTTTAATTCAACCTTTTCAAAGCCTGCCAATTGCTTAGGTGCTGTTTCTGTATTTGTCGGCAGTTTACCTGTATATACTTGGACAACTTCAGAACCTGTAACATCACCAGTATTTTTAAGGTTTAATGTAACTTCAACTGCTTGATCCTTGGCTTTATTAGAACGAGTCACCTTTGTTTTTAGTTTCTTATAACCAAATTCAGTATAAGATAGTCCATGTCCAAAGGAGAACGCTGGTTTAATGCCATCTTGTTCAAAGCCACGGTATCCTACAAAAATGTCTTCTGTATATTTTGTAACTTCGTCAACACCAGGATATTGTTCATCAGAATTAACTGGAGTCGAATCTTCATCAACAGGGAAAGTAACAGGAAGTTTACCTGAAGGATTTACATCACCGAATAATACATCAGCTATAGCATTTCCTTGCTCCTGCCCAGGATACCAAGCCTGTACAATGGAATCTACTTTATCCTTCCAATCGCCCATTTTAACAGCAATGCCGCTCTCATTCACAATGACAACATTTTTATTTACTTTTGCTACTTCCTTTATTAACTGTTCTTGGTTATTCGGAAGCTTCATATCAGAACGGTCTACATAACCTTCACTATCATATGTTCTTGTAACTATAACTGCAGCATCTGACTTTTTCGCCAATTCAACTGCATCTGCAATGTT
Source organism: Niallia taxi (assembly GCF_032818155.1). Classification (NCBI taxonomy): domain Bacteria; kingdom Bacillati; phylum Bacillota; class Bacilli; order Caryophanales; family Bacillaceae; genus Niallia; species Niallia taxi. The sequence continues at coordinate 1,181,204 of NZ_CP102590.1, forward strand.
TTTGTCCACAACTTTGTCGCTAGCTTCCCAACCGAAGCGCAATTGACCGCCGTTGTCATTACCAGTTGCATCTTTATAGTCTGTTTTATACTCAATTTTAACATCATAGTTTTTGCCTGCTTCTAAAGAGACTGTCTTTTCAACTGTATCCAACTTTTCTCCAGCATTATCAATCACTAGATTTTCATCAATATACACTTGGCTTGAACCATAGCTTGTAGTGGATAGTGTATAATCTCCAGATTTCGGTACATTAATTACGCCAGTATATCTAGCAGACATCATGCCGTTTAAGCTTGTTGGCAAGCTGTCTAATTTGGATGATTGAGCGTTAAAGCCTTCATAGTTATAAAAACCAAGGTTTAAGTTAACTTGTTTAGCAGTATGCTCAAATACTGGATCGCCTTCCATGTTTTTATTAGACCAGTATGTTGCTTGTAGTCCATTTTCATTAGAGCCAGCTTGAGGCAATAAGAAAGAAGAAGGGATTGCATTTGGTCCTGGTAAAATATCACCAGCACTGATTGAGTCTGTTCCAGGTGCATAATTTACTTGAATATCTGCTCCTGCACGGTTTTTAATACCTTCAAGAGGACTAATTGTATACGTTGGATTAACTAGTGAGCTTCCACCGCCAGCCGCTGAAGCAGTATCTGCATCAGGTCCAATTACTGCAATGGAATCTAATTTATCTGTATTTAATGGCAATGTTTTATTGTCATTTTGTAGCAACACCATAGTCTCTGCAGCAATTTGACGAGCGATTTCCCCATGTGCTGCTATATCAATCGGATTATTCTGCGCAGGATTGTCAAATAATCCTTTGTCAAACATTTGGTAAAGAATACGATAGGCGCTTTGATCAATTGTTTCTTCCTTAACTTGTCCATCTGCTACTGCCCGTTGTAATTGATCGCCCCATAATCCGAAAGGCTCTCCAGGCGTTTCTAAGTCTAGGCCTGCATTAATAGAATTAGCAGTACTAACATTGGCACCATAGTCACTCATGACAAAACCATCAAAGTTAAGATTGTCTCTTAACAAATCTGTTAAAAGATCTGGATTTTCACATGCATATGTGCTGTTAACCTGATTAAAGGAGCACATAACACTTCCAAGATCAGCATTCTCAATAACACTTGCAAAAGGTCTAGCATAAATTTCATTGATTGCACGTTCGCTTGCTTGAGAGTCGCTTGTGAAGCGGTCCTTCTCTTGGTTATTTAAAAGATAATGCTTGGCTGTAACCAACACATTATTGCTTTGCAAGGCATTCACATAGCTTGTAGCCATTAGCCCTTGCAAATATGGATCCTCACCTAAAGACTCAAAGTTTCTAGCACCAAAGGCATTTCTGGCAATATCTAATCCAGGACCAAGCATTACATTATGTGTTGTGTTATGAGCTTCGTTCCCGATTAAATCTCCATATTTCTCTGCTGTTTCTGTGTTCCATGTTGCCGCAAGTCCGATCGCGGAAGGTAATGCGGTAGATTGTTTATTTTGGACTTCCGGATTAGCTATCCGAACACCAACAGGTCCATCTGCCATCTGCAACGCAGGTATACCATATTTGTCTAATCCTTCATTATAAAATCCATAATAGTTGTTGACATTACCGGTGATAAAGTCAATTTTATCCTCCAATGTCATTGCTTCAACTAATAATTGAGCTCTTTCCTCTGCAGAAAGATCCTTGTTCATCCACGGAAAAGCTTCCGCAGATGTGCTCAACGGAGCGAAAGCGAAACTAAGCACCATCATAAATAAGATGCCCAGTATCGTCAGCTTGCGTTTCCCCTCTGATAATACAGTCATTTCTCCAACTCCTTTTTTTTATTGAATAAGTCCTGTAATATTTGTCTCTAACTCTCAGGACCTATCCTTTGAACACCTAACATCATAGCGAAATGGGTTGGAAAGACCATAGATGGATTGTTGTATTTTTGAAAAGCAAAAAAAGAGAGAAATTAGCTATTAAAAGGGAATATATTGTAAGAAAATCCTCTAATCTACATTACTAAATTGTAAATAAAGGAATGCCCTACGTTTACATAGAAAATGACAAAATAACTATTGTAATTTTTTATTTGTATAATTATTACAAACTATTCAGACATGTTAGTAATACAATAGAAAATTAATTGTAACAGGAAGAAAAGAGCGTAATTTAGTGAAATAAAGAGTGGGGAGTTTGTAATATTGTTACGCCTTTTAAGCGTGTTATTAGTTTGGAAAAAGGATGTATACAGGAAAAACTTATGAAGGATTTCAAAAAGAAAGTTGTGGTCTTATCCTACTTTGAATAATTTAATGTTAACCAAAAGCCCAACCGATTAGGAAGGGCCAGGTATCTATTTGCTTTTTGCAATTTCACTCCTATTTGGTGCAAGAGGTGGTTGTTCTAACCATTTATTCTCAACCATAAGGTCAAACCAATTTTTTGTAACTAACAGATTTTGTAAAATAGTCTTCTCATAGGTGGCTACAAGATCTGTTCTCATTGCTGAAGCTAGACCAGCACCATGGTAATTTTGAGCAGCTTGAAACAAAAAGCCCATATGGTAAAGAATTAACTTATCAGAAAACGGTGATTCAGTAGAGGTTGTTACTTCTGTTTCTAGTGATTTTGGAACTGGTAGGTTATCTGCTTGAAGTATTTTGGCTAATGCTTTAATTTGACCATCCGCTGTCTTTTCAGATTCAGTTAAAAATTTCCTCACTTCTTTAGATCCTGCTATCTGTGAGAATGCAATAGAAAGAGTTTTAGCCATAATACTTTTCTTAAGATTTAAGGAAAGACTTATAATTTCGGTTGCGGCAAGGGTTCGGCCTTTTCCAAAAAAACCATCAGTAAAATCTTTATTTGTAACAAAACCTGGATGTTCGTACGCATAGTATAGGGGATCCCTTTGAAATAAACCTTTTTCAAGTAATAGATCAATTGTTTTATGATACATTTTATTTCCGGCTTGACTTGATGAATCATAAAAGTTTCTTAAGTCTTTGCTGACTGAAATACACAGCGCTGTGTTATGTCCTAATATTCCATGAATAGTCATTATATGTAAAAAGTTTAGGCAGAACGCATCCGAAAATAATCTTTGTTTTCCTAAATATAAGTCAGAATCAGTAAAGCCAATAGGAACAGGAAATCCTTCTTCCTTAAAAAAATCACCAATCGCTTTCTTTTGTTGGTCAAATGTTTTGATAGCAAGATGGAAAATTTCTTTTATTTCTTTATCTTCTATAATAGAATACATATATTTATTCACAGTATGTGTTGCTGTTCCATTTATATACTCTGCCCATAAGGAACCTATTTCAGAAGATGTTAATGCTGATTTTTTCATACAATTCACCTCTATATTATAATATCGCCAATTAACATTTCCAAAGTCATTGCGCTTGCATGCATGCATCCAGCAAGTATCCAATGTGTTAGGAAGAATACAAAGTAGCTAAGGTAATAACGAAATTTATTCCCCAAAAAATTAACCGCTTCTAATTAAGTAGGCTTTTTTAGTCGTTGCACCTACTAATAGTGAGAGAATAACGGTGAGGAATAACTTTTTTAAAGAAATTCAAGTTAAACTCTTTATATAATTCCCAACCACGAGTGAATTATACTAAGAAGTGTTTTTATTTATTAATACGTATTTATACCAATATTAAATATTTTTTAGCAATGAAACGTATGAGATAAAGATATTATTAAATGAAGGAATATTGTATTTGGAAAGATAGAGTGGTGAAGGTTGATGTTTTGTACTTGCAACTATAAGTATTCCTATACGTGCATACATTGAAAAAGGTAACTTATGAATTTGAGTTTCGTTATACTTTATGACTTTTTGGAGCAGTTTTTTAGTAAATCAAGCTTTAAAAAGATTAGTGAATAATGAAAGCAGATTATGGGATTTAAGTGCCAGGAAATTTCTTTTAACAAGAGATAAAAATAAGAAAAGTATAATCAAATTTATTCAGAAGGTGAATGCTTTGCAGTGGAGTAAATTGAAAACAAATCTTGAAAGTTTTTTGAGTGATAAGCTAAAAGGAAGCATTGAAATACATGCAACGGTTTATCGAAAATTTCATGATAGTCCAAGTAGAATATGGATCACTTTGGATAAACAAGAAATATTAAGTGCTTCTGATGTTACATTTGCAGTTAAACATGAAAAGCTCTATCAACAGATAATAAAGGAAGAAGAATTAAACGAAATTCCCTATAATACAGATTTGAAGGCAATGCTTAACTCACAGGAGCGCAAAGAATTAATAAAAGCATCTGATATTGCTGAAAAAGTTATGATAAATCAAAACATCTTTGGAAGTTACCATCTATATGATGCATTGATGAATTACAGTTCATTATCTATTGTAGAAGCATTAAACTCAGACAATATGATTATTCGAGCTTTTTCCATGTTGGATAGAAGGTTAGGTAAAAGAAGGTTGGGGAAATTGACTTTTTCTAAGGATACTCATCCATTGGTTGTTAAGTTCTACAATATAAGGTGTGAGGTTGAGAGTACAAAAAATTTCGACTGATTTGTCCTAAAGGGAGCATTGCAAGAACAATCATAGAAAATTTTGATGAGATAGGGATACATTATTAAAGAGTTAAATTAGAAACTTTTTTAGAAAGAGAGCGAGATAAATGAAGGGTTATAGCTACAACGAATTTCTCGAAGACTTAAACAGGGGACATGAGATACATTTTATTTATAAAGAAGAAAATTACTACATTAGTAGCCAAAGTTTTTGGAAATTCAATGATGCAGACAGCGAAATAGAAGGAGAAGATACGAACGAATTACTCCAAAAGGTTAGACTAGAGGGAAAAACCCTAATAGAGTTATGGAATACAGTCGAGATTGATATTATTTTTTAAACTCTGCCTGAAAAAAAACAGTAGTTCTTTATGGAAGAAAGTCCATTAATAAAATAATTTCTTAAAGGGCAAAGCATGTATTCACAACACATCTGCCCTTTTATTTAAAGAAGAAAACTTGGTTCTTAAGTCTTTTTTGTAACACTAGTTGATGGGAATTATCATAATCGAAATGATAAATAAATTTAGCGGGGGAGGGACTATTAATGTGAAATTGTTTGTGGAGATTAAAACCATATACAGATATTAGCCACTATTGTAAGGGTCTAATAGGAATTTCAGCAAATTAAGTGTAGAATACTATATGATTGATTAGTTGAAAAATACCAATAGTATCAATATTTCATTTATAGTGTCTATATATAGACACTATAAATGAAAATCCATCCGTTTTTTTATCATAATTTACTAATAAAATATCAACTTTAAGCAAGTTCTTTAGAAGAGGTGGCTATGTTAAGACTCCAGTACACACTCTTTACAAAGTGTAAATATTTGGTAAAGTAGTTAAAGGAAGGAGAGGATATCTTGTCTAAGCAACTGGTGGGGAAAATACTTGCTATTCTAGGAGCACTTGCTTTAATGATTAATATTTCCTTTTTTAAGGAAATGGAATGGTACTACATAGCCAGAAGAATTTCGCTTGCTGTATTTTTTGTAGGTATTTTACTTATACCTATATATGCTCCAGCAAAGAATAAAGATCAGCATCAATAATATCAATTCCAATAATCTAAATGCAAGTTGCCTTTGGCAGCTCTTTTTTTATAGCACTCTATAAACTGGATTACTATTATAAGTAAATCCCTTTTTGGGGAATAGAACTTATTTTGAAAAATATACGGTATTTTAATGGGAAACTAATAGAGGTTTGGGATTAAAGAATAAATAGCTCTTATTATAAAATTTGGAGCATTTCTTCATGCTAGAGAAATAAAGTAATAATATATATATCTAATAGGGAGTTTATACATGAAAGCTATTCTAATTATTATGCCTGTACTTTTAAATATTTGGATTGTCTTATTACAGGTAGATTCGGTATTTCCATCTTTACTTGCTGCAATAGTAGTTGGATTATACAAGGGCAATCAAATTGGTCCTGATATAAAAAATATCTTTAATATTGGGAAAGTGAATTACTCATTAAAAAATCCGTTAAGAATAGTGGAGCTGACCTCTGCCACTTTGTTATCGCTCAGTACTGATATAATATCCATAGTTAATTTTTTAAAGGATGGTTTTTCTTCAGATGAATTCATTTTTTTAACAATAACATTTGTTTATTCAGCTATTTTTGGCTTCCTTTTATTTAGATTTTTATTTTTATATATTCTTCAAGATCATAGTAAAGAGTCATGATAAAATTCAGGTAAAAGGAAGAAATTAAAGGCAAATGAGCAACATCAGAATAAGTTTGGTTTACTTTAACAGAAGCGTTAAATCCAAGGAAAATGTCTAAACCCTTGAAAGATAAGGGATTAGACATTTTCTTTTGTGCATAGAAGGTTAAATGACTAGTTCTGTTTACAAACATTTTTGTCTGAGCCTGTTTACATTAAGGAGTTAAGCCTTCGATTACCTTATCTATATTCCATTTGATCATGGAGATATACGTGTCTCCAGGTTCACCTTTTTTGGCGAGGGAGTCTGTGAAAATCTTTGAGTGGATTGGTACGTTTGTTTCTTTAGATACGGTCTCCATTGTTTTTGGATTGACACTTGTTTCAACAAATAAAGCTGATACTTTGCTTGTATTAATTATGTTTATAATTCTATTCATTTGTTCAGGAGTGCCTTGGCTGTCTGTATTGATTTCCCAGATAAATGCAGATTCAAAGCCATATGCCTTGGCGAAGTATTTAAAAGCACCTTCGCTTGTTACAAGAATGCGTTTATCCTCAGGGATTTTAGCTATTTGTGCTCGTGCATATTGATCAATCTCTTCAAGCTCGGCGACATACTCTGTTTTATTTTGTAAATAGTATTCTTCATTGTCTGGATCAGCTTGAATGACTTGTTTGGTAATTACATCTACATACTTAATGGCATTTTGAATATCTAACCAAGCATGGGGATCTTCTTGCGATTCTTTTCCTTTTTCACTTAGATAGATTGGTGTGACCTCTTCAGTGACAGGAAAAGCCACCGCTGATTTATTGGTAACTTCGAGAAGATCTTGAAACCAGCCTTTCCCAGTTTCCAGGTTGAATCCATTATAAAAAACCAAATCTGCATTGGATACCTTTTTAGTATCATCTGGCAACGGATCATACATGTGTGGATCTGTTCCAATTGGAACCAAACTGTAAACTTCTGCTTTATCACCAGTAATATTCTTGACCATATCCGCAATAATAGAATATGTTGCAACGATTTTAATAGTTTTATCATCTGTTGAGGAAGTTTGTTCTCCATTAGAACAAGCCGTAAGTAATAGAATCATAGTGGCGATTAATCCAAGCATCATTTTTTTCAATTTAATAACCTACCCTTCGTAAAAAAGTTGTTTTTAGGAGAAAGAATAAACGAAATAGCAAAGCCTGTGACACCGACAAGCACAATGGTGGCACTTGTTGGCAAATTAAAGTTGAAGCTAATCCAAACACCTATTACACCAGAAAGTGCGCCATAGAGTGAGGCAAAAACAATCATATGAAATAACTTTTTGGTCCATAAATAAGACGTTGCGGCTGGGATAACGAGCATAGCAATAACTAAAACTATGCCGACCTGTGATAAAAAGGAAACAGTCACAAAGGAGAGTAGTGTCATAAGCAAGTAGTGATAGAAAGTAGTGTTGAGACCAGATCCTTTTGAAACAACAGGGTCAAAAGAGCTTATGAGAAGTTCTTTGTAAAATAAAGTAACTATTCCGATAACGACAAGCATGATGATGAAAGATTGTGTTATTTCAGAGCTAGGAACTGCTAAAATATTGCCAAATAAAATATGGGTTAAATCAAGCCCACTTCGTGCGAATGTAATGAGCACAATGCCTAGCGCAAAAAAGGAACTTAAGATAATACCGATAGAGGTGTCACTTTTAATCGTGCTTCGATTCGTAATGAACTGAATTAAAATAGCCGCAAGTAAACCAAACAAGGAAGCACCAAATAATATGTTAATCCCCAATATATAAGAAATGGCGACACCCGGTAATACAGCATGTGAAAGTGCATCCCCCATTAAGGACATCTTCCTAAGTACAATGAAACTCCCTAAAACGCCAGAAACAATCCCAAGAATAATGGAGGATAAGCCTGCATTCAACGCATAAGTAGGAATATTCAGTGAACTACTTAAAAATTCAATCATGATGGCCGTTGTCTCCTATCCCTTTAATTTGAATGTTTCCTAGTGATGAGCCGTATGCAGCTTTAATGTTTTCAGTTGTGAAGGTTGTAGATATGTCGCCAAAAGCAATCAGCTTTTTATTAAAGATGATTATTTTATCGAAGTATTCCTCCACTTCGTGTAAATCATGGTGCACCACAAGTATTGTTTTTCCTTGCTTCTTCAGCTTTTTAAGAAGCTGTACTATAATTTTCTCACTCATTAAATCGATACCTACAAACGGTTCATCGAGGAAATATATATCTGCTTGTTGAGCCAATGCCCTAGCTATAAATACTCTTTGAAGCTGACCACCAGACAAATTACCGATTTGTTTATCAGCAAGATCGCTAATTTCCACCATGTTCATGCAGCGTTCCACTTGCTCTTTCTCCTTTTTTCCAGGACGACGAAACAGTTTAAGTTTGGGATAAGTTCCAGTTAAAATTGTCTCCCTAACAGTAATAGGAAAAGTCAGGTCCACTTCACTTTTTTGTGGAACATAAGCAATATCTCTTTTTGATTGAGAAATAGGCGAATCATTAACAAGAATAGTTCCACTGCTTTTTTTTATGATTCCCAATAAAGCTTTTAGAAAGGTGGATTTACCTGCTCCGTTAGGTCCAATAATTCCGATGGAGTATCCTAAGGGAATATCAATATGAACGTCTTGAAGTGCGTGATTGCCAAAATAGTCAACATTAAGCTCCTTTACCTTTAACATTTTTCCATACATCCTCCTTTTGGTTTGAATTAACATCAATCGATAATATTGCTTAGAGTTAAAATATATGCAAAAGAGACAAAAAGTTTCCTTTGTGCAAAAATAATTCTTGTAACCAATATAAATTTTGTTGATTATTATTGTCAAGAATTATGGGAGTTTTTTCTGATAATATTTTATTTAATAGAAGAGTTGAGTAATTCAATGATTACTATGGTTCCCTATTAATTTCTAAGGATTTTATGTGATTAATTTTCCAAAAAGCATTATGCCAAACTTGCACCTTAAATGAATTTCTAGCGTAAACCAAGGTGTATTTATGTTCCTTGGATAGATCCTTATATAATATAGATTCAAAAAAAGGTTCCTCAACTTGAAAAATATGGTTACTATATGGAGTAGGTTGCATGTGGACACACAAAAAACATACCTGTCACTTAAGTTATTAATAAACTGTGGATTGACATAAAGGAGTACAACATGAGAAAACGCGGTATTACCGTAAAATTATTCGCAATAACAGCGATATTCTTTTTGGCGTTTTACGCCATGATTATGATATTTCAGCTATTATTCTTTGATCGGTTTTATCAGCATCATAAAACGAAAGAAGCAGCTGAGCACCTGCATCAATTAGCAGAAGGTTATGTGAAAGAATCTTGGAGCGAAGCAGAATTTACAAAACAGACATTCTCTTATATGAAAGTAACAAAAAGTCCGGTAACAGTTGTCGATGCAGAAGGTTTTCAGTTAGTTCAGGATCCGTTTAATATCATGCTTGAAACAGGAGATGGTGCAGTAATAGAAGTATCACTTTCCTTGCTCGTCGCAAATTATGGAAAACAGGTACAAGCATTGGATTTCAGAAATGGGGATACATTGATTGTCGAAGGAGAAGTAGATGAAGGAGATTCTTCCGTTATTTATCCATCTGTAATCCATAAGGATAAATTTAGTGTCGGTGAAGACCCTGACGATGATGAAATTAAAATCGAAGGCAAAGTTAAGAGCGTATCTCTGCCTAAGGGTGGAATGATCAATAGAGGATTAGGAATTCTTTATGATGCACTATTAGAATGGTTTCCGCTAAAGGAAGAGCAGATAAAGCAGTTATCTGATGGAGAAAGCTTGCAGTTGAACTGGGTAGAGTCATGGAGTGGAAAACATAACTTAGTACTCATAGAGCCAATCAAGAAAGACGGGGAAATGCAATATATGTTCTCTGTCACATCAATTCAGGAAATCAAAGATACTAATGAAGCACTTCGAATATTCTATGTGTATATTGGGGTTGCAGGCTTCATTCTTATTATTTTACTGTCGTTGTTCTTCTCCCGTATTGTTAGCAGACCACTGATAAAGCTTAATGAAATGGCAAAAAAAATGGTTAATCTTGACTTCTCTTTAGCTAAACCGATTCAGCAGAAGGATGAGCTAGGGAGTCTTTCTAACAATATGCTTGTTATGGCAAAAAATTTGGATGTTGCATTAAATGACCTGAAGCAAGCCAATAAAAAGCTGAAGCAGGATATGAAAAAACGAGAGAAGATGGAAAAGGAGCAGCGCGAGTTTTTCGAGCATGCATCACATGAATTGAAGACGCCGCTGAGTATTGTCAAAAGCTTTGCTGAAGGATTGCAGGATGGTGTCAGTCCTGATAAACGTGACCATTATGTGGAAGTGATCATTGAGGAATCAGAAAAGATGGAAGTGCTGATTAAGGATATGCTGGATTTGGCTAAGTTGGAGAACGGTGCGATAAAACTAAGAAAAACATCCTTTTTGCTCAGTGAAATGATTGAGGTGTTGGCATATAAACTATTCTGTATCGCGAATGAGAAAAACGTGGTCATTGAAATCATGCCAAAGAATGAACAGCATATTTTGGCAGATTATGAGTGGATGGAGCGAGTTATGCAAAACCTTCTTATGAATGCGGTGCGGCACAGCGAGCCTGATTCTGTTATTGTGATTCGGATCGGATTGGATCAGACAAATGGAAGCAGTATCTTCGAAATTGAAAACAAAGGCAAGCAAATACCTGAAGAGCATTTGGAAAACATTTGGAAACGTTTCTACCGGACTGAATCTTCACGAAGCCGAATGACTGGTGGTACAGGATTAGGGCTGGCGATTGTTCAGCAAATTCTTGATTTGCATGCCTTTCATTACGGAGCGGAAAATATGGCTGACGGTATGCGTTTCTACGTTCGATTCAAATAATGGGAATTATTTCTTATTGGACACATGAAAGACATATAGCCTTGTTAATATCTATAAATTGGAAGGAAGGTTCACGATGGGGAAGAAAGTATTGCTTGTCGAGGATGAAGTGAGAATCCGCGAAGTTGTAGCTGATTATTTCAAGAAGGACGGCTGGGAAGTATATGAAACGGATAATGGCAGCAGTGCAATTGACTGGTTTGATGCCATTTTTCCGGATTTAATCATTCTTGATATCATGATGCCGCAAATGGATGGATTTGCTGTTACTAAACAAGTACGAATGAGGTCTGGTGTACCGATTATTCTTCTGACAGCGATGTCTAGTGACGATGATAAAATTCAGGGATTTGAACTAGGAGCAGATGAGTATGTTACAAAGCCCTTCAGTCCAAAAGTATTGGTAGCACGAGCTAATTCCTTAATGAAGCGAGCGACAGAACAGTACCGGCCGACTGGACATATGGTTAGCTTTGGTGAAGCTGTCATTAATACGAAGTCACATCAGCTTCAGCTTGAGGGCCAACAAGTCGAATTAGCGCCAAAGGAATATGACTTATTGGTGTTTCTACTTCAGCATAAAAATATTGTACTTTCACGCGAAACGATTTTAAATCACGTATGGGGCTTAGACTTCGACGGTGATAGTCGAGTAGTTGATACACATATTAAAAAGCTAAGAGCTAAATTAAGCTGCGAATCACATCATATTCGGACTGTTATTGGAACCGGCTATAAATTTGAATGAAATGGATGGAGAGAGAAGATGAATAAGCTTAAACAGCTGTATACACACACAGGTATCCGGTTCGCATTACATACATGTTTTTATTTGGCAATTCTTGTTACCTTGTTCTTGATGTACGGCTTCCATACGGCCAATACAGGCAACTATATTTATAATGATTTCTAAATGGAGAAGATAAAAAAATGAAACTTTTAACGCGTATTGCACAGCATGTGGCAACAAAACCGGAACAGCCAGCGTATCGAACAAATGATGAGGTGCTGAACTACAAATTGCTTTGGGACAAATCGAGCAGATTAGCTAGCTTAATCCACGCCATGCAGTTCGAGCGACAGACACCAATTGTAGTATATGGTCACATGGGAATTGAAATGCCTATATCATTCCTAGCATGTGTACAGGCAGGTCATCCTTATATACCGGTTGATACATCCATTCCTTTGGAACGGGTGCGTCTTATCGTCGAAAAGTCTGGTGCAGCATTAGTAATTAATACAACAGATAGCAAGCTGGATGTAGACAGTATTCCCGTATTACAAATGTCTGAACTGCAGTTGGAACAACAAAAGCCGATTAGTCATCAGTATTGGGTTGAACATGATGAGGTTTTTTACATCATATATACATCTGGCAGTACTGGAAATCCAAAGGGTGTTCAAATAACCGCAGCAAATTTGCAATCCTTTACCGATTGGATGACAGATGACTTTCCTTTAGGTGAAGGCAAAGTATTTTTGAACCAGGCACCTTTCTCCTTTGATTTATCTGTAATGGACTTTTATCCTGCCCTACAAAGTGGTGGTTCCATTCATACATTGGAGAAAGAGGTAATCAATAAGCCTAAGATTTTATTTGAAAACTTGAGTCTTTCTGGGTTGCAAATCTGGACTTCCACGCCATCCTTCGTGCAAATGTGCTTTCCAAATCCGGACTTTAATCAAACGATGCTACCAAAGCTTGAGGTATTCCTGTTCTGTGGGGAAGTACTGCCGTTAGCTGTGGCCAAGGAGCTGAAAGCACGTTTCCCACAAGCAAGGATTTTTAATACCTATGGGCCAACCGAAGCAACTGTTGCTGTAACGTCTATTGAAATTACCGAAGAATTACTTATACAAGAGAAGGCACTGCCAGTTGGCTACCCAAAATCTGATATGCGTATTTTAGTTGTAGACGAATTCGATAATTTATTGCCAGAAGGTGAAAAGGGAGAGCTTATCCTTGCAGGTCCAAGCGTATCAAAAGGCTATTTAGGTGAGCCGGTACTGACAGAAAAGGCGTTTGGCAAGATAAATGAAATGAGTGCTTACCGTACTGGGGACGCCGGTTTTATTCAGGATGGAATGGTGTACTGCCAAGGCAGACTAGATTATCAAATTAAGCTGCATGGCTATCGGATGGAGCTTGAAGAAATTGAGTTCCACCTTAATCAGTCTGATTATATTCAGTCTGCCATTATTATCCCGCATGCACCAAATGAGGAAATTGAATACTTGATTGCAGCAGTTGTACCTGCAGCTCATGAATTTGACAAGGAATATAAGCTGACCGCTGCTATTCGTAAAGATCTTGCTTTGCGCTTGCCGGCATATATGATTCCTCGTAAGTTCACGTATCATACTGCTATTCCAATGACAATGAACGGAAAAGCAGACCGTAAGAAATTGAAGGAAGAGGTATTCGCATGACCCCATATAGCTCTTTCCTTTTCTTTATTATTTTAGGTATCCTGCTGCTGCCGACGATGATTCTCGGAATAATGGGCAAGCGTCTGCGCTATTACAACGTGTTTGTTTCCATTGTTGTATTGGCTATTATATTTTCAGGCGGAAAGAACGGCTTCTTTTCATTAGTAGCCTTTACTGCCCTGCAGCTTGTACTTATCAAATGCTATATAACGTATCGAAAGAGGAAAAATAGTAGTCTCGTATTCTATATAATAAGTTTTCTATCGATCCTGCCGCTGATTTTATCGAAGATTTTACCGATTTTGGCAGTGGATAATTTAGTTAGCTTTCTTGGAATTTCTTATCTGACATTCAGAGCTGTCCAAATTATTATTGAAACAAGAGATGGATTAATAAAGAATCAGCTTTCGATTTACCAGCTTGTTAATTTTATGCTGTTTTATCCGACCATTTCATCTGGTCCGATTGATCGCTTTCGCAGATTCCAAAAGGATGAAGAGAAATGCTGGACACCTGAGGAATACAAGGAACTGCTTTATAAAGGGATCAACAAAATCTTTCTTGGGTTTTTGTATAAATTTATTATCGGCTATTGCATTAATACGTACTTCATTATGAATTTGGGTACGATAGCAGATGGCAAGTTTAGCTATCATTTGCTCTATATGTACAGTTATAGCCTGTACCTGTTCTTCGACTTTGCTGGCTATACGGCGTTTGCAGTCGGCATCAGTTATATGATGGGAATTAGGTCACCAGAGAACTTTAATAAGCCATTCATCAGCCGCAATATTAAGGATTTCTGGAATCGATGGCATATGTCATTGTCATTCTGGTTCCGTGATTATGTGTTCATGCGCTTTGTCTTTTTAATGAAGAAAAAAAGATGGATTCAGAACAAAATGCTCGTTTCAAATCTAGGTTATATCCTGCTATTCCTGCTGATGGGTGTATGGCATGGATTAGAAATTCAATACATCATTTATGGAGCATATCATGCTTTGATGATGACAGGATTTAATTTCTTCGAAACCTGGAATAAAAAACATAAACGCTGGCCAACAGGAAGAGCGATGACAATCGTTTCTATCATCATTACTTTCCATGTCGTTTGTTTCGGCTTTTATCTGTTTTCCGGCAGACCATTTCAATAAAAGGGGATTATAAATATGGATTTTAAAGAAAAAGTACTACAAGTTATTGCAGAAGTTTGTCAAGATGATGTTGTAAAGGAAGAGCTGGATTTAGATTTGTTCGACTCTGGGCTAATTGATTCATTTGGGACAGTAGAGTTACTGTTTCAATTCGATGATCAACTTAATATCACTGTCCCAATTACAGAATTCGACCGAGATACCTGGAATACACCAAATGCTATCGTTGATCGACTGAATGAGTTGAAGTAATGAAGAAGAAGTATATGTTTGGACCAATCATAATTGCATTGGTCCTGTTTGCCGGGGTTGTATTCGTACCAGTATCATGGCTGGCTAAGCTAGTCCCTGCGGAGCGCTTAAAGGAATCGGCTATCAGTTTAGAGCCAAATATGTTTCAAGGAACTTATTTACAAGGTGAAATGCTCGAAAGTTCGACTTATATTCCAATCTATGGTTCTTCTGAATTGTCGCGCTGGGATCCATTCCATCCAACGAATTATTTCGAAGCGAATGATGCTGCTTTCACACCTTATTTAATAGGTAAAGGCGGAACAACCTCTATTATTCATGATTTAAACTTTGCAACACATGCCAAACAATTAAAGAACAAGCAAATGGTTGTCATCGTATCACCGCAATGGTTTGTTAAGCATGGTACGGATGAGCAGCACTTTGCACCAAACTATTCTTCCCTGCAAGCGTACCAGCTTCCCTTTAATAAGGAAGTGGACGAGCAGGTGAAGCGAAAGTTGATGCAACGATTGATGACCTATAATGCAGTCAAAAATGATACGATTCTAAATCAGTTATATGATGCATATCTCCATGACAACAGAAGTAAGTTTAATATGTTATCAGTTCCTGCAAAAGCTTATATTTCTGTACTGAAGAAAAAGGATTTGTACTTCACACTTCAGAATGATTCCCTACCAAATCGACATCAGTCAGACGAAGTGCAGGACAAGACATGGGAAGAACTGAAGGCACAAGCAGCGGCTTACGGAGAGAAACGGACACAGCAGTCAGACTTCTATATTGACGACAAAGTCTATAAGCATAAGAAGGACCGCATAAAGGGGATGAAAGGAAAGAATAAAGGACATTCCTATGCAGAATCACTTGAATATGATGATTTCCAGCTGATGCTTGATATCCTTAAGAAATCAGATGCAAAACCGCTTTTTGTTATTATCCCAGTAAATGGAGAATACTATGATTATACTGGCTTTCCGCAAAAAGGAAGGCAAGACTACTATAATCGTATAAAAAAACAAATTAATGATAGCGGCTTTACTTACGCCGATTATTCTGGCCATGAATACGACCCGCACTTTTTACGAGACACGATTCATATTGGCTGGAAAGGCTGGGTTTACTTAGATGAGGATATGCAGAAGTTCCTTGATTAATATTATGACGATTCACCTACGTGGTGGATCGTTTTTTTGCGATGGGCAGTTGAAACTTTGTTAAATAGTTATGGAATAGGGTTATTCAACCAGAGTGATATAATAATACACAATTAAAAGAGAAAATGAGAATGATAAGGAGGAAAATATTAAAATGGACAAAACTAAAGTAAAGGTTTACTTCAGTTTGTTTGGAGATGCGTTTCCGCTTGAGGAAATAACAGAAAGGTTAGAAATAACTCCTACAGAAACCTATAAAAGAGGCGATTTAATTCCTAATCGGTCAATACCCCTTTATCGAAAAGAGACAAGTTGGGATTTAGGAACTGGCTACCAAGTTTCACTTGATGTAAATAATCAACTTCAAAAAATTATAAACAAGTTAAAAAATAAGGCATCAATAATTAACGAAATAAAAGATGCTTACTCTGTGGAATGTAAATTCTTTATCGTTGTCAAAATAGAAGAGGGAAATACCCCTGGGTTATATTTGGATAAAGAAATAATTAAATTTGCTTCAAGTATTGAAGCTGAATTCGATGTAGATTTGTACGCAAACTCTTATTAACAGCTAAATAAATGCAAACATTACACAAAGGCGGCAACTAGATATTCTTATCCCATATGCCAATAACAGCATATGCGTATATAAAGGTAATAGAGCAACAAAAACTATATTGGAATTATGTTTTAATTCCTAGCACTATTGCAACTATAAAGATATGTCGTAATAAACAATAAGGTTATCCCAACCATATTTACATTTGAAAAGCGGAAAAACCGAGAACACTATGAATGCTAAAATAATTAAATAGAAGTAAGAGCGATGCGTCTAAAGAAGGCTTCAAGAGAATGGTTTGACATAAATTTCACCTGCTATTACAACCGTTTTAGTAAAATAAGCATACTGTAAAATCCTGTTCTCACAGGATTTTTTTTGTGAAAATCAAGCTGTAAATCAAATGGAGTGATTTAGCATATAAAGTCACTAGTGTAAGGGTCTATAAGGATTATTGACATGTTTAATGTGGAAAATCAAAAGAATTATTAGTCGAAATAAACCAGTACTATCAACGGTTTGTTTATAGTGACTATATATAGTCACTATAAAAGTAAGACAATCAGTGGTTTGATTATAATTAACTATTAAAGCACCTGATTTAAGCAGGTTTTTTTAAGGATGGTCACTATGTAAGACCTCATTATTCATGTAAACCATAAAGAAAAAGAGAGGATAAATTGAAATATAATATCCCCTTTATTTAATTAGTATATTGCTAACCTTTTCAATAAATAAGTTTGCTTCTCTTGCAAGCTTATTGTCGTATTTTTTAATCCAACCAAAGGTGAAAGATGTGTCAAAAAAATCTTCAGTTTCTAAAGCAATGATTTCGTCTTTATATGGAAAGTTTTGATTAAATTCAGCTGAAATGTCATGCCCAATAGTTATAGCGCCGAGTTTTATAATAGTATTGGTAATTATTTGTGTATCTGTAGTTTTAAGAAAAATATTAATAGGTCCATATAAGCGGTGGAAATCTGATATAAAGCTATGTACATATTCATCTTTATATAATACAAATAATTGCTCTTTAAGCACATTAGGTTTAATAATTTCCTTTGTTTTAGCTATAGCTGAATCTTTTGAAGCGAAGACTAACAGTTTCCCTTTTGTAACCGGAGTGAATTGAAATCCGGTAACTGCATCCATATTTTTTTTGTTGATGGCGATAAATCC
Organism: Niallia taxi; assembly: GCF_032818155.1. Lineage (NCBI taxonomy): Bacteria > Bacillati > Bacillota > Bacilli > Caryophanales > Bacillaceae > Niallia > Niallia taxi. Next base: position 1,199,121 of record NZ_CP102590.1, read on the forward strand.
AATATCAATTTTGTCATTTTTTAAATCTGCAATGATATCCATACTTGATTTCTCATTAATCTCAATTTTTAAGGTTGAGTCATTTTTTTTAAAATCTAGATAAGAATCAACTATTGGACCAATTAAACCAGGAATAACTGTTATACGTAGTAAATCATTTAAATGATTAATTTGTTTTGCTTCGTCTTCAATCTGATAGATCGCTTTTAATGCCTTTTGAGATTTTGCTATTAAGAGATCCCCTTCTTTTGTTGGTACAGTACCTGATCTAGTGCGATTAAATATTTTAATGTCTAGTTCAGCCTCAAATTTAGTAATTGCTTGACTTAAAGCAGATTGACTAATATTTAATGTTTTTGCTGCTCCTGCTAATGATTTTACTTTTGCAACTTCCACTATATAGGTTAACTGTTCTATGTTCATGTAATCATCCCTTAAGTAATACTTATAACATCATTAATTATATTAACTTTTGCGTAAGTATTCAAATTGTTATAATTATTTTTGTAGGCACTTACATTTATAAAATGATAAAAAAGGAGACTATAAAATGAAAGCAGCTAGATTATATGGAAGTCAAGATCTTCGAATAGAAATGGTGCAAGAACCAATTGTTTCATCAGGTCAAGTAAAAGTGAAGGTTGAATGGGGAGGAATATGTGGGAGTGACCTTCATGCATATGCACACGGCCAATCTCCAGAGCCACACCCAATTTCTAAACAGTCACCTCCAATCACACTAGGACATGAATTCTCTGGTACAATTGTGGAGGTTTCTGATGATGTAAAGAGTCATAAAGTGGGTGAAAGAGTTGCTATTGAACCACTTATTTATTGTGGTGAATGCTACGCATGCAAAAGAGGTTATTATAATCAATGCAGCATGGTGGGGTTTGTCGGATTAAATCAGGATGGTGGTTTTGCTGAATATGTAGTAGTTGATGAAAATATGGTTCATGAGCTGCCTGAAAATGTTTCTTTTGAAGAAGGTGCATTAGTTGAACCAACAGCTGTTTCATTTTATGCAGTTAGAGAAAGTGACTTGAAACCAGGGGACTCTGTAGCTATTTTTGGTGCTGGTCCAATTGGTTTGTTAACATTATTGTCTGTAAAAGCTGCAGGAGCAACAAAGATTATTGTTGTAGACATATCTGAGGAACGTCTGGAAAAAGCTAAAGAATTAGGAGCTACTACCGTCATTAGTGGTTTGCGTGATGATATTGTTCAACAAATCCTTGAATTGACAAATGGCGGAGTTAGTGTTGCTTATGAATGTGCAGGAGTACAACAGACAATGACCAATGCAGTGGCTTCAGTAAAACAAGGTGGACAAGTAATGGCGATAGCTGTATTTGGAAACCCAGTTGCTATAGATATGGGGCAACTATTGTATAAAGGCGCAAATGTAACATCAAGACTTGCTTATAGACATGTTTTCCCTGAAGTAATCGATATGATTTCTACAGGCCGTTTAGATGTTAAAGGAGTTATCACAAAAAAAATTAATTTGGAAGATATAGTTGAAAGTGGTTTTGAAGCATTGATTAATGATAAAAAACAAGCGAAAATATTAGTGCGACCAACAAAGTAAAATATAGGGAAGTCTCCCTGAGAGAGCCGTTCTTATGTCAAAATCCTGGAAGTAGTTTAGTGGAAGAATAGAATTCGGCAAAACTTAAAAGTAAGTCTCTTTCTATTTAAGAAAGGGACTTACTTAGTGGTAGTTTTATATGACGAATTTTTATATAAAATACACAAAATAATGAAAACCCTTTCTATTTGCGGGTGTATTTGGTAAAATTCACATTAGAGATGTAAAGAAAGGGGAATCCATATTACCCATGTGGAGAGATCTTTAAAATGATTAGTTATTGTGATAAAGACAAAATGAGATACTTATCTCTTAAGTAAGGATACGTTTGTTTATCTACCAGTAATCATTCAAGGGATTCATATGGTGTGGACAATAAAATCCCATTACCTAGACAGATACCTTTGTATATCTGTTTTTATTATGGGTAAAAATACATCTCTATTGACACAATGATTGAAGTCCCTATTTTTGTGGGGGGATTAATATGACAAATGAGTACGAAAAGGAAGAAGTGCTAACGGGTGGGAATATCTCAGACGTATATCGCTCTGGAAATACGGTTCGGCGAGATTTAAAGCCAGGTAGTGAAAAAATTCATAAAGTATTGAAGCATCTTGAAAATAAAGGTTTTGATTATGCACCAAGGTTCTTAGGAATTGATGAGAAAAATAGAGAGATATTAACGTATATTGAAGGGGAAGCAGGTAATTATCCTCTAAAAAAATATATGTGGTCTGATAATGTATTAAAAGAAATAGCGAATATGCTCCGTCTTTATCATGATGCTGTGAGTGATTTCTCTTTATTAAATGAATGGAAACCAATGGAAAATACTCCAAAAAAAATAGAAGTTGTATGCCATAATGACTTTGCTGTGTACAACATTATTTTTAATAATGAAAGACCAGTTGGGATTATTGATTTTGACGTTGCAGCTCCTGGTCCAAGACTTTGGGATATAGCTTATACTCTTTACACCTGTGTTCCTTTAAGCAGACTTTGGCATACCGAGAAGGGTGAGGCAGTACATTATAATCCCCTTAAAGATGCTGATCGTATTAAACAAAGAGTTAAATTATTTTTTGAATGCTACGGTGTTGAAAATATGGATAAGGACTTTTTAGAAATGGTGATTCTAAGAGTTGAAGGATTATGTAAATATATGATTAAAAAAGCAGAAGAAGGAGATATTGCTTTTCAAAAGATGCTGGATGAAGGGCAACTTGAGCACTATCAAAAGGAACTTCAATTTATTCATGAGCATGGAAAAGAGTGGATTTAAAGTTAAGTGAGAATGGAATTAGTTTATTAAGGGATTGCTTCCATTAGCAATCCCTTAGCTTTTTTTTATGAATTAGTAGAAAAATAGACTGCAATAATTAATATAAACGCTTAAATTCCCTTACAGTTAAAACGTCTAAGCCCTTAAGTATATATGGGATTAGACGTTTTTTTGTTAGATTAAAAATCACTCTGAAAAGGAACATTGCTCGGTACATAAGTAAAGCTGCGTATTTTAAGATAATTGCTTGTTAATTAAGTCAGATAAAGGAGGAATTGTTTACTTTAAAAAGGTGTCTTAATACATAGCTAATGAAAACTAGCTGCTGTAAGGATAAATATATGAGCTTTATTAATATCAGTAACATTACTAACTTTTTAAAAAAATAAATATAGTTATCGAAATAGTTTGATTAATAAACTGAAAGGGGTTACAATGGAAATTAATTAAGGAAAGAGCTTTCCTTAATATTTAAAAAATAGGAAGTTATTTTTATAAAAACACTTATTTATCATTATTTTTATGTGTTTTGGAAGAAAAGTACTTTCTTAATAAGGAGTGGGAGAAATGGGTATATTAAATGTAGGTTTATTGGGTGCAGGGCGAATGGGGGCTTTTCATGGGGAAAGTATCGCAACAAGAATTCCAGAAACTAGGTTATATGCAATCGCGGATCCGTATCCTGGTGCTGCTGAAGGCTTAGCTGATAAACTAGGTTCAAATATTAAGACTTATACAGATCCTCTTGAAATGATGAAGGATCCTAATGTTGATGCAGTCATTATTGCTTCTCCAGCAAGAACACATGCAGATAATGTGATTGCTGCTGCAAGAAACGGAAAAGCTGTTTTCTGTGAAAAACCAATGGCCATAACATTAGAAGAAGCGGACAGAGTATTGAAGGTTGTTCAGGAAATGAAAGTGCCTTTACAGGTTGGTTTTAACCGCCGTTTTTCAAAAGGATTTAAAAGTGCTCATGAAGAAATTGTTGCTGGCAAGATAGGAACGCCTCAACTATTACGCTCTATAACTAGAGATCCTGCTTTGGGTAACCCAAATATTCCAGAATGGACGATTTTCTTAGAAACACTCATTCATGATTTTGATACATTATTATTTTTAAATCCTGGTGCAAAACCGATTGAAGTATTCGTAATGGCAGACGCATTAGTAAGACCTGATTTTAAAGAAAATGGCTTACTTGATACTGCGGTGGTAAGTATTCGATTTAATAATGGTGCCATTGGAATCGCTGAAGCAAATTTTCAGGCTGTATATGGATATGATGTGCGTGGAGAGGTTTTTGGTTCTGAGGGAATGTTGCAAATGGGTAGTATTCGTGAGTCAAATATGACTAGATACACAAAAGAGGGTGTAAGTTACGATACTTGCCGCTATGACCAAGACTTACTCTTTGAAGCTTATGTAGCTGAGTTGAAATCTTTTGTAAACGCAGTTAAAACGAATAAGCCGACAGCGGCTAACGGAGAAGATGCCCGTTCGGCATTATTAATAGCCCGCGCTTGTATAGAATCTTATAAACTAAATAAACCAGTTAAAATTGAAAATGGTGTGTTAATTTAATTTCCTTATCACAAATAGCGTTTTTTCCCTGATAAGTGTATGTTGGTTGGTTTATACTTGAAAGTATAAACTTGAGAAAAAGGTGAATTTTCTTATGAAACCAACTATATATGATGTTGCAAAAAAAGCTAATGTATCTATATCTACTGTATCTAAAGTTCTAAATGATACAGGTAGTATCAGTGATAAAACCAAAAAGAAAATTTGGGATGTTATTGACGAGTTGCGGTATCAACCAAGTCTAGTTCTATCTGCTAAAAAGGCATTAAAAACAATTGGTGTATTAATCCCTGACATCTCTAATCCGTTTATGGCTGAAATTACTAGGGCAATCGAGGATAGTGGGAGAAAACATGGATTTAGTGTCATTATTTGCAGCACTGATAATGATTCTACTAAAGAAGAAGAATATATTTCTATGCTTAAACAAAAATATGTAGATGGCATAATAGTTGCGACAGGCTTGAGAGGTAGTCAAGCAATCCGAGAATTAATAGAAAGTGATATGCCAGTAGCTATGCTTTCTAGAGATGTACCTTATTTACCAGTTCATACGGTGGTGGTAGATGATTTTCAGGGTGGATATGATGCTGCGGTTCACTTAACAAACTTAGGGCATAAAAAGGTAGCAATGATTGCAGAAGACATAAATATTCCTTCCATAAAAAAACGTGTCGATGGTTTTAAAGAAGGGATACAAATTTCAGGGATAGCTATTGATGATTTACCCATCTTATATAGTTCCCTTAACTTAAATGAGTGCAGAAAAGTGTGTTTAGAATTATTAAAGGATACTGAAAAAAGACCAACTGCTATTTTTGTCTCAACAGAGATGCTGGCTTTTGGGGTGTTACAAGCGGCTAGATTACTAAATTTACAGGTGCCTACACAGTTGTCTCTTATAGGGTTTGATAACAGCATGTTAGCTAAACTTAGTGATCCAGCATTAACAACGATAGCTCAACCAATAGAAGAAATGGGAGCTAAAGTGATAGATTTGCTTGTCGATGAAATTACTAATCAAAATCAAGATGGAAGAAAAAAGGTTACACAGCGAATTACGCTGTCACCGTATTTAATCACCCGTGATTCGACATCTCCTTATGTTAAACCATAGGAAATCTTATATCCAATTAACATCTTTAGAAAAAATGACACCTAGAAAATAGCTTTAAGTCTGTTCTTCTCATCGGAAAAGGGAGATAGATAGAAACATATACGAATAAGCTATCTCCCTTTCCATTAAACTTAGGGGGATTAATATGAAATCAAAAAAGGCTTATATTAATTTAATCTATTTTTTTGGAGCTTTAGGTGGATTATTATTTGGGTATGATACCGGAGTAATTTCAGGTGCCTTACTTTTTATAAAGGAAGATTTAGGATTAACACCATTTATGGAAGGGTTAGTGGTAAGTGGCGTTTTAATCGGAGCTTTATTAGGAGCGGCACTTTGCGGGCCTTTTGCAGATCGTGTCGGACGGAAAAAGGCCATTATATGGTTAGGTGTGCTTTTTTCTATCGGAGCAGTTGGAACAGGACTGGCAAAGAATGTAGAAATGTTAATACTGTTTCGAATTGAATTAGGGGTTGCTGTAGGGGGCGCATCCGCAATAGTTCCCTTGTATTTATCCGAAATGGCTCCGGCGGCAATTAGGGGTAGAGTGGCCTCGTTAAATACACTAATGAATTCAATAGGAATTCTAATGGCATATCTTGTTAATTTTGTGTTTGCTTCATCTGGTTCTTGGGATTGGATGCTATTATTAGCCGTTGTACCTTCTCTTCTATTAATGCTAGGTATGTTTTTTATGCCAGAAAGTCCACGCTGGTTATTGCATAAAGGAAGAGAAGAGGAAGCGCGAAGTGTATTACTATTAACTAGAGACGCTAAGAAAATCGATGAAGAAATAAAGAATGTAAATGAATTAAAGCCAGAAGGAAAGGTACCTTTCTCTGAACTATTTTCTCCTTTAATGCGCCCAATTCTCTTCATTGGAATAGGGGTAGCCATATTTCAGCAAATAATCGGAACAAACACGATCATATATTACACTCCTACTATTTTAGCTGATTCTGGGATGGGGTCATCAAGCGCCATTGCTGGAACTATTGGAATAGGTATTGTTAATGTATTATTCACAATAATCGGAACGATATTGATTGATAAAATAGGTCGCAGGCTGTTAATGCTTATTGGAAATATTGGTATGTCTATTGCCCTTGGTATATTAGGGATTAGTACATGGTTATTTCAAGCACCGAGCTGGTTATTATTAGGTTGTTTATGTTTATTTATGGTAGCGTATTCAGCGAGTTGGGGAATGGTCGTATGGGTTGTTTTAGGTGAAATATTCCCATTGAAAATAAGAGGAACTGCAATTGGTTTTGCAAGCACAAGCTTATGGTTAGCAAATATTGTTGTTTCATTATCGTTTCCGGTATTGTTATCAAGTTTAGGATCTAGCATTCTATTCCTCCTATATGCTGCAATAGGTATATTAGCTTTTCTCTTTGTCTATAAATTTGTTCCAGAAACAAAAGGGAAAACACTAGAAGAAATTGAAGAAGAAATTACATCTAAAAACTACAAACTAGAGGGAGAAGACAGAAATGTTCGAGCATAAAAATATACGTTTAGGAATATCCCCAATCGGGTGGAGTAATGATGATATGCCTGAACTTGGTAGTGATAATACCTTTGAACAGTGTATAAGTGAAATAGCACTTGCTGGATTTGAAGGAACAGAAGTTGGTGTAAAATTTCCAGAAGATTCCGTTATATTGAAGAAGTTATTAAAAATTAGGGGTATTCAAATAGCAAGTCAGTGGTTTAGTTCCTATCTTTGTTCAACCTCTTATGAAGAGAATGAACGAGAATTTATCAAGACATTGGACTTTTTAGAAAAGGTAGAAGCGACAAAAATTAATATTTGTGAATTAACTCATTGTCTTTTTGCTTCAGAACAATCTATGTTTGGTGAAAATAAGCCAATTGCAACAGATGAAGAATGGGAATTGCTATGTACAGGATTGGATAAACTCGGAAAAATCGCAAAGGATAGAGGCTTTACTTTATGCTATCACCATCACATGGCTACCATTGTTCAAACGGTTGGCGAAACAAAACGCTTATTGGAAAATACAAACCCGGACTATGTTTCCTTATGTTTTGACACAGGACATTTTATGTTTTCAAATGAGGATCCGAAAGAGGCTGCAAAAGCATTTGGAAAAAGAATTGGTCATATACACTTAAAGGATATTCGCAAGGAAAAAATGAAGGAAGCAGTAGATAAAGGATTCGGATTCAGAAAATCGGTTTTAGAGGGTTGTTTCACGGTACCAGGAGATGGAATGCTTGATTTCGAAAGCATTTTGAAGGAGCTAAATAATATAGGGTATGAAGGTTGGTTTATAGTAGAGGCTGAACAAAATCCTGCAATTGCGAACCCTTTTGAAAACGCTTTAAACGCTAGGCGGTTTATAAAGCAACTTATTCAAATATAAATTAATCACTGGAGGAATTAAAATGAGTAGAGATTTTGGTTTATGTTTATGGTCATTTGGAGATATTTCTGTTGAGGAAAAATGTAAAATCGCAAAAGAGATTGGTGTAGAGGGAGTAGAGGTTCAAGGAGATTTAACACAAAACCCAAACGAACTGGCCAATATATTGAGCACTTATAAATTAAAGATTTTATCTGTTACACCTGATAATGTCGATATTTCTAGCGTAAATGAAGGAGTAAGATTAAAGGCAGTCCAATATTTCTTAGATTTATTGAGTTGGGCGAGTGAGCTAGGGGCAAAGAGAATTTGTTTACATGGAGATGTAGGTAAAACAGCAGGATCTGGGGATAATGAAATCGATTGGCATCTTCTAGTCGATAGTACAAAAACATTGATGAGCAAAGCAGAAGCTTTAAATATCGAAGTAGTATTTGAGGTATTGAACCGCTATGAGAACCATCAAATTATCACAAACAAAGAAGCTTTAAGTCTAATTAAAGCTGTTAATAGCCCGAATTTATTTGTACTACTAGATGCATATCATATGAATATCGAAGAAGCAGACCCAATTGATGCAATAAAAAAAGCTGGAAGAAAGCTAGGTGTTTACCATGTGGCTGACTCCAATCGTCAAGCCGTAGGGAATGGCCATGCTAATATAAAGGGACAGATAGAGGCATTACATGAAATAAACTATAATGGTCCCATTATTATGGAAATGATGGCAGAAGGACCAAATCCTTTTACTGCAGTAAAGGGAGAAGATTATCTTCAGGTGCTAACCAATTATTATAAAACTTCACTTGAAACATTAAAATCTTGGGATGAAATAATTTACACTAAATGAGGCTTCAAATACAACGAAAAAATGCTGTCGTAATGACAGCATTTTTGGATATGTTTTAAGCCTTATTGTGCTTGCTAACTTTATCGCTATTTGAAAATGAAGAATAGGGTGGAATCTAAGGACTTACTTGTTAGGTTAATTTTGATAAATGCATTACAAATCTACTCTACCGTTATATCACTCAACCAAAATTATTCTCTATATTTCTGTGGAGACATACCAACCATCTTCTTAAAGGCCTTATAGTTTTTGAATTTCTGCATTTAGAAAGGAATACTCATTATTAGTGATATTAATTACGCTTTATGGCGTTAATTTTAGAAGAATAGCGCTTGATTTAGGAGTTACCGTTCATTTGCGAGAAACTGCGTATTTAAGCGAAAAGTATTTGTTTGTTGAGGGAGTTGGACAGAGGTTTACTATGATTAGTATAGGAATTAATCATATTGACAAACTTTTCAAATAATTATATGATGAAAATCCTGCCAATCAAAAGGTTGGTATAAAGGGAACGATGAAAAGTTCATTATTCTTGAAAGGGATCGATAAAATGAAAAAAGAGCTATTAATGGAAAGTGCACGTAATATAAAGGAAAAAGCATATATACCTTATTCCAAATTTCCAGTTGGAGCAGCATTACTACTTAAAGATGGTACTGTAATTAATGGAGTTAACGTGGAAAATGTTTCATTAGGTGCAACTAATTGTGCGGAGAGAACAGCTATATTCACTGCCATAACAAGTGGTTATAAAAAAGGTGATTTTCAAGCGATAGCTGTCGCAGGTGATACTTCAGATTATCTACCACCTTGTAGTATTTGCAGACAAGTCCTTGCAGAATTCTGTTTACCTGATATGCCTGTTTATTTAACAAATAAGAATAAAGATATATTAGAATTAACATTAAAAGATTTATTACCATATGCATTCACGGATTTAGATATGTAGTAGTTAAATTTTTATTTTAAAAATGGTTGCTATTTTCATCTCAAAACATGATTTTTAATTTCAACAAATAAAGAGGATACTATTAACTAGAGCTGATTAACAAGAGTTGATCGGCTTTTATTGTTCGGAAGGGAAAGCAATCGTGTAAAACTGAACTGTTTTGTGTTTTAAACAAGAATGATTTTTTCTAAACAAGAGAAGACGCTTCAACAATGAATATATAAACCTATAATTTTTAATTTAATAAAAAGTTATGCAAAATAATCAAATGATGTACATTAGTAGGATTAGGCGATACAAGTAATATATTATTAAACTGATAAATCCAAATTTGAAAGGTGTATTTGTAATGATTGAAACAGAAAGATTAACACTGCGGCCATTTAATGAGAACGACTTGGATATTATTATGAATCTTTATTCTAATGAAGAAATAATGAGATATATGCCCAATGATGTCATGAGTGCAGAGAGACCAAAAGCATTTAAATAAAGTTGTAAGTGATTGGGAAGGAAAACCACAAGTTAATTTTGAAATGGCAGTAATTTCAAAAAATGACCAAGAAAAAATTGGACGCTCCAGAATCCACTTAAATTATGAAACTGATACAGCAATGATTGGTTGGCTGTTATTAAAACAAGGTTGGGGTAAAGGTTATGCAACAGAAATGACACGGGCATTAATTGATTACAGTTTTGATGTATTAAATGTGCATAGAGTTTGTGCATTATGTAACCCTAAAAATGTTGGTTCATGGAGGGTTTTAGAAAAATGCAATATGCGTAGGGAAGCTCATTTTATACAAAAGTGTAAATATGTTAAGGGTGGCAATATAACATGGGAAGACGAATTGGAATATGCGATATTAGAGTCTGAAAGATAAATTGTTATTTATAAAGCAAAACAGGAGTTGTGTCTAAATATTCTTAAATTATGACATAGTATATCATTTAACTTCAAATCGAGTTTATGAAAAAATGCACTTAAACTATGGGGTCGTTAACCCAGTGGGGATTAATGCTTCATTATTGTTCTGGTACTAATGGGGCAGATAGTGGAAGAAGGATTAAAAGGATAATATGTTAAAATATAAGGGTTGGTAAAATTGTAATATAAATAACAAGTACATTGTGGGGTGAAACAATGTTAGTAAAAGGCCTTAATCATTTCTTATTCTCAGTGTCTAATTTAGAGAAGTCAATCGAATTTTATAAAAATGTGTTTAATGCAAAGTTATTGGTTAAGGGTAGAAGCACTGCCTATTTTGATTTAGATGGTATATGGATAGCTTTAAATGAAGAAAAAGATATTCCACGGAATGAAATTATTCAGTCATACACTCATATTGCATTTTCAATAGAAGAAGCTGATTTTGATAACATTAATCATAAACTTCAAAAGTTGGATGTGAATATTCTTTCTGGTCGTCCAAGAGCCGAAGAGGATGAAAATTCCATATACTTTACAGATCCAGATGGACATAAGTTTGAATTTCATACAGGTACATTACAAGATAGGCTAGACTATTATAAAAGAGAGAAAGCACATATGGAATTTCCTATTGAATAGGAACAAGAGCAAAAACCCGATAAAGATTTTTGCTCTTATTTGTTCTGGAAGCAATCCTATATTAAGTGAGTACTTGCTTATAGAACAAACGTGGCAGCATTCCTGTAATAATTGAACACTAGCTTAAGGAAGAAAAAGGGCAGCATTCCTGTAATAAATGTCAACTAACTTATGGTAGAAAAGTGGCAGGTTAGCATTCCTGTAGAGCGTTATTTTTCAACTTTGAAAAAAATAGGGCTCCTCAGTAAGGAGTCGGCTTTTTTTAAGTCTTTCCCTTATAATACTTGTTTTCTTTATTTTAATTGTTATTCAATAGTATGATTAGGCGCAGCTATAAATATATGAAAAAAAGCTTATAGCAGAAAATTATATATAGTAAATATATTTGCGTGTATAAATTGGTATTAAGTAATAAACAACTGAGAATATAATAACTATTTCCTCAGTTGTTTTCATTACAGGAATATCAATCTAAATTATTTAGAGCTATTACTAATGGATTATAATCTGATAATACTTCAATTACTTCATCACGTGTAATATAAACATGATGTTCTAAATTTGGATGAGTCGAACTATTGAAAAGGGGATTTTGATTATCAAACCAATTAATGTATTCTTAGTTTTTAATTTTAAAAAAGTATGCTTTTCCTTTTTCTTTTAAACTTGATTCATCAACATCTAAATTATATAAGCCAAATCTTCCGATTTCTGTTGTGTATCTAAAGGACCAAACATAATATTCCATAGGCCCGTTTAATTGGTTATAGACAATTTCAGTAATATTGTCATCATAATCTTCCAGTATTATTTTAAAATAGTCATTATGTTTATCTATCCCTTTTAAAAGAATATTAATAGGATGATCAGAGTTTAGGTTTGTTTGTGGCTGCCAAATTTTTAGACTCTCAATGTGCATATGTTGTTCTCCTCTCCTTATTATTCATATCTAATTTTATCCCATGATTTTCCATTACTTGCTGGATATCTTAATGTTGGTTTCTCAGTACTTGTTGACTTCGGATAATAAGTCAATGTTTTCCCTTCAAAAGTTTTTATTAGTACTTCACCACCTCCAGATCGAGATGTTCCTGGCATTCTTGCAAAGTCAAAGCAGCAACAACATTATATGAACTGGCATCGAAAAAAGTTTATTAAAAAGGTTAATGCGCTTGAGTTAGATAACTGACACTGTGAATTTAGAGGATAATATGGATTAGCTAGTTTTCTAGAAGGAAATTTAAGCTAACCAAAATGCATTGTATAAATATACTCAGGTTCCCACACCATTAATGTTCAACCTAAAGATTATTTGCTACTAACTGTAATTAGAGTATGTAATAAATATTCATTTATAAAACAACTAAGAACCTTACAATCATTGAACTGTAAGGTTTTTTATATATTAGTATAGTTAATAATTAGGTCTGTTTTACTTTTATTATGAAGAATTTTAAACTGATTCAGTGGTTCATTAGTACCTTCATCAATTACCTAGCTGTTCTTGAAAGGTTCCTCTTTCACCTTCATTCTTTTGTTCGTAAGCACGTCTTTGTTTTTATTACATAATTCATAATGCAAAAGAGGGGCATTAATTGTAAAACTCTAACCTCTTCTTCCGTTGCGTCTAAAAATTAACTTCAAACTGGTCACTTGCACGTTACCTACTACTGTTCAGTATATCTTCAGTACGCTTAATTCTGTATTTTTTGAATAAATACCAATTCAACAACTATCATACTTGGAGTATCTGAAATCATTCTAGTTTCTGTTTCGTCTAATGGATAAGTGGTAACCTAATCATAAGTGTCCTTTTGTCTTCCTACTCATTACGCAAACCTTATCACCGATAAAAAGTAAAAGTTAAATTTATTCAATCATAAATAATTAAACGAGACTAGTTTACGTTCCTACATAAATCTTACTAAAGTATTCTTCCTATCATGCAAGAATTTAAGTGAATGTGTCATATATTATTAATCTGTTAAACTTCAAGTAGCTTGAGCTAGAATTTTTAGTGGTATTGAGATAGGACCCGTATGCTCTAAGATATTCTGAAACAGGAGTTATGACGGAACTTAAAAAAGATCTGCACTCAACCTTAGTAAATCTTGGCTATTTAATACGTTTACTTCTTTAGGAAAATAATTATCTGAGGAACAGACTGAAAAACTATAATTATCGTCTAAATTATATTGTTGGAAGTAAAACTCCTCTAAACAACTATTCTCATTTTCTAACTGGAAGAAGAATTTTGAGTTTGAATATTTAATGATTGAAAAAGAATTGAGTGGGATAGAAAGCCCTCTGCCTCTAAATTTAATGTAACTCTCCTTTAGTGTCCATAAATCATAGAAACAATTAATCTGTGCCGCTTTACTTCCCAATGAGCATAAATGTTCATATTCCATTGTAGTGAAATAATTTTTAGCTAGTTCAGTGTCCAAATTCTTAATTTTTTCTATATCTATTCCTACTTCAGAATTATTGTATGCTACAACTACCCAATTGCCAGAGTGAGAAATATTAAAAAAGTAGGGGGATTCCAATTCAACTCTTGGTTTACCATATTTATTATATTGAAACACTATTCTATTATTATCAATTTCATGAATTTTACATATATGTAGCCTAATCATGATTTCTCCAATTAAAGTCAGATAAGAGTCTAATTTGTTTTTATATTTAGCAATCTTTAACTTTTTTTCATTAGAGACAAACTGTAGCAAATATTCATATAAGTTTTGTTCCATTTGAGACGGAATATAAAAAGCGTGGATTTCTAGCATTGATTATTTCTCCCATAAGTGTTAAAAATTAGTAAAAATTACTTATTCTTATTTACATAAATGTATATATATGTTAATTATTATAATAGTGTTTTTAATAAGTTGCTATTAATAGATTTAAAATTATTTGTAAATACCGACAATATTAACTACATTCACATAATTTCGACTAATAATACTTTTAAAAATAATTATTAGTTGATTAGCTGTTTCTATTGAAAGAGATTGGAGCAAAACATTATGGAGAAATGCATATTATATTGTATTCCTAACGCAGGGGCATCTTCCGTTATGTATCTTAAGTGGAGAAAGTATCTTAGTGAGCATATAGCACTTCAACCATTGGAGATATCTGGGAAAGGTGAGAGGTTTAAAGAACCATTACTTAATAGTATAAGTGACATTGTGAATGATCTATATGATCAGATAAAGAATAAATTAGATAAAAGTCCATATGCTCTATTTGGCTATAGTATGGGGAGCTTAGTTAGTTTTGAGTTATACCGCAAAATTAAGAAAAATGGACATAAGCTACCAATTCACTTTTTTGCATCCTCTTTTGAAGCTCCACAATATATCTTCAGAAAGTTGCACACTTACAACCTTCCGGACCCTGAGTTTAAGAAAGAAGTATTAAAATACAATGGTTTTCCAAAAGAATTCATGAATGATGAATCCTTTCTAGACTATTACTTAAGAATTTTAAGATCAGATTTCCAGGCAATTGAAACATATAAGTATAAGCCTTCAGATGGCTTGCTAGAATCAAATACTACTGTTTTTTTTGGAGAAAACGATAAAACAGCAACCTACTACAAACTAGAGGGGTGGAGATATTTAACTGACAAGAAGTTTCAAATTTATAGGTTTAGTGGAGATCATTTTTTTATTGATGATTTTTTAAGCGAAGTAGTAACAATTGTAAACAATACATTATATCCATATTAATTATTTACTTTAGGTAAAGTGCTAACTTGTAAATGTAATTCCAATATTTTACTTAAGTGGAATAATATGAACGGAAGGTATGCAGATGATAGAAAATAATAAAATTACTACACTTACAGATATTGTAAAAAATAACAGAAACAACATGAAGCAAGGTATTGTGTTCATAGAAGGTAGCAAAAATGAGAAATTCTTATCTTATCACGATTTATATACTAACTCTTTTTTAGTACTAAATACATTGCAAAATTCTGGTTTAAGACCTGGAGATGAATTGATACTTCAGGTAAATGACAATGAGAATTTTCTCTCTATTTTTTGGGCTTGTTTATTAGGCAGAATTATTCCAGTACCTGTGTCTGTGGGGAATAATAACGAGCATAAAGCAAAGTTGTTTAAAATATGGAAAACATTAAATAACCCGTATTTAATTACGGATCAAAAAACGATTGAGGGTTTAAAACATTTTAATGAAAGCAATTTTGAAATACAGTTTAAAGAAATACTAGACAAAACAATTCTAACTGATGAACATTTGTATGCATCGCAAAAAGGACAAGAATACGAAGCACATCCAGAAAACATAGCTTTTATACAATTTTCTTCTGGATCAACAGGTGATCCTAAAGGAGTGGTTTTAACACATGATAATTTAGTAACCAATATATTTCAAATGATAAAAGGCTCTAATGCTAATAAGGATGATTGTTTCTTAAGCTGGATGCCTCTTACACATGATATGGGAATAATAGGAATGCATCTTGTTCCTTCCATGTTAGGAGCCCTACAGTATTTAATGCCAACATCAGTATTTATTAGACGTCCAACTTTGTGGTTAGCAAAAGTTGATGAACATAATATAACCATAACTTCATCCCCGAATTTTGGATACAGTTACTTTTTAATGCATTTTAAACCTGAAATTGCGAAGCATTGGGATTTATCTCATGTAAGACTTATTTTAAATGGGGCAGAGCCTATCTCTCCTAATCTATGTAAACAATTTTTAGATGCTTTATCTATTTACAAACTCAGTAGAACGGCTATGTTCCCAGTATATGGTTTAGCAGAAGCATCATTAGGCGTAACTTTTCCACCTTTAGAAGAGGTGCTTACTACAAAAACAATTAAGAGACAACACCTGAATATTGGTGAAAAAATAATTAGCAACTCTGATAATATGGAGGGCACTGTAGATTTTGTTGATGTAGGTTATCCTTTAGAAGGTTTAGAAGTTTCAATAACAGATGTAAATGGTGCAAAGCTCGAGGAATGTACTATTGGTAATATTCAAATCAAAGGTAAAAATGTAACAAGAGGTTATTATAATAACACTGAAAAGACATCAGAAACCATCCAAAATGGCTGGTTAAAAACAGGAGACATAGGTTTTATAGAAAATGGTCGCCTTGTAATTACTGGTCGGGCAAAAGATATTATTTTTGTAAACGGTCAAAATATTTATCCGCATGATATTGAAAGAGTAGCTGAATCATTGGAAGAAATTAAATTAGGTTATATTGCGGCTTGTGGAGTGGTTAACGAGCATATACAAAGTGACCAAATTATTTTATTTGTTTTACATAAAAAGGACTTAGCAAGTTTTATACCATTAATAAAAGAATTAAAAGGCCTTATTAGCAAGGAAATGGGAATTAATATTCATAAAATTATACCAGTTAAAAAATTGCCGAAAACGACTAGTGGAAAAATAGAAAGATATAAGTTAGGAAAGGCGTATTCAAATGGTGAATTTAAAGAAATAATTAATCAATTAGATCAGTTGAGTAATAAAATCGAGCATTCAACAGGAATTGATAACATAATTCCAAAAGAAAATAATAACATTCAAGGTATTCTGTTGCAGTTATTAAAGGAAACATTTGAAGTTGAACACGTGAATATTTATGAAAACTTCTTCGAGCTTGGCGGAAATTCACTTCTTTTGACCCGCTTACATGAAAGAATCGAACGGATATATCCAGGAAAGATTCAGATTACCGATCTTTTTACGTATACAAATGTGGATAAACTCGCAAAATATCTGGAAAGTAAAGATGAATCAATGGATATTGAATTTTCACCTATTAAACTGCCTTCTTACTTTTTAAATGCTGAGCATATAAAAAGTGAAAACACATTATTCCAATATGACTTCGATAATACTATGAGTAACGTAATAGTGGAAATTTGTAAGGAAAATGAAGTAACTATATATGAACTGTTTTTATCTTTATACATTTCCCTTTTAGCAAAAGTATCAAATCAAAACGAAATTATGGTACAAGCAATTCTTGCTAAAGATGAAGTTGCACATTCATTAAAAGTAGAATTGAAGGAGAATATTGATTTTTTAGACTTACTTAACTCAATAAAATTAAGAGATGAAAATATTAAACTAATAACAACGTATTCGATTGAGCAAGTACTAAAAATGAAGAATAGTAAAGATTCATCAGGAATAATCCCGTTATTTTCAAAGAGGAATGTACTTTCAACTAAGTATGCTTTGTTAAATTTATATGGTCTTATATTGTATGTGCATCAAGATAATAAAAATATCAATTTAACCCTTGAATATAACAGTTCAATCCTAAACAAAGATTCAATGAGATCTTTTTTCAACAACTATATTAAGCTAGTTACCTTTTTTACTACCAAATATATAGATAAAACGAAAGGTGTGATGAAGTAAGATGACTAAAATAGCTATGCTTTTTCCTGGACAAGGCTCCCAAATAATAGGAATGGGAAAAGAGTTATATCAAGAATATGATATCGCTAAAAAAACATTTGATGAAGCGAATGATATATTAGATTTTAATCTAAAAAGATTGTGCTTTGAGGGAGATTTAATTGAATTAACCAAAACAGAAAATGCTCAACCAGCATTACTTACCACTAGTGTGGCAATGTTTAGAGTATTTATAAATGAGATTGATATAGAACCTTCATTACTCGCTGGGCACAGCTTAGGGGAATACTCAGCTTTAACATGTAGTAATGTTCTTTCGTTTTCGGACACTTTAAAAATTGTAAGAAAACGTGGGTTATTAATGCAGCAAGCAAATCAATTAAGTAAGGGGAAAATGGTAGCTGTAAATGGTATAGCTTTTGAAAGATTAGAAGAGGAGATAAAAATAGCATCTACTGAAGAAGCACCAATTGTAATTGCTTGTCATAACTCACATAGCCAGAATGTAATTTCTGGACAAATAGATGCGGTCGATAGATTTTCAAAGAGACTAGAACATTTAGGTGCTATTGTCATACCATTAAAAGTAAGTGCTGCTTTTCATAGCCCTATGATGAAATATGCTGCTGAAGATTTAAATTTGGAATTAAAAAAATATTCCTATAGAAAACCTGATTGGGAAGTTATTTCAAATGTAAATGGCTTACCTTATGGTGACAGCGATAATGTAATCGAATATTTGACAAAACAAATGACGTATCCTGTATTGTGGGACGAATCAATGAATTATATTAAAAAGCAAGGTGTTGATCTTGCTATAGAATTAGGGCCGAAAACAGTGCTGAAAAATCTTTTAGATACATCCAAAGATAGGTTACCTGTTTTTCAATTCCAAAACAAAAATGAAATCCAGAAATTAAAACATTCAATTGATAATATGGCTAAGCTGCAAAACAAAACTATTACTATAAACAAACTTTGGATTATTTCCCAATGTATAGCTTCGGCGGTAAGTACAAAAAATTTAAATTGGGATTTAAATTCTTATAATCAAGATGTGAGTATGCCTCTTAAAAAACTCAAGAATATGTATGAATCGTTCCAGGAGAATAAAAAAGAACCTTTAAATGAGGATATTATGGTTGCCTTGGATACTTTACGTACCATTCTAGATACAAAGAGAGTATCAACAACGGAACAAGAATGCATCTTTTCTAACATACTTAACAAAATACAGTCTTTAGATTTGCCATCTTATATAAAGAACTATAATGCAAAATGTAATGAAAGCGAGGTATATACAAGTGTTTAAGTTAGATGAATTTGTACTTGATGAGCATGTATCATCTGAATTTTCGGAAATACAAGAGGTTTCAGATAAAGATGTTGCGATAATTGGGATTTCTTTAAAATTCCCTAAAGCAGATACAGTTAATAAATATTGGGATAATCTCAAAGAAGGAATTGATTGTATAGATGAACTATCGGATGAGAGAAAAAAAGATGCTGTTTCTTACCTGAATTCAATAGGTATCGATGAAAATGTAAAGTTTGGTAAAGGTGCCTATATAGATGATATAGATAAATTTGATTTTAAATTCTTTAATATATCTCCCAAAGAAGCGGAATTAATGCATCCAAATCAGAGGTTGTTCTTACAAACCGTATGGAGAGCTATTGAAGATGCCGGTTATAGTGGAAAGCGAATAAGAGGAACAAATACAGGGGTATTTCTTGGGCATAGCGTTGCACCATTTGTAGATACTTTCTATGATTATTCAAGATTTATTATGGAAGAAAATCCATCACTCATATCAATGGCTATTCCAGGGAATTTAAATTCACTAATAGCAAGTAGGATTTCCTATTTATTAGATTTAAAAGGGCCAAGTTTATTAATAGATACTGCCTGTTCCTCTTCACTTGTTGCTATACACACAGCATGTCAAAGTATTAAAAATGGTGAATGTGACATGGCCATTGCTGGTGGGTTAAAGCTGCATTTGTTTCCATTAGAAGATGATCATTACAAACTTGGGATAGAATCATCTGATGATAGAGCCAAAACTTTTGATGACAGTTCCGATGGCACTGGTAAAGGGGAAGGAATTGCTGCAGTAATATTAAAACCATTAAGTAAGGCTGTAAAAGATAGAGACAACATTTATGCGGTAATTAAGGGAAGTGCAATAAATCAAGATGGCAGTTCTGTTGGAATTACAGCTCCTAATGCCTTAAGACAAGAGGAAGTAATTATTGAAGCAATTGAAGATGCTGGAATCAATCCAGAAACAATAGGTTATATTGAAGCACATGGTACTGGTACAAAGTTAGGTGATCCTATTGAAATTACAGGGATCACCAGAGCTTATCAAAGGTATACAGATAGAAAGCAGTTTTGTGCAATTGGATCAGTTAAAACAAATATAGGCCATCTTGATGCTGCAGCAGGAATAGCGGGCTTGGTCAAATCAATACTTGCGTTAAAATACAAAAAGTTACCACCAACACTACATTTTGAATATCCCAACAAGAAAATCGATTTTGAGGATTCCCCAGTTTATCTTAATAATACATTAAGGGAATGGGAGTATGAAGGGTATCCAAGGAGATGTGGAGTAAGTTCTTTTGGCCTAAGTGGGACCAACTGCCACCTCATTTTAGAAGAGGCACCAAATATGGAGACTAGTCAAAAAGTTTATAGTGATGAAAGTTATATCTTCACAGCATCTGCAAAAAGCAAAGACTCTTTAAAAATGTTAATTAATGATTATAAACAATTTCTTGAACAAGAAGAAGAAATTAGCTTAGTTAATCTTTGTTACACCGCAAGTTTAGGAAGAGAGCACTATAATCATAGGTTGGCGATAATAGTTAAAAGTATAGACGATTTAAAAGAAAAACTTTCAATTGTTAACTCAAATAACTTTGACAATAATGATTATATATATATGAATACATTAAATGCTACAAAGAGTAAAATACCAACTTTTGATGAAAAAGCCCCCTTATTAAGCAATAAGATTGATGAAAATATGAAGGGATTATCTACCTTTAATAACGGAAATAACGAATTACTCGAGAAAATATGCTATTCATATACAATGGGAGCAGATATTGATTGGGAGTACTTTTATAAAGATAACTTATTAAATAAAATAGCTTTACCTACATATCCTTTTGAGAAAGAACGTTGTTGGTTTGAAGTTAGTAGAATAAAGAAGGAATTAATAACTTTAGATACTAATAAAATTGAAAACAAAGCAATTGTACATCTTTTAGGAAAGAAAAGAGAAGATTATACAGAAATTGAATTAAAAGTAGCTCAAGTCTGGGGTGAATTCCTAGGATTTAAGGAATTGCGTTTAGAAGATAACTTCTATGAATTAGGTGGAGATTCTATAATTGCCTCTAAGATTGTAAATAGTATTAATAAATTACTTGGCAGCAAATTAGAAGTAACTAGTTTATTAAGGTATTCCACCTTAAAAGATTTCCTTAACTATATTGCAAATAATACAGAAGTAAAAGATGAATATAGCAAAGATATCTTTGTAATAGAGGGTACAGAATATAGAGAGTATTACCCTATTACTCCAATTCAAAGACAAGTATTCACACAAGCTCAATTTAAAGGGATTGGAACCGCACTTAATACTCCAGTAGTGATAGAATTTGAAGGGTTAATCGATCGACATAAATTGGAAGTTGCCTTTAATGAACTTATTCATAGACATGAATCGCTAAGAACAAGTTTTACTATTGCAAATGGAGAAATAGTGCAACAAATTCATAATAATGTTTATTTAAATATAAAACATTTAAATGTTACGGAGAAAGATATAGATGTCGTAATCAATCAACAAATTCAACCGTTTGATTTGCAAAAGGCTCCTTTAGTGAGAGTATCTCTTTTAAGGACGGATAAAAAAGATCGTTTATTCGTAGACTTACACCACATAATTTCAGATGGTACTTCTTACGATATTCTGATAAAAGATCTTATAGACTTATATGAATGTAAGTTGCTATCTCCAGTAGATATTCAGTAT
Organism: Niallia taxi; assembly: GCF_032818155.1. Taxonomy (NCBI): domain Bacteria; kingdom Bacillati; phylum Bacillota; class Bacilli; order Caryophanales; family Bacillaceae; genus Niallia; species Niallia taxi. Next base: position 1,220,944 of record NZ_CP102590.1, read on the forward strand.
AAGGACTATGTTGTTTGGCATGAGAATTTTAAGACCACGCCATATATGCTAAAACAGAAAAATTATTGGAAGATGGTATTGGAAAAGGATATTCCGGAGTTAGAACTTCCTTTAGATTATGAGAGAAAGAAAAATCGCTCTTTCATAGGTAAGACAGTTTCATTTGACATATCAAAAGAAGTTATCGAATCATTGAATAAACTAACAAGAGAATTAAATGTAACTTTAAATACAGTATTATTTGGAGCATACACACTATTACTAAATCAATATAATAATCAACAAGATATAGTAGTAGGCACAGTCGTTTCTGGTAGGACTAATAAGCAAGTAGAGAGTGTATTAGGTGCTTTTATTAATCTTTTACCAATTAGAAATATTGTTAATCCAAATGACAAGTTGAAGTCGTTTATTCAAACTTGTAATGAAAATCTATTACTTGCTTATGACAATCAGGATTATCATTACACAAGTATGATAGAGGATTTCAAAATTAAATTAGACAAGACAAGAAATCCGCTTTTCGATACAGCACTTATTTTTCATAATGAGTATAATCAGAATAAAATATTTGAAATAGATCATTTACCGTTTTCTGTAAATCCAGTGACTACCAACCAATCCCAGTTGGATTTAAAATTAGACTTTTTTATGGATGATGCTCAAGGGTTAAGAGGAATGATGGAATATAAAACAGATCTATTTTCAGAAGAAACTATAAATGAACTGTTGGAGAACTATCAATTTATCTTAAAAGAATTAATAACAAAGTCAGACCATTCAATTAAGAACATATCCATACCTTCAAAAAATAAGATTTCACAATCAAATAGTATAAAGGTAATTGAGGATACTGGTGATGATAAAACAATAGATGTTACTGTTAGTGCTACATTTACTGCAGAACTGATAGAAGAACATATAACATGGTGGGGAAATTCCTTTGATATGAACTTGAATGTGAAATTTGCCCCATATAACCAGGTGTTTATGGAACTACTTCAACCTAACAGCCTTTTATCAACAAATACAGGCGTTAATTTAATTTTAATTCGATTTGAAGATTGGATAAGAGCTGATATGGCAGCAACTGACCATAAAAAGTGTGAAAGCTTACAAAGGAATTATAATGATTTAATTGAAATGCTAAATACTAAACAAAATAATATACCTTACTTTTTTGGTCTTTTCCCTGTATCGACCCATCTTGACTTAAGTTCTATGGTGGTAGAGTTTATCGAAAGCTTGAATTTACAATTGATAAAAGACATAGAGACATTAGAGAACATCTATGTTGTTGATTTCAGAAAGATAAATAAGTTATACAACATTCGAGATGTATTCGATCCTTTAAAAGATAAGGAAGGACATATTCCATTTACAAATGAATTTTATGCAGCACTTGGTGCAACAGTATTTCGGAAAATACATTCTTGGAAAAAACAAACTTTTAAAGTTATTGTATTAGATTGTGATAATACGCTTTGGAAGGGAGTTTGCGGAGAAGATGGTTACCTTGGGGTAGAAGTAGATGAATATTTTACTAAGATTCAAAAGTTTATGCTTCAAAAATATAATGAAGGAATGCTTCTGACGCTATGTAGCAAAAATAACGAACAAGATGTTTGGGACGTTTTTTCAAAAAATCCAGGCATGAAACTGAAAAAAGAACATTTTGTTCATCATAAAATTAATTGGTCCTCAAAATCAGAAAATATAAAAGCATTAGCAGAAGAACTTAACTTAGGTTTGGATAGTTTCATCTTTATTGATGATAATGCAGCTGAGTGTTCGGAAGTAATGACTAATCTTCCTGAGGTACTTACTTTACATTTACCTGTAGATATAAGCCAAATCCCTTATTTTTTACAGCATTCTTGGGCTTTTGATCGCTTACAAGTAACTGAAGAAGATAGAAAACGTTCGCAAATGTATATGTCAGAACAAAAGAGAAAGAGTGTACAAAAATATGCTCAAACTCTTCCCGATTACCTTAAAGGGCTAGAGTTAAAAATGAGCATGAACAAAGTTAAACAATCACAAATTGCTAGGATATCACAGTTAACAAATAGAACAAATCAATTTAACCTTAGTACAAAAAGAAGGTCAGAAGTAGAAATTGAAGATTTAATGAATAGTCCCGATGTAACTGTTTGGGCTATAGAAGTCTCAGATCGTTTTGGAGACTATGGATTAGTAGGAGTAGTTATTTCTAAAGAAAATGGTAAAACTCTTTTCATTGATACTTTGCTATTGAGCTGCAGAGTATTAGGCCGGAATGTTGAGGATGCTATTTTATGTGGGCTGAAGGAGTTTTGTAAAGAAAAGAATTTAAACAAAATAGAAGCAAAATTCTATCCAACAGAAAAGAATATTCCATTTTTGAATTTTATTGAAAAATCCAAGTGGAAGATAAAAAGTAGAGAAGAAAGCTACACTCTCTATCAATTGCAATTAGATGTCATTCCTCCTGTAGATACAATAGAATGTTATTTTAATAGTTGGTATAAATCAGAAGAACATACACTAACTACAAATGACTCAGGAGAATTAAGTAATGGAAATAAAGTGGCGAAATTTGAAGATAAAAAGGATATTCTCCAATCCAATCTAAGCTGGGAAGTTCTAATTACAAATGAAGCAAATTTAATACATCGAAGATTTTTGCTACCCCTGCAAAATTATACAGGTGAATTACTACTGCAGCTAACTCAAGATATCCAACAAAAAAATATTGAAAGGGTTGGAGAATATATTGCGCCAAAAACAGAAGCTGAAAAAATGATTGCTAAAGTTTGGCAAGATGTTTTAGGAGTGGAAAAAGTTAGTATTACTGATAATTTCTTTGAACTTGGTGGTACTTCCTTAGATGGAATACAAGTTATCTCTAAGCTATCAATGGATTTTGAAGCACAGTTAAATGACATTTTTGAATATGATACAATAGAAAGTTTTGCAAAAAATATTTCCTTTAATAAAAATTACTTAATGTCTTTACTTAATAAAAAAGAAAATATCGCCAAATCAAAAGGAAATCACTCTTTTGATTTAGATAGTGAAATACAACTAAAAACAGAGTGGTACGACAGACAAATTACCACATATGAAAATTTAGATGTCTCGGAAAGGGTTGATTATAGGAATATTTTACTAACAGGTTCGACTGGTTACTTAGGTGCTCATTTGTTACATGATCTTTTAATTGAAACAAGCTGTGATATACATGTAATTATTAGAGGTGCAGATGTTCATGAATCGAAAAATAGATTAGAGCAAAAATTATCTTTCTATTTTACTGCTTCTTTATATGAGCAATATAAACATAGAATTTTTGTATATAATGGTGACCTTTCAAAGTCATTTATGGGATTAACAGAATCTATTTATAATGAATTAGCAGATAAGATAGATTGTGTTATTAATCCAGCAGCAAATGTTAATCATTACGGTAAATTTGAAGACTCTTATGAAATCAATGTAAAAGGAACAGAAAGCCTAATTAAGTTTGCCTCCACTGGTATACAAAAGGATATAAATCATATATCTACGCCATTAGTAGCCTTTGGAAGTATTCCGGGGATTGATAATTTCTTATTTACAGAATTTGATTATGATGTAGGGCAAGAAGATGAAAATATTTACTTTAGAACAAAACTAGAAGCAGAAAAATTAATCGTTAAAGCAAGAGAAAGCGGATTGAACGCTAATATATATAGAGTGGGAAATCTTAACTACAATTCAAATACATTAAAATTCCAAGAAAATATATCAAGTAATGCCTTTTATTCGGTAGTTAAGTCATTTATTAAAATTAACATGATCCCAGCATTCGAGGAAAAAGTAATTGATTTTTCTTTTGTGAATGATGTAAGTAAAGCGATAACTTTATTGTTTAATAGAAAGAACTTGAAAAATGAAACACATCATGTATACAACTATAATGGAATCAGTAGTATAGAATTAGGAGAGTTTTTACAGAGGGAAGGTTATTCTGACCTGAAAATATGCGATATAAATGAACTATTTGCCAATTATGAAAATCCTGAATTGCAAGAGCATATAATGAAGATTGTTATTCATGCAGGATTAATGGGGAATATAAGGGATACAAATTTCCGGATGGTCTTTGCAAAAACTAAAGTGCTTTTAGATAAAGTTGGATTTGAATGGCCAGGTATCAATCAGAAAAACATCGCTAATATGTTAAATTATTCTAAAGAAGTACAATTTATTTAATTTATATTCCCGATTATTTAAGTAGAGAAACAGGATGAGAATCAGTTAAATAGTTCTCTTCCTGTTTCTAATAATAAGAGAGAAAATATGCAACATAGCCCTCACTATATTTAATTTAGAAAGAGGAAAACAAATGAAAATTTTAATATTTGGATCTGGTGTTATTGGAAGTATATATGGATACATACTTAAGGAAGCTGGATTCGATATAACTCATTATGTACGATCTAATACGCTAAGGGAAATAGAAAAGGGGATTTCTTTAAATCTATTAGATACACGGAAACGAAAAAAGAGTAATATATCTAAAACATATTTAATGAAAACTGTAGAAGACTTACCTTCTTTTGATAACTTTGATTTAGTAATAGTTAGTGTAAGACACTATCAACTAGATTCTGTATTACCATTACTTTCTAAAAAAATTGGAAGAGCGGATATCTTATTTTTTAATCATTTATGGACTGATTTTGAAACTATAAATAGATATATTCCTAAGGAAAAGTATTTGTGGGGATTCCCTAGTGCGGGTGGAGGATTTGTTGAAAATAATAATTTAAATGGTGTGATAATGAATCAGATTTCATTAGGGGAAGTAACAGGTGAATTGACACCAAGATTAGAGAAAATGAAAAGTATTTTTAAAAAGGCAAATATTGAGGTTAAATGTCAAAAAAACATGCAACATTGGCTCTGGAAACAATTTGCACTTAATGCAGGTATAAGTAGTATGATTGCGAAGTCAGGAGGGGCCGATAAATTTTTAAATAACTTATCAAATTTACATCAAGGTGTTTTATGTATACGTGAAAACTTAACTATCTGTAAACTTAGAGGAATAGAAATAAAAGAGTTCGGAGATGCAAAAGCATTCTTTTTACCTTCCTGGTTAGCAACCTTTGGATTATGGGTTATGATGAAAAAGGATATAGCACAAAGAACTATTTTTCAACTTTACAATGGAGCAGATGAAATAAAAAAGATTTATTCTCATGTAATGGAAAAGGGGAACGAGTTAAATATTAATATGCCTCAAATGAGCTCATTAAAAAAATATATAGATCATGTCGAGGATATTTATCGTTAATAGGCGATAAAAAAGGAGATTACTGAACATGGAGAAAGAATTTAGTAATGTAGATTCAAGCGCAATTCTTGGAGAATTTCCAACTTGTGGGCAGGATTGGGCTAATCATATAGCTGGATTTTATACTGCGGATACACAGTTAAAAGTAGTATTGGAAATGGACGGAAGAATACAGGCGGATAAAATGATTAAAGCTGTGAGACAATCAATTGATGTGGAATCTATCTTAGGATGTTATTTACAAGAAACTGATAGAGACCCAATATGGAAGAGATTTGAACACATTGATGATATGAAATGGTGTTTAGTAGAAGAATGTAAGGATAAGGATTTGGCTCTAAAGAAATTCTTTTCCTCTTTACTTTCTCCGAGTTCAAGACAACTTCAAGCTTATATTTTTCAAACCAATATTAATGATATTCTATGTCTAACATTTAACCATTCATGTACAGACGTTTCTGGTATAAAAGGTTATTTGCATATTTTGTCTAACATTTATAGACAATTATGTAGTAATATAGATTACTATCCCGAATTAAAAAATAATACCAATAGAAGCATTGATCAAATATTTCAAAACCTAGGAATTACAGATCTTAAGAAAGCCTGGAATTCAAAACAAGACAATTCAAAAGCTAACTGGGCTTTTCCATTTACTAATGAAGGTAGACATAAACAACTAGTCTCTATTAGGAAAATTCTTAAAGATGAATTTGAAGAGATCCTTTCTTATATTAAAAGTAATAATGCTACTGTTAATGATTTTATGATGACTGCTTACTATAGAACATTATATAGTCTTATTAAACCTAAAACTTTAGAACCGAAGGAAATTACAACAACAGTTGATTTACGCCGATATCTTCATTCACATAACACAGCAGCTATTTGTAGTAATATGTCTGTAAAAATCAATTCAGTACTCGATTGGATAGAGGGAGAGTCATTTACGACTACCTTAAAACGTGTATCTACCATGATGAAGAAACTTAAACAAGATAATCCAGGAATAAATAGTGCGATTGCAATGGAACTCATCAGAGATATGGGATACAAGAATGTTAAGTCTTTTTTTGGAAATACCAGTAAACTAGCTGTAAAAAGTAGAAAGTCCTCCCCTTTATTAACAAATATGGGTGTTATTGCGGATTACCCGTTTTGTATTGGAGAGACTGCTGTGAAAGATGCCTATATTGTTTCACCAGCAGGGTACGCCCCTAATTTTATACTTGGATTTAGTAGTTATAATAATAATCTAACAATGACGGTGCATTACTTTGAACCAGAGACTAGTTCAAAAGATGTTGATTCCTTTTTTGATTTATTAATAAACGAAATAAGAGTTTTTCAATTATCATCATAATGTTAAAAAAATACTAAGTTATTAAATATCCTAATACAATGGCACTTCTAACACCAATGGAAGCAAATGGTGCTAGAAGTGCCATTGTGACGAGGAACTATTAGTGCAAAAATTTTTAAAAACATAAACTGAATAGAGTAGAAGCCCTTCTCATATGTATGTTAGAGCGTGTTAGAAATTAATTCAATTAGAGAAGTCCAGATATTACGCTGATTGGACAAAGAAGCACTGAATAATAGTACTATCATTGGATTGGTAGATTGATAGTTGGAGTTGCCTCTAAGAGCGTAAATTCAGAGAATACTTTTATGAAAAAAAAGGAGAAGTTCCTAATTTCTTCCTAACTATTGACTAATAAAGAGGTGGAAACATGGCAGAAACAGAAAGTATATGGACTTAATTAAATGTATTTTAGAATGAAGGGGGATGATTTCATCTCCATTTTGGAAAATATCGCAGACGAAAAAGGATATTGAGATGAGTTTACGTGGTTTGTCTTTGCAAGGAGCTATGCTGAATGGGAAGATGAATACTTTGGAGAAGAAGGAGTTTGCTTTTACATCGCTTCTCTATCTGTAAAACAAGACATCGAATCCATTCTAAATTACAATGAATTTTATTGGAAAATGTTGTTAGTTATCTGGAAAAATTTCCTTCTAACCGAGATAAAGTAGAAGATCTGTTGGAGGAGATTAGAAGTAAGTACAATATTTTTATCTTATGAAAGTTTGGGACATACTTGTATATGAAGAAGCTAGAAACAAATGATAAGAGCACCTATGAAATAGGCAAGGTTTTTGTCCCAACATCCTTATTTTAATAGGAATTGTCGATTAAACTGCACTGCTTATTTTTCATATGATTGAATAAGTCTTGTAAGCGCATTTGTACTATATTTAGTTATATAGACATATAACCGTTTTAAAATGATATTCCCTTTAAAGGATTTATTATCTGTAAAAAAACAAAAAAGTTAGTAACCACTATTCCTATCATTAATACTTTACCTTCGTTTTTTCCCTTGTTAATTATACGTACATGCTGTTGTAAAAGCCTCTATACTCATTAGCAGCTACACACTCCTTTCAATTAACGATGAACAATCTAATAGTTTCGTTCTAAGACAATGTTATAGGCTTATTTACACATCGTGCAATCGGTATTAAAGAACCAAAAAAAGGGATTTTGCCCCAATTCCACTTCTTCATTTGGTATAATATGGACAAATTACATACATTTGGGAACTTTAAGTGAAAAAGAAATTAGTAACATCACTAGTATTAGCATCTGGCTTAATTCTTGCTGCTTGTGGCAAGCTCAAGAGCAGGAATGAAAAGACAAGCAGAATATGCCCAGTTTGGCGGTCAGTATATGACTATCTTTAAAGAATCGTTCCCGCTTTTTATTCCATATTTATTCCAGAACCCAAACTAGCATAATGTCCATTCTAGCGCATAGACAAAAGCAGCTGTTATTTATGACATTATGAAACAAGTAGGAAGCTCAGAATCCATCGTGACGTGCGAAACGGATGGTAACACGCAAAAGGTACTCGATTTGGTCCGGTATATCTTAGACGCTTAATTATAATTGGTTGAGCACCGTAAAATTATAAAAACGGTGCTTGTCCCCTAAATTTTGGCAGGTGAATCGTTGTTACATGTAGAATAACTGTAAATTGAAAAGTTTTTGACGATGATTATATAGGGAGAATAATAGATAAAAACTAAATTATTATGGAAAAAAACTTGATGAAGAACTTCTTAGTGATTAAACATGACACGTTTTCAGACTTTTTCCATTCGGTTATAAAGGCAGAATCACTAGACGATGCCTCTACTAAATTCATAGCCTCTAATGATTATGAAGCTTCAATGGCATATTCCGTCTATCCTCTAGTAAACTATACATTTAATGAAAATTATAGGGTATCAGTTCCAGAAAACACACCTAGCAGTTTTGTCTTTACTGTACAAACAGGTAATGATGAACATTATAAGCAAGATGGCATTACTAATCGAGCTTAAAACATAGACCTTAGCCAAACGGAATGGCTTCTCATCATATTAGTACTTTTGCAATGGTAAGATTGCTAATAATTATTTTAAGCATACACAAAGGTTGTCTAACTTAGGTAGAACTATAGATTCTTTAGCTTAGGTTAGTTGATAATTTCCAACCAATTCCCTATTTAAACACCCCTTCATCTTTTTTACAATAAAAGGATATGGGATATACTGGCCATTTATTAACTAAAGGACCTATTATCCGTGTAAAAGAGAGGCGAAAAAATGAAAGTTTTAGATGCATCTAGTTTACGTGATACAATGAAAGGAAGGGCTAAGCACTATAAAGAGCTGCGCACACAGTTTACACAGCTGCACAAAGCCTTCCAGGAGATTGTTCATTTAGATGATTTTGAAGGAAAAGGTGCCGAAGCAATTAAAGGTTTTTATCAGGGCCAGCTGGAAGTAGTAGAAGCATGGCAGCGGCTGATTGACAGACAGATTGCATTCTTTGAAGGAGTAAGCTCAAGGTTAGAAGATAAAGACTTAGGTGGCCATTCTCGTGTGGAAACATCTTTTTTAGAAGAGGAGCTTGCATATAAAGAACGTCAGGCAGACGAAATGATTAGTGAACAACGAAGAGCGCTGGAGCAAATTTTTAGAGACATTGATGATCTAGTGTCTTTAACGCCTTATTCCCGTTCCCAGTTTGACGATCTGATGATGGATGTAAGAAAAAAACGGACCAAAACGATCGATGCAGTTGGGGAAGTCGACCAAGAGTTAAAAGATGAATACCTCTCTTCAGAAGGAGAAGAGCACTATGTTCAAGCTCTTTTCCAATCTTTAATGGAAGCAACAAGACAAGGCAGCAGTATTTCACCCATCCATTTTGATGCAGAAGCCTATCAATCGAGTGATGCATATCAGTCCATGGTAGAAGCAAAGACACAAACTAACAGCTACCTCTCCTATAAAAAGGAAGAGAAAGAAGCAAGGGAAATAGCAAACCGCCCATGGTATGAAGACCTATGGGAGGGTACCAAAACCTTCGCCGGCGAATTAACTGGTTATTATGACTATATACGAGCTAAAGACGGAGTCGACCCCGTTACAGGTGTAAAGCTGACGGAAGGACAACGAGTAGCAGCTGGCGCAATGGCAGCCGCAGGCTTTATTCCAATTGTCGGATGGGCAGGAAGAGCCCTTAAAGGTGGTAAAGGCATCTATTCAGCAACGAAAGCGATTCATACAGCTGATCATGCGCTTGACGCTTATAAAAATGTCCGCACCTTCACGAAACTAGAACAAACAGAAATGGGCATATATGGCCTTATTTCAGCAAATGGACTATCGGAATATATAACAGGAAAAGATATGTTCGGCAACAAGCTCACTAATGAACAGCGCCAAGCAAGTATTACCCAAAGCATGATTGGAGCAATACCATTTGTCCCATATGCCCCTAGCATGATAAAAGAAGGCGTTCGAATTAGTGAAATACCAGTCAATAAAACATACCAGCTAGTGCAAACTGGATTAAGCAAAAGCCAATTAAAATATAAAGGATTCCTGACAAATATATATCAATCTAACAGCCAACTCTCTCCACTTGGTCCAAGTTTGGCTATGTTTAAGTCAGACAATGTAAACAATAACGTAAAGCAAGTTTCCAATCACTCCGTTAAAAGCACCAGCAGAGTAAACACCACTAAGAAAACCGCTGGCAAAACAGAAGTGAAGTATGACTTCAGTCAATACGAGAAAAAGCTCGTAGGCAATACATGGGTCCTCAGCAAAAACGATCGCACAGATCAAGATGCAGCCAAAGCAAGCCTAGCATATAATGAGGCTATAAAAAAGGGAGAAATCAAGTTAGACAACGAGCCTGATTCAGATATTTACCTAGAACAAATCCAAGCAGCAAAAGACGGATACAATCTCTGGACTGGAGAAGAGTTATCGAAGCTAGAATCTAATTCGATTATCTTTAGCAGTTTAATTGGGAGTGTTTATGGTTTTAGAGGTGGGAAGATTACTAGTAGGTCGATTAAGGTTTCTAAGGGTGATTTGAGGAAGATAAAAGAGAAGGTAAAGGGAAATAAGGCTAATACTAAAATTACTAAGGGTACGGTTAATAATAGTAAGCCAGTCAGCGGAGCTAAATCAATTATCACACCTGAAATGAAGGAAAAAATCCTTTTGGGACAGAGAAAGAACCCTAATAAAAATGAAATTATTGGGGGACATTCATCAAACATTAATAATAGCCATTCTAACTATGCTACAGAATCTATTAAAATCAACCCTGATGGTACAAAAGATATCAAATATATAACTCAATTTCCTGATGGGAAACTTTCGAAAATAAAAAATAGTACAATATTTCCTGAAGGTTGGAGTGATATTAAAATCTTAGATAGTATAACTGATATTGGTAATTCTCCTCCAATAAGTATTAGAGGTAGAGATGGAGCAACTTTCCATAGGGGGATTGTTGATGGTGTAGAAATTGATGTTATTAAAATAGGTGATACGGTAGTTAGCGGCTACCCAACAGGACAAATTAATGCTCCATTACCAGGTGGTTTTAGTAAATAGAGGAGGAAAGTGAATGTACGAAAAAGTAGATGAAGTATTATCTGAAAATAGCGCAGATAATTATTTTTATGACGATGAATTTATGTATGTGCAAGAATTGATGAGTGAGTTTACTAATATTGATTGGGAGAATTTAATTCGAGGATTAAAAGATAAAGATGATAAATATAAAATTAGATTAGCCTACTGTATAGATGAAGATAACGGAGTATATGGATTTAATTTATTATTAGATTTACTTAATGAGAGTGATGAAGTAGCTGAATATGCAATAGATTCTTTACGTTCTTTTGATGGTGAAGAGTATAAAAAAATAATTGCTTCTAATAAGCAAATAAAGGACAAAGTAGAGAAATTACTAAAAAATGCTAGTTTACCTATTGAAAGGATTTTAGTAGCATTTTTACAACAAAACAAATTATAAAAATTCGTAAATATTATTAAACTTAAAAAATGTACAAAATCACTTGATTTCCTATAATTTGGGGTGAATTGTAGCTTTATGGTGAAATGTCTCAAATCTTGTGAAAGCTAAAAAGTCATACTATATTATTGAAAAATTAGATGATTATATAGTGAAATTAATTGATAAGCATTATGAAAAAATAGACATAGGTGACTAGTATCTGAGTCAATAAATCTTAATACAATTCTTAAACCTTGATTGGCTAAATGCCTTTCAAGGTTTTTACTTTAATTTATATTAAATCAGCTAATATTTGAGTGAGACAATAAGAAGATGATTTGTTTGAGAATCGAGAGCTCATGATTACCAAAGAAAATTAAAAGAAAGCAAAACAAAGGGCCAAGCATTGGTTTGTATCATGAGAAGGATTGTGAACATTGTTTAGCATGATGAAGCAGTAAACAGCCTATAAATTGCCGTGCACGAGAAAGAAGTAGTTTGATAGGGTGGTAAAATGGCAAAATTTTTTATATTTAGCTTTTAAGATTACAACAAAGGGTACGGATTAATCCGGGCCAGACAATATCGATTACATGCTACATACAAGGAAGTTCTTAAAGTTACTGAGTCAGCTAATCAAAACAAGATAAACTTATATTGGATGTGAGTGCAGTTCAAAATTCAACTGATTTTCATTATTTGTTAAAAAAGAATCTTGATTTACCCGATTTTTATGGAATGAATTGGGATGCATTTTGGGATGCAATTACTGGACTAATTGAATTACCTGAAACTTTGATTTTTGAGGGATGGAGCAACGTTGAAGAGAGGCTACCAAAAGATTCTAAAATCTTCATTAACCTCTTATATGATTTTAACGAACAAAATCCACATTGGAAATGTAAAGTCGTTTATAAATAATATTTTAAAACCTTGATTGGCTAAATGCTTTTCAAGGTTTTTTACTTTAGTTTAGATTAAATTGGCTAATATTTGGATGAGACAATAAGAAAATGGTTAGTTTGAGAATCGAGAGCTTATGTTGGTGGTACCATCAAGGAGTCTTATTTAATACTGGCTAGAAATAATGGTAGAGGAATTATCCATACCTTCGTTGATACCTATATAAAATAATAAATAAGTAAGCAAGAACCATTCTAATAACAATTCGTAATAATTGTTCGTATAATACATATTAACGCTTCATAGATTTCTAATTATAAACGGCTAAAACCTGTGATACATAAGGTTTAGCAGTTTTCTTTTTATACCATATTTAAGGTTAAGAAGGATTAACGCTTATTTAGGGGTTAACGCTTATTTACTGCGTGAAACCTGTATATTTTAGAGATAAGTGTTTGTTTATTGAGGGAGTTTTGTTTGCTAACCATAAAAATAACCCCTACAAATGTTAGGAACTAACCAAATAAACCAATTATTATCTTCAATATATTTTCAAATACCGTTTGGGTTATTTCTATTTGTTTTCATATTTTGCTATAAAAAAGACTCTATAATAAACTAAACTCTTGCAGCAAAGTGCTTTTATTGTTAAATTATTATTAGATAATTTTAGTTAATTTAACTAAAAATAAAAAGGTGATAAATATGGTAACATTAAAGGACATAGCGAGACTTTCCAATGTATCAACTGCAACTGTTTCAAGGATTATTAATAATGACCCTACTCTATCGGTAACAGAGGAAACGAGAAGTAGAGTTATTAGTATAGTTAACGAATTAGATTATAAACCGTTAAGGAAGAAGAGTTCAAAACTAGTAAAGCAAGCTGATGAATTTCATATTGGTCTTATTATGTTAAATGATGAAAATATTGATCCGTATTTTTATTCTATTCGGAATGGGATAGAAAATAGCTGTCAGCAGTATGGCTTAACAATTGTTTCAACTATGATGGTAGGTAAAAATAATATCTCATCTGAAAGTTTAAATGGGTTGGATGGACTGATTGTCATAGGTGATATTGAAATTGACGATCTAAGGAAAATTTATAATAAAAATAATAATATTGTTGCAGTAGATTATCTACCCTTAGATACAAATGTTGATGTTGTTATCTCTGATTTTGAGGGTGCAACCAATCAAGTAATGGAGTTTTTATTTTCACTTGGCCATACCGATATAGTTTATTTAGGCGGTAAAGGTAATGTATATGAATTAGTAGAAACAAAGATAAGGAAAAAAGAGGATATTCGTAAAATTACTTTTGAAAAAAACATGAAAGGAAAAAACTTGTATAACCCTGCTAAAGTCTTAGAAGGTGATTGGGGGACTACAAGTGGATATAATTTAACAAAACAACTAATTGAAAGTAAACTTCTTGGAAGTGCCATTGTAGTGGGGAGCGATCCAATGGCGATTGGAGTACTCCGAGCTTTGCATGAAGCTGATATCGTAGTACCTGATTCAGTTTCTGTTTTTAGTTTTGATGATATTGAGGCTGCTGCATTTATGAATCCTCCTCTTTCTTCTGTTAGAGTACAAGGGGATGAAATGGGGAAAACGGCTGTGAAATTGCTTTTCGATCGAATAAAAGGAAGGGAAATACCATTAAAGGTTATTCTTCCTGCACAATTAATCTATCGAGATAGTGTTGGTGAATGTATTAAATAATTATCTTTAATCTTAATATATATAATGGGTAATATCCTATATAATTTGAGCAGTGTGGTACTACTATAGTATTTATAGAGACAGGAAGGACTTTAGCGACAAAGTCCTTCCTGTTTTTTCATTTATACACAATCAATTCAACAATATAATGTTTCGAAAAATAAGTAATCATTTAACTAATATTTATCAAATTATTATAAAAATAAAAAATATATTGTACGTAAGCGCTTTTTTTGGTAAATTATAAATACGATACTTTACTTAAATTAACTAGTTAACTTAAGTAAAGTGAAAATTTTTCGTATTGTATTTTGGCAAAAGAATAACTTTTAAAGGATTTTGCTGAAAGGGATGTTTTCTATTAAATGAAACCGTTACCAACAATATGGAAATACCAATGGTAAACTTAACGTAATTTTACTAAAAATGTGGAGGGGTTCTAATGAAGAAAACAATCTCATTACTAACGGCAGGGGCATTATCAATCTCATTACTTGCAGGATGTGGTGGAAAAAATGCAAATGGGCAAGATGGAAAGGTTGAAATTGAATTTTTTCATTATAAGCGTGAAGGTATGGAAACGTTTGATAAATTGATTGAGAAATTCGAAAAAGAAAATCCAAATATCGATGTGGAACAAACTAGTCCACCAGAAGCTACTACTGTTTTACGTACAAGAGTATCAAAATCAGATATTCCAGATGTTATGGGAATTGGGGGAGATATAACTTATAAAGATCTATCTGAAACAGGTGTATTCACAGATGTATCAAAAGATAAAAATCTTGAGAACATTCAGCAGGCATATATACAAATGCTAAAAGATGTATCTAACGAGGAAAAAGTTTATGGAATTCCTTATGCAGCTAATGCTGTTGGAGTTATCTATAATAAATCAATTTTTAAGGAGTTGAACCTGGAGATACCAGAAACATGGGATGATTTCATTGCTGTAGCCAAGAAGGTACAGGATTCAGGGCAAATTCCTTTCTATCATACATATAAGGATTCTTGGACCATTTTATCGGCATTTAATGCTCTTGCTGCTAACACTCAGGGAGAAGACTTCTATACTCAGTTAAATAAAGGGAAAATTCTTGCAGGAGAAAGATATAAAGAGGCAGCTGAGAAAATAGTTGATTTAGCTAATTATGGTCACAATAACCAACAGGGTGTTGGTTATAATGATGGGAATACTGCGTTTGCCAATGGAGAGGCTGCTATGTATTTACAAGGTATCTGGGCAATTCCCGAAATAAAGAAAGCTAACCAAAACATTGATTTAGGAGTATTTCCATTTCCAGCAACAAATAATCCAGATGAGACAAAGTTAGTATCTGGTGTAGACTTAATGCTTGCTACGTCAGCATCATCAAAACACCCTGAAGAAGCACAAAAATTTATTGAATTCCTTCTGAAAGAAGAAAATGCCAAGCAATATATTGGTGAACAGAATGCGTTTTCAGCACTTGAAGGAATAACTCAGGATGACCCAACTGTTGCTGAACTAAAAGATAGCTTTGAAAAAGGAGCATTAGCAGACTTTCCGGATCACTACATTCCAAATGGAGTAGCACCTGATAAAACATTACAGACATTGGTAATGGATAAAGATGTAGATGCTTTTCTTGATAAGATACAAAAAGATTGGAAAAAAGTTCAAAATCGTCAGTAGTTTTTTAATAGGGGACTGTCTTTAAGAAGCTATTACTATATATGTTTAATAAAAATGTAATAGCTTATGGGACAGTTCCAACCTTTAAAAAGGAGTGCAACTTTAATGAAAAATAATGAATCGATGGTTGGAAAACTACAAACTTCTACGCCAAACTCTAAACCAGTGATAATTCGTAAGAAGAAAATAAATTCGAGAATGATTACTTTTTATTTAATGGTTATACCTGCAGCCTTGCTTTTCTTTGCTTTTCATACTCTTCCGGCATTAAAGGGGATTTATTATTCATTCACTAATTGGAACGGAATTGCGCTGGATTATGATTTTGTAGGTTTTAAAAACTATATTAACTTATTTAAAGATCAGGCAATTCTAGATTCATATGGGTTTACCTTTAAATTTGCTGTTGTAGGTGCTATTCTTATCAATTTATTCAGTCTAGTTCTAGCAGTTGGATTGAATGCAAAAATTAAAGGTAAAAACTTTTTTAGAGCGGTTTATTTTTTACCGAATATATTAAGTGTATTAATCGTCGGATTTATTTTCAATTTTTTCTTTACTAGTATTCTTCCAGACATCGGAGAAAAATATGGGATTGGGTTTCTAACCCAAAATATACTTGGAAATGCTGATCTTGCTTGGATTGGTATATTGCTTGTTTTTTTATGGCAATCATGTGCTTTTAATATCATTTTGTATTTATCAGGTCTGCAAACTGTGCCAACGGAATTATATGAAGCTTCAAGTCTAGATGGTGCAAATAGATGGCAGCAATTTTGGAAAGTAACGTTTCCGGTAATTGCACCGTTCTTTACGATTAATATGGTGTTATCAATGAAAAATTCACTGATGGTTTTTGATCAGATAGTAGCAATGACAAATGGAGGCCCTGGTTACTCAACCACTTCTATTGCCTTGTTAATCTATAATGGAGGATTTAGCGGCGGGGAGTTTGCCTATCAATCTGCAAACGCTGTAATTTACTTCATTGTCATCATGGCCATTTCTGTGTTCCAGCTTAAAGTACTACAAAAAAGGGAGATGAATATGTAATGAACCAACGTGTGAACTGGCCTATAACAATTCTAATTGCTTTAGGATCGTTAATAATACTTTTCCCATTGTATATTACCATCTCTATTGCGTTAAAAAGTCCGCAGGAATTAGCAGAGTCGGCATTATCGTTTCCTCTTAATTTTCATTGGGACAACTTTACAAGAGCAATTGAAGCAACCAACTTCTTTGCTGCTTTCAAAAATAGTGCACTAATCACTTTCTTTACCTTAGTATTTACTATTCTATCTAATTCACTTGTAGCTTATGCGATTGCTAGGAATATGCATAGAAAGCTTTTTAGAATGTTATATTACTACTTTGTTAGTGCTTTATTTATCCCATTTCCAATTATCATGTTACCTATTGTGAAACAAACCTCTGCAATTGGATTAAATAATCCTATTGGTTTAACTATTCTGTATGTGGTTTATGGTATGGCAATGAATATCTTCATTTATGTCGGATACATCCGTTCTATTCCTGTAGAGTTAGAGGAGGCAGCCATAATGGATGGAAGTAGTACATGGGGAGTATTTTGGAAGGTCATCTTTCCTCTTTTAACACCAATTAACGCAACAATCGGTATTTTGACTTGTTTATGGGCATGGAATGATTTCTTGCTTCCTTTAGTAATTTTGAGCGATTCGGCAGATTACACGCTTCCACTAGTACAGTACGTGTTCCAGACTGAATTTGGTACAGACTATAATTTGGCCTTCGCATCCTATATTTTATCCATGGCTCCAATGGTAATTATCTACTTATTTGCTCAGAGATGGATTATTGGTGGAGTTGTCAAGGGTGCCATTAAATAATTAAACATTAAACATCCAACGCTATCCTATCTAAAATTTTTAGAAGAAAAGTAGTTGCGTATAATAGAGCATTGGAGTTGTGAAAAATGGGGATTTATTATCAAGCATCAGAAAGAACATTTCATTTAAAAGCAAAGGATACAAGTTATGTAATAGGTATCCTACGTGATGGTTACCTTGTGCATTATTATTGGGGGAAAGGGATAGCGAAATATAATTTCGCAAACTATCTTCAATATCAAGACAGGGGTTTTTCCGGTAATCCATATGAGCACAGAAATGACAGAGTATTCTCTTTAGATACGTTACCGCAAGAATATCCACAGTATGGGAACTCTGATTTCCGTAAGCCAGCTTATCAAATTCAATTGGAGAATGGATCAACGATATCAGATTTAAGATATATTTCACATAAGATTTTTAAAGGTAAGCCTAAACTTAATGGGCTGCCCTCAACATATGTTGAAAAAGATAATGAAGCAGAAACACTTGAGATTACAATGGAAGACTCAATAATAGGATTAAAAGTTATATTGTGCTATACCGTTTTCGAACATCTTAACGTAATAACACGTTCTGTACGCTTCGATAATAAGGGAAATGAGTCGGTTACATTGCTTAGTGCCCAGAGTGTTTGTGTTGATTTTAGAAATGCAGATTTCGACTTCTTGCATCTCCACGGTGCACATGTAAAAGAAAGACATATTGAGCGCAAACCGT
The DNA here is from genome assembly GCF_032818155.1 of Niallia taxi. Classification (NCBI taxonomy): domain Bacteria; kingdom Bacillati; phylum Bacillota; class Bacilli; order Caryophanales; family Bacillaceae; genus Niallia; species Niallia taxi. The sequence goes on from NZ_CP102590.1 coordinate 1,239,543, forward strand.
TGCGGCATGGAATTCAATCTATTGAAAGCACAAGAGGTGCAAGCAGCCATCAGCATAATCCGTTTATTGCACTTCTGAAAAAAGATACTACTGAAGATAGCGGTGAAGTGTTTGCCTTTAACTTCGTGTATAGCGGGAATTTCTTGGCACAAGCAGAGGTAGATCAGTTTAGTAATACACGAGTAACAATGGGGATTAATCCATTTGATTTTCGCTGGAAATTAGAAGGGGGAGAAAGTTTCCAAACGCCTGAAGTAGTTATGGTATATTCATCTGAAGGTATTGGGGAGATGTCAAGAACGTTTCATGAATTGTACCGTAACCGCTTAGTGCGAGGATTATACAGAGATAAGGAGCGACCTATTCTAATAAATAACTGGGAAGCAACATATTTTGACTTCAATTCGCAAAAAATTCTTGAAATTGCTGAAACAGGGCGTAAATTAGGGATAGAATTATTTGTACTTGATGATGGATGGTATGGAAAGCGGGATAATGATAATTCGTCCTTGGGAGATTGGTTCGTTGATCAGAAAAAGCTACCAAATGGATTGGATCAACTTGCACATAGTGTTAAGGATATGGGGATGGAATTTGGTCTCTGGGTTGAACCAGAAATGATTTCTGCTGACAGTGAATTGTATCGACAGCATCCAGATTGGTGCCTACATGTTCCAAATCGAAGTAGGTCTGAAAGTCGCAATCAACTTATACTAGACTTTTCTAGAGAAGATGTTTGTGATGAAATAACGAAACGGATTAGTGATATTCTATCAAGTGCGCCGATTTCCTATGTTAAATGGGATATGAATCGTCATATGACAGAAATTGGTTCTGCTATATTACCAGCTGAGAGGCAAAGAGAAACAGCACACCGTTATATGCTTGGTCTTTATAAAGTCATGGAAAGTATTGTTTCGGATTTTCCGCACATTCTGTTTGAAAGCTGTTCTGGAGGAGGTGGGAGATTTGATCCTGGTATGTTGTATTATATGCCACAGACCTGGACAAGCGACAATACAGATGCTATATCACGTTTGAAGATTCAATATGGCACAAGTCTCGTGTATCCAATTGTTTCAATGGGTGCTCATGTCTCTGCAGTTCCAAACCATCAGGTACATCGCTATACTTCGTTAGAAATGCGTGGAAACGTGGCTATGTCAGGTAATTTAGGCTACGAACTAAATTTGGTAAAACTCTCAAACGAAGAAAAAGAAATGGTTAAAGAGCAGGTGTCAGAATATAAAGAAATTCGTCAATTAATCCAATTTGGTGATTTTTACCGCTTGCAAAGCCCGTTCGAAGGCAATGAAACGTCTTGGTTGTTTACAACGAAAGATAAAACTGAAATTATAGTCTTCTATTTCCGAGTATTAGCTGAACCAGCTGCTCCTTTTACCTTTATAAAGTTAAAAGGAATTGACCCATTTAAGCAATACCAGGTTGTGGGAACAGATAAAGTGTATGGTGGAGACGAGCTTACTTACGCTGGAATTAGTATCCCAGCTGAAATAAAAGGAGATTTCCAAAGTTATGTTTTTAGATTAAAAGAGAGTAAATCCTAAAAAGAGTAAATCTGCTATTACAACGTAATAACCCAGAAGGGTGAAAATCAAGAAAACGTGATGGGAATCGATAAAACATCATTTCCATCATTTTTTTTAGTATGTGTTTTAAATCATTTATTTTATAAGATGGTGGAGGAGATGTAATTGAAAAAACTAAATAAGAGTTATTGGCTTTTCGGAACATTCTTTTTATTATATTTCTTTATTTGGGCTGCATGTACAATGTTTTTATCATTGTGGCTTACCAACATAGGTGGTTTAAGTTCAACAGAAACAGGAATTATATTTTCAGCTATTTCTATATCCGCTATTTGTTACCAGCCCTTTTTTGGAATAATTTCAGATAAGTTAGGTTTGAGAAAGAACTTACTATGGTTTTTTGTTGGATTACTAGTCTTTATTGGGCCATTTTTTGTTTATATACTTCCTGTTCTACTAAAAACAAATATTATTTTGGCGGCTATAATTGGTGGCGCTTACCTGGGCGCTGTTTTTAATGGCGGTGTAGGTGCTATTGAAGCATACATTGAAAGAGTAAGTCACCTAAATAACTTTGAATATGGACGTGTAAGGGTATTTGGTAACATAGGTGCGGCAATTAGTTCTTTTGTTACAGGCCATTTATTTACCTCTAATCCAGACTTGATTTTTTGGATTAGTAGTATGGCAGCTGTTTTATTAGCGATTGTTTTAAGTTTTGCAAAATTAGATAATAATCTCCAAAAAGGTACTAGAAACATTGAATCGCAGGTACCAAAGGGTTCAACCATTGCTTTATTTAAAAATAAAAAATTTTGGTTTTTTGTACTATACGTTTTGGGGGTAGGGTGTATTTATGATGTGTATGATCAACAATTCCCGGTATATTTTACTCACTTCTTTGCAACAGCAGAAAAGGGTACTGAGGTGTTTGGGAATCTTGTAACCCTTCAAATTTTTCTTGAAGCTATTGTTATGATACTAGCTCCATTTATTATTAATAAATTTGGGGCGAAGAAGGCTCTTATTTATGCTGGGTTTGTTATGTCATTCAGAATTTTAGGGTCCGGCATTGCGGACGGCCCTATCTTCATTAGTTTATTAAAATTAATGCATGCCATTGAGGTACCCATTTTATTAGTAGCTGTATTTAAATTTATTTCAGCAAATTTTGATATGAGATTGTCGGCTACCATTTATTTAATCGGATTTCAGTTTTCAAAGCAAGTTGGTTCGATCTTTTTATCGACTATCGCTGGTAATATGTATGATACAGTCGGTTTTAAGAGTGCATATTTGTTACTAGGTAGCATTGCTCTGATCTTTACAATTTTGTCTATGTTTACATTACCAAATAAAACTTCCATAAAAAGTTTAAGAGTAGAAAATATCATCTGAAGTTGATAGTTCAACTGCACCACATAATATGTAGCTTCTCAATAAGATATCACCTAAGCAGAAGTGATAAAGAAATGCCAAATACCCAAACGGACTTTCCATATGCTTTCCCATTCAATCTTATATGTAAAGATATGAAGTATAACTAGTCACTGATAGTAAAGAAAGGCAACTAACTCTTGAACTGCACTGTAAATATTAGTTGCCCTATAGTATTTTTATATTTATACAGTTAATACTCTACTCGTTATATGAACGAAATTTGTTTAGGATCTTCAAACTTTGGAATCCAGTTACCGTGAGCTTCGATTAAATCGTCGCACATCGCAATGATGTCATCTATTGATAATTCGGCAGAAGTATGAGGATCAAGCATGGCTGCCTGATAAATATGTTCTTTCTTTTTCGTTACCGCAGCTTCAATTGTTAAAAGCTGTGTATTAATATTTGAACGGTTAAGTGCAGCCAACTGTTCTGGAAGATCCCCTACATAACAAGGTGTGATTCCGCTCCGATCAGCAATACAAGATACTTCAACAACGGCTTTTTCCGGTAAATTACTAATTAAGCGCCCTGTATTTAAGATGTTTCCGCCAAATTTAAACGGAATATTCGTCTCTATCGCTTCAATAATACGGGAACCGTATTCGTGCGAACGGGTATGGGTTAAATGCTTATTAAAGACCATCTCGTCGCGCATTTTGTCCCATCGTTCAATTTGTTCTATACATCGACGCGGATACTCATCGAGTGGAATGTTAAATTTCTCGATTAAATGCGGATAATTACGTTTAATGAAATACGGATGGTACTCAGCATTATGTTCAGAGGATTCAGTTACATAGTATCCAAATTTGTCCATTAATTCGAAGCGAACCATATCATTATGTTTTGTTTGTTGTTTTTCCCTCGCACGGCGTTTAATTTCCGGATATAAGTCCTTGCCGTCGCGTTTGATTTCAAGAAGCCATGCCAGATGGTTAATACCAGCAATTTTTTCTTCTACTCCTTCGTGATCCATACCTAAGGATTTAAGGAGGTGTTCACTGCAAACTTGCACACTATGGCATAATCCAACAGTCTTAACATTTGTATAGCGCAGCATTGCTCCCGTTAATGTTGCCATTGGATTAGTATAGTTTAAAAGCAGGGCATCCGGACAAACCTCTTCAATATCCTTAGCGAAATCCCACATAACCGGAATGGTGCGAAGAGAACGAAAAATTCCGCCAATCCCGATTGTATCAGCAATTGTTTGACGAAGGCCATACTTTTTAGGTATTTCAAAATCTATGATCGTACTTGGTTTGTAGCCACCAACTTGAATAGCATTAATAATGTATTTTGCTCCTCGCAATGCTTCTTTGCGATTTGAATAGGCTTTCACAACGATGTTTGCCTGTAACCCTTGTTTTAAATTATTTAACATATTTTCCGAGTCTTTTAAGCGTTGGTTGTCTATATCAAATAATGCGAACTCGAAACCAGCTAATGCAGGAACATACATGCAGTCACCTAGAACATTTTTTGCAAAAACTGTACTCCCTGCTCCAATAAACGTAATTTTCGACATTAATTAACCTCCTGTTATAGGGCGACTGATTAAATTTTTTAAAAGAAAAAATTGCTTTAAAAAATAAAAAAAGTGGCCCGTATTCAACTTTATATTTTTGTTGTTATAATAATGATAAACCGCTTACATAACTGTATCAATGGTAAGTTAGTGCGATAGGAGGGTGAAATATTGTCCTTAATTTATAGGGGGAAAGCTGTGAAGGATTATCAGACGTACGGTTTTCGTTTTCAAGATGTGGTTCATATGGCAAATATTTTAGTGCTTGGCCGTGAAGAGATAATGCCTGGAGCAGTTTATGATTGGCATGGGTTAAAGCGGAAAGACGTAGGAACTTTTGTTTTTCAATATACTTTGTCAGGAACGGGTAGGATTGATGTAATGGGCAAAAGTTATACAGTGAAGGCAGGAGAAGCCTTTATTGTCGAGATTCCCAGTGATCATCGATATTACTTTCCAAAGGAAAGTGAGGGTTGGGAGTTTCTTTTTATTACATTAGTAGGAAGAGAAGCCTCCGATTGTTGGCGGCTAATGCAAGAACTGAGTGGTCCTGTCTTGAAAGTACCTCCAGATTCAAAGTTAATCCGGCTTTTGCTGAAAATCTATCAAGAAACATCTGAACAAAAGGTTACAGATGCGTATTATGCCTCAGCGAAGGCTTATGAGTTTGTGATGGAATGTTACCGTTTCATAAGGAATATTGAAAAAACAGCGAAAGGTTTCTCTAGCCAGATTACAGAGGCATTAACCTTTATTCAAACACATTATCATGAACCAATCACACTCGACGAAATAGCAGGCGTATCCGGTTTTTCAAGATATTACTTTATTAAGCAGTTTCAGCACCAACTAAATATGACACCTATGCAATACCTTACCAAAATAAGAATTCAAAAGGCAGTAGAGCTTCTTCGTTCAACAAGAACCCCTGTAACAGACATTGCTACCCAAGTAGGTTATGCAAATGCCAACTATTTTAACAAAGTGTTTCGAAAAGCAGTTGGTGTATCAGCCGGGACATTTCGAGAGAGTAAAGACATTGTTGGAATTGATCATTTAATCATTGATTAAGAGTATATCATTTGATTAGTTTAAAAGAGAAATACCGTTTTAATAAGGGCAAACTATTGTGGAAAGAAGAAGTAAATGATGAGAGCAGATTTATCTAGCACATCTCTCATTTGGTTAGAAGAAACAGGGGAGGTGTTGCCTTTAATAATGGGTGACGCCTTATTAGAATCTGCCTTGTTCAAGAGATGCCTAAATATTTAAAGTTGCTAAGGAATACTGAGGAATTATAATTACAAACAAAATAAGCAACCTTACATCAATTGATAATGAAATAAGGCTGCTTAATACCTTTATTAGTGTCAACCTGGCAGGGAAAAGAGGACCTTCCTTATACTCTTAACCTTATAATGTACACCTTCAATTAAGGTAAGATTATTGAGGAATATTTACAGTAAATCTTCTTCGTTTATTTTTTTGTCTTTATGATAATATTTCATATCATTCTCATTGATTTTTCTAAGTACCCTGCAAGGGCTTCCAATTGCTACTACATTAGGCGGAATATCCTTCGTAACTACACTACCGGCTCCAATTACTGTGTTTTCCCCAATACGAACCCCTGGTAAAATAATTGCTCCAGCACCAATCCAAACATTATCCTCAATTACCACAGGCAGGTTATACTGTGCTGCTTTTCTCCGTAATTCGGGATGAATGGGATGAGTTCCAGCATCAATCGTTACATTAGGGCCAATTAATACATTATTTCCTATATAAATATCGGTGTCATCTACCAATGTCAGGTTGAAATTTGCGTAGACATCATTTCCTAAATGTGTGTGTCTTCCCCAGTTTGCATGAAGTGGTGGTTCGATATAAACATTAGTTCCTATTTCCGCAAACAATTTATGCAAAGTTTCCTTTCTTTTTTCTCGTTCAGAAGGTCTAGTGTGGTTAAAGTCATATAATAACTCTAAACCTTGCGTTTGCTCTTTCCCCAAAGCTTCATCATTGCAGAGATATAATTTCCCGCTTTTCATCTTTTCTTTAATAGACATATATATTCACTCCTATTTTCGATTCTATTTGTTAGACTAACCTTATACCGCATTTTTTTGTAAATGCTAGACTATCTTACTTGCATGTAAAGTGAAACAAGAAACCTTCTATTTTCTGAAAGGAGATAAAAAGAGATTTTAACAGGAAATGATTATTCTGTATTCCCTTTTTGTTTTGATTATTTTAATCGTAAAACGTTTACACGCTAACTACAATGGTAAGTTAGTGTGGTAGGAGGGTAAAATCTTGTCTTCCTCGCAAGATAAATTGAACCTGATCTTCACCTTTAAGCACATCCAGACTCACTGCTGGATTCATTCTAAAATCTCCTTCTCTGAATTTTTTCCAGTAGCCTCGATATCCTTAATGCAGCATCACAGCTTCGCTTGTTATACGAAATCAAGTCTCAACAAGCCTCAAACATGTTTCTAACTTTCAGAAGTTTTAACTTTACTTATCTCTTATACTGTTCAACCTACGATACTCAGAAGGGGTTAAAGTAGTTAACTTCTTGAACTGCCTCATAAAATGCACCTCATTTTCATAACCACATAAATTTGAAATTTCTCCCACCTGTGAATCTGATTCCATTAGCAGCTCCTTCGCATAAGTAATTCTACTTTTGATAACATCAGACATACAGGAGATATGGAAGGTGTTTTTATAGATATTTTGTAAATGACCACAGCTTATATGTAGCTTACTAGCCATTAATGCTATTGACCAGTTGTGTTGAGGGTTGCTGTATATTTCACTTCGAAGTTTAATTAGTTCCTCATGAACTTTTGAGCGCCAAGGTTGGAGAGTATTTGTCTCCACCATTTCTTTCGTCTTTACGAATAAAACACGCATCAAATAATCAATGGTTTGCTCCTTGTAAGAATTGATAGAATAAAATTCATTTGCTATTTTTTGGATTAAATCAGATATATATAAATGGTTTGAGATAAAAAGCGGGGTATTCAAATTAATTGGGTATTGGTCAAAAAAAGACGCATTAAGTTCAAAATGTATCCAGTCATTTTTGTATTCCGCTCCGCTCGATCTGTATTCATGAGGATAATTCTTATCAAAGATTATCAGAGTATTAGCGGGTGTAGATACTGCCTCACCATTTATTATGAAAACTGCCGGAGATTTAACAAACAAGAGAAGACACCATTCATACCCTTTGGGACGATTAACAGAAAAATTGTTGCCATGTGTAGAATTGCAACCCATGCGCAGAATTTTAAACATATCTTTAACACCTCAGTATATATCAGTTTCATCTTATTATATGTTATTGAAGATATGCCTTTAAAGTATTATATTGAAACCATTATCAAGTACTTGATGAAAAGTATGAATCTTACTTTTTATCAGTGTTAATATTTGTAGGAATTTTAAGTGATGTTAATAAAACTAATAAAAAGAAGCTTGGAGGGTCTTCATGTATACGAGGTTATTTCAAAATCACATGGTCCGTAGAGAAGTACCACTTGATCCAATATGGGATTTTCATATCTTAAGTTCATCGGAGAAAAAACAAGAGGAATACAAAATGCTTGTTCCGAGCTGCTGGGAAAGCAATCCAAATCTTGCTTCTTATAAAGGCAAGGCAGTGTATTCAAAGAGAGTAACCTTTGGGGGAAATGCCCGTCTAGTATTTAAGGGAGTCAGCCATACGGCATATGTATACCTGGACAAGAAGCAGGTTGGATACCATTATAATGCTTATACAGAATTCAATATATTATTACAGGATATACCTCATGGTGAACATTTACTGGAGATTATTGTGGATAATTCCTTTCATATGGAGTCTGCTTTGCATGTGAGCAACGATTATCATTCTTACGGTGGAATTACGCGGCCGATAGTAATGGAGGAAATTGGTGAAATGTTTATCAAAAATACTCACTTTATCCCATATCAGGAAAATGGGAAGTGGTATGCATCAATCAGAACTTTGCTAAGTAATCTTTCCAATGAGAAAAAGCTTGTAACGCTGAAAATAAAGGTTGGAGATGATGAGATTTCCTTTGTTGACAAAGTACTTCCTCCTAATGCTGAAACACTATTAGAGAATAGCTTTGAGTTTCCTGCTGCAACTACGTATACATTGGAAAATCCGAAATTATATATGCTGGAGGCAAAGCTGTTTGACAAGGGAAAAGAAGTGGACGATTTAATTGATAGAGTAGGCTTTCGTGAAGTAAAAGTCAGTGGAAAGGACATTTTGTTTAACGGAGAAAAGGTGATTATTAAAGGAGTAAATCGCCATGAAGACTATGCAGAATTTGGGTGTGCACTTCCCCTAGAAGCAATGTATCGAGATATTGAAATGATTAAGTCATTAGGTGCAAATTGTATTCGAACTAGTCACTATCCTAATGATGAGCGTTTTTTAGATTTATGTGATGAGAATGGAATACTTGTATGGGAAGAGTCTCATGCAAGAGGATTAAGTGAAGAACAGATGAGACACAAAAACTTTGAGAAACAAAGTTTGGATTGTATTAAAGAAATGATTGAAAGTCATATAAACCACCCATCTATTTATGTATGGGGGATATTAAATGAATGTGTGAGTAACACAGAGTTTGGGAGATCCTGCTACGCAAAGCAGTTTGAACTTATTAAACATTTAGATTCTAGTCGTCCGGTATCCTTTGCAAGTCTTGAAGCACATATAGGTTCAGATCTGTGCCTGGATTTGGTTGATATAGTATCTTTTAATATCTACCCGCGATGGTATCATGAAACATCAGTTAAGGATTCCTTATACAATCTTAAAAAGTTCGTTAATAGTACTTCTGGTGCAGGTAAACCATTACTAATCAGTGAAATTGGAGCTGGTGCAATTTATGGTTACAGGAATAATAATCAGGAAAAGTGGACGGAAGAATACCAGCAGTCTGCTTTAACTGAACAAGTATCTACCATATTATCGGATGAAGATTTAAGTGGAGTAATAATCTGGCAGTATGCAGATTGTAGGGTAGACAAGGGATGGTTTCATGGAAGGCCGAAATCCCAAAACAATAAAGGACTCGTAGATACTTATCGAAGAGAAAAGCTTGCTTATCATAAAGTAAAGGAAATTTTTCATTCCTATTAAGTTTTTAATCTCCAAACAGCGGTAAAAGAAACAATCATTATAAATAATCTGAATTTCATGGATAATGGACAATTGGTAAGAGTTATCCATAAGAAATATTTATCTTTAGAAAGATGTACTATCGTACAATACGGTACATTTTTTTTATAGACAAAAACCCATCCTTTAAAGAGAATAATGAATAATATATAGTGTCAGCCAGTAATTAAAATTTTCTTTTTCTTCACTAATACGATTTTTGTCAACCTTCATTGGTTGACCCTTTTACATAAATAACCCTCATCCGGTCATTCGAAATGGAAGCGATAGTGAAAAAATTCTTGTTACTTAGTTAATTAAGGTATTAAATAAGTTGCAATGGTTAATCTAATACTAAAATTATAAGGACAGGAAAATCTATGGTATTCCTTTTTATTTCGATTATTCTATTTAATGTTATAGCGTTTAAAAAAAATAAAATACCGACAATGAATAGAAAAGTAAATATATGGACATTTACCATTGCGCTTCAGGTGGTTTTTGATGTGGTGATCGAACTTAAGTTTAAAGGATACTGGTATTTTGATAAAGGCGTAGACTGGATGGGAGTTCTTGCACATACAATTCTAATTCCACCATTCAATATAATGTTATTAAGCTTGTTCCCATTTAACTCCAGTTTTGTTAAAAAAGCAATTTTTATTTCTCTTTGCACAGTAGGTATTATTATTTACGAGGCATTGGTTTTAATTCCTGAACCTTGGGGATTCTTCCATCTAGGATGGTGGAAATTATGGTACGATACATTTTGTGCTCCCATGCTTATACTAATTCTAACAGGTTATTATAGATGGATTTGTAAATTAGAAGAAAAGCTGCTTGATAATCATAAAAATTAAGCATAATGATTTGTTTTTATAATGAAGAGAGCTCACTTTTCAAGGCGAGCTCTTTCTTATGTCAAAAAAGTGGCATGTTTTTATTTGCAATTTAATTTATCTTATAGATCCGTGGGAAATTAATATAAACCTTTTGTTATTTTAGTTAATTTAGAATTAATGGAGAAAATCTTTGCATTGATACCTTTTACTCCTAAATTCACTAATCGTTTAGTGTGCATTTCTAAATAATTTGCTGCGTTTTCCTTTGTTTGAAAGCAATAGATGCCCCCAGCTTCACTTGTTTCCTGATTCTCTGTCCAAATCTTCCAAAGAAATCCTTCTTCTTTGTTAATGCTTTCCGCCAGACCAGAAAAAGCCTGAGCCATCTCCTCTCCAAAGGGACCTTGCATCCTAAAATCAACTTGTAAAATATATGCCATTTTATAATCTCCTCTAATTATTCTGCTTGTAGAAAATAGGACTCACCTAGTATTTCTTTTTTATGATAGCTCTCAGAAGAAAGTTTCTCTTTTACAAATGAAGAAACTTCTGATTGATGAATATCGTACATAACTTCAATTTCCTTCGAGAATAATAACTTTTCTTCCTTCAATAGGCCAGAAAGATTAGGCAGAACTCTAGGTTGAATATTCTCGAGATGGAGTGCTTGTTTTAAACCGTTTATATAGTATTCTAGTTGACGAGCTCCGACAATCTTGACACCTTTATTTTCTTGATTGACCATGATAATAGTGGGAAATCCTCTTACACCCAAACTAGCAGCTAGTCTGAAGTCTTCTTTGAGGAGATTCCTTCCGGTTTCCTGTTGTGCTTCCTCTAAAATGGATGCACCATCTAGGCCTAATTTATTCACTATATCAACGAGCATACCTTGATCCCCGATATTTTGATTGAATGCAAATACGGCTTCCCTTGCACGACGTAAAAACGCATTTGCTAAGGATTTACTCCTTTTTTGAATAACCTTATATACTCTAGATGGTGGGAAAGATGATTGAATGGGGTTATCCAGCCAAAGAGATCCATCTATTGGCATGCGGCTGTGTACACCAACTTCTTTCCAATGTTCTGCAACGTCGGAAGGTTTAGAAATACCATTTGCAGCGTCACCAAAGTCTTCCCATTTCTCCAACAATCCTCCCATAACAGTATGAAAATTAAAGTGGTGACCATATTGAGAGACAAGGCGGCGAAGGACGGGCTCCAGTGCCCAACAATGAGAGCAAATTGGATCTGTTACGTAATATAAATCAATTTTTTTATTGGAATTGGTTAAATCAATCATTTCCATTTCGTTATTACCAGGAACACCGCAAATTCCAGTTTCTAAATCACAAGCCATAGGATTTTTGCTCATACAAACTTCTTCACTCCTCTTATTTCTTAATTAGTTTTAAAGCAGATGACCATGAATTGGTTCATCATAAATTGTCAGGTTGTACTCTTTACGATATAACCGAATCAGCTACTTATCTCCAAGCCTTGTTTGTCTTGTGCTTCCAGTAATTATTCCTATTTCTAACCAACATATATCTCTCCTTCCAAGTCAGTTAGTAAAGTTGATTACGATATCATCTTAGTACATAATAAAAATGAACAATACCAATAGATGTTGTCATTTATCGTATATACGACATATTCGATCATTTGTCTAAAAAGGAGGAGATATAGATGACCGAAGTAAAAAAAGATTTGCGATATATTCGCACTCGAAAATCAATTATGGATGCATTTATGATGATATCCGAGAAAAAAGACTTCAAGGATATTACCGTAAAGGATATTACAACAGAGGCTAGATAAACAGGGCAACATTTTATTATCATTTTGTAGATAAATATGATTTATTGGAAAGGGTATTGTCTGAAGTATTCCTAATTAACTTAAATGATGAAATAATTAATGATTTTGTACTTAATGAAGAAGTAATAGTGAACTTATTTTTAGCTATAACTAGCTTCAATAGTTCTTTATCAAGTCGATGTCATAATGGATATGAAGACACGATAGCACGAATAATCAAGGAACAACTGGAGATTATCTTTTATAAAATGTTACAAAGGCAAAGTGAGGGAGAAGAAAGAAATAGAATTGCGTCAGTTATGTTGAGCTGTGGAATATATGGAGCTGCTATTGCTTGGAGTAAAAACAGTGAGTTACCACCGGAAGAGTATATTAAATTGGTTATTCCTTATTTAACTAGCGGATTTTATATAGAGCATAATAAGAAAGATTAATTTGACATTTAGCAAAATAAATGAAAGTATATGCTATAGCATCTATGTTTCTGCACAAATTAATTGTTATATTTTACTTAGTAATAAATAAAGGGGGTAATGTGACAACTAGTCTAATTGTTATTTACAATTGAAGAAATAATAATTGTTTGTATAATACATGCTATAGCATGTATTAATTCTATTGAAGAAAAAGGTGATTACTATCTCTATTTTAGTAAATGTTGTTCAAGTATTATTATTTATCTTTTTCATTATGACCGGAACAAAAATAATTTCTGGAAAAATGGCTGAAGAATTTAAGCGGTTTGGTTTTCCATCTATTTTTAATTTTCTTACTGGTGCTTTTGAAATAATTGGTGCAATTGGTATGTTAATTGGTATATGGGTTCCGTACGTTTCGTTATTTGCAGGATTACTATTAGGTGGAACTATGTTTGTTGCTGCTCTTACTTTAGTAGTAATAGTAAAAGATCCATTAAAAAAGGCAATCCCAGCAATAATTTTAATGATTTTAAGTTTAGGTGTAAGTTCCTTTTATATTTTTTAATATAAATATTTGCTGAAGACAGAAGAACAGTATATTCAAGAAGGGGTAGCTATTCAGGCTTATATGGTATATTTATTAATTCAGGTTTTGATAAAATGAACAGTATGGTACCCCTAAACCTACAATAAATTTAATTCAAAATTAAAGTATAGGTACCAATTCGTTAATATAATCTTTATAGAGGTGAAGTATGGAATTACATGATTTAATTGGCTATCTTGTTCATCGGACAGATGTAAAGATGACCAATTATTTTACCAAGAGATTAAAGCCCTTTGAAGTTACTCCAGAGCAATGGGGAATCATTAGTGTGCTTTGTAAGCATGAAGGGACAACACAAAAAGAATTGGCTGCAGCAATTGATAAGGATCAGACAACAGTAGCAAGAATGATACAGTCTATGGAGAAAAAAGAAATTATACAAAAAAGAAACAATGCTCAAGATAAACGTTCTCAAAACCTTTACTTAACTGAAAAGGGACACGAAATAAAAACCAAAATATTACCTGTAGTTATGGAGGCCCATCAGTCTGTAACAAGTAATTTAAGTGAGCAAGAAATACAATATTTAAAAGAACTATTAAATAAATTATGGGATACAAAATATTAATCATTTCCTTCATAAATCCTTCCATTTTGTAGTAACTCAGATATTAAATTTGTTATAAAGGATAATTTTCCATCCGTTAATTGTGACTTTTTATAAAATTATATCTAGTATGCACGATTTTTTTTGACTCTTAACAAATAGCCTAACGTTAGAATCACAGATATTGTTTTATGTTAGTTACATGGCAGCATTCATATAATTAAAGTAAATAGTCACTCTTATGTAACATTCGCAGCTGCTATGCGGAAGAAGGATTTTTTTATATCTTGGCGAATTGGTTCAATAGTATAAGAACGAGCTGCCATTTTAAGTATCAATTTTTTAGAGAGAATAGATGTTGATATGAATCAATTGCTCAGGAGGAGGTTAATTACATACATCTTGATACATATGAGATGGAACAACACATTCAGTGGATGTAAAAACATTCGAATGAAGGAAAAGAATGTTAAAGAGGGAAATAGAATTGCAATGGCATAAGTTAGACAAGTTTCTAGAGGAGAAGTAATAAATAAGAAGTGAAATTGGGTCGTAAAGTATGGAGTTCAATAAGTAAAACTAATGAATGAAACTTAAGAAAAAGGTACCGGAAGGATTCTGTTTCTAATAATATTTGGAGGAAAGAATATGACGAAAGATGAAGTACTTCAGTTAGAAAAGGAATTATCCTTTGATTCCTTCAGTAATGAAGATGCTTATAATATAGCCTTAAGTATTGTAAATAGAATAAAGAAAGACCAGTTAAAAAATATAAGAATAAGAGCTGTTTTAGATGGCGAGATAGTATTTCAGTATCTGATGAAAGGCAAAAAAGGTGATATCTGGTTAAACAGAAAACAGAATACTATTGAAAGATTCCATCATAGCGGATACTACATTTTCTTAGATAATGAAGAAAATGGTACCTATGAACAATATAAAGATGATGAAACGATTGTAATTTGCGGTGGAGGCTTTCCAATCATTGTTAAAGATGAGATAGTTGGTAGTTTTATAGTAAGTGGATTAGACCATGTTGAGGATCATCAGTTGATTGTTGATGCTTTTAGGGAATATAAAATAAAAAAAGTTGACGCTTTCATAAAGGGAGTATAAACTAATTAATTAAATAAACAAATTGGACATGTGACTGGTAATGCAGGCAGGATCTATAAATAACAAATAATACTTTTTGTATTTGTTATTTTAGGTCCTGCCTTTTTTTGTTTTAATCCAGCGACGCTACAATACTATTAAAAAGGAGTACACAGGATGAGCTACAAACAAACAGCAGCAGAGGTGTTAAAGTATGTGGGCGGGAATAAAAACGTTTCCCACCTTGAGTATTATTCGACAAGATTACGTTTTTCCTTAAATGATAATAGTAAAGCAAATGTAGATCAGTTAAAAAAGATTCCAGGTGTAATGGCGGTTAAAATGAACGCCCAATGCCAAGTTGTCATAGGTAATGAAGTAGTTGAAGTATATAACGAGGTAAAAAAACTTTTAGTACCAAATGAAGGAGACAGATGATTACATATATGGAAGGAATTAAAAAAGAAGAAATAAAAAACAAAACAATAAAAATAATCGTAAAGTGGAGCGATAACAACACTGAACATGAATCGCATAGTACCTTAAAAAAGAACAAACAGAAAACAGGCATTAAAAGTTTGAAATCTTGACTTCTATGCCTGTTTTCTATGTTTATAAGATAGTGTCTTTCAAGATGGATATATTAACTGCAGCTTAATTACTTTATGAAAAAAAAGGCACAATTTCTGTTATAAATCAAAACTAGCTTATGGAAGAAATGGGGCAGGTGTGCGGCCGAGCCTAGGTCGTACCATTGGGGATACCAGAACATGAGGATAAAATCGTACAAAAAGGCATTTCCAAAGTACTTAATGCAATTTATGAGAATGACTTTCTAAATTCTTCAGTACAATACCGTAAGGTAGAAAGGCTCTCTTCTACTCGACTAGCTCAAGAGGAAAATGAAGTGAGTTGTGCTAAAATTAAAACCAGTCTATTGTTGAGTATCAAAAGAAATGATCATTATATATTTTTTAATGGGGGATTGAAATGCTACTATTTCCTACTGGGAAACAACCAAAATTTATTATGGATTTGAAAGACATTATAGATGCTCCAAAAGAAATTTCATTACAAGTGTCACAAACAGGGCAGCATTCCTGTAATAAATGAAAACTTGTCAATGGAAAAAACATGGAAGGTTAGCTAAAGAATCAATGTAAAAAGGAGGTTAGAATGTTCTAATCTCCTTTTTTATTAACCATTTTTTCTGCTATTAGTTTAAAATCTTTTTCGCTTATTTCTATATGACCATATCGAAAGGAATAACCCCAGTATTTTGTATTTTTAATAAATGACAGTTTTAAAATTAGTGGTTTAATGGGTGTTTCAATGCTAGGAATAAAATCAATATTTCTTCGGAAAGGTACAAAATCATTCCCCATATTCACCTGATAAACATCTTCATCAATAATTTTTCCAATAGCAGTAAATTTTTGATGAGGAGCACTTTCTTTATAATTAACCTTGGGAGAGTAATAAATTATCCAATCACCAGTGCTCATCTTTCTTAAAGGCGCATGTTTGCCATGACAAAGCTGAGCGAATCCACCTTGGACTGCATTTAAAACATGATCACGAGAAGCAACACCAATCCAGTACCTTTTTTCATTATGCATTAGAGTTAGCATCCACAATTATCAGATGGATTAACATTTAGAGGAGCATCTGAGACAGGAAAATTCATTTCTTTCCACGCAGCTATCCCACCAGACAACTCTTTTACTTTATAACCACGCTCTAACAAAAATACTGCTACTTTAGCTGCTGTATTACACCAGACATCCCAACAGTAAACAATAATTTCTTTATTTTTAGGAATTTCATGTATTCGCTCTTGCAACTCTTGTTGAGGAATAATATTAGCATTTTTTATTGTTAGACTTCTTACATGTTCAGGACCGTTTCTTACATCAATTAAGAAGTATCTTTCTGGATCGACTTGTGCCAATCTTAAATAATCCATAGGACTAACAGTTGCTTCCAGACGTGCTTTAAAATAATCGAGTGCATTCATAAATAAATTCCTCCAGTTTTATAGTTAGTTCCAAATTTTTACAAGTAACTCCTTAAGCAATTGTTTTTCTTGATTGTTTAAAGGGGTGAGTACTTCTAATTCCGTTTCAATTAGAAATTCCCAACGTGAATCTAAAACTTGAGTCCCTTTTGATGTGATTAAAAGACTATAGGATCTTCTATCATTAGGATTTCTAGTTCTCTCTACAAATCCTAAAGTTTCTAGGTGATCGATATGGCTAACCATAGTCGTCCGATCAATTTGTAGATTTTCGGAAATATCCTTTTGTGAAGAATAAGGGTTTCCGCTAATAAATAAAAGGACTCCATATTGTCTAGCATTAATTTTATAAGGGGTCAGTCCTTCAGCAAATTTAGTTTCCATTTGTTGAAGAACTTTTCCTAGTAAAAAGCCATAAGATTGATTCCATTTTTCCAAGTGTAATATTCACCTCCTGTATTAATCAGTTTTACTAATAATCAGCATAACTGATTAATTGTTAAAATTCAAGTACTTACGTTCGTATAAAAAATAAATAGTCAGTTAAAGTTTTCCTTTTATCAAATAAAGTTTTTAAGATAAGGTATTTTAACTAGGGGGGACGACTTCTGATTCTCTTTTTTAGGTCATTAAATGACGAAAAAGTATAAATTTGTGAACGATTTCACTTAAACAAACGGGGGCTTTAGTAAAAGAAGAAAGGGATTTACATATAATTCAACTGGCCATAAAAGAAAAGTTAGTTGATGATATATCTTTAATAGTTGTTCCAACATTATTAGGTGTTGGATTGCAGTTATTTAAAGAAAGTGACTTTCAATTAGACTTAACACTTATAAACACAAGAGTCTCTAATCAATTTGTGCAACTAAATTATAAAGTTAAGTAGTGGAACTCACTATTTCCTATATTAAGAGCCCTTGCAGTTGCAAGGGCTTTTTTTTGAGTGTTCTAAGCAAGACTAATCCCTGCTATGGTGGGCCATCGACAAACGGCTAAAAAGGAAGTAGGTTTTTATACCTTTCTTTTCATTGGTCCATTCTTGCGGGACAGATGAGAATCTGCTGAACAACGTACATAAATCAAGAAATCAACCCTCTATTTGCAGAGCCTCTGGGAGCATTAATCAAAAAGAGATTATAGTTCTTTTGTTTGCGAAATAACTCCAAAAGTGACGCTCATCTAGAGTTAGGATGAATTAGTCATTAAATAAGTGATTTTAAATAATTATGATTACGATTATCAATTGAGTATATAGAACTATTAATATTGGTTCATAAATGGCGAAAAAATAGTAGGGGATAAATATACCAACGTTGTTTTTAATTAGTAATGTAAGAAGAATTTGTATGTGAATTTAGGAGTAATAGTGGACTTTGTGCGCGCCGAAGTCCCTTTACATAAATACTTTCTTATTTAGGAGGATACGTTTTGGGTTTCAACAATATATCTAGAAAAATTTTTGCATTTTTATTACTGATCATCCTATCAGTAACTTCTGTTTTACCTAGTAATACTGCTCAGGCAGCTTCTGAACCAAGACAAATGGAGAAATTGGGTAGAGGTGTGGTTGCTGTACGTGATGGTTCAGATGTATTTATCAGTTGGCGCTTGCTTGCTTTGGAACCAACTGAAGTTGGTTTTAATATCTATCGTACTACGAGTGGTGAGAAAGAAATAAAACTTAATTCTTCTGTTCTAACAGAAGGTACCAATTTTACAGATACTAGTGCAGATTTAACCAGGGAACATGATTATACGGTTAAGCCTGTTATCAATGGAAAGGAACAAGAGGAAGATACTGCAAGTTCATCCTTTACTTTTAAAGCTAACACAGCGGATGGGCCTTACTTAACAGTCCCATTAAAAAGTGGAGGACCAATTCGTAATGTTTGGGTTGGGGATTTTGATGGAGACGGTGAATACGATTATTTTGTTAGTCGTCATAAAGAAACACATCAAATAGTGGAAGCATACAAACGTGATGGAACATTCCTGTGGTCTGCAAACCTCGGGCCAAATAGTGAAAATAAAAATAGAATCTCTCCTGGTTCTGCTACATTAGATACCGGCATGTGGGATGGTGCAACGGTTTACGATTTAGATGGTGATGGAAAAGCAGAAGTAATTCTTAAAATTGCCAATGGTGTCACATTAGGAGACGGCCAAGTTTGGAATGATAGTAATAATAATAAGCAGTGGATTGCCGTTCTTGATGGAATGACAGGAAAGATAGAAGCTTCTCACCCACTTCCTGATGATTATCTTTCCATTGGACCTCTGGCAACTCAATTAGGAGTTGGTTATGTGAATGGAAAAACACCAAGTATTGTTGTTTTCGCAAAAAACCGTAACAAGGATAAAACCTTTAATTTAGTTGTTTCTACATACAGCTATAACGGTTCTAATATGAAGATGGATTGGAAATGGTTGCGTGGATCACAGGAAACCATTGACGGACATCAAATGAGGATCGCTGATTTAGATGGCGATGGGAAAGATGAGATAAATGAAGTCGGTTTTGCACTCAACAGTGATGGTAGCTTGCGATATACATTAGCCGACAGTAATGTTAGACATGGAGACCGTTTTTATATTGGGAAATTTGATCCAAACTCTCCTGGTCTTCAAGGATATGGTGTTCAACAGAATAACAAAACTGGTATACTTGAGCATTATTATGATGCTACAACAGGCTTCATGCATTGGCAACATATAGATGAGGCAACAGCTGGATTACAAGATATAGGACGTGGTGATATCGGAGATTTGGACCCTCGATACCCTGGATTTGAGGTATGGTCTTTTTCTGGAATTTATAATGGCCCTACCAATACCCAAATTACAACAAAAGAAAATCAACCATATCCTTCTTTCCGTTTATGGTGGGATGGAGATCTTTTAAGTGAAAGTTGGAATGATGGGAAAATTGAAAAGTGGAACTATGAAACGAGTAAGGTTTCACGACTGGTCACAAATTATAAATTCGAGAATGCTAAAGTTAATGATCGCAGAGCACCTGCTTTTTATGGAGACATTTTCGGAGATTGGAGAGAAGAAGTTGTGATGACAAATAACGACTATTCCAAGCTTGTTATATTCACCACATCTACACCAAGCAATACACGTCTATATACGCTTGCTCAAAATCCAATGTATCGAAATAGCATGACAATAAAGGGATATTATCAATCACACTTACCTGACTACTATCTTGGTAGTGAAATGACTATTCCTTCAAAACCTAATATCTATTTAGCAGAATAGTAAAGTAGTGTAGGTTCACTTTTAGGTGCAGGCCTTGGCCTTGGCCTACATCTGTCAAATCAAACTAAACATGAAGAAAATGAAAAGAGCTTAAGATACTAACTATTTCTTTAGGATAAATCTTGTTAAGGAATATAGTTAATAAGCAAAGACATTAATCATATATGGTTATTGTCTTTTTTTGGAGTTTTATATAAAAAGTTATAAGAAGGATAAAGTGGTTGAAATTGTGAAAGGTTACACTTATAATACGAACGGGGGCATTAATCCAATAAGGGATAATGCCCTTTTTGGCTATGGTACTAACGTGGCAGTTTAGCATAATAAGGATGCTAATAATCCAGGAGACCTTATTTTTCTTTTATTAGTGAGAAAGTCCTCTTGTTTTTTTACCTAACGGTAGGTAAAATTATATCAATTGGGATTTATTTACTGCTAAGGAGTGATACTTATCAATAAAAAAGAATTAACCTCTACTCAAATTCTTGAAGCAGCATTAAGTCTTTTTAAAAACTTCGGTATAGAGAAGACAAGTTTAGCGATGATAGCAAAAGAAGTAGGGATTACAAAACCTTCAATTTACTATCATTTTTCGTCGAAGGAAGAGTTAGTAGAACACTCTTTTAATCATACTCTTAGGAACTATAAATTTAATGCATTTTTCCATATTAATGAACTAAATAAAGATAACTATGGTGAAAAACTGTATCAATTTGGATTAGACTTATTACCAACTACAGTGGATGACAACTATGAATTAGTAAAGGTTTTAAATGAATTCACATTATTATCCAGTCGGAATTCTAATTTTAAACAGCGTCTTGTAAGTGTACAATTCGAGTTTATTAACGGATTTAGAAATATTTTATTAAAAGGAATTGATGAAGGAGTTATTAAAGTTTCTAATGTTGATAATTATGCTCAAATTCTAGCATTAGTCATTGATAATATAGCGAGGAGTATAATGATGGGCTTTGATATTGATTACAAGGAAGTTTGGAAAGAAACAGTTAATAGTTTATTAAAAGAGGAAGAGAGAATATAGGTAATTAAATATTTGAAAGAGAGGTATCTAAATGAGGTATTTTATTATAACGGGAACTTCTAGAGGTATTGGAGAATCATTGGCAAGGATATTGTTAAATGATGAGAATAATCAGGTTATATGTATTTCAAGAGGTATGAGTGAAAATTTAAATTTTCAATCAGGATTAAAACCAGTTAATGTATTTAATTTTTCTTTTGACCTTAATAATTTATCGGATATTGAATCCCTTTTTCAAAGTGTATTTAGTTTTATTAATGAAGATAATGTTGATTCTATTTATTTAATCAATAATGCAGGTATTCTTTCCCCTATTGGACCGATTGAAGAAACTATTAGTGAAGATGTCATTAGAAATATTAATGTAAACTTAATTGCTCCAATTTTGCTAACATCTCATTTTATTAAGTACACAAAAAATTGGAAAATAGACAAAAGAGTATTAAACATCTCTTCTGGTTCTGCAAAATATTTGCTTCCTTCACAAAGCCCTTATAGTACAGCAAAAGCTGGGCTAGATTCGTTTACAAAAAGTATTTATATAGAACAAAAAGAAGAACCTTTTCCAGTAAAAGTTGCATCAGTTTATCCAGGTGTAATTGATACAAAATTACAAACTGAAATACGGTCAACAAGTAAGGAAAAGTTCCCATATGTTGAATTGTTTAATCAATTATATGTAGAAGGAAAGTTACAAACACCTTTAGAGACTGCTGAAAAA
Source organism: Niallia taxi (assembly GCF_032818155.1). Taxonomy (NCBI): domain Bacteria; kingdom Bacillati; phylum Bacillota; class Bacilli; order Caryophanales; family Bacillaceae; genus Niallia; species Niallia taxi. Next base: position 1,261,639 of record NZ_CP102590.1, read on the forward strand.
CTAATTCAACTATTAATGAGTAGTGATTACGGTAAAGAGACTTTAGTAGAAGAATTAACACAAATGTAATTTACATAAGTAAAGCATAATATGGTACTGAATATATTTTGAAGGCAGTTAGAACGTGAAGGAATGAACTTAAACTAACGGGGGCGTTTGTTCCATAAGAGAACTTCAAAATGGTAAATATGTCGTTACATGTGACCTAGTTTTGGATATGTCTCCAAGTCAATTAGCTTAATAATTGCTAATTAAAAAAGTTTGTGGAATACTTATAGAAGTCCTATAAGGACTGATTTTTAGGAGGTACATATATGAACAAAACAGAACTTATTAATGCAGTAGCTGAAAACTCTGAACTATCAAAAAAAGACTCAACTAGAGTAGTTGACTCCTTAATGGAAACAATCACAACAGCATTAAAAAATGGTGAAAAAGTAGAGATTCTAGGATTTGGATCTTTTTCTGTTAGTGAACGTGCTGCAAGAAAAGGACGTAATCCTCAAACTGGTGAAGAAATAGAAATTGCAGCAAGCAAAGCACCAACTTTTAAAGCTGGAAAAAACTTAAAAGATGCTGTGAAAGAATAAGAGCTTTAGTATATGGTAGGGGATTAATCCTCTACCTCTTTTTATATGCCTTTTAATTTCTTTAAGTATTAATTTTTAGTCAGTTTGCTCCGAGTAGCAAAACTAAATATTTATATAACCAGGTGGAATGTTATGACTGGTTCCAAGAACGAATGATTATAGTACCAATTGGAGAAATTAAAACTGCCTAGAAATAGACTGGAGTTTCATTAACGGACAAGAGAAGAAGTATAAACAATTAATATACGAATATATAAATCTGCGTTAATTTCTTATTAACGCTTAATAAATTTTGGTTGAAAGTGCGTCTAATTCCTTGATTTATAAGGGGTTAGGCGTTTTTTTGTTATTTTCAATTTCATACTAAGAGGGATTAACGCTTATATTAGGAGTTAACGCTCATTTCCTTTGTGAAACTGAGTATTTACGAGATAAGTGGTTTGTTTATTGAGGGAGATTAGTTAAGAAGGAAACTAATAAGCGGATACAGTGTATCGTATCCGCTTATTTCTAAAAAAGTTCTAAGGTAAGGGGTATTTGAAGATGGGAGTATTTAATTTTAACTCTTCGGCAAATCATACATTTAAGTCCTTATGCTTTTGTAACTAGACGTTTTTTTTTATATCATGCTTTATCAATGTTTGTCGGTTAAAAAATTTTTCAAAAAGAATTCCTGTTATATAGTAAAACACGAGGCCAAAACAAATATGAATAAGAGTAAATTTAGAGCCAAATGAAGTGATTTCATAGACTATAACTGGTAATTTTACTGTTGACCAAGCACCTAAGAAAAACACTATATAGCGGACGCTGGCTCCTTTTTTTAATAATAGTACTGCAATTGGAAAGGCAATATAAAGAGGGCCTGCAGCCACCGTTGCTAATAATAAGGTGAAGAAAACTCCATATATACCTGATTTTTCCCCCATATACCGAATAAGTGATTCTTTCTTTACCCATTGATCTAATAATCCCACTAAAATGAATATAGGAGGAAGAAGGAATAACATATCTAAAATACTTTTCCCAGTAATCTGAATGGTTTTTAAAGCAATAGAGTGATTAATAAACGCAATTATAAGTAGCCCTAATAATAAAAAGGAAAAGAACCGATATTTTTTTAGCATTGTCATGTCATTGTCACCCCAATAATCAATGCGAATAGAAGAGACATTACTATGGCAGATATATTTCGAGCATAAGCAAATCTTCTTCCAAAAGTTTTTTGTTCCATAGATAAAGTTACAAGTCCTACTGACATCATTGTTGACATTAATACGGCTACTTGTGGAAGCGCAGCACCATTTTGAATTAATGTATTTCCAAGAGGAAAGACAATAAAGCTTGGTACTAAAGCAATAGAGCCGATGATTGTTGAGTAAATGATACCTAGTAACCCGGAACTTTCACCAATAATCGATGAGATAAAAGTCGGTGTAAATAACGATAATGCTAGCCCAATAAAAAGCATAATGGCCAATAAATCCGGTAAAACATTGCAGAACATTTTCCATGAACTCAAAAGGGCAACCTTTGTTTTATGTTTGTCTTTTATGAAAGAAATACCTAAATAAATAGTGGCAATAGTATAGAGAATAATTCCACTAATCATCATATTAATCGTTCCATTCTTTATATCTTTCTAGGAAAAACGATAAATTTTTTATTTTTTCTTCAATATCGATTTGAAACTTCTCTAATTTCCTTTTACCTAGATTAGTGATTTTGTACATCCTTATTGGTTTATCTCGATCAGATACATCAAGATAAGACTCTACAGCACCTTCTTCCTCTAATTTTTTTAGTGTGCGATATAATATCGAACTATCAATTGGATTAATGGGAAGTTCTTCCTCACATTTTTGTAGGAGTTTCCCACCATAGTTATCGCCCTCTGTTAAAAACAGCAATAGAAATGCACCTGTATGTCTCCCTGTATGTTTCATAAATTATATACCTCCCTTTTATCAATAACATAGTACTGTTAATAACAGTATGCTGTAATTAACAGTTCTGTGTCAATTTTTTCTTTATTGAGAATTAAAAACTTTATTTGAAGTATGAAAAGGGGAAAGGGTTAGCCTCAATGAATTTACAAAGTTTTAACTGAGGTGGCAGCATTCCTGTATTAAATAAGAACTAGCTTATGGTAGAAACATGGCACGTTAGTGAAAGATAAATTGTTAAAAGTCCACCTGTATTAAATACCATTAATTTACAAACCGGATGGGGGATTATTGTACTTACTGTCTCGTTAACAATATATCAATAAAAAGGGCAGTGCCCTTTTTTTATTGCGATTTTTTCAATTGTTTACTATATATTTTTGTTGGTCTAACTGGGTGGCTCCTTTAATATAAGGTATCCCTTTTCATATTTTGCTAAAAGGGCAACATTCCTGTAATATCTGAAAATGTGGTTTGAAAGGAAAAAGACCTCTTGATAAGATAAATGTGTCCTGAGCTGGCCAGCAAAAAGGAACAATATATCTATTCGGAGGTCTCACCATGAATTATAACCAAAAACATAAAATAGCTTAAATTACACCTAAAACCTTAGTGATTGGTATTGGTATTGCCAAACATCATCACGTAGCTAGAGCGCAGGATTATCGTGAAATAGAGCTAGGTTCTACTTGTTTGTTTAATAATAATCATGAAGGATTCAGGACTTTTATTAATTGGATTAATCAAATAAAAGAGTCATGTGGAATGGAGTCTGTCATTACTAGAATGAAGCCAACAGGCCATTATTGGCTTAATTTACATATTCTAAAGGAGCAACAGATTAAGCTCGTAACAGTCAAGCATAGTAAGGAGCTAAACGATAACTCTCCAACTAAAAATAATGTCAAAGACGCAAAAGTCATTGCACAACTAGTCAAAGATTGTAGATACGTCGAACCAACGATCAGTTACATATCTTGTACCTGAATTACTTCCGGTGACACTGAGGAAATGCATAATTTTTGTAATAGTAAGTGTGAGATACAAAACATCGAAGTCTAGACTGCGGAACAATTGCTTCTTTCATCATAGGATGCTTTCTTGATGTAAGCCCGGAAGGTGTAGTATGTGTCTAAGTCTAAATTCATTGAAGAGGATCGTAAAAACAAGATAAAAAGGGGAGATTCATAAAATGTATATTTGGGAATGTATGAAATATTATACGTATTTAATGAATGATTTTATATGGTGTCCTATTTTATGTGCATAGTGTGGGTGGAAAATAGGAGTTGTTTTATGTGTGAGATTATTGTTACAAAATGCGTATATTGTGCAAGATGATTTACATTACAATATAAAGATAGAATATTCACTGGGTGTGAAATAAAAACACCCATAGTCATGAAGTGAACCAATTACATATAACAATTGACGTCCATTCATCTAGCTATGGGTGTTTTTCTTTTATATCTTAAATCGCTGAATTAATGATTGTAACTCTGTTGCTAAATTTGCTAGGGTAGTGGCGGATGCGGAGATTTCCTCCATTGATGCCACTTGTTCTTCTGTTGCAGCTGAAATATTACCTGTTTTTGATGCAGCATCTCCAGCCATGTGACTCACTTCCTGTACAGAGTCATTAATCATATTCGTATTGTCTTTTAATTGTTGTAAGGAACCAAATACTTCTTCAATTAAAAGAACTAATTCCCTTACCGAACTTTCAACATGTTTAAAGGATTCTCCCGCTTCATTCACGATAGATAACCCTGATTGTACGTCTGATGTCGCTGTATCCATGGAAGCAGAAGTGGTTTTTGTATCTTCTTGTATTTGAGCAATAAGTGTTGAGATTTGTTCCGCAGATTGAGAAGACTTTTCTGCTAATTTTCTTACTTCCTCTGCAACTACTGCAAACCCTTTTCCTTGCTCACCAGCTCTCGCCGCTTCTATAGCAGCATTTAAAGCTAATAAATTGGTCTGAGAAGAGATATCCGTAATAACTTTCGTAATATCTCCGATTTCATTCGTACGTGATTCTAAGGAACTTACGGATTTCGCTAGATTAATAACATTTAAATTAATAGAGTTCATTTGTTTAGTAGCTTCAATCATGCTTTCTGCACCTTTAGCGGATATCTTAGATGCTTCCTCTGCTGTTACGACTACTTTCTCTGCATGGTGTGTAATAGTAGTTGTGCTATCAGATATTTTGTTGATACCTTCGGAGCTAGAGCCAATTTGCTGCATTTGATTCTCAGAACCAGCTGCTAGTTCTTGGATGGTTTCAGATATGTGTTCACTAGCTCTCGTATTTTCTTCCGCACTTGCACTTAATTCTTCTGAAGAAGCCGCTAATTGTTGTGATGATTCATTAATCGTTTTGACTACTTCTCGTATACCTTCTGACATCCCGTTGAAACTCACTGCCAAGGAACCGATTTCATCTTTAGCATCGTAAGTAGACAGTTCGGTGAAATCGCCATTTTTTCCTTTTTCCATTAATACTTCTAATGTTTTTAGTGGCTTGGTAATCATTCTAGAAATATAAATACCTATAAAGACAGTCACTGCAATAGCTATGATCATGATAATAACAAATGTAATTAAGGCTTTTTGTGCTTCTTCTTTGTTCTCTTTTGCGATTATTTCTGCTGTGTCTAAGTTTATTTTTTGCAAGGCATTCAGTTTTTCATCAATAACTTGCTTTTTAGCTTTTACCTCCGTGTTATAGAGTTTAAAAGCCTCCTCATTTTTATTTTGCATTCCTAATTTAATTGCTGTTAATCTTGCTTCTCTAAAATCATCTAATATTTCATTGTAAGTTTCTAAAGCAGAATGTTCCTCATTGGATAAATCTAGTTTTTCTATTTTACTCTTATACAAATCTATTTCTTCTGTTGATGCGTTAAAAGCATCCATAATATTATTATTTTCTTCTTCACTCTTTGTATTGAATAATTCAAGAACATAAGCATCATTCTGAGTGTTGTTTAGTTGCATTTTAGCTATCCAAGTATTAGGAATAAGTCTATCTTTATACATAGCATTTGTATTCTTTGACATTTGTTGCAACCCATTAACTCCATAAATACCTACAATCAAAAGAAAAATACTACTAAGAATAATTAGTATGAATATTTTTTGCGATACTTTCCTGTTTTTCATAAAATTCATTTCACTATCTCCTTTAATATAATAACTTAGGCCATATGGCAATAATCTCTGTTTCATACTGTCACTTGGTGTGCTTGGTGCATGTGCCAGCATGACCTAAGCGTTTGGAGAGTATGTCCGTAGAAATGAACCAAAACCTTTCTATTGATTTATCGGTAGATTACCCTTGAAAAACAAATGGTAATATTACGCATTAAAGGGATTTTTTATAGGGGGTAAACAGGAGTTTACGCAGCTAATAAAAAAAGGACAAGCATTATAGCTGTCCAATATGTCGGGGTGACCTACTCTATGTAAAACATACATATCTGTAGTCGTTTCAAATATCAACCGAGTATCTTTGTTCACATATACTTCTTGATATGACGTGCTTTTTACAATGTGACACCGCAAAGAAGGTTTTTATTAATCCGTTTACAATTGATAGGGTAGTAACAATCGAGCTTTCATCACCTTCAAGAAGTAGAATGATCGGCATATAAACGAGGTACCCTTTAATTTTTGATTTCACGATGAAGGGGGAGCAATACTCTTTTGGTGTACGTTTATGAGATTGTTCTGGTTCACGAGTAAGTAAGGCTGCTTTATTCATTAAGTGATTATAAAAATCTGGTTTAGGAACGCACTTCGTTTTTTCTATATTTCGTCATCAGAGGGAGGAATGAATCCTGTCCGCATATTAGGCATAATATTATGTAGGGTACACGTAATCACCGGTGTTTACATTCGTTACATACGCAATGACCCCTTGGTAATAAGGAGATCTATCCATGGTCTTGCTCCTTTTCTAAATGTCTTTTTATTATATCGGATGAAATTGGGAAGGTTTTTGTACTTTATAAGGCATAGCGCATTGGCGATATGTCTAATAGGAATAAGTATGTAAACAAAAGGTTTTGTAATTGGAAAAACAATACCAAAGAAGGTGTTGTTATTTGTAATAATTTGGTACCTTAGTATTCTGGTACAAGATTTTTTACAATAGGGAGGAAATACAATGTTTTTTATGCCTTTTTATATGGGTATTACAGTCGGTCTCATCATTTACTTACTAGCATTTATTTTCAGAAAGAACAAAAAGTCAAGTATCGCACTAATCCCTGGATATATTGGTGTTATAGCAGGACTCGTACTATTTTTATATGGCTATATGTTTATCAGAGGATTTGAGGGAGCTGCATACTCCATGATGGGTGTTCCGATCCTCATTATTTCAATTATTTCTATCTTTAGTAAAAAACCAAAAACCGAACCCCATCAGCATTGAGAGTGATTCGTTATTTTTAATAAATTTATAATTTTATCTTATTCATCCTTCTTTCCAATGCAGTTATATTGTCTATCTTTTACCCTAGTAGATGGTTGCGTTAATAAAAAAAACAACGTGGATATACCGCGTTGTTTTTTGCGTAGTTAATTAAGCTTGGTTCCAGAAGTACATTGAGATAAGAGGAATAACACCTGTTACAAGAAGGATAAGGCTATTCCCGATAATCCCTGTTATTTTTAATGATTTAACTTTAGTCCCAATTCCAAGGAACAAGCCAAGTACAGGTAAACCAATACATAGCAGAATCATTACTGGACCAAAGAATAGGTCTCCGCCAGCCATTGAAACTACATACACTACTATTGGAATAATAAAGAAAATGATTGATAGAATTCCTGTTTTCATAATTTTTCCTTTCCACATTAATGTAAAATTATCACGTATTTAGAAAAGTTAAAAAATAGGAAAATAAGGATATATCTTAAAATAGGAATCCTTTTTATTTATACTTTATATTCCTTTCTCCCAGTATCTATTTATGCTGCTGCAGCTTTCCCCAGTATATGTTCCACTGCTTCATTTATGCCATTGCGGTGTATTGATTGATATTACTGACAGCACGACAAATGTAGCGACCACTCGAATATTGAGCGTGAAAGACTAAACCTAAGAAGATGGAAAAAATAACGGGCCTTACAGCATCCGAATATGAAACCGCGTAAATAGAGAAAATGTGGTGGGACCGGAAGCGGCTCAAATAGCAAAGGAATACTATCAAGCAAATAAAGAGACGTTTGTAAAAATCCTGGGCGAAGATACCCTGGACGAGGATTTCTTAAAAGGGATTGACGATAGTATTTATAAATATGATACCGTGCTGAAGAATTTAGCGGATAAATAACAAAAGGTGAACCGATATGGTTCACCTTTTGTTATTGTGAATTACATTAATCAAGCAATAAACCTATTTTCTAGACAGGTAATATAAAGATAACAAACATAAGGAGCTTAATGGTCGTTTTTCTTTTGAAACATACTAGTATTTTAACAAAATTGAAAAGGCAGGTAAAAACATGACGATTGAATGGACAGACCATAATAAAGTTAGTTATTTAGTATAATTATCTCCAGTTTAACCTTACATCGTAGATTAAGATTAGTTATATTTGTATGATTCAAAAAGTATGAACTCATTCAAGCCAAGTTTGAAGAGCTTGAGCAAACTCTGGATACACTACTTCAAGATTTTCCAGGCATTGATCAAATGTTAGAGATAACAGGAATTGGACGCGATACGGTGGCGGGTTTCTTCGCTGAAGTAGGCGATTTGAGTGAATACAATCATCCTCGCCAGATACCCAAACTGGCAGGACTCAGCTTAAAAGAAAATACATCAGGTAAGCATAAAGGGAGGACCAGAATAACCAAACGTGGTCGAAAGAAATTACGAGCATTGTTATTCCCGGCATCTATGATTCTAGTAGCCAAGAATAAAGCCTTTAAAGCCCTACATCTTAACTACACAACGAGACCTGACAATCCGTTGAAAAAGATGCAGTCTATAATTGCTTTGTGTAATAAGCTCAAATGCATTCTATTCTCTATTGGTAAGAAACAGTTTGTATTTCAAGAGGAGAAGATGTTGAAGGACATCCCTCATATGCAGGCATTTATCCAAGAACCAATAGCTGCTTAATCACTATAAAACTAACTTTTAATAAATAGATTTGGAAAGATGAACGGACAAAATCAGCATGGGATTAGTCGGCAATGCAACTAACGTAAGGACTTAGATTCTGCGTGGCAGCATGACCGACATCGACCTTATAGAAAGGTTGAACGAAGGAATGTAGGAGCGTAGACTCTGTGAGACTTGGGAGGGTAGACCCCCGTAAGAGATGTGGATATCCATTGGTGCGTACATACCTATTTATCCAACTTTTTGAAATTAACCAAAGGTTGGCTAGTTTCTTACGCTCATTTTCTTCGTAAACTGCTTAATTGTGTTCTTTTCTCTCTAATCAAATCTGTAAAGTAAAACAAGTTAGATAGCAATATGGTGAAAAACTGCGTAATTAAGAGATACGTGTTTGTTTATTGAGGGAGGATAGTGGAATAAGAAATTCAATGAGATTATGTATCCAAAGAAGAAGATTAGAGCTATAATACCAAGCATAGAGAAGATACTCAACATAGTAAGGTGAAAGACAAATGATGTTACCAGATCTATACTCAAAGTTAGCAATAGCACCTTTATATATTCTTGTATTGATAATGGCTATTCTTTATTTGTTATTAAAGTTTAAAGACAAAGGTTTCTTTGCATTTATGCTTAAAATCTATGCAGTATTTCTTATTGTCAATTATGTAATAGCACTGTATTTTCGTTTCATAGGTTTAAATAAACTGTTTTAATGACCACCTGTAGGTGGTTTTTTCTTTTTACAAAAGTTTTAATCCGATAAGAGGTTGGTCTTTTTTCCATTTATACCTTAGATTATAGAAGGTCATAAAAATCTAATATTTTTCAAACCAAATGAAGGTTAGCTACGTCTATTATATGTGAGAGGGTGATAACAAGATGAATGGACTAAAACAACTGGCGGTGACAGATGAAAGTATGTTGCTTGAGAGAGAGGAAATAATTGATCAATTAATGCAAGAATATAGCGATGATATCCTGCATCTCGTATATACATATGTAAAAAATCGAACGACAGCAGAAGATTTAACACAGGAGATATTTTTAAAATGTTATGAAAAGTTAAATCAGTTTAATCAGCAGGCAACACTAAAAACATGGGTATATAGTATTGCTAGTAATCATTGTAAGGACTACTTAAGAAGCTGGCATTATCGCAAAATAACGCTTAGCGATAAAATTTTGGATTATATACCGTCGAAATCAAAACAGGTTGAAGAAGAGATTATCGCGAATAGTGAAGGAAACATCTTAACAAATGCTGTCATGAATTTACCTCTAAAGTACAGAGAAGTAGTATTTCTGCATTATTATGAAGAACTATCTTTAGCCGAAATAAGTAAGATTACGGCAGTAAATATAAATACAATAAAAACTAGGTTAAAACGTGCAAAAGAATTATTAAAAGACAAGATGATTGAGGAGGTTTAGGAGATGAATGATCCATTTACTAACCTGAAGAGTTCGATGAAAAAATCAATTTTCAAGGATTTTTCTTTTTCCAATGAAAGAAAAAATGCGGTGAAAGAAACCATTCGTATGAGACAATCTCAATCACAATTTCATTCCTGGAAAATAGAAACCATCATAGCTATATTAGAATCGGTTCAGCATGAATCAAAGGATGGCTACAATATTTCTACCCAACTTTTTCAAAAAAGTGAACATACTTTCCAAAAAAATGAAGGGCAGCTTTATTCACTTTTACATCTACTAGAAAATAAAGAAATTCTTATTTCAAAATGGATAAACAAAAAGAAATATTACTCCTTAAATTCCAAAGGGGGAAAATACTTAGCTACCTATAAACAAGATAAATCAAAACAAGAGTTATTCCTTAAACACTTACTAGAGGAGGCGTCCTTATGAGTTCTCCCAAATTTGAAGAATTTTTAAGTAAAGTAACTTCCAAAGTGAAATCTAAGGAAGCCCACAACATGATAAAAAAAGAGCTTATTCATCATCTTCAAGAGTTAAGTCAATCTTACAAAAAGAGAGGGTTTTTTAAAGAGGATGCAGAGGAAAAAGCGATTCAAGAAATGGGAAATCCATTTACTATTGGGGAGAGATTAAATCCTCTACATAAGCCGAAAATGGATTGGGTTCTAATTGTGTTATTTGTTCTTTTTGCTGGTATTAGTTTTCTCCCGTTAGTTGGTGGGATTCCTGAATTTTCACTATCAGGTACCTATTTTATGGGGAGACAGACAATTTGGTACACCCTGGCTATTCTTGTAATCATTGGATTCCTTTTCTTTGATTACCAAAAATTAAAGAACGGATGGATATACTTTTATGCGATAGGCCTATTGATCCATATATATCTTCATCTTTTTGGAATTATGACCAACGGAGCAAAGAAGTGGGTTTCCCTCCCAGGCCTGATGGTCGATGGAACCATGATGAGCTTATTTTTCTTTTTTCTTGCATGGGCTGGTATTTTTAACAAAATAAATGAGTTTCGGAGTTGGAAAAAACAAGGTTTACTTTTTGTATTATTTTGGATTCCCATCTCGCTCTACATGATGGTGCCAGACTTTATGGTTAGTATTATTTACTTCTGCTGCATACTTGGGATGTTTGCTTTCGCTCGAATCCATAAGAAATTAGCTGTAAATTTGATCCTAACAAATCTATTGGCTGGTATTATTTTCATTATTATGTTCTACATGACCTCACGTCAAAGTTATTTGTTAACTAGATTATCTGCTTTTATAAACCCTACTGCCGATTCAAATGGAGCAGGATATATGTATAAAGCGGTTAGGAATGTCCTTTCAGAAGCGGGATGGTTCGGTAACGGACTTTCCAACGAGTTGAATTTTCAATTGTTACCAGAATCACATACAGATTTTGCTTTTCCCTTCCTCGTCTATTCTCTTGGTTGGGCTTTCGGATTCGTTCTATGTTTGATCCTACTGATATTTATTTCAAGGATCTCAAAAAATGCGTTTAAAACACAGGACCTCTATGGGAGATTGATTGTAATAGGTGGTGCTACATTGTTTGCGGTTCCTACTACCTGGAACATCCTGATGAGCTTTGGAGTCGTGCCTATAATGGGAATTTCTCTGCCTTTTATTAGTTATGGAGGCAGTGCGATACTCTTTTACGCTGCTGTTTTAGGACTCATTTTAAATGTTTATCGAAGAAAAGATCTTGTAGAACCCACGATTGCAGATGAAATTAAAAGTTAAAGTCGAACATGTAATTGCTTAAAAAGGGCGACAGCTAAAGTAATAGTTGTCGTCCTTCCTTATTGAACTATTGGGTAGGAATGTCAACAACAAACTGGACAACTTTTATAAGGCCCTTCTCTTGAATTCTACTGGTGTTAAGTAACCGAGTGTTCCATGAATTCGAATATGGTTAAACCAATGAACATAATCATTCCATTCCAGGTTTAGCTGTTCAAGAGAAGTAATATGGGCTCCATTTGCGAATTCCGTTTTGAAGACTTTGAACATGGCTTCGGCGACCGCGTTATCGTATGGACATCCCTTTGTACTCAAAGATCTTTGAATCCCAAATGTTTCTAAAGCCTCTGAAAGTAGTTTATTATCAAACTCTTTTCCTCGGTCTGTATGAAACATTTGAATGTTATGCAAGTTACCTTTAATGCTTGCCAATGCTTTATAATGATTTTCTTTGCGCAATCTCATTAACTCATTCTCTTCCTCTGTACGATTATCTTTCGCAGAAAAGGATCCAGTTTCTTGATGATTTTTAATCCAACGATCTAATGCGGATGGTGTGATTTCATACTCTCGACAGATATCCGCACGGGACTTTCCATTTTCATATGGCTTTACTAATTGAAGCTTAAATTCGCCTGTAAAAGTTCTACGTTGGCGCGGCATTCTACCAATCTCCTTCCGTCCAACTTAATGTAACCTATTCAAGGGAAGAGTTTTTTAGTAAGAGAGGATAGTTATATAAGCTGCTGTAAATTTTATAATCTAAACTTGACTCTCCCCTTTAGGGTAGACATTAAGCTTTATTTGTAAGCTAATTCTAAAGGAGGAAGTTAAAATGAACGTAGTGATTAGAGACATAAGAAAAGAGGATATAGAACCTATTAAAGCAATTATTGCAGATACTTGGAACGCAAAGGATTTTATTGAGTATGATGGCATAATAAATGCAGCAGTTACCATGATGTTTATTAGTCCTATATTAAATAAAAGTACTTTTGGGAGAGTGGCTACATTTGAAGGTGAGGTCATTGGTGTAATATTTGGATCTAGAGATGGTGAAAAACCATCTTATAGATTGCTACAAGAAGATTATACAAGTGAAATGCTACGACTATTAACTTTAAATGACATTGAAAGAAAAGTATTTGTTGAACTCACCTCTATGACTAATGAGGCATATAGCAAATTAATGGGAGGAAAGGAAAATGACTTTCAGGGTTGTTTAGAATTCTTCGCTGTTTCTGAGGAAGCTAGAGGAAAAAAGGTAGGAAAAAAATTGTTTAATGAGCTTATGTCATACTTTAGAGATACAAAAGTAAATAAGATATACGTGTATACAGATACAATGAGTAATTATGGATTTTATGAACATAATGGATTTGTCCGGCTTGATCAGGAAGTGACTGTTTTTAATCTACCTAACGGCAAACTCGAAAACAATAATTTTATTTATGAATACAAACTTTAAGCTAAACGTCAGTCCATCTCATTTATGAGGCGGACTTTAGACTTATTTGATATTGAGAGAAATGGTTATATTGATTAAAAACATCTGTCATTAAATAAAAAAGATATATCTTATCACACGATAAACTATTTTTCTCCAAATATGTTTTTACTGATTGAAATGTTTCCAATTCAGTATTTTTCGTACAATTAACAGTTAAATATTCTCCCTTTGGTAGTACGGAAACATTAGGAGTATCTTTAAGTAATAAATAATCTTCAGTAGTTATAAGACGAAACACATCACTGATTATCCAGTTATCATAATGCCGTGAATGTATTAATCCATACTGAAACGTATTGCTTGAAAATGCATCTAATGTTTCATCTAATTTATCAAATGACTTTATCTCATTAATTTCGCCACCTTGTGTAGGTGAACTGAAGAAATACCTTTCTTCAAAAGTTTGCATATTAAATCCAGTTTTCATAAGTTCATTTTCCGATAAATAGATAGCCTTTTTTAATGTTTCTATTTGTTTATTAAGATGCTTTAATTTCTTTATTTCTTTATAAATATCTTCATTTTTTTGTTCTAGATAAAGCTTAAGGGAATTCGTATCAGCTTTCGCAAATAAATCTTTAATTTCTTTAATACTTACATTACTTTGCCTACAAACCTTTATTATATCCAGGTAGAGGAATTGATTAATTGTATAGAAGCGATAACCGTTATCAGGATTAATATGTGCAGGTATTAATAAGCCAATATTATGATAATAACGTAAGGCTTTTATCGTAACATTTTTTAACTTAGATACTTCTCCAATTGAAAAAAATCTTTTATCCATAAATCCTCCAATAATTTTTGAAAGTCATTCTCTAATAAAAACCTTACCCATCTAATAAATCAAAATTTATTATTACGCTTTATTTTGGAGATACATTGATTTTTTTAATAGTGGATCTATCCAGTGTAAAAGCTAATTGCACAATTGATTAAAGCTATAAGAATAAAAGTTAACAATAAAACCTGTTAAAACGTAATAATTACGTTTTATATATACTAAAATAGTATAAGTCAACCATTGTTAGTGAGTCAAGCTGTAATAGTAAGCATTAGAACTTAATTTACCAATCTTGCTTTGAGCGTGTTAGTCAATTAAAGCAAGTAGCCTCTAATGTTTACTTTTAGGAATGTTAAAATAGAATTTAAATAAATGTAGTATCTAAACTATAGCCTTTTTTGTAATTCAATGTGGTGGTGGAAAAGTGAAGTCCATACTCCTAGAGGAATGTTTTTGGGGTATTAATCTTTTTTATTAACCCCAGTTATTTTTATAGTATTGTAATTTAATATTTAAAGATACACTTGACAGGCAGTAAAGTAATTGGTAAATTATAAATCGTAATAATTTCGATTTACATATAAAAAATTAGGAGGGGAAAAAATGAAAAGATCACTTTTCATCTTATTAAACATTATGCTGCTTTCTATATTTTTAGTAGCATGTGCGGGAACTAAAAATCAGGAGCAAGTAACAGGGTCAGGGGAAACAGACTCAGAAGTACAAGAGAAAAAAGAAGTTAGTAGCGATGAAGTGGATATAAAGAATCTGGATGCACCTGAAGATATAAAAGTTGAAGGGTTAGCAGACCATTATCATACTGGTGACAAAATTAAGTTAACTGCTGTTTTAGATGGAGAGACAGAACAAGACCATTGGCACTGGTACAGTAGAGAAAATCCAAATGAGGATTGGAAGGCAGTAGAAGGACAGGAAGCAAAAGAATTTACAGGTGAAGCATCAGTTAATGGTTTAGAATTAAAGGTTGTCTTGTTTAATAATGACGACAAACCTAGTGCTCAATCTGCATCAGTTAAAATTCTTATTAATGATCACGGACAGGATGAAGTAAGCAAGCTAATATATAAAGGAATTTTTGAAGATAGCCAAGTTAAAGATCGCCCATTGTCTGATTGGGAAGGTGATTGGCAGTCCATTTATCCATATCTATTATCTGGAGATTTAGATGAAGTGTTTGAACATAAAGCAGAAAGTGGAGATATGACTGCAGAAGAATACAAAGACTACTACACTGTAGGGTATAAAACAGACCTTGAACGCATAGTGATTAAAGATAATTCTGTAACATTTTTTGAAAATGGACAGGAATATACCGGGAAGTACGAGTCAGATGGTTACGAAATACTTACCTATGAAAAAGGTAATAGAGGTGTACGCTTTATTTTTAAATTAGTAGATGGCACTGAGAACATGCCTAAATACATTCAGTTTAGTGATCATGGTATATTCCCTGCTGATTCGTATCATTTCCACCTATATTGGGGTGATGACCGTGAGAAACTGTTAGAAGAAGTAACTCATTGGCCAACATATTATCCTAGCAATCTAGATGCTAATGGCATCGTAAATGAACTGTTAGCTCATTAATACTGATTAGCTAACAAAAGTGAAATTCAGTTTTATACAGTACTTAAAGTTAATTAGATTTGGAACGAATGCTAGATTATAAATCGTAATTACTACGCTTTAAGGGAAGTTTTTGGAGGGTGAAAACAAACATGAAAAAAGGCTGGTTGGTTTTCATTTTAATGATATCCACGATTCTATTTGGGTGTCAAAATGGAGAAAAACAAAATGCATCAGAAAAGGTTTCTGTTGTAACATCATTTTATCCAATGTATGAATTTACTAGACAGGTCGCAGGTGATCAAGCAGATGTCACTTTGATGTTATCATCTGGAGAAGATGCACATCATTATGAACCAAGTGCTAAGGATGTCGCTCGAGTCAATAAAGCTGACGTATTTGTCTATAGTAGTGAAGAAATGGAATATTGGGTAGATAGCTTATTAAAAACGATTAACAACGATAAATTAATTGTAGCCCGTACGGCAGATGGTATTGAACCAGACCATCATCATGAACAGGATACAGAAGATAATGATGCAACAGATGCAGCTAATACAGATGATGAAAATGTTAGTGAAGAAGAACTAGAGCACAGCCATGAAGATGGAGAGAAAACTTCGCAAACAAAACAAGTAGAATTGAAGGGATTAGCAGATCATTATCATACAGGTGATGTTGTGACTCTCGCTGCAGAGCTTCAAGAAGAAACTAACTATGATCATTGGCATTGGTATTCACGTGATGATCATAATGAGGAATGGGAATTGGTAACTGGACAAGAGACAGACCATTTTGAATACAAAACAACTGGGAAAAGCTTTGAAGTAAAAGCAGTATTATTGGATGATAAAGATAATACTTATGCTGAATCAGAGTCAGTATCGGTTTTAATTGATAATCATGAAAATCATGATCCACATATTTGGTTAGATCCAGTATTAGCACAGGAGCAGGTTAATATTATTCGTGACTCGCTCATTAAAGCAGATCCAAATGGAAAAGATATCTATGAAAAAAATGCAGAAACCTTTAAAAAAGAACTTCAAAAATTGCATGAAGAATATCAAGATACTCTAGAGAATGCGAAGAACCGTATATTTGTAGTGCAGCACCAAGCCTTCGGATATCTTGCAGAAAGATATAATTTAGAGCAGATTTCTATTGGTGGCTTATCTACAGAAGTAGAACCAAGTGCATCACGAGTTGCCGAGATTGGAAACTTGGTCAAGGTATATAATGTACCAGTAATCTATTATCAACAAGGTGCCAACTCAGCAATTGCAGAAACAGTTGCTGCAGAAACAGGAACAAAAACAGCCAAACTGTATGACTTAGAGGTTTTGTCTAAAGAATTCGAAGATGAAAAATTAGGTTATATAGCTGCAATGCGTGAAAACTTAAAATCCTTACAGCAAAGTATTCAGTAAAAAGAGATAAGTATTAGGTTAAATACTATCGGAGTGTAAATGATTAGAATTTATTTATATCTGATATGTAATGTAATTTAGTAATCTATAGTAAAAATTATGTAGAATAGCAAGAGCATTAATCCTATTTAGATTAATGCTCTTTCCAAATGTTCCTGGTTATTATATTTAGCAATAAAGGGTATGGAGATTAAATAAATTTATTTGCAATTTCTTAGATAATGTCAGGAATTAATTTGATGCATAAGAGAAGAGAATATTTTTAATGGAATTAATGGTAAATAGTAATGATGCATTTCGCCAAAAAATTATATCGAGAAGCAGTATTCAGGTATTAGGATAGACACTTTATCTAGAACTTTGTATAAAGAGAGAAAGTAAGCACTACCAACTGGCTGCTAGCCTTCATTAGATAATGATTATTGGAATTACAGGCGGTTAATTTGAATTATTATATAAGATATGGTTTAATAATAATTGTACTAACAAAACGTAATGATAACTATTATCATTACTGTATATTGTTCCATATCATATTTAAAAAGCATTAAACAAAGGAGATATTAATTATGAAAAAAGGTATACATCCCGAATATCAGAAAGTTGTATTTATGGATACAGTTAGTGGTTTTAAATTTTTGTCAGCTTCTACAAAGAAAAGTAAAGAGACGATTGAATGGGAAGACGGAAAAGTATATCCCTTATTAAAAGTTGAGACAAGTTCAGATACACATCCATTTTATACTGGAGTACAAAAGTTTGGTGAAAGAGGAGGAAGAGCAGAGAGGTTCAATAAGAAGTATAATATTAAGTAATTTGTACTTAAGTCACTTTAAAAGTGGTAATAAAACCACCTAAGCCCTGTTGAATAAGGGATTAGGTGGTTTTTATTTTCTTTAAGAAGGTAGAACGCTTTATATTAGGAGCTAAAACTATTTTAAGAGATAAGTATTTGTTTATTGAGGGTGTATAAGTAGCTTCCTGTAATATATAAAAGGCGCGACCGATTTGGAAGGGCAATGTTTGTTGTTTTTTTGATAATTCTTTCCTAATAGGTGCAAGCGGTGGTTGTTCTAACCATTTATGTTATATGATAAAATCAAACCATTTTTTTGTCACTAAAAGATTTTGTAGAATAGTCTGCTCATAAGTGGCTTCAAGATCTGTCCTCATGGCTGAAGCTAAACCAGCGCCATGATAATTTTGAGCAGATGAAACAAAAAACCATATGAAAAAGAATTAACTTATCAGAGAATAAGCATACAAATGATATAGAAGTATAAATGGGATAAAATTTAACATTTATTCCCTTTTTCTGAAAAACAAATTGCATATAGCCAACTTGTTTTTTTAATTGTTAAAGGTGTCGGTTTTGTTAATTATGTAGCAACACTTTAGATATTGCTTTACCATGGAAAGCCACGAAAGTAAGACAAACAGAATTCAAGAAGCCTTAATTGCTGCCAGCTACATTTGGCAGCATGAACGAATGAGTTTAGCACCAAAAGGGGAAGGATTCTGAGGATAATAAATCAAAAACACCATAAAATAATAGGAGTTATTTAAGTTCTTATTGGGAGTACGAGACATGTCTTGGTCAAAAATAATTATCTTCATCAGTTTACCTTCCTTATTAACAGGCTGTTTGGATAGGAGAGAGTTAATACATGTTTCCTTTAATTCAGAGATTAAAAGAAATGGTTTAAGGAAAGATCGGGTTATTTATAAAGAAGAAAATAAAGTGAGTGCTTCATATTTGCCAGATTGGAAACATGAAGCAATTGAGAAAAAATTTTAATTAACTATGTAAATGGACAGACATAGTTACAATTATGTGGATGTTAATATACATTGATAATAATGGGCTTACCCAAAGCGTTTTAAGTAAATAACTTTAAGTCGGCAGGGAGTATTACTGCCACTGCTCAAAAATGCGGGCGTGCTAAATGGATTTTTCTGTAACTTTACATATCTTACAGGAAATGTTATAGTTAAATAGAATTATTTTTGTTCGGTGTAAAAGTTTATTTTAACTTTACATCTTGATGAACTGAGAGCAAGGATAGTATTACATTGTGTGTATTAACACACTAGGAGGCAATACAAATGGAAAAAGGTAATGTAAAATGGTTTAATGGCGAAAAAGGCTTCGGATTCATCGAACGTGAAGGTGGAGAAGATGTATTCGTTCATTTCTCAGCGATTCAAGGTGAAGGTTACAAAACTTTAGAAGAAGGTCAAGCAGTGACTTTTGATGTGGAGCAAGGTCAACGTGGACCTCAAGCTTCAAACGTACGTAAAGCTTCTTAATTTCACACAAAAAAAGGCAGGCTCTTTTATGGAGTCTGCTTTTTTTCTGTGAAAGAGGAACACCCACTCGTAAAAAAGCAGGAAAATGAAAACAGTAAATCAAATGGTAAACCAAGTGTAGCATGTAATCAAGGATTATCCTAATTTAATGAGAGTGGCTTTTAAAAATGGCTTTTATTTTTATGAACTACTTGAAGGGTATTTTTCTGGTTGAATGCTAATGGACCCTCAAGGTATATGAAGTAAAACAAAAATTGTAATGAATTGCACTTAAGGTAACGTGCGTGATTGTTGAACAAGGTAATGGATTTTTCTGTTATTTTCGTAGGAAGGTATTATATAGAAATATAATATTAAGGTTAATAGAGGTTTCAACATATATACAGGGAGTGAAATTAAACATCCTTTATTAGTAATCCGACGCGATTCCTATTTTTTAAAAATTTTTTTAAAAGTAATTGACTTAGAAAATAAATTTATGGTATTATTATAAATTTGATAAAAAATAGTATATGTGTTAAGGTTAAGAAAGTTATTAAATATGGAGGTGGATTATTTGTTTCAAATTGGTGAAAACATTTTTTATCCAATGCAAGGAGTAGGTATAATTAAAGCCATAGAGGAAAAGGAAATCTCCGGAGTAAAACAACAATATTATGTCATAAACATGGTTATCAGTAATATGGAAGTCTTGATTCCTACAGATAAAATATTGACCTCAAATATACGCCCTATTACAGATATAACTGCATTAAAATACATCATAAACAGTTTTCATTATGGAGAATCAGATGGATTACTGTCTTGGAAACAAAGGTATAAAGTGAACATGGCCAAAATTAAAACGGGTAAAATACAAGAATGTACTGAAGTTGTACGTGATTTAATGCGAATGAAGAAAGAAAAACCACTTATTGCAAGCGAAAAAAAAATGTTAGATAGCGCGCATGAATTTTTAATTAGTGAACTGAGACTAATTAAAGGGATTACAGAAAATCAAATAAACAGTTTCTGTTAAGGTTAATTTGAGATAATGTATTAAACACTCTCGTTTAATATTAATAGTAAATCTATTCAAAGACATTTAAAATTCTCCAACTCACCTTTAGAGTAATAACCTCTTTTTTCTATTATTCCATCTATTCCATTTTATTTTTTACAAATGTCGGAAGTTTTTATTGAATAACTCGATAAAATAGTCCGCTTGATTTTTGAAAACCTGATTCACACTGGCACGGACAAGGATCCGTAAGGATGAAAGAGAGGTAGGGCTTTCATTGTTTTAGGTATACAAGTATACAATAAATTATTTAAGTCATTATATCTAGAAGAAAAAACAATCAATCTCATCTCATCTTCTTTAAGTATTCTTCCATCTTACGAGTTAGTGAATAGTAATTGTTTATCTTCTTTACGTAAAAGAGAATAACGAATAGGTAGCACCATATGGCCAACTACAAAATGGTTTTCAATTTTAGGAAACCATTTTTTGGCGTATACAGTTAGTTAGCGGGCCGAAAGCCATATGGTTGATACAATATGTTACAGGGTATGCATATAACGTACTTCTTTAATGCCTATATTGTGCACCAAATCATTTACGATACCATAGCAAGGCGCATTATATGTGACATAGGATAAAGATAAAAGTCGTGATACGGTACAACATATGATGCATATAACGTGTGCGTGAAATACGATATAAAAGTCACGTCGTATAGGCTTTGAGAAGTTATGTCGAAATTTAAGTGTAAACTTTTACGTCCTGGTATAACGTACGGTGTAAGAATAGAATAAGCAACTACTGTTTGTAACGCAGTAAGAATCGAATAACTCAAAATTCGAAAAGAAACAGCATAATCGAAATAGCTTATACTTGGTTGTCGTTTCTTAAAACTAACAGATTCGTATCTGCTTGATTGAAAACCAGACCGTCTCTCTTACAGATAGAAAAACACTCTCCTGACAACGAAACGAAGGCTTTTAAGGCAAATCCCTTTTTTTGGTCAGTGGTTCCTAAATAGCGGCGGTGAGAGAACGGTTTTACCTAATAGATCACTTGTCTATTGGGTAAGGTGGAGAAATTACAAATTCTTGAATCAGCTTTCTCACGTTCGTTTATATCGCGTGCTACGATTAATTTAGATAGAAAAGGAGTGTTCAACAATGGCTCATATTAATTTTAAAGCAGAATCAAGAACTGAAAGTATTGGAGCTTCTGGAAAACCAAAACTTATAATGGATGTAATAGTCACTGTTGAGGTATTAGGCTTTACATTTCCAGTAACAGCTAGTTATGAAGATGGATTTGTATATTACGATAAAGAATATGTAAGAAAGCAACTTCGGGATGCAAGACTTTCCGCTCTGTTCCGTCCATCCCTCCGTGAATGGATGGAGAAACAACAATAAAATTTTTTTGGTCGCTAGCGAGTTCATACTTGAAATTAAAATTGGTTTGATGGAAGGGATAAAAACTTGGGGAAAATGGAATGACTGGTTCATGGTTGTTTATTGTATATAGATAAAAACTGAATGGATATGAAAGCAAATACCTCAAAGACTGCAATAGCTCCTTTAAAACTTACTGAAAAAAACTGGGCCGTGATTATGATGTCGAATTAAAATCAGCACCTTTTTCTAAGGTTTTTGCATAAAATAAAGAGGATGGATATAAACTACTTTTACAGCTTAGAACTTCTTAGCCCTACTCTTTTGAGTGGGGCAATTTTCATTGCGCTCAAATTCAATTAGCCGAATAAGATAGACTATTTAACAAAAAAATATCCGTAAGTCATGGAACAGGTTCATAAAAGCAGGAAAATGGATTTACTCCATTATTATGGTACTAACGGGAAAGCATTCCTGTAATAAATGAAAAAATAGCCTTTGGAAGAAACAGGGCAGTATAGTTGTGCGAAATGTTCCTAGTTTAAATGGAGGATGGATACATTACTCCGGTAAAGATTAGGCAGTTCCTTTCGGAACTGAAGGGTTATATCAAAGAATCAAATGATGAGGTAACGCTCGGAAGGGTTCTCTCTTAGTCGAATAGCACTGATTTAGTAAGGATGAAAGTGTTATAAGCTCGATGAAAAGGCATGAGAAATTACCGTATCAGTTCGGCTGACGAAAGCCTACTCGATGGAGTGGTGTAATTCATGGTGCTTGAGTTGAATGAATATGGTGAGAATGCGAAAAAACCTAAAAGTAAAGGTTAAGCTGACAAATTTCTGAATGTACGGGTCTATAACTGCGATACATAGAAATGTGTATATCACCAAATTGTGAGGTTAGCTGTGGGTGAGTAAGAATAACTAATATAAAAACCCATGATACGTTACAGGCGTATGAACGTTAACAGGCTTAAAGGAAGCACCTAAGTTCATTCTATAATAGATATAACTCAACGTTGTAAACTGATAACGTGGAGGACTTACTTCTAATGAAACGATGACAAGGAAAGCAATAATGATACTAGTTACTGCATAACTTGTCTTTATATCAGTGAAAGTGGTGGCACAGTACCTATGAAATGTCTAATCCACATGGAGGGATAGCCACTAGACTAATAAAGATTTATTGAACCAAGTAAGGCAGTTCTTTATCGATTAATAAGGTTCTCGTAAGACTAAAAGAGGTTTAACTCCGAAAGGAGTCACCAACTTATTGAAACGGAAGAAATTGAGGCACAGCGAGTATTATAGTATGCAAGATTGTTTTGACAGACTATATTCTCAAAGTGTCAGTGGTCATAGCTTCTATGAATTAACAGAATTAATGAGTTCTCAAGATAATATACGACTTGCCTACCGGAACATTAAAAGGAACACTGGTAGTAAAACTGGTGGAACTGACAAGTTAACAATTAATGATATTTTGCATTTAACAGTAGAAGATGTAATAGCAAAGGTTCAATCTATGTTTAAAAGGTATGAACCACAAACAGTAAGGCGCGTATTTATTCCAAAAGGAAATGGGAAAACTAGACCTTTGGGTATTCCAACCATATGGGATAGAATTTTTCAACAGTGCATACTTCAAATTTTAGAGCCAATTTGCGAAGCAAAATTCCATAAACATAGTTATGGATTTAGACCGAATCGCAGCACGCATCATGCCAAAGCCAGACTTGAGTTTCTCATTAACCAATCGGGCCTATATCATTGTGTTGATGTGGATATTAAAGGATTCTTTGATAACGTTAATCATAGCAAGCTTTTGAAGCAAATGTGGTCTATAGGTATTAGGGATAAATCACTTCTTTCCATTATATCTAGGCTACTTAAAGCAGAGATTGAAGGGGAAGGAGTACCTATTAAAGGTACTCCGCAAGGAGGTATACTGTCACCTTTATTATCTAACATTGTGTTAAATGAATTAGATTGGTGGGTTAGTGACCAATGGGAAACGTTTGAAAGCAGATATACCTATTCCACCTCTGGTAATAAATATCAGCAGCTAAAGAAAACGTCGTTAAAAGAATGTTTTATCATCCGTTATGCGGACGATTTTAAGGTACTGTGCAGAACTAGGTCACAAGCAATAAGAATGAATTACGCATTGAGAGATTTCTTGAGAAAAAGACTGCAGTTGGAAACTAGCGAGGAGAAATCGAAAGTAATAAATCTAAAGAAAAACTCTTCCGAGTTCCTTGGATTCTTAATAAAGGCTGTAAGGAAAGGAAAAACAAGGTTTGGTTATGTAGCGAGGTCTGATATGTCCAAAAAGGCTAAAGAAAATACCTCCCGACAGATTAAAAAGGCTATAAAAGTAGTCAAAAGAAAACCTTGTGCTGAAACTGTTTGGAATTTCAATACTGTCGTTATGGGTATCCAAAACTATTACGCTTTCGCAACAAACATTACTATTAATCTTAATCAGTTAAACGCTCATCTTCGTAAATCGATATATAATCAATTAAAGAACATTAGAACAGAGGCAAGTATTCATGATATGACAAAAACCTTACAGAAGAGGTACAAGGGTTATAATGTGAGACTATTTAAGATACAACAGATGGTATTTGTCCCCATACATGCCCAGCGTTGGAGAACTCCACTGTGTTTCTCGCAAACGATTTGTAACTTTACTACCGAAGGTAGAGATAAAATACACAATAGCCTGAAAGCTATTGATAAAACAACGCTCTCTTATATCATGAAAAACTACATTCCAAACAGAACAATTGAGTACAATGACAACAGAATCAGTAAGTTTATCGCACAATATGGAAAATGTGCCATATTAGATGAAAAGTTAGGAATTAATGAATGGCACTGCCATCATATAACTCCTTTTTCACTGTCCAGAGATGACAGTTATTCAAACTTGATTGTTGTTCATAAAGCAATACATCAGTTGATACATCTAAGAGACAAAGTTAAAATAAAAAATCTTTTACAATCTTTAAATCTAGATAGAAAGCAGAAAGAAAAAGTAAATAAACTACGATTAAAATGTCAAAATGAAATTATCTAACATTGGAATCCAGCACTCTAACTGCTTAAATACATAGAAAACAATAAATTGGTTTAGTTGGAACGCCGTATGCGGTGAAAGTCGCACGTACGGTGTGAACAGGGGGAAAAGGGAGCGATAACCTCAAACCCTTACCTATCTGTATTAAGTGGAAATATTCGCAATATTGTCAGGAGTATAGAATGGTGATTTTAAACTTTATTTCTACTTCACACGATATTCTTATCAATGTAAAGTAGAAATAAACTTTTGATGGAATTAGTTAATAAAACCAGCCATTAATTCTTTAACAATTTCCTCACAGCTCTTTTTTTCTGTAAATCAATAGCCGTGTTTACTGAAATAATTCCCTCATCCATCCGTCCTTCCAGCATCCCTGTGCGAAGGCCGCCATTCTCACTTAACTTTTTATCTACTTGGTTAGAAGTATACATATTCTCAAATTCTTGAGCTGCATTATTAGGTATGGAGTGTTGGGTTGACGATACTGTAAGAAGGTCTGCACCTTTTGAATGAATGATATGTTGTTTTGTAACATCTGAAGCAGGACATTCATTCGAAACAATAAAACGAGTTCCTACATAAACTCCTTCAGCACCAAGAGCAAAAGCAGCCCTAACACCACGAATATCATTGATTCCACCTGTACTATCTACTATTGGTACACCAGTTCACTATATACTACTAAGTGCGGAGATCCCTATTTGTGAAGATATGAGAAACCTACAAGCACTACCACCTAGTGATTTTACCATAACAGCTGTTCTCCAGCAGTAGTGTTTTATAACGTATACAATAAATATAAATCTATATTAAGAAAGGTTTAATTTGGAAAGGGTTCACTTAAACTAGAGGTCTTTAGTTGAATACGGAAAAAGAAAATCACAATAATTAATAGTGTAAGTTTATGCTTTTTTATGTAATAATTATTTTGTAGAAATGTAATGTTACATTTCATACATAATGAAGGTGGGGATCATAATGGCAACGGGAACGCATTCTGTAGTAGTTCCAGTAGATGTACAAGCAGTTTGGGATTATGTCAGTGATCTTGAAAAATGGGCAACGACAGTTCCAGCCTATAAAGAACATCAAATCATAAATGACAAGCAATCGATTTGGACGTTTGAAGGTAGTGTGAAAGGCATTAAAAAAACAATACAAGCACAGGTAGATATTACCGAATGGAATGAGCCTTCAAATATTAAGTTTGAACTAAAAGGTCTATCAGATAATTTTACTGGAAGCGGTCACTTTACTGCAGAAGATGCTAACGGTGAAACAGTAATGACTTGTACTGTGGAAATCCATGCAGGCGGATTATCTGGTGTGGTGTTAACACCAATTATTAAATTGGCTGTTCCAAAAGTAGCATCTCGTTTAACAGAATCTATTGCGCATAAAATAGCCGTATTCTCTTAGTTTAAAAGATTGAGAGCTACTTTTTTTGGTGGTACCTTTTCTGAAGTATAGATGTTTATATGAAGTGAAAATAATGGTAGCAAGCATTACTAGAAATTTAATAATTAGCAAAAAGAGGTTGTCCAGAAAAGGATGGCCTCTTTTTTAATGTTTTAGAATCACTTTTCTTATGAACTGACAAGGCAGTGAAAGGATGAAATAGATAAAAAACTGTGTTTAACCACAGATCTTAAAACTTGACTACATTATTCATTATATTACTTATTGCCATACACTTAAACGAAAGGGGGTGGTAGTTTAAGTACAAAAAAATACTTATTAAAAAAAGGTACGAACTTTTAGATAAGTTGATACCTTTTTTAGTTATCCTTTGCAAATATCTTATAGGCACAGCTTACTTCTTACGCTATTTCTTTTTACTATTGACTTAAGGCCAATATTTATCTTCTTTTTCTTCTTTTTTTTCAATAACTGTTGGTATTGAATTCTTTAATTTTTTATTAATGCTGTTTAATACAAATAATATTCTTATGATAATTCCAATCACTATACCAGTAATTATGATAGGTCCTTCACCTTGACCTAAAAAATAAATAATGTATAAACTAATTGTTGATAATACTATTGACAATAATAGATACAATTCCAAAAACCTCCTGAAAATATATATTATTCCATAATACAAATATAGCTTAATATAAACTTTTCATCTATACATCTTATTTTTATGGTTAATTACTAACCAGACTGTATTCTGTAATAAACAAACTGTATAAATTTGATTCCAGGAGCGGCATTCCAAGAGTGGATAACGTCCTTTTTTGTTTAGAATTTAACTGGACGTATTTTTATATTAAAATTCGATAGCTTATTCTTCTGAAACGAACGAGGTAGCATTCTGTAATAAATAAACTGTAAAGCTTTCCACTACCAAGCTATTCAATAAATTCAAGATAATAGATATTATGAGCTTGTATATGATGGAAGTTAAAGAAGGGATTCAGGTTTTAATAAAGAACTTATTAATTTAAGAATAGCTATTCTTTATGACGTCCTAAAAGATTGAAAATGACAGTTTGATATGGAGTTATCTCAAAATCTATAAAAAAAGCAATTACTATACCTAAAGACACTTTTAGTGAGTCAGCCTTTGTACTAAAAAAAGACAAATAGTAGTTAACAAAAATTATTACTTTAACTGTTTAAAATATTGAAAGCGTTTTATTTTTAGGGAGTTAAGAGAAGAATGCCTTAAAAAAGGAAAATAAATTAGAGGTGGGAATATGAGCAAAATGCATGACAATGAATTGGATGTTAATTTAAGTTTAGCTAGATTTCTAATCAATGAGCAATTCCCTCAATTCTCTATGCTGCCGATAACTCCAGTAAATACAGTTGGAACGGTGAATCATGTATACAGGCTGGGGCAAGAGCTTTATATTCGGCTGCCAAGGGTTAAGGAATGGGCGCATATAGAAAAAGAGTGGAAATGGATTTCCTATCTTGCTCCCAGCTTGTCACTAAAAATACCTAAACCGATTGCTTTAGGAAAACCAACTGCTTCTTACCCTGTGAACTGGGCAATATACAAATGGATTGAAGGCAATAACTATTGTGAGGAGTTAATTCATGACGAAACTGAAGCAGCTAAGGATTTAGCGGATTTTGTAAATGAGCTGCATTCACTTGATGTGCCGGCTGATGCGCCTAAAGCAGGACGATTACCTTTGCTTGAGTTAAATCAAAAAACATTAGAAAGCATTAATGAGGCTGGTGATTTGCTGGACAAAGACAGAGTATTAGCAGCATGGGAGGATGCGTGTAAAGCCTCTGTTTGGAACGGTATACCAGTTTGGATACATGCTGATTTGCTTAGACCAAATCTTTTGGTTCATTCCGGAAGATTGGCTGCAATTATTGACTTCGGAGGAGTTGGAATTGGAGATCCGGCGTTCGACCTCATACCAGCTTGGAGTATATTCAACTCCCAAGGGCGGAAAGTCTTTCAAAATTCGATCAATGCGGATAAAGATACTTGGCTTCGTGCCAGAGGGTATGCACTTCATCAAGCAGTGCTTATTATTCCATACTACCGAGTAACCAACCCTGAATTTGTTACCCAAGCAAAAAGAACTGTGGATGAAATTTTAGCAGATATAGATACAGAGAATAATAAAATTAAATGAAGATATTTAGACTTTTTGACGATGTGCATTAATCTTTGAGCTTACAAGTCCCGTAGCATTCCGCCTTTCTTAAACTTCATGTATCAAAATAATTCCCTGTCAAGTGTTGTCTTGGCAGGGATTTTCTGTTGGGGTAATTATTTAATGAGAAGAATTTAGAGGGAATTCCAACTGTGATAACTATTTTGAGGAGAAGAATATACATCATTTTTTAAAGTTGGAGTGTTTTCTATTGCAATTACAATAGAAACTGAAAAATTGTTTAACCTAGGTAAAAAGATTACTTGTTAAAAAATTAACTTGGCTTAAAACAGGATATCTATCCTTTTTTTAGTACAATATTCTTATTTTTCTACAAAAAGTGACAAAAATCTGTCTTTTTTTTAGTGAATGACTTCACATTTGGTACATATTACCGATATAAAGGAAAAGTGCATATGGAGGAGATTGTTTTATGAATTCTACGATTCAGTCAGTAGTCAATATTGCCCCGATTATAAAAGATACACTTGGACCAACAGCCGCAATGGGTGTGCTGGATACGGAAAAGTTTGTATTTTTCGCCCCATCAACGCTATTAAATCTGGACATTCAAGTCGGAAGGTCAAGACTGGATGAACACGATGTTTATCTGCAAGCACTCAGGGGTGAACATATTATTTCCAAAACAGAAGATGTAAAAATATTCGGTGCGCCAGTCGTAACTTCCATCACGCCAATTAGGGATATTGAAACAAATGAAATCGTTGGACTGTTATCATTATCACGAACATTAGAGCACCAAGATAAGCTAGATAAAGAGCTTAGCAAAATTAATGAGGTAATTGATGCATTGCAAGGTAAGGTACAGTATGTAGCCGCTCAAGCTGAAGAGCTTTCTGCAACTAGCAGTGATATTAATGATCAAGCAAAAAGTGCAAATCAAAACTCCCGCCAAATAGGCGAAGTAGTTCAATTGATTGAACAAATTTCTACGCAGACAAATCTGCTTGGATTGAATGCAGCTATTGAAGCAGCTCGTTCTGGTGAAGCAGGAAGAGGCTTCGGTGTTGTGGCAGATGAAATTAGAAAATTATCTAACAATACAAAGGACGCGGTGAAGACAATTGGTAAATCCTTAACTGAAATCCGGTCCAGCATTGAAAATCTGACCCTTAGTATTAATGAAGTGTCCACGTCGTCAGATGAGCAGTCTGTCATCATGGTCGAATTCATGGATGAAATTAAAGCTTTGGATGAAAAAAGTAAACAAATAATTGAAAATATGAAGAAAGTAACTAACCAGGAATAGGAGCGTATATTATGCATTTAACACTACAAGCGTTGGTTAAACTAGCGCCTGAAATCAAAAAAAACCTTGGTGAAAATTGTGCTGTTGTCGTTACAGATACAGAGAATTTTATTTTCTCTTCTCAGTCAAAAGATTTGGATTATAGTGTTAAGGTCGGTGACTTTGCCTTTACTGAAGATAACGATATACTTCGACAAGCACTTAATGGAAAAAAAATAAAGATACATATTCCAAAAGAACGCTATGGCGTTGGTATGCACTATACGGCCAATCCAATTCGTGATGAAAACGGTGAGATTGTCGGTGTGTTCCAAATAACGAAAACATTGAAGGATGAAGAAATTTTAGATAAGGATTTGGATGAGTTACGTACTATTGTCAGCAGTCTGCAGGGCAAAGTACAGCAAGTTGCCGCTCAAGCGGAGGAACTTTCCGCAACCAGCACGGATATAGATGGCCAAGCAGCACATGCTAATGCGAATTCTCAGGAAATTAGCAAGGTTGTTAAATTGATTGAAGACATCTCAGCACAGACGAACTTGCTAGGTTTGAATGCTGCAATTGAAGCAGCACGTTCTGGCGAAGCAGGTAGAGGCTTCGGTGTCGTGGCAGATGAAATACGCAAGCTTTCCATCGGAACGAAGGATGCCGTTGGCACGATCGGTAAATCACTGCAAGAAATCCAAACAAATATGGAAAATTTGACAGTGAGTATTGGTGAAGTATCTACTGCATCTGCAGAGCAATCTCGTGTAATGGTAGAGTTTATGGAGGATATCCAAAACCTAAATGACCAAAGCAATGAGATCGGACAATACATTAAAACTATTACTTCTTAAAAAGAGTTTTAGATACGTAGGGTTCTATTTGTCTAAAAAATCAATACGCACCGATAGTTATAAGAAGTATGTGACTGGCTAGTCGTATGCTTCTATATAATTACTGTTTTAAAGGAGAAAAATCCTGGTTAACATAATTATTTGCACTGTAAGCGAAAGCTTACAGTGCTTCTAGAACTACTAGTAGTCTGCAGTAATTTTTGAATAATAGATAAACTAGTATTTTTAAGTAAGAGCATGTTAGTTGTATTGAGTAATTTGGTTACATATAATAAGTAAGTATGACTATAGTTAGAAGCGGTAGTCATGGATGGTACGAGGAACAGTTAATAGCATACTCTACTATTTTATGATTACAACTAGTTACTGAGAATGGGGGATAAATAAATGAAGTCTTTGGTCTATTATGGTTCGAAGGATGTAAGAATGGAGGAAGTTTCTTCACCTGAAGTTACAGAAGGAACTGTTAAAGTAAAAGTTAAATTCGCAGGTATATGTGGTACAGATTTACATGAATATTTACATAAAACCTTTGTAACAGAAGATAAAATGATTTTAGGTCATGAATTTACTGGAGAAATTGTGGAAGTTGGCAGTAATGTAACTAAATTTAAAGCTGGCGACAGAGTTGCTATTGAACCTATTTGGGGCTGTGGTGAGTGTGATACATGTAAAACAGGGAATTATAATATTTGTCCTGATATGAAATCATATGGCATTCACGAAAACGGCGGCTTCGCTGAATATGTTGTAGTGAAAGAGGCTAATGTATTTTTATTGCCTGATACACTAAGCTATGAATTTGCAGCTTTAGTAGAACCACTTGCTGTTGTATTG
This sequence comes from Niallia taxi, assembly GCF_032818155.1. Taxonomy (NCBI): domain Bacteria; kingdom Bacillati; phylum Bacillota; class Bacilli; order Caryophanales; family Bacillaceae; genus Niallia; species Niallia taxi. The sequence goes on from NZ_CP102590.1 coordinate 1,293,198, forward strand.
CAGGCAATTAGGAAAAGCAAGTTCAAAATTGGTGATAGTGTCGCTCTTTTTGGGGCAGGACCAATCGGACTACTGTTATCTGAAAGCTTAAGAGCAGCAGGAGCTAGTAAGATTTTCGTAGCGGAGGTTAGTGAGGAACGCAGAAATTTAGCACTGAAAATGGGGGCAGATGTTGTAATCAATCCGCTGGAAGAGGATGCCGTTCAAGTTATTAAAGAACAAACAAACGGTGGAGTGGATGTTTCCTTTGACGTTGCTGGTGTGGAAGCTACCTTCAACCAATCACTTGACTGCATCAAACCTAATGGTGAGTTCATGATTGTAAGTGTGTTCGCTAATCCAATTACGTATCACCCGACAACTCAAGTAGTCAGTGAGAAAAAAATCAATTCCTCTCTAGGTTATAATAATATTTTTGCCCAAGCGATTGATTTGTTATCGAAGGGTTCATTGAATGTTGAACCAGTCATCACAAGTATTATAGAGTTAGATAATATTGTGGAAGACGGTTTTGAGAAACTGATAAGTGATAAAAAAGAATGTAAAATTTTAGTTCGTCCGAGCTAATGAACATAAGTATATAAATCTAGGTTAAAACTGAACTATTTTCTCGAATATCGAATAATAGTTCAGTTTTTTTGATATTTTTAATCTCGAATTCATAATTTATTAAAGTTAGAAAAAATAATTTATTATTCATGTTTAGATAGGGATAGGCTGTATTTTCGTTTCGTCCCAGCTTCTTTTTTATATTGTTTTTTATACAAAAATAAGTGTAATAAATATATTGACTATGTAAAATAGCATAGAAAGTAAGAGGGAATTTAATACCCTTTTCGTTTTGTAAATCAAAAGTATAAAAATAATTGTTACGCTAAGTAAAACTAGGGGATTTAAATATAAAGAAAGCAGTAGATTTTTGCTGATCATTTCTTGTATTAACACTTGAAATGCAGTAATGATAAGATTTATAGAAACTAAATAGTACACAAAATGGGCATTTAACTGTAAATTTAAAACTTTATTGGCTATTATTAAATTAAATTTAATAGAAAAGTAAACAAAAAATAGAACAGTTGCTATTATAAATAGGATTATCATTAACAAGGCAAGTTTATAATAAATATCTGATTGGAACAATTTTATGAAATGATAATATTCATCTTCATCAATTAGCTTATACCTATAACCTAACATAAAGAATTGACATCCCATTAATAGGACAAATATTAAAATATTAGATAATTTTTTCATTTTTTCACCTACCTATTTCCCATTATAGGGATAAATAAAAAAAGATAAATACTTCACTTAGAATGTTTTGAATATTGTCAATCTTTCAAGGACTTTTACTCTAATGTTTAATATTTTTAATGATATTTTAAGACTACTTTCTAGAAAGAGGGCTTTTTCCTTTTAGTTGACTACGCTATTAAAAGGGCATTAACCTAGATTACTTGATTGTATGATAAGGGTTTACTTGCTATGTAGGCAGATGGGATCTATTGGATTCATAGATTATTTAGGAATTGAATGTATTGTTAATTAAAAGTCCTCTTAGAATTGATAATAAATATATTATCTGACAATGTTTTTGTGGAGAATTTGTGAAGAAATGTATTAAAAAATGATAAATTACAAAAAGAGAAAAGAAAAAACACTGTTTCTTTTACAGAAAGGAAAAAGTATATATGAATCTATAAATTAGCATGTAATTTTGGTGATTTGGACATTTTAAATAAAAATAAAAAGCCTTGAAAATCAAGGCTTGTGCATGTTTTAAAAAGGAGACGAACCTCCAACCTACAATCTTTGGAATAGTTACCTTAAGAATACGCTGATTGAAATCAAAGATATAAAAATACGTAAGCTATCTCTTTAATTATCTTGCTATTCCCCAGCATTGCATCAATTGGTGTATGCCTTCCTCGATTTTCTCAAATGGGATGCCGCCAAATCCTAACAAAAACGTTGGATACTTGTATTCTATTGGCTTTAACAGATAATCAGTTACAGGGTAAATGGCAATAGAGCTTTCTGCTGCAATTGTTTGTAGCTCTTTTTCACTTTTTTGGAGGGGAAGGGAAATTAAAATATGCATCCCGGCCTGATCTCCAGTGATGATAACTTCTGGATAATCTGTATGAAAGATATGGGTCAGTTTATCGAGCTTTTTACGATAAATTTTCCGCATTCGGTTTAAGTGTTTGGAAAAATAACCGTCTCTCATGAAGCTTGCTACTATATGCTGATCGAATCTTGGAACTGTTGCTGAATAATAACTGAATGTTTCCTTATATTTTTTCAGCAATGTGGAAGGCAAAACAAAATAGGCAACTCGTAATGAAGGCATTAATGACTTCGTAAATGTACTCAGATAAATCACCTTATCGTTTTGATCCATTCCTTGCAGGGCGGGAATGGGTTTTCCGGTGTATCGAAATTCACTGTCATAATCGTCTTCAATGATGTAGCGATTTTCGAGCTTTGCTGCCCAATGCATTAGCTGTGTTCTTCTTGTGGCGGACAGGACAGCACCAGTTGGAAACTGGTGGGATGGCGTGATGTAAACCACATTTGCATTTGTTTTTTCCAGTTCATCGACAATCAATCCATCTTCATCAACTGGTATCGGAATTGCTTTATTTTGCAATTGAATTCGAGGGATGGCCGAATAGCCAGGATTTTCAAGGGCAAAGTTTGAATCATTTTCAAGCAGTCTTAAAATCATCGGAAGGAGCTGTTCTGTTCCCGAGCCAATGACAATTTGCTCTGGTTTACACACAATTCCCCGTGATTGATACAGGTATTTTGCTATTTCAGTCCTTAATGTGTATTCCCCTTGAGGTTCTCCATTCTGTAACAATTCCTTAGAAGGAAGATCATATAAATTTTTTGCGTATTTTCTCCACACTGGAAAAGGAAAGGAGTCTGTATCAACTTTTCCTGGATGAAAGTCAAATTGAATATTTTGATTTTCTGCATGCTCCACAGGCAACTCAACCTGTTCTGTTTCAATATAAGGTAATTCATTAATATCCTCTACAAAATAACCAATCCGCGGTTTTGACACAATAAAGCCCTCTGCAATCAGCTGAGCATACGATACCTCAATGGTTGTTTGGCTGATGTTCAAAAATTCGGCCAACTTTTTTTTGGAGGGAAGTTTTGTGCCAACTTCAATTTGTTGCCGCAAAATAGCAGTTTTGATACCAATATAAAGCTGTTCATACAAGGGTTTTGTTGTGTTTTTATTCAGTTCAAACATAAGCATATCCATTTGGAACCCTCCGTTCTGACCATGTTATTTTTTGAAAAAGTGGCACTTTTTATATTGTCAGATTTCATTATACTAGTAATCATTAAAGAAGTGGAAATTCTTTTTATAAATTGGAATACAACCATGTGGAAATGACAAGGGGGATTTACATGTTCACGACAGAACAAAACAAAACAAGAATTCTGGTTCTCAATGCACTATTTATTACTTTAACGTTTCTGGCTACAATGTTTATCAATATCAGGCTGCCGCTGATGGGTAATGGGGGACTTATTCATTTGGGTAACGTACCGCTTTTGATTGCTGCCTTTGTTTTTGGCAAAAAATCAGGCGCAATAGTAGGCGCCTTCGGAATGGCTCTGTTCGATATTGTTTCAGGCTGGACATTATGGGCTCCATTTACATTTGTTATCGTTGGAGCAATGGGCTATGTAGCAGGCCTTATTGCTGAAAAGATGCCAGGCAAAAAGGTTTACGTACATGTACTGGCAGTAGCTGTCGCCCTAATTATCAAAGTTGTCGGCTACTATTTTACAGAAGTTGTCCTTTACGGAAACTGGATTCAGCCATTCGGCTCCATCCCAGGTAACATCATGCAGCTCGTCCTTGCTGGAGTCATTGTTGTGCCACTTGCAAATGGATTTATGAAAAGGGTTGGGCGTTCAAATTCCATATAATTAACAGGAATTTATCAAAGTTTTTTTGGGCCTATTTTATACAGGTTTATTTGTAAATCTTCTATAAAAATAATATGGTAATCGAGGGCATAAATCCGACAAGGATTAATGCCCTCTTGCATCCATCCTCTCAATTTAACAGTAATCATTTAGTATTCAATTTGGAATTATACTGAAAATAAACAAGAGAAAAGTACGCGAAACGAGTACTTTTCTCTTGTTTTTATTCGGTTTTATTATTATACTTACATTCTTGTTTGCGAAATGCGACCATGTACTTAAAATTCATCTAGGAGGTATTTCAGATTTTATGGACAATTTTACTTATCGTAATCCCACTAAATTAATCTTTGGAAAAAATCAGCTTGAAGCATTAGCAGAGGAACTTCCTAAATACGGAAAAAATATTTTACTTGTTTACGGTGGAGGAAGCATTAAGCGAAACGGATTATATAATCAAGTTGTTACGTTATTAAAAGATTTAAATGTTAATGTGCTAGAGTTAGCTGGAGTAGAACCGAATCCGAGATTATCTACGGTGAAAAAAGGAATTGCTATCTGTCAAAATGAAAATATTGATTTCTTATTAGCTGTTGGTGGAGGGAGTGTTATTGATTGTACAAAAGCTATCGCTGCTGGTGCACTGTATGACGGTGATGTTTGGGATATCATCAACAAAAAAGTAATAGCTACAAAAGCGCTACCGTTTGGAACAGTCTTAACACTAGCAGCAACCGGCTCTGAAATGAACCCGGATTCTGTAATTACTAATTGGGAAACAAATGAAAAATATGTGTGGGGAAGTGATGTAACACACTCTTCATTTTCCATTTTAGACCCTGTTAATACTAAGTCTGTTCCAAGAGATCAAACAGTTTATGGTATGGTAGACATGATGAGTCACGTATTTGAGCAATATTTCCACAATGTGAAAAACACACCATTACAAGACCGTATGTGCTACTCCGTATTACAAACAGTGATTGAAACAGCACCAAAATTGCTGGAGGATTTACAAAGCTACGAACACCGAGAAACAATTCTATATTCAGGGACAATCGCATTAAATGGCACACTTCAAATGGGTTACTTCGGCGACTGGGCTTCTCATACTATTGAACATGCTGTATCAGCAGTTTATGATATTCCCCATGCAGGCGGATTGGCAATTTTATTCCCAAATTGGATGAGACACGTTCTAGATAAAGATATAGTTCGTATGAAGCGTCTAATGTTGAGTATGTTTGATATTGATACAACAGGAAAAAGTGACAGAGAAATTGCTTTAGAGGGAATTGATAAGCTAAGTGCTTTCTGGTCAAGCCTTGGGGCACCATCAAGATTAGCTGATTACGATATCGGAGAAGAAAGACTTGAAGAAATAGCAGAAATAGCTGCTCGTGAGATGGAGCATGGAGGCTTTGGCAACTTTAAAAAGTTAAATAAGGCAGATATTTTATCTATCCTACAAGCTTCTTTGTAAAATAAGAAATAGAAAAGCAGTAGACATATGTCTGCAGATTTTTTGTGGATATGCAATAGAAATTAAGTGGAAAAAGAGTGTAGGAAAAGCCCTGGCAAATCGAAATAACTAAACTATTTATATAATAGGCTATTCACTAATTAAGGCTAGGTGATAATATGAAACGAATGGGTTTAAGCGTACTTTTTGTAGTAATAATAGTTATCGTAATCCTATTAATTCTTCAACATAATTCTCCTGAAAAATTTTCAGTTTGGGGATTCTTATAATAACCTTGTAAGAATGTGATAACAATGACAGCATTTCCTTTTTTTTAGAATGAAACCGGTAAAGGTGTTTGCAGTAAAAATCAAAAAAAAATGATATAAGCAGCTTAATAAAAAGGGATAGTTAGTTCGGAATAGGAGCTAATTATCCCTTTTTATTTACAGCACAATACTTATGTTTTTTCATCAATCTCAAATTTTCTGAAACCAGAACTTTCTCTCTTGCGTCTTAATATTGGTATGAAAGAAAGAAGAAATTAATTTTTTAATAAAAAAGAGAAAGAGATTTGGATAGGAGAATTGGATTGGCAAGCAGAGATAGAAACAACTTTGATTATTCCTTATTGTTCATCATTATTTTACTTATGGCTATAAGTATTATTAACATTCACAGTGCACAGAAGTACCTGCCATACCATAAAGACTTTGCGGGCATGCAATTATTTTGGTATGCCGTTGGATTGATTGTTACAGCGGTTATTTATTATTTTGATTTGGAGCAGATTAAGAAATTGTCTTTATATATATATTTGTTTGGAGTATTTTTGTTGGTAGTTTTGTTTTTTGCTCCAGAATCAATAGCTCCGTCAACAAAAGGAATTAAGGCATGGTTTAGCATAAAAGGAGTTGGCTCCGTCCAGCCTTCGGAGTTCATGAAAATCTTTTTAATCATGTTTTTAGCTAAAATTACTGTCGACCATAATGATAAAAATATTCATCGTACGATTTCAACAGATATGATATTAATTGGAAAGATAGTAGGAATAACGCTAGTTCCTCTTTTGTTTATCCTTTTGCAACCAGATGCAGGTACGGCTATGGTCATACTTGTAATCATGTTTGGTGTCATTTTTTTATCAGGAGTAAACTGGAAGATACTTACGATATTTTTCTCCACTGTATTGTCGGCTATAGGTGCCTTGGTTGTTATTTATATTTATTATCCGGATACATTGTTGCTGGTATTAGACCAATATCAATTAAATAGAATACATTCTTGGTTAGACCCATTTGAATATAGTGGAGGTATTGGTTATCAGTTAAGTCAATCAATATTAGCGATTGGATCAGGCACCAATTACGGAAAAGGCTATATGAAAGGAGAAGTAAACATTCCAGAAGCACATTCAGATTTCATCTTTTCTGTGGTAGGGGAGGAATACGGATTTCTCGGAGCAAGTGTTGTCGTAACTTTGTATTTTCTCCTTATCTATCGAATAATCGTTATCGCCATAAAAAGTAAAGGAGAATATGAAAGCTTAATAGCTGCAGGTGTTGTTTCTATGCTGACATTTCATATATTTGAAAATGTGGGAATGGTAATAGGATTAGTTCCTATTACCGGTATACCGTTACCTCTATTAAGCTATGGAGGCAGCTCCATCCTAGCCAATATGTTGTCATTAACCTTAATTTTAAATATCTCTGCCAAAACAAAAAACTATATGTTTGAGGGAAATAAATATGCGTGACAGTTTAAGGTTAAGAGTGAAGGTATTTGCTGCTATATGTCTTGGAGCCATTGCTTTTGTTGGTGTACTGGCAATTATAGCAATTGTGAGAGGTGGATAGAGGATATAAGTATTGTTTAAATATATTTATCTAAAGGAAATATACAGAACAGCATGGCAGTGACTTAGTTAAATTGGTCAGAGATATGGAGAAAATACTAGTACATCTTTTGCAGTCGTATTAATGAAGAACCAAACATAAATAAACAGGGGCTTCCTTATGTAATTGGAAGCCTTTTTCACTATTTGAGAGAGTTGATGAAACTAGCAAACTTGAGTAAATAGTAGTGCTACTATGCCATTCCCATTCGATTACTATGGAGAGGGACCATTAGTAATATCACTTTAAATAATGATGCTGGTTCGCTAATCTAAAAATGTTATTTCTGATTCGTGTACTAATATAAACTGAAAGTATTCTAAGGTTTTTAACTCACAATAACCAGTATCATATTTGTGAACTACTATATATTCTTTCCCTTGATACATGACTCTTTTTCCGTTCACTAAAAACACTCCCTTTTGGACAATTTTTAATAAATTAAAACTAGGAAAGTAGGAAATAAGAAATAATATATAATTGTTTTCGGTTTGTGAATAAAGATGGAAAGAAAGAGTTTTATAATTTGAGGTGAAATACTTTAATTTCTTTGAACAAAATAAGCTTAATCAGGACAAAGTAAATTAAGACAAGTAAAGCTGAAAAGGGTAGAAGTATTTATAGAATTTCTAAGGTGGATTTAAGCGGATACTGTCAATTTATACATTGTTTCTTAACATGAGGACAATCTAAGTATGCTTGCTTCCTTCCTTATTAAGGATCTAAAAGGTTATAAGTCCATTCTCCAATCTTAATAAGTTATTTAGTTATTCCACTAACTTTTTAATTTAAAACCAAAGTCCCAAATATTTAAAAGAGAGCTTGTTCAAGTGTCATTGGAATAGAATTTTGATGTTTTTAGGCTTCTTTGCTTGCCAAGTCTGTTTTCGAGTTATTACACTAATACTTATCAATATTAATTCATTTATTTAATAAAAGGAGATTACATGACATGATAGTACTCACAGCAAATTATCAATGTAAGGCTGGTATGTCAGATACAGTTGAACAAGCATTGAAAGAAATGATTTTGTTAGTTAAGGAAGAGAAAGGATGTATTAACTATCTAGTTAACCGCTCGAAAGATGACCCAGATTCTTTTTTATTGTTTGAACAATATGAAGACGAACAAGCACTTGCCGACCACTCAGAAACACCATACTTTAAGCGGATTGTATTAGATACAATCGTCCCCTTACTCGAAAAACGGGAGCGTACTTTTTATACGCCTGTTACGAATCCTTCTTAACTACAACTAGCTGTAGTGGGCTGATAACTAGACTCTGATTACAAAAGTATAGACACTAAAAATATGATTTTATAAATATACGTTAAAACATTTATTTAAACCTAAAGAGCCGTTTAACTGTACCCACCGCTCCCCGAAGTTTGATTTTTACATTAAGTTTCGGGGCAAGGAGGGGAAACAGAATTAGACGGTTTTTTATTTTCTTTAATACGATCGGGGGAGATAGTTAAACAACAGGATCATTAAGTCTTATTTATTATGCAGCACCAGAGAATGCAAGATGCATAAAACAGAAACAAATATTTATTGTATCAACAGAGGAAAGTAAAGTTACCTACAAGGTAAATGCAGCTTCTTATCAAGGCTTTATAAATATGAAAGTAAAACGACTAAATTCTTGGAATATAAGTGTTTAGTCGCATTTTCCATCATTCAATCTAGGAAGGAAGAATGGTTCATTTTTTAATAAACCTAAAAGAGAATAAAAGTGTGTCTGAAAGGACTTGGGAGGATCGAAAGTAAACTCAGTAACATTTAACTAGTATGTCCATAAAGTTTTGATAGTTATCTGCGGTGAGAAGTTCTGATATATTTCCATCTTCGGTCAATATAGTGGCGAGTGAATCGAATATCTCGTGAAAAAGTTTTCGATCATCCTTATTAACGGATATTAGTATAACTAAGTTTACTCTAAAATCCCCCCATTGGATACCATTCTTACTAATTAGAACAAACATACCAGTCTTCGTTGCATTCATTTTTATTGCATGCGGTATGGCAATCCGTCCAAAAGCGGTGGTGGACATTGCCTCACGTTCCATTACATTCAAAACAAAACCAGAATCAACATATTCATATTGTTCCATGATTTCACACATTCTCTTCAAGGCATCTTCTTGGGTTAAAAACTGTTCGGTGTTTTCAAACAGCAGTTTGTCCATAATTCTACTAATATTTTGCTTGAATGAATCTCGCCTTTTCAATTCTTTCAGCTCATTGATTTTATTAGCAACCTTAAAGATATCACCACTAGAAAAAAGAGGATTGATTAGCACAAACGGAACCTTTGGTACTGAATTTAACTGCACAGCTGAGATGATAAGTTCGCTATTTAATGCGTTTAACTCGCTTTCATTTGTGACAACATGTTGAACTAAAAGATCCTCATTAAAGTGTTTTTTTAGTTTGTCCATTAGCTGGGCGTTGAAATTATAATAGAAAGGGAACAAAATGGAACAAGTAATTTTTAAATTGGCTTGCTTTTGCATTTCTAAAGCGTATCCTAAATGAAAAGCAATATAGGCAATCTCATCATCATTTAATGTGAATCCAGTTTCCTTTTTTATAGTAATCGAAACATGCACAGCACAGTCATAAATGGAGGGGGCATTTTGCTTTAATGTTGAAGTTAACGGGTTCTTACTAGTAAATTTATTCTCTAATCGTAATAGTAAATTTTTAATATGAAGAGTAAACCGTATTAAAAAATCTGTATCTTCTATGTCAATATAATAATTATTCCGCAAATCCTCTAAAATCTTTTGTATCAAATTAATACACCGTATTCCTACAACTTCCTCTAATTCTGATAGCTGTAAATGCATAAAGTTGATACTTGTTCCACTGCTTGATATAAGTAGTGCTAGGTCTCTGATTTCACTTTCTGAATACTTTACGCCAAAATTTCTTTCAAGACGGTCGGCAATGATCCGCGCTATGTCATTTTCCGTGTCAAGGTTTGCTGTCCCATCCATTTGCTCTGTAAAGATAAATCCATTTTTCATTCGGTCAATCGCAATCGCAATATGTAAAACAACATTAGTCAGAGCATAGTCGTTAGTGAAAAAATGACAGGTTGAAAATACTTCTGCTATAACATTACGAATACAGTCAATATCAAAACCTTCAAAAGACGCTTTTAGTTTATCAATATCTAAGAAACTATCATTGGCCTCACGATAAAGAAGGGAGCTCATTAATTTTCGTTTATTTTTTTCGTTTCCACTAATTTGAATGGTTTTCCCAGACATATTTAATTCTAATCGGTGTTCTGTTAAGCGCTTTCTTGCTTTGCGTAAATCATTCTTTAATGTAATCTCACTGACAAATAATTCATCACTTAAATCATAAAGATCAAGCGGAACATCTGAATTTACCAGACGCTTTAACAAATAAACGGTACGCTCGCTCGGAGACTGTGGAATGACGTCATTTGTATACACGAAAAAGGAATTTAATTTTTTTAAATCCACTTTATACCCCTTTTTCGATGCAATAATCAAACCTTCTGCCATGGAATTAATATCTGCAATATAGGTTTTCACACTTCGTTTAGAGATGCCATTTGTTTTGGCAAGCTGGGTGGAAGGAGTCCAGTCAGATTGCATACTTAATTGTCGAAGAATATTTCTATATTTAACATTCAACACGTTAACCTCCTTGTAAAGGTTTTAATATTTTTTTATCGTAATATTTATTCACCAAAAGAGACCATACAACTGTTTGCACCATTATAGTGTAAATCGATATTTGAGAGTTGTCGAGAAACAATTTATAGTAATAGCAAGGAATAAAACGCTTACAATTATAGAAGGTGGAGGGAGTAAACATGGTGAAATTAAACGTATTACTGGTGTGTGGGTCTGGAGCTAGTTCAGGTTTTATGGCGGCAAACATCCGTAAAGCAGCCGCAAAGCGGAATCTTGACATTAACATTAAGGCCCGTGGTGAAGCAGAAATTGAAAACTATATTGATGAGATTGATGCCTTAATGGTAGGTCCTCACCTGGCTTATATATTGGATGAAATCGAAGACTATATTGGTGAAACGAATGTGAAGGTTTTGTTGATGAAACCTACCTATTATTCCACTCTTGATGGAGATGCGGCGTTAGAAGATCTTTTAAAGGAATTCTAAATTAATAAGGTCGGGGGGTTAGAGAATGGATAAAATGATTAAATGGCTTGAAAATGATTTTTCCCCAAAAATGAGCAAAGTTAATCATAATGTGTGGGTCGTAACCCTAAAAGATTCGATAATGCAATTACTCCCGTTTATCCTATTAGGTTCTGTATTTTGTTTACTTACCATCCCTGGTGACGTATTCAAGATAAATAATTACCCGAATTTCTGGACATTATTCGGCTGGACAATGGGAGTACTATCCTTATTAATCTCATTCTTAATACCTTTTAACCTAATGGAAAAGAAACGATTGCGTAAACAACGTTTTATTGCAGGTTGTTCAGGTCTTATTACATTTTTAATCACTGTAACTCCTCAAATAGTTGCGGATAAAACAGTTGGTTTTGGCCATGCATCCTTAGGTGCTGGTGGTATGTTCGTCGCGATAGTTGCAGGTGTTTTTACTGGTTGGATAATGGGGATTTTTGGGAGTTTTTCATTCTTTAAAGAGGAATCTATTATCCCTGATTTTGTAAGAGCCTGGTTTGATGCGATGCTTCCTATTGGAGTTGTAATCGTCGCTGCTTGGTTAGTAGTTGATATAGCAGGTTTTGATTTATACAACTCGATTTTAGGCTTCTTTATGCCATTGGCAAACATCATTGAAACACCATGGGGATTCGTACTTGTTAGTTTTATTACCTGTTTCTTATATACAATGGGTATTTCATCTTGGGTGCTTACGCCGGTAACAAAGCCCGTTTTTCTAGCAGCTATTACCGCAAATGCAACAGCTGGCGCTAGCTTCCTTGTTACTTCTGAAACAATCTTTTCTGCTTATCTATGGATAGGTGGTATCGGTGCAACATTACCTTTGGTTATCATGATGGCCTTCTCAAAAAATGCAAAACTGAAAGCACTTGGAAGAGCAAGTATCACTCCTGGTATCTTTAATATTAATGAACCGATAGTCTTTGGAGCGATTGCTTGGAATCCGATTATGATGCTTCCAATGTGGATTATCTCCATTGTATTGCCAACAATCATTTGGATTGGAACAAAAGTAATCAACTTTGCGCCAATTCCTAAAATTGTATTTGACTTATGGTATGTTCCCTTCCCTATTTCTACATGGGTTACAACTGGAACGATTACAGGAATACTATTAATGCTAATTTGCTTAGTTGCAGCTACGTTCATTTGGTATCCATTTTTTAAAGTATATGAACAACAGGAAATGCAAAATGAAACAAAAGAAGAAAAAGCATCACTACGCCCAGCAAAATAATATTTCGAGGAGATTTGAACATGCTTGAAGAAAAAAAGGCTCAAGATGCAATGCAAATCATTCTCCATGCAGGAGATGCACGTCTTCATTGTATGAACGGTTTAAAAGCGATTGAAAACAGTGATTTTAATAAAGCAAAAGACGAAATAAAACGTGCAAATGATGAAATCGTTAAAGCACATAGGATTCAAACAAAATGCATTACAAACGAAACTCAAGGGGAGGCTGGGGAATATTCTGTGCTCTTTGCCCATGCTCAGGATACTTTAATGACAATTTATAGTGAGATTAATATTGCTAAACGTATGATCAAAATATTTGAAGCATATGATGCTCGTTTAACTATATTAGAAAGGTTAAAAAGGGTGAATGAACATGAGTAGAGTACCGACTGGATTTCCAACAGATTTTTTATGGGGTGGAGCTATTGCGGCAAACCAAGCGGAGGGTGCGTATGATGTAGACGGAAAGGGACTAAGTGTTGCAGATATTAACGAATTTCGCGCAGATATTCCTATTGATCAAAAATCAAATAGAGAGCTTGATACAAAATTCATTGAGAATTCTATAAAAAGCACAAATCATATTTTTCCTAAACGTTGGGGAATTAATTTCTATCATACGTACAAAGAAGATTTAAAACTATTGGCAGGCATGGGCCTTAAAACATTCAGGACATCTATTGCCTGGACTCGTATTTTTCCAAATGGGGACGAATTGGAACCGAATGAAGCAGGTTTAAAATTCTATGATGACCTAATTGATGAAATCATAAAAAATGGGATGATCCCAATGATTACTGTTTCTCACTATGAAATGCCATTACACTTAACAACGGCTTACAAAGGCTGGTATTCTCGTGAATTGATTGAATTCTTTACTCGTTTCTGTAATGTGTTGTTTGATCGATATCATACTAAGGTGAAATATTGGATTATCATAAACCAAATTAATTTAATCGGTCACGAATCATTTAACCATTTAGGAATTGCCGAAGATAAAGTTGAAAACCTGATGGAAGCAAAATATCAAGGTGTTCACAATGAAATGGTTGCATGTGGTCATGCGACAAGATACGCTCACGAAAACTATCCGAATTTACAAATCGGAATGATGTTATGTGGTGGTCCGGCATATCCAGCTACAGCTAAACCAGAAGATGTTTTCGCAACTGTGCGTCATAATCAAATGGAATACTTCTTTGCAGACGTATTGCTTCGCGGGCACTATCCTGGTTATGCTTTTCGATATTTTGATGATAGTGGAATAAATATCGAATTCGGTGAAGGTGATGAAGATGCACTGAAAAATACAGCCGACTTTATGTCGTTCTCCTACTATTATACTCGTATTTGTGATGCCGATAGTTTTGCCAATGGTAATGAAAACCATCGTAATCCTCAATTGGATGCAAATCCATGGGGGTGGTCCATTGATCCTGTTGGACTACGAACCTATCTAAATCTTTTCTATGACCGTTATCAATGTCCGATTTATATTACAGAAAATGGTGTTGGGTACTATGACAAATTAGAAGATGGTAAAATTCATGATACTTACCGAATTGACTATCTTCGTTCCCATATTGAACAAATGAAAGAAGCCATCAAAGATGGTGTGGATCTGCGTGGCTATTATGCATGGGGACCTATTGATATTATCAGCTGCTCCTCCTCGGAAATGTCAAAACGCTATGGCTTTATATTTGTAGATCAAGATGACTACGGAGAGGGCACCCAGCAACGCATACTTAAAGACAGCTATTATTGGTATAAAAAAGTAATTGAAACAAATGGAGAAGTATAAGTCGTAGTTCTTTTCTGCTAAGTAGAAGGAAATGAGAAGTTATATAAAATTTAATAATCGAAGATCCAAATGGAATGTTACCTTAATAGGGCGTAACCTGAACTGATATGAGACGCTAAATAATTGCGTCTACTTATTAGGTCGGGTTTTTTTATTGAGATTGTGTGAGGCTTTGTGATTTTCCAAAGTCTTTATCAATAAATATATTGAAATTGGAGGAATAAAAATGAAAAGGAAGTTTTTTTGTGTCATTTTAATGCTAGTAATGATGTTTAGTTTAGCAGCTTGTGCAAGTACAAATCAAAATGTAAACGAGAAATCAAATGAGGAGAATCAAACAGCAGAAGAGCAAAAAGAACCAGGAAATGCAACCATTTATCTTGTGCGCCATGGTAAAACAATTTTAAATAACACCGACCGCGCTCAAGGTTGGGCGGACGGACCCTTAATTCCTGAGGGTGAAGAATTAATTAAAAATGTGGGGAAAGGATTGGCTGAAATTCCATTCATTGCTGCTTATTCAAGCGACAGTGGAAGAGCAGTACAAACAGCTAACTTGATTTTAGCAGAAAATAAAACGGATGCAAAAAGCATAGAATTAGTTCAAAAACAAGGAATTCGTGAAGGTTATTTTGGGACATATGAAGGAGAAAAAAATGAAGTCATGTGGGGAGATGCGGCTAAGCACTTGGGTTTCGATAACCAAGAAGAGCTTTTAGCTAGTGGTGGCAATATTATCGAAAAAATAATGAATGCCGTTGCGGAAATTGATTCTTCTGAAGAAGCAGAAAGCTATGAAGAATTGAAAGAAAGATCGTTCTCGGAGTTTGAATCAATAGCAAATGAAGCCTATGAAAATGGTGGTGGTGATGTATTAGTAGTCTCCCACGGAATAACAATGGGAACAATCCTTGCTCAAATTGACACTAGTATAGTACCAGCAGAAGGGTTTGCTAATGGTAGTGTAACAAAGTTGGAGTTTGATGGAAAGGTTTGGAAGGTGATAGAGGTGAATGAATTGAAGTATGCAGAAGAGGGAAAATCTAGATAGTAAGATGGTTTTCTAGCAGAACTTGAAATTAGCAATGTTTTTTTACTTACCTACTTTAAGCTAGGATATGGTATATAAATGGGTAGGCATTAAAGATAAAGGCCAATATTATAACCAATTATGCTATAAAATCAAGGGCTTTCCTTAATAACAGGAAGTCCTTTTCTTGTGGGAAAACCTGTAAGTTTTATGTAATAAGACTTAATGGTGCAATATTATGCTAATTTTACTTGAAAAGCGTAAATTTTAAACATTTATATTATATGAATTTTGGAATTGTTAAATTATTCGAGTTCGATTGTTGGTTATTTAAAATAACCTATGTTATTATTGATTTGAGATATCGCAATTCAATATATATAAAAGGGGAATGGAAAATGAATTTTCAAGATAAAGTTATTATAGTTACAGGAGCAGCAGGCGGTATAGGGAAAGAAGTAGTGAAGAAAGTAGTTAGTGGCGGGGCGAAGGTCGTACTAGTTGATTTAAACAAAGAAGCAATTGAATCTGTACAATCAGAGCTTCAATTAACTCAAGATAATAGTTTAGTTGTACAAACTGACGTATCGAATGAAGAGAATGTAAAAAATTATGTTGATCAAACAATAGCTAAATTTGGTCGAATTGATGGTTTTGTTAATAATGCAGGAGTTGAAGGACCAGCAAAACCAATCGAAGAAATCACAGAAAAAGAATTTGATTTTGTTTATGGCATTAATGTAAAAGGCGTATTATTTGGTCTAAAACATGTATTGCCTGTGATGAAACAACAGAATGCTGGCTCCATTGTTAATACATCCTCAGTTGCTGGGTTAACTGGAGCACCAAGTATGGTTTTATATAATTCATCCAAACATGCTGTAATGGGTATTAATAAAGTAGCAGCTTTAGAAGCAGCAACTTATAATGTACGTGTGAATACTGTTAATCCAGGTGTCATTAATACGCAAATGATGCGTAATATTGAAGCAAATGTTTCAGAAGATGCTGAAGCAGCAAAACATGCTTATAATGATGCTGTTCCGATGAAACGATATGGTGAACCGGAAGAAGTGGCAAATGTTATTGCCTTTTTACTATCTGATGAATCTTCTTATGTTACGTCATCCTCTTATACTATTGATGGTGGTTTATTTAACGTTTAATATTAATTATCGAAAAATCAAGCAAAAAGGAGTAGTATTTCTACTCCTTTTTTGCGTAGGAAATTTCTTGGGTTTATTAAACACCCTGTCATTGGTATCATTTTAAAAGTTTCATTGATAGGAAGTTTATGGCACAAACAAGGCATTATTCGTAATAAGGAAGCTATGAGTTAGTAGTATAATGAGGATACACAGAGAAATGGTTAATGATACATGGAACAAAATCAGAAGATTTGAGATGTATATGGTTAAAAAATTTAGATAACACAAGAAATATCAAAAAGTAGAGATAAATACTTCTTATTATTTAAATAGGAGTATTACTCTTCACAAGAAGCGTATAGCAGAGCTTTTAAAAATATTTTCGGCATCAATCCCAAAGAATATCAGGTCAACAAGTTTTCTGTTCAATCAGTTGTTAAAACTCACTCTTAATAAAAATGGGGAGTTGTTTAAGATGGATATATCTAAAAAAATGGAGATTGAAAAGTTACGGCATAAGCAAAGTGATCTGCTTGATAAAGACGTATTTCATCTATTGAATGGGCAAGTTATGTATGAGGAATTTAAAGATAACAATCTAATGGGAAATGCTGATTATGCTCCATTTAACGAAGCAATGTGTATAAACAAAACTACTGAGCAAATTTTTGATAAAGAGTTTATAAATATTCGTTCTACTGGTCATCATGACTCAGTAGAAGGATATATGGAAAAAGTTATAGTGCCTTTAGACAATCTATTTAAAAAAGAGTATAAATGTATCGTATTGTGGTTTGGAGAAGATATGTTTTGTCAAATGAATCTACTCACCATACTATCTCATTTGGAACAGTCAGGCTACCAGGGAAAAGTGTTCTTGAATAGTTTCAGAGAGGATGAATTTAAAGTTAATCAAACGGAACTTAAATTAGGTCGTTATTATTCGGTATATAAAGAAGTGTTAGTTAATCATACTAAACCATCTATAGAACTAGTCCCGGTTATGTATCAAGCAATAAGCATTTATTTAGAAATGCTAAAAGAAGATAATGAAGTAGTAAAATATATCAAAAAAAATAAAGATATATCAACAAAAGAGCTAATCCAGAAATTGTTTAATCTATTTCCGACAATAGGTTATGGAGATACACAATATAAAGAGCTAATTAGTAAGATTAGATAAAATAAGAACCAGTAGCAATAACAAAATTAAATAAACTAATTTTTTATATTTATGGGGCTTTCTTTATTAAAAGGAAAGTTCTTTTATTTGTACTTCTTAAGCACGATAGGGGTAAGTTAGTTTATGTGCATTTATTTTTAAAGATATAAAAGTACCTGTGAAACCTGACAAGATATACCTCACAACATAAAAACGCCGATTGACTTTGACATCAATCGACTAAGTTAAAAGGTATGTGAAATTATCCAGTCAGTACCATGTATATTTCTATTATTTGCCCATACGAATATTTTTAACTGTTTTTCTTTCAATGCTTAAGTTTTCATAAATCCTCTTTCCACCACTTCCCAATGGTGCTTGTGCAAGTAATCCTACTTTAACAATTTCATCAACTGGCAAATTGAAAAATCTCATCATAAAATAATTTTCACCGTCTGTAGAATAGTGGAATGCAAAAGATCTTCCACTTCTGCAAATTTGCAGCCAAACAGTATTATTGTCAATATTGGGTCCATTCGCATCATCAGATTCTTCCTTTGTTACAACACTCACTACTGCATGCGTATTAAAATCGGTTAATTCAAAACACGCCTTTGCCCAATTTGTCATATCCTTCATTACCATAATCGAGGCAGAATCGTAAGTATCCTTGAAATCGTGAGAAACTTTTACTCTCATAACAAAATCTCCTGCCACCTCTGTATAATAAAAGGGTGCATTACATAATGATTCTGGAGTAATTCCTTCTTCTCCGATTGCACCATTGTTGCAGAAAAAATCAGTTTCTTTAGGCGCATATAATTCTATTCTTCCATCCTCTTCCGAAATAACGCTTTCATTAATCCAATTGAATTTTAACATGTTACATACCTCCCTAAATCTTAGTTTTATATCTTTGTACTAATAACCATTAATCTCGGACTGTATCTAACTTATATTTTAAATAAGCACATTACTTGAAACAAGTGAAAAAACAGACATAAATTTGTATTTTTTCTATATTTTGAAAAAATATTTCATTCTTGTTTAAATTCGGCATTAAAAATTCTACGTTGACAGGGCATTGTACCAAGCTCATTAGGTAGTATGTTTAGTGAGCTAGCCCTTATAGATTCTGTCCAACTTAGTGTAGCTGATTCAGTCTAATAGGTTAATTGGTGTAAAGGGACTTCAGCTATTTTAAAAGTCCCTTAAAAAGGGGGACTTAAGGTACATTTAACTAACATATTTAATAAATTGGGGGTTAACTCTAGGACTGAAGCAGTGGCAGTTGCTATAGAAAGAGGATATTTAAAGAATAATTGCCCAATCGTACATTTGGATATGCCCTTGTGTACGATTTTTTCTGTTAAAGACTATTTTATACTTAATTTATAAACAAACAGTCATATTATTTTAGAAAATTATGATGTTAGTGTAGGAGGAATTTAAACATGAGAAATAAAACTTTTTATGGCATTGTATTTTCTGGTTCTGTCGTGGCTGGTTTATTTTTGTACTTTGCAGAGAAGAGATACAAAAAAAATCGTAAGAATAATGATTTAGGGAAGAGCTTGGATTAAATAAAAAGAAAGTGTTAATGTTGTACGCTAATAATGCTCAGGTTACAAGTTGGTATTTGAAATACCGAGTGGATGTATATAAATATATAAATTCTCTTGTTTTGGAACCTACTTTAGCCGAGGATCTAATGCAAGAAACTTTTGTAAAAGCATTTTTATATTCTAGTACCTTTGAAGGAAGATCAAGTGTAAAAACATGGTTATACAGTATAGCTTACAATCTAACTATGGACTTTTATAAAAAAAAGCAATCCTTTCAGAAATTTAAAAATAATTATATTAAGAATCAAAATTGGAACAAAGTATTATTGGATATAACGAATTGGGAGGAGTATACAGAATTAATTGATACATTAAATAACCTAAAGGATTCTTATAAGCAAGTAATAATTTTACGAAAGCTTCAGGGATATTCTGTGAAAGAAACAGGAGAAATACTAAACTGGTCAGAGAATAAAGTGAAGGTTACATTAAGCAGAGCAATTCGTTCTTTACGTAACCAATTAATTTAAACTTTCTTAATCTAAGATATAAGACTTTCAAAGAACTTATAAATTTAAAATATGCCCTTTCGTACATGTAGTGATGAACTAATGTACGATTCTTTTTTGCTTTATAACACCTATAATTTGTTATGAGTTAACTATTCAAATAACTATTAAAGGAGAATGAAAATTGAAAAAAGCCCGTCATATACTAGGAACTACAATTATGCTGCCTCTTGCCCGGTGTGACTTGGATAAGGATGTAATAAAACTATTGTAGTAAAAGAAAAGAATTGTCTGAAATGGGAACGGGGGATGAGGAGAATAGTAATGAAAAATTTTCTTATGTTACCAAGATGAGTGGACTTTTGTTTTTTTTGTGAAGGAATATTAAGTGGAAGTATCCTCGTTTCCATAATATAACGATTCTGGAGTAAATATAATGAAAAATAGAATAATAGAGCAACTTGTTTTTTTTATGTCATCTGTACCGAGTGTCAGATTAATTATATCCGTTTGTAACAAAGATAAGTGAGTCGAATCTTAACTCAATATAGCTATCGAAAGTAGAGAGAGCGTGTTCTTTGATATTAAGTTTAAGAATTGGAATCAGTGCACTGCCTTATTAGGCCATGAAGAATAAGGACAAATTAGCAGAATATCTCTTGAAAATAGTGAGTCATGGAATGTCCATAGTTAAAATTACAATGTTTTTTTAAAAAAATTCTCATTTATTTTAAAAATTTTCCCTATTGTACATGGAACTTTGCCTTAAAGTACGATTTTATTAATTACAGATTTTAATACAATAAAAGAAACCAACTGATTAGCCATTTTTTAATTTTAGGAGAAGGTGATAAATATGAAAAACAAAATATTGTGCGTAATGGTATATAGCGCTGCAGCAGTGGCAAGGTTTATTTTATTTTTTGCAGAAAAAAGATATAGCAAGGAGTATAGGGGTAACAATCATAATGTTATTTATAAATAACATTATGTAGTATTTGATTTTACAAAAGGAATCTTTTCTAGTCTAAAAACACTACGTTTTTTTAATTTCTTACAAAAAGCTTAGCAGTAATTATTTGATTAAGTATTGGGAATAGTCTAGAATTTTAATTGTGCATATTTATCACAATTAAAATCTTGGAGGTGAAAATGTAGGTTGATTAAATTAAACGTCAGACTTTACTTTAAATACTGCGGCCGATAGAAGGAATCAGATGTACCTCGAGTTTTTCCAAAAGGTTGAGTAAAATACATTCAATGTTATGCATTTGTCATCAGATGATTTAATACAAGTTAGAGGTGGTTTAATGCAAATATGTCATGGACATTCAGTTCAGCATTTAGAAAAGGATAATGGAGTATTTACTATTCATACTGATAAATAAATATTCAAAATCTATCATTATAACAGCAGGAAACAATGCGTTTCAGCCTAGAAAATCACCTATTAATGTTCCCCAGAAAATAGAAGATAAGGTCCATTCCTTTATCAATGATTTTAGTAAATTCCTAGATAGAAAGGTGCTATCTTCGGTGGAGGGGATTCGGCAGTTGATTGGGCCTTTATGATTGAGCCAATTGCTGAAAAAGTCACTATTGTCCATCGTAGAGATAAATTCCGTGCCCATGAACATAGTGTCACTCTCCTTGGAAAATCTAGAGGGTGTTGTTACGTTACAAAAAGTAATACTTTAAGAATTCAAAGCATTTTTATAAAGGGAAAATTCTTTATAAAATTTAACTTTGAACATTGAGAAGGGATGATTTATATGAACCATACAGAGCAAACAGCAATAGGCCAGGACATACTAGGAGTACTAGGAGGGAAAAATGTAGAGACTGCTTTTCAAATTTTTGCAAAAAGTAGGAAAGTAGGATCAGTGGTACGCCTCCCTTTTCCAATGGAGAATTCTGATAATCAAGCGTGGGCAGTTACACATTTGGATGAGGCGATGAAAGTACTTAAAGATCAGGAACATTTTTGTGTTGATCCAAAGTCAATTGATAAAAGCAGTAATATCAAACAATCTTTGATCGGTAAAAACTCAGATTCATCCAATTCTAGTCTATTTCTATCTAATTCCTTAAATGCGATCGATGAACCTGATCATCGACGACTACGTACTTTAGTATCCAAAGCATTCACACCAAGATATATGGAAAGCTTACGTCCCCGTGTTCAAAGATTAGCTGATGAGTTACTCGACAAGGTTCAAGAAAAAGGAAAGATGGATCTTGTAAAAGACTATGCAAACCCCTTGCCAATCAATGTTATTTCTGACATGATTGGTGTTCCTAAATCGGATCATTTAAAAATACATGAGTGGTCAGAAGGCATCGCTAATGGTCTTGGATTAGGAACATCCAACCCGGAAACAGCAGAAAACCTTAAAGATTTTGGAAACTATATTAAGGAGCTAGTTTTCCATAAACGTAAAAATCCCTCAGAAGATTTAATCAGCCAATTGATCTTAATTGAAGAGGAAGGAAATCGATTGGATGAAATAGAGCTCATATCGATGATTCAATTACTTATTTTTGCTGGGCATGAAACTACCTCTACACTAATATCAACTGGTACCTTAATATTACTCGATAATCCAGATCAATTGGAACTTCTTAAAGGTGACTATAGTTTAGTTCCATCAGCAGTAGAGGAATTGTTGCGTTTTAATGGCCCTTCTACAACTGCGGGTCCCCGATATGCTTTAAAGGACATTGAGCTTGGTGGGGAACAGATTAAAAAGGGTGATATGATTTTTCCATTATTAAAATCAGCAAACCGAGATGAGAAGCATTTTACAATTTCTGAAGAACTAGACATAACACGTAAAATTAAACGGCATCTCGCATTTGGCCAAGGGGTCCATATGTGTTTAGGTGCACCTCTCGCTCGTGTGGAAGGTGATATAGCATTTACTACTTTATTAAAGCGAATGCCAAATCTTCAACTTAGCATCCCACGAGAGGATGTTAACTGGAAATTCAAACTGGCTGCTCAAGGCTTAACCTCACTTCCAATTTCCTTTTAAATGATTAGTATAGACTTGAGTAAATGAGATAAACTAGAATAGTTTATTTTATTATCAACTCTTCAAACTAGTGAGACAAATGATTAAATCCATTTATATACTTAGCTTTAAATAAATATTGAACATAAATTAGAAAAATGAAGAGCTACAATTTAGAGGAATATAGATTATTTAAAATTCAAGATTACAAGAGGTAAAATATGAATATGAAATATACTCTTATTAATCAAGAGACGTGTATTGCTTGTGGTGCATGTGGAGCTGCCGCACCTGATATTTATGATTTTGATGATGAAGGTATTGCTTTTGTATTGTTAGATGATAATAGAGGAACATGTAAAGTACCTGAGGAATTACGAGATGAGATGATTGAAGCTTTCGAGGATTGTCCAACTGATTCTGTTAAAATATCCAGTCGTCCTTTCACTCAAGTAGAGTGAAACTCTAATATATTCTTTAAATATAGAGACTAAAGGATGCAACTTTGGAGGTTGCAATGATGTACAAAGAAATGATAGATATTCAAAAGATAACTAATTTTCAATCTAGGGCTGAAGAATTTTTCCCTTTGAATTGGTACAAAAAAATGCTAGCTAATGATCCTATATACTATCATCAGGAAACGGATACATGGAATGTTTTCAAATATGCAGATGTAAAAGTGGTATTAAGTAAACATGAATATTTCTCAAGTGTAGGAAAAAGAACAACGACTGCGGTAGGTGCTAATAATAAAGAAGGATCGATTCCAGAAAAAATAAATATCTCCGGAATCGATCCGCCCAATCATAAAAAAAATCGTTCTCTATTGTCGGCAGCATTTACTCCACGTAGCCTGAAACTCTGGGAGCCGCGAATTCAGCAAATTGCCAATAATCTTTTAGATAATCTGGAGGCAAACGGTAATATTGATATTGTTAAGCAATTCTCCAGCCTTTTTCCAACAATGGTAATGGCAGATCTCATTGGCGTCCCTTCAACAGATAGTCTTATGTATAAAAAATGGGTTGATGTTCTGTTTCAACCATATATTAGAGGACAAGAAAAAGAAATAGATGAGCAAAAACAAACCGCTGCAAAAGAATACTTTGAATATCTATATCCTTTGGTTGTTCAAAAACATGCAAATCCAGCTGATGATATTATTACGGACTTAATAAATGTTGATATAAATGGAGAAAAATTCACTGATGATGAGATTGTTAGAACAACAATGCTTTTGTTAGGGGCTGGGATTGAAACAACCGGTCATATGATTTCAAGTATGTTTTATTCTTTATTGTATGATGATACAACATTGTACAATCAATTACAAAACAACCTTGCAATCGTTCCGAATGCTGTGGAAGAAATGCTTCGTTACCGATTCCATATATCTAAAAGAGAGCGTTTCGTAAAAGAGGACAACAATCTATTAGGTGTAGATTTAAAAAAAGGGGATGTTGTTATCTCATGGATGAGTGCAGCCAATATGGATGAAACAGTATTTGAAAATCCATTTGAACTACAAATTAATCGCCCTAACAGCAAAAAACACTTAACATTTGGTAATGGACCACATTTTTGTCTGGGAGCACCACTTGCAAGATTGGAATTGAATATTGCTTTAAAAACCTTTTTACAAAAGTTTTCACGTATAGAACCTGTTGAAACCTTTAATCTGGAAGAAAATTTGACAGAGTCAGCAGTAGGGCAATCTTTGGTTTATTTACCTTTAAACTTATACAAATAATAGATATTATTTTCTTTTATTAGCCTAAATTCTACCCGAATATGCAGGTAATATTCGGGTTACTATTCTATATAAAGTGTAAATCTAGACGAACAACATACATAGCTTTGTTTTACATGTATATAATAGAAATTACTCATTCCTACTAACTAAGGTTATTGAATTCATATGAAGGAATAGTTCATGTATCAGCGAATATTATGTTCATGTAAATTTGGAAGGTCGAACATTTAATTGTAATGTTAGCATGTTGAGAAGGAGGAGTAATAATCCTGGTTATTCACGTCAAAATCGGAAGGGGAGTTTATTCCTTTTTAGAAGCTAGGGTCATGATGTTTAGTTGTAATCATAGAGATGGTGGCTATAGTTTCTGTATGGAAACCATCAAATACATGTTCAAAAGTTCTTTTTTAAGGTGATAATAATTGAGCGCGAGTAGGAAAAATGAGTTCAGTCACTCTTTTCCTTTTTGATTAAGATGCTCTTCCTATTTAATATTACAAACAAGAACAAGTATAGGCAGTTTTAATCATAATAAGTATTCTTTATGTCCTCGATGGTATATTTATTTAAGACTTTACTAAATTGACCTTCCGCTTCTAAGATAATTTGTGCTATTAATTGATCGGTTTTATTTTGTAATAATATTTTTTCTTTAATATAACTATTTTTTGTTAAAGCAAGATATACTTCATAAATAGTAGTTTCAGAAGGATTTACCATAATTTTATATCCCCCGTATCGACCACCATATCCTTCAACTAAGTTTGCATCTATTAATTTAGTTAGCACTTTTCTAATAAAACTAGATTCTACCCCTAGTTCTATAGCTAATGTACTACTTGTAATTAGTCCTTTCGTAGAAGCCATAATTGCTAATGATTTAATTGATGTATTAAACCAAGTAGGACCAAGTTCACCGTATTGTGCTACCTCCTGCATAATCTTTTCACCCTAACCTAATATAATAATTATATTGCTTTAAATAGTTTATACCAAAATACTTATGAATCCAATAGTGATGAATTGAAAAATAAATAGTCTAATTTCAAATGAGGTATATAATCACAATTAAAAGGAAGCTTTAACATGGGATGTAACAATAAAGTGCTACTTAGTTAAATAGAGATATAGATTAAATGTAGTAACATATTTGTATAATGAGTAACATAATTCATAAATAACACATTTTAAAACCATTTCTACTATATACAGTGGAGAATAATTTTATTTTACTAAGAAGGTTAAAAAAATTATTTAAAATAGTTTAAATTCTTATATTATGAATATAAGATTTCTAGTATACTTATTACCTATATGGGATTACTCATTTAGTATAAAATGAATGCGGTTACATACTAAGTGCGTACGTATTATATTAATTTAGCATGCGAAATAGCTTACTACAGGTACTTAAATAATATTCATCTATACTTACCAAGGAGAGAGAATGAGATGTATCAAGAACAAATACAGTACCAGGCTGACTTGCCTGTTAAAATATTCACGCAAACTGTAGACAGCTTTCCATATCATTGGCATGAGGATTCGGAAATTTTACTTGTTCTGGAAGGAGAGTTAGAAATACGAATTGATCAAAAGAAATACACCTTATCCTCTGGTGATATTTTTTTAGTTAATGCAAACGAACTTCATTTCACTAATTCGCTTACTGGGTATGAAAATACTCAGGTTTTAGTACTTCAAATGGAGAATAAGTACTTAATAGAACATGGTATAGATATGGAGAAAAGGCGTTTTTATATAAATTCTAGAGAAGAAAGTAATACAGACAAATTGGATGAAATTAAATATATCCTTGCTAAAATGATGGAATTAATAATAAACAAAAGAAGTTACTATAACCTAAAAGTAAAGAAGTTGGTTTTAGAACTTGTAGTAAATCTTATTGAATACTTTGAAATACCACCCATAACAGACTTAAAACAATTAGATAGTGATCAGAGATTATTAGAAATATTAAAGTACATGAATAATAACTGTATGAAAACAAGCTTGAGTTTAAGGGATATTGCAGAGAAATTTGCTTTAAACCCCCATTATCTTTCTCGATATTTTAAGGTGAAAGTAGGGGTTTCAATGAAAAAGAAGTTAGATAGTATGCGATTAAATAAGTCGTTAATGGCTTTGCGAATGACAAATGAAACAGTGACTGAAATTGCATTAAAGTTTGGATTTCCTGATAGCAAAGCATATTATAGGGTTTTCAAGGAAGTATTAGGAACTACTCCTAGCGAATTTCGAAATTTATATAAATTAGAATCAGGAGATTTTATTTCGAAAGATGAGTATCTCGGTATAAATAGCAGTGAATCTCTAGCCAATTTATTTAAGTATCTCGAATGGAAAGGCAAGCAACAAGAAATACTAAAAAAACAGAATCAAGTTGTATATTTAGATTTGTTTCAAGTTCAAAAACCAATAAATCACACATTTACAAATTTGTTGACCTTCGGTTATGCGCCACTGGCTTTAAGAAGTGATTTTAAGTCTCAATTAAATCAAATCCAACAAGAAATAAATTTTAAGTATGTCCGTTTTCATGGTATTTTTGCTGACCAGTTACATGTGTACAATGAAAATCCAGACAAATCCTTGTTTTTTAATTTTAATAATTTAGATATTATATTAGATACCTTGTATGGTGCAAAACTAAAACCTTTTATTGAAATAGGATTTATGCCGAAGGATTTAGCAACAACAGAAGATACTATTTTCTTGTGGGATGCATATATTTCACCACCAAAACAGATGAGTCATTGGAAAGCATTATTAGAGGCATTTTTTAAGCATATCATTAATCGTTATGGACTTAATGAGGTTAGAACATGGTATTTTGAATTTTGGAATGAGCCAGAGGTTCCTTACTTTTGGAAAGGGTCAAGGGAAGAGTTCTTGACATTATATGCTGAGACGTTTAAAACAATTAAATCCATTGATTCGGAAATAAAGGTAGGGGGATTTAGTAGTATTAATTTCAATAACTATCAATCCTTGATAGACGATTTTAATGTTCTTGCGAAAAAAGAGAATATAGATTTAGATTTCTTTACTTTTCATGTTTATAATCTTACTAGGAAACATAACGTTCAAGTGGAGGCTAAAAGGAAATCACTTGTTATAGAAAGTGTTACACAATTTAAAAGTATAATGCTTGGTGATGAACATAACCTTACAAAAAGTATTGATTCTATTATCGAAATTAGTAGTGGATTGCATAAAAATTTTAAGGACATCTGGATTACCGAATGGAACAGTAATAGTGATAGCAAAGACCTACTTCACGATACATGTTATACGGCTGCCTTTATTACCAAAAATGCTATTGAAAACTTTGAAAAAGTAAAAGGAATGGGGTATTGGACATTCACTGATTTATTCGAAGAGTTTAAGCAACAAAAGCACTTATTTCATGGTGGCTTTGGTCTCATGACCTATAACGGTATAAAGAAAGCTGGATATCATGCTTTTTATTTCTTAAGCAAACTTGGAAATGAGCTAATTGAAAAAAGAGAAAATATGATAATTACAAAACGAGGATCAGATTATCAAATATTAATATTTAATTACAGCCACCCTAACTATCTGTATCGTAACTTTGATTATTCACAATTATCATTGACAAATCGCTATACTGTTTTTAATGACGAAAGAGTGCTTTCATTTAAAGTCAATTTGAATGGACTTCATGGAAAATACCGCATGAAAAAACAATACGTTAATCGATTTGAAGGTTCGGCTTATGATGTATGGGCTAATATTGGAGCTCCATTGGACATAGATGAAGAGATAACTCGTTATTTAAAGGGAAAAGCAGAACCTGGAATCCATGTGGAGAATATTTTTGTTGATCAGGATTATGCTTTTACGTCGGAGCTACAGCCTCATGAGATTCAATTAATTGAGATAAAAAAATATTATTAATAAGGGATAAAAGTTACTAAAAAGCCGTTGCTATAAACTGCACCCCAATTGTTAGACTGTGCCTAACGATTAGGGTGCAGTTTTTTTATGATTAAATATACAAGTGATATAAAATTAAAAATTATCCAAGGTTAAGCCCGAAAGTAATTTCTCAAAATGAATATACAAACACACCTGTACAAACTGACCTGTTAGTTTTAAACAAGGCGTACTAAACTATATGTTTCGGTCTGGTGAAATCACTAATGAATACCGCAGCTCTCTTTAAAGTCTCTAGTTATACAATGGTGTATGGTTGGCAGAGAAAAATAAAGG
Source organism: Niallia taxi (assembly GCF_032818155.1). Lineage (NCBI taxonomy): Bacteria > Bacillati > Bacillota > Bacilli > Caryophanales > Bacillaceae > Niallia > Niallia taxi. Next base: position 1,322,204 of record NZ_CP102590.1, read on the forward strand.
TTGGCGGTATAGTTAAGGCATAAATACTCGGTTGAAGGAACTCGTAAAGCTCGTTGATATTTCACGTAGCACGTATGATGATTTAGTGAAAAAATCAATCGACAAGATGACGTAAAGGAAACTGTTACGATAATTCTGTGATGGAGAATTTCTTTGGGATTATGAAATCAGAATTCTTTTCTATAAGGAATTCGAGGATGTAGAGCATCTTAAACAAAAACTTAAAAATATATGGAATATTATAATACCAAACGGATGAAGGCAAAATTCAAAATGAGTCCGGTACAATACCGAAAATCATTTTGAGCAAGCTGCCTGATGAAATAACCTTGTCTAACTTTTAGTGGTCACTTCAGCCGCTTTTTTATATTTTTTAATGAGTAAATTATTTTAGATGATTTAATTTTTTGTGCTAAGTAAATTTTTATCAGGTTATGTACAATTAATTAAGTCAATAATCGGAATATCAAATCTTAAAAAAGGGAATGTATTCGTTTTTGTTGGATAGTATATTTGAAACAAGAGATGATAAGCGCTTTCATCATGGTGTTTTAATTGTTAGTGTTAGGAGCAAAGATTTTGAAAATGAAATGTTTGCTAATTAATAAGAAAGGAAGTTTATTTTTTTGGGTGAAATGTAAGCGTTATCGAAAGGGAAAAAACATTTTTCACTTATTGTGGCATTACTTTGACATGAATTTAAGTGTACCAAGTGGGGGGAAACATGATGTTTAAAAATTTTAAAAAAAGAAAAAAAAGAAAAAATGAAATACTGCATCAAGTTATACAAGACAAGGCAAATCGAAAAGTAAGAAGGCAGGAACTTGCCGATTTGCCAGAGTCAGAAAGAAAAGAATTAATAAAAAGTGATAAGATTTTTGCCAAAGAGCAAAGGCAACAACGAAAAGAAGAATTAAAATCTTTAAGCCGTAAAGAAAGAAAAGAGGCGAAAAGAGAAGCGAAAATATACAAAAAAATAAAAAATAGACCAATAAGGATGGCGTGCTGGTCGGTTGTATTTCTGCTGTTGCTAAGTACGGGTTTAACTGTAGGACCAGCTGTTGCAAGCATAGTTGGGAACATAACTGGAAAAAATATTACTATTGATACAACAAGTGCGGAAGGTGTCAAAGCCAGAAAAGTTGCTGATATTGTTTCAGAAGAGATTGCTAATGAAGGAATAGTGTTATTAAAAAATGAAAATAACTCACTACCATTAACAGATAAAAAAATAAATGTATTTGGTTCTACTGCTTTTAGTTTTAAATATGGCGGAGGTGGTTCTGGTGCTGCAGATCAAACCCGTGCTGTAAACTTATTTGATGCACTCAAGAATGCTGGTATTAATTATAATCAGAAATTACATGATTATTACGCTGAAATTCCAGAATTAGAAGGGATAACAAAGTCTGAAACTGGTTTTGTGCAAGTAATCAAAGGAATGTTAGGTAATGACGAGTCAGCCAGTGAACCAGATGTAACGGATGCTGCACTTGCTCAAGCGAAAGAGTACTCTGATAATGCGATGATTATTGTTCAAAGTGAAGCTGTTGAAGCATCAGATGTAAGTACTGACCAATTAAAGTTATCAGACGAAATGCATAATTTAATTGAAACAGTGGCTGAGAACTTTAGTAATGTCACCATTATTGTTAACGCTGGTAATACATTAGAATTAGGATTCGTGGATGAATATCCAAGCATCCAATCTGTTCTTTGGGTTGGAACTCCTGGACCATTTGGAACTAATTCAATCGCAAAAGTTTTATCAGGAGAAATAAATCCTTCGGGCCGGATTACTGATACGTATGTCTATGATCTTACATCATCACCCGCTAGTGAAAATTTTGGAAACTACCAATATGATAATTTAGATAAAGCTTATATTAATTATGAAGAAGGAATTTATGTAGGATACAGATTCTACGAAACTTACTATCAGGGAAATGAAGAAGGATACAGAGAAACAGTTCAATATCCTTTTGGGTCTGGTTTAAGTTATACAACATTTGATTGGAAAGTTGTTACTCAAAATTTAAACAAGGAAGCAATTGAAATTAAAGTAGAAGTAAAAAATACAGGAAAAGCTGCAGGAAAAGATGTAGTTCAAGTATACTACTCAGCTCCTTACAGATCAGGAGGAATTGAAAAGTCAGCGATTAACTTAGGTGCATTTGCTAAAACAAAAACACTAAAACCAGGAGAATCTGAAGTAGTAACTATTAAGTACGATACAAGAGATATGGCTTCTTACGATATGGTAAATGAGAATTATATCTTAGAAAAAGGATCATACCAAATTAAACTCGCAAAGAATGTTCATGAAATTATCAGGTCACTGAAGTTTGAATTGCCTGAGAATATTGTATACAAAGAAGATGCTGATACTGGTACAGAGTACAAGAATCGGTTCACTCAATCAGAAAATGAATTAACGGTTCTATCTCGTAACGATTGGGAAGGAACATACCCATCAGATAAGGATGATTCAAAAATTGCCTCTAATAAGGTAATTAAAAGAGTTCAGGAACAGGACTTTAATAATGACCTAAAAATGCCTACAACAGGAGCAAAAAATGGGCTCGAATTGGAAGATTTAAAAGGGCTAGATTACGATGATCCGAAGTGGAACCGATTCCTAGATCAATTAACGGTCGATCAAATGATCAATTATGTAGTTAATGGAGCTTATCATACAAGGGGTATGGATGAACTAGGAATTCCAAATACAGTATTAATGGATGGACCTGCTGGATTTAGTTTCTTCTTCAAAAAATTTGAAGCTGGTGCTTATCCGACGCAAATTGTCATTGCTTCAACTTGGAATAAAGCTCTAGCATACGACATGGGGGAAGCTGTTGGAAAGGAAGCAATTGCATACGGAATTCATGGATGGTATGCTCCAGGATTGAATATTCACCGTACAGCACAAGGTGGAAGAAACTTTGAGTATATGTCAGAGGACCCTGTTTTAAACGGTGCGATTGGTGCCAGCATGTCGAAAGGTGCTCAAGACCAAGATGTCACAGTATTTATGAAACACTTTGTCATGAATGACCAAGAAACAAATGCACGTTCAGGAGTTCTAGTATGGTCAAATGAACAAGCAATGCGTGAAATTTACCTACGTCCTTTCGAAATGACTGTAAAAGAAGCTGGAGTAACTGGTACAATGTCTAGTTTCTCTTATATTGATGGAAAATGGGCAAATCCAGAATTATTAAATGGAATTTTAAGAGAGGAGTGGGGATTTAAAGGTGTAGTATCTTCAGATGCGGTGTTTAATTTTATGGAATCACAAAAAGCAATTACATCTGGTAACGATTTAATGTTAGATATAACAGGAGTTTCAAAAAATAAAAAACGTTTGGAAGAAGCGTATGATGTACATCCGGAAGCTGTTACAGTAGGGCTTCGAAATAGCATGCATAACTCACTATATGCAACATTAAAAACGTACTTATTTGATGAAAAATAAAGAGGGAAGGCAGACTATGTCCGCCTTCTTACTAAAAAAATGTGGTGGTGTATGATGAAACATCAAGATTTAATTGGAAAAATGACATTGGAAGAAAAGGCATCCCTCATGTCCGGGCAAAATTTTTGGAATACCAAGGCAATTGAACGTCTAGGGATTCCATCTATTATGCTAACAGATGGACCGCACGGGCTGCGAAAACAAGGTGGGAGGGCAGATCATCTAGGACTAAACAAAAGTTTACCAGCAACATGTTACCCAACTGCGGCAACGTTAGCAAATAGTTGGGATAAATCACTTATATATGATGTTGGAAAAGATATTGGAAAGGAAGCTCGTAGTGAAAAGGTAAGTGTCTTACTTGGTCCTGGGTTAAATATTAAACGTAATCCATTATGTGGACGTAATTTTGAGTATTTTTCAGAAGACCCATACCTAACTGGTGAACTTGCTAGTGAAATGGTTAAAGGAATTCAGTCTAATGGAATTTCTGCATGCCCTAAGCATTATGCTGTAAATAGTCAGGAACATATGCGCATGACTATTGATGAAATTGTAGATGAGCGTTCGCTTAGAGAAATTTATTTAACAGGGTTTGAAAAAGTTGTCAAAGAGAGTAACCCTTATACAATAATGTCTTCCTATAATAAGGTTAATGGGGAATTTGCAAATGAAAATCAATACTTAGCTAATGACATATTGTACTCTGAGTGGGGATATGACGGTGTTGTTGTAACAGACTGGGGTGGAAATAATGACCGTGTTGCGGGCTTAAGAGCTCATAATCAGTTAGAAATGCCTTCTACTAATGGTATTACAGATAAGGAAATTGTTAATGCAATAAATGAAGGAACATTAGATGAATCAATACTAGATCAAGCAGTAGATCATTTATTATCCTTAATTTTTAAAGTACATTTAGATGATAAGGAGCCTTTGCAAGTTGATTATAACCAGCACCATAACAAGGCAGTTGAAGCAGCGAGGCAGTCAATCGTTCTCCTGAAAAATGAAAGTAACATACTTCCACTTAAAGATGGAAAAAGAGTAGCTGTTATTGGCGATTTTGCAAAAAACCCAAGATATCAAGGAGCAGGAAGTTCATTAATTAACCCTTATAAATTAAGTAACTCACTTGATTATTTACAAGGCTCTAAATTAAATATAGTTGGCTACGCACAGGGATACAAACGAATGGGTGGCAAGAGTAGTAAATTAGTACAAGAAGCAACAAGTCTTTCAAAATCTGCGGAAGTAGTGCTTTTATTTATTGGACTTGATGAAAGCACAGAAGCAGAAGGTGTAGATAGAAACGATTTAAAAATAGCTCATAATCAGTTAGAACTTGTTGAATCTATAATTCAGGTAAATGATAATGTGGTGGTAGTTTTATCTGGTGGTGGAGCACTTGAATTGCCATTTGCAGATAAGGTAAAAGGAATTATTCACACCTATCTATCCGGGCAAGGTGGGGGGGAAGCAGTCGCTGATATACTACTTGGTAATTGCAATCCAAGTGGTAAATTAAGTGAAACATTCCCATTGCATTATTCTGATGTTCCATCCTCTTCATACTATCCAGGACAACAAGCAACGAGCGAACATAAAGAAGGATTGTTTATCGGCTATAGGTACTATGAAACTGCAAATGTACCTGTGCGCTATCCATTTGGCTATGGATTATCTTATACTACATTTGAATTTAGTAATCTTATGATAGATAAATTCACCGTAAGTTTTGATTTGACAAATACAGGTGAAGTTGCTGGGGCAGAGATTGTGCAATTATATATCGAAATGCTAGATTCAAGAATTTTTCGCGCAAGAAAAGAATTAAAAGGCTTTGATAAAGTTTACCTAGACCCAGGCGAAACGAAACGAGTGACACTAACACTAACCAAACGAGATTTTTCCTTCTTTAATCCAGTAATTAATGACTGGGAGGTTGAATCAGGGAATTACAAGATTCAAATAGGTAGTTCCATTCAAAAAATTCATATGGAGGAAACAGTTCAAATGGATGGTGTTTCTCCATCGATATTTATTAAAAGTGAATTTCCACACTATTCAATTGCCGACGTAAAGCAAATTCCTGATTCAGAATTTGAAAAGATATTAGGGAGAAGACTACCATCTAAACATTGGGATTCTAATAAAGATTTAGGAATGAATGACACGATTAATCAAGCGCAATATAAAAACTGGATAGGAAAATTGTTCTATAATAGTATTATGTTCTTTCATTTTTTCTTTAAAAAGATAGGAAGACCATTAACAGCTAATAATGTATACTTTATTATAAATATGCCATTTAGACAGGTCGACCGTTTTACAGGAGGTAAAGTCAGTAAAAAGAATGTAGAGACACTCTTACGATGGATTAATAGATAAGACAATATTAATTCCTTTTCATTAAACGTATTAATATTACACATTCTCCATTCAGGTACCAACTCTGTTAAATGTAAAGAGGTTGGGACAAAACAAAAGATAACCTTTCTAAACACGAATAATAAGATTACATCTAAATTTTAAAAATGAATCACGTGACTAAATAGAATATGGGTTTAATAAGTTCGTTTCATTGCGCTACCGCCACTCGTTTTCCGCTCCATTTCACTAAGATTTCTAATCTTTGTATTAAAACTAAAAACCACAAAAACCGAACTACTTAATCGTTGGTTGATTAATAAGTTCGGTTTTTTCGCAGATTCACATACTTATGTCCCAGCCTCTATTTGTTTGCTTTCAAATATTATTAACCTACTGCTATTCCATATTGGTTTAGAATTACTTCCTCTTAAATCACTTAATATCCTTATCTCCAACTAGTGTAATTTTGTGCTTTGCACTTATGATGGACTCATGGATTTAGGAAATGCTGAATAGTACAATCACTTGCGAGCTAGTAAGGTTTATTTCTCCCTTATAAGTGACATTAGTGAATTTGGAATTCTGTTTCTTTGTCAAAAAAGTGACCACTGTTCATATTAAAGCTTAATTGTACAGTAACTCCTGTTGCCAAATTAGTTCTTGAATCAAGGCGTGCAACGAACTCTTTATTGTCATGTTTGGAATATACTAAACTATCTGCACCAGTTAGTTCAAATACGTCAACTTTTGCATCAAAGCTTGTGTTTTCAGAGCTGTCCATTAGTTGATGATGGATATCTTCAGGTCTGATGCCGAAGATTACTTCCTTGCTAATATAGTTTTGGTCGCGAAGGATTAACAATTTGTCTTCAGGGATTTTAAATGATGTTTCACCGATTATTAATTTGTTGTCAACAATTATTCCATCAAAGAAGTTCATGGCAGGAGAGCCGATAAATCCGCCTACAAATACATTTTTAGGATTCTCATAGACGTCATTTGGAGTACCGATTTGCTGGATAATGCCGTCCTTCATAACAACAAGTCTTGAAGCCATTGTCATTGCTTCAGTCTGGTCATGCGTAACATAAATAGTTGTAGTTTTTAGCTTTTGATGTAGTTTGGAGATTTCAGTACGCATATGTACGCGAAGTTTTGCATCCAGGTTGGAAAGTGGTTCATCCATAAGGAATACCTTTGCATCCCGAACAATCGCACGGCCTAGTGCCACTCTTTGACGCTGACCACCTGATAAAGCTTTTGGTTTCCTCTTTAAGTATTCTGCTAAACCCAGTATTTTAGCTGCATCATTAACTCTTTGATCAATATCAGCTTTTGGGAATTTTCGTAGCTTTAATCCAAATGCCATATTATCGTAGACGGTCATATGAGGATACAAGGCATAGTCCTGGAATACCATTGCAATATCGCGGTCTTTTGGTGGGACATCATTAACACGTTTTTCATCAATAAATAAATCTCCTTTTGAGATATCCTCCAACCCTGCAATCATTCGTAAAGTCGTTGATTTTCCACAGGCATTAATCTAATATAGATTAATGCTTTTTGGACGAAATAAATATTTTGTAAGTTTAATCAATCAAATTTAAGAGTGATTGAATGTTTTCATAAATTACCGAGCTTGTGTTTGGGGAATCTTAATCTTTAAACATTTGCCTGAATTCTAAGGAGAGTAATCTCTCTCCAAAGCGGTCATTACCAAGTCTGTCATGGAAGTCGTAACCGAATAACCCACCATTTTTCCAGAGTGTAAATAACCAGTTAACAGCCTTCTTCTAATTTAGGCGATATCTATAACTCTTTTTCTTTCATTGTGATAAAGAAGTCTCCAACACACAGGTTCTAACTTTCATCACTTTTGTCGGCTGGAGTTAGCGTGATATTTTTATGGTTATCAAAAGGATAGTATCTTTTGTCATGAGTCGTTGTAAACGGTTTAAATTCACAAAGAGACTACTCAGTATTGTTCCAGACTACTTTCTTAATATAACGGTATAAATTTCTTTATTTTCGTAACTTTCACGTTTACGGGTGGACTCTGTTTTTCGTTAGGTATGTTAATAGGTACTTCTCATACTAGTCAGTTGAAGGTACTTGCATTAAAAAACAATGTAAACGATTTAATGTTCAATATTATTTTGATAAAACAGCTAATAATAATGTTTTCGAAACTTATTGACTTACTGTAGTTCTGAAACTACTATTGATAATAGTTATCATTTTCACTTAAGAGGGAGAGTTACTAATTTATGTTAAAACGAATGGACAATAAATTGTTTTTACTTATTATTGCTTTTATTTTTATACTATCCGGCTGCTCCAATGGGTCAGTAAAAGACACAAAGTCGACTGAAAGTAATAAAGACACACTTACAGTGGCATGGCCCAGAGATATTGGTGAAATGAATCCACATATATACAATCCATCTCAATTATTTGCTCAATCTATGGTTTATGAGCCATTAGTGAGCTATGGCGATAACGGAGAACTGGTACCACATTTAGCAAAGTCATGGGACATCTCCAAAGATGGGAAAGAATATGTTTTCCATTTACGTCAGGATGTTGAATTTTCTGATGGTACTAGTTTTAATGCAGAAATTGTAAATAAGAACTTTGAAAGTATACTAAAAAACATAGATATACACAGTTGGTTAGGTTTTATTTCAAAAATTGAAAATACAGAGGTTATTGATGAATATACATTTAAATTTACTTTGACAGAACCCTACTATCCAACTATTCAAGAATTAGCCGTTGTACGTCCTGTAAGATTCCTGGGTGAGGCTGGTTTTCCTAAAGATGGAGACACTTCAAAAGGTGTAGAAAAACCTATTGGTACTGGCCCATGGATTTTAGAAGATTACAAAGTGGATGAATATGCTACTTTCAAACGGAATGATAATTATTGGGGAGATATCCCAAATGTAGAGCAAATTAAAGTTAAAATCATTCCTGATGCAGAAACACGAGTACTAGCTTTTGAGAAAGGGGATTTAGATCTGTTATATGGAGAAGGTGTAATCAGCATTGATTCATATAAGCAACTAGAGGCAACTGGTTCCTATAAGACTAGTATTTCTGAGCCTGTAGCTACGAGACAGCTTGTAATGAACACAACAGTTGAGCAGTTATCAGATGAGCGTGTACGCCAAGCATTGCATTATGGATTTAACAAAGAAGCAATGGTTGATGGTGTGACTTCTGGATTGGAAGAAAAGGCTGATTATATTTTACCGACCAACTTACCTTATACTTCAAATGTCACAGCAACAAAAGTGAACTATAATACAAAAAAAGCAGAGGCATTATTAGATGAAGCAGGGTGGAAGTTAACGAAGGGCAACACTATTCGAGAAAAAAATGGTAAACCGCTAACAATAGAGTTAATGTATAACACTGCTGAAACAATACAAAAAACTATGGCCGAAACACTTCAATCGGAATGGGCTGGAATTGGTGTGCAATTAAATATTGTAGGAGTAGATTTGACCACTCAAGTAGAAAGATTTAAAGCAAATGAATTTGAAATGAACTTCTTTAGTAATTATGGTGCACCATATGATCCTCATACTTTTGCAAATATAATTGCTACAGAAGGTTTTGGATTTAATGAAGCAATTTCAGCGTATTCAGATAAAAATGAACTACTTAACAAGATTGCTATGGTTACAAAAACAACAGATGAGCAAGAAAGACAAAAATTATATACTGAAATTTTAGGTTCATTACAAGAACAGGGTGCTATTGTTCCTATTTCATACATTAAACAAATAGGAATCTATCAAAAAAATATTTCTAACTTTACGTTCTCTGCAAATAGAGACGAAGATCCTTTTAAGGGGATTAAGAAAAACCAGCAATAAGCAGGAGGACCAAATGATTTCTTATGTTCTTAAAAGAATATTAACAGTCGTTCCCATATTTCTTTTAGCTACTCTTATTACATTTGGGATGATTAACTTGTCACCAGTGGATCCAGCTGAAGCATACTTTGCTACAGCCCATATCCAAGCAACAGATGAAATGATGGAACAAAAAAGACATGAGTTAGGTTTAGACCAGCCTTTCCTGGTTCAATATATAAAAACTGTCATTAAGATATGCCAATTTGATTTTGGCATATCTTATATTACGAATAACCCTGTTTGGGAAGAGATTAGTTCTCGGATTGTATCTACCATTCAATTAACAACTGGTAGTCTTTTTATTGCAATTTTTGTAAGCATCCCATTAGGATATCTAGCTGGAGTAAAGAAAAACAGTTTAATTGATCATTTTAGTCGGTTCCTTTCTTTTATAGGCGCTGCTATTCCATCGTTTTGGCTGGGCTATTTATTTATTTTTTTCTTTTCTGTAAAATTGGATATTTTCCCGGTAGAAGGTACAGGAACTTGGAAACATTTAATTTTGCCTTCTATTACACTGGCCTTTCCATTAATAGCCTTGTATACTCGACTGCTACGCAATAGTATTCTTGAAAATTTACAAGAACCTTATGTTCTGTTTGGAAAGACAAGAGGTATTCATGGGGGAATTATTACGGGTAAGCATGTATTAAGGATGTCTATCCCTCCAATGATTACCGGACTTGGAATGAATATAGGAAACTTAATGACTGGAGCTATCATAGTAGAAGCAGTGTTTTCATGGCCAGGTTTTGGCCGTTATTTTATTGAAGCAATTTTTAATAGGGATGTACCTGTAATTCAAGCATATGTATTATTGGCAGTATGTTTTTATCTGATAAGTAACTTATTTGTCGACCTAATACAAATGTATATTGACCCTCGTATTTCTAGAAAAGGAAGGCAGCTTTAATGATTAAGATGTTACATAGTAAACTTAAAGGTAAAAAGATAATTGCCGTTTGTTCGCTCATACTGTGTGGTTTTTTTATGGTCACATTGTTTGCCCCATGGCTAGCGCCTAATGATCCAATCACTGTTAACATAGCCCACAAACTTCAGCCTCCATCATTGGACTATCCATTAGGTACAGATCATCTAGGCAGATGTACATTTTCACGTATACTGTATGGTGCGCGTACTTCTCTTGGATATGCAATACTGATTTTTCTCTCTGCTTTAGGAATAGGTCTTGTGGTTGGGACTATCACTGGATATTTAGGCGGCTGGCTTGATCAACTTCTTATGAGAGTGGGGGAGGGTTTGATGGCTATTCCAAGCCTTCTTTTTGTCATAGGATTTGTTGGTATTTGGGGGACAGGCATTAAACAGGTTATTTTAGGGATGATACTAGTGCAATGGGTGTACTATGCAAGGGTTATTCGAGGCATGGTTTTAAGCTTGAGGGAACAGAATTATGTACTAGCTGCAAGAGTTAATGGGAGTTCTCCTTGGAAAATTATAAAAAAACATATTATACCTAATGTAATACCTTCACTAGCGGTAATGGGAACCTTAGAAATGGGTTGGGCAATAATGAATTTATCATCAATGTCATTTTTAGGCTTAGGAGTCCAACCTCCAACTCCAGAGTGGGGAGCTATGATTCTTGAAGGGAAATCGTATATTAGGACAAATCCAGAGCTGATGATATATCCTGGTTTAATGATTTTATTAATAGTTATTACTTTTAACTTATTAGGAGAAACACTATCTGAAAAATTTGGAGTAAAACGTCGTTAATAAAGAGGGCTGTTGAGGAAATGGAATTAGAAAACGATAATGTCTTAAAAATAAGTGGATTAAATGTAGCGTTGCAAACGGAGGGAGGGCCCTCAAGTCTTGTCCATAATCTTAGTTTTGGAATAAAAAAAAGGGAAATTCTAGGTATTGTTGGAGAAAGCGGTTGTGGAAAAACGGTTACTAGTATGTCTATATTGCAGCTGCATGATAAAAAAACATTGGATGTGACAGGAAGTATTACTTTGCATAATAAGGAATTAAATGGTTTAAAGGAAAGGGATATGCGAAAGATTAGAGGGAAGGAGATTGCATTTATTATGCAAAATCCAATGAATGCCTTTACTCCAGTTTTTACAATTGGCCATCAGTTTATGGAAACAATTAGAGCACATACTTCATTAAATAAAAAGCAAGCAAAAGAATTAGCTATTGATGTTATGACAAGTGTGAATTTACCTGATCCAGATAAACTATTAAAATCCTATCCCTTCCAATTAAGTGGAGGTATGCTTCAACGTGTAATGATTGCCATAGCAGTATCTTTGCAGCCTTCGGTTCTCATTGCCGATGAACCTACTACAGCGCTTGATCTTCATAGTCAACTTCTAGTACTTCGATTATTAGACGAAGTGCGTATTAAATACGGGACATCTATTTTACTTATATCTCATGATCTCGGGGTTATCTCAGAAATGGCAGATAATGTTATTGTGATGCGACAAGGGGAAATTCTAGAATCAGCCAATGTATTAGAATTATTCGATAACCCGCAACATGAATACACAAAAAAGCTGTTAAAAACAAGGCCAACTTTTTATTCTGACAAACAACCGTATACCTATATGTCATAATAGCAAAATTGCAAGGAAGTGAAACGAGTGAGTTTGTTACAGGTTAAACAGGTTTCTTTAAGCTTTCATTCAAATAAGTTTGGAATAGGAAATAAGCAAGCAAAAGAAGTACTTAAAAATATATCTTTTTCCATTGAAGAAGGTACATGTTTAGGCTTAATCGGGACAAGTGGAGCCGGTAAAAGTACATTAGGAAAAGCAATACTAGGAATTCAACCTCCACAAAATGGACAAGTTTTGTTTCAAGGATTTGATATTTATAAAGCTGATAAGCGAACTAGAGAAAAATTACGAAGGGACCTACAAGTTGTTTTTCAAGATTCCTACTCAGCGGTTAATCCTCGGATGACTGCAGAATCAATTATCAGTGAACCGTTGGAAAATTTTGAAAAATTAACATTGGAGGAAAAAAGAAGAAAAGTTATTGGACTTTTAGAAAGAGTTGGATTAAGTGAAAAGGATTTAAAAAAATACCCGCATCAATTTAGCGGAGGTCAACTGCAAAGAATTAATATAGCCAGAGCAATAGCCTTAAAACCTAAGTTAATCATACTTGACGAATCAGTAAGCAGTTTAGATATGGTCACACAAAGTTTAATATTACAGTTACTAAGTGAATTAAAAAAAGATTATTTCTTATCCTATCTTTTTATTACACACGATATTAAAGCTGCATTTTCCCTTTCGGATAAAATTGCAGTATTGGAAAAAGGAGAGTTAATTGAGCAGTATGATTCTAAGAATGAATTCTTCGCTTCAAAAAATCCTATTGTAAAACAAATGAGAGAGTCTGTTCTTTCTGAACATCCTCGATTTGGAATTATTAGACAAGGGGATGAACGTTTTGTAGCTAATGGATTACTTAAGTAAGAATAGTTTTAACCCCTTATCCGTGATCAGGGGTTAAAAACTTTCATTTTTTTCAACAAGTAAAGGATAAACATAGGGTTGTTTTGGTTCATTCACTATTTACCAATCAATAATTTTAATCAATGGAAGTTCTGTATCACTATAGGTTGTTTTACTTATTACTCCTGTTGCTTTTAACCAGGTATCTTTTTCTATCAATTCTGCTTCAGGAAATTCAGATAAGAACCCAATAACAGTAGAATCTGCAATGCAATGAGTAATCAGAAATCTTGAGATACCAATTGGTTGCTACTGAATCCTTCCTCTTTGTAAACAAATCCCTCAAATTCAATGATCTTACCTTCATAAACGTCGATATTAATTTCATCGTAATAGGTTGTAAAAACACGATCTGTCATTTTTATTTGATTACTTTCTCTTAATTTAAGCTGCAATGATTCTAAGTTCTGTTCGGAAATGGGTTTTTGATTAGCTAATTCAGAGTCCATTTCATGGTCATAAGTAGGTAACATTATTATTGAATTTTCATTTATTGTCTGCCTCATTGGCTATTCTTAAATTACTTGCTGGTTAGATAACATTAGTGTTCCGCCTTTCATTTCAGCAAATTTTGCGTCAAGATATTTTGCTGGAAGGAAATAACCGGTTACTAGTGTCCATAAAACTATACTAACTCAAAAATTTATTGAAGAGGTGTACTAAGTGAACAATAATAAAGCACTGTTCCAATCATAGTTTTTCTTACTATCTGCATTATATTTGTATTTATATTTCTTTCTTAGCATTAAGTTTATCCATATTAGCGAGAAATGGAGTGGGACAAGTAATGGAAAAAAGTGGAGTTTCATTATGCAAGAAACAGATAGAAAAAATTATCACATAGGAAAACTATATTGGAAAGGTTCGAAAAAGGAAGAACAATATATTAATATAGTCAGTTTTACATCTAAGATTGATAATAAGGTATATGATGTAATTGAGAGGGAAAGTAATGATGAAGGTGGCAATATAACGGACAAAGATGAAATGACTTTCTAAATTGTTCATTTGGGTTTCGCCCAAATAGAAACATTATTGCCCAAAAGAATCAAACCACATACTTACATCTGCAATGGAGATATATCCTGTCATATTAGTAATAATCTTTCGAAATGGATGTACACGTATTATTAAATTCCTTTTTAGTATTATAAACAGAATATGATTAAGGGCATAGGTTATTTCGCACAGTTTGTAACTATTGTGCACTACTTTAAGAAGTTTGGCAATCGGGGCCCTTAGTTCAAAAAGGATTATTGCTTTAATATCTTATATTTTTTCCGCATTTTGAACTAGTAAAATCTTATCTGTATTTACAATGTTTATATTTTAATAAGGGATTTGTTCCATAATCGTTTCAAAAGCTGGTTTATTAATGATTAGTTTTTTTGGAGAGATTATAAATTATTTTCTACCTTCACCGATTTTCCTTGAAAAATATTTATTAGTACTATATAGTACTAAATATGATGAAGAATAAATTAATGAATCGAAAGCATGTCATTGAAGTAGCAGCAATTTTATTTTTAGAAAAGGGATTTGCATACACAAGCATGGATGAATTGGTTCGAGTCAGTAAAGTGTCCAAGTCAAATGTGTATTACCATTTCTCGAACAAAGAAGAATTATTAGAAGCTGTCGTTGATTATTGGATTGCGAAATACCATTTTGCAATAGAAGAGGTGATAAACCAGCAACAATTTTCGGTCGAGCAACGAGTGACCATGTTTTTAATGCAATTAGCACAAGGTGTGCAAGTGAGGGAGTTTAAAGGAAGTTGTCCATTTATTACACTGGCAATTCAAAGCCCGGCACAAGCTACCCAACTGAAAGAAAGAATTGGCTTGTTTTTTGCTGAATTGCAATCAAAGGTCAGTTTGCTTATTGCTCAAGGAATCGAAAGAGGGGAATTTCGAAAGTCAATCCAGCCAGAAGAAATAGCATCATTATTTATCACCAATTTGGAAGGCGCATTATTTATTGCAGAAACGCAAAAGGATGCAACAATCATTACAAAAACAGCTCAACAATTTATGAAATTGCTTCATTAAAGAGGCAATTTTTTTTACACAAGATTAGGACTGAATAGTACTAAAGTGGAGGGTGAATGATGAAAAGAATTTTATTAATAGGTGGAACTGGTTTTATTGGTAAGCAATTAATGCAACAAATAGCAACGGAGCAGGTCGAGATTTTCCTGTTGGTAAGATCTAAAAGTAAGGCAATCAAGTTGTTTGAAGAAAGTGGGTATCTTCACAGAAATCTATTTCAATTTGTAGAAGGTGATTTAACTAAAAAAGGGTTAGGATTACGTGAAGAGGACCTGCAACAAGTAAAAAAGAGTGATGTAATCATTCATGCAGGTGGACCAATGAATATTAGTATCTCTGAAAAACAAGCGACGTCAGCGTTTTTAAACGGTGCAAAATATGTGAGTGAAATTGCAGAAAGCATACATGTAACAAAAGGTTTAGAACATTTTATCCATGTAGTAGGGTATATGAGTCCAATTAATGATGACAACAGCGATATAGATATTAATGTATTTCAAGATGCATACCAATATTCAGAAATAAAAAATCATTACGAACGTACAAAATTTTTAGCTGATCTCTATATGCGGCAACAGGCAAAAAAAGTAGGTTATCCTATTTCGGTTATTAATCCCCCTACAGTTGTTGGTCCTAGTCAGACTGGGAGTACAGAACAGGTGGATGGGTTAGGGTTGCTTGTAAAAAGTATGCGTAAAGGTCTTATGCCATTTGTACCTGGGGGAGGGGATTATCGACTTCCACTGATTGCAAATGATGCATTAGCAAAATTTATTATCCGAATTTTAAATCAACAGCAGCCGAAGAGCGATACATATACACTCGTCTCAGACCGTCAAATGGATCTAAATGTATCTGAATTACTTCGTATCATGGCGGAAAGTTTGAATGTAAAAGCACCTACTAAGGCTATTCCAATACAGATTATGAAATTATTACTGAATAGCGGAGGAAGTAAGATAACAGGAATTCCAGCAGATAGTTTAAACTTTTTAACGAATAAAGACTTCTCAAATGCCAAGGTGAAAAACGTAATGGGACCAGATTGGTTCCGGACGACGAGTGTAAAGAACTTTTTACCAGTTGTAATTGCAGATATAGATTATCGTATAACGTATCCTCATCAGCAATTAGATTCCAGATTTAATAGAGTACTTATCGGTAATGTCGTTGTTTATCAAACAAGCGGAGAAGGGAAGCCATTTATATTATTCCATGGTTTATTGAGTGATGGAGAAGATTTATTTCCACTAGGGATTCAGTTACATGAAAAAACAGGCCGACCTGTGTGGATTGTTGATTTGCCTGGTTTGGGACGTTCACCTTTTCAAAAGGGGAAATCTATAATGACTGCTTTGCTTCAAACAGTTAAAAATTTATTGTCGCAGGTTGTGGAAGGTGCTCACTTTATTGGTCATTCATTTGGTGCACTTGTGTTAATATCTGCATACAAAGATAATTATTTTCGTCCAGAGGATTCTGTCACACTACTTCAACCGCCTGTGATGAAGAAGGTTACGACAGAATTTCCAATCCTTATAAAAAAGTGGGCTTTAAAGACAGCAAGTTTTAGTCGGTTAGAAAAATATTGCTTGGAAACAGGATTGTTCGCCATCGCTGAGCAAATTCCTGTGCATTATATTGCAAAAGTTAAACGAAGCTTTACCTCCCCTAGAATTTTAAATACGACTGTTTTATTGGATGAGTGGTCATCGAGTAAGGAAGAAAAGGAGATGAACGTTGGTGCAAAAAGTAATCTTGAAATTATTTGGGGTAATCAGGATAAGGCTTACCAGATCCCTATCAAGCTGGGGGAAGTCAAGATGCTTCCATATGGGCATCATTTTCCACTAAGTCACCCAAATGAAACAGCACATGTCATCTTGGAAAATGTGAAAATTTGAAACATCACTTAAAAGCTATTATAAACTGATTTCAGTAAATCTGGCGGTTTATAAGTTACTATGATTATTATCTGAAGCAACTTGATTGAAACTAAAGCCGTCAGCTTTGGTTATTGTGAAAACACTACCAACTCTTTTAGATGATAAAATCGTTACTCTGTTTCAAATATTAAACTTTATTTGCAGCATTTCTTCAGTAAGTTAAGTGATAAATTGACATGTTTGTGAGGAAATATACTTAAAGTAAACCAGCTAATAGTTTGTCAATATTCTTCAAAAAAATCTTTAAATTTTTCATGTTATACTAAATATAATGTCACTTTTGACACCACATTTTGATAAGGCTCCAATTAGCTTAATAATTGCGAATTAAAAAAGTTTGTGAAATACTAATAGTGTCCTATTTGGAGGACTGATTTTTAGGAGGTACATATTTATGAACAAAACAGAACTTATTAATGCAGTAGCTGAAAGCTCTGAACTATCAAAAAAAGACTCAACTAGAGTAGTTGACTCAGTAATGGAAACAATCACAAAAGCATTGAAAAATGGTGAAAAAGTAGAAATCTTAGGATTTGGTGCTTTCTCTGTTAGCGAACGTGCAGCTAGAAAGGGTCGTAACCCGCAAACTGGTGAAGAAATAGAAATTGCAGCAAGTAAAGCACCCACTTTTAAAGCTGGAAAAAACTTAAAAGATGCTGTAAAAGAATAAATATCATAGTCTGGTAGGGGATCAGTCCTCTACCTCTTTTAATATGCTAGTATTACTGAGAATACTACGATTCGGTATAAAGAGCTTATAAATAAAGATAGGTGATTAAATGAAAAGCTTAATATGGGAGTTACTATTTGTTTGGAAAGAGCCTCAGTCTCTTCATAGGTTTGAGGTTGGGAAGTTAACCTATAAAGTGGATGATGACAAATATAGATTCTCTTATTTATCAGATGACTTACAAGGCAGTTGAGGTTGGCTTTAAGAAATATCCGAGTTTTCCTGATTTAAAAGAGCATTATGAAAGCCAAGGTCGACTCTTCCCTGGGTTGATGAATCGTTTGCCCAATAAAAACAGAACCAATTATAGTGAAATTCTTAGCAAGTATAACTTCGATATCACTAGTACTGAAATGGAGATCCTTGAAGCAACTCGTGGTCGTTTATGAACGGATAATCATTTAATGCTTAAGTAAATTTGGCAGCAAAACCGTCTATTCCCTGATATATAGGGAGTTAGACGGTTATTTTTTACGGTTTTATCGCTTTCGTACAAAGTTTTTCCTGATTAATTTATTTAATCTAGTTCTTAAGAGATATTATGTTGTCTCTTTGGTTGATCCACAATATTAAAAGAGAGAAAGTTAATTTGAATCAGAAATTAAGATTTTTTTCCTTTCCGATGTTATTTTTTATGTATTGTTTTGGTGTAAAACCTGTAAATTTTTTGAACACCTTAGTGAAATAGCTTTGATCGGTAAAATTAAGCAGGGTATATATTTCTGATAAAGAGTAATTAGAAAATATCATTAATTTTATTGCTTCATCAATTTTAGATTGCTGAATATATTCCGTAACAGAAATTCCAACCTCTTTTTTAAATAAGTTTGAAAGGTATTTTGGATTCATGGAGACATAGTCAGCAAGGACAGCGAGAGAAATATTTTCGTATATATATTTAAATATGTAATGTTTGCAATCACTTATTGTTTTGGAACTTTGCTGTCTTTTACCTTTATATACTCTTTCAGCAAATTCCAAATAGGCACTTTCAGTAAGTGTCTCAACCTCTTTAATCGTATGAAGTTCTTCAATATCTTGAATATATTTATCTCCTAACGTATAAGCAATTTCAGGATTTAAACCACCAGCAATTGCCGCTCGAGTAGCTAGCGTAATCCCTGCTATTTTTAAGTTCTTATGACTTCTAATTTCACACTGCTTTGACAATACTCCAAATTCAAAATCGGATCTTCGATGAAAGGCTTTATAATAGATGATTAAATCTTCTTTATTTCCATCCGTAATATATTGATACAATTTCTTTTCTGCAGCAGGGTCGTGATGAAAGGAGGAGTTTTGACGTAAATCTGAAATACTTTTGTCTGATACTTGGTGTTGATGGAAACTATCTATTGAATAGAGATTTATTTCCATGATTTCGCTCATATCAAATTTTTCTTTAAATAAAACATAAGAAAGAAGAATACTTGATTTAATTAACTTCCATTTACTTATAACAGGCAAGAAAGAAAAATAGTCTTTTACTTTGGGGGTTAGTTCACCTAAATCATTTGCATAAAATCTGTTGTTTAACATTGCTTCTGAAGGATTTGCGACTACCGTTGGGCCTAAGAAGATTGTCCCGATGTACGTATGGTTTTGAACAATAGGAATTAGAACGAATTGTTCTTGAAATATAGTTGAACACATTATCGGAAGTGTTTTCCCTTTTTCTGATAGATTGATGCTTTTTAAATGCTCCTCATTGGAAGAAAACATTGGATTATGAGGTAGGTTAGAAGAATAATTTAGTATCAATTTACCTTGTTTGTCTAGAACTGAGATTGGGATATTCGTTGTCTCATTAATTAGATTGCAGCCAAATTCCAAACCAATTTCTCTGAATGTTTGATCCAATATAAAATCCCCCTTAACTATTTATAGTGAAATTTGTTAAAGCACAGTTTTACGGTTAAAAACAGTTTGCTCAAACTAGGGAGAATATGAAAGAGATATTCGGTGAGAACGCAAGGTATCCTTTAAGACGGTCATGGAAAAGTAAGCCACTTGAAAAAATAGAATTTTAAAAATGATTAAGTACCATTTTAGTGGAAAATCTACCATAAAAACATTCTGAATAAATATATAATTCTAACCAATACCCCTTGTAATGCTGATTATTTTAAAATGAAAACGCATCCATTACAAGGGTATTATGTTCTAAACAATAAGGGGAGTGAGTGACAAGTGAGAAAGTATTGGTTTATTAGTTTTTTCATGATGATGTCTTTAATACTAGGTGCCTGTAGTAATAGTGCATCGAATTCTGAAGATTTGACCATTCCAGAAAACCCAGAGGATGTAAAAGGGGAAGTTACTGTATGGGCATGGGCGCTAGAAGCCAATTACTTAGAAAAAGATGTAACACCTGCATTTAACAAGATTTATCCAAATGTAAAAGTAACAGTGGAAAATTTAGGTGTAGACCAAGTGTATCAAAAACTAAGTGCTGGATTATCAAGTGGTGGTAGTGGTTTACCTGATTTAGTCCAGGTTGAAAATAATCGTGTTCATTCATTTACTAATAAATTCCCTGATGCTTTCACAAATCTTAGTAAGCTAGGTTATAGCGAGCATGAAGATAAGTTTTCGACTTCTAAGGTGGAAGGTTTGAAGGATCAAGATGGTAACATTATCGCGGCACCAAGAGACTTGGGTCCAGTAGGCGTAATTTATCGCAAAGATATTTTTGAGGAAGTAGGGATAGATCCTGAAAGTATCGAAACATGGGATGACTATATCGAAGCTGGTAAGAAAGTAGTTGCCCATACAGGCAAGGCATTTTTAGGCACTGATAGTGAGGCGCTTTTGCGGATTATGCTGCAACAACAAGGTAAATATTATTTTACGAAAGATGGAAAGTTAGATCTTACTTCACCTGAAGCAGAGAAGGCAGCTGCTATCATCCAAAAAATGAAGGATGCAGGGATTATTACCTATACAACTAACTGGGATGGTCAGGTAGCTGCTATGAAAAACAGTGAAGTTGCGTCACATCCAGGGGCTGTATGGTGGAGTGGAACTATGCTTGAACAGATGCCCGAATTGGAAGGTAAGTGGGATATGTTTAGACTTCCAGCTGTTGATGAAGGTGGAGTTAGGGCTGCAAATGATGGAGGATCTGCTTTAGCGATCCCAAGTTCGTCTGAGAATAAAGTAGCTGCTTACGTGTTTGCAGAATTTGCAACAACTGATGTGGATTCGCAAATTCTAGGTTTAACAAATAGAGGGTTATTCCCATCATTATTAGAAGCATATGATAGTCCGATTCTAACGGAAAACCAAGAGTATTTTAACAATAAACCATTCTTTAAGAATTTTTCAGATACAGTAGCAGACATTCAACCGATTAACCATGCTCCAGCTGAGCTAGAGGTTAGATCAATCATGACAAGTGAATTTCAAGCGTTTTTACTAGAAGATAAAGCGGCGAAGCAAATGTTAATTGATGGGGAAAAACAATCCAAGCAGCAAATAGGAATAGGAGTCTCAGAATAAAAAAGCTAATAGACTAGGCGGACTAGTCCTCCTAGTCTAATTCTAATTATATGGAGGAGTGATGATGTTGCAAACAGGTCGTTCTTTAAAAGAGGAGTCAGAAGCCGTTATACAGCCTAAAAAGAAGAAAAAGCTGCTTACCACTAAAAGTACACCCTATTTCTTTGTTGGGCCAGCTCTTCTGCTGTTTTTAGCTTTTACCGTTTATCCAATTATCGCTTCCTTCTTACTGAGCTTTAAGACAAAGGTTATGGGGGAGTTTACATTTTCTGGTTTGGCAAATTACACTAGACTGTTTAGTGACCCTCTATTTTATAAAGCTTTGGGAAATACATTCATTATTTTAATCGTCCAAGTTCCAATTATGTTGCTGATAGCAGTTATATTAGCTGTTTTCCTTAATTCAACATTACTAAAAATGAAAGGCTTTTACAGAGTAGCCTTCTTCACTCCAGCTGTTACTTCGTTAGTTGCAGCGTCTGTCATATTTGTTCTTATGTTAAATACAGATTATGGATTAATCAATTATTTATTAGCCTCGATTGGGTTGGAGAAGGTTGGTTGGTTAACAGATCCATTTTGGGCAAGGGTTTCCTTAATTGTCGTTACCACCTGGAGATGGACGGGGTATAATATGGTCATTCTTCTCGCAGGACTGCAAAGTATCCCCCACAGTCTTTATGAAGCGGCTAGTATTGATGGAGCAGGCTCAATTCGTAAATTTTTTACGATAACGATTCCACAACTAAAGCCAGTATTATTATTTACTTTCATCCTCTCCACAATTGGATCATTCCAATTGTTTGATGAACCTTATAATTTAACAAGCGGTGGACCAAACAACGCGACACTTACTTTAACCTACTACTTATACAACCAGGCCTTTGGTTACTTTGACTTTGGATATGCTTCTGCGATTGCTTATGTCATTGTAATTTTTATTGCATTCTTTTCTTGGATTCAATTTAAAGTAGTGAGGGATGACTAATGGGAAATCATAAATTGCTGAAAAAAACGACTTTACACATTTTTCTACTAATAGGGGTTGTCATATCTCTAGCTCCTTTTTATTGGATGGTGGTAGGAGCTACTAACCCATCTGGGGACGTGTTATCCTTTCCACCTAAATTGGTGCCAGGAAATTATTTATTTGAGAACTATAAAAACTTAAGTGAATCGATTGATATTGTTCAAGCAGTTCTAAATTCATCTGTCATTTCCATTATTTATGTATTTATGAGTTTATTAGTCTGTTCAACAGCAGGATATGCTTTTGCTAAATATAAATTCAAAGGAAATAATCTGATCTTTGCATCTTTCCTGCTTGCGATGATGATTCCATATCAAGCAACGATCATTCCATTATTCCAAGTATTTGGTTCATTAGATTGGATTAACACCTACCGAGCAGTTCTATTACCACAAATTTGTTATCCTTTTGCCATTTTTTTGATAAGGCAAAATATGAAGGGAATTCCAGATTCATTGTTAGAAGCAGCTAGGATAGATGGGGAAGGGGAATTGTATATATTTTTTAGGATAGTGTTACCAACCATGAAGCCTACTTTGGCTGCAGTCAGTATTTTCTTGTTTACACACCAATGGAATAATTTTATGTGGCCATTAATTGTCATGACAACACAAGAAAACTATACACTTCCTGTTGCTTTATCTACTCTTGCAGGACTAAATTCTATCGATTATGGACAATTGATGTTAGGTACAACTATTTCTGTGCTTCCAATTATGATAGTTTTCCTCATTCTTCAAAAGCACTTTGTATCGGGGATTCTTGGAGGGTCTATTAAGGAATAGAAGGAGTTATGCTTTTATGTAAGATAAAATTAAATCTATGGAGGAATAAATATGGAGAAAAGATTAGTAGAAGATAAATTAAAGCTTGGTGTATGCTACTATCCGGAACATTGGTCAGAGGACCTATGGGAGGATGATTTTAAGCGTATGAAAGACTTAGGTATCACTTATGTTCGTATGGGGGAATTTGCTTGGACAATATTTGAACCGGAAGAAGGGACTTTTTCCTTTAACTTATTTGATCGAGCAGTAGCTAAGGCTCAAGAATTTGGATTAAGTGTCATTATGGGAACACCAACAGCAACACCTCCAGCTTGGCTAACTGAGAAGTATCCTGACGTACTAAATGTTGCTCAAGACGGTATTTCCTATCAACATGGTGCACGGCGCCACTATAATTACAACTCTGAAAATTATCGAAAGCTATCATCGATTATCGTCACCCAAATGGCCCAACATTACAGCGGCAATCCAGCGATCGTAGGGTGGCAAATCGATAACGAATTAAATTGTGAAATTGATGTGTTTTATTCAGAAGCAGATCACAATGCGTTTAGAAAATGGGCAAAAGAGAAGTATAAAACCCTAGATAACTTAAATAATGCCTGGGGAACAGTATTTTGGAACCAAACGTATACGAATTGGAATCAAGTTTATTTAACTCGTAAAACTGTGCCGAACTCACCTAACCCTCATCATATGCTGGATGAAAAACGGTTTATTTCTGACAGTGCCATATCATATGCTGCATTACAAGCAGACATTTTACGTAAACATGCACCGAACCATTGGATTACAACGAACGGTATGTTCAAGCATATAGATAATCACAGAATGACAACTGAAATACTTGATTTCTATGCCTATGACTCTTATCCTAACTTCGGAAGGGTAATCGAAGACCATTCAGAGAAGCCATTGCGAGACAGAAAATGGAGTTGGAATTTAAGTGTTGTAAGAAGTATCTCACCAAATTATGCTATTTTTGAACAACAATCTGGTTCTGGTGGATGGACAACGAGACTTGAACAGCCCTCTCCAAAGCCAGGTCAGTTAAGACTTTGGACATATCAATCTATCGCTCATGGTGCAGATATGGTGATGTATTTCAGATGGAGAACGGCAACGAAAGGAACGGAAATATATTGGCATGGAATCAATGACTATCATAATCAACCAAACCGTCGTGTAAAAGAGGTTGAACAGGTCAGCAGCGAGGTGCAGCAAATTGGGGAGAAAATAGCAGGTTCCTCTTATCAAGCAGAGGCTGCTTTAATTTTAAATTATGATAATGAATGGGATGGAGAGTTTGATCAATGGCATGGGCCATATGCTACTAAAAGTAAGGATGCATGGATTAAAGCTTTTCAATATAACCATATCCCAGTAGATGCCTTTAACCTTAATTCAGAAACTACAGTTGTTGATTTAAAGAGATATAAAGTATTAATTTATCCACATGCCGCAATTGTCACCAAGCAACAAGCTAATCTATTTAGTGAATATGTTCAGCAAGGCGGAAACATTATATTCGGATGCCGTTCAGGCTATAAAGATGAAACGGGTCAAACATATATGAAGCAATTCCCAGGGTATCTTGCTGACTTGGTTGGCGTAACAGTAGAAGAGTTTACGAGAGTTGCTCCTTTTGAACAGGTACCGAGCATTAACTTTAAAGGAGCACATGATATTGAGGCGAATGATTTCAACGAAGTCCTGCAACTAGAAAAAGATGCTGAGGTAATCAGCACATTCTCAGGTGCACACTTTGAAGGAAAACCAGCCTTAGTCAAACGTAATGATGGATTAGGTAGTAGTTATTATTATGGTGGAGTATTTAATTTAGACTTGGCTTCCCTCTTAATCAATGAATTTGAACTTAATAACTATCAAGAAAAATTTGAGCTACCTGAAGAAATTGAGCTAGCTATTCGACAAAAGGATGGGAATGACTATACATTCTTATTAAACTATTCTGATAGACCACAAGAAATTGTTGTCAAAAAAGAGTGTAGAAATATGTTAACAGGTAATCAGGTATCGGGTAAGGTTACTTTAGAGCCTTATGATGTATTGGTGCTGGAATAGAAAGAATAATCTCAGGATAGAAGAGAGTCATAAGTTTAGCTAGTTTATAGGATGTGACTCCTATTCCCATTAGCGCTTTATAAAATAAGTTAGGAGGCCGTCGAAACCACCGTTATATATGGGATTAGACGGTTTTTTCTTTGTGAATTAATCAATCTAAGAAGGATTAACGCTCATTTCAGGAGTTAACGCTCTGTTTCTTGTGAAATTGGCTAATTGAGAGATAAAGTACGTAGGTGAAGGAGTTTTTTCTGTAAAAAGGTATGGCATTCTGTTTATGCAACTATAGTGGCAGGTTTGTTGAATAAGACATCTAATATCCATAAAGCGCATTGAATAAAGGAGGAATAATGGTGGGTTTTATTGAACACTAACTTAAAGCCATTATAGGAGTGAGATTAATGTTAGATAAAATTAAATCATTACCTGCAAAGTTAGCATTTTCGATAGGTTTAACTTTAATAATAGGTAGTCCATTATTGTTATTTTTGTTTTCATCTTTGTTCTCTATTGGTACTTGGACAATTATGATTGTTCAAGGTATTATTTTTTGTATAGCTCTACTTTTTATTGTAAGTGCTGCTGATAAGAGACATTCGTGATTAAAGATACGAATTACACTTTAATAAATGGAGGCTTTCCTTAAATAGAGGGAAGGCTTTTTTCTAATGTAGCTATAATGGCAGGATAGTAAAAAAAAGAAATGAAAAATAACGAATAAAAAAGGTCTTCTTTGACTGATTTTTTTATTCGTTATTTACTGTGTCAAAGATTTTATTGAATTGTTTACATTTGTTTACAATAAAGTTGTTTACAAATGTTTACTTAAGTGGTAATTTTAATGTAAGAGGTGTTTTAATTGTCAGAATATAGAAAGAAAATGTTTAGAGGAGCAAAGATTGAAGATTGTATTATAGATTTTATTGAAATGGAAAAAGAGTTAAGTACATCATTGGAAACCACTGATAAGCAGGAAAGACAAATGCTTCTTGGAATGAGTAAAGCACTTCGGTTAATTGTTAATCGGTTAGTAAGAGAATTTGATTACACTGTGGGAGGCGATATTGTGAATGCCAAGCTTAAGGACTTCATTAGTTCTATTGAAAGAAGAGCAAATGAGGCACACAAACAAGGCAACATTAGTATGAATGAACTTTTAAATAACATGTATTATGATGACATTCCTGATGAGGCTAAGGAAGAAATAGCTAAAATGCCAACTAACTATCAAAAAGGTTTATGGGAAGGTATGGCTTTAGGCTATGAGAAAATTATAGTTGATCTACAAGTAATCCTCCATTCTGATGCGAATAATAAGGTGTCACTGATAAAGATTAACTCTGATAAGTTTGAAGAGCTAGCGGCAATGTTTAAAGATAAATGGAAAGAGGATGAGATGGATTACAGAAGTGGATTTATGCAAGGGGAAATGTCTGCATACACGTTAATCAGCATAGAAATGAAAGAGTTTTTTTCTATATAGTTCCTAAAGTTAAAAGGTTCAAGGAGTGATTAAATGAGTTTCCTACATTGGTATGATTGGATACAACCAACAAATCCGTACGCCTCCTTTTTTTTCGGAATAATTTTTACAATTATCATGGGAATAACAGTTTGGTTTAGTACTAGAAAAAAGAAAAGTGCAGGTTTTGCAGTTTTAACAGGATTTTCTTTTTCAGCAATACTGGTATATATTTTAGTGATAATAGGATTTTATAACTAAATCAATTTTTAGTTATGCCAATAAATTAGAATAAATAGCATTTCAGTAATGAATTTTATAACTTATAAAAGATAAGTTTGTGAAGTATTACACTTAAACTAACGGGGGCGTTAGTAAAATAAGATGTTCAATATAAGAGTATTTTTATTGTAAATTAGCATTGAAATTAAATGAAAAATAACTCCTAAAGTGACAAGTATATCAGTCAGTGTCATAACTTATATCCATATAAATAAAGGAAATTATATATGGAAGCCGTGAAACCTAGCTTATTTCTGTAATTAAATAACAGCTTATGGGAGAAACGAGACAGGTTAGTTGAACAAAATATAATAGGGAGCCTTGATCCAATAGGAGCAAGGCTCTTTTAACGGGAATTCTCTAACAATCTTGGCAGGATTGGACTTGTGTTTTTTTTCTAAGAAAATGCTTTGATTTCTTGTATCTATTAATTTACAAAGAAACTTAAATAATATAGTATCAGTTTATAACATATAAACTCCTTATTTTAAACATATTTGGTTATTAAAGGTATTATTTTAGCTACTATTAACCTATCAATATTTTAAGGAGGCAATTATATGTTATATAACGCTTTTACAGGATCTTCGAGTTTAGCAGATGCAGCATGGTCAATTGCTCAATTAGCATTCAGAAAATTTAATATTGTTGGGGATGTTACTTCACTTTACAACAGCTTACTATGGAAATTTAGAGCTATATACAACTCATTTGGTGGAGACTTCTCTTGGGCTGATTTAGGCGGTGTGATTCTAGACCTAGGTGAATTCCTAGTTGGTTTTATCCCTGCTGGAAGAGTTGCTGATATTGTTACGTTCTTATGGGGAGCAGCTAATATTTTATAATTTATGAGTACAAACAAGCCTAGTTCTAAATTAAGAACTAGGCTTATTTATTTTTATTAGGAGGATTTTAAAATGGATAAGAAATATGGACAACACACTATTAAACATAAGAAAGATGCTGTAGAAGTTTATATTGATCCGAGGATGGTCCTAAGAATTAGAAAAAATAAAAAGGATCCTAGTGAGTTAACCATTGAATTACATAATACTATTAATGGACGTCTAAGCTATGATTTACCAGCATCCCTGTTAAAGAGCTTAATAAATGAAATCGAAGGATAATCTATTTAAATAAAATATACCTATTAAACAACAATTAAACTCCTTGTTTTAAATAGTTTTGGTTATTTTTGTAAAAATATCATTTACTATAAACCTATCAACTATTCAAGGAGGCAATAAAATGTTATATAACGCTTTTACAGGATCATCAAGTTTAGCAGATGCAGCATGGTCAATTGCTCAATTAGCATTCAGAAAATTTAATATTGTTGGGGATGTTACTTCACTTTACAACAGCTTACTATGGAAATTTAGAGCTATATACAACTCATTTGGAGGAGACTTCTCTTGGGCTGATTTGGGTGGTGTAATTCTAGATCTAGGTGAATTCCTAGTTGGATTCATTCCTGCTGGAAGAGTTGCTGATATTGTTACGTTCTTATGGGGAGCAGCTAATATTCTATAATACAAAAAAGTCTAGTTCTTAGAGGAACTAGACTTTTTTGTATTATAAGGCACAATATTCAATTCCATGATTAAAATGAGGATTTGATAAATTTATGTAAACATCCCTATTTAAATAAATATAAGCCATTAAATAATAGATTTAGTTCGCTTTTTGGTAGTAATTGGTTATACATCTAATAATATCAAGTACTATTAACCTATCAACTATTTAAGGAGGCAATAAAATGTTTTATAACGCTTTTACAGGATCATCAAGTTTAGCAGATGCAGCATGGTCAATTGCTCAGTTAGCATTCAGAAAATTTAATATTGTTGGGGATGTTACCTCACTTTACAACAGCTTACTATGGAAATTTAGAGCTATATACAATTCATTTGGTGGAGACTTTTCTTGGGCTGACTTAGGCGGTGTGATTTTAGACTTAGGTGAATTCCTAGTTGGTTTTATTCCTGCGGGAAGAGTCGCTGATATTGTTACGTTCTTATGGGGAGCAGCTAATATTCTATAATACGCTACAACAAGTCTAGTTCTAGAAAAGAACTAGACTTTCTTAATAACATATAAAAAGGAGTGTTAAAATGTTTTATAGCGCATTTACAGGATCAACTAGTTTAGGGAATGCTGCATGGTCAATTGCTCAAATGATTTACAGAGAGTTCAATGTGGTTGGGGATGTTACGGCCTTATATATAAGCATTTTAAATAAATTTAAACAGATTTCAAGTACATTGAATGGGGATATTTCTTGGAACGAATTAGGCTTGATTATAGGTGATTTAAGTAAGTTTTTAATTTCAATTGTACCTACAGCTAGATTATCGGATTTAGTTACTCTTCTTTGGAGTTCATCTAGCATTTTATAAGCATTAGTTCAATTCTCCAATAGTAAGAGCTCTTCCACTCTTGCTATTGGAGAAGCGAAATAAAATCAATCTAGTTGTAATTTCATTATCTTTTTTTTAACTACACTAATATATTCCTCCTTATGGGTTAATTCAAAAATTTTCTCAGCTTTTTTGTAATTAAACTTAGCTAGATCCTTCTGATTTTCTACATCATAATTTTGTCCCAGTTGATAATATAATTCTCCTAATAAATAAAGGCTCTCATTATTAATGCATATTTCTATTCCTCGTTTACTATAATAATTAGATTGTTCTATTTCCTCAATTTTACTCAAGCTTTTAGATATTCCGTAACAAAGTCTTACTTCTAATTGGAAATTTCTTAGTTCGATTAGTAAGTTTAATTCTTTAAATGCTTTATTATATATATTTATGGACTCCAAATAATCTTTTTCTTCATTGTACAAAATAGCCAAGCTATTTAAAATTGCTATACGTTGTACCTTCAAATTGAATATATTGGGGTTTATATCCATATCTATTGATTCCCTTAATAAGCGTATAGCTTCAGAAAAATTCCTTTTATTATAGTATTCTATTAAAGCCCAATGCCATAATAAGAATTGTCTATTCTGATCTACTTTAAATAATGGATTATCAAACTCATCTTTTAAAATAATTTCTACCTTTAAATAATCCCTTTCCCTTATTGCCTTCCTTACTTGTTTTTTTACTTCGGTCATATAGTCAAATCGAATATTATATGCTTGTTCATAAAAATAATTAACATTAACACCTAATTTATTTGCAAGTTCATAAAGTGTAGTACATAAGGGTAATACATTTCCTTTCTCAATATTACTTATTTGAGCCTGAGTAATAATTCCTTCCGCCAACTGAGATTGAGTTAAACCAGCTTGTTTTCTCAAATACTTAATCTGTTCTCCGATTAGTTTTATTTTATCCAAAATAATCCCTCCTAATGTTTAGAATTATTAGTATAGTTATATTTTAAACAAAAATGGCAAGATTTTGGGGAACAAATACTACTAATCACCATAATTAGCCTATTTTCGAATTTTAGGGAAATTTGTTGAAAATGGAAATCAATGTATAATTAAGAAAAAAAAGGGGGTGATGTTCATGAAGAAAATAACACTTAGTTTATTAGTTTTAGCAGCTTTTGTTATTATCCCAGGTATTGATATTTCTGCAGGTATTGAATTTGGAATTGGAACTTTAGATTTACCAAATCAACATTAATTTTAAAGGAGAAATATGATGAAAAAATCATGGATAGCTTTACTAGCTTCTTTTATATTTCCGGGTGCTGGTCATTTATACTTAGGACTAGTTAAAAAAGGGATAATATTGATATTACTTTATATTGTTTCTGTAGTCCTAACATCAGTTTTAATTGGTTTCATCCCTTTAATAATCATATGGATTTATTCAATGGTTGATTCGTATAAATTAGTTCCCAAAATAAATAATGACTATAAAAATAATGTCATAGGTTAATTATGTTTAAAAAGCAGCATATTAAGTATTTTAGCTTTTATATACTAATTTGTTTAATCATTATCTGTATAGGATCAATTACTGGAGATAATGCAAATACAAAGGTTAATGAAGTTTCCTTATTAGGGATAAAGGATGCTGTCTATATATTTATTCTAAATTCTATTCAAATAATATTCTGGTTTTTATTAGCACCATTTGGATTATCAATCCCGTTCATTCTAAAATTTATTTATAGTATGGGATTAGCCCCACATGCTACAGATTTTAATATCCTCTTATACTATTTTAGCTCTGTTACTCATGGTTTGGGAGAAATTATCATTTCGTTTATAGTACTTGTTTTTACAATAAAACATATTTATTATGCTTATCTATTCATAACCACTAAGCAGGCTGAAAAATTAATTGGTCTTTATAAAAGTTTAGTAGTTAAATATATACCTTCATCTTTAATAATTTTGTTAGTTAGTGCACTTGCTGAGGTTTATATATCAAATAGAATTGCCTATCATATGTATTATTCTATAATGCTAGGGTTAGGAGCGAAATAATGAATTATTTCTTTGTACAGCCATTATTAAAACAAACGTTAAAACCTATTGAAGTAAAAAATGAAAATGAAATTCGAGTAGGGTATATTCAAAGATTCTATAAAAATACTTTTCAAAAAATACTGGATTTTATTATTGATGGATTTTATCTACATATAAATGTAAAAGATCCAGAGTCAAATGTAGTAGTAAAAGCTGTCCAACGTTATACACTTAGAGACAGCTGGGAAATACATGAGAATACTGAAGTGTATATATTAAAAGACCAATCTAAAATTAAAACAAATCCAAGATACTTATTTGCTTATAAAGGAAAGGAATACTTAATTTATAAGGAATACTTAGATAAGTATATAAGAATTAAGGATATATCTAATAATAAAATAGTCTCTGAATTTCAATACCATAAGCTTGCTCCTCCAAGGAAAGTTTCGGTTAAATTATTTGCAAATGACATTGATTCACATTTGTCATTCTGTTTGTACACACTAATCTCTTTAAAATATTAGATAAGTGGTGAAAAAATGAAAATTGAGAAGAAGCTAGGAAAACTTATTATAACTAAAAGGAGTAAGATAATTCTGTTGAATTTGGAAGAGATATACTACATAGAGCGAACTGGAACTTTTAGTGTTATCAATACATATTCTTCAGAAATACCCCTTTATATGACTTTAAAGGAATTACAGACTGTATTGTCTGATAATTTCGTAAGGGTTCATCGTTCTTTTATAGTGAATAGATCACTATTAAGAGAATTGAATATTCTAAATGAAAATACTTATGAAGCTGTCTTTACAGAAGATAAAACTGCCTTAGTAAATAGAAAGCTTCTTAATTTAATTTGTTGATTATGACAAGGAGGTTCCATGTCTTTGCCAATTGTTAAAGTATTAAACCTTACCAAAAAAATAAAAAATAAAGAAATTGTCAAAGATGTCAACTTAGAAATTAATAAAGGTGAAATAGTTGGCTTTTTAGGTCCAAATGGATCGGGTAAAACTACTGTGATGAAAATGATAGTAGGATTAATTTCTATTAGTAGTGGTGAGGTTATTATTAATGGCCATAATATAGTTACAGAAAAGGAAGAAGCACTTAAATATGTGAGTGGTTTTATTGAATACCCTGAACTCTATAAATTTATGACCGGTTTTGATAATTTAGTTCACTTTCAGCGTATACTTGGCCCTGTAAATAAAGAAGATATAGCTCGTTTAGCAGATTTAGTTGGTTTAAAGGATGCGCTACACCAGAAGGTAAAAACATATTCTTTAGGGATGAAGCAAAGGTTAGGTATAGCACAAGCTTTGCTTTCTTCCCCTGAAGTATTAATACTGGATGAACCTACTAATGGATTAGACCCTGCAGGTATTATTGAAATTAGAGAATACTTGTTAAAAATAGCAAAAGAACAAAACATATCTATTTTTATCTCTAGTCATTTATTAAATGAAATGGAGATCCTCTGTGATCGTTTAATTTATATTCATAAGGGTGAAATTATTGATGACCAAAAGAATATAGAAACAGAAAGAGAAAGAGGAAAGGTTACTTTCTCTTTACATGTTACACCTACAGAACTAGCAAAAGAGGTACTAAAGGATGTGGTTATAGATATCAATACTCAGCAACAAACCATTATAATTCAATCCTATTTTGGCGATATTCCTTTTCTTATCAAGAAGTTAGTTGAACACGATTTGATGATTTATTCTGTCTCTCCACAAAGCAGTTCTTTAGAAAGTAAATACTTAGCTAAAATATCTGGAGATTACTAGTATGAAACAATTTATTCGTTTAGTAAAAAATGAGCATATGAAGCTCTATAAACAAAAAATGATGTGGATTATAATAGCTATTCTGATTAGTACAATTACACTTACTTTGATTGTAACATTAAATAGCGATGAAGAAGATTCGCCCTCTGATTGGAGAACCAGTCTAGAAGAAAAGAATGCTGTACTACTTAAGCAAATGGCTGATGAAACAATACCAGAAGACTACAAAAAAAATACAATCGAGAAAGAATTGCAACTGAATAATTATCGTTTAGAAAATGATATTAGCCCCTTATATAGCAATACAGCTTCAGGATTCGTTCAGGAAACAGTTGGTTTTACGGGCTTAATTACTTTGTTTATTATTATAATAGCTGCTAGCATTGTATCCCAAGAATATACATGGGGAACAATTAAGTTATTATTAATGCGCCCAGTTAATCGTTGGAAATTTATAATAGCTAAGTTTATGACTGTTGTTTTAAATGCTTTATACTTGTATATCTTATTATTCTGTTTATCCCTTATAGTAGGTACTATTGTATTTGGGTTCAGTGAACCAGGTCTACGTTATGTATTTATGGCTAATGGAGAAATTAAGGATGTTTCGATATTTTACCATTTCCTTCAATACTTTGGTTCCAAGTTTGTTGGTGTTATTATGATAGCTAGTTTTGCTTTTATGATTTCCACTATATTCAAAAAGAACACAATTGCGATAACAATTAGTATCTTTATTCAGTTTGCAGGGACTCTTACTAGTAGTGTGTTATCCTTACTAGATAAAGGTTTTGCTAAATATTTATTTTTTGCGAATACAAATTTATATCAGTATGTGGAAGGTGCTCCCCCAGAAGGCCAAACACTAACGTTTTCTATAATAAATTTAATAATATATTTTATTATCTTTAAATTTATTTCATTCTATATGTTTGAAAAAAGAGATGTAGTAACTTAAATAGATATAAATGTGAGAAGACATTTACGAGTTAAATGTCTTTTTTATAGGGGGCTTATTCGCATTCATATTTGTGAAAAGGAGTTATAGATTTGTTATTTCATAGTAAACTATTTGATCGTACACAAGATTTTCAGTTCTTTTTAGCTCTTCGTGTAGATTGCGTTTCCTTCACCATTTAATCTTTTTGCCTAGCAAATTCTCAAAATCAGCTGCTTCTTCTGGATGTAAGAGTGTATTCTTTCTCAAACCCATCTACATTTATTGAAGAGAATCCTTCTTGTGTCATAAACAGGGCAGGTTTGTTGAAGTGGAAAAGTCTATTTTATAACAAATAATAGGATGTTGAAGTTGGGATTTTGTCGTTATATGGCGAAAGAAAAGTCTTTATTGAATGCGTATACAACTGATAAAATATGTTCTTGTAAATAACAAGAAAAGGATAATGTATATGAATAATCTTTTAGACGAACAAATTAAGATATTAAGAAATAATATGATTAATGTTGGAATGACAAAAGGATT
Source organism: Niallia taxi (assembly GCF_032818155.1). Taxonomy (NCBI): domain Bacteria; kingdom Bacillati; phylum Bacillota; class Bacilli; order Caryophanales; family Bacillaceae; genus Niallia; species Niallia taxi. The sequence continues at coordinate 1,357,082 of NZ_CP102590.1, forward strand.
ATCTGCTAAGGAAACCATATTACTAAGTAAGAGGTTAGATAATTTGGTGAATTTAAAAATGATTATACTTAGGGAGAAAAATGCTTCCTAAAAAGGAAAATGCTTAAATTATATACATTTGAGTAATCATTAAATAGTCTCGTGATATTATTGATAGTGATCCATAAATTGAGGATCGCCTTGTGTTTGTTTATTGATGGAGGATAGTGATAAAAGTATCAACACTATAGATAACAGCTGTAAAAATAAAAAAATTACCTTTCGGTTACTTAAGATATTAACGCTTTTATTTGTAATTAGTAATCCAGTTAACCAAGTGATCATAGTCGCTTGAGAATCTTATATTTTTTTTAGTATTAGATTGGTTAAAGTGATCTAAAATAACTCCTTCATCTAATAAAAAGGCAATTGCAATGGTATTTTCTAATAGATCATTCGAGAAAAACTTGTCTTTCCACATTTTTTGAACGAAGAAATGTTCTGGTGTATACCCCTTACGATTTACTAACAACTTAAATTTTTTGCCTTGGTTAATGAATACATTACATGTTTGTTCAAATGAATCAAACCACATATCTACATCTATTATAGAGATATAGCCTGTCAAATTAGTAATAATCATATCTTTCGAGATGGATGTACTCGTATTATTAACATTCAAATAAAAATCAACTCCTTATTAGTAGTATAAACCGGATATTAGTTAGGAGCATAGGTTAATTTTTTGATATGAAAGAGTACTTTATAATAATCCAATAATCCCCCGCCAATAGTGAGATCAAACATAATACCTACGGTAAATTCCCATAAGATACTCATTAATTTTATTTCTCTTTTTAACTTATTCGGAGTAAGGAAAACAAACAAATAAGCAGTTGAGTCGTTCAAGGGATGTTGTACTACCCTGAATGGGATTCAAAGGGTTTTATATGGTGCAGGATGTAAAGCTGCAGTCAAAGCACAGCCTTACACCAAATGGAGAAGCTTGCCCGAATACTTTCGCTAAGGCTTTCTAAACAACGATTAGTTAAGATTGTTATGGTTTTACTAACTGCTTATTTTAAAACTCAAACTTTTCGGGGGTGCCTCATTCTTGATCCTAAATGAATGGGTGTTGCTTATTTTTTATAAAGAATATGTCTTGTACAAGAAACTTTAAAGGTATCTCTTTAAAGTTTCTTGTAATGTGCCTCTAGTTTCAGCATCTTGTTGAAATCTTATTCCAGAATGAACCATTTTCTTCACAAGGTCAGGTCTGATTCCAGTAAGTATAGCTTTACATCCCATCATAGAAATACCAGCTAATATTTTTTCAAAGTAACCTATGACATCCATTTCCATCAATGCTATTCCTGAAAGGTCTATAACAAGTGTTTGGATTCTAGATTTAGCTATATCATTTAAAATTTTTTCCTCAATTATTTTAATCCTATACGAGTCAATGGTACCAATCAAAGGCAAAACAGAAAGTATTGAATTTACAGGAATAATCGGAACTGACAAATGTTCTACCAATTCTCTTTGTTGAAGGATCATTTTATCTTTGTAATCTGAATAACTAAGGAAAAAATTGTTTAGGAATTGATCGATTCTGTCATTTATTATTTTTTCAAGTATTGAATATTCCGTTTTCCCTGTTATTATAGCCTGTTTTTCATCTATTAAATTTATAATCTGCCATACCGTTCTTCTAATAGCTTGTACCCATTCTAATTTTAATGCCAGTGTTAAAGAGTAAGTCGCCCAGGCAATTCCCTCCTGTTTAGCAAAAGCAACTAGTTCTGAATCATTCTGTTCAACTACATAAAAAATTAATTTTCTTGCATTTTTTAATAAATCAATATTTCCCTTATCTAATATTTCTTTAATTTTTCCTGAAACGTTTGTTGCTTCAGACAATAGCATATTATCAAAAGTTTCTCCGTTTTGGTTTATATAATCTATTATATCTGTCTTAAAGATGAGTTTTGTCTCCATATTTATGCCCCCAATTTAACTACCTTATAGATACATAAAAATAACATATACCCTTTTTGTAATATTTTTAAACCACCTAGTAGGATGTAAATGATTTAATTTTTTGTTGATTAACTGAAGAAAAATATTAGAGTAAGTTCCAATTCGGTTAACAGGGCACCATACCTGTAATAAATGAAAAACTAGCTTATGGTAGAAACGGGGCAGTTTTGTTGAATATCTGATAAGTAAAATTTATCAAGGATAATAAATTATTAATAATATACTTATTGTTCGAATGATTATAAAATTAATATGAATTTAGAAATAAAAGGAAATTAAAAACATACTTTATTGGAATGAGAGGGGAGCTTTTATGATTATTGGTTTACATCATGCTCAAATAACAATTCCAAAAGGTACAGAGGAAGAGGGGAAAATTTTTATTGTGAAATTCTCGGTTTACCTGAAAAAGAAAAACCTGATTCATTGAAGGAACGTGGAGGATTTTGGATAGAAGTCGGAGATAAAGATGTACATATAGGAACTGAAGATGGCTTTGACAGATTAAAAACAAAAGCCTATTTAGCTAGCCTATCAAGTTGAGGATATTACCTTCTGGAAAAACGTTTTAGGAAAAAATAGTATACAGATAATTGAAGGAGTTCCTATACCAGGTTTTGAGCGTTTTGAATTCAGGGACCCATTTGGAAAAAGAGTGGAAATGATTGAGTGTCTTTCATAAGAAAACAGTTACCGGGGAGGTAGCTGTTTTCTTATGTCACAATAGAGTAGCATTCCTGTAATAACTAAAATAACCACTCATATGGCACAAACGGGCAGGTTATCGGAGTAAGAATAGAGCAAGCAAGTCATCTAATTAGGGAGAGATAAATTTGATTAAGCAAATAGATATTACTAATCCGAAATTCGCTAAAGATGTATTAAAAGTTCAAATACCATCTTATATAGTAGAAGCAGAGTTAATAGATTTTTATGAAATTCCACCATTAAAAGATACAATTGATAGCTTACAACAAAGTGGAGAAACTTTTTATGGCTATTACATAAGTGAAGAGTTAAGTGGAGCTATTTCAATAAAAATAGAAAATAGTGTAATGGATATACATCGACTATTTGTGCATCCCAACCATTTTAGAAAAGGTATTGCCAAGAAGTTATTAGATTTCATTCAAACCAATGGAAAAGAATTTGAAACAATTATAGTATCTACAGGCTCTAAAAATGCACCTGCGATAAATTTTTATCAAAAAAATGGATTTGCGAAGTCAAGTGATATGTTCGTAGATGAGCGTCTTTCGTTAACCATTCTAGAAAAGAAAATTAATAAGGGTTTTTCCAAAAGGGCAGCATTCCTGTAATAAAAGAACTGTAAAAAGGTTCACTTTGTAAAGAAATGTACTTAAGCTATAGGGGGCTTTTCTTAAATAGAAGGGAAGCCTTTTGTTATGTCACAATCGTGGCAGTTTACTTGTGCGAAATGTTCCTAGTTTAAATGGAGGATGGATACATTACTCCGGTAAAGATTAGGCAGTTCCTTTCGGAACTGAAGGGTTATATCAAAGAATCAAATGATGAGGTAACGCTCGGAAGGGTTCTCTCTTAGTCGAATAGCACTGATTTAGTAAGGATGAAAGTGTTATAAGCTCGATGAAAAGGCATGAGAAATTACCGTATCAGTTCGGCTGACGAAAGCCTACTCGATGGAGTGGTGTAATTCATGGTGCTTGAGTTGAATGAATATGGTGAGAATGCGAAAAAACCTAAAAGTAAAGGTTAAGCTGACAAATTTCTGAATGTACGGGTCTATAACTGCGATACATAGAAATGTGTATATCACCAAATTGTGAGGTTAGCTGTGGGTGAGTAAGAATAACTAATATAAAAACCCATGATACGTTACAGGCGTATGAACGTTAACAGGCTTAAAGGAAGCACCTAAGTTCATTCTATAATAGATATAACTCAACGTTGTAAACTGATAACGTGGAGGACTTACTTCTAATGAAACGATGACAAGGAAAGCAATAATGATACTAGTTACTGCATAACTTGTCTTTATATCAGTGAAAGTGGTGGCACAGTACCTATGAAATGTCTAATCCACATGGAGGGATAGCCACTAGACTAATAAAGATTTATTGAACCAAGTAAGGCAGTTCTTTATCGATTAATAAGGTTCTCGTAAGACTAAAAGAGGTTTAACTCCGAAAGGAGTCACCAACTTATTGAAACGGAAGAAATTGAGGCACAGCGAGTATTATAGTATGCAAGATTGTTTTGACAGACTATATTCTCAAAGTGTCAGTGGTCATAGCTTCTATGAATTAACAGAATTAATGAGTTCTCAAGATAATATACGACTTGCCTACCGGAACATTAAAAGGAACACTGGTAGTAAAACTGGTGGAACTGACAAGTTAACAATTAATGATATTTTGCATTTAACAGTAGAAGATGTAATAGCAAAGGTTCAATCTATGTTTAAAAGGTATGAACCACAAACAGTAAGGCGCGTATTTATTCCAAAAGGAAATGGGAAAACTAGACCTTTGGGTATTCCAACCATATGGGATAGAATTTTTCAACAGTGCATACTTCAAATTTTAGAGCCAATTTGCGAAGCAAAATTCCATAAACATAGTTATGGATTTAGACCGAATCGCAGCACGCATCATGCCAAAGCCAGACTTGAGTTTCTCATTAACCAATCGGGCCTATATCATTGTGTTGATGTGGATATTAAAGGATTCTTTGATAACGTTAATCATAGCAAGCTTTTGAAGCAAATGTGGTCTATAGGTATTAGGGATAAATCACTTCTTTCCATTATATCTAGGCTACTTAAAGCAGAGATTGAAGGGGAAGGAGTACCTATTAAAGGTACTCCGCAAGGAGGTATACTGTCACCTTTATTATCTAACATTGTGTTAAATGAATTAGATTGGTGGGTTAGTGACCAATGGGAAACGTTTGAAAGCAGATATACCTATTCCACCTCTGGTAATAAATATCAGCAGCTAAAGAAAACGTCGTTAAAAGAATGTTTTATCATCCGTTATGCGGACGATTTTAAGGTACTGTGCAGAACTAGGTCACAAGCAATAAGAATGAATTACGCATTGAGAGATTTCTTGAGAAAAAGACTGCAGTTGGAAACTAGCGAGGAGAAATCGAAAGTAATAAATCTAAAGAAAAACTCTTCCGAGTTCCTTGGATTCTTAATAAAGGCTGTAAGGAAAGGAAAAACAAGGTTTGGTTATGTAGCGAGGTCTGATATGTCCAAAAAGGCTAAAGAAAATACCTCCCGACAGATTAAAAAGGCTATAAAAGTAGTCAAAAGAAAACCTTGTGCTGAAACTGTTTGGAATTTCAATACTGTCGTTATGGGTATCCAAAACTATTACGCTTTCGCAACAAACATTACTATTAATCTTAATCAGTTAAACGCTCATCTTCGTAAATCGATATATAATCAATTAAAGAACATTAGAACAGAGGCAAGTATTCATGATATGACAAAAACCTTACAGAAGAGGTACAAGGGTTATAATGTGAGACTATTTAAGATACAACAGATGGTATTTGTCCCCATACATGCCCAGCGTTGGAGAACTCCACTGTGTTTCTCGCAAACGATTTGTAACTTTACTACCGAAGGTAGAGATAAAATACACAATAGCCTGAAAGCTATTGATAAAACAACGCTCTCTTATATCATGAAAAACTACATTCCAAACAGAACAATTGAGTACAATGACAACAGAATCAGTAAGTTTATCGCACAATATGGAAAATGTGCCATATTAGATGAAAAGTTAGGAATTAATGAATGGCACTGCCATCATATAACTCCTTTTTCACTGTCCAGAGATGACAGTTATTCAAACTTGATTGTTGTTCATAAAGCAATACATCAGTTGATACATCTAAGAGACAAAGTTAAAATAAAAAATCTTTTACAATCTTTAAATCTAGATAGAAAGCAGAAAGAAAAAGTAAATAAACTACGATTAAAATGTCAAAATGAAATTATCTAACATTGGAATCCAGCACTCTAACTGCTTAAATACATAGAAAACAATAAATTGGTTTAGTTGGAACGCCGTATGCGGTGAAAGTCGCACGTACGGTGTGAACAGGGGGAAAAGGGAGCGATAACCTCAAACCCTTACCTATCTGTATTAAGTACATTATTTCACATACTAGGAATTTTTAAAATGAAAATCACTGTATAATAGAGTTACTAACTATTTTAACTGGGAGAAATTATGGTTGAAGTATGGATTGTAGAATAAAAAGTTACAAACAAATTCTTAGATGATGCGTTGCCGACTAATCCCATGCTGATTTTGTCCGTTCATCTTTCCTAATCTATTTGATAATAGTTAGTTTTATAGTGATTAAGCTGCTATTGGTTCTTGGATAAATGCATACATATCGGGGATGTCCTTCAACATCTTCTCTTACCCGTTATGAAGGGCAAATATTAAAGATAAAGGAGAGTACCATGTATACAATTGGACAAGTAGCTAAATTTTTGGATGTATCTAGAGATACCTTGAAATTCTATGAGGAAAAGAAGTTAATCAAGCCTAAGCAAAATAGTGAGAATGGGTACAGACAATATAATCATTTTGATATATATGATATAACATCAGTCAATTTCTACAGAGAAATTGATATTGAAATAAAGAAAATACAAGAGTTAAAAAGAAGTAAGAGTATAGAGGGAATACAATCATTAATAGAAGAGAAAGAACAAGAGGTTTTGGAAATAATAGAATATAACAAAATGTTGTTAAAAAAGATTCAGAGTGTAAAAGAAGATTGTGAAAAAATAAGGATTTTTTTAAATACATACACAGTAAAAGCAATGAATCCTTTAGAAATAAAAGGCGAAATGAAGCATTATACCTCATATGAAGAATATGACATTCTAAAAGAAAGCACAGAAAGTTTAAAAAAAGCAGTTATTCTCACATCTTTAAGAAGAGTAATAAGTTTCAATGAAGAAGGTATTCTTGAAGATAAATTTATCATTGTAAAAAAAGTAAAAGATGGTGACAAAGCTATAGAAGGTGAAATACTATCTCATCCAAAATGTATTTATACAGTTGTTGAAGATGGAAGATGGTCAACAGGTGGAAAAAACACTGACCATAAAGTGGAAGAAAGTTTAAGGAAAGCAGCAAAAGAACAAGGGTATGAACTATTGGGGCTTGCTTATGTAAATCTATTGCTTACCACTTATGAAGATGGACTTGAACGTATTTTTTTGGAAATGTATGTACCAATAAAGTGAATTTGATTTGAGTAAACTTCATCTACATCCAGATAGAGGAACAAGCAAAGCCTATACTTACTATTATTACTGGAAGAGTCTTATTGCTCACTTATCGAATAAATAATACAAAAAATTTATTGACCTGTGCCTAACCCCTAGGTTTAAGCTGAAGATATTCGTTAATATAAGCGTTATGGTATTGGCGAAATACTTCGTTATAAGCGGGTGATCTGTATGAGTATAGAAAAGAAATTAAAAAAGCCAGTAGCAAGTTTTATTCTGCTAACCAATATCATTTTTTTACCACTTTTTTTTCTGGTAGGGACCATAAAGATATTGGGATTTCCTACATGGGTTTTTGATTTAGCACGCTGTATATCAGCTTGGTCTTCCACCTTTGCTTTTGCAATATTATTTAAAAAAATCTTTCCTGGGCAGAGCTTTATAGATTTTGTTAAAAATAAATTCAAGACTAAGATTAAATTAACTGTAATCCTCTCTGTTTGTATGATTCAATTGGCCCTATTTATGATCATTTTGTTTCTCATAATGAATAAAAGGGAAGTAGAATCTATTTTTACTATATCTTCATGGGGAATGCTGTTCTATTACTTTTTTAGAAACCTACTGTCTGGACCACTAGGTGAAGAATTAGGGTGGAGAGGTTTTGCTCAAGTTGAGCTTCAAAAGAGATTCTCGCCATTAAAAGCTTCAATTATCATCGGCTTTTGGTGGGGATTGTGGCATCTGCCTATGTGGCTGACTACAGGGTATTGGGGCATGGATTTGATTATTTATATCTTATCCTTTATGATCTCAATCATATCTACTTCAATTATCATGGCCGCATTTTATAATTTAAATCAGAATTTAATCATTCCAATCATCGTCCATCAATTCTTTAATTTTTATATTGGCTTAATAAACGGAAACTTAATCCATTTGATTACGTATAACGCAATTTTTTACTTAACAGCAGCAATAATAATTATAATTATTAACCCCAAAAAAGTTTTGTATGGCATGAATGTTCCTAGCATAAATAATGAAAAGGAATACCGTATTTAGTGATCTTATTGTTCAGTTATATGCTTTGGCTATTTTATGCTAATAATTCATGATTAGGCTGCCATTCGAAGGCGTACCAATACCAGGTTTTGAACTTTTTGAGTTCAGAGACCTCCTTCGGAAACAGAGTAGAGAAGATTCAAGATTTAGTTATTACAGGCAATTGAAGTTAGTTTTAATTTAAAAAATATAATTAAAACATAACAAATTGCATTAGAATGTTCTCTTAACTAGCAATAATTATGTATACGTTTAGACACTTAAACGAACGGGCGTTTTTACCTTAGATAATCTTTCTTATGTTGCTATAAATGGCAGGTTAGCGCCGAAAATAATTAGGTAAAAAATTGAAAAAGGTGAAAATCATGAGTGAGGTTATAAGCTATTATAATCAATATGATGAATGGGGAAGACTTGAAAGAGAGCCTATTGAATTCCAAGTGATCTGCTTCCCTAATTTAAGGAATGCCCTCTTTTGTAAAACTGTATGTATTCACAAACTATGCTTATCTCTAAATATTAATTGGCTCTATCCTTAGTCTCGGTATGTCTGCATATGTAATGATAATTCCTAATCCAAATTACTTTATAATTGGTTTTTCTTATTTAATTTCAGTCATTTTAATTGGTTGGGAAATTGCAGATATTGTTAAAAATAAAACTCAACTATACGATTAGATAACGAAATGGGACTTCTATAAACTAGAGAGTTCCGTTTCGTTATTTAATATAAACAATTAACTTAAACCGCCTTGTTATTAAGGTACTATAGTGGCAGCATTCCGTTATTAAATAATCAAAATTTTTCTTGTGTCACAAACGGGGCTGCATTCCTGTAATAAGTGAAAATGCGGTTTGAAAGAAAAAAGACCTCTTGATAAGATAAATGTGTCCTGAGCTGGCCAGCTAAAAGGGACAAAATATCTACTCGGAGGTCTCACTGTGAATTATAACCAAAATCATAAAATAGCTCAAATCACACCTAAAACCTTAGTGGTTGGTATTGATATTGCCAAACATCATCATGTAGCTAGAGCTCAGGATTATCGTGGAATGGAGCTGGGTTCTACTTGCTTTTTTGATAATACCCAAGAAGGATTTAGGACATTTATTGATTGGATTAATCAAATAAAAGAGTCATGCGAAATGGATTCTGTCATTACTGGAATGGAGCCTACAGGCCATTATTGGCTTAATTTAGCTCATATTCTAAAGGAGGAACAGATTAAGTTCGTAACGGTCAACCCTTTACACGTCAAGCACAGTAAGGAGTTAGATGATAACTCTCCAACAAAAAATGATGTAAAAGACGCAAAAGGCATTGCACAGCTAGTCAAAGATGGTAGATACGCCGAACCAACGATACCACAAGGAGTTTTTGCGGAACTACGTGTGGCTAAGAAATTACGTGATCTATTAAATGTAGACTTACACAAGGACAGGTACACAACTGGATTGATCGATACTTTCCAGAGTTCTTTACCGCTTTTAAAAGTTGGGAAGGCAAGGCAGCTTTACATTTATTAAAACTCGAAGCTTTACCTTACGAACTAGGTGAATATACAGATGAAGAACTACTGGATTATCTAAGGCAAGCAGTGAAAAAAAGTGTAGGAATAAAGAAGATTCGTGCCTTAAAAGAAGCCGCCAATCGCTCGATTGGCATTTGTCAGGGTGCCATGATGGCTAAAATGGAATTAAGAACGTTAATTCAAAAGTATGAACTCATTCAAGCCAAGTTCGAAGAGCTTGACCAAACTCTGGATACACTACTTCAAGATATTCCAGGCGTTGATCAAATGTTAGAGATAACAGGAATTGGACGCGATACAGTGGCGGGTTTCTTCGCTGAAGTAGGCGATTTGAGTGAATACAATCATCCTCGCCAGATAACCAAACTGGCAGGACTTAGCTTAAAAGAAAATACATCAGGTAAGCATAAAGGGAGGACCAGAATAACCAAACGTGGTCGAAAGAAATTACGAGCATTGTTATTCCGGGCATCTATGATTCTAGTAGCCAAGAACAAAGCCTTTAAATCCCTACATCTTTACTACACAACGAGACCTGACAATCCGTTGAAAAAGATGCAGTCTATAATTGCTTTGTGTAATAAGCTCATACGCATTCTATTCTCTATTGGTAAGAAACAGTTTGTATTTCAAGAGGAGAAGATGTTGAAGGACATCCCTCATATGCATGCATTTATCCAAGAACCAATAGCAGCTTAATCACTATAAAACTAACTTTTAATAAATAGATTTGGAAAGATAAACAGACAAAATAAGCATGGGATTAGTCGGCAATGCAACTAACGTAAGGACGTAGATCCTGTGGGGCAGCATGACCGACATCCACCTTATGGAAAGGTTGAACGAAGGAATGTAGGAGCGTAGACTCTGTGAGACTTGGGAGGGTAGACCTCAGTAAGAGATGTGGACATCCATTGGTGCGTATATACCTATTTATCCAACTTTTTGAAATAAACCGAAGGTTGGCTAGTTTCTTGCGCTCATTTTCTTCGTAACAGCTTGATTGTATTCTTTTTTCTCTAATCAAATCTATGAAGTTAAATAGGTTAGATAGCAATATGGAGAAAAACTGCGTATTTAAGAGATAATTGTTTGTTTATTGAGGGAGGTTTGTTGAAGAAGGATATTTAGCTGATATTCAATAATCGGGATACATTGTTGAATAACACTTATGAAAGGTTATTCAACAACGCTTGTAAAGAACTAAAGTGAAGCATTTGTTAAATAAATAAACAAAAGAGGGTGTATGATTTGAAATCATACACTCTCTTTTGTTTTAGAAAATCAAATTTGCAACTTTATTAGCCAAATACACCATTTTTGGTTTCATCACTTTATCATTTAACAACTCTTGATAACGCTCGAATATCAGCTGCTCTTTTTGTAAATAGTAAAAATCCCACAGTGCCTGCTCCACGGTATACTGATTTTGTATTAAAAACTTTACGTTAAAAAGTGTCTCAAACAACTGTTGTTGCTGTACAAGTAAATGCGGGTTAAGTTGGCGAAAAAATCCCTTCTCCATCCCAAATCGGTAAAATGCAATTGTCTGCTTATTTCGTTCTTCCGTTGCACGTGCTAAACGACTATGCATTTCTGGATACATATCCTTTAACTGTTGCAGAAATGAATCTGGTACAAGTAGTGCAAGTGAAGTCGATTGCTCAAACACGAGCTGGAAGTACGTCATCAGCGTTTCTTCTGTTACATCGTTTAATTGATTTGCTTCAATATACTGAATTAATCCATTCGTGAAATGTTCAAAAATATCTTCTTTATTTGCAAAATATTTATATAAAGTTGCACGACTAATGCCCATTAACTTTGCCATATCTTCCATATTCATACTAGCAAATTGCTGTTCACGAATGTTGCCAAGTACCTTCAGGATAAGTTTTTCTTGCTGTTGTTGCTTTTTTCGTTCATCCATATGAAACAGCCTCCCCATTGCCTTTATTATAGCAGAAACAAAAAATACATTAAACAAAGTAGACAATAAACACTTTATTTGTCTACTTTGTTATGTTATGATGATTTCACAAACGACAAAGGAGTTGTTCTTAGATGGAAAAACGTAAATTAGGCAATTCAGATATTGAAATTTCACCAATTGGTCTTGGCATGATGGGAATGTCACCGGGGGTATATGGAACAATTGATGACAACGAATCAATTAAAACAATCCACCGTTCATTAGAACTTGGCATTAACTTATTAGACACAGCTGACACTTACGGAAATGGTCATAATGAGGAATTACTTGGTAAAGCGTTACAAGGTGGTAAACGTGAGCAAGCAATCGTTGCTACAAAATTCACATTCGGTCCGAACTGGCAATTTATTGGTGGGCATCCAGACTACGTGAAAAAAGCGATTGATGATTCATTACGTCGTTTAAACATTGATTACATCGACATTTACTATCAACACCGTGTAGACCCAAATGTGCCGATTGAAGAAACTGTTGGCGCGATGGCGGAACTTGTACAAGCGGGTAAAGTGCGAACATTGGGTCTTTCTGAAGCGAATGCAGAACAAATTCGTCGAGCTAACAGTGTCCACCCAATCGCAGCACTGCAAACAGAATATTCACTATGGAGTCGTGACATTGAAGAAGAAATTTTACCGACAACACGTGAATTAGGCATTACGCACGTGGCATACAGTCCATTAAGCCGTGGCTTCATTTCTGGCGAATTAAAATCATTTGAGGATCTAGCCGCTGATGATATGCGACGTAGACTACCTCGCTTCCAACCTGAAAACTTCCAAGCTAATGTAGATGTTGTTACAAAACTAGAAGAAATGGCAGTTGCAAAAGGGGTTTCAGTTGCTCAAATGGCAGTTGCTTGGACAATGGCAAACGGTGCTGTACCAATTCCAGGAACAAAACGAGTGAAATATTTAGAGGAAAATGTAAAAGCAGCTGATATAAAACTAACAAATGAGGAATTAGCAGCACTTGATGCTATTAGCCCCAATGTTGCCGGGACACGTTATTAAATAATAATCAGTTCACCAATTATAAAAATATTAAATAAACCCAACCTTTTATTTAACAAAGGGCTGGGTTTATTTTGTTTGTATTCCTTGAATAGAATTAATGAGATGTTCAACAATCGGGCGTAATTCTTTAATAAGGGATTGTGCCTATTTGAATGGATAATAAAATAAAGGAATTAAGTTTATAATGTCTAAATAAGATTGTGAAGAATTGTAATTAAACTAACGGGTTTCTTTCCTTATATAAAAGGGAAGTCTTTTTCTTATGTCACTATAAGGGCAGCATTCCTGTAATAAAGGAAAGTTTGTGAAACAACGTACTTAAACAATCGGGGGCGTTTGTTTCATAAGAGCTTCCTAAGTGGTACATATTATGTTACATCTGATACTACCTTTTTAATAAGGCTCCATGTCATTAGCTTTATAATTGCGAATTAAAAAAGTTTGTGAAATACTAGTAGTGTCCTATTTGGAGAACTGATTTTTAGGAGGTACATAATTATGAACAAAACAGAACTTATTAATGCAGTAGCTGAAAGCTCTGAACTATAAAAAAAGACTCATCTAGAGTAGTTGACTCTGTAATGGAAACAATCACAACATCATTGGAAAATGGTGAAAAAGTAGAAATATTAGGATTTGGTGCTTTCTCTGTTAGCGAACGTGCAGCTAGAAAGGGCCGTAACCCGCAAACTGGTGAAGAAATAGAAATTGCAGCAAGTAAAGCACCAACTTTTAAAGCTGGAAAAAACTTAAAAGATGCAGTAAAAGAATAAGAACTTTAGTATGGTAGGGGATTAATCCGCTACCACTTTTTATATACCTTTTAATTTCTTTAAGGATTAATTTTTAGACAGAATGCTCCAAGTAGCAAAACTAAATATTTGTATAACCAGGCGGTATGTTATAGCTGGTTCCAGAACGAATGATTATAGTACCAATTGGAGAAAGTAATACTGCCTAGAAAATACAATGGAGTCTCATTAACGGACAAGAGAAGTAGTATAAACAATTATTATGCGAATATATAAGTCTGCGTTAAATTCTTATTAACGCTTAATAAACTCGGTTGAAAATACGTCTAATTCCTTGGTTTGTAAGGGGTTAGACGCTTTTTTGTTAAATTCAATTTAATTCTAAGAAGGATTAACGCTTATTTCAGGAGTTAACGCTCTGTTTCTTGTGAAATTGGCTAATTGAGAGATAAAGTACGTAGTTGAAGGTGTTTTTCTGTAAAAGGGATGGCATTCTGTTTATGCAACTATAGTGGCAGCATTCCTGTAACAAATGAAAACTTGGCTTATGGAATAAACATGCTGATTAGTGATATAAGGTTAAGGCTAATTTGTTAATATATTAAATAAAATGAATTTATTTAGAAGGTGTTTGATTATGTTTTTTAAAAAGAAAAAATTTTATGTATGTTCTGTTTGTGGTTTTGCCAGGTTAAGAGGTCCTTTATATAACAAAGACGGGTTACCTGATATAAGCCTAATTTATGGCTGTTGTGGGTTTCACCCAGGTTATGATGATGATGAATTAGGATATTCCTTTGAGACTTATCGTAATGAGTGGATACAGAATGGCATGGAATGGTTGAGGGAGGAAGAAAAGCCAACAAATTGGGATCCGAATAAACAATTGAGTAATATCAATGTTTCTTATAAAGGCTAACGGGGTGTAATCTTGAAGTAGATGGAGAGAACCTTTTTAATGTTACAAACAGGGCAGCATTCCTGTAATAAATGAAAAACTAGCTTTTGTAGGAAACATGGCAGGTTAGATAATTGAAACTAACACCTAACCTTTTTCGTAAAGTTAATGAAACCAAGTTAAATTGGGAGGTATTAATATATTGGATGTAAGTAATAAAAACCGAAAGAGGTCAGAAGTGATATGGGGAGTGTTTGGTTTAGCTTTTGGATTGGGGATTGGGGCAATATTAGGAATAATTGCTTATAATAATCAATGGTTGGGTTAAAGGAGAAACTATGCAAGTTAGTAGTTATCTGAATGGCTTTTGTTGATGAAGTTTTTTTACATATGGATGGTGCGTTGATCCAGTAGGGATTAAGGCTTCTTTATTTCAATGGTGCTAACGTAGCATTCCTGTAATATATTAACTCTAAAAGGCCGAGTTTGTGAAGAAATGTACTTAAACAAAACCAGCTAATAGTTTGTCAACATCTTTCAATAAAAACTTAAAATTTATCGTGGTATACTAAAAATATGCATGCCAAATAACCATCCTGTATCCTTAGCTTGGAAGGTTTTTCATAGTCTTGATGGGTTGGTTACTATGCTATATTTTGGAAAGTGGTTCTGTTCTTTAATAGGGCAAATATCCATTGTAAAAGTTTATGGGGGCATTGCCCTCCTTCGATTAATTTAATCAATAATGTGTCCATTTTCGACTTTTACTTTTTAGAACCATTACCGATGTCACAAGATGATATTTTTGGTTGGTAATGAAATAAAGAACTCGTATCGATATAGTGCGGGTTCTTTCTTGCTAAATACTGCGTATTATTTAATGATAAAGGGAGCAAATGCATTAAATAATAAAGGAGATATTATGTTTTTAATAATGTTTTTAATAAAATATATCACGGAGCAAGTGTATTTAAGCTCAGGGACATTACTTCTATCTATAATAGGCATTATTTTATCCTGTATAGGATTAAAAAAGAAACAATTAGGGCTGGTTGTTCAAATAAGCCGCATTTTGCTTTGTTTGGTATTACCGATTGAAAATTTCCTGATGTATTTAGGGAATTTTGATGGGAATGCTGCAGACGGTTTTGAATTCATTCCTTTTAGTGATGGGGAGAAATTAAGAGTAGCATGTCAAGTTTTCTTTATCTTCTTGCCGGAAATGATTTATGGTATTTCTAAAAGAATTAATGTGAGAACCATTAAGTGGCTACCTTGGATTTACCCTATTGGTATTATAGTTTTTCATTTACTTCTACCATTATAGAACGGAAGGGGAATGTTTCAATAAATCATTACTAGATAGTTTAACAATGTAGTATTACCATTTATGGTCATATATTCCTCTTATGAAGTATAGTTAATTGCGAGATTAGCGGATGAGCAAAGAAATAATGTAGTCCCATCAAATTCTTATATAAAAAAAGCATTAACATTTATTCATCAGCACTATGATTGCGATATCCAGGTGAAAGATATCGCTTCGATCTTGAATTTACATCCGGGATATTTTCACCGGATCTTTAAACAGCATATTGGCTGTACAGTTATGGAATATTTGTCTTCTGTACGAATGGACAAAGCCAAAATGCTCCTATCCGATACGGATATTTCAATCAGTGATGTACCTGATTACGTAGGCATCAACAGCACACAGTATTTTAGTGCACTATTTAAAAAGCATACACTGGAAACACCTTTATTATATCGGAGAAAACATCAAACAATACGCAATACGATACCGCGGGACGATGTCATTATAGAAAATTCAAGTGATAATTTTACACCATTTTGAAGTGAATACGTAAGAATTTTGATAACGGTTACGCTAGCAATTTTGTTGCGATTTTTGTAAGCAAATATAAAGGAGAGATGTATATGTCAGTGAAGGTTGCGTTTATCGGTGCGGGGAGTATTGGTTTTACCAGAGGCCTATTGAAAGACTTATTGTCAGTGCCAGAATTGCAGAATATCGAAGTGTCATTTACTGATATAAATGAGCGTAACCTGGATATGGTGACGCAATTATGCCAGAGGGACATAGATGAGAATAACTTAAATATTAAAATACATTCAACAACAGTCCGGCGGGAAGCGCTCCGCGATGCAAAGTACATTTTTTTAGTTGTACGAATTGGCGGGCTAGAAGCTTTCGAGCATGATATTGAGATTCCCCTTAAGTATGGAGTGGATCAATGTGTAGGGGACACGCTCAGTGCTGGAGGCATTATGTATGGCCAGCGCGGCATAGCGGCAGTAATGGAGTTCTGCAAAGATATTCGCGAAGTAGCTGCACCAGACTGCCTGCTCATGAATTATGCAAACCCAATGGCCATGATCACATGGGCTTGCAATAAATATGGAGGCGTGAGAACGATTGGTTTGTGTCATGGCGTACAGCACGGTCATCAGCAAATCGCAGACGTCTTGGGCCTTGAGAGAGAAGAAGTTGATATTATTTGTGCAGGTATTAATCATCAAACATGGTATGTACAGGTTAAACATAACGGTCAAGACTTAACAGGGGAACTGCTCGAAGCATTTGAAAAGCACCCTGAATATAACCAGACTGAGAAAGTTCGCATCGATATGCTACGCCGATTTGGCTACTACAGCACCGAATCAAATGGTCATTTAAGTGAATACTTGCCGTGGTATCGGAAGCGTCCGGAAGAGATTAAAGACTGGATTGACTTAGGCAGTTGGATTAATGGGGAAACGGGCGGCTACTTAAGAATTTGTACGGAAAGCAGAAATTGGTTCATGAATGACTTTCCTAACTGGATGAAGGATTCGGCGCTGGTATATGAATTAACTGACCGCAGTGAAGAGCATGGTTCATACATTGTGGAAGCGTTAGAAACAGGCAGAGTGTATAGAGGGCATTTTAACGTAATAAACAATGGCATTATTTCTAACTTACCGGATGATGCGGTTATTGAAGCGCCTGGTTATGTTGATGGGAACGGCATCAGCATGCCTACTGTAGGAGACTTGCCTTTAGGTTGCGCAGCAGTATGCAACGTCAGTATTTCTGTACAAAGGCTCGCTGTTGAAGCGGCAATCCAAGGCAATGACAATCTGCTTCGTCAAGCAATGATGATGGACCCGCTAGTTGGTGCTGTGTGCAACCCGAAAGAAATTTGGCAGATGGTTGACGAAATGCTGGTAGCCCATGAGACATGGCTACCTCAATATAGCGAGGCCATTGCTAAAGCAAAAGACCGCTTAAAAAATGAACCGCTAATCCCGACAAAACAAACGGATGGAGCGGCACGAATCCCAGTAAAATCAGTTGAAGAAATGGCTTTAAATCGCGACGAAATTAACCGAACTGCTGGAGCTGCGGATAAAGCCAAGAACAGACAACCGGCTAGTTAATAATGAGAAGGGTACAGCTTATGAGCTGTACCCTTCAGACTGTAGACAAAGTCTTCATTTAGAGGATAATGTCTGCAAATAAATTAGTAAATTATACTTTTATTATTTCTGAATTCCTCGCCAAAATACTTGCCACATTTGTTTTAGTCTTGTTTCATAATGCTCCCGAGAGTAATTGACCATATAGAGGAGCATACCATCTAGGTTGCAGAAAAAGGATACTAAAATTAAGTCTATAGATATAAATTTTTCAGCCTCAGGATTTAATATCTTAAGTAGTACTTTTTTAATTTCTTCTTCACATTCTAGACATAGTTGAACTAATTTCTCTTTAAATTGTTCTGATGGTACAATAAAATATCTATTTATGAAGTGTCCTAGCTCATTTTCAAAAAAATAATCGTTTAAAGATTTCATTAAGGCATATAAATTTTTTTCAATGGATTGATTCTCCATAATGAAGGAATGATTTTGTACAAAATTAATATAGTCCTTCATTGCAAACTCACTTACACTTATAAATAATTCTTCTTTACCTGAAAAATAAGCATAAATAGAGGGTGCTTTAATATTTACTTCTATTGCTATATCCCGAATTGATGTCTGTTCATAACCTTTAGTAGAGAATAAGCTAAGAGCACTCCTAAGTATTTTTTTTCTCGTTTCTTCACCTTTACTCACAAATTTTGCACCTCAATGCACCTCAATAAATGTGTTTAAGAGACTAGTTTTAAGCCTACTATGCTTATAATTATACCACCAACTAAAGCTAATCTTTTAATGTTTTTCGATTCTTTGAAAACGAACATTCCCAATAAAACGCTCCCAGCTGCTCCAATCCCTGTCCATATCCCATATCCAATACTAACCGGTATTTCTCTTAAGGACAAGGAAAGTAGGAAGAAACTAAGCAACATAAAGACAATTAAACCTATTGTGGGTTTGATCTTCGAAAATCCTTCCGAATACTTTAAGCATATAACTCCACCGACTTCCATCAATCCTGCTAAAACGATAAAAATCCAACTCATATTATATACTTTCCTCTCTATTAGGTTCATTAGATACAGTTATACTTTCCTCTCTGTCATGTTCATTAGATACAAACTTTAATCCGATAATACAACAAACTAAGGTTATAACAAATAGTAGTTTTAGCGGACTTACAGAATCACCTAAAAATACCATTCCTACAATTGCAGTACCAAATGAACCGAGACCAGTGAAAACGGCATATGCAGTGGATATTGGTAATAATTTCAATGATTTGGAGAAAAAGTAAAAACTGAATGCCAATAATATTAACGTGGGTATAAGAACTTCTATTTTTGTAAAACCATCAGAATAAGACAATCCTAATGCCCAACCTACCTCCAAAATACCTCCAATAATTAGATAAAACCATGCCATAAGTATTCCCCTTTCCAAGTACACTAAAAATCTAACTAACGTTAGTTAGATTTTTAGTGTAATGTAGAATAAGATTATATGCAAGTAAAAAAAAACGTTAATGAGGCTTTCCTTAAATTTTAAGGTGCCTTTTCTTATATCGCTATAGTGGCAGGATAGTTTAAGTTAAATTATTCAACAAACAAAAACTATTTTAAGGAAAATAAAACTTACCTTGATGTAGACTCGTCTATTAATTGGAAGGGAGTAAACAAAATGAAACAAGTAAGTATATGAAACATATTAAGTAATGGGGGAAAGAAGTAAAATGAAAAAAATAATAAAAGTAATTCTAAATATAAGCTTTATATTTTATTTATCAGCTTTGGTATATTTACTGTTTTTAGGCTCAAGAGGATATTTATGGCCAGAAATATCTTTGATAGAATATTTAAAGTACTCATCTAATTTTGTTCCATTTAAAACTATTAGTACGTATATTATGGCAATGTTCGACGGAAGTATGAACATGGATATACCTATAAAAAACCTTTTTGGTAACTTATTTATGTTTTTACCAATGGGTATTTATCTGCCTTATTATACAAAAAAGTTATCAAAATTATTTACTTATAGTATATCGATGACGCTATTGTTATTTTTGATTGAATTAATACAAGTAATTACAAGATTAGGAAGTTTTGATATTGATGATTTCATTCTAAATATGTTTGGTGCTTTAATGGGTTTTTGTATTTGCAATACAAAAGTTGTTCAGAAGTACTTTGCCATAGTATAGAGAATAAAACTTGAATTTAACTAGAGGGGATAATGTGATTGGGACTTAAATAGTGAATTAATTTCCTTAATAAATTAGAATCAAAAAATATATTTTACAAGCTAAACAAAGTTAGAGATCAAGCTATATGGAAATTGCAGTTCTAGGTCAACGTTGGGAAGTGGAGTTTATGATGGTACTGTAGAAATTGAAAAGTTCATTATCGATGGAGACTTTTATGATGGTAAGGAAATAGAAACCCTGATAAAAGATTTTAGTGATTAGTTCAAAACGTCATATCACTAACGTGGCAGGATAGTTGAATAAACAAAAAAGAGCATGCCTATTAAGGTGACATGCTCTTTTTTTTATTTGTTGTACTAGTATGGAAGTGTGCCTAGTTATGCCTTTTTGCTACTTTGAAAATATTGTGTACCTTTTAGAGTCGTTTAACTTTCTTTTACGAAGAAAATTTTTTTGATTTTAAAAGCTATAATTGCAACATATAGAATAATCACTGTCCATAAGTAAACTGCAGGAGTATCATCTTTAAGAAACCAGAAGATAAAGAAAACTAAAAATATAGAGTACATAAGTAAATCAAATAAATTTTGTTTTATGGATTTCATTTTAGCAATACCCCTTGTTGTTTCAATATCTAATTTTAACATATTTTGGTTTTTATGAAAATAATATGGAAAGGTTTCAAGTGAAGGTGATTATATGAAATAATGCTGTAATAAAAGTCACGTATACATGTGAATAGAGGGAAATCAGTGACATTCATCTATTTAATAACGCAGCATTATGTAATAAATAAGGTTATTAAGAAATTAGACTTATTTTCTCTGGTACAAACGTGGCAGGATAGTTGAATAACTTCGCGAATAACTCATCTATGGATTATTTACAAAGTTCTTAAATTAAATTAAAACGTTAGCTGAAAGAAGTTTAGTTTAGGAGGAGTCTATATGATATTAGAAAAAGTCATAAATAGAATTGTAATACAAAGTGAGTATAAGCATTTTGTTGATAAGTATATAGATAATATACTTATCGAATTTAATGATAAGATTCATAGCATTTATATGTGTGGCTCGATTCCAAAAGGAACTGCTAAACCTTTTAAGTCAGATGCAGATTTTACTATTGTATGTGTAAACACCAAAGATATCGATTACGAAAGGTTGTCAAATATTAAAGACAGGCTTTTGGAAGAATATCCAGTAGTAACTAAGATTGATACGATAATTTGTTCGATTGACGATGTATTAAGTAAACCGAATGAGTGGGGTTTTTGGGTTAAGATAATTTGTGTTTGCATATATGGTCGTGACGTTGGTGAAAAAGTACCACCGATAATTATTTCTCCAGAGTTCATTTTAGACTTAAATACAGAGACCAAGGCGGAAGTAAATCGTATACATAATTTCCTTTGTAATGCTAGTGATAACACAATGAAAAATAGATATATTAAAGGTTACTCTAAGAGATTAATTCGTGCATTGTACTCTTTGGTATTAGAAGATACAGGTGTATGGCAAGATGACGTTATTAAGATGAAGAATGCCATCTTAAACTATTGTGAGATTGACTCCGCTTTAGTTGATTATCTGTATGCTTGTTACTTGGATAGTAATGTACTTGTTGAAGAGTTTCTGGGAATTGCAGATAAAGTATATAGCTATTTTGAGAACGCCTTAAATGCAATGGCTGCTTCCAGAACTTCCTTCAACTAACACTTTGGATAGTTTGCGCAGTTGCCCGAAAAAAGGACCTTCAAATGTAAAAATGAAAATTATGATCCTAACGGGGGCTTTTCTTATATAAAAGGAAAGCCTATTTCTTATGGTGCTATAGTGGCAGCATTCCTGTAATAAATGAAAACATAGCTTATGGAAGAAACGTGGCAGGATAGTGTAAGTACATCACAAACTACATCATAGAACTGAAATCTCTAATAAAAAGTGCCATGCCCAAAAAGCGACCTTAATAAAAATAAGATCGCTTTTTGGCTATCTAATTGAAATAGTTTCTGCAATTTTTCTATAATAGCAGAATTTCTATAATAAATGAAAAACCCTTTTTTTAGAGTGTTAATTAGACTATACTCTTCTTCCTGGTATTATTAATCCGATTATGCTTTTTCTCCCATTTCTTTTCGATATAACCTGTCCCAAATAGAACTCCAGCTACAATAAATAAAAATCCAATTAATTGTGAAGATTCAATGGTTTCTTTTAAGAATATTGCAGAGAACACAAGACCAAAAAAAGGAACAAAGTTATTAAATATGGCTGTTTTTCCTGCTCCAATTTGCTGAATCGAAGCATTAAAAACAATATATCCAACTCCTGTTGCAACTACCCCCGACAAAATGAATAGTAAGTAAATATATATATTGGCGGAACCCATCTCACTAACGCCTTTAGGTTCGGTTATAAAACTAATAATTAATAAACCTATTGAACCTACTGAGTACATTATTGTTGTTACCTGTTTTGAATCAAGTGTTGCTGTTGCCTTTTTTACAAAAATAAAACTAATTGCTTGAACTAACATTGCAATAAATATAATCAATTCTCCGTGAGAGAATTGTATGTTATTGATTGAACCACCTTTAATAAAAAATACACCAATTATTGCGAGGATAAAACCTATCGTTCGTAGTGTGGTTAATTGTTCACCTAAAAAAAGGACAGCTAGGACTGCTGTTGTAAGCGGTACTAGTGCAAGAATTAAGGAAGCATTCGAAGCATCAATCATTGTTAAACCTACAGCTATAAGTCCATGATGAAGAATGACACTAAATAGCATTCCAAGTAGTGTATAAAGCCATTCTCTTTTCGTTAAACGACGGAAGGATTTCCCAATTGCAATTAATATTAATGCTGTAATTCCAGCCATCATAATTCGAAAAGCCGTCATGGTTTGTGGAGGTAATGCCTCCACCAAAACTTTAATTAAAACCATATTAAGTCCCCATAAAGCAGTGACAAAAACTAATAATCCATAATTTAGTAATAGTCGCTTTTGATTCATCCTATTCCTCCTTCTAACTTATTATTATTTTATCTACTTCCAATCAAATGCGAAAAAGTTTATTAGAACTAGAATTAACTATTTAGAACAACTTTTTCTTAATATTACATTTCAATAATAATAGGAATGTGCTTTGTATAGGTAAGGAAGTTATTGACAATTAAGTTTGTTTTAACTTTTAAATATCCAGTTGTCGTTCCATCACTACATCCATACCACTCGTCTAAAAGCACATCTTTATCAATAGCAACCTTAACAAGATTTTCCTGATCCATTAATACACCGAATACAGTAGCAGCCCCGACTTTTACGCCCAATATATGTTCCATTAGCTCTACTGGAGCAAAGGATACACGTGATATGCCAAGTACATTGCTGAAATTTTTTGACTTGAATGGTTTATCGGCAGTAGTAATAAATAAATAAAATTCATTTTTTTTGCTATTGCAGAGGAACAGTGTTTTTACCATTTTCATATCCAATTTGTTATTAATCTCGATACAATCATCCATTGAAATGGCTTCATCTGTATGGACTCGTTCAAATGAAATTTGTAACTTTTCCAATGATTTATAGACCTTTTCTTGAAGTGGAGTCTTATAGCTATCTGGAGCTTTTTCTATAATATCACTCACAAAAAACATCTTTATATCCCTTTCCTTTCTTAACTTGAATTATTAATAGTAATAACATATCATGTTCACATGTATTACAAAAACGAATATTTCGCATGATATGTATGACAATAACAGATGAGGTAGGGAAGAGAATGAATATCCAAAAATATAAGGCATTTGTAAAAGCTGTAGAATTTGGCAGCTTTACAAAAGCTGCCGAAGTATTGGGCTACACGCAATCTGGAATTAGCCGTATGATTAACGACTTGGAGACGGAATGGGGAGTTTCCCTATTTGAAAGAGGAAGGACTGGTATCAATTTAACAGCGGATGGATTAAAGTTACTGCCTCAATTAAAAAGGATTTGTAATGAGCATGAAATACTAATGACACAGATCGAAGACTTACTTAATATGGAGTCTGGTATGATTCGTATTGGAACAATTTCTAGCATAGCATCTCACTGGATTCCTAACATTATTAGAGTTTTTAAGAAGGATTACCCCAAAATTGATTTTGAAATTCTGCTTGGTGATTATACAGAAATTGAAAGTTGGGTTTTAAACGGTCGTGTTGACTTCGGTTTTTTGCGATTACCGTCAAAAGCAGAACTTGAAACAACTTTTTTAGAACAAGATCGATTGCTCGTGGTGATTCCGCAAGATCATCCTCTTGCTAATCAGGAAAAGTTTCCAATTGAGGAATTACTGAATAACCCTTTCATGCTATTGGAAAAGGGAGCAAAAGCAGAAATTTCCGAGATTTTTGAGAAACATCATATTTCTCCACAAATCAATTTTACCACATGGGATGATTATGCCATTATGTCAATGGTGGAAAATGGGCTAGGAATCAGTATACTACCAGAATTAATATTGAAGCGTATCCCTCATAAAATAATAGCAAAAGAGCTTGAAACTCCTGCTTTTAGAAAGATTGGTATTGCAACTAGAGAGCATAAGTCACTTTCCCGTGCGTCCAAAAAGTTTTTAGAATACTTATCATATAGAACTGTTAGTGAATAGGTGTGATGGATACAAACGTAAAATACACTTCACATTCTTAATTGTATTTAAATTAGAGAAGGTTGTTCCAGTAATGGATTAATGCTTTTTTTGAGGCACTAACGTGGCAGTTTACTTTAATAAATATAATAAATAAAGCTAAAGCAATTTATTAAAAAATCAAAAATCAGATTAATCAAATGTTACACGAAATTATGTTCCGTTCTGACAAGATAACATATAATCCCCACTAGCATGCTAGTGGGGATTATATAAGTCAAATTAATAAGATCAAGTATCATCGTGATTAAAAACTACCTCTAACAAGTTATGTGCAGGTTGTAAGAGAGTATCATTTTTTCTTGTACATAAAGAGATCGGGTTTTTTAATTTAATACCATCAATATTTACTTTTGCTAATTCTCCACGTTCTATATACTCCTTTACTTCAAGAGAGGAAACAAATGTTACTCCGTACCCTTCAATCACCGTTCTAATGGTTTCATTTAATCCATTAATCTGTACTCCAACGATTGGTTCCTGTATATTGTTCATTTTACATAGCGACACTAACTGTTCTCTTGAAAAGCTTCCTTCTTCTCGAAACACAAAAGGCTCTTTTACAATCTCAGCTAATGTAATATTTTTGGATGCAAACTTATGATCTTTATGTACTACGAACAACATATCATCTTCAAATAACTCTATACTACTAATGAGTAGATTAAACTCTTTTCTTCCACCAATAAAAGCAACTTCTGCTTCATAATTGATTAGTTGCTCTATTGCTCTTTGTGAATTAGTTGTCGTTAATCCCACTTCAACATCAGGGTATTTTTGTTTATAACGGCCAATCCACTTTGGCAATACAAAATTTGCGGGAAGATAAGTTGCTACAATACGTAGCTTTCCAACAGAACCATTTTTATAATGATTAATAAAATCTTCCACTTCTTCTTCAAGAGAAAACAATCTTTTTGCTTGCTTAGAAAGATGACGGCCAGCCTCAGTTAATAAGATACCTCTCCCTTTGGGAGCTAATAACAATAACCCGATCTCTTGTTCTAGTTTTTTTATTTGAGCTGTTACAGCAGGCTGACTTATATTTAGTTCTTCAGCCGCACGGGTAACATTTCCTTTTTCGGCAACCATATGGAATAGTCGCAATGCATGAAGATTCATTATTTCATCACTCCATTCATAAATTTAACCTATGAATACCAAAAAAATATATATTAGATTTATTAGAAAGTTTTCTCTATTCTAAAATTGTAAAAGATAATTATCAAGAAATTTATTTGTAGAGAGGTGAGAGGGCATCAAGAGCCCTGAAAATAATGAGAATAGTGTGTACTGATTGTGGTGAAAAATTATTATCCGGTATTTTTAAATATAATTGTAAGTGTGGTGGATTATTTGATGTAGTACACGATTTTAATAAATATGATACCGAATTATTGAAAAGGTTGTTTACGGAACGGCTTTCAGAACGGATGACTCCTTATGCGAGTGGAGTGTGGAGATACAAAGAACTAATTGCCCCTGAATTACCAAATGACTGTATCGTTACAAAATATGAAGGGAATACAGGACTCTACTCTTCTGAATTATTACAAAAGTATACCGGGGTAAGAAAATTATATGTAAAAGCACAAAGTGAGAACCCTAGTGGTTCATTTAAAGATAATGGAATGACTGTAGCTGTTTCTCATGGGAAATCATTAGGATATAAGAAGTTCACATGTACCTCAACAGGAAATACCTCATCTTCATTGGCTATGTATGCTTCCATTACTGGTGCAGATTCCTATGTATTTGTTCCTAATAAAGACGTTTCCTTAAATAAAGTACTACAGACCCTGGCATATGGCGCAAAAGTATTTAGCGTGGAAGGAAATTATGATGATGGGATTCAGTTTTTAGAGAAGTATAGTAGTGATCTGGGTCTATATATTTGTAACTCTGTTAATCCATTCCGAATTGAAGGACAAAAAAGTATTATTTATGAAGTAGCTCAATATTTAAACTGGAAGTTACCAGAATGGATTATCGTACCCGGAGGTGCTTTAAGTAACGCAACAGCATTAGGTAAAGGATTGCAGGATTTGTTTACGCTTGGATTTATAGATAAAATGCCGAAAGTGGCAGTTGTTCAGGCGGAGGGAGCAAGTCCATTTCATAAGATGTTCGTTCAAAAAAAACATGAACTTACCCCTGAGCGTTTCCCATACACTCGTGCTTCTGCCTTAAATATTGGTAACCCACCGAGTTGGAAAAAAGCTCTAAAAACGTTAACACAAACAAAAGGAGTTTCCATTTCGGTAACAGATGAAGAAATTCTTGACTCAAAAGCTGTAATTGACAAATGTGGCATTGGGTGTGAACCAGCGTCAGCAGCAACTATTGCAGGACTTCGTAATTTAATTTCACAGAAAGTGATAGATAAAGACGAATCGGTACTATGTATCTTAACGGGGAATATTCTAAAGGATACAGAGGTCTTGAATTATTATCATTCCAGTGAAAGTGCTACTTCAACTTTTAAAAATACGTTACAGGATGTTGTTTTATCCTATAATAATATTAAAGATTTTGTTGTATAGTGTATTCATAAATAATTGAAAGACCTTTTCTTATTAAATAATCGGAGCAGGTTAGTGCAAGCAAGAAGGATAAGCTATTTATGGTAAAATACAGGTAAAGAAGCTTAACTTTTGTTCATAAACGGGACATCTAGCGGAATAAATTTATCTATTTAAAACATTACAGGTAAGGCATCGGATTGTAAATAATGGGTTTTGAATAAATTCCAAAATGTGATTTTATTAATTCGGAGGGATTAGATGAATTTAAAATTCGATCAATACAACGTCGTTATTAAACTCTGTATGAGTGGGATGACCATGGAAGATGGCGGAAATGATGAAGGTGCAACCACAATGTTTCATCAAGCATGGCAGGAAGCAAAAGACGACTATGAAAGGTTTATTGCAGCTTATCATTTGGCTCGTATACAAAAGAGTATTACAGATAAATTGAAATGGATGGAAACCTCTTTACAGTGTGCACTAAATATAAATGATGATAATGTTAAGAGTGCATACTCAACGTTATATTTAAACATTGCCAAATGCTATGAGGAGTTATGTGATTCTGATCATGCAATAAGAAATTATGAATTATCCAACTCATATAACGGTGCACCTACTGATGAAGGACCATTTTATCATGGGACAAAGGCTGATTTACAGGTTGGTGATTTGCTGACAGCGGGTGGAAATTCAAATTACAAACCTGGGCTTAAAATGAACCACATATATTTCACTGCTAATGCCAATGGTGCAGGACTTGCAGCAGCATTAGCAAAAGGAGAAGGAAGAGAACGCGTTTATAAAATAGAACCAACAGGTGAATTTGAAAACGACCCAAATGTTACTGACAAAAAGTTCCCGGGTAACTTAACACGATCTTATCGTTCTCAAGAACCTTTAAGAATTATTAGTGAAGAAACTGAGTGGGCGAAAATGACACCTACGGAGCGAAGTGAATGGCGCAAAAATTTAGCCAAAAACAAGGGCGAAATTATTAACTGAACATATTTCAAATGAAGTGAAATAGTTATTTTTTTCAATTACCAATATTCAGCAATCGGGTGCTTATGTTTTAGAAAAGCTGCCAAACCAGGCAGCTTTTCTTATTCCATAAAAGGGGCAGGTAAGCACGAGTGAAAAGAGAAAATAGAGAAAAGATCTGTGTTTAACCACAGATCTTAAAACTTGACTACATTATTCATTATAATGCTTATTGCCTCAATAGACTTAAGTACATCGTTATCAAATTCTAAATTATGATTAGTACCTTCTATTAAAATTGGTTCGATATTTTTATTTGTTTTAATATCATTAAACTTGCTGCTATCGTAGGTTGGATCAATTCCTCCAACAATGCAAAGCCCCTTACTCTTTAAAGTTAATAAAGCATTATAAACATCATTTCTTTTAATCAATGGAGTCAACCAAATAGATTTAGCATTACTAAACTCAGGTTTTGTTATGAAATAAGATAAAGCTATTGTACCCATGGATTTAGCAATAAAAACAAAATTACTATATGTATTATCTGTTAGAGCTTTTTTTAGTACAGATTCTACATCTGAATAAAAATCTTCCTCGCTAAGATTTGCTATAATTTCTCGAGGGTAATTATAATTTACTTGCAGTATATCGTATCCTTTTTTGAAATAAATACCACAACTGTAATGAAGTAATGGAGCTTGAGCAGTATAGCCCACACCAGGAAATATAATGGCTAATGAATTTGGTTGTTCTTCGTGTTTGAAAATAGTAAATGCAACCTTTTTATTAGGAGAGGTTGCAAAATCATTAATTATTTTCATTTTTTTCACCCCTATGATAGGTATTCAATAAATTCAAAAATTATCCTTTTTATTTCCAAATTAAACTTTAAATTTAGCTATTGTGAAATAAACGGATTGAAATCCGGTAATTTAAAGGAACTGCAAATAGGAGTTTGTGAAAGAATACACTTAAACTAACGGGGGCTTTTCTTAAATATAAGGGAAGCATTTTGTTATGTCACAATCTTGGCAGTTTAGAGAAATAAGTATATTATGATTTTTACAATTTTTTCTTCACGTTTTATAATGGAAGTATTCTTTCAAATGAGGTGAGTGGAATGTCTTTCCGACATGTTCGAAGTAATTAGTTTTCGGGCTGGAAAAAACGCGTACCAGCTAAAAAGGGAGAAGTATGCCCTTTTTCAGAACTAAAACTTTGAATATTATTAGTCAGTCATTCCAATTGTTAGTCGAGTCACTGTTTGGCTTTTAAATTTGAAAGGTAGGTTCAAAAATGGATGAGTTAGAATTTTATGATAAGGTTGGAAAGTTAAACGGCTGGGATTTTAGTAAATTAAAAGTTACAACTGAAGGGATTAAGTGGGATTTTTACGAAGAAGTAACGAAGAGAGGTAAAAGTTCGGATATTCTTTTGGACGTTGGAACTGGTGGAGGAGAAAATTTATTAAGAATTGCTTCTTCATTGCTTTTTCTGGTTGGAATTGATTTCTCAAGAGGAATGATTGAAACTGCTCAATCTAATTATAAACAGTCAAAAGTGTCAAACGTTCGATTTTTCCAAATGTCTTCTGATAATTTACAATTTCCAACTGGTTTTTTTGATCTCATCTCAAACTGCCACGCACCGTTTGCTTCAATGGAAATAGCCAGGGTTATAAAAAATGAGGGCCTTTTTTTAACACAACAGGTAAGTGAAGCTGACAAATTAAATTTAAAGGAAGCTTTTGAGCGGGGTCAAGGTTTTGGAGAAGCTGATGGAGCATTAAAAGAAAGATATATAAAGGAACTCAAGTCAGCAGGTTTTACTGAAGTTCAATCTTTTGAATACGACGCTAATGAATACTATCAAAGAGCAGAGGATCTAATTTTCTTACTTAAACATACACCTATTATTCCTGATTTTGGTCAGGGAGAGAAAGACTTGGATATTCTGGGTAGTTTCATTGAAAACAATAGAACCGAAAAAGGAATCCACACAAATTCCAAAAGGTTTTTGATAATAGCAAAAAAATAAATGACAATAGAAAAGTTAAATAATAAGGTCGTCTTTTGACGACTTTATTTCATTAAGAGTAGTCTTGACTTCATATTCTATAAATTACGAATATTTTTGTGAATTGATTCACTTAAACAGACGGGGGCTTTCTTCTATATGTTTACTAGTAAATACTGATTAATAAAAAGATAGGAAATATGAATATGATTTTATCTGAAGCCTGGCAATTATATAAAGCAGATAAACAGATTCAAGGATACTCTTCCCAGACATTGAAAGCTTATAAGATTCAATCTGCCTTGTTCATAAAGCACCTAGGTAATGTTGAGATAGAAGAAATTACAACGGAAACTATCAAACTGTATCTTGGTGAAGTTGCGAGTGATTTAAAGGCATCTAGTTTTATGTCATCGCATTCGTTTTATTAAGTCGAAATATATTACTTTTAATCCAAGTACGGCAATAAAAGAACCTAAATTAGAGAGTAAAATTCCAAAGTTTTTGACGGAGGAAGAAATAGAGCTATTAAGAGAAGCATGCCTCAGTCCCTTTGAAAAAGCATTATTTGAATTTATGTATTCTACCGGTTGCAGAATAGGAGAAATGGTTAACTTAGATCGAAGTTCTATCAACTTCTCCGAGCAATCCGTTATTGTATTTGGTAAAGGGAAAAAGGAAAGAGAAGTTTATTTTAATACTCGATGTAGTATTTACTAAAAAGATATATAGAAAACCGAACAGATAGTGAAAAAGCTCTATTTGTAACGGTCCGAGCTCCACATCGAATGAGCATTGCACAGATGAGATATGTCATTAAGCAGATATCCAGAAGAGCTAATATTAATAAGTGTATCCATCCACATCAGTTAAGACACAGTTACGCAACCAATTTAATTAATAATGGAGCACCATTAGAAGTTATTCAAAATTTAATGGGCCATGAAAAAAGTGAAACTACTAGGATATATGCTTATATAAGTGGTCAATTAAGACGTGAACTTTATAATAAGTATTTCTAAAAGAACTGTAGGGAATTTACAGTTCTTTTTTGTGTAGCCTCATCCTTTGTTAGAAAGGGGACAGTTTTTTGGAATAAGAAGGATGTAAAGGTATTAGCTTTGATATTGTATATTTCAATCTCAGTTCCGTTGAATAGATGGAACTTTTTACCTTTGTACACGTATAAATTTTTGTGTGAAAATTATTAGAAGGAGTGAGATAAATGTACAACTTAGGAATTGAGATTAAAAAAACAGATATAGAACTACTTATTAAGTGGCAGCTAACTGAGGTGGCAATTCTTAATGAGGATATACTGGAAGTTGTTGAAGATGAAACTTATGCAGGAGAAGATACTAATGCTATAAGAATAGGGACACCATATGGGACAACTGATCGTATTTACATAAAAACAAAGAAACGAAATTATATACTTTATACTACTAATAAAATTGCTCTACTTAAGAAAATTAATGGATTAATATGAATAAGAAGAAAGTAATAACTAATACATTCATAACGGTTATAGCTGGTTTACTAGCACTTTTATTTTATAGTTTCCATATTAATGATAAAAATTTCTCTAATAAAATTAACATAGAAGATAGTGAAATTAATTCAATTGAAGTGACAAAAATAAGTCGTAATAGTGGTGAAAGACCAGTTATAAATGTTACTAATCAAAAAGAGATAAAAGCAATAAAGGATGTTCTTAGAGACTCAAAATGGGTTAAAGAGTCCAAGAGCTTTAAATCAGAAGATTTTTATAGTGTCATTATAAAAAAGGATAATTATACTTTGGGAGAAGTGTTTATCATTGGCAATCAGTCCTTTTTATTATCTAATAATAAGGACCTGAATAGTTATTCAGATAATTATATTTTTAAGGATAATTCATTAGTGATAGAAAACTTATTTAAGTAAGTAATATTTAAGGTTACTCTACGATTTCAAATTTTTCAAACAGGGCAATACTACCAGTGAAAATCCCCATCTTAATAGAAATGGTGATGTTAATCCATTAAGGATTACTGTTCTTTGAATGCTTAGCCACTAATATGGCAGCATTCCTGTAATAATTGAAAACTTAGCTTATGGAAGAAACAGGGCAGGATAATCACATAAGAACAGTCGGGCTCTGATGTTGCAAAGATAAAGTTTGTATGTTTAGAAAGAGTTTTTACATATATTTAGCAAGTTTACTTTTGACTTCTGGATTATTTTCATCCACAAATAAGAAAAAATGCTAAAGAAAAAGGCGTACATATAATTGTAATCGCCTCATTGGATATTCATTATGTTTATTAATTTAATTATTTTTTCATCATCATCTGTATCAACATACAATAGCTCAGTATCATTTATAAAAAAATCTATGTAAAACTGTTTACCAGCAGGATATTTTCCATCCCATCTATGAGGAACTTTGTATATGTTAATTGTTCCATCCCCGTTACTACTATAAGTAACTGAGCCATCCACTAAACGTGAACCAGATAAATGAACAACATCTTCTGGATAATTAGCACTTGTCTCATCGTTTGGGTTAATTGGTTCGCCTGCATTAATATGTGTAATATATAATTCATCGATGTCCTGATTTGGCCCGAGTTGCAACCAGATTCTAGCATATTCTATTTCTTGAGCAGAATACTTAGTCAATGTATTGGCTACCCTATTTTCAGATGTGTTATTAGGTTTTTGGGAATCATAATCTGATGTGGAATTCTGTTGAATTATATCTTTATCTTTCTTTGTATTACCTATATTTTCATCTTCTGAGGGTGTAGAAGTATCCGAAGTTGAATTAGATTCATTTATTTCAGTTTCATCATTTTTTATAGTAGATTCAGGTATTTTGGAATTATTATCAGCAGAATGCTTACTTGGATCATTTGTACAACCAAAAAGTAATAAAGTGAATAATAGCAATGATCCCTTAAGGAGATGAACTCTTTTCATTTAACCATTCCTTTCAATAAAATACATTAGAAGTATATCACACTAGTGTTGGGAAATGCTGTAATTAAATATTTAGATACTTTTAAGATCTTTTCACCATTTATAAGGTTTTAATGCTCTTTTTGCTCTGGCACTGACGTGGCAGCATTCCTGTAAGAAATGAAAAAAGATTATGGAAGAAGATGCCGGGATAGTGGAAGAATTTTATATATCTAAACAAAAACAATAAATTCAATTTTAAATAAAGGGTGATCCTCTTGAGTAAAGTGGAATTTTCATATTTCTATGGTCAAAAACTTATTGATATTGATACAGAAAAAAGGAGTTTCCTTCGATTAATTTTTAATAACTCCCAGTTATCAGTTGAATGTCCTTGGAGATTAAGAAGTAAAAAGGAAATACTTATTGGTGAATCGGATTGTATCTCAGCTCCTGATAAATTTTCTAGATTAAGCTTGAAAAAGATAATTAAGGATAAGAAAATTGTGGAAATTAAATATTATGAACACTTATTTTTGCTTACGATTGAATTGGAGAATGGCCTATACTTTGACTTGTTTCATAGCAGTAGTTATTTTGAAGGATGGGTTCTGCATGGGGATAACGGTGTAGATATATTTACTATGCCTGGGGGAGAAATTTCAGATTAACAATTTTAACTTATCATTCAATGGACTCTTTTTATTCAATACGTATTACATAAAGCAAAAAAGGAAGAACAGGCATAAATTTATATATTGTGTTAATGGAGGCTATGATCCTATAAGGATTATTGCCCTTTTGTTTTAATTTCATATGGCACTATAGTGGCAGCATTCCTGTAATAAGTGAAACCTTCTTATGGTAGAAAAAGGGAGTTTAGTTCGACAAGGATAAGTGAATTTTAAACTTTATTAGCTTATTCAGGACTAAATTGATTGCTAATGTTTATACGGAAAAGTCGGCGTTATCCAGCACAGTTTCCTTATTTTCCATAACTTAAATAATACAGCTGTATTATGAAGAAGGAGTATCGCGGTTTTTCTTGAATAAATATATAGGGGTAGATTAAACCATAAAATAAGGAGGTTTGCATGGAAATTTTCCTTTGGATAATGATTGTATTTGTGTTACTATATGAGCCAATTTACGGATATTATGATTTTCAGAAATTTAAGGTAAATGTCACAACAAATCCACATGCCAGAGAGAAGTATTATATTAATTCTATTGTAGGTTTGTGGGCTCCTACTCTCTATATCATCCTCTTAGTCCTTTTCACAGAACTTACCTTTAATCAAATAGGGTTTACCTTACCTTCCATTAACACAAATGCATTTGGCCCTATTATTACCTACACCGTATTTGCCTTAACTGGTATTTATATTCTTGCTATCCTATATTATATGATAGGATACCATGTCAGTATTAATATTCGTACAAAATTCACCGAAGCAAAAAACAGAGAAAAAGAAAAATCAGAGTACCTCGCAATAATGCCTGTAAGCAAAAGAGAGAAGAAGTTATGGAATTACGTTTCTATTACGGCTGGACTTACGGAAGAAATAATATACAGAGGCTTTTTAATCTTTGCTTTTTCTTATTTTTTCCCAAACCTGTCCGTTTGGTTTGTTGTCATTTTTGCGTCTCTTTTGTTCGGACTTGCTCATACGTATCAGGGGCTATTATCAGGCGTATTGCGGACAGCAATAGTTGGCTTGATTTTCTCCGTTTTATATATGGGACTTAATTCAATTATCCCCCTTATTCTTCTTCATTTCTTAATAGATTATATGGCAAAGCTTGGGGAGGATGAAAATTCTATTCAAGATTCTCGAATTACAAAAATCCCATAACTAAGTATGGGGCTTTTATTATAGAAGACTTAATTCACTCAAAATCTGCTCTTTCGTAAGGATAGTCGCAAATTCATGATTGGGAATGGACTGGACTCTGCATCATAAATATTTACCTAAATGCTCAGTGGTTTCAAATGCAGCTGCAGCATCCGATACTAGGAAAGTGTGATAGCCCAAATTTCCACTCATACGCGTCGTAGAAGATATACAGCGCTGCGTTGAAGGGCCTGTTATAACGACAGATTTATTAGTTGAACTTTAAGATATGTTTCAAAACCCGTATCAATTTAGGCGCTGTTTATATTTTTTTGAAATACAGTATCCATTTCTCTTGGACTTATTGTGTCTTTAAATTGTGTTCCAACTTTATTTTTATAATGAAGGGAGAATCCGGCTGACAGACATATGCTGAGAAAAAATGATTCGGCCATTCCTATTTCTCCATTCAGATAGAAGCCGTGCTATATTTATTTTTGCCTGTGGAATATTTCGCTTACCCAAATACGGGTCGTCAAATCCTTTTTGGACATCTAATACAATAAGTGCTGGCAGTTCTTTAGTGTTCGCCAAATAGTTATTTTATTAGTTTTCACTGTTGAAAGCATTTCGCTACAAGAAAGTGCATGATTGTAACGGAAGAGAGTGTCTACAACATCTAATGAAAAAATTAGAGTTGTGAGCAAAGAAACTGATAATTATTTTTATTCAATAAGACAGCTAAAGAATTACAGATTGAAGATGGTGGTTACTCATTTGTCGAAGGAATAGGAATTGGTTTATCCCTTTACCTTATAAACCATACTACGAAAAATAAGGTAAGGGCGATGATTCTAATAATCGATTTAGTACTTTAATTAATTAAATTAATATTAAATACTTTACTTAAACAAGGGCATTGATCCATTAAGGATTAATGCTTTTTCTTTAGAACTAACGTGGCAGTTTAATTTAAGTTTACTATTTCACAAACTAATGAATTTATAAAATAAAAATCACTGTATAATAAAGTTAGTAGCTTTTCTAACTGTAGGAAAATATGGTTGAAGTATATGGATTGTAGAGGAAAAAGTTACAAACAAATCTTAGATGAATCAGGGCATCATATGAAATGAATTTTTAAGTGAAGGATTACGAGAAGAGGTAAAAAAATGTTTGATGTTGGTATAAGCATATATTCCCCATACGTTAAAACTTTTAGTCCGGTGGATTTCAATTGTAAACTTTTTAGAAACATACTCATAAGTAAGGTCTCTAAGAAAGAGATTTTCAGTAATTGTACGCAAGTTGATTTTAATAAATGTTAACAAGAGATATAGTCAAAAGATTAACTAGATTTTATATAGTGTTTAAAGGGAAATATTTTATAAAGGAGTAGTTTATATTTATATGAAAAATAAAGTTTTATAATTCTTTTCAGCGTATGCTGTAGTTTTCTTCATTGCTATTCCAGTGTGTACACGTAACAGTACACTCTTCAGAGTAGTAGAGGCTTGGGAGACATATACAGTAAAATACCTGTTGAAAAGGAAGTACTTCTAAGGTAACGCTTAAAATACCGGAAAATGTAAACTTTGAAATGTATGAGCCGGTAAATGGGATGGAAAGTAACCACCGAAACTAATGATAGTGATAAAGTAACCTCTATTCTAGGGGAAGCATTTCATACTATGCTGATGGTAGCATAGTAGAGTTAGACAGGAGTCTTAAGGAGGATTTATTTTTTATTCTGTATATTAGTGCTACTATAGGAAAGGGGTTAAATCTATTCGAGTTTATCTCCATTTAACTTTACCGGTTTCTAATTTTAGTCTACAAAAATCCACTTATTCTTCTAAAATTTTAACTATTTTTCAGGATGTTCATAATTCCATAAAGTGAGGATGGAATCTATAGGTTCAGTTCCATTAGCAACAGCATTTACTTTATCAATAAATTTTTCGTGTATCAAATATTGTAGTGGTTGGTCTACCTTATTGAAATACTTAAAAGCCTCTTTTGCCATGTTATCCCACTCTTTATAATAAGTTAAATAGTCATTTGAATACACTCTTGTTCTTGATGATCCTTCTGCTGGTGGACTTTCAAACTTTTCGTCGCCACCCAACGTTCCATAATCACATGTTAATTGTTCGCCAGGTTGAATGTCTCTAGCTGCTAACTCAAAGTCATATGCTGTATCTACAATATTTGGATTAAAACTATGATTAATATACTTTGCGTGATCCCAATTAAGAACATACTCGATGTCATTATCTTCATATGCGTATTTATATATTACCTTTTTTCGTGCATCATCAAGACTTTCAATATACTCTTTTTTTAGAATGATATCTAATTCATCTTTAATCCAGGTAATGGTTCCTTTAGGGATTAATTTTGTTGCAAACAGACCAACGCCTATTTCCTCACTTACGAACCGAATTTCTGTATCAGGGTGCATCATGGTTTTATTCCTCCTTAAAATAGTGGGAATTTTCAGCTAATATTCACTGACTAACATATTTATGTAAATAGTTATCGATAGGAGTAGACTCTAATCATGTGTCCATTACATTTTTTTAATTCAATATTAAAATAAGTATTTATTCCTACTTAAAAAATTTATTTTATGATACTGATAGACAAGGGCCGTCACCGGTTTACTTATTGTTCATATGCTATTAAATCTAAACTTAGATAATTTACTTTCAAAGGATGAATGATATGCGTGATATTGGTGGAGCAATTTCAATTTTTGGAAGTGCTGGTGGTGTTGCGAGGGCATTGTTGTCTTTGTTAAATAAATCTATTACAGACTCAACTGATCCACTACACAAATTTTCAAAGCAAAGTATGTTGCACTTAATTGATATAAAACAAAAGGATATTGCTTACTACAATGAAATATGTCCTAATTTGATTAATCAAATAGTTCTAAAACAGATCGATCTTACAGACTTAAAAGAGGTACGTAAACATATCTCCGAAACTGAAACTTCGTTAATTGTTGACTTATCTTGGGCAGATACAATAGATATTCTAGATATATGCAACGAATTTGGGGTTTTTTACGTAAATTCAGCTTTAGAAAATATAGAAGTAAATGAAGACGAAAATCTAAAAGGATTTACTTTACTAGAACGTTTTTATCGATTTGAAAATGCTAAAAATAGGTTTACAAATATGAAAGGGATAGTGTGTTCTGGAATGAATCCTGGGGTTGTGCAATGGATGGCTTATTCCATAATGGCCATGCATCCTAATGAAAAACCACTAGCATGTTATATTGTCGAAAAAGATACCACGTTCTACAAGGATAAGTCACTTCTGGACAAGGATATTATATATTCTACCTGGTCACCTGAGTGTTTTTTAGATGAGGCAATATTAAACTATCCGATGATAGTTAAGGGAAAAGTGCCTCTTCATCTATATAAAGAGGTTTATGCTCAAGAATTTAAGGTTACATTAGGGGATACCCAATTTTATGGATGTTTAATGCCACATGAGGAAGTTTTGAGTTTAGGAACCCTTTATGATATGGAAACTGGGTTTATATATAAAGTAAACGATTATACAACACAAATAATCCGGGATAATCTTGGATGTACAGACGATTTATTGAATTGGAATTTAAAAGTTTTAGATCCTTCGGAGGCTGAATTAGAGGGTGAAGACCTGGTAGGAGTTCTACTTGTATACAAGGACAAAGAGCGATATATGTATAATGTTATGAACAGTCAATTTACATTTGAAAAATATGGAATAAACGCTACTTATATACAGGTTGCTTGTGGTGTTTATGCAGGGATTTGTACGTTGTTATTAGATAAAATTTCGAATGGTGTATTTTATGTCGAAGAATTGCTGGAAAAAGATAAGAGCGCTGGTTACGGTAAATATATCACTCAATATATGAAAGAATTTGTAATAGGTGTGAACCAAGGGTCTGATGGTCTTATTTTAGACAGAATGAAAAAAGTTTGAAGTAATAAAGAAGTACAAAAAGATTTCCCAGGCGGTAAACAAGCATTAGGAAAAACGCCTTTGGAATGCACAAAACGGGTGATTCTGTTAGTAGTGTACCCTTTATAAAGAAACTTGATTAATAAAGGGAATCAGTTTTGTAGGGGTATTAATCCAGTAAGGATTAATGCTTCTTTATTACTCTGGTAATAATGTGGCAGCATTCCTGTAATAACTGAAAATGCGGTTTGAAAGAAAAAAGACCTCTTGATAAGATAAATGTGTCCTGAGCCAGCCAGCTAAAAGGGACAAAATATCTATTCTGAGGTCTCATCATGAGTTATAACCAAAATCATAAAATAGCTCAAATTACACCTAAAACCTTAGTGATTGGAATTGATATTGCCAAACATCATCACGTAGCTAGAGCACAGGATTATCGTGGAATAGAGCTAGGTTCTACTTGTTTTTTTGATAATACTCATGAAGGATTTAGGACTTTTATTAATTGGATTAATCAAATAAAAGAGTCATACGAAATGGAGTCTGTCATTACTGGAATGGAGCCAACAGACCATTACTGGCTTAATTTAGCTCATATTCTAAAGGATGAACAGATTAAATTTGTAACAGTCAACCCTTTACACGTCAAGCACAGTAAGGAGCTAGACGATAACTCTCCAACTAAGAATGATATTAAAGATGCAAAAGTCATTGCACAACTAGTCAAAGACGGTAGATACGCCGAACCAAGTATACCACAAGGGGTTTTCGCGGAACTGCGTGTGGCTAAGAAATTACGCGATCTATTAAATGTAGACTTACAAATTGTGCAGGGGCAAGTACACAACTGGATTGATCGATACTTTCCAGAGTTTTTTACCGTCTTTAAAAGTTGGGAAGGAAAGGCAGCTATTCATTTATTAAAGCTTGAAGCATTACCGGAAGAACTGGTGAGATATACAGAAGAAGAATTACTAGAATACCTTAGGCAAGCAGTGAAACGTAGTATAGGGATTAAGAAGATTCAAGCTTTAAAAGAAGCCGCCAATCGCTCGATTGGCATTCGTCAGGGTGCCATGATGGCTAAAATGGAATTAAGAACGTTAATTCAAAAGTATGAACTCATTCAAGCCAAGTTCGAAGAGCTTGACCAAACTCTGGATACACTACTTCAAGATATTCCAGGCGTTGAACAAATGTTAGAGATAACAGGAATTGGACGCGATACAGTGGGGGGGTTCTTCGCTGAAGTAGGCGATTTGAGTGAATACAATCATCCTCGTCAAATAACCAAATTGGCAGGACTTAGCTTAAAAGAAAATACATCAGGTAAGCATAAAGGGAGAACTAGAATAACCAAACGTGGTCGAAAGAAATTACGAGCATTGTTATTTCGGGCATCTATGATTCTAGTAGCCAAGAACAAGGCCTTTAAAGCTCTACATCATCACTACACAACGAGACCTGACAATCCGTTGAAAATGATGCAGTCTTTAATTGCTTTTTGTAATAAACTTATACGTATTCTCTTTTCAATTTGGAAGAAGCAGTTTGTGTTTCAGGAAGAAAAGATGTTAAAGGACATCCCCCATATGCATGCATTTATTCAAGAATCAATAGCAGCTTAATCACTATAAAAACTAACTTTTAACAAATAGATTTAAATAGATGAACAGACAAAATAAGCATGGGATTAGTCGGCAACGGAACTAAAGTAAGGACAATGATCCTGCGTGGCAGCATGACCGACATCCACCTTATGGAAAGGTTGAACGAAGGAATGTAGGAGCGTAGACTCTGTGAGACTTGGGAGGGGTCTATATGGAAAATACATTAGAGATGAGAATAGAGGCATCTTTTTCTTTGAATTTTCTAGTTTACATTCAAAATATATATATAAATCAAAATCAAAATAAAGACCAATTGAAATTTCCATACTAGCATTGAAGTATGAATTCCCAAAAGACTTCGAAAAGCGTTATAGAGAGTTATGGAGTGAAATATCGAAGCGATTTTCCTCTGAGCATCCAATGAATGATATTCCCAATGAAGAAAAAAACATAATTAATCAGAGTTAGTTCACGGAAGACGATGTTACCTTAAATGAATTTAAAGAGATTTATTTATCCTTCAAAGTATGGTGGAACAGTTTAGCTGGTCGTTTTTCAATAGAACGGTCTATTGATGCTCCTTTAGATGAAGTTTATAGATTATTGGCGAATTTACTTATAGAAAAAAGAATCAAACCTAAAAAATCCTTGGATATAAGTTTAATTTATGATGAGTGTTTATTAGCTGATATAGAAC
Organism: Niallia taxi; assembly: GCF_032818155.1. Taxonomy (NCBI): domain Bacteria; kingdom Bacillati; phylum Bacillota; class Bacilli; order Caryophanales; family Bacillaceae; genus Niallia; species Niallia taxi. The sequence continues at coordinate 1,398,521 of NZ_CP102590.1, forward strand.
CAACATTTTACTTTTCTATTTTTACTATAGATGATTGGTTTATAAACCGTAAAAAGTTAATTCCTAAATTACAGTTAAGTATTCATTAATTAATTAATTAATTAATTAGTATTTAGGTTCAAAATAGCTACCAACCAATTCAAAATGATGTTTTTAATGCATAAGGGACAGCATACCAATAATAAATGAAAACTAACTTATGGAAGAAACGGGGCACTATGCTAAAATGAATGAACTACTAGTTGTGGTGAGGGTGTTCGTAAAGTAAATGATAGATAAACATTTTCTTATTAAAAAATGTGAAGGAAATAACTGTAAGTTAAGAGGTAGCCGCCCCTTAAAGAATTGGAAGAGGACAGAAATGAATTGGTATTGTGAAGAACACTTTCATGAATATGTTGCATTAAGAAAACAAAAGTTAAGTGCTTTTATTGAAAAAAATAGAGATCCTGAACAGAGGAAAAGTCTTAGTGAAGAAGAATTAAATTTGTACAAACATTACACGGAAGAAAATTCTTAATGCCAATTATTATAATTGGCATTTTATTTGTATTATGAGTGTCATAACTTAATGGTTACTGAGGATGTCTTGTGGTATTAATAGGGCAGTTTTGTTTAAGTGAATTCTTTCACAATGAAATAAAAGGAGTCTGTTTTTGGCTATAAGTTTATGATAATATTTCAGATAATTCTTTTTTAAAGAGTTTTTAATGTAGGAAAACAAATATTGACTAATCTTTTGTTTGTATGTAGTATTCATTCTATCTTAAAATATATAGTATATGGTGAACAGTCAGGGGGAACTATGATGCAAGAAGGAAATACAAATTTTGTAATTGATGATTTAATCTTTTCTCAGAAAAATTTGGGATTTAGTAGGATTATACATGATTTGGATAAAGTAATGTTTAGGTATTTAACTGATCGTTTAGATGTATTGGATATAAGTCATATTCAAGCGTTAGTAATTATCTACTTAATGAAAAATAAAGAGAAAGATAACTATCAGAAAGAAATTGAAACAACTTTTGGTTTAACAAACCCTACTTTAACAGTTAGTATTAAATCTATGGAAAAAAAAGACCTAATTATTCGTAAAAAAAGCATGAAGGACGGTAGATATTATAATTTAAACCTAACGAGTAAAGGTGAGAGTTTATACGAAGCTTGTTGTGATATATATATTGGTATTCAAAAGGAATTTGAAAAAATATTAAGTAAGGAAGAGGAAGAAAAATTTAGAGAAATTGCTGAAAAAATTATGAATTATTTTAAAAATTTATAAAATATATTGACGAAAACGTTTACATAGTATACTATGTAAACGTAATCACTGGTTTTATACGCCGATTTTTTGCTTTTAAAAACATAGCGTATTTTTTATAGCGTAATTTTACTCCTATACATAGCATACTATGTATAGGAGTAAAATTAGTTATATACATAGTATGCTATGTAAATTCGATAAGGGAAGAGGATAGAAGTTATGGCGAAAAATTATAAGGTATTAGCAGAAGAAATTATTAATCTTATAGGAGGAAAGGAAAATGTTGAAAACGTATTTCATTGTGCTACCCGTTTAAGATTTAATCTGAAAAATTTAGAAAAGGCTCGAGGAAATACGGAAGCAATAGAAAAAACTGAAGGTGTTATTCAAGTAATTGTTCAAAATAGCCAATACCAAATAGTCATTGGACCTGATGTTAGTAAAGCATTTGCAGAAGTTAGGAAAATATTAGGTGAAAATCAAATGGAATCTACCAACTTAGAGGAGTCTTCTAAACAAGATAAAACAAAATCTGATAAATTCTTCGAAGCAGTTTCAGGCATATTTACCCCAATTGTTCCAGTATTAATGGCTTCCGGAATGATGGGCGCTCTTGTTACTATCTTAAAGCTAACTGGCGTGGTAACGGAAACAAATCCAACATATTACCTAATGAATATAGTATATGAAGCTGGATTTTATTTCTTGCCTTTCTTTATTGCATTTTCCTCATCTAGAGTATTTAAGGCAAATCCATTTTTATCTATGCTTTTAGCAGGGATTATGTTACATCCAAATGTTTTAAATTTTGCCGATCATGGAGTAGAAAGTTTAAACTTCCTATCAATTGCAGTTCCAACAATAGATTATAGTCGTGCTGTATTACCGGTTATTTTAGGAGTCTGGCTTTTATCTTATCTAGAACGACTCTTTAATAAGTTTTATCCCGATATAGTTCGAGCGTTTATGGCTCCGTTATCTGTTATGCTTGTAATCTTGCCGATCCAATTGATTGTTATTGGCCCGTTAGGTCATTATATTGCTGGATTCTTAGGTTCTGGTGTGGTGTGGTTAGGCGATAACTTAGGTTTCTTTGCAGTTGGTATTCTTGCATTCTTTACACCACTAATGATTGTAACAGGAACTCATTCTTTTGCATTCCCTGTAATTGTTGCCACACTAACGAGTATAGGTTATGACCAACTGTTAATGCCTAGTATGCTAGCAGAGAATCTTGCTATGGCAGGATCTGCATTTGCTTGTGCACTGATTGCAAAGGATAAGAAAAAGCGTTCAGAAGGTTTATCAGCTTCTTTAACCGCAGCATTAGGAATTTCAGAACCAGCAATGTATGGTGTTAACTTACCATCAAAGTATGGTTTTATAGGAGCAATGCTTGGAGGATTAGTAGGTGGTATATTTGCAGGAATATTTAAATTTAAAATGTTTATGATAGCTTCGTCGAGTATAGTAGGGATTCCAGCAATGATTAATGACGAAGGAATTCAAAACTTAATTATAGGTTTATTAACCATTGTTATTTCATTTGTTGCCAGTGCTTTATTTACCTGGGGTTTAGCAAAATCAAGTTTTGACTTTAATAAAATTATGAAGAGAAGAGGTAAGGATTATGGAATGTAATTTCCTTTGGGGAGGATCAACTTCAGCGTTTCAATATGAAGGAGGCGGTAAAGAGGGTGGAAAAGGGTTAAGTATATACGATATTCGAGAACAAAGAAAAGGGGTTAAATATTCAGAAGCTTCGGAATTCTACTATCATTTTATGGAAGATATTGCCCTAATGGCTGAGATGGGTTTTAAAGCATTTAGAATGTCTATCTCTTGGACTAGAATATATCCTAATGGGACAGAAAAGGAACCAAACAAAGAAGGAATTAAATTTTATATTAAAGTTTTTCAAGAATTAAAAAAATATAATATTGAACCTGTAGTAACACTTTTTCATTGGGATATGCCACAGGAGTTAGTAGAAAAATACAATGGGTTCAAAGACAAGGGATTTATTGAACATTTTGAAAGATATTGTAGGACTTGTTATGAAGAATTCGGAGCATACGTAAAGTACTGGTTAACGCTTAATGAAAATAATCTAGGATTATTGATTCCTAATATGTTCCTGGATGAAAAAGTCTCACCAGAAGATGACCAGTTTGAACAAATAAAATGGGATATATATATCAATTCTTTAATCTGCCATTTCAAAGCTGTCCAACTAGGGCATGAGTTGGTACCAAATTCTCAAATAGGTTGTATGTTAGCTAGTGCTTTTGCTTATCCCCTTACTTCTGATCCTGTAGATGTACTAGAAGCACAAAAACATAATCGGGAAACGATGTGGAATGATCTAGATATTCTAACAACTGGTAAAATCGATGAAACACTTTACACAAGACTTAGTGAAAGAAAGGTAAACATTAAACTTAGCAAAGCTGAAAAGGAATTAATGAAAGACCCAAATACCAAAATTGATTTTATTTCTTTTAGTTATTATTTCAGTATTTGTATGCAGGATAGAGACCCTAAGAAAGTAAAAGAGGCCGAGACTGTTCAGTTGCTTTATCAGGCTTATCACAATCCATACTTACCGAAGACATCCTTCGGGTGGCAAATTGACCCCCTTGGACTCCGAATATTTATGAATGAACTATATGATCGTTATAAGCTTCCACTAATGATTGTTGAAAACGGTTGCGGTGTTGAAACAGATCAATTAACGGAAGATAAAAAAGTACATGATGATTATCGAATAGAATATCTTGAAAAGCACATTAAACAGGTATTATTGACTGTAGAAGAAGACCATATACCTGTTCTTGGCTATTTACCATGGGGATGTATTGATTTATATAGTGCTAGTGGAAATAGGAATAAGAGATATGGATTTGTATACGTTGATTATGATAATCAATTTAAACGTTATAAGAAAGATAGTTTTTATTGGTACAAAGAAGTTATTAATTCTAATGGATTAAATGTAAAAGGAGACATGAAATGATTATTCAATTGGTAGAAAATACAGTTAAACCAGGAAAAAAAGAGGAGTATATAAAAAATGCAAAAGAATTTTGTAAAGCAAATAAAGAGAACGTTGATGGCTGCCTAGAAGCTTACGTCCTTACAGATAGTGAGAAAGAAGATAGTGTGTATATTGTGAATGTATGGGAATCTCAAGAACGGATGGATAGTGAAAAAGCTGGCGGAATTTTCCTGAAACATAAACCATCCTTAAAACCTTACTTCGTAAAAAATGAAACTACATTACTTGAACTGGTATAGAGAGGTATAGGTATGTTATTTAAACGGAAAAGTAAAAGTGTTGAACTGTATTCGGTTGGTAATGGGGATTTAATAGATATAATAGATGTTAAAGACCAAGTGTTTTCAAGTAAACTAATGGGAGAAGGATTTGCTGTTCTACCTTCAGATGGAAATATATTTTCACCAATTGAGGGTGATGTTGTCAGCATATTTAACACGAAGCATGCTATAGGACTTAGATCTAAAAATGGAATAGAAATATTAGTTCATATGGGTTTAGATACTGTTGAGCTTAATGGTGAAGGGTTTGAGTTATTTATTTCTGAGAATGAAAAAGTAGCAGCAGGGCAACATATTGCTAAAATGGACTTGGACTTAATTAAAAGTAAAGGCAAACAAACGGATATTATTGTTGTTGTTACAAATTCATCTGAAATAAAAGACCTTTCATTATTTAATTTAGGGAATAATGTTAACAATAGTCAAATAGTTGGTCAAATTGATCTCTGATATTAATTCTAATATAAAGGTTTTATGATAGTAATATTACAAAGGATCGTCAGTAGCGGTCCTTTTTTTGATACAAATATGGTGTAATACTTGTAATATATTATGTGTGATAACAATTAAATTTGTGAAGTTTATCACTTAAACAAACGGGGGCTTTAATTATATAAGAGTAGTGGGCTATATTAAAATAAAATGCAAGGAAATAGAAGTTCCTTGCAATTTTATTTACATTATAAATAAATTCACCGTCAAAATTGACGAATTTAAAAGTTGTGACGAACTCTATATTAGAGTGTATATTCCAGGAAGGTTAAAAAAACAGTTATTGATTATAGGATGTGGACATTTGATAAAAGCTTTGTTTACAATCCGGAAGGTTACTGTATGCTAGTCTTTCTATCTTCTTTTGGTGGCAGTAATGATGTATCATGCTCAAGTTTGTAATCAATCATTTTTAAAATTTGTTCTAGGTTATTCATTTGAGCTAAAACTTTTAATCTATATTCTATAAGTGCATTCTTTAGTTCGGGAACAGCATTTACATTTTCTTTAAATGGAAGTTGAATGTAAGGTTTCATTTCATGTAATGCCATACCAGCCTTTTTTAGACAGTTAATTAGCTCTAACATTTCCTGATCTTTTTTAAAGTAGATTCGGTGACCATTTGATTTTCTTTCAGGTGGAGGAATTAATCCTATCTTTTCATAATGACGGATGGCATCTTCTGTTAACCCTGTTTCTATTGCTACCTGCTTAATTGAAAAGGAACTTGTCATAATAGGTTTTCTCCTTTCTATATTATATCAATCGTCCATTATTCATTATATAGGAATGAAATCCTTCAGGAGTTTCCGTTTATATAATCCTCTTGATAAATCTTATCCATTTGTTTTAAGACAAATGAAGCCTGTTCCTTAAATTTAAAGGGAGTATCTTTTCCTTTATTGATAAAAATACCAGTATCAGAAAAATATAACGCAGCATCATACAATCTAGATGCACCTTTACTTGGATGCGAAAACAAAAAATTCCGAAAAGGTAATAAGTAAAAGGGAATTCTATCTCCTGTTGTTAGCTGTGTTTTACTAGGTCCTGGGCAAACACTTCGAATTTTTATTCCTTCTGTAATTAATTCTGTTGCTAGTTCGTTTGTCCATAAAGATAATGCTAACTTACTTAATGCATAGGATCCAGTAACTTTCTTAAAGTTAGATTTTGGGTAAATTAAGCTATTTAAGTCGAACTTATTTAAGAATAAGTGAGAGTTAGAAGAAGTATTTATTATTGTCTTTTTCTTTCCTTTCAATAAAAGATCTTTTAATTCCCTTATAATAATATATGGAATTAAAGTATTAACCTCAAAATGGACCTCCCGACCTTTATTGGTATAATGATATTCTCCGAATGAGACTCCTGCATTGTTAAATAGAATATCAATATACTTTTCTTTACTCTTAATTTCAATTAAAGTACTTTTTAATTCAAGAAAATCCTTAAAATTAGCATGGTAAGTTCTTAATTGATTATTTTGTAATGCTTCCTTGATTTGTAAGTCTTTAAAAAAATTAGAGCGAGTAAGTGCAATTACCTCCCAACCTTCAATTAATAATTTTTTTGTTAATTCTAAGCCAACTCCTGAGTTGGCACCAGTAATAAGTGCAATATTTCTATTTGTCATTCTACTCTTCCTTTGCTGATAGTTTAAATACATAATAAAACTTGGTGTAAACACCAAGTCAAGAGTATTTTTAATTTAATTAATAAGCAATTCTACTTTTTTAAAAAAATTTAATAATTTGCTTCCTCTGGTTAATTTTGTTTCTTTATTGATATAAAACCAACTTCCTTAAATAAATGAAGAAGTCTTTTCTTATGGAAGAAACGTGGCAGCATTCCTGCAGACTTGACTATATAACAAGTAAGGAAGAATAGTGAAAAATTCATATTTTTACGCAAAAAAGATAGCCGAGTTGTCTCGACTATCTTTTTAGATTTTCAAGTTTATCAGAAATGTTTTTCAAGATATTATTTTTCTCTTTTTGTAATTTAAGAAAATAAATTAGATACCAAACTATAAAAGCTATAGGGATTAAATAAAGTAAGATAGGAAGAAAAATAAATAAATTCAAAGACAATTCTCCTTATAATTGGATGATAATCCCAAATTTAATTCTTGCCTGTATATATGTTTGATTAAATTATACAATTAATCCATCCAATAGGGGTTTTAAAGAAGAAGCATTATGCCCACTTTTTATACAAGTTAATTCAGGAATAGTCCAGATTCCTTGTAAAAATATCATATTGAGGTAGCAAAGACACAACAAGGTTTTAATGAGCCGGTGCTAAATTTTCCTATTTCTGTAATAAATAAACTGAGAAAAAGGGATAACTTTGTGAAGGAATGTACTTAAACAAACGGGGGCTTAGTTCAATAAGAGCATCATTATATGACCTAAATTAGTCGGAAAACGGTTTAACGCTCATATACTGAATAAAATTATCTATATAAGCAAAGTACTGATTTATTGAGGTTAAATAGTCATTAATGGTTATATTTGTAATAAGTGAAACTTCCAGATGCGTATAAACGTATATGATATTAGAACTAATTTTAAGGACGGCATAAATATGATTGAAATGATTAGTAGTTTATTTGAAGGAATACTTTTAGCGATCCCATCAAGTGCTGATAAAAAAATCAACAAAAATTTCAAGTTGCTTCAAAAAGAAGTATGGTATAGGAAATTACTTTATCGTCATGGTACGTTAATACAAATGAATAATTCCTTACGACATTTTATAGGTCAATATGATATAAAAAGTATCTTAAATGACTCTGAAAAATTAAAAATATTTCAGGCTGATTTAAAAAAAATATTAGTAGATGAGAACCTGTAACAAAAGCATAAGCGATTCATTATTAATATAGGTAAAGATAAAAGGAAACTTTTTTCTGAACAAATTTTATCGTTATAGCCATAATATTTTGTCGTTCACATTGTAAAAAGGGTGGATATGAGTGGGTACTTTATTGTTTAATATTTTACTAATTTTAGTAGCTTTATACGGTTTAAGTTTCTTATTAGAGAAGGGGATATATAAATTATTAGGTGTTGAAAAGAAAGAGGTTTCAGAAACCTCTGGTAAAAAGATAGATCAATGGGGTAGAAGAATTATCATGATTCTCTTTTTATCTACTATTCCAATCTACACATTTTATGCCTTAAAAGATACCACCTTTATAAAATGGTATTGGATCCTATATTTGACTGCATTATTAGGTTTTCAGTCTGTTATGGAATGAAAATATCTGAAGAATTCCAAGCAGTATCTTGCTACCCTGATTTTTTTAGTATTAGGTATCGTTTTTCTTTATAATGTTGAGTATTTTATATAATTACTTGGTTGAACTTAATTCTCTGAAAAGAGCGCAAAATAGTATCCTAAAATTACCTGGTGCTTTCCTTTAACTAAAGTGAGAGCCTTTTTAACTTGATAAATGCACCAGCATCCAAAAAGGATTAGTTAATTTAATTATTTAAATGATTGGGAGTTTCCTTTTACTAAGGGAGCATAATCTGATAATACTTCTATTACTTCATCACGAGTAATATAAACATGATGCTCTAAATTTGGATGTGTCGTGCTATTGAAAAGGGGATTTTGATTATCAAACCAATTAATGTACTCTGAGTTTTCCATTTTAAAAAATAGGCTTTTCCTTTTTGGTGTAAACCTGATTCATCAACCTCTAAATTATATAAGCCAAATCTTCCAATCTCTGTTGTATATCTAAAGGACCAAACATAATATTCCATAGGTCCGTTTAATTGGTTATAGACAATTTCAGTAATATTGTCGTCATAATCCTCCAGTATTATTTTGAAATAGTCATCATGTTTAATTAAACCCGTAAAGAGAATATTAACTGGATGATCAGAATGGAGGTTTGTTTGAGGTTGCCAAATTTTTAGACTCTCAACGTGCATATGTTTCTCTCCCTTATGATTAGATTTTAAGTTTATTCGACGATTTACCGTTAATTGCTGAATAACTTAGTGTTGGCTGTGAAGTACTCGTTTACCTCCGCGGTTTATATAACTATTTTACCAATGTAATTGTTTATTCGTTAGTCCAGGTGAGCAATTATTGCTGCACCAAATATGAAAAAAGATTTCTAAAGTAGTGACACTTAAGCAACAGGGGCTATTGGTTAAATATATATCTTGGCTTAATATCTATGCTAATTTTAGTCCTAATAATTTTTAAACTCACTTACTTTACAGGTGAAATGGTACACAATAAAAAGTCGCTTTCTCGTAAATAAAGGAAAGCGACTTTTTTATTGGTTTGGCTCAAAAAGCTTATTACTGTGTATTTTTTACAAATTTTGAGAATGTTATTGACTATTCAGTTGAACTGTATTAAAATCTTATTAAGTTGAACTATATAGCTGAACTGAATAGAGGTTGAGATATGAAACATAAATTATTACCGTTGTCTGAAACCATGCATTATATTTTATTAGCTCTTCGTGAGCCGCTCCATGGCTATGCAGTCATGCAGAAGATTGAAACACTAAGCAAAGGTACTGTTATTTTAGCTGCGGGTACATTGTATGGTGCACTTGAAAACTTGAATAAGCATGGGTGGATTGAACCGGTTGGAGAGTCGGGGCGTAGAAAAGTGTATATGATAACTGCGGAAGGAAGCGCAATTCTGCAAGTGGAACAAAATAGGTTATTGCATATTTTATCCTTGTATGAAGGAAGTGAATCGAGTGAAGAAATTTAAGGTCTTTTTTGATATGGAAAAAGAGGAGCAATGGCTGAACAGGCAATTACAAAAAGGCTATCGATGTACAAATATTAGTGGGTTAGGAATATACACTTTCGAAAAAACCGACAAGAGATATGTAATGAGATTGGACTATCAGGATTATTTATCGAAGAAAAAGTTTAAAGAATACAGAGGGATCTATGAAGACTTCGGTTGGAGCTATATAAATGGCTCATGGCTTGGTGGGATTAAATATTGGCAAAAAGAAGCGGATGAACAAAAGGAAATCTTTTCAGATCGCCAATCAATGAGAAATTATTATAAACGGGTGATGGGTTATTCATCTGGTTTAGGTTTAATGTTATTGTTTATGTCTTTTATGCTTTACAAAGATTCCGGTTTATATTTAACCGAAGGTCTTTGGAGTATGAATGGGGCATTATTTTGGAAAGCGTTTTTGTTTGAAACTCCATTTGCCCTTTTGAGGTCGATTCCTGCCCTAATGGCTGTGCTCTTTGTTAGCAGTTATTTTAAGGCTTATCGAAAGTATTCCATGTTAAAAGAATAGCTATAATATATCTAACAGTGTCGGCGCTTTTTTATAAGAAAGCGTCTTTTTTGATTGGGTAGTACATGTAAGGAATTGAGAAGTAACGTAATTTTACTTTTGAAACAGTGGCAAATTCCTGCTGAAATGCCTAATCCTTATGGTGTTTGAGGCATTCTGATAAACTTTTTTTTAAAAAACAAATAAAATATGAAAATAGTTGTTGACGAAATTAGTGTAATTTATATATAATAAATCTTGTCGCTAAAACAGGTAAATAAATAACTGCAAAGCTACTACAGCATTAATTACATAAAGGCCCATTGGTCAAGCGGTTAAGACACCGCCCTTTCACGGCGGTAACACGGGTTCGAATCCCGTATGGGTCACCAATATATGGAGGATTAGCTCAGCTGGGAGAGCATCTGCCTTACAAGCAGAGGGTCGGCGGTTCGATCCCGTCATCCTCCACCATATACGCCGATGTAGCTCAATTGGTAGAGCAACTGACTTGTAATCAGTAGGTTGGGGGTTCAAGTCCTCTCGTCGGCACCATCTTTTTAAAATGAGATGAGTCATTAGCTCAGTTGGTAGAGCATCTGACTTTTAATCAGAGGGTCGCAGGTTCGAATCCTGCATGACTCACCATTTAATTTAATAGCGAGCGGAAGTAGTTCAGTGGTAGAACATCACCTTGCCAAGGTGGGGGTCGCGGGTTCGAACCCCGTCTTCCGCTCCAAATATGAAAACAATGCCGGGGTGGCGGAACTGGCAGACGCACAGGACTTAAAATCCTGCGGTAGGTGACTACCGTACCGGTTCGATTCCGGTCCTCGGCACCATTGTTTTTTCAAAAATATTTTGCGCCCGTAGCTCAATTGGATAGAGCGTCTGACTACGGATCAGAAGGTTATGGGTTCGACTCCTTTCGGGCGCGCCATATATAAACGGGAAGTAGCTCAGCTTGGTAGAGCACTTGGTTTGGGACCAAGGGGTCGCAGGTTCGAATCCTGTCTTCCCGACCATGAATGCTTTTTTTGAAAATTGGGGCCTTAGCTCAGCTGGGAGAGCGCCTGCCTTGCACGCAGGAGGTCAGCGGTTCGATCCCGCTAGGCTCCACCAATATGGAGGGATACCCAAGTCCGGCTGAAGGGATCGGTCTTGAAAACCGACAGGCGGGTCAAACCGCGCAGGGGTTCGAATCCCCTTTCCTCCTCCATTAAACTTAATATGAATATTATTATCGCGGGGTGGAGCAGTCTGGTAGCTCGTCGGGCTCATAACCCGAAGGTCGCAGGTTCAAATCCTGTCCCCGCAATCTGGTCCGGTAGTTCAGCTGGTTAGAATGCCTGCCTGTCACGCAGGAGGTCGCGGGTTCGAGTCCCGTCCGGACCGCCATTTATTATAGGAGTATAGTTTAAAGGTAGAACAGAGGTCTCCAAAACCTCCGGTGTGGGTTCAATTCCTACTACTCCTGCCAATAATATAATTCTTAATGCGGGTGTAGTTTAATGGTAAAACCTCAGCCTTCCAAGCTGATGTCGTGAGTTCGATTCTCATCACCCGCTCCAAAATAATATGGGCCTATAGCTCAGCTGGTTAGAGCGCACGCCTGATAAGCGTGAGGTCGATGGTTCGAGTCCATTTAGGCCCATCCTTTATAATACATACTTTTTTGTTCCGCAGTAGCTCAGTGGTAGAGCAATCGGCTGTTAACCGATCGGTCGTAGGTTCGAGTCCTACCTGCGGAGCCATTTTTTATTCTATTTAAAATACTGAATATTCAGTATTTTTTTGATAAGCATCTTTAATTTTAAGAGGTCTATCAGTAATGAAACATTCAGATTTAGTGCTGAGTTAGCATAGGTTAGTTTCATTTTTATTTAATGTATCCTTATGTCTCCATTAAATAATCCATCTCCTTCATTCATACCTTCCCATCTGCCTACATCCAGAATATTGATTTATCACTAGCTATCCACATGAAAAGAAGAAATTAGATTGATAGTATTTCAATTCCTAATAGTTATAGTAAGCTTAATGCAGCGGCTGTATTTCACACGTTTCTGTAAAGAAGGATAATCGACAAAAAAAGGTAACTTAAGCAAAAGTAGTTCATATCTTGAGAAGAGGCTCAGCTGATCGACATAATTAGAAATATCACGAAGGAGTAAAGTATTGAAAAAATTTATTATAGTAATATTATTTTCTCTGTGTGTTTTAATTGGAATAACCTTTGTCAGTAAAGATTCTAAAGCGGATAAGCCAATGATACTTGGCTATACATTAGGGAGCAGTAATTCGGATAAATCATTAACTTCCTTTAACGAGTATTTTAATACAATAGCTACAGATACATTTTCCTTTGACAAAAATGGGAATCTTATTGGGGAAGCGCCGAAAGAACAGCTTTCATATGCTAAGAAGAAAAAGATAAACACATATGCGGTTATTTCCAACTTTGGGGAACAAGATTTTGATGCCGACTTGGCACATCAAGTAATGACAGACAAATTAGTTAAAAACAGCTTTATTAAACAAGTAGCCAAGGTGGCAGAAGACAATGGCTATTCAGGGGTTAATATAGATTTAGAGGCAGTTTATCCAGAAGATCGCTTAAATTTATCAAGCTTAATAAAGGACATATCTGCTGTTTTGCATAAAAAACAACTAAAATTAATGGTATCTGTACCTGCAAAAACTAATGATGATAAAGACAATGCATGGACTTGGCCGTATGATTACAAAAAAATCGGTAACTATGCTGATTATATTCAGGTTATGACCTACGATGAACATGGTTCATGGGGAAACCCTGGGTCTTTAGTTAGTATGAAGTGGCTTGAGAATACATTGTCCTATACCACTAACAATATAAAAGCAGGCAAGGTGATAATGGGGATTCCAGCTTATGGTTATGACTGGAATTTGACAGATGCTAACAGGAATAGAATGGTGCAGTGGGACGAAATACAGGAGTTAACAAAGAATAATAAAATAAAGCCAACCTATAATAAAAAGACAGACTCCGTAATGTTTAATTATTTGGATAAAAACAAGCAAGAACATGTTGTTTGGTATGAAAATGAGACAACAATCGAGAAGAAATCAAAACTTGTAAAAAAGTATAAACTCGGTGGTGTCAGTGTTTATGCACTCGGCAATGAGACTCAAGCCTTTTGGGGTGCAATTAAGAACGGTGTTAAATAAGTGATCGGCAAGGTGGAAAAATAGTTTGGTACTATAGCAAAAAAATGCTTTCCATTAATTTTGGAGAGCATTTTTTATTTGTGTGAAAAATGAGTTAGCAGGTAAAAAAATTTGCTGCTTAAAACCATGCTTTTGCAAGCAGCTTAACTCCCTCTTGAATCCTTTTTTCATCAAGTCCAGCGAATCCTAACAAAACCTGAGGATATTTATGAGCTGGTCTTTGTTCATAGAAGGTGCTAACGGGATACACTAAAACGCCATTTTGTTTAGCTGCTTCGATGAGCTCTTGTTCTGACATGTCATTTCGTGGCTCAAGGACTATGTGTAATCCGGCGCCTAATCCCATGATTCTGACTTGATTATTCATGCTTGCTTTAATCGAGGTAATTAAGGCAGTATGTCTTTTTTTATAGACATTTCTTACTTTATTTAAATGCCTTGCCCATTGTTCGCTTTCCATGAAGAGCTTTAATGTATATTGATGCTGTCTTGATACAGTTTGCTTATAACCAATATATTTATCGTGGTATCTAGCTAACAAAGGTCTTGGTAGCACCATATAACTAAAGTCTAATGATGGAATCAATGATTTAGCAAATGTCCCCATATAGATAACTTTTTCATATTGATCAAGACTTTGCAGAGCGGGAATCGGTTTTCCTTCATATCTGAATTCACTATCGTAATCATCCTCAATAATATAGCCCTCCGTATCCTTTGCCCATTGAATTAATTCTAATCTTCTTTGGAGTGGCATAACAATTCCAAGGGGAAATTGATGGGCAGGTGTGACAAAAACAGCTCTTACCTCACTTGATGTTAATGCCTTTATATCGACTCCATAATTATCAAGAGGAATAGGTTGGACAGCTTTACCATATTCTTTTAATACAATGCGCACTCTATTGTATCCAGGGTCTTCAATTCCATAAGTGTATTCTTTGCCGATTATTTTACAAAGCATACTCATAAGGTATTGAGTGCCTGCACCGATAATAATTTGGTGTTCTGAACATTTAACACCTCTTGATTCAAAAAGGTATTTTGTTATTTGCTTGCGAAGATCAAGATCTCCTTGTGGGTCGCCATATAATAAAAGCTGTCCTTGCTCAGCAAAAATACTTTTCATCGTTAATTGACTCCATAATTTAAATGGAAAGTGCTTTAGGTCTATTTCGCCATATTTAAAATCATAAAAAATCTCAGATAATTGGTGTTCTGAATTTTTACAGCTATTATCCAGGATTTCTGCATTTATTGTATTCATGTTCTTGTCTAAATATAGCTCATGCTTAATATCTTCCACAAATAGACCTTTTCTTTCTTCACTTCTAATATAGCCTTCAGCTAGAAGCTGCTGATATGCGGCATTAACAGTGTTTCTACTTAGACTTAAATGCTCTGCTAATTTCCGTTGAGAAGGTAATTTACTATGAGGAGGAATAGTATCTGATTGTATTTCATTTTTAAGATAACGATAGAGCTGCATATAAACAGGATCTTCTTTTTGGGAATCTAAAATGGGAGTTATTTCAAACAAGTTTCTGACCTCCATTAAACTGGTACCTGAATAAATTTAAAATCTGGCTCTTTCAAAGGTTCCAGATATATAACTATAATTAGTTTACAATGCAAATTAGCAAAATAAAAGGTTTATAAGTACATATTTTTTAATAATTGGAGGCATTAGGATGAAAACTGGTACTGATAGAGTAAAACGCGGGATGGCTGAAATGCAAAAAGGCGGCGTTATTATGGACGTTATTAACGCAGAGCAAGCAAAAATTGCTGAAGAAGCAGGCGCAGTAGCGGTAATGGCGCTTGAAAGAGTGCCTTCTGACATTCGTGCAGCAGGTGGAGTAGCGAGAATGGCAGACCCAACTATTGTAGAAGAAGTAATGAGTGCAGTTACGATTCCTGTTATGGCGAAAGCACGTATTGGTCATATTGTGGAAGCAAGAGTGCTTGAAGCAATGGGTGTTGATTATATCGATGAAAGTGAAGTTTTAACTCCTGCAGATGAAGAATATCATTTGAATAAAAATGAGTATACAGTTCCTTTTGTTTGTGGTTGTCGAGATTTAGGGGAAGCTGCAAGACGTATTGGAGAAGGAGCTTCTATGCTGCGTACGAAAGGAGAGCCGGGCACAGGTAATATTGTCGAGGCAGTCCGTCATATAAGAAAGGTAAATGCTCAAGTTCGTAAAGTGGTACATATGGATGAAGATGAACTAATGACAGAGGCGAAATTACTAGGCGCTTCATATGAGCTTTTATTAGAGATAAAAAAACTAGGACGCTTGCCAGTAGTAAACTTTGCAGCCGGCGGTGTAGCAACACCAGCAGATGCAGCATTAATGATGCAACTCGGAGCAGATGGAGTTTTTGTTGGTTCAGGTATTTTCAAATCTGATAATCCTTCTAAATTTGCAAGAGCAATTGTGGAAGCAACGACTCATTACCAAGACTATCAACTCATTGCTGAAATATCCAAGAATTTAGGAACTGCCATGAAAGGGATTGAAATCTCTAATTTAGATCCAGATCAACGCATGCAAGAACGCGGATGGTAAGTGAAAAATGTCTATTGTAAAGGTTGGTGTGCTTGGATTACAAGGAGCTGTCAGAGAACATATTCGTGCCTTAGAAGCAAGTGGAGCAGAAGCTGTCATAGTGAAAAACAAGGAACAGTTAGTTGATGTGGATGGCTTAATTATTCCTGGTGGAGAAAGTACTACCATACGGCGGCTTATAGATAAATATGAATTTATGGAATCCCTTAGAGAATTTGCAGCCTCAGGTAAACCGATGTTTGGAACCTGTGCAGGTCTGATTCTCCTCGCAAAGTCTATCGAAGGATATAAAGAGCCGCATATTGGTGTTATGGATATTCAGGTTGAACGTAATTCATTCGGAAGACAGAAAGAGAGCTTTGAAGCTAATATAGACATAGTTGGTATTGCCGATCAGTTCCCAGCTGTATTTATCCGTGCGCCACATATCGTAAGTGCAGGCGAAAATGTTGAAATATTAGCAAAACATAACGGACGTATTGTCGTAGCGAAAGAAGGGCAATTCCTAGGATGCTCTTTTCATCCAGAAATAACAGATGATATACGGTTCACGGAGTACTTTATAAATATGGTTAAAATAGCGAAAGTATATTAAATAAAAGCTAAAACTGATATTATCCCCTTTAAGTAGATAGTGTAAAAAACCACAAAATCTTTTGTGGATGATACACTTAACTTGGAGGGGATTTTATTATGGCTAAAAAAGGACAAGCGTTTCAGAATTATACAGATGAGTTTAAGCTAAAAGCAGTAATGAAGTACATAAATGGCAATAAAAGTTATGCCGTCTTATCAGAAGAACTTGGAATTAAGCATTGTACACAGCTTAAAGTATGGGTTAAAAAATAGAAAGCTGGAGAACCCTTTGATAGAAGATCAATAGGTAGTGGTTCTAATACTAATCCATGAAGAAATAAAACAAGCAATTGAAGACTATATTTATCATTACAATTATAAACGCTCTCAAAAAAGACTAAAACAACGCGCGCCAGTTGAGTACCGACACGCGTTATTGTATAGCTTTTTTGTGCTGTCTACTTGACAGGGGGAAGACCAAACAGTCGGTTTCACATAAAGAAACCACCCGTGCAAACGGGTGGTTTACCTCAAACAGCTTTATCGTTCTTTTTATCCTGCTTAATCCAAAAATCTGCATTTTTAATGCCTAATGGTTCAGGATTAAAAACAGGGTCTAAACCTTGCTTTTTCTGTTTTTCATAATCTTTAAGTGCGATGATGGCTGGTTTGGCCAGTATTACGATAGCAATCATGTTAAGCCATACCATTAAACCTAAACCAACATCTCCAAGAGCCCAAGCAAGACTCGCTGTTTTTACAGTTCCATAAAAAGTAGTAGCCATTATAACAAGTTTCAGCAAGTCAGAGAATAAACGGTTATTTTTATTGCGGAGCAAATAAGTCAAGTTTGTTTCTGCAATATAATAGTAGGCCATGATTGTCGTGAAAGCGAATAAGAATAGAGCGATTGCTACAAACCCGGAACCAAAGCCTGGGATGATGCTGTCAATCGCAGCTTGGGTAAACCCTGGACCTGGCTCAACGCCTTCCACGTTATTGACAATCATTGTTCCGTTGGGTGATTCTGTATTGTACATGCCAGTAAACAAAATCATAAATGCAGTAGCCGAGCATACAAGTAATGTGTCGATATAAACAGAGAATGCCTGAACAAGCCCTTGTTTGACAGGATGAGACACTTCTGCAGCTGCTGAAGGATGTGGTCCTGTTCCTTGTCCTGCTTCATTGGAGTAAATACCCCGTTTAACACCCCATGCAATGGCCATACCCATCATGCCGCCAAATGTAGCTTCCAAGTTAAAGGCACTTTTAAAGATTAGTGCAAAAACACTTGGCAGTTCTTGAATGTTAAGAACAACAATGATGATGGATAAAAGGATATATCCAAGAGCCATAATTGGAACGACTACTTGTGCTACATTTGCTATCCGTTTGACACCGCCAAAAATGATAAACCCAAGAAGTAAGACTACCAAAATTCCTGTTATGTATGTTGGTAGATTAAAGGCATTTTTCATCCCTGCTGCGATTGAGTTTGACTGAACACCAGGCATTAATATTGCCATTGAAATGATGGCTGCTCCTGCAAAAAGAAAGGCAAACCACTTAGAGCCAATTCCCTTTTCAATATAGTAGGCAGGTCCCCCTCTATATTGGCCATCGTGTTTTACTTTATAAATTTGTGCAAGTGTTGATTCTATAAATGCTGTGGAAGCCCCAATAAAGGCCATAAACCACATCCAGAATACAGCGCCAGGTCCCCCGAATGCTATTGCCGTAGCAACCCCAGCGATGTTACCTGTCCCGACTCTTCCAGATAATGCGATGGAAAGTGCTTGAAAGGAGGAGACACCTGCATCTGAGCTTTTCCCTTGGAACATTAGGACAATCATTTCCTTCACATGTCTGATTTGCAGGAATTTAGATACAAATGTAAAAACAAGGCCGACTATTAATACAATATAAATGACTGGTGTACTCCATAATATTCCGTTCAAAAAAGTTACTATTTCTTCCATATAATACACCCCTCGATAAACATTGTTTTTAAAATTCTGAATTATATTATATTTTACAACATGGTATAAAACAATAAAAATTATTGCTCTTTTGCCGAATTTTCGAACTTTTATACTGTATTTTTAAATTATTACAAAAAAGTGATAGAAAAAATGAATAAAAAGGAGTTGTTTAATAGTAATACGAGATAAACAACCTATCATTGTATTTAGAAGGGTGAAGAATAATATAAAATAAATCTGCCGCATTAGGATACAACAGATTTATTGCTTTACAAAAATAACTGGTCGGACTATAAGAATTGCAAAGTCAGGTAAAAAAGATCTGAACACAACGGCAAAAGCATAAAATTTAATTATGAGGAAGAGGGGACACAGTAGATAAAGCTGAATTTAAACCGAACTAAAATGGTTCTAGCCGGTTTTTTCCTTTTCTGTTTTCTATTGCAGGTTTTAGTATACATAATAAGGGGGAAAAATTTTATACTTGAACGGAGGTTAGTTTTACGTTAAAATGGTGCAGATAACAATTAGTTAAATGATAAATGTGAGTAAAAACTGGAGGAGCCTGTCACTAGGGGATAACTATGCCCTAATGACAGGCTTTTTTTAGTTTATGATACTCTATCAACTCTAACGTATTCTCTAGGGTGAAATGCTTCTGTTTTATTTTGGAAAGTCTTTTCTAGTTCATTATTAATTGGGATTAGTTCTTTTATTTCTATGTCAAGTTCGTTTAGAAAAAATTCTCTTTTTTCCCTATGGTCTAATTGCCAAAAACTAAGAAAAAGTAAACCGAATATAGAAAGTGAAATAGAAATTTTCATCTTCATTAAGCAACACCACCAATATTAGGGTGGGTAAAATGGCAGTAATTTATACAGGTTACCAACTAAATGAATTTAAAATAAGAGTATTTCACATATTTGGTAAGTCTGGAGAGGACACTATTTGTATTAACGCAAACATAATTCATTTAATGCAAAAAAAATAGATATTATTCAATAGGGGGGATTTCTATGTCATTACTTCATTTCGCCATAATTTCACCGTTCTTATTTGCTATTTTTGTACCTTTTGTTTTTAAGCATTTTAGGCGAATGCATACAGGCTGGTTTGTTCTTTTATTACCAGTGCTTTTGTTTATTTATTTCTTATCCTTTATTTCCATCACCTCTGCCGAAGAAATAGTCACCAAAACTATTTCGTGGATTCCTTCTCTGGGAATCGACTTTACGGTTAAAGTCGATGGGTTAGCTTTATTATTTGCACTTTTGATTACAGGGATTGGCTCATTAGTTGTTCTTTATTCTGTTTATTATTTACAGAAGGATAAAGAACAGCTAAATAATTTTTATGTATATTTGCTGCTGTTCATGGGAGCAATGCTTGGTGTTGTTCTTTCAGATAACTTAATTGTTTTATATACTTTTTGGGAATTCACTAGTTTTTCGTCCTTTTTATTAATTGGTTATTGGTATAAACGGGAAAAATCACGGTATGGTGCACAAAAATCAATGCTGATTACTGTTTTTGGCGGACTTTCCATGCTGGGAGGGATTATTCTTCTTTATTTAATGACTGGAACCTTCAGCATTGCAGAAATCATTCAGCAAACGAATGAAATCATGACACACCACTTATTTATACCAGCAATGCTTTGTATTTTACTTGGTGCCTTAACAAAGTCAGCACAATTTCCGTTTCATATATGGTTACCTGATGCAATGGAAGCGCCAACCCCAGTCAGTGCTTATCTTCATTCAGCAACAATGGTGAAGGCAGGAATTTACTTAGTCGCCAGAATGACTCCAGTATTTGCTGAAACTGCGCTTTGGGTATGGTTAGTAGCAGGGTTTGGGATTATTACATTGCTTTGGGGCTCTTTCTCAGCTGTAAAACAAACAGACTTAAAAGGCATTCTTGCTTTTTCAACCATTAGTCAACTTGGGATGATTATGACATTACTTGGTATTGGAGGAGCTGCGTTACACTTCGATTCTGTTAAGGATAGTTATTATACAGTCGCTATAGTAGCGGCAGTTTTCCATCTCATTAATCATGCCACCTTTAAGGGTGCTCTTTTTATGGTTGTTGGCATTATCGATCATGAAACCGGCACTAGAGATATTCGGAGGCTCGGTGGATTAATGCCTTTTATGCCAATTACGTTTACTGTTGCGATAATTGGAACATTTTCAATGGCAGGTCTTCCGCCTTTTAATGGGTTTTTAAGTAAGGAAATGTTTTTTACGGCAATGGTACGTGTTCTTAGCATGGATATTTTAAATATGGAGACAATCGGCATCCTGTTTCCTGTTCTCGCTTGGATTGCCAGTATTTTTACTTTTGTTTATAGCATGATTATCGGTTTTAAAACGTTCACTGGTAAACTTCAGCCTGAGAAGCTCAAGAAAAAGCCGCATGAGGCGCCAATTGGTATGTTAATTCCACCAATTGTTTTGGCTTCACTTGTTCTTGCAATTGGATTTTTTCCTAACGTCTTAGCCAATACGATTATTGCCCCAGCCGTTGCAGCTATCATGCCTGCTTTTACAGTGGATGTTCATATTTCATTCTGGCATGGCTTTACTCCAGAGCTTTATATGACTTTTGGTGTGATTGCGTTTGGATTCTTGCTGTATAAGACTTATCCAAAATGGAGAGGGGTTTATAAGATTTTTCCTGAGAAGCTATCACTGAATTCTCTTTATGATGGTGCATTAACTAATACAGAAAGAGCGTCTCGCCGATTAACCAACACTATCTTAACGGGATCTTCTAGAACGTACCTACTCTATTTATTTATCTTTTTTATTATCATGTTAGGCTCCACTTTATTTATAAAGGATGCCTATACGTTTGATATAAGTAATATCTCAAGCATTCATATCGCTGAGGTCATCCTCGCAGTTGGAATATGCATTGTGGCAATTAGTATTCTTTTCGTTAAATCACGTTTAACTTCTATTATATTATTGGGTGCTGTTGGCTACTCTGTGTCTTTATTTTTTGTTATATACAGAGCACCAGATTTGGCATTAACTCAGCTTGTTATCGAAACAATTTCCGTTGCGTTATTTTTGCTGTGTTTTTATCACTTGCCTAAGTTGAAAAAGCGTGAAGAACGAATTTCCTTTAAATTAACAAATGCCCTTATCTCTGTTGGTGTCGGAGCGATTGTCATCCTAATAGGTTTATCGGCACACAGTAATAAGCTATTTGAATCAATTTCACACTATTATATCGAAAACACCTATAAAGAGGCCGCAGGAAAAAATATGGTTAACGTCATTTTAGTTGATTTCCGTGGGCTTGATACGATGTTTGAAATTACGGTCCTTGCTATTGCAGCAATTGGGATATTTGGATTAATTAAGCTTCGCCAACAGGGAGGGAAGAAAACTGAAAACAAATGATGTCATCTTACAAACGACAACGAAAATTGTATTATTTATTATCCTAATCTTCTCTGTGTTTATTTTCTTCACAGGTCATTACACACCAGGAGGAGGCTTTATCGGGGGACTATTAACATCTGGTGCAATAGTGTTATTACTATTGGCTTTTGACTTAAAGACAGTTAAGAAGATATTGCCATTTAATTATATGTACATGATTGCGACAGGTCTCCTTTTTTCCATTGGAACGGGAGCAGGGGCGATGCTTTTCAACGTGCCATTCCTAACACATGCGTATACTCATATAGATATTCCAATCCTGGGCGAGCTTTCGCTCCATACAGCTACGATATTTGACTTAGGTGTGTTCTTAGTAGTTGTAGGAGTAACAATGACGATTATTCAAACGATTGGAGGAGATGAATAATGGAAATAATCATGATCTTTGTTATTGGGATATTGTTTATGTGTGCAACCTATTTAATGCTTTCCAAAAGCTTGCTGCGGATTATTATTGGAACTGGGTTATTAAGTCATGGAGCCCATTTGCTTATTCTAACAATGGGAGGCTTAAAAAAGGGAGCCGCGCCATTGCTTGGGGAAAATGCAGAAGCCTATACAGATCCAATCCCACAAGCATTAATTTTAACAGCTATTGTCATCAGCTTTGGGGTGACAGCCTTTTTCTTAGTTTTAGCCTATCGTGCCTACCAAGAGCTTGGCACTGACAATATGGAAAAATTGAGAGGAATGGATGGCAATGATTAATTTTTTACTTTTACCCATACTAATTCCGTTAATTACTGGAGTTATTCTGATTTTCTTTTCAAAAAATATTATTGCCCAAAGGTGGATTTCCGGAATATCCTCGATTTCTAATATTGTTGTTTCTGCCATATTAGTTCAAAGGATTAGACAGGACGGCATCCAAACATTGGATGTTTCTAGCTGGGATGCTCCATTCGGGATTACGCTTGTATCTGATATGCTATCAGCATTACTTGTTCTTACTACCAGTATTGTTGCATGTACTACTCTCATTTACTCTTTCCGGGGCATTGGACAAGAGAGGGAGAGATTTTATTACTACCCATGTTTTAACTTTCTTATTGTTGGTGTTAATGGTGCATTTACAACAGGGGACATATTCAATCTTTTTGTATTTTTTGAAGTAATGCTGATGGCATCTTATGCACTTATCGTACTTGGAGGAACAAAAATACAGCTGCGTGAATCTATTAAATATCTTCTTGTGAATATTATTTCTTCCGCATTATTTGTCATAACAGTAGCTTATTTATATTCAGTTGTTGGTACACTTAACATGGCACATATATCAGAAAGAATTAGTGAAGTGGATCAGCCCGGAATTATAACGGTCATTGCCATTTTATTTTTAGTTGTATTTGGTCTAAAAGGAGCTGTTTTCCCGTTATCGTTCTG
This sequence comes from Niallia taxi, assembly GCF_032818155.1. Taxonomy (NCBI): domain Bacteria; kingdom Bacillati; phylum Bacillota; class Bacilli; order Caryophanales; family Bacillaceae; genus Niallia; species Niallia taxi. Next base: position 1,422,091 of record NZ_CP102590.1, read on the forward strand.
GCTTCCGGGGTCTTACAATGCACCTCCAATTCCAGTAATGGCTTTATTCGGTGCGTTGCTGACAAAGGTAGGGGTGTACTCCATTATGAGAACATACACGTTACTTTTTTATCATGATACAGGCTACACTAGCAAAATATTAGCCACTTTAGCTATATTGAGTATTATCTTTGGTTTGATTGGCGCACTTGCTTTTGCAGACATTAAAAAAATTATTATCTACAACATAATCGTTGCTGTGGGAGTAATTCTTTTCGGTGTTTCTGTGATGACAACAGATTCGCTAACTGGTTCTGTGTTTTATTTAATCCACGATATGCTTATAAAAACGACTCTATTTTTATTAATAGGAATTATTATAAGTATTACTGGCACGAGTAAATTAAAAGAGATTAGTGGATTGATCAAAAAATATCCTGGGTTAGCGTGGACCTTTTTCTTAAGTGCGTTGTCCCTTGCAGGAATTCCTCCTCTAAGTGGTTTTATCGGAAAGCTGTTAATTGTTAAAGGTGGTTTTGAAGCGGGGGATTACCTTGGTGCTGCTATTGTATTAATCTCTAGTCTGCTTATATTACTCTCCATAATGAAAATCTTTATAAATGGATTTTGGGGTACACCTCGTTCCTATGAAGGGGAAAAGAAGGCACCAGTGAAAACTTTAATAATTGCACCAATAATCCTAATTAGTATCTCTATTCTTTTGGGGGTAGGAGCGGAAGCTGTTTATCCGTATATCTCACAGGCAGCTGAGACATTGGTTCAACCAGAAATTTATATTGATGCAGTCTTAAAGGAGTGATACGTGTGGCTTTTCAAATATTGTTAAATGTGTTTCTTGGTTTTATGTGGATGGTTATGACCGTATCATTTGAACCTGCAGCTTTTCTTAAAGGATACCTATTGGGTTTGCTTATTATCTATATTTTTAGGAATTTCTTTACTTCTCGTTTTTACCTATTAAGAATAGTTGCTGTATTAAAGCTCACCTATATTTTTATTAGAGAATTAATCAGCTCAAACATAGCCGTTGTAAAAACAGTCTTAAAGCCAAAATTAGATATGCAGCCAGGGATTTTTGCCTACCCGACGATTTTAGAGAAGAATTGGGAGATAACCCTTCTGGCAAATTTGATTACCTTGACACCTGGAACACTAGTGATTGAGGTATCTTCAGATAATAAAATATTATATGTTCATGCTTTAGATATTAATGATGCACAGGAATCTATTGACTCTATTAAAGATACATTTGAGAAAGCAATTTTGGAGGTGGGCAGGTAATGTTTCAAGCGTTTATGTATATGGCAATCCTCTTAATCGTCATTGCGATGATAGGATTTACCTACAGAGCAATTAAAGGCCCAACAACCCCTGATAGAGTCGTTGCTTTAGATGCTATTGGTATTAGCTTAGCAGGCTTGACTGCTCTAATATCGATTGTCCTTAACACGAGTGCTTTTCTTGAAGTAATTTTAGTAATTGGCATCCTCTCATTCATTGGAACGGTAGCCTTTTCTAAATTTTTAGAGAAGGGAGAGGTGATTGAAAATGACCGAAATCGTTAAGGGAATAGTTGGCTTATTAATAGCAGTTGGAGTTCTTCTTCATTTAGTCGCTGCAATAGGAGTCATCAGACTTCCAGATGTTTATACGAGAAATCACGCAGCATCTAAAGCAGCAACGCTTGGAATAATGGTCATTCTTCTTGCTACTTTTTTGTATTTTTATTTAATAAATGGTCAGTTTAATTCAAGAATTTTACTTGGGATTGCTTTCTTCTTCCTAACTTCACCTGTTGCAGGGCATCTTATTGGCAGAGCAGCCTACAATTCAGGCGTGAAATTATGGGATAAAAATGTCCGCGATGATTTAAAGACGAGTAGAAGCAGCAAAAAAGAGTAATGGATGATAAAGAGCGTAAAAAAATGATTAATTGATGTAAAAAAACCTTCCGTATTTCACAAATTGCGGAAGGTTTTCTTGTTATCACTATTTATCTAGTAGGTTGTAGGCTTCCTCAACGGAATCAACAAAAACTCCAGGGAAGTTAATTTTATTAACGCAATTTTCAACCTGTATTCTTGAAGCAGGAAAGGTAGGACTAATAATAATCAGCGTTTTAAAATTAGCCATCCAATATAGCTTCAAAACGAAAATGATATCATCCACCACATCACTAGGTACTTCCTCTTGTCCGCGTCCATCTATAATTAACGTATATCTTGAAGGATTAATACTATTAACGACGGTCTGAAACTCACTTAAATATATTTTTGCATCTTCCTCTTTAAAAAAACCGTCTACTTTCACAAAGAAAATGCTCTTTTCTTCATCCAATGCAAAGGAATATAGCTTCCTCATTTCTTGTTCCCCCAAAGTGTAAAAAATAACTACTGTCTTCATAATACATAAAACGACTCAAATCGACAATCCTAGAATTTATCCTAGTTTATAAGAATTACTAGTAGCCAAAGACGGGGTAGAATATATATGCTCAATAAGTTATTACAAGTTACTTTCAAACGAATGTACAGTCATAATAGGCGGTGATACCACTCACTAATTAGAGATTCTTATATTGAACTAAACCCTTCACCAAAGACATCTCTTACATCATGAATGGTAATAAAAGCTTCATTATCTATTTGCTTAATGATCTTCTTTAATTTTATAATTTCTTGATTGTTAATTACTATATACAAAACTTCTTTATTCTCTTTCGTGTAATACCCATGTCCAGATATAACTGTTATTCCGCGCTCCATTCTAGTACTGACTTCAAAAGCAATTTCCTTCGAATTGGCAGAAATAATTGTAACAGCTTTTTGGCGATTAGCTCCTTCGAGTATGAATTCCATAGTTTTCGTTGCGACATATAACATTACGATTGTAAGCATAACTCCTTCTATGCCAATAATAAAATAAGACAAAAACACGACTATTAAATCTAAAATAAGTAAACTATAGCTTACACTCCATCCTAAATATTTGTGGATGATTTTCGCTAATATGGTAGAACCTGCCGTAGTTCCTCCCACTCTTATGATTAAACCAATACCGACTCCAGTAAGCACACCACCAAATAAAGCATGTACAATAATCTCTTCAGATGGAATAGACCATGATTCTGTTACATGTAAAAACAAGGAATTAAAACAAACCGCAATAATGGTATAAAGCGCTGTTTGTTTACTTAAGAATTTTAGTCCTAACACTATTAATACAGCATTTAACAGGAAACTAACGATACTTGGTGACCATTCAAATAAATAATAACTAATAATCGTAAGCCCTGTTACTCCACCTTCACCTAAATCATTTGGGATAACAAATACATTTACCGCAATAGCAAAAAGAAGTGATCCTAACGCAAGTAAAAGTATATCAACTGAGTATTTCTTCATGTTGTTTCTCCTTATCTAATCACATATGTATAATAAATTGTTGCAATACTAAAGTATAACAGACGTATTAAGGAGAAATAATCATTTTTTGAAAAAATATTCTAGTATTATTATATGAAGTGATTTTTAAGGGAATATGATTGAATCAAATATGTGGTTTTTATATTTTCATACAACAGTGGCAGCTAATTATGAAAATATATTTTTTTTTGGAACCATACTCTAAAAATTCCGTATAAAGGAATAGAAATAATAGATTACTGTCAGTAATTAATAAATTTTGAAATTATGGACACTGCAACTAATGCTAAGGTTTGTTGTCAGTAAATAAAGGTGTGGATAGTTGTGAAGATCGTTAAAGAAGCGGGCATTATTAGTTTATTTATAGTTATTTTTAATCTTGTTATTAGATTCATTACACGACCAATTCATTCTATCAATCAATTTAAGGGGGAGTTTTGGTTTGAATTAACAGTATACCTAGTCGCATTAGTAGCTATTTTCATTGTTGTTTATTTAATTTTAGTTATAAAAAAATCTTTGATAGAAAGAAATGGATAAAATGAAAACTAGGTGAGATGTATGAAAAAAGTACCTTCAAGAAGGTACTAGAAGTAAAGGATATTAAGTTAATTTACTTGGCTTTACAATTTTTATTGAATTAACTTCTCCACAATCAACACAGAATGTATAGATTTTTTCTGAACCGATAGTTAGTTTATTATCAAGTGGCCTTAAGTTTATGTAATCAGTTCCTTGAGCAAAAGAAGTACCACCACAATCTGAGCATGCTTTATTTTTTTGGTCCATACTGTCACTTCCTTTCAAATATAAATACGATTTATGTAGGAAAAAGTTTCATAATATTGTAATTTTTTTGTAGAATGCAATTTTTAAAAATTGCACGTTAGACGATCCTCAACATAAAAAACCAAACTATTAATAAATAAAGAATTAAATAGCTTGGTTTTAAAGTTGACGACTTACTTATGTCGCGTTTTCTTTAGAAAAAGAAGTTAATTGGGCCCGATTTTATCATTGAAGTAACTCCAAGCAGACATTGCCCATGCTGCACAAAGATTACCTACAAAGGTAAAAAGTCCAATTAGTAACTCCATGGTTTAATCAACTCCTTTTTTTCTTTATTATCGCACTTCCTTTGTGTTTAATCCATTTATTTCCTTATTTTGAGTGTATGCCATTTACTGTCACTAACTATACGGGAAGTTAACAAGGGAACTTTCATACAGCTGAAACGTATATAAATTGTACAGGCATTAACAAGACTGATATGTAGAAGGAAAGGAATGTTTATATTATGTTATGGATTATGTCTCAAGATAAACAAAGTTTGATAAATGTGAAAGAAGTTGCTGTAGAAGGGAAGAAGATAGTAGGTACCTCAAATGAATGGAATAAGGCTTTAGGCAAGTATGATTCAAATGAAAGAGCATTAGTAATTCTTCATGAGATTCTCACGAAAATAGAAGAAAACAGTGGTTTTTCTGTGACGTTCTCTATGCCTATAAAATAGAAGTCAACTTATCTATGTAACAGGGGTATTCATCTAAGAACGATAAATGCTCTTGTTTCTCCTATACTCAAAATGCGATTAATTCCAATCATACAATATTCTTTAACATTCGCCATAATGCTTTTAATTGCATTGTTGACTGATCGTTACAAAATGTATATACTGTGTTTATTATTACTTTTTATGTAAGGAGACAGTATGAGTAAAAGTGGAAGACCTCGTGAATTTAATAAGCCTGAGGTGCTTGATGCAGCAATGAATGTTTTTTGGTTAAAAGGGTATGAAGCATGCTCCACGGAGGATTTATGCAGCAGTACAGGGCTTGGTCGAGGAAGCTTATATAATACGTTTGGAAGTAAGCACGAATTGTATGAGCAAACACTTCAACGTTATCATGAGCACTGGATCGAGGTGCAGACATCCATACTGGAACGTCCTGTCCCTGTTAAAGAAAGATTGCGCGGTCTGCTGGAATGGGCTGTGGAGAAGGATTTTGAGGATTCGAGTAAAGGGTGTTTCTTAATTAATGCCACGATGGAGCGTGGTCGAAGCGATTCCATTGTTGAGATTTGGTCGAATCGTCATGTAGAACGTCTGGAAAGTGTTCTGCTTTGTGTGATAGAGAATGGGAAACAGGCTGGAGAGATTACATGTAATAGACCTGCACTCGAGTTGGCAAGAACATTTATATGTAGTTACTATGGTCTCCGAACTCTCAATGTCACTACACGAAATCGTGATATGGCGGAACAAATCGTTGAGGGTACTATGGCAAGCATCTATTAATGAAGTTTGCCGTTTTTTTGCAATAGTTTTGTACTGTTCGTTCAAAAAGTACGTGAAGTTTAAAAAATTCCAAAGTACAAGGAGAAATTTAAAATGAACCAAACTATCGAAACGATTTTAAACCATGTGTCTGTCCGTTCTTTTACAGAACAAGCTTTAACAGAGGAGCAAATAAAGCAATTAGTTACTGCTGCACAAGCAGCCTCATCCGCAAGCTTTCAACAAGCGTATTCGATAATTGGTGTAACTGATCCTGACCTTAAACAAAAAATAGCAGAACATGCTGGGAATCAACCATTTATAACAGAGGGCGGTCACTTTTTCGTATTTTGTGCAGATGTAAATCGTCATAAGCAATTGGCAGAAGACCTAAATATGGATATTTCAGAGACAATTGAGGGAATAGATGCTGCATTGGTTGGGGCTATAGATGCTACCTTGGCAGCTCAAAACCTGGTCATTGCCGCAGAATCCATGGGGTTAGGTGTTTGTTATATTGGTGGAGTTAGAGATGGAATAATAAAAATATCAGAGTTACTTGATATTCCTGAATATGTTTTTCCTGTATTTGGACTTGTCGTAGGATATCCAAATGAACGAAATGATAGTAAACCCAGAATCCCATTTGAAGGTATTTACCATACAAATCGTTATAACAGCAATACGAAAGAGATACTAAAACAGTATGATGAAACGACTAAATTATATTATGAAAATCGTTCAGGACGAAAGTCAAGTCGCACATGGTCGGAAACAGCAATTGGTAGTTTTGCTCGCCTTCCAAGATCATTTATGAAGGATTTCTTAAATGGTAAAGGATGGGCAAATCGTTAACATTTTAAGATTAGGTCAAAGGTTCGTTGTCAGAAGCAGCAGCTGCCATAGGTAGCTGCTTTTTTATGTTCCGAATAGGTACAAATGATGAAGCAATGTCTTCCCTCTAATATAAGAGACCTAAATTTTATTCCTTTTGTTGACTGTGTGGTTACCACATGGTTTATGCTATTGGTATCAAAGGAGGAGAGATGGATGGAATATTTAACAAGTGGGGAATTAGCTAAATTATTCAATATAACTAAATATTTGCTTCGGCATTATGAAGAACAACAATTAATACAGCCTGCATTTAATGAGGTGAATGGTTATCATATGTATGGTGAGGCAGAGGTATATGCGATGTCGCATATTTTGTTGTTAAAACAATTAGGTTTTTCATTAAAAGAAATAAAAAAAATATTAGATAAGGAAACGAATTATACGGAAGCTTTATCTGATGTTCTTATAAAGGTAGAAAATGACATTAAACAGCTTAATGAACTAAAAACGAATGTGCAAACAGTCTTAAAGCTGAACCAAACAGAGAATTACAAGTTAAATATAGAAGCAAAAGAAGATCGGTATTTTACTTTTTTTAATGATGAATTTGTTGATGATTCATACAATATTAAGTTAAAAAAGCTAGCAAATTGGAAAGATGGCACCATGAACATTAAGGATGAAATCTCTTATTTAATTCCTGAGGATGAAAGTAAGGTCAAAGTAATGTATAGATCAAGTATGTTAGAAGGTGATTATTTATTTTCAGCAGGAACCTATTATTGTAAGAAAGTCTGTATAAAACACGAAAAGGAGTTGCTTCAAGAAATTGAGCATTTTTATGGGGAGCTCGCTCAGATAGGCGCCAAGTATGAAGAGCCTTTATTATTAACGGAGGAAGCGCAATTATCTGCCTTCTATATGGAAGCAATGGTATATAGTTTAGAGGTCATGAGGAAATGAATAGGGAAATTACAAATTCACAAAAAGAGATAGAGGCAGTAGCTGTTCTATTAATGGACGGATTCGCAGGAAAGTTTCAAATATTAAATTTACCAAAACGGGAACAGCATTATTTATTACATTGTCTTGCAGAGCACATAATAAAAAATCATAGACAAAAATTGCTGATAATAAGAGATAAAAGCATTAAGGGTATTTTGTTTATAAAACCGAAAAGATGGCACTTAATAGAATTCTTAATCATTTTGTGCAAACAGCTTAGTTGTAAATCAATATTTAAGACATTCGTCTTTTATTGTGCACTTGATCACAGTAAGAAAGATAACGAAATTCATATAGACTTTATTACCGTATCTAAAGCATATCAAGGAGTGGGAATTGGAACACAACTTATAGAACTAGTTAAAAGCTCAGCAGTAAACGGTCAGTCTGTAACATTATATGTATCAAAAGCCAATATTGCTGCTAGAAGACTTTATGAAAGACTTGGATTTCAAATAAAGAAAGAAGGAAAAAGTATAGTAGGAAGGCACTTACATGGAATTAATCAATGGTATCTTATGGAGTGGAAAGGTTCTAATAATCATGAAAAAGAGATTTAAACTACTCATTAGTATAGCATTGATTCTATTAGTGTGTATTGGATGCTTCATCTATGAAAATAGTTACGAGATGTTAGAGCAAAGGGTAACGATTAAAACGGAGCAAGGAAAGTTAGCTGGTTATCTAGCCCTTCCCAAAACAGAGCAGAAGGGAGTTGTTATATTCGTTCATGGTGATGGTGCACAAAATGCAACTCAGGATGGTGGTTACAAGCCATTAATGGAACGTTTTGCAAAACAAGGCTTTGCTTCAATTTCTTGGGATAAACTCGGTGTAGGGAAATCATCCGGGAATTGGTTAAATCAATCGATGGATGACCGAGCGAAAGAGGTAGAGGAAGTAATTGACTGGGCAAAAGAGCAAAAAAATATAAGTACAAATAAAATTATCATTTGGGGGGCTAGCCAAGCTGGCTGGGTAATTCCTAAAGTTCAGAAGAATCGAGACGATATCACTGCTTCTATAATAGTAGCCCCCGCCATTAATTGGCTTAAGCAAGGGCAATATTATACTACAATGAAAATGAAACGCGAGAACAAAACTAATCAGCAAATAAGCAATGAACTAATAAAAGACGCAGAGGAGTCAAAGATTATTGAATCTGGCAGCTCTTACGAGGAATACAAGCAAATAACTGGAGATAGTGGAATGTCTAATGAAAGATATTCATTTGTTCAAAAGAATATTTCGTCAGATGCAACAGAAGATATCAAAAAAATTAAGTCTCCGGTATTTCTAATATTAGCTGAGAAGGATGAAAATGTAGATTCAGATGAAACAGAAAGGATTTACAAGCGATTGTTGTCAGATAAGCAATTAAAAGTCAAAACAATAACTGGAGTTGGCCATTCTATGTTAAATCCAGTTTTGTTTAATTCAGATTTTTTAATTTATCTAAGTGCAATAATAGCTCCAAAAGATATGCTGATAAGTAAAGAGTATCTTGGTTATAGTGAGGAAATTGTCCGTAACATATCAAATTTGAATTAAGGATCAGGGCCTGTACCCTTTATTGTTAGTAGACTAGTTTGACCTTACAACACGGAAAATTTACTTACAATCACCGTTATTTCGGCTTTCCTGTCCAACTTAGTCTAGCAGACCTATTTATGACCTACCCTTGACGCTCTCAAGAAAAACCCTATAAAATGGACAAAAGTGACCGTTGCAACGGTCATTTTTCAGTGAAATGCTTTTTAAATATTGTGTTAATATCAAATCAAGGAGGCAAAGAGATGAGTTCTAAAAGCAATCATGAACAAGAACTGTTATTATTTCTTTCCAAACATCAAGGGTATGTGACATCGAAGGAACTCCTTGAAGTACTTAATGTTTCTCAAAAAACTGTATATCGTTTAATAAATAAACTTAATAATGAGTACGAGGATGGTCCTTTAATCATATCTGAAAGAGGGAGAGGATATAGACTAGACTACGAGAAATTTATTAATTCGCAAAAAAGTAATGCTAAAGATAAAGAAATGCAATTTTCTCCGAGTGAGAGACGTAAACGAATTATGGAAGAATTATTGTTGTCTTCACCCAAGCCTATAAATGTTTATCATTTATTTAGTCACTATTATGTTGGCGATTCTGCAACATTCAATGATGAGCAAATAATGAGTGAAGAGCTTAAAAAATACAATTTGGTTTTAGAGAGAAAAAATAGAACATTAGCGATCCTTGGGGAAGAAGTTAATATTCGGAAAGCTATTAAAGATATTATTGAAATCTTTAATATTATCGATATTGATGATTTAAAGAGGAATCCAAAACTGAATTTTAATCAGTACGATGTTTTATTTATCTTGGATCAATTAAGAAAGATTGAAGAAGATTTAAATATAACGATTCCTTACCCATACAATGTAAACATTTTTTCACACTTATATATACTGCTAAGCAGATCAAGAATAGTTCCTACTAGAAGGTTTGCTGAGATTTCTAAAGAAGAAATGGAAAATATGAAGCGAGATATTTTGTATCCGGTTGCTAAAATGATTGTCTCAAATATTGAGAAATATTTAAACAGTCCTTTGCCAGATATTGAGATATATTTTCTTTATCAATATTTAGTGTCATCGAGAATGCAGGGATCTCATGCTATTACTTCCACTTTTTCATCAGAAGTGATTCAAGTAACAAAAGCGTATATTGAAGGAATGAGTACTAACTTAGGAATCGACATTGACAGTCAGTCAATATTTATCGATTTAGCCAACCATATTAAACCGATGCTTAACAGATTAGAGCATAAGATTCGGGTTAAGAACAGTTTGTTAAGTCAGATTAAGGTAACGTATGAAGATGTATTTATGGGCGTAAAGAAGGTTTCGGAATTGGTTAGTGAGAAATTCAACCTATCAGCCATAAACGAGGATGAGATTGGGTTTATCACCCTCTATTTTGCAAAGGCAATTGAAACAGGTCAGCATCATCGTCCGATAAAAACACTTATAATGTGTACAACAGGAATAGGAACTTCAGAGCTTTTAAGAGCAAAAGTTTCTAAAAAATTCCCAGAGTTGGAAATTGTTGATGTGGTAGCATCCCGAGACACTCAAATGCTAAAAGAGAAATATACAGATGCTGAATTGATTTTGAGCACTGTTCACATTAAGGAGGATGTACCTATTCCTTTCCTATTAGTAAGTGCGATGTTTACCATTGATGACCAAAAGAGACTTCAGGGAAAGATAGAGGAAGTATATCATGGAAATTAATTCACTCTATCAAATGTATTTTAATTGTGAGTTAAATACAAAAGATGAAGTACACTCTTTTATTGCAGAAATTGTAGGTCGAGACAATCCTTTATCAACGGAGGAAGTCATCCAGCAATTAAAGGATAGAGAAAAAATCGGCAGTACAATGATCGCAGAGCATGTCTTATTGCCTCATATTGAAAGCGAACAACTAGAGAGAAGTCAAATTTTATTTCTTCGTTTAGCAAAACCAATCGAGACTTGGGATTTTCAGACAAAAAATATTTGTCTCGTAATTGTGATTTTATTAAAGAAAAATGAAAGCGTTAATATGAAGAAAAGAATAGCCTTATTTACTAGATCTTTGGCAGATGAAGAGTATCTTGACCGCTTAATAAACAGTCAAGAAAAAGAAGCCTTTATAAATGAAATTATAAAATATTAGGAGGAATAATCATGAAAATAGTAGGAGTTGCAGCTTGCACAGTTGGGATCGCACACACATATATCGCACAGGAAAAATTAGAGAATGCTGGTAAAAAAGCAGGTCATGAAATTCATATTGAAACACAAGGAACAATTGGAACAGAAAATGAATTGAGCCAACAACAAATCGCAGAAGCAGACATCGTTATTTTAGCGACAGATGTGAAAATTGCAGGAAGAGAACGCTTCGACGGGAAAAGAATTATCCAAGTTACAACAGAAATAGCGGTTAAATCACCAAATAAACTAATTGAAAAAGCAGCAGAGGTTATCAACCAACAGAAATAAATAAAAAAGGAGAGATAATCATGGAAGTAAAAAATATTGTAGATTTAAACACAATTAAAACGAATATGACTGCTAAGAGTAAGGAAGAAGCTATTCAGGAATTAGCTCAGGTCCTTCTTGAAAACGAATACATTAAGGATATTGAAGAATTTACAAAGGATATCTATGCTAGGGAAGCGATTGGACAAACTGGAATCGGAAATTATATTGCTATTCCTCATGGGAAAAGTGATTCTGTAGAAAAAATAGGCGTAGCGATTGGAATTACTCAAGAAGAAATTGCTTGGGAAACTCTCGACGGAAAGGGAGTTAAGGGAATCATTCTGTTTGCGGTTGGAAACGATGATGGAGCACAAAGTCATCTGAAATTATTATCATTATTTGCTAGAAAGCTAGGAAATGATGAAGTGATTGAGAAGATGCTGCAATCCAAAAACGCGGAAGATGTTAAAGAGGCTTTATGTAGCTAAAAAAGCAAATAGTAGATTTATTGAATGAGGTCTTTTATAGGAGGGGTAAAAAGTGAGTGCATTAAAAAAATTAAATCTTAAAGGCCATTTATTAACAGCCATTTCATACTTAATTCCAATTGTGTGTGGAGCAGGTTTCTTGATTGCAATTGGTATGGCTTTTGGAGGTACTAGTCAAGGTTCTTTAGTACAAGGAGAGTTTTCCATATGGGATGCGTTAGCAACAATGGGTGGAGCAGGTTTAGGTTTACTACCTGTCGTTATCTCAACAGGAATTTCTTATTCTATTGCTGGTAAACCCGGGATTGCTCCAGGATTCATTATCGGATTAAGTGCTAATGCAATCGGAGCAGGCTTTATTGGTGGTATTTTAGGAGGATTTTTATCTGGTTATCTTGCTGTAGCTATTATTAAACATTTTAAAGTTCCTAGCTGGGCTAAAGGCTTAATGCCGACATTAATTGTACCATTTTTCACCTCCATTATTGGTGGACTAATCATGGTTTATATTATTGGAATTCCTGTTGCTGCACTTACATCCTTATTAACAGATGGGTTAAACAGCTTAGGAACCTCTTCCTTACTTGTATTTGGTGGAATCGTAGGTCTATTGAGTGGAGTTGACTTTGGTGGACCGATCAACAAAACGGTATTTGCCTTCGTATTGACAATGCAAGCAGAAGGAATTAATGGACCGATCACAGCTTTACAATTAGTTAATACAGCAACTCCAATCGGATTTGGATTAGCTTACTTTATTGCTAAAATCTTTAGAAAAAATATTTATACACGATCAGAAGTAGAAACATTGAAATCAGCAGTGCCAATGGGTGTTGTTAACATTGTAGAAGGTGTTATACCAATTGTTATGAATGATATTGTTCGTACTGTAACTGCTGTAGCCATCGGTGGAGCAGCTGGTGGAGCAGTAACGATGGTGTTAGGAGCAGATGCAACTGTACCATTCGGAGGCGTATTTATGCTACCAACGATGTCAAATCCATGGGCTGGTGTTGCAGCTATCTTAGTAAACGTTGTTGTGACAGGTGTAGCCTTGGCTTTAATTAAGAAAAATGTAAAAGAAGATGAGGAAATAGAAGTAGAAGAAGAAGATATTGATTTAGATGATATTCAAATTCTATAAAAATGTAAGCGTGTCAAATTTAGCAGTCAATTAATGCCGTAGTCAAAAAATTTAGGAATAATAAAACCAAACATTTTATTATTCCTAAAGAAACTAGAGTTGTTATGGAGGATTAATAGAGTATGAAAAAAGTAGAATTTTCACCATCACTAATGACAATGGATTTAGATAAGTTTAAAGAGCAAATTACTTTTTTAAACGATCATGTAGGTTCTTATCATATTGATATTATGGATGGACATTATGTCCCTAATATCACATTATCCCCATGGTTTATGCAAGAAGTCCGAAAAATAAGTGACTTACCGATGTCTGCCCATCTAATGGTAACCAATCCAAGCTTTTGGGTCCAACAATTAGTGGATTTGAAGTGTGAATGGATTTGTATGCACGCAGAAGTACTGGATGGCCTTGCTTTCCGATTAATTGACCAAATTCATGATGCTGGACTAAAAGCAGGGATAGTATTAAATCCAGAAACTCCTATTGAAACAATTTTCCCTTATATTGATTTAGTGGATAAAATCACTATCATGACAGTTGATCCAGGTTTTGCTGGACAACGTTTTATTGAAAGTACCCTAGATAAAATTGTCGCATTAAGAGAATTACGTGACGAAAAGGGTTATCAATATGTTATTGAAATGGACGGATCATCTAGTAGAAAAACATTTAAAAGAATTGATGCAGCAGATCCTGATATTTATATTATCGGTCGAAGCGGTCTATTTGGATTAGATGAAGATATTCAAAAATCATGGGAAATAATGTGTAAAGATTATGAGGACATGACTGGGAAAGTAGTAGAATAACGATTCAAAGAGGCTGGGAGAGAATACCCACCTCTTTTTTATGGTCCAAGATTCCGTATATAATAAGAAGCAATGAAAGCAAACTGTCGTTTATAATATCTTGTTGTATTTTTAGTTTTGTCATTGTAAAACCAATCAATTTTTAAGATACCAAAAAAAAAATCACAAAAAGGTTTCAAGAGAATCCAAAAAGGGTAATAGTAAAAATGCACTTATATATTGTGTGAGACAAATACCAAAAGGATGGTTAAATACCTATCCGGATTTTTTTGTTTTAGAGGTTTAATTTGTTGATCTTTACCTAAAATTGTGGGCTTAGATAGCTGCATGTTGACAACGAACCTTTATCACTTGATAATAAAGTTGTTTGTATTTCACCTTATCACTTGATAAGGTGAAATGTTTTACAGTCACTTATCAAACGATAAGTGACATATTCATCCAGCTTATCAGTTGATAAGTAAGATGTTTAGTGATTTGATTTATCACTTGATAAGGAAGGGTAAATCAGGATTTTCTTGAAAAACTTAATTTTTTACCAGAAGTAATGATAGGGGGCAATTTACGAAAATGACTAAAAAAGTGGCTGTTATTGGTGCAGGTGTTGCTGGATTAGCAAGTGCTATCCGTTTGCAGCATGCTGGATACGATGTTGAAATATATGAGAAAGAAGCTATTGCAGGAGGAAAAATGCATCGCATCGAAAAGGATGGCTTTCAATTTGACCTAGGACCATCCATTGTGATGATGCCAGAGTTGTATAGGGAAATCTTTGAACTGGCTGGACGCAATCCTGATGATTATATACCGATGGAAAGATTAGATCCGATGTATTCCGTTTTCTTTGGAAGTGGCAAGCAAGGGTATCATGAGGTCTCCTCTGATTTAGTGGAATTAATGAAGACCTTTGAACATGCTAGTGAAAAGGATGCAGAAGGGTTTTTAAAATATTTGCAGTTGATTTATGAACGTTTTATGGTTGCGAAAAATCATTTTCTGCAGCGTCCCTTCCGAAATAAAAGGGACTTCTATAATCCGTCAACATTGTATCAGGCATTAAAGCTAAAGACCTTTGACAGTGCCGACAAATTTATTAGTAAATATGTCAAAAATGAGCAGTTAAAGCAAATGATCAGTTTTCAAACATTATATATCGGTGTGTCTCCATATAACGGTCCGTCATTGTACTCGATGATTCCGATGATTGAGTTTTTCTAT
Source organism: Niallia taxi (assembly GCF_032818155.1). Classification (NCBI taxonomy): domain Bacteria; kingdom Bacillati; phylum Bacillota; class Bacilli; order Caryophanales; family Bacillaceae; genus Niallia; species Niallia taxi. Next base: position 1,437,320 of record NZ_CP102590.1, read on the forward strand.
GGCATTTGGTTTATTAAAGGCGGTATGTATACGATGGCTAAGTCAATGGAGCGATTATTTCTAGAGCTTGGGGGCAAGGTTTTCTATCAATCCTCTGTAGAAGAAATTAGGATTGAAAATCAAGTCGCAACAGGAATTAAGGTAAATGGAAAAGAAATTTCTGCCGACAAGGTTATATGTAATGCTGATTTTCCTTATGCCATGAAAAATCTCGTAAAAGAAGACAAAGCAAAAGGAAAATATACAGATAAAAAGATTGATAGTATGGATTATTCCTGCTCTTGTTTCATCATGTATCTAGGCATGAATAAAAAATATGAAGAATTAAAAACCGCTCATAGCTTTTTCTTTGGAGAGGAGCTGAAAAAGAATCTGGATGATATATTTGCAGGGGAAAAACTGGAAAATCCATCTTTTTATGTATACACTGCTTCCAAGCTAGATCCATCATTAGCACCAGAAGGGAAGGATGGACTATATATACTTGTCCCGGTATCCGATTTATCTACAGCTAAGTATGAATGGACAGATGAAACAATTTCCTATTACCGATCTCAAGTCCTTCATACGCTTAGTCAAGTTGAGGGGCTAGCAGGAATAGAAGAGGATATTATCTCCGAAACCTATATGACGCCAGTGGATTTCGCTGAAAGGTTCAACGCATATAACGGCGCTTGCTTTGGATTACGTCCTACGTTAACTCAAAGCAACCATTTAAGACCGCAAAGCAAAGCCAAAAATTGTGAAAACCTCTATTTCACTGGAAGCAGCACACACCCTGGGGCAGGTGTTCCAATTGTATTGCTATCAGCAAAAATTGCAAGTGATGAATTAATTTTAGATGATTCTGTTTCCATGAAAGCAACGAAGGCACAGACAGTCCATTCAGCAGGAGGGGTTGCAAATGAGGGAAGCTAAAGCTATTGATTCGCTTCAAAATGACTATCAATACTGTGAAAATGTGATTAAACACAATTCGGCAAGCTTTTATCATGCCTTTAAAAAGCTACCAAAAGATAAGGCTAATGCTGTGTATGCCATCTATGCATTTTGCCGCTATGCAGATGACAGTGTTGATGAAACTGGAGATAAATCTGTACAAGAAAAAAATTGGCAGAACTTGTATCATCAGCTAAAGCTTTTTGAGAAGGGCAAGGAAATTTCTTCACCGCTTTGGAGAGCGTTACGAGATGTTTTTACCCGTTATGAGATGGATATTAAACCTTTCTACGAGCAATTAGAAGGACAGAGGATGGACATTAACTTTAAACAGCCTAATACATTAGCAGAGTTAGAGCGGTATTGTTATTATGTAGCTGGAACAGTTGGCTTAATGCTTCTTCCCATTCTAGCAACTAAAAACCATCGGCATTTGCATATGTATGCTGTTCAATTAGGTGTAGCAATGCAATTAACTAATATTCTTAGAGACGTTGGCGAGGATTATCAGAATAACCGCATCTATTTACCAGTTGATTTGCTTGAAATGGAAAATTACAAACAAAAGGACTTGGAAGCCAGCAATATTAACCCAGCCTTTATAAGGGTTTGGGAGAAAATAGCGAATCGATCAGAACATCTTTATGCCGTATTTCAAGAGGGAATCGATTATTTTGATAAAGCCAGTCAATTACATGTTCTTTTATCAGCACTTATTTATAAAGAAATATTAAAAGTTGTCCGAGAAAACGGATATGACTGCTTGCAAAAACGAAACTATGTATCTGAAGAAAATATGGTGCGATTAAAGCAAGCGGTAGAGGGATTAACAGTAGGTTTGTAACTCATTAATTAGAGGATTTGGGAGCTGTATTAGTTTATGGACACAATTAGACAAAATCGAAAAACAGAGCATATTAACCTTGCATTAACATCACCATTTTCACTTAGTTCTGATTTTGATGAGCTGTCATTCATTCACCGTTCCTTGCCGGAAATGGGGGTGGATGACATTCAGCTCCAGACCAATATCGGTCCTTTAACGCTTGATTATCCAATTTTTATCAATGCGATGACAGGTGGGAGTGAGAAATCAGCAGTAATTAATGCATCTCTGGCAGAAGCTGCTCGGGAAACTGGTGTTGCAATGGCAGTCGGTTCTCAGCATGCTGCCATTCGAAATGAAGAGCTTGCACATACATTTAACGTTGTTCGGAAGAAAAATCCGAACGGTCTTGTATTTGCAAATATTGGGGCAGATGCACCACTCGATTATGCATTAACAGCCATTGATATGTTGGAGGCTGATGCGCTCCAAGTTCATTTGAATGTGCCGCAGGAGTTGGTTATGCCAGAGGGAGAGCGTAATTTCACTAATATTCTTGCTAAATTAGAAAAATTATCGTTGAAACTGCAGGTGCCAGTTATCGTCAAGGAAACAGGGTTCGGCATGAGTACAGAAACGCTCAGGCAGCTCCATAGTGCTGGTATTCAATATGTTGATTTAGGAGGGAAAGGGGGGACAAATTTCGTCCATATTGAAAATGAGCGCAGAAGCAAACGAGACTTTGCGTATTTAAAAGATTGGGGCCAATCGACTGTCATTTCGTTGTTAGAAGCGCAGTCCGTATTAGGTAAGCTGACAATCATCGCATCAGGTGGAATACGTAACCCGCTTGATGCAGTAAAATCCTTTTCCTTAGGAGCAGCTGCTGCGGGAATTGCCGGACCATTTTTAAAAACACTCCATGATCAAGATGTTGATGGATTAATAATGGAGCTGGAGGTGTGGAAGGAACATTTAAAGATGCTGCTGCTTCTCCAAGGGGCGAAATCTCTTCCAGATCTCCAGAACTGCCCAATGATAGCAGGCGGGAAGGTTAGAGAATGGTGTGAAGCAAGGGACCTTGACTGGCAAAGTCTTGCGAGAAGGCAGCTGTAATGAGAAGGAGAGTTTTATGAATTTTGAAAATGTCCTATTTCGTTTTTTTATCATTTGGTATATTTGCGGAGTGATTCTTCTCACCTTTGATCTGCTGCCTGCTTGGCTTGAATGGGCGAACGCTGTATTTTTGATTTTAAGCGGCCTTTTGGCAATTGTTTATTTCTCTAAAGCCTTTGGAAAAAAAGCGGGATATGTAATCTGCATGGTTATTTTCCTATTTTCCTATCTTGCAGAATTTATTGGATCGTCTTTTGGAATTTTATTTGGAGATTATTATTATACCAATCGGTTTGCTCCTAATTTATTTGACGTACCGATAGCCATTGGTTTTGCCTGGCTAATGGTAATGGGGACATCACATGCCCTGGCAAATGCAATCTCAGCCAAAAAGTGGATGCAGCCGATTATTGGCGCCTGTATTGCTGTAATTATTGATTTAATTATCGATCCAGTTGCATTTAAACTAAAGCAATATTGGATTTGGGAGGAGGACGGGGTCTACTATGACATTCCATTCAGCAATTTTTTCGGGTGGTTTATTGTCGCACTTGTCCTTCATGTATTTATCTTATTTTTCTCACAAGAAAAAAACATACTGTGGGAAAAGCGAATGTTTTATCTATTTGTCCTAACAATCACGATGTTTGTTTTGCTTGCAGCAACAGGTGAGCTTTGGCTTGCAGGCATCCTGACAGCTTGCTTGGCAGGACTGACACTATATGCTGCTATAAGAAGGAAATCATCATGATTCATGCTAAAAAAGACGTTGTTTTTGAAAAACTTTTTTCTATTTTCCACAAAAGAATGCTTGCCTTCTCTTTTGACAAAATTTATTGGCAAGCACCAGGCAAACTGCACACAAGCCCTTGCATTTTTGTCTGCAACCACTCGTCCTGGTGGGATGGGCTTATTTACTATCAGCTGACGAAGACCGTTATACAGCAGGATTTGTATATCATGATGCATGAACAGGGTCTAAAGCAGTTTCCATATTTCAAGAAGCTTGGAGCCTTCTCAATCGACCGTTCCAGCCCAAAAGGAATGGTAAAAACTATGAGGTATGCTGAGATGCTGCTGAAAAAGGGGAAAAGTGTATGGATTTTTCCTCAGGGGGATGAATATCACCTGGAAAAACGTCCGCTGCAATTTCAGCCCGGAGCTTTGTACCTGCAGGAGAAGCTTCCTGAAATTCCTATCATACCAGTATGCTTCTATTATTCTTTTGCACACAAACGAAAGCCAGAGGTATGGATAAAGACAGGTAATCCATTATTTAGCACAGAACTACATGGAGATACCAGGATGGAAAAAACCTTATCACTTGAAAAGATATGTACAGACGCATTAGATGTGTTGAAAAACCATGTTATCAGTGAAAAAACAAAGCACTTCGTAAACTTACTTTAAGGGGCAATGTCTAAATGGTTTTATTTTTAATCATCAGTCTCTTTTTATTTATCCTATGGACATTATGGAATATGAGCGGATTGCCTAGTCTTCCAGCTCCGAATCTAAATGAAAACTTTCAGCCGCTTGTGTCCATTTTGGTGCCCTTAAGAAACGAAGCACGAAACGTTGCTGGACTAATTAATAGCCTGAAATCCTTAACATACCCGCATTTGGAAATTCTTTTGCTAGATGATGGATCAACAGATCAGACTTTGTCCTTGCTGCAGGAAAAAACGTCAGGAGATTGCCGCTTTAAGATTTTAAGAGGAAGAGAGCTTCCAGCAGGCTGGGCTGGAAAGGTGCATGCCTGTCATCAGCTCCAGAAAGAAGCAAATGGGGAGTACATCCTTTTCATTGATGCAGACGTTCGGCTTAAATCCGACGTGATTGAAAAGACACTTACACTGTTAAAAAAAGAAAAGGTTAAGCTGATATCCGGGTTTCCATCCTTTGAGGTCCCAGGAATCATGAGCAAAATTCTAATACCGATGATGCATTTTGTAGTACTATTTCACCTTCCGCTGCATCTTGCAAATAAAAGCAAGATGCCTGCCGCAACAGCAGCCAATGGTGTTTTTATGTTTTTTGAAAGAAGCGCCTATCAAAGAATAGGCGGTCATCGTACCGTCCAGACTTCCATAGTCGAGGATGTTCATCTGGCAAGACAAATGAAGATATCTGGATGCAGAGTCTGCTTGGCTAATATAAGTACGGACGTTACATGCCGGATGTATGAACGGAATAGTGAGGTATGGGAAGGGTTTATAAAGAATATTTTTTCAGGGCTTGGCCGTTCTGTCCCGCTGGTTTTGCTCTTAAGCGTTTTTTATGGCTTTTTTTATGTGCTCCCCGGGATATTAATGGTGTATGGACTATGGATGTTCCGACCGCTTTTCGTGCTTCCCTATATTCTTATTGTCCTGCAGCGTTTGGCAGTAGACTGGAAAGCAAGTCAGCGTTTGTCTTTAGCCTTTTTCATGCCGT